>CAVUOS010000044.1:0-137719 GCA_963743105.1 Terriglobia bacterium
AAGGATCGGCTCCGTCGCTGTTCACCGTCAACGCTCAGTCGGCGCTGTTGAACCCGTCGCTACGCGAGTTTCTAAAGGCGGCCAAGGTCGAGTCGTCGGTTGCATCTTTGAGGACAAAGGATCAGCGCAATCAGATCATTCAGGATGCGGCCCTCAGCTACGCGGAGTTAGCGAAGTGGGAGCAGCGTCTGGCGAAACTACAGGAGACCCAGGCTGATGCCAACAAGATCGAAGCGGCGGTAGCCCAGCGCGTCAAAGAAGGCGTCGACAGCGAAATTGAAGGAACCAAGGCGCGCCTCTCAGCGGCACGCGTTCGCTTGCGCATTGCCGAAGCGCAGGGCGCGGCTGACGTGCTTCGGGAGCATCTTTCCAAGCTCACCGGGCTACCAGCCGCAGCCATTCAAACCGATCCTGACTCGATTCCCGCGCCCCCGGCGCCTGCGACAGCAGACGAGGCGCCGAAGGCGGCGGCCGACTCCAGCCCCGCGGTGCAGGCTTCTGTGGAGCACGCCCGCGCACAATATCTGCGCGCGCAGGGAGAGCATAAGGCCCTGTGGCCGAGCGTAGATTTCGCTGCGCAGTATGCGCTTCTCTCCAAATTCAATAATTTCGAGAACTATTACATTCCCTCGAAACCCTGCACCGTGGGCGGCGTTTCGGTGTTGTGCGTGACCAATACTTACCAGCAGAACAACGCTACCGTAGGCGTCAGTATCCGCTTCCCATTGTTTAATTCCTCGCAACGCGCCCGCGCACAGGTCGCCGACGCCGACGCGCTCACAGCGAGTAAGCAAGCCGAAGCCGCGAAAAACCATGTTTCGGAAGAGACGTTGCGCCTGCAACGCTTGGTGGCGCAGTTGCAGGCGGCGCGCGACGTGGCCGAACTCGAAGCCGAAATCGCGCAGAAGAATCTGACGGCTATCCAAACGAAAATCGATGCGGGAATTTCGAACCTGCACGATCTCGACGACGCGCGCTCGCAGATGAGCGAGCGCTTCATCACGCTTCAGGATGTGACCTTTGAATTACAGCGCGCGCAGTTGGGATTGCTCCGCTCCACGGGAGATCTGGAGAAGTGGGCCTGGGAAAGTAGAGCCGGGCACCGCATCCGCGCAGGCACTCGCCAAACGCGTTGTCATCCTGAGCGGAGTTATCGTCCGCACTAAGCGGACGAAGACGGAGTCGAAGGATCCCTACTTGCTCAACAATGCTCGCGGGCGACGTGCTCGTATCTAGAGAGAAATCCTCAGTCAACACTACAGCTGATAGGGATCCTTCGACTGCTCAGGATGACAACTCCAAATTGTTACAGCTTTCCACGCAAGGATTTTCACCACCTGGCGGATCGCTTTCTCATTCCGCCGATACCACCGCCATTGGCCATGCTTCGTTGCATCAACCAGTCCGGCCTTCGTCAAAATCGCCATATGATGCGATACCGTCGGCTGAGAAAGATGGATGCGCTCTTCGATGTCCCCGCCACATAAGCAGGAGGCTTGCAAATGCTTAGGTGCCGGGGTCTTGCTCTCCACACCTTCTTTCAAGACCAGCAGAATGCGGCGGCGGGTAGGGTCGGCGATAGCGTGAAGCACGCGATCCAGAGAAGTTTCAGAGGACATGAGAACTACAGATATCGCGGAAATCGATGGGTGTCAATGTACAAACTACTTCTTCAGGATCGGGCTGTAGCCATCCCCGATCAATCGCGTGCGGATGGCCTCGGCTTCCTTTACCTCGGCGAAGGGTCCAAGCTGCACCCGAAACAGCTTGTCGGTGGTCGCGCGACGCAACAAATGCCGGATATTCTTTTTCTTGAGCGCATCGACCAACGCTTCCGCGTCGTCCTGTTTGCTGACGGCGGCCACCTGCACGAAATATCCGGATGCAGGCAGCGCGGTGGCGGAATCGTTGGGGTTCGCCGCCGGAGTTGTAGCCGGAGCGGTCGTGGTGGAATTGGTTGCAGCAGTAGCCGACGTGTCGGTCTTTGTATCAGCGGGCGGCGTCAGTTGCGGGTTAGCATCTTTCTGCTCGACCGACTTGTAGAAGGTCATCGACGGGGGAGGGTTGGCTGTCGACGCGCCGCTCGCTTTGCTCGGGTTCGAGGAAGTCGCCGGAGTAGCCGCACTCGCGGCCGCGACCGTCGGCTCCGACTTTCGTCCCAGTGAATATCCCAGCGCGAAAAACAATGCGCACACGCCAACCAGGCCGAAAAAGAGCACGAGCAACTTGCCCGTCCCTAGTGTTATCTCAGTATCTTCCGACGAAGCCATAACTCAACCCCCTAATGGCCGGGCGCCGACCATGAACACAATCGCGCTTGGCGCTGGCGGGACGGGCGAAGGCACCCGTCGCCACCAGAGCAATTACGCCGTCTTTGCCGGCTTGTCATCGCCGGCCTTGCCCAGCATCTTTTGAATCCCCGAGAAGAAGTCCACCGGCACCGGGAATACCACCGTCGTATTCTTCTCTACGCCGATCTCCGTCAGCGTCTGCAGATAGCGCAACTGCACGCTGACCGGCTCGCTCGAGAGCAGATGCGCCGCGTCGACCAGTCGCTGCGCTGCCGAGAACTCGCCTTCGGCGTGAATGATCTTCGACCGCTTCTCGCGCTCGGCCTCGGCCTGCTTGGCCATGGCGCGCAGCATCGACTCCGGCATATCGACCTGCTTGACTTCGACGTTCGTCACTTTCACGCCCCAGGGCGACGTGTGCGTGTCCAGAATGCTCTGCAGCCGCAAGTTGATTTTGTCGCGATGCGCCAGCAGTTCGTCCAGTTCCTGTTCGCCCAGAACCGAGCGCAGCGTGGTTTGCGCAAATTGCGAAGTCTGGTACACGTAATTCGAAACTTCCACGACCGCCTTTCGCGGCTCAATTACGCGCAGGAAGATGACTGCGTTGACCTTCAGAGTGACGTTATCGCGCGTGATGATGTCCTGCGGAGGCACTTCGAGCGCCTCCTGCCGCAGTGACACGCGCACGATGCGGTCGACCGGTGTGAACACCAGAATCACTCCCGGACCCTTGGCCGCCGGCAACAAACGCCCGAGGCGGAAGATCACGCCGCGTTCGTACTCCGCGAGAATCTTGATGGAACTGAGAAGATAAATGACGACGATGACGGCGATAATCGTTCCAAAACCAAAGCCGAATGCTTCCACAAGCGCCTCC
Organism: Terriglobia bacterium; assembly: GCA_963743105.1. Lineage (GTDB taxonomy): Bacteria > Acidobacteriota > Terriglobia > Terriglobales > Acidobacteriaceae > Sulfotelmatobacter. Next base: position 3,169 of record CAVUOS010000044.1, read on the forward strand.
CACGATCGGGCCAGCTTCGCCCCTACCGCGGATTGTATAGCAGCGGCGCGGGCCCGGAGAGCAAATTGCGAATGCGAAAGTTGCTTGGCTTGATGCGGGAGGGCGCTTGCCACTCTGAATACCTAAATGCATTGTCATCCTGAGGACCGCGTAGTTTGCGGGCCGAAGAACCCATGCAAATCGGCCCGCGCTACTGCATAGATCCTTGGGGCGCAATAAGCGCGCCTTAGGATGACAAGAGGATTCAGGGTCCTATTGCGCCTTCGCCATCTGAATCCGGCTGGCGTCGACCTTCACGTCGCGCTGAATCTCCATCTCGAGCGAGGTGCCGACTTCGAGCTTCACTTCCGGACCATGCTTCAGCAGCGCCCAAGCCACGCCTCCTGCCATCCCGGCCAGGCCGCCATACCGAGCGCCGTTGAACCCTCCGGCCGCAGCCCCGCCAATGCTGCCCACCGTGCCGCCGACCGCCGCGCCTTTGGCGGCGTCTTCAATCCGCTTGCCCGTGTCTTTGTCCTGCTGGATCGTGCCTTCTGCGTCTTTCACACCTTTGTCATTGGCTCCAGGCGTATTTTCGATGTATCCGGGCAGCATCACCGTGTAGCCGCTGGGATAAATCATCGACGTGAAATGAATCAGCAGTTCTGCGCGCTTCTTCGAGCGGCCCGCATGCTCGGTGTGCATGATCTTGCCTTGGATGTAAGTTCCGGCAGGAATCAGAATGTGATCGTTCATCACGAAGGGAAACGCAGTCTCGGCGTACACCGGATCGCCCTCGCGCGCGTTCTTGGTGGAGATGGCTTGCTTGAGCAGCAGGGGGACTTTGCTTCCCGAGGGGATCACGGCCACATTGGGATCGGGCGCCTGTTCCATGCTGGCGCCGGCCGGAGCCGACGTCATCTCGCTGATCTTTTCGCTTTGCGCTGTGTTGTCCGCCGGGGGCAACTTGGGTCTCGACTGGTCCGTCGACTGCCCAAACACTATTCCCGAGACCAGCAGCAGTGTCAAAATCATGCGCATCCCGCACCTCCAGGCTTCGGTGTATGCCCTCAAGCTTACTACGGCTTTAGCCGCTAGGATGCAGGATTACGAGCCCGGAGTTATCCAGCCTGATGCGGCGCGGGCACTCCAGCTACGGCTTGTCCGGATAACAGCGAGAGTTGCAGGGGACCGGGAAGTAGTTACCACGACTCCAGGTAGTAGCGCGGCGCCCGCAAGCCCGAGTCGCGCTGTTTTTGACGTCGCGGATTGCTTCAGCAGGCCCGTTACTTCCTGATCGAGTGCGTGAAGTTCTTCCGCGCCGAGGCTGGTAAACCGAAACGGCTGCAGATAGCCCACACCCCCGCGCATGGGAAACATCACCTCAGCCGTGCCTCGCACACCGCCGGAACTCAGGTAAATGGTCAAATCCACCCAGGCGCGCTCTTCCAGGAAGATCGCAAGGTCCAACAATCCCCCAGTGATGGAGAGTTGCCGTAGTGTGGCAGGAATTTGTCGACCGTTCTCGAGGCGAATCACAGCCGAGATAGTCCCGTGAAGACAAACCCGCGGAGCCCGTCTGGGAGGCCGACGTTGAAAAAAATGCGTCATGGCACATTCCTGCTTCGGTTATTGCACAGCGCGACTGCTCGACCACGCCCACTGCCAGGGCTAGCGCGAGAGACTACCGCTGTGCAATTCGTGTTGGACGGCGGCCACGAGCAGGCGGTTCGTCCGGTGCATCATCTTCCAGTCGTATTCGTACGCCGTTCCACAAGCCAGGCATATTTGATAATGACGTCCGTTGTCGTCGATGCGCGGCCACGAGAAACGGTGCGTGCAACTTTGGCGAAGAAGTAACTTCAAGAATTTCACGAGCTCACCTGATTCCGGCTCTTCCATTGATCGAGCCAACGGGAGAAAAAAGGTTTATGTTGATCGCCCAGCAGTCCTTGCAGCGTGGACAAGAGAATTTTCGGCGGTTGCGACTTGGTCAAGAACGAATCCACTGCGCGCAGCTTGCTCTTGGGCAGCGGTCCGTAGGCAGATAAAAGCATGATCGGGACATGCGAGTTGATGCGCTTTATCTTCTCGGCTACCACGTCCCCATTCATCCCGGGCATCTGATAGTCGACGACTACGGCATCCACGTTGCGCGAACGAAACACCTTCAGCCCTTCGTCTCCGCCACTGGCTTCCAGAACCTCGTAGCCGTTTTTCTCGAGCAACATCTTCCGCGCAATGAGTCCGTTCCAGTGGTCGTCAATGCAGAGAATGGTTGCTTTTGCGCGTGACATGACTTCTAGGATTCCCCATCAGGCCAGAGTGGTTTCGTTCAACGGCGTCACTTCCCGGCCAGGAAGATGCGATGAACTACGAAGTGGTGGGCAAGTAGATTCTGAATCCGGCACCACGGATTTTCAAATTACGAACGGTCACTTTAGTGACAGTTACCCTGTCAAATTCGAAGAAGGGGGAAACGCGAAGATCCGGATGTCGCACGCTTGTCATCCTAAGGTCCGCGCACTTTGCGGACTGAAGAGCCTGCCCTGAGCGCAGTCGAAGGGACCTACGCAACTCGCCGGCAGGATACATAGAGCTGCTTCGGCCCAAAGAACGCCTCAGGATGACAATCCGTAGTTACTTCTGCTCAGATCTCAGTTTAGCGATTTTTTCTTTTGCCGCCTGTTCGAGCTGAGTCTTGAACTGGGCATCGTTCGTGTCGGCGGGCAGCAATTCCAGGCATTTCTGCTCTGCCGCCAGCGCCAAATCGTTTCGACCTGCGGCCAGGTAGCCGTCACTCAGGCTGTCCCGGGCGTTCGCCGAGGCAGGGTACGCAGCTGTATTGAGTTTGAACAGCTCGATGGCTTCTTCCTTGTCGCCAGCCTGCAGCCGCGCGTATCCCAGCAGATTCATCGGAAATTCCGGGAAGACGAAAGCATTTGGATCGCGCTTCAGCTCCTCATGAAAAATGGCCGCAGCTTTGGTGGCCCCTCCGGGCTGGTTCACCAGCGCCCAAAATTCGGAGGCGGCCGTCTTTCGTGGCGAGACCGTGGCCTTCAGATCGACAGGGGATGTAACCAGCGTATCCACAAGGAATGCCACGATCTGGTGCACCAACTCCGGATGCGGCCCGAAAATCTCCGTGCCATGCCGGCCATCTTTGAATCCGGAAAACTTCGTGCGGGGATTACCCGAGAGCTCGCTGTACCACTGCATCAGTTGCAGGGTCGCGGGGTTGTACTCGTCATCGGCAGCCGCAGCGGTGAAGATCGGCAATTCCGGCTTGTGCGCGATGTAGTTGATGCCGGCCAGGTCGGTGCCTCCGGCCAGCAGGACTAATGCCTTGGTATCCGGATAATGCTCGGCGACTGTTACTGCGTTCTCGACACCGCAACTGCCGCCACCGACGGCGATTCGCGTCTTGTCGACCCCGGACTGAGCGACCAGGAAGTCATGCGCCGTGTCGAAATCTCCCGGCCACTTGTCACGCAATTGCTTCAAAACGTCCTGGGATGCGCCTTCGAAGCGAGGTCCGCCGCTCTCGCCGAAGCCGCGATTGTCGATGGTAAGCGCATTGATTCCTTTCTCGCTGAGCTCCGTGGCGACGGGTTCCCACGACTTCCGCACCGTGTTGCACATGTGCAGCAGTAACACTCCCGGACCGGGCTTGGCTGCGGCGAAGAAAGTCGCGCGCAGCTTGGTGCCGTCGGGCGCGAGGATATCGACGTCTTTCGGGGAGGGAGCCTGAGAGTACGCAATACCGGCAGACAGAAGGGAGAAGAACAGCAAGATGGTGCGACGCACGATTGCGCCTCCTGGAAAGTTGCGGGAAACTTGCCCGACCCCGATACAGCTTCTAAGATGTTGCTAGTCCATCCGTAAGAGGCTGCCGCATGGGTCGGTTTCGGCTATCGCACATTTTACTCTGCGGATTGATCTCACCGGTCGTTGTAGCGTCCTTCGCCGCGACGCAAAACCGCGATGTCGCTGCGCAAGTGCTTTCTGCGCCTTATCAAAAGTGGCTTGACGAGGACGTGCACTACCTCATCAGCGACGAGGAACGCGTCGAGTTTAAAGGACTGAAGACCGACCAGCAGCGGGATCAGTTTGTGGAAGATTTCTGGAAGCGTCGCAACCCGAATCCGGGATCAACCGAAAATACCTTCAAAGAAGAACACTACCGCCGGCTGGCATAGGTGAATCAGCACTTCGCCGCGGGCGTCCCTGGATGGAAAACCGACCGCGGGCGAATTTACATCCTCTACGGGCCGCCTGATGAGCGCGAACAGCATCCCGGTCGCAGGGATGAGAGTATTCCAGCGGATGCCCCACTGCGCGTGCGGTATCCGTCGGATATCTGGCGCTATCACACCCTCAAGGGTGTCGGCCACGACCTGTTCTTCGAGTTCATCGATGACTGCGGCTGCGGCGAGTATCAACTGCGCGAGGATCCGACCAAGAAAGGGCCACCGTCGACGAGAAACAAAGAGAAGTTGAGTCCGGTGAAAACAGTTATCCTGCCATCGTGGCGGAAATGGCTGAACGAGGACGTGCCATACATCATCACCGACCAGGAGCGGGCCGACTTCGACGAGCTCACTACTGATCAGCCGCGAGACAAGTTCGTCGAGGATTTCTGGGAGCGCCGCAACCCAATTCCCGGTTCAGGGGAAAACACGTTCAAGGCGGACTACTACCAGCGCATTGCCTACGCCAACGAGCACTTTGCTACCAATGTCCCCGGATGGAGGACCGACCGTGGACGTAACTACATCCGGTACGGTGCGCCGGACGAGATTGAGCAGCATTTTTCAGCGGCGGGTTCGAAGAAGGCGAGCGATCTTTTTAGAGTCGGCGCGATCCCCTACGACTGGGAGCTTTGGCACTATCGATATATCGAGGGCGTCGGTAAGGACGTGATGCTCGAGTTCGTGGATACGTGCGCCTGCGGACGGTATGAGATGCCTGTTCCAAAGGAAGGTCTGAATAGATACAAGCCCAGATAACCGTTTGCCCCGCGCTACGCCACTTGGGTCTCACTTGTAAATCAAGTACTTCTCCCTGACCTTGCCGAACTTTTGCAGTTCATCCATCCAGTCTTGCGCGATGCGGCGCGGGTCCTGGCCCGCCGCGAGGGCGTCGTACACGCTCTGGTTCACCAGCAGTCCCTGCATCTTCTCGATCTTGAAATCGGCAGCGTAGAGCTTGTGTAGCGCGGCAGCCAGCTCGATGCCCAACTCGGGTGCATCGAAGCCGTTGCGATCGGTGATGACAATGTTCACTCCCTGGCACGCTTGACCGCTGTAGTTGCTCGAAGTTGGAGTAAACGTCATCGGGACGAATCGCACTCCCGCAATACCGCGCGTGTTTAGATAAGCCGCCAGTTCTTTGCTCTTCATCCACGGCGCGCCGACCAGTTCAAATGGAGTGTCCGTTCCGCGACCGACCGAAACGTTCGTGCCCTCGATCAGCGCCACGCCCGGATACAGCGCCGCCTCGGTCACGCTGCGCAAATTCGGCGACGGATTCACCCACTCAAGCCCGGTCGAATCGAACCAGTCGCCGCGTTGCCAGCCATCCATGGGAACGACGGTCAGCTTCGCATTGATGCCGCGCTCGGCATTGAACATTTTCGCCAGCTCACCCATCGTCATCCCGTGACGCACTGGCACCGTCCAATAGTTGGTGAAACTCTCGTGCCCCGGATCGGCTGGCGGACCCTGCACAAACGAACCTGTAATCGGATTCGGACGATCGAGCACGATCATCTCGATGCCTGCCTGGGCCGCGGATTCCAAGAAATATCCCAGCGTGGTCTCGTAGGTGTAGAAGCGCACGCCCGCGTCCTGAATGTCGAAGACGATTGCATCCAGGGTGCGCAGCACCTCCGGCGGAGGACGCCGCGCCGCATCGCTTCCGCCGTACACGCTGTACACCGGCACGCCGGTCGTCGCGTCTTTCGAGTTGCTGATATCAGTGGTATCGAGCGTGCCGGTGACGCCATGCTCAGGACTGAAGATGGCATCGAGCGAAACTCCAGGCGCCGTCGCGAGCACATCGATCGTGCGCTTGCCCGAGGCATCGAGCCCCGTCTGATTTGTGACCAACCCGATATGCTTCTTCGCTTCCGGCGCCGAGCCCGCCGGAGGCTTCAGCACGTCGAAACCGTGCGCCGCGAGCACATCAATGCCGTTCTTCACCGTGCCGTTGCGCGCACTCATGCGTCGCGCCGCGCTGAAGGCTTCGTTGTAGCCCGTAATGCTCTTCCATCGCAGCGCCTCTTTTTCGTCGGTGGTCAGAGACAGCGCGGCCGCGACTTCAGTCGCCACCTTCACGCGCAGCCCGACAGCGTTTCCCTTCCCCCGGGGGTGCACCGCATTGGTCAGCAGAATGACGTAGGAGTGTGTAGTCGGATCGATCCAGATCGATGTACCCGTGAATCCGGTGTGCCCGTAGGACCCCACCGGAAAAAGGTCGCCGCGGTTGGACGAAAACGGAGAGTCAATATCCCATCCAAACCCGCGCAGCACAGGCGCCGAGGGAGGCTGTTCGGGAGAGGTCATCTTCTGCACGGCCTCTGATGACAAAATTCCATCGCCGCCATCAAGCAGCGCCTGCGTGAATTTCGCCAGATCGTCTCCAGTGGAAAACAGTCCCGCATGCCCCGCCACACCGCCCATGCGCCGCGCTGTAGGATCATGCACGACGCCACGCAGCATCTTGTCCTTCTCGTCATACTGTGTCGGAGCGATTTTCGACCGCCACACCGCCGGAGGTTCAAAGCGGCTATGCGTCATCTTGAGCGGCGTAAAGATGTTTTGCGCAGTGTATGCGTCGAGGCTCTCACCCGAAACTTTCTCGACCAGCGCTCCAAGCATAATGAAGTTGATATCGCTGTAGACAAAACCCGACCCCGGCGTCGTCTCCGGAGGCATGACACAAGCCAACTGATACGCTGTCTGCTTCCCTTCCCAGGCGGCGCCGAGATCGAGATCAGGCGCAAGCCCGGAATAATGCGTCAGCAGCTGACGTATGGTGATGTCCTCTTTGCCGTTCTGCGCAAACTCCGGAATATATTTCGCGACCGGATCATTCATCCGCACCTTGCCCAGTTCCATCAATTGCATCACCGCTGTGGTAGTCGCCACCACCTTGGTGAGCGAGGCCAGGTCGAAGATCGTGTCGAGTGTCATGAGTTCGCGTTTCGGCTCCAGCGAGCGATGGCCATAGGCTTTTCGATAAATGACCTTGCCATTGTGCCCAACGACAAGCACCACGCCGGGAATGTTGTTATCGGCGATCGCCTGCTGGATGACGGCATCGACCGCGCTGAGTTTCACGGGATTCGAAGCAGTCGCCGAGGTAGATGCAGCCGCGCTTTGGTCCGGCGCGAGAAGTCCGGCGGAATTGCTTTCTTCGGCTTGAAGGGCCGGAGCAGACAGTGCGATCGCGAGTGATGCAAACAAGACGATGATGAACAAGGCGCAATCGCGCCTTCCGCGCGCGGAGGCTATAACAACTTCGGGCATCGAGTTGACCCTGAAAGAATGGATGGTTTGACTTTACACAACCCGGCGACAAGCCTCAACAAACGCAGGTAATCGCGGGGATGCCTCTTCCTTTGGCTGGAAGCTTTACCGGGCTTAGCCAACTCTGCTATAACCCGCGAAGGTCAGAATTACCCAAGCGAGCACGCAGATTCTCAACGACGCAACAGCTTTAACCCGCTGCTTCGAGCATCAGGACCAGCGATTCTCGTCCGCGTTTTCCGTTCTGCGCGAGGCGATCGCGGGACATGCATTCCCGGCAGCCTCTCTTGCCGTGACCCACGCAGAGAAACTGGTAGCCCTGAAATCCTTCGGAAAGTTTGTGTACGAAGAAGACCTGGAGGGTGCACCGTCGTGGTCGCGTCTGTCGCGACAGGGCGAGGGTATTGACGTCACGGTCGGCACGCTGTTCGATCTGGCGTCGGTCACCAAAGCTATCGCAACCACAACCGTGGCGATGATCCTGTACGAACGGGGTCTGCTCGAACTTGAAACTCCGGTATCGGGCATAGTCCCTGAATTTCTGACTGAAGATGCGCGGCGGCATGACGTTACGTTTCGCATGTTGCTGGCGCATTCTTCGGGGCTGCCGGCGTACGAAAAGCTCTTCTTGAAGGCGAAGGATCGGGGTGAACTGCTGCAGAAGGCATTTGCCATGCCACTGTCGGCTGACCCCGGTACGCGCGCTGAGTACAGCGACATCGGATTCATTGTCCTTGGCGTTGCGCTGGAGCGCATCGCCGGAGAATCACTGGACACATTCTGTCAGCGTGAGATCTTCGGCCGATTGGGCATGTCGAACACGACGTTCAACCCGCCCGCAGAGCTTCGGCCGAACATACCGCCTACCGCGGATGAACGCGAGGCGGGCGGCCCGGCACGGTCAACGACTGGTCCGGAAAAGGAGCGCAGCACCTTCCGCAAGCGCGTCATTCAAGGGGAAGTGCAGGACGAGAATGCCTTTATGCTTGGGGGCGTGGCGGGACACGCGGGGCTGTTCTCCACTGCCGAAGACGTAGCTCGCTTCGCCCACGTGCTGCTCAAGGGAGGAAGTCCGATGGTGGGACCTGAGACTCTGGCTTTGTTCACGCGACGCGAGGGTACTCCTGCTGGCACTTCGCGAGCGCTGGGATGGGACACGCCATCTGCTCCTTCGCAATCGGGCGCATATTTTGGAATTCACTCGTACGGCCACCTTGGATATACGGGAGCGTCGCTGTGGATCGATCCGGATCGGCAGCTGTCGATCACGCTGCTTACCAACCGCACATGGCCTGACTGCTTGAATCAGGCGATCAGGCAAATACGGCCGAAGTTTAACGACGCCATAGTTGAGGGGTTGGGATGACCTTGCGTCGTCGTGCGAGTTCCTGCAGGCGGCGAGGAGTCCATAGGTCCTTTGCCGCAAGAAACGCGACTCAGGATGACAAGAGCCGAAAAAGAAAACGCGATAACGATTAGAATGACTGATTCATCACCTGAAAGGCGCACGACTTGACCCAATCCCGGCCCCAGAACTCTGATCTCCGGCAACTCCCGACCGAACAGATTTTGAGTAGCGCGGCGGATCTGGACCAGATGTCGTCGCTCGAAATCGTGCAGCTTATCAATGACGAGGATGCTACCGTAGCGGCTGCCGTGGGGCGCGCGCTGCCGCAGATTGCCCGAGCGATTGATGTTGTGGCCAATGGACTGCGGCATGGCGGACGACTGATCTACGTCGGCGCGGGCACCAGCGGACGGCTGGGCGCGCTTGACGCATCGGAAATTCCGCCAACCTTCAACACCAGGGCGCAGACGGTGCAGTACATCATGGCGGGGGGATCCAGGGCGCTGGGGGCATCCACTGAGGCGAGCGAGGATAACGCGACGCTCGCGGTAGCGGAGATGAAGAAACGCAGACCGGGCAAACATGACGTCGTGCTGGGTATTGCAACCAGCGGTCGCACTCCATTCACCATCGCTGCGGTTGAATATGCCCGCAGACGGGGAGCCCACACCATCGCGCTCACCTGCAACCGCAACTCACCCCTGGAACGGGCGGCTGATTTCGCGATCGTCACTGAAGTGGGCCCCGAGGTTCTCGCCGGATCGTCGCGCATGAAAGCGGGCACCGCGCACAAGATGGTCCTCAACATGATCTCCACGGGGGCGATGACGAGGCTGGGCTACGTCTACGGCAACCTGATGGTGAATGTATGGACGAAGAACGAAAAACTTGTGCAGCGCGCCGTTCGCATCGTGGAGCAGGCTACTGGCGCGGATCATGAAACCGCCGCTCGCGCCCTGAAAGAAAGCGGCAATCGCACGCCAGTGGCGGTCGTGATGCTGTCGGCAGGCGCGACGCGGCCGAAAGCGGCGGCTGCACTGAAGAAAAGCAAGGGGCACGTGCGGCAGGCCATCGCTCTCGCGCGGTCGTAAGTGCGTCAGTCGCGTTCGGTCGCCTTCTTCGCGACAGTGCGCAAGTATTTTTCGGCCTCTTTTCGACCTGCGTAATTTGCCCATCCTGCGGGTGTCCCGCCAAACAGGATATCTTTCACATCCAAATTCGCGCCACGTTCCACGAGCAGCTTGACCACACCCAGATGCCCGTTTCCGGCGGCCTGGTGTAACGGTGTCGAGTGCGAGTGCCCGCCGACAGGGTTGAATCGATTCGGATCTTCACCGGCATCGAGCAATACCCGTACGATCTCCGTGATCCCGTATTGTGAGGCGAGCGCAAGGGCCAGATGACGTTCTTCCGGATTCGCCTTTGGAAGCAACCGGCCGACTTCTTCTGTGCGACCCAACGCCGCCGCTAACGGCAGAGTCATTCGAGCGCCGCGGGCAACGAGCGCACCGACCGCCTCCATTTCGAAGAGAACCGCCGCCACCTGAGCGGCGCTGCCCGGATCCGCCCCGTGATCGCAGAGCAAATTGATCAAGGCAATCTGCATGCCACATTCCCTTGGCACGCTGCCGGTTGCCACCAGCATCAAGGTCTCGTCGAGTGAAGACTGCTCCACTCCTGCGTCTAAAACAACTCGTGCGATGTCGACAATGTTTTTGGGTAGTTTGCCGTGTCGCACCGGATTCTCCGCCACGAATTCCAGCAGCGTCGGATTGCGGAAGTAATTCCCTCCTTCGAACACAACGCGCTGGCGGCTCAGGTTCGGATGCTGTTTGAGATGCTCACGCAAACCCTTGGCATCGCCCGCATCGATCTGTTCAACCGCGCGGCGGAAAGTGTCGTCTTCAATCCGTTCGTGGTGCGGCAGATTGAGTTTATCGCTGGGTCTCGGCTGCTCAATTCGGCGCTTCAGCCTGGTCCAACTCGCAAATCCGCACTCGCGGGCAATCGCAAGTTGAGCATCGCTCAGACTCAGCTTGGCTGCGAAAATCGCCTCATCCGAAGCGTTCGCCCACCGCGGATGAAACTCCCGGATCCGCTGGGCCACGGCCGCGCTGTGCGCAGCATGTTCCTTCAGCAAGTCTTTCGCCTGATATTTGAGGTGTTGGAGATCGGGATTGTTCGGAAGAGGTCTAACGGGCATACGAACTTCCTTTCGTGGGCCCGAGGTCCGCACAGTTCCGGGCAGAAAGTCAGTTCGTGATCTGGATTGTCGAATGCAAGGTGGACTTCTGTCCTTTCCGCGGACCGGCAGCGCCCTTCTGCGCTCCGCAGATCGTACCATAATCCTGCGCATTCCGAATCGATGTCCGCGGCAATGTCACGACCTTCAGTGGAACGAAGGAATCGCCTCAATTGGGACTGCAGTTGACTCATCTTCCTTAGGCGTAAGCAACGGCCATCCTTTCGTGAGCACATAGTCCAGCCATGCACCCGCAACCTGCGAAGTCAGCACTGCAGCGACGACTAGTGTCGTGTAAAACTTTGCGCTGATGATTCCTGCATCGAAGGCCACGCTGGCCAGCACGATCCCGGGTCCACCCCTGGCGTTGGTCGTGATCGCAAGGTTCATCAGATCCAGACCGCGGAATCCGGCAAAACGTCCGGCCAACGCCACCGACAGAAGCTTGACGGTGCAGCTTCCTACAAGAAACGCCGCGATCATCCCCAGTGATACGCCGCGAATCAAATCCAGTTTTAGCCCGACAATCGCGAAGTACACGGGGATAAGCACGGCAAAGGAGAATTTGCCGATCGCATCCAGCGCGTCGACGAAGATTCTGCGCTTCTTGTGGACCACCGCAAAGCCCGCCAGAAATGCGGCAAAGACGAGACTGACATCCAGTGCTCCCGCCACCACGCAATACCCAAGCATGACCGCCATTGCGTACCCGACCGGAGAGTGCCGCGCAAAGATGTTGTATCTGGATTTATTGAGCCGCTTCACTATTCGTGGAAACAGTGTCAATCCGAGACCGAAGAAACCGATGGTGGCCAATAAGTGGTAGAACAACTGCCGTGAGTTCAGAGTGTAATTTCCCGCCAGGGCCGTGGCCACAGCCAGGGCAAGCCAGAGAATAATATCTTCCAGAACCGCAACACCGAGCACCAGCCGCGCAAAGCGGGTATGCAGAATTTTGAGGTCCGAAAATATCTTCGACATCACCGGCACCGACGTCACAGCTACGCCCACCGCCAGAATGATCATGAGTGACGCCCGGTTGCCATTGGGACCAGCAAGCGAGGGTCGCACTAACCAAGGTCCGAGAACCAGTGCCAGTACGAATGGAGTCCCAGTGCCCACGATCGTCAGCCAGCCCACTTCCCGCCGTTCTTCGCGCGTGAACAGTTGCTGCGTTTCCGCCCCCGAGAGAAACATCAGCAGCAAGAGTCCCAGCCAGTACACAAAATTAAGAACGTTGGCCTGCCGGTCGGCGGCGCTCGTGATCCACGAGAGGCCCGAAAGGCGTCCGAAAACCGCGGGGCCCAGTACTACACCGGCAAGGATCTCGCCGACCACTTTGGGTTGGCGCAGTTTTGAAAAGGCGTATCCCAGCACCTGCGCCAGCGCCACAAGCAACAGGAGAAGAAGCAGAATGGAAGTGAGATCAGAGTTCGACAAGTTTGGCCGTGCGCTTGGATGCCAAGCAACCCACCGGGGTTTGCCGCACCCACCGCCGTCACTCGGGACTGCAGGATTCCCTCGCGCCTCCCCCGCTGGGGTGCTGTATCCGTGTCAACCCTGCCGTACTTGTCCTCTCGTTCCAATCCAGTCAACCATGCCTTGCGGCAAGTCCCGTTACAATCAAAACGAAGGATTCATTCATGGATAAGTTCGTCATTCGCGGCGGAGAGCCGCTGCTGGGCACCGTACGCGTAAGCGGGGCGAAAAATGCTGCCCTTCCCTGCATGGCCGCGGCGCTGCTTACAGATCAGCCGGTCATTCTTGAAAATATTCCGCAGGTCCGCGACATCGAGACCACGCGCAACCTGCTGGCGGCCATGGGCGCCGAAGTCGAACTCGGTTACGGACGCGCCCAGCATCGCACCACCATTCACTGCCGAGAATCTCGCCACGCCTGAGGCGTCGTACGAGCTGGTCAAGACCATGCGCGCTTCCACGCTCGTGCTTGGACCGCTGGTCGCGCGTTGCGGACGCGCCCGGGTTTCGCTTCCCGGAGGGTGCGCCATCGGAGCCCGTCCCATCGATCTTCACATTAAGGGACTGGAACGACTGGGCGCGAAGATCACGCAGGAGCACGGCTACATTGAAGCAAGCGCGGACCGTCTCAAGGGAGCCGAAATCGTTTTCGACAAGATCACCGTCACGGGCACCGAAGACCTGCTGATGGCCGCGACTCTCGCGGAGGGCGAAACCGATCCTGCAGAACTGCGCGCGCGAGCCGGAAGTCGCCGACCTCGCCGACCTGCTCAACAAGATGGGCGCGAAGATCGAGGGGGCGGGCTCGTCCACGATTCGGGTGAAGGGCGTCGAGCAAGCTGCAGGGCGCGAAGCACAGGATCATCCCCGACCGCATCGAGGCGGGGACGTTCATCATCGCGGCTGCGATGACCGGCGGCGATCTGAACATTGCAGGCTGCGAGCCGTCGCATCTCGACGCGCTGCTGCAGAAAGCTGCACGAAGTCGGAGTGAAGACGAAGACTTCAGCCGATGCGGTCCGCGTGATGGGCGACAATCCGCTCGACAGCCGCCGACATGACGACCGAAGAGTATCCCGGCTTCCCCACCGATATGCCAGGCGCAGTACATGGCGCTGGCCACGCAGGCCGAGGGGACGTCGATCATCACCGAGAACATTTTCGAGAACCGATTCATGCACGCGCAGGAACTGGTGCGCATGGGCGCGAACATCAAGATCGAAGGCCGGCGGGCGGTGGTGCGTGGAAAGACTCCGCTGAGTGCCGCGGCGGTGCTGGCCAGCGATCTGCGAGCCTCGGCATCACTGGTGCTGGCTGCGCTGGTTGCTGACGGCGAGACCATCATCGACCGCGTGTATCACATCGACCGCGGCTACGAGCATATCGAGGAGAAGCTCAAAGGAGTGGGCGCGCAAATCCGCCGCATCGGAGAGATGTTCCCCAAAAAAGCCACCGCGGCAAAGTGATCGCCATGCAGTGCGGCGCGGGCGCCCCCGCCCGCGAGAACCTCCATGAGCGAGATGGCGATATTACAACAGTTATCCTTTCGTGCAGTTTTTTGGACAGTCCCAAGCCGGTCGAGATTCTTCTCCGATATGCTCGCCTTCGAAAATGAGGCGGGGCGCGGATAGCGGCGGTTCGACGCCTGGGCACTCAGCGTATGCAGGCAATTTTCTCCATTTCGACTGCAGCAGGACCGTTTAGGATCTAGTCGCTCACAAGCAGGTTGTCATCCGTGATGATCTCGTCTCTTTTTGATCGATTGGATTATCCCAGCCTCCTTCAAGGCGTCTACTTGAACCAGGCATCCCTGGGATTGATCGGTCAACCAGCAGTAACCGCAATGCACACTTTCATAGACAATGTGGCTAGGCATGGCAACCTCTACATGTCCGATAGGGATGAGGTGGCCTACTGCGAAACGCTCCGCGAACGCGCCTCGCGATTGCTTCATTGCGAGTCCGCGCAAGTCGCAATTGTCGCCAGCGCAAGTGAGATATTGGGGCAACTTCCGATGTTGCTTCAGCCGCGACTAAAGAGCACAATTCTGGCCGTTTCATCAGACTTTCCCGCGATAACTCGGCCGTGGCTTCGTCTGGCTGCTCTAAAAGACCATACGGTGCGCTTTGTTGATGACCAGCCTACCTACGATTTGACCGATACACTCATTGAGGCAATTGATGAGAGTACTTCTGTGGTTGCAGTGAGCAGTGTGCAATACGCTACGGGTACAGTAGTGGATATTTCTCGCCTGCGCCAAAGCACTGTCCAGGTTGGTGCACGTTTGATTGTAGACGCTACCCAAGCAGCAGGTGCAATGCGGGTGGACGCAGCGGCGTGGGATGCTGATGCGGTCGTTACCAGCGGCTACAAATGGCTTGGTGGACATGGAGGCGTTGCACTGGCAATCATGTCGCCACGCTTGCTTGAGCAAATCCCCCCTTTGCCGGGTTGGATGGGCGCGTCGGAGCCCTTTGGATTTGATGCGACCTCTGTGTCGCTAGCTAATGATGCGCGGCGCTACACGCAGTCAACAATGTCGTACGTCTCTATGGCGGGTCTCGTGGTAGCAATTGAGCAGTTGTTGTCCTTGGGTGAAGCTCGCATTGAGGCACATGCGCGGAGTTTGGCAGCAATGTTGGCTAGCGAAGCCAGCAAGTATGGTTGGCAACCGTTTCGTAGTGTTGGCGATCCTGCTGGGTCTCCACACATCATTTCACTGGGCCGCCCTCGTGAAAGCGTACAAGCAATTGTGGAAAGACTTCGTAGTCAGAATATTGTGTGCGGTACACGTGGCGGACGCATTCGGATCTCGCTCGCCCCTTACAACGACGCAAGTGATGTCGACACTCTCGTCGAAGCACTTGCAAGAGCACGTTCAGGATGAATGATGACTCTAACTGTCGAAACGTCAAAGTTTTCGTCATGACGAAAGCTGCTCTCCCGCTGGTTCGGGCTACCGCTCCGACCCAAGGTGACTCGGGCATTGTGAGTGGTAATGGCAATATTTCGCAAAACTGGAGGCTTCCCGTCCAGCGGGTTGGCACGTGCAGACCTTCGCCGGAACCAAACCTATCGCAGCCTGACTCTAACTTGCCAATCGAATCGGTTCAGCTTCAATGGTACGTAGCAGGTGTTGCTGCGGCACAAGCTTAGTCACTGCTATCGAGGCATACCGCGTTGTTAAGGGAACCGTGTTGATGAGCCAGTTGCTTGCACGCACAATCGGGACAGGAACTCGCGACGACAATCGGCTGCATAAGGCGACGAATGGCAATCGGAAAAAACGCGTATTGGTACAGCGGAAATACTCTTTCGTTAGCGCATTGAATTCCTCGGCGGCAAGTGGGTGCTCGTAATGGGACGCATCAGTTCGCGCCGGAAGCAAATTCCGAAGCCGACTATATGTCTTCGAGAAGCGAACGGCTCTCGCATCGGCTCTCGCAATACTATGTAACCATCCTCACGTAGAATTCTGTGCATTTCCCGCTGCACGCGTGGAATCTCTAGATGATGAACTAGCGCAATGCAGAAGATGACATCCACCGAATGATCGGGTAATTCAGTATTGTAGGCAGACCCGACGCGAAGATCGGCTGCAATTCCTTCCCCCCGCGTTCGACGCTTTGCCAAATCGATTTGTTCTGGCGAGATGTCGATACCAATGACGTGTGCGCCACGTCTGAATAAAACTACGGTTTTTTCACCGCTTCCACAGCCGAAATCGAGGATAGTCTTCCCTCGAACGTCTCCGAGCAGGTTGAATGCATACTCAAGGGAATATGGAGTATTGGAAGGTGGGTTGAGATACCTGTCAGTTGCAATTGGATGAAGAATTACGTCCCTGGCTTCGGCTGCACTGCGCTCGATCTCGTTCCGGTCGTTTTCCTCTAGGGAGAGTCTGAATAAGGCCTCCCTTTCCACAGGAATATAGAGTAAGTTGCGTCAGATGAGGTCGACAAACAAACAACAAAGGACTCTGGCGACGATGAATGGTTTTGAGCAGTACACGAAAAAGACACGACGAGAAGTGTTTCTGGAAGAGATGGAGCAGGTTGTGCCGTGGCGCGAGCTGTGCGCGCTGATTGAGCCACACTATCCCAAACCCGGGAACGGGCGGCCAGCGGTGGGAGTGGAGCGTATGCTGCGTATGTATTTCTTGCAGCAATGGTTCAATTTGTCGGACCCGGCCGTGGAAGAGGCTCTGTATGACTCGCCGGTGATGAGGCGGTTCGTGGGGATCGATTTGGGGCATGAGCCGGCGCCGGACGAAACCACGGTGTGCAAGTTTCGGCATTTGCTGGAAGAACATGGACTTGGGGAAAAGATTCTGGGCACGGTCAATCTGCACCTGCAAGCCCGCGGAGTGCGCATCACCACCGGCACGATCGTGGACGCAACCATCTTGCACGCACCCGCGTCGACCAAGAACCGAGAGCAGCAGCGCGATCCGGAGATGCACCAGACCAAGAAAGGCAACCAGTGGTTTTTCGGGATGAAGGCCCACGTGGGAGTGGACAGCAAGACCAAGATCATCCACACGGCGGTGGCCACGGCGGCCAATGTTGCGGATTCGGCGGTGCTGGCGGATCTGCTGCACGGGGAAGAAACCCGGGTCTGGGGTGACCAGGCCTATCGTGGACAAACCGAAGTGATCCGGGAGTGCGCTCCCCTGGCGCAGGACCACACTCACCGTCGCTATCGTTATAAGAACGGGATTGACGAACAAGAACGGGCGAAGAACCGAACGAAATCGAGCGTGCGGTCGAAGGTGGAGCACCCGTTTCAGGTCATGAAGCTGAAATTCGGATTTGTGAAGGTGCGTTACCGAGGACTAAAGAAGAACGCGCATCAGCTGTTTGTCATTTGTGGGTTGGTCAATCTGTTTCTCAGCCGAAAGAAGCTGCTGTTGGCGACCAGCGCATAACTGGAAGATGCCGCTTCGCGCTGCGGTGAACGAAGGCGAAGGCAAGAGACCTGAGTAGAGCCGAGCTTCACCGACCTTCTATTTCCTGAGGTACGTCATTTCAGGGATCAGAAACGTACTTGTTCAGAGAGTCCCTAGAGCATCCATTAAGTCCCCTATGAATTGCATCCCAGATTGCGTCCGGCACTGATACCATGCGGCGTAAAATGGATAATACGGATTCAAATCGTGTAGGGACGAAGCACTTGCCCTGTGCTCGTAGGTTCGCCACATGGTTTACGCGATCAGCATTTTACGCTAATTTGCTTATCCGAGACGGCCGATGCTGGCTTGGCCAATCTGGGCGGCTTTTGCTTGCTGTTCGGTCTGGCTTCTTTCCTGCAGCGTCCGAGATATCATCTTCTGCACCAGGCGCCGATTCTGCTTCCACGTTCGGTGCTTGGCGCGATGTGCGTTTTTAGTCAAAAGGAATAATACGTATATTTCTGCTCGGTCAGTCCAGGAGAGATGTTCCATTCTCCAGTTCTGCGCGCAATGGGCGAGGGCTTTGTCAAACGTAAGTCGCGCCAATGTCGTCAACTGCAAGCAATTAAGTTTGTGATATGCCGGGGGGCACAAGTACGCACGAGAACCATACCAGCTCCATTTGCCCCGGTAATTCCATTGCGGAAGCATCAATTTCAGGCCGTCGATGCCTTCGCGAAACAATTGTTCCACCCGAGGATCTCTCGTCTCCATTGCCAAGTCGTAAAGCCCTAGTAATGCCGTCTGAAACCCATCAAGTATCACGGGAACGGGGCCTCCTGGCCGTTCGGTGTAAAGTGCGCCTCTTGTGAGTGGAATCCGTACTCCGCCCTCCGTGACTGTTTGCTCGAATATACGACTAGACCCTCGCAGCAACTCTAGTAACCGGGATCGTTTCGTTAATCGGTAGGCTCGCACTAACGCGCTGATCACCCACCCCTGTGTGTCAGCCGACAGCCAAGGAGCGCAAAGCAGCGTAGCACCATCGAGGTAGTGAAACGGATTCGGCCAAACCACTGCTCCGTCCGGTCTCACTGTGGCAAAACTTTCCAGCCAGTCCACTTGTCTCATGAAAGTCGCTCGACTGCCTTCGTCCCCGTGGCGTAGGAAGTGTCCTAAGTGGACCAAACCCCACCACGCGATGTAACCCGGTGCGTATGCTTCCCCGTACAGCCTGTGGCGCACTTTTGGGATGCCGCTGGAATCCCTAACCATCACGCTCCAGGAAAGCTTCTCGCTATAGAGGTAGTAGTGGAGTGACTCTGGCGGCCCCGCCTCAAGATCAATTTCTAGCGGATACTCAAACTCAAAGTTCCAAACCTCTTTTTGAAGTGCCCTAGTCGCCAATCGCAGAGATTCTAATGTTGATGTTTCCACGCGGTCGGGCATGGCAAGCTCCGGTCCGTCCATCCGCAAGAGTTTACCCTTATCACGTAGTGGCGTAAAACTCTCATAAGGCGGCTGCGCCAATCGCATGCGTACATCAGGCATAACGAATCCGTAGTTTACGTAACCACCCGCTACCCCCGCGTCAATCTCTGAATGATCTCCCGATGCTGCGGATACGCTCTCACCAACTCCTCCCGTTTCCCCATCTCAAAATCTTCGAAATCAAACCCCGGGGCTACCGTGCATCCCACAAGCGCGTACGACTTCCAATCCCAAACGTGGGAGGCGAACCAGCACCCAGCCGGCACTACTGCTTGAAGCGTCTGCCCCACGTCCGGCGCGCCCCCTAGAAAAACCGTCGAATGCTTCCCGGTCAGATCGATCACATGCACAAAAAGCGGCGATCCCGCATAGAAGTGCCACAGTTCATTTGACCGCAGCCGGTGAAACGCTGAAAAGTTCTTGCCCTCCAGCAGAAAGTAAATTGCCGTCGAAACTGCCCGTGCCCCAGCAAATCCGGCGGGCAGCGCTTCGCGCGCGATCGTCAACTCAGACCGATATGTCTGCCGAAAATATCCGCCTTCCGGATGTGGCTCCAGCCGCAGGCGCTTCACCCAGTACGCAGCGTCTCTCTCTTCCAACATCCCTCCTTGTCCAAACTCGCCCAAATCGCCCGAGCCGGCCTCATGTCGCAGAATTTCCCGAAACGTTTTGGCCCCTTCCCGCACTATCCCGAATAAGAGGTATTACCCAATGTCTGTCCCGCCAACCGATCTTGCTCACGAACTCGATGCTGCCTGGATTATCGCTCTTTGGTTAGCCACCCACGGAGGCGATCCCAGCCCCGAGGTCGTTGCTGCTCGAGCCGTCGCCTCCCTGGCTCAGTGTGTCAACGGAACGGTACAACACGCTTTCATCTTCGAGTCCCTGAGAGCGCAGTTCGGAAAGCTCGGAGTCACCCTGACGGAACGCACCAAGCAGGAAGCGCAATTCACCACCCCTTATCTCCAAGTGATGGACGATGGCGAAGCGCGCGAGTTCCGCATTCACCATTATTGTTTCAAGTTTGAAGGATCAACCAACTGCACTACCCTACCCGTCCTTACCCACTTGCGAACTGCGGCCTGAAGCGCCAGTGGGCTCCTATCTGCAGGACTCATGCCTTACGCGGAGCGCCCCCACCCTTGCATCCTCGGCAAGGGTGGGACCGGAATCTTTTCAGTGCGGCTTTCGCTGCTTACTCCTTCACTAAAAGTGCTAGCGCCGGTAATAGCGTCGTGACCCCGTCGCCGCCCCAATGACCAGTGTCCTTCTAGCCATTTCCAGCGAGGGCCACGAGTGTCACTCCCCGGGCACCTCCTTTCAGTTAGAATGTTGCCGCACTAGAAAAATCTACGTAGGTCATGTCAGGAAGGATGCCATGAAAACGGCGAGCCTTGCCCCGCGATGCGCTGCGGAAAAAAGAAGGCTGTTGTCGCACTTAGAGACCACGCGAAACTCCCGCCGCGTCAGTTCAATGGGGATTGCTGCAATTCTGATTGTGCTGTCGCTGCTGGCGGCTTGCTCGTCGGACTCGAACAAGCCGGCCGAACCCGCGAAGCCGGAAGTCAAGGGCCCGGAGCTCATAACGGCGCGTTCGGCATTTCAAAAGCTGTACGTGGCAGCGCGCGGCTGGAACCAGGATGCGCGCCCGTACCGGATCGATTCGGTGGCGACCAGCGACGGTAATGGGCACGACGGAAAATGGGCGCTGTGGCGCGGTGGCTTCGCTTCGCCGGCGCAGCGCGCGGCCAAAGCTTACACCTGGTCCGGGAGCGCGGCCGATGGCGCGCCATCCCGTGGCATCAATCCGGGAATCGAAGACAGCTACAGTCCGACCAATGCCTCCATGCAAACATGGGACATCCAGTTTCTGAAGATCGATTCAGACCAGGCGGTGGCCACCGCCATGAAACACGGCGGCGACAAGATTCTGGAAAAGGCCCCGGACACGCCCGTGATTTACGTCTGCGACTGGAACCACAACACGAATCAGCTGATCTGGCATGTCATCTTTGGCGCAAGCCGGGAAAGTTCGAAGCTGACCGTGTCTGTCGACGCATCCACGGGCGAGTTCATCCGGGTGGAAAAGTAGAAGTTCACTGAACCCGGTGGCTGCAACGGCTCTATCGGCTGGAGCGTTCGGTGCGTTTAAGTTGGACCTCAAGCAAGGTGAAGAATTTGTAGAGTGCCTGCGAGGACGTGATAGCTTTTTTCAAAGTACTGCACTCGCCGAAGGTAACGATGTCTTCCGGGGAATACTGGAGGCGAATGCGATCTGCGGCGCAGTGAGCGCTTAGGATTTCGACTCCCGCGGCGGCCACGTCGGCCTTAAGGCGGGCAACATCAACCTGCTTTCGAGTTCCGGACTGCATTCTGCAACGACTCCTTTTTAATCGTAATTTTCGGAGAGCACGCAGGTGGAGTCCCGGGATTCATTGGGAGGACTGCCGTTCAGGAACCCAGCGGGACCCCACCCTGCGAGGTCGTTCGTTCTGCTTTATGGATTAAGTGTACATCGTTAACAATACGGCGTGGAAGTAATCAGTTACTAAAGTTTGCTGGAGGCAATGTGCCGCGTCATCCCGATCCCGAGCTGGAAAAACGAATTTGACGGCGGCGTCGCGGCTGTGGGCTCGCGGCGGGGAAAAGAAGCTGACCATGCGGGCCGTCGCCAGCGCTGCCGAGACCACTACGCCCACCGTTTACGAGCGGTACCGCGACCGGGCCGACATTCTGCGCGCGCTGCGGCTCCAGACGCGGCTGGAACTGTTTGCCGCCCTGAATCCGACGCGGACACTGACTGAGGCGGTTGAGGCCTACCTCGAGTTTGCGCTAGACAACACACACGAGTACGAGGTTTTGTTTGATGGCGTGGGACGGCCTCCTTCGCTCTATGAGCCGTGGCCGTCGTTCAACCTTATGCGCCAGCGTCTGGCGGAGCAACTCGGAGGGACGCCCCGGCAGCACAACCGCTTGATGCTGGCGATCTGGTCGCTAATGCACGGAACGGCGATGTTAGTTATCCGCGGTAGGTTCGAGGGAGCGCTGCGCCGTCAGGCGGTACACGCCTGCATTGACACGGTCCAGGCGATTGTTCGAGCGGCCGCGCGGCCGAAGTCCTTCGTGCATTCCGGTCCGAAGTGGCCGGCAAATCTGGTTCTGGGTGAAGCGGAGCGCAGCTCGGTGGGCAATGGCGATCGGAAAGAAAAGACAGCCGAGCAAGTAAGCGCCGCTGAGCGAAATTCGGCCTGCGAGTTGCGCAGGCACGGACTTCCGACTTTATCTTCGAGACAGCGCTCATAGTTTGGTTTCACGCTGGCGGCCGGACTCTTTAGCCGCTCGATGGCCTTCTTTGCTTCCGTGGCTTCGGGGCCGGAGGGAAGAATCTTCAGATAGCCTTCGTACTCGGCTGAGCGCTTCGTCTGGACGATCCATCTTCTCCAGGCAGACCGCGAGCCTGTAGGTGGCAACCGCGTCGTTGTCTTTGTAGAACAGCGCCTCGCGGTAGCGACTCTCGGCACCAGCGTAGTTCTTGCGCTTGAAGTAGTAATCGCCAACTTCAACGTCCTTCGCCGCTTTGTGCGGGTCCCAGGGATGGAACTCGGTAGTGTCACCGCCGCCGGCTGAGCCTTCGTCGGTCAGCATGTCGGAGCTTTTGGGATGTTCCTTCGTGTCGTCCGGAGGCGGGCTCAAATCGATCTGGGTGTCCTTGCTGGAACTGTTCCCGGCGTCGTCACCGAGAGACGCGGCGTTTACGCTGTCGGAACGCGGAGGTGCGAGGTTGGAATTCCGCGTCGACGACTTGTCCGACGCCGAGTTGGAATCGGCCTTTTGCGGCTTGGCGGGGGCAGAAGGAGACGAGTTCTGTCGCCACAGCAAAGCCAATGCCGAGCAACAGCACCACTAGAAAACTGCGCATGTCTCTATTGTTAACTTCCTTCCGTGCGTCTTGCGGAATGCGTCGAGGCAGCGGCGCGAGGTTTCTAGCTCCGAATACCGGCTGCCTTCCTGCTCGATGAGATAGTATTCCACTCCGCCGACGTTCTCTGCGGCCTGGAAGATCGCTTTCCAATCGGCCTTCCCTTCCCCGAACAGCGTCTTGTAGCCGACGTTGGGGTCAGCAGACCAGTCTTTACAATGGATGGAGCGAATGCGTCCGGGGTTGGCTCGGATCCAGGCAACGGGATCGGCACCAGCTTCCAGACACGTGCCCACGTCGAGTTGCAGCATGACTCGGGCTTGGTATTCGCGGCGAGAATCTCGATCGGGCGCTTCCCTTCCACCGGTTTCCACTCGGCGTCGATGATTGTGGTAGCCGACTTTGAGTCCGGCGGGAGCGAGTTTGTCGGATGCCGCATTCAATTTTCCGGCAAGTTCCTTCCATCCATCGAGAGTCGGTCTTGGGATCGCTCCAGGCCTGCACAACGTACTTCGTGCCGAGGATCAGGTTGAGAGCTTTGGTGTGCTCGATCTTGCTGGCGCTGAAATTGTCTCCGTCGTTGTGCGTGGAGAGGCAGCGGATGCGGAGCTCATCCATCAGCTTGCGCATGTCTTTCGCCTGAGCCTCGGTCCACTCGAAATAAGGGCCGTAAAACTCGACGACCTGATATCCCATCTGAGCAACGGCGCGGACGGTGCCTTGCGGATCTTTCTTCAGCGCGTCGCGCACCGAGTAGAGTTCGAGGCCAACAGGAATGGATTTCGACGAAGCCAGGCCAGAGGCGATTCCGCGAAAAGCCCACGGCAATGCCGCTGACATGGCCAGAAATGACCGCCGGGAGAAGTTGAAGTATGGCATGGCTGAAATATTACGCCTGCGAGGCAAGTGGGAGCAGTGAGCAATGGGCGATTAGCCGCCACCCTACAACCTCTGAGGAAAGAGCTTGCTCAGCCGCTCCGCCAGCGTTTGGACGGCTTGATTCAGCGCGGGCAGTCCGGGTGTATCAAAATCGAGGTCGAGGCTCTCCAGATCGCGGGCCACGTCTTTGACAAGCTGCGTGGTCATCTCGACTCTCTGACGCATGACCTCATTCATGAGTTGGTAGGGATCGTTCCCCTTGCCTTGACTCTCAAGCCATCGCTGGACGGCGGCGCTGCCCTGCCGGGCCCGCTCCGAGGCAACACGGAAGTCCATGAGAACTTTCACATTGATCATTCCGGTTTTGACGGAGTCTTGCAGTTCTTTCAGTTCGTCATTGGTCTTTTTCAGACGAGAGGAGAGTTCTGGGTCCTGTTGCGGTTTAGAAGCCATGCCTGCAAAGTCCTTTCGCGCCGGCTCGCCCGGAGAGTGCGCGACGCTGTTCGCTCAGCGTAGTTCCCTGCGCCACGAATTGTCGATCTAACTTCGGTCACTAGACTCATCTCATCATCCTCCAGTCCCGACCCCGGCGTGAATCCCACAGAAACTAAACTCCGCGTTTCCGGAGGGGCATCTGCGGCTGGATTGATCTACTGTGCGGCGAAGGTTGCTGCGATGCGACAGAAATACTGTGTGTAAAGACCAAAGTAACTGGAAAAAACGTGACGGCCCGGTATTCTGGACTTGCCTTTCCCAGGCTCGCGATCATGCGTATTTCTGCGGGTTTGCGAGGCTCTCGCCACCAGAACAATGGAACTGCCGACGCCGCCACAGAACTCACCTGAGCCGCAGGAGCGCACTCCCGAGCGAGAAGCATCCGCTGGAAGCGTCTCGCTCTTCCTTCGTTTGTGGAGCTACGGTACTCCGACGACGCCCCCGAGTGGATTGGTTCTGGGGCAGGAGGCGGATATCAGCGGGCTGATCCAGGAGATCATCCTTGAGGGAAATGGGGCCATTGCGAATCGGCAGCCGGAACTTTGGTCGGCTCACTTTGAAGATGCGTTGTACGCTCTCTCTGCGGCGAAAATACTTCAGCAGCGTTTTCTGACGTTCCATCGAGAAACCGAGCCGCAGCAGGTTGTTCCTTCCATTCTGATCTACCCCACAGACAGGGATAAACCCTCCGGGCCTGACGGGGCCCTTCCCGAGGACATGCTGGCTAACGTGACGTCGGCACAGATTCTCATCGCCGAAAGCATTTACGAACTGATCAAAGGCGCACCCGGCTTACGGTTCAATCCCAAGCCAGTGCGGAAAGCCGGAGAGACTTTCGGCCCCGAAGGCATCTACGAGATGCTCTGGACCGACGAATCGACGTACGGGCATCTGCGGCAGTCGGGCCGGGCAGGCCTGAAGAGTCTAGGCCGCTACCACATCCAGGAGGAATTAGGGCGTGGCGCGATGGGGGCAGTGTACAAAGCACATGACGAACTCATCGGACGAACCGTTGCCCTCAAAACCATTGCGATCGATCGCAACGCTCCCGACCGCCACGAACTAATCGAGCGGCTCAAGCAGGAAGCCAAGGCAGCGGGAGGACTCGATCACCCCAACATCATTACGATTTATGACGTTGGTCAGGAAGACGACACCGTTTATCTCAGCATGCAGCATGTGAAAGGGGTCACGCTGGCCTCATTGCTGGCCGACGTGGGAGTGCCCTCGCTGGCGACGTTCCTTTCGTGGGCCGACCAGATTTGCGCGGCGGTCGGATTTGCGCATGCCCGCGGCGTGATCCACCGCGACCTGAAACCCGCGAATCTGATGGTGACCGACGAGGGCGTGATCAAGGTGCTCGATTTCGGGATCGCGAAACTCGAAAACACCTCGCTCACTCAGACCGGACTTGTCGTCGGGACGCCGAGCTATATGGCTCCCGAGCAACTGGCCGGCAAGAAGGTCGATCAGCGCGCCGACATTTTTTCACTGGGGTCCGTCTTCTACGAATTGGTGACTCGAGAGAGACCTTTTCACGGCGATGTGACGACCATCATGTACAAGATCGTGCACGAAGATCCGATAGCGCCATCGCTGATCAATCCGGCGGTTCCGGGCGGGATTGACGCTGTGATCCGGAAAGGGCTGGCCAAGGAACCGAAAGAGCGATTCCAGACGTGCGAGGAGATGCGGGCGGCGTTCGCCGAGCAGGCGGCGCGATTGAATGTGAGCCATGCAGTAGTAGGTCCGGTCACAGTGAAAGCAAAATCGCAGCAAGAGCCTGCGCCGCCGGGCTCCCTGCTGACAGAACCGCCGCCGAAGCGGCGAAGCCTGTGGCCGATCGTGTTCATGCTGCTGTTTATCGGCACTGGAGCCTGGGCTTTCTACGTCCACACGACCACAGGCTCTTACCCTGCTTTCATTAATACCCTGACGGGCGGTGCGCGCCAACTGCCGCAGACGCTCCAAGATCTCAGGCCTGCACCATCGGCAGGGCGGGACAAGGCGACTTCCGCAGAGCAAGGCAATCAAAGCGGCACTAAAAACGATGCCGACTCTGCGGCGAACAGCACCGGAGCGCCGGCAGGCACACCGAATCCTGCCTTTGGGACGGCCCCGCAGACGGCGCCCGATGATTCTAACGATGCAACACCCTCATCGACTGGAAACGGTCAATCGAGCAGTCCGGCGGACAGCGCAGCTGTGACGACGAGCCCGGCTCCCGCACAAACGACGGCTCCAAAATCTGAACCCGTGCCGTCTGCCGCGGTGAGCGGCGCGTCCAACGAGGCTGGGGACGACGTGGAAAAATCGCCATCCTCTCCGGCTGGAAAAGATGGCCAGGTGAACTCAACGCTCGCCATGCAAACGCCGAAGAAGTTCCGTCAAACTGCCCCGACCGTCGACGGGTTTACCCGGAAGAATATTCCCGAACTGCTGCGGGTGGCGGATACCGCTGCGCGGCGTGGCGACTATCGCTTGGCGTCCTACGACTACAACCTCATCCTCAAGCTCGACCACACCAATGCCAGGGCGCGCATCGGACTGCGCCTTATCCAGGGCGCGCAACAGGTTCGCTGAGACCAGATCCATGCTTCATCAGTACGGCATCCTTAATTCAGGATGGCAGCAAACCGTCTTCTCCCTGCGGTCAATCTCGACACATTAGCTGTAAACTAAGGAAAGTCTGGGTCCGCTTCCCAAAATCTGTTTCGCTCCGATGCAGGCTCCAGACAAACCGCGTCGGAACACGTCGATGAATCCAAGAGTTTCGGCAATTATCGCAGTGGCTGCATCTTTGTTGAGTGTGCCATTTGTGTTCGCCCATCACGGCCTGGCCCGCTTCGATACCACGCACATCGTAACCATGCAGGGCACAATCACCCGATTCGAATGGATCAACCCGCACGCCTACGTGTATGCCGACATCCCCGACCAGCACGGCAAAGCGGTGAACTGGAAGCTGGAGTGTGGCAGCCTGGCGATGCTGAGCCGGTTTGGCTGGAGCCCGGATGTGGTCAAGCACGGTGACAAAGTCACGGTCTACGGATTTGTGGCCAAGGACGGTTCGCCCTACATGGCGTTGCAGGAGATTGATCTCCCCAACGGGAAGTCCCTGAAAGGGGAGCCATAGCCCTTGCCTACGATGCTGGAATTCTGCCAATGGCTGGATCAAACCTCAGTGGGCGCTGCCATCCGCCAGTCGCTATGGCTTTTTCCGGCCATCGAGACCGTGCATCTGCTGGGCATGGCGGCTCTGGTGGGGACCATCACGGTTCTCGATTTGCGCCTGCTGGGCTGGACGATGCTGCGGCAGCAAGTCTCACAACTGGCGGCGCGGCTGATTCCCTGGGCGTGGCTTGGATTCGGCGTGCAGGTCGTTACCGGTCTGCTGCTGTTTTCATCCGAAGCCGTAAAAATCTACGGTAATCCCGCGTTTCGATTGAAAATGCTGCTGCTGTTGTGTGCAGGAATCCAGGCATTGACCTTTCAGATCGTGCTTCGCCCGAAACTGCCGGCCTGGGATGAGCGCCCGTCGCTGCCTGTCATTGCGAAGGTCATGGGCGCAATTTCCATCCTCTTGTGGGCAGCGATCGTCACTGCAGGACGATTCATCGGATTCGTCTAGTCGTTCATGCCGAGTCCGCGAGAATCGCGCATCGCTCAAGGCTCATAGCTAAAAAAGCAGGCCGCTCAGGGGGAGGCGTTGAGCGGCCTGGTTGGCGAAGTCCTCCGGGGAGGAGGGTAAACTTTTTCTTACATCGATGACGGATTGTTCTGGCCCGTGCGTCGCAGGCGTTGAGCTGCGGAGTGCTGCCGCCCACGGTGTTGGTCATCAGGCGGACATCGACGCGGCGGTTGTCGGCGCGGCCAGTGGAGGTCTTGTTGGACTCCACCGGCTTATCTTTGCCCAGACCGATCACATAGATCTTGTGCGCGGGCACGTTGTACTTGGTGGCCAGGTACTGGATCACCGAGTTGGCGCGGCGCTGGCTCAGATCATAGTTGTAGTCGGCCGGTCCAACCGAGTCCGTTCCGCCTTCCAGCGCAATGATGTATCCCTTGGTGCTGAGCGATCTGGCCAGCGAGCTGATCGAGCGTTTGCTTGCGCCTCGGAGTCAGATTGTCTTTGTTGAATCCGAATTTCACCGAGGTCTCGGCGACGGCGTGATAGTTGTCGAGATTGGCGACCGTGTTGGTCAGCACGCCTACGCGGCTGTTGGCGGCGTCAGCCATTTGCTGCGCCTGGCCGGCGTTTTGTCCGGCGGTCTGAGCCTTCTGCTCGACTTCGGCGGTCTTGGCATTCACGGCCTGGATGCCGGCCTGTGCGCGGGCGTCAACGTCTTTAATGTCGCGCGTGTTTTTGGCGGTCAGGTCGTCGAGCTCGTTGGTCTTGTTGATCAGTGGCGTCGTTTGTGCTCTTCACATAGTTCTTGCTGGAGCAGCCGACGGTGGCCACCATGCTGGCTGCCAGGCAAATCACTAACGAAGTGCGGTTCATAGGGTGAGGCTCCTTGGTCCATATCTCTTTTGCGCTGCGGTTTTCCCCGCGCAAAATCCACTCTTTTGATGCCTTGGGGAAGACTTACGGCAGTACAAGTCCCAATTCCCACTTCTGCACGGTACATGCCAGTTTTCGAAACCTGCCAGCCCACGCTAAGTATATATCTTTTCAATGGCTTGCGGATGACTGTGAGTGGCCCTGCGGCTGTGCACAGCTGCTCTTGGAACGCAAAGCCCACACCATGAATGGAAAATTTATACAGTGAGGCTCAGATTGGGCAAAAGGGGCATACGGCCGCCACAATGAAACCCGTATCCGCGATCCCTTCATTGTCCTGGACAATCCCTTACGGGAAAACACGTCGGGAGAGCCTCCGCTGATGGGCCCGAGGTGACGAAGAAAGCGCTGCTTTCGGCGGCTTGCCTTCGCGCTTTCGAGTTGCTGGCGGATCGGGCGTCCTACGGGGATCCCAGTCTGGCGCGAGGTTTCTTTCAGCCAGTCCAGCAATTCCTGTGTAAGACGGATTGTTAGTGTATGCGTCATAAATCAGTAGTGTCATAAATCAGTAGTGTCACACACAGCTTCGTGCATGAGCGACATTCGTTTACTTCCAGATTCCCGTGATCGGCTCCGCCCCGCGATCATTCGCGGTCAGCGGTTCAAGGCCGAAATTATCTTCGATCGTACGAAGAACGCTGTAGTGCGTGTAGCGCTTGCCGAGGACGGCGGGATCCTGCTGGTTTGCGGGTTTGACCATGTCGCCAAGAAAAACGGTGTAGATGCGGTTGTCTTCGTTCCCGCCCGATTCATCGAAGGTCACAACGACCAGCGTGCCCTTTCGCAGTTTTTCAGGGAAGGTTTCATCCAGAAACTTCTTCACCCATCCGCCGGCAACCTGCGCCGTGGTGTCATGACCGTCGTGATTCATGTTTGGCGTGTAGAAGGAATAGGCGACCAAACCCTTGTTCGCGTCCTGGACGAAGAAATTGTCGGCCTTGCCGGAGTCGACCGCGATCACGCGGTCGCACCATTTCTCCTGCACTTCGCGGAAACTGAGAAATGGCACGTGACGCCGCGCATAGTTTCCGCGCTTGTCGGCGACATGCTGCCCCGATATGTTCCACGGGCAGGTTCCTGCCGGCAATTCCTCAGCGTACTGCTTGAAGTCGAGTCCGGCGGCGATCAGGCGGTCGGCAATCGTCCGGTGCGCCGGGTCGTTGGGAAAATTTACTTGCTTGTCACCCAGATAGCTTCCCCGGCGGTGAAGTCCGAAATCAGTGCCCGCAATCATCGCGAGATAGTTCGGGATATGAAGGATGAAACAGGGCGTGAAAGTTCGTAAAGCTGGCGCCCTGGACCGCAATTGCCGCGAGACTCGGATCTTGCATGGCACGCTCGTAGTCCGTGTTCTCAAGCACGATGATGACGACGCGGTCGAAATGGTGTGCCTTGGCACGGGCCGCGGCCCGGGCTGCTTCTTCCTGCTTCCCTGCTTCCGATTTGGTGACATGGGGTTGAGCAGACTGATTAGGCGCGGGAGTGATGCTCTGCGCCGATGGCCGCACTCGCCGTGCAGCCATCACGAGCAGAATCATTGCGCCTAGTGCGAATGGGAAGTAAATCCGGACTAGAGGCCGGGGGCTCATCTGTCCTTTTTGTAACACAATGCTCGGCACTTTCCATCCAATAGAATAAGTACACCGCTCGCGCCATGGATCTGCAGGCCAAAATCCGCACTATTCCGACCGAGCCCGGCGTGTATCTCTACAAGAACGCCGAGGGCGAGGTCATCTATGTCGGCAAGGCCAAGAACCTGCGCAGCCGAGTGTCGAGCTACTTCCATGAAGGCCGCTGGGAAGATGCGAAAACCGGAACGCTGGTGCGCGAAGCGGTCGATGTCGAGTACATCGTCGTCGCCAACAATAAAGAGGCGCTCGCCCTCGAAAACAATCTCATCAAGCAGCGCAAGCCGCGCTTCAACATCCTGCTGCGCGACGATAAGACCTATCCCTACGTCAAGCTTACTTTGGGCGAGCGTTGGCCGCGCGTATACGTGACGCGGCGGTTGCGAAAAGACGGCAGCGCGTATTACGGGCCGTACTTCCCTGCCAATCTCGCCTATCGCATCACCGATCTGATCCATCGCAACTTTCTGATTCCTTCGTGCAAGGTGGACCTGACACGCTTTCATCCGCGGCCGTGTCTGCAGTACTACATCAAGCGTTGCCTGGGGCCGTGCGTGCAGGATCTGACCACGCCGGACGTTTATCAGGAAGCGGTGCGCGACGTGAAGATGTTCCTGGAGGGTCGACCGACCGATCTCGCCCGTTCCCTGCGATCGCGAATGGAGCACGCTGCCGCAGCGCAGGAATACGAGCGCGCGGCACGATACCGCGATCTGATTTCGACAGTCGAGCAGTTGCAGGAGCGGCAGCGCATCGCCGCGGCTGAAGGCGACGACGCCGACGTATTCGGCTATCACTACGAGAACGGGATGCTGGCCGTGAACCTGTTTCACATGCGCGGCGGCAAGATGGTCGACCGCCGTGAATTCTTCTGGGAAGACTTGCCGGAGTTCGCGTCCGGCACAGACCTCGAAGCTTCCCGGAACATGTGGGGACAGCCGCCTTCGGCTGTCCGGGACGAGCAAAGCTCCCCAGCGCATTCAGCCGGCAGCATCGATCCGCTCAGAAGGAAACCCCAGCCGAGCTTCGCTCGGCATGGACGGCAGAAGGCGGCGGCCGTCCCCACATGAGCCGGGCCAAGAGCATACAGCATTTCATCCCGGCGAGTTTTTCTCCGCCCTGCTAAAGCAGCTTTACATCGGCCAGCCCTACGTTCCGCGGAATCTCTACGTGCCCGTTGACTTCGAGGATCGCGAAGAACTCGAAGACCTGCTCGTCTGAGCAAGACGCTGGCGTCCTCGCGCCTCACGCGTGCACATTCTGGTCCCACAGCGCGGAGACAAGCGCTCCCTGATCGATCTCGCCGGCAACAACGCCAAGCAATCCTACGATCAGCGCTTCCGCGTGTTGAAGCCGAATGCGAGAAAGATTCAGGAGGAACTGCAGGAGGCCATCAGCCTGCCCGAGCTCCCGAAGCGCATTGAATGCTTCGACATCTCGCACATCCAGGGAGCCGAGACCGTCGCGTCCATGGTCGTCTGGGAAGATGGCAAGATGAAGAAGGCGGACTACCGCAAGTTCATCATCCGCACCGTAGAAGGAGTCGACGACTTCGCCTCGATGCGTGAAGTAGTTACGCGTCGGTACAAGCGACTTCAGGACGAAAAAAAAGTCGATGCCGAGCCTGGTGCTGATTGACGGCGGGCTGGGACAGTTGCACGCCGCCGCCGAAGCGCTGGAAAAACTGGAGATCATCAACCAGCCTTTGGCCGCCATCGCCAAGCGCGAAGAGATCCTGTATGTGTACGGGCAGGAGAAGGATCCTATCGCGCTCGATCACCATTCTCCCGTGCTGCACCTGATCCAGATGATCCGCGATGAGGCTCATCGTTTTGCCGTGACCTTTCACCGCAAGCGGCGGCAGATTCGCGATCGCTCAACCGAATTACTGGAAATTCCTGGTGTGGGGGCGAATACGTCACGACGACTGCTCGAGCACTTTGGCAGCCTGCAGGCGGTGAAGCAAGCCGACTCGGCCGCTCTGTCGGCCGTCGTTACTCGCGTGCAGGCCGAGGCCATTCGGAATCACTTCCACAAGTGAATCCAGGGCGGTAAGATTCGTATCCAAAGACTAGCGCCGCATGGACAACAATAAACCTGAAAAGCACATCATCTCAGCGTCGGCAACCATCCCTGCTCGGCGCGAACGTGTCTATTCCCTGATCGCCAACTACAACGACGGCCATCCCCGCATTCTCCCCAGGCAGTTCTCCGGCCTGATCGTCGAGCGGGGCGGAGTCGGCGCCGGTACGATCATTCGATTTCAGATGAGCGTGTTCGGGACAGAAGCAGACGTTCCGAGCTGCGATTACCGAGCCGGAACCAGGGCGCATTCTGGTGGAGACTGATCTGGATACGAATGGCGCCGTTACAACCTTCACCGTGAATCCCGGCGGGGCCCCTGCCGATTCGCACGTGACCATCTCAACCGCACTGCCTGTCAGAAGCGGCTTCCTGGGAAAGATCGAGCGCACCTTGACTACGTTGATGCTGCGCCCCATGTTCGTCAAAGAACTGGAGAACTTGGCTCGCGTGGCCACCGGACCTTTTGCCGGCTGAAGAGCAATAACCACAAACGCACCCCTCCGACTTCGCTCAGGGCAGGCTGCGGTATACGAAGAAAAGTCCTGGTTTCCTTCGTGTATCTTCGTGCCCTTTGTGGTTACCGCTTTTCCCGCGCTACACTAGCGCCCATCACTATGAAACGAACCCTTCATTTGATCCGGGATAGCCTTCATTCTAGTAACTGCCGCGGCTTGGACCCAGAATGCAGCCAGCCCTGATATGGCGACAGCGCAAGAGAAGCATCTGCGCAACGTGCATCAACTGACGTTCGGTGGCTCCAACGCCGAAGCATACTTCTCGGCCGACAGCAAGAAGCTGATCTATCAGTCCTCTCATGGCGACGTGAAGTGCGACCAGATCTTCATCATGAACATTGACGGCAGCGGACCAGCACATGGTCTCGACCGGCAAAGGACGCACCACGTGCAGCTTCTTCTATCCTGACGGCAAGAAGATTCTCTACGCTTCGACTCATCTGGCCAGCCCGGAGTGCCCGCCGCGTCCGGATTTCTCGAAGGGCTACGTGTGGGCGGTATATGCGGGATATGACATTTTCACCGCGAATCCCGATGGCTCCAATCTGAAGCAGCTCACCAAAACGCCGGGATACGATGCCGAGGCGACGATCACGCTCGATGGCAAGAAGATCACGTTTACCTCGGTGCGCAACGGCGATCTTGATATCTACACGATGGATGCGGACGGCAAGAACGTGAAGCAACTCACGCACGAACTCGGCTACGACGGCGGGCCCACCTTTTCTCCCGATGGCAAGTGGATTGTCTACCGCGCGTATCACCCACAAACCGAAAAGGACATCGCCGATTACAAGGAATTGCTGGCGCAGAATCTGATCCGGCCGACATCGCTCGAGATCATGATGATGAAAGCGGACGGGAGCGGCAAAAAGCAGATTACGAATCTCGGCGCAGCGAGTTTCGGCCCGGCCTTCACCGCCGATGGAAAGAGGATCATTTTCTCGTCGAATTACGATCCGGAGACCCACGCCACCGGCGGCATGGGCAATTTCGAGCTGTGGTTGATCAATCCAGACGGCAGCGGACTGCAGCGCGTTACCTACAGCGATGGCTTCGACGGTTTCCCGATGTTTTCGCCGGATGGCAAGAAGCTGGTCTGGGCATCGAACCGGAACGCCAAGGCTCCTCACGAGACCAACATCTTCATTGCAGATTGGGTGCCGTAGGAGTTTTTCGCAGAATGTCATCCTGAGCGAAGCAGCAAGCGCGACAAGCGCTTGCTTCGCAGTCGAAGGATCCCTATAACAAGCAATGCTCCGACAGAAGTGTATCCCTGTCTCTTCTGACACCAGAAGGCTCTGCGGATCAGCGGGCAGCCGCTTCTGACCCGGCGGAACGCAGTCTCCACGCGAGCCACGCCACGCAGGCCAGCATTCCGCACCAGCCCAGAATCCGCACTACCATCGCGATCTTCGTGTCGTAGTCGAGAACTCCCAGGCTGGAGAAGATTGCGTGAAAATCGTGCTCCACAAAATCCGGATCGCCCGTCGTAACTAAGGGCAACTCCTGCGCACGTGCATCTGCCATGTACGTAGCGGTGTAGAGCCAGTTCTCAAAGAAGAAAAACAGACAGAAGACGAACCCATATGCTTGCCGCTGTGTGAAAAAATACGCCGCGAGCAGAAATGGCACCAGCCACTGCAGCAGCGTGCCTCCCCAGAGCCCGAGCGTAGGGCCGAACCATCCGAACAGGTTGTGGCCACCCTCGTGAATCACTAAGATTTGCGCTGAATCGATGAACAGGAATCCGCCATGCGCGGAAAACGCGTATGGCGAGGCATCCGGCATAGAAGACGAGCCACGCCATGACCGCTGGACGCGAAACCCGCTTCCAGGGCTCTTCCAGAATGGATTGCAGATACTCGAGCATCGCCGACTGCACCCATCTTAGGCATTAGCGCGCGAGCAGGGCAGGTTACGAACGTGTGGCCCGTCGCAGCCTGCAGCTGATTTCTTGTAAAGTGGAGAATTATGAAACTGCGGCAATGGATCACGGCGATCGTGTTAGTGCTGCTGGTCGCTGCGACTGTCGCCGGACTGCTGTGGACGCGCGAGTTGCCCCCGCCAAGCGACGACGCGGCTGCAACTCCGGGCCACCGGCTTTTGGGACGCAAAGCTCCCGCACCGCGACGCCAGCTTGTAGATTTGCGTCCCCTGCAGACTGCACAGCGCATGGCAGCCTTGGCCGGTACTCAGGAAGAGCAGGCGCTGGCGCATGACGCCGAAAAGGTCGCAGATCACGAGGTCGACCTGGCTTTCTACGACGCGCTGCGCCGCGTGCAGGAAACTCCTGCCAAGCTGTCTCCCGAGGCCAAAGAAATTGCCGATCGCAAGGCCAAGGCCGAGCAAGCCTTCAAGGACGATCAGGAAAACGTCAAGCTGCTCACCCGCAAGCTCGCTACGGCGCCCGAGTCTCAGAAAGACAATCTGGAAGATCAGCTCGACGTCGCCAAAGCGCAACTCGAACTCAATCAGGACGAATTTGACGACGCTTCTGAGGACCTCGAGCAGGCAGGTGGCGATCCGGAGTCAAAGATCAAGCGCCTGCAGGAGCAGCACGAAGCCGGCGATCATAACCCACCGGCCGTGGGCTCCGCCGTCAATCCGCACGAGCAGGACTACAAGGCGCGCACGCTTCTGGCAGCCGCACGCGCTTGGCAGGCTCTTCGAGACAAGAAAGCCCAACTGCAGGAAGCGCTCGATGAAACACGTACCAAGCAGCAGAACTTGACCAAGCGGCACGAAACCGTCGAGGCGCAGGTGAAGAAAGAAGGGGAGGATCGCACTGCCGTCAAACAACAGGCGAAGGAATTCACCAGGAACGGCAAGGCATCCAGCCGCGAGGAATCCAAGGCCACGTCGAAGGCGGCTCTCGATTCGCTCAAGCAATTCACCCGCGATCAGAAAAATCTCGCGGACCTCGGACGGCGTTTGCAGGATGAAGAGGATCTCGGAGACATCTACGCCAACTGGATTGCGCTGGTCGAGACCCGGCAGCGCGCCGCTCTGCATAGCATGATCGAGTCCGGCCTCTGGATTTTGCTGGCTCTGATCGCCGTGTATGTTGCCAACCGGATTATCGAACGTCTGTTCACCGGCATGACCGCGGAAAACAAACGCGTCGACACCTTGCGATCCGTCGTTAAGTTTGGCGCGCAGGCGGTCGGAGCCCTCGTCATTCTGTTCGTCATTTTCGGAATGCCCACGCAAACGACGACGGTGTTGGGATTGGCCGGAGCCGGGTTGACTGTCGCGATGAAGGATTTCATCGTCGCCTTCTTCGGCTGGTTCATTCTGATGGGGCGCAACGGCATTCGCGTCGGCGACTGGGTTGAGATCAACGGTGTGGGCGGAGAAGTCGTCGAAGTCGGCCTGCTGAAAACCGTGCTTCTTGAAACCGGCAACTGGACCGATTCCAGCCATCCCACCGGCCGCCGCGTCTCCTTCGTAAACAGCTTCGCCATCGAAGGCCACTTCTTCAACTTCACTACTTCCGGACAATGGATGTGGGACGAACTCAACATACTCATTCCTCCCAACCAGGATCCATATCCCGTGATCGATGGCCTTCAGAAGTTAGTTGAAGAGGAAACCGCGAAGAAGCCGGCAAGGCCGAGGCCGAGTGGCACGAGACGACCACAAAGTATCGTGCCAAGACCCTTTCCGCGCTGCCCGGGATCAATGTACAGCCCACGGCTGCCGGAATCGAAGTACGGATTCGGTACATCACGCGAGCCTATGAGCGGCACGAAGCCCGCAAGCGCTTGTACGAAGCAGTCGTCGAGATGCTGCACGGCAAGCGGGAGATGGTAAAGGCGTAGTTTTCCTTCGTGTACCTTAGTGGCCTTCGTCGTTTAAGGGTTTTCCTGAATACCTAATCCAAAATGGAAACCATGAGCACTCTGATCGTCACCGGCGCCAGCCGCGGCATTGGCGCGGCAATCGCCCGGCTGGCAGGTCAACGCGGATACGCGGTCGCGGTGAATTTCAATAGCGGCGCGGCCGAGGCAAAAAAGGTCGCGGCAGATATTGTAGCCGCGGGCGGCCATGCGATCCCTATCCATGCCGACATCTGCCGTGAAGATCAAATTCTCGCGCTCTTCCAAACTGCAGAGCGCGAACTGGGCCCCATTAATGCCCTGGTGAACAATGCGGGTATCACTGGCGGGTTCGCGCGAGTAGAGAATGTGACCGCAGCGGCGATCGAGAAGACATTCGCGGTCAACGTCACGGGAGCCATACTTTGCGCGCGCGAGGCGGTGCGCCGCATGTCGACAAAACGAGGTGGATCCGGCGGGGCAATCGTAAACGTTTCTTCGATTGCCGCGCGCTCCGGCGCAGCTGGCGAGTGGGTCCACTATGCGGCGTCAAAGGGCGCGATCGATAGCTTCACCATCGGCCTCGCGCGCGAGGTGGCGACCGAAGGAATCCGGGTCAACGCCGTGAAGCCCGGACTTGTCGATACCGAAATTCACGCCGCGAATGGCGAACCCGGACGTCTGCAGCGCCTCATGGGAACCATTCCTATGAATCGTCCTGGTCAGCCGAACGAGATCGCGGAAGCCGTGCTGTGGCTGCTGTCACCGGCGGCATCGTATGTGACGGGCGCGATTCTGGAAATCGGCGGCGGTCGATGACGGCCCAAGCCCTGATATTGCACCATAATCATCTTTGAAAGGGCGCGGCACAGAGCCGCGCCGCTCAAGTACCAAGAAGATGTGGGCTTTAGCCCAATTGATAAGCGCTATCTCAAGAATTGGTTCCGAGTAGCGTGATACGCCCTGAAAGGGCGATCTCGATGTAAGCTCAGGTGCATGTCCACGGGTCTCGAACTGGTCCGGGCCGGCCCCGAGCATCAATCTGCTTTGGGGAACCTTCTTGAACTTTACATTCACGACTTCAGTGAACTTGTCCCCATGGACGTCGGAAACGATGGCCGTTACGGCTACAAGAGCCTTCCTTTGCTTTGGTCCGATAACTCTCGACTGCCATTTCTGGCGAGACTTGATGGCAAACTAGTTGGATTCGTGCTCGTCACACAAAGCTCAGAGCCGTCCGGCGACGGTGAAGTCTGGGACATGGCGGAGTTTTTTGTATTGCGCCGGTACCGGCATCGCGGAATCGGGACCCAACTCGCCGAGAAAGTGTGGCTCCATTGTCCAGGTCGATGGCAGATTCGCGTCATGGAGAGAAATGTATTGGCTCGCCGATTCTGGGAATCGAGCATTGCGAAGTTCACCGGCCAACCAGCCCAATCCACACACT
Source organism: Terriglobia bacterium (assembly GCA_963743105.1). Taxonomy (GTDB): domain Bacteria; phylum Acidobacteriota; class Terriglobia; order Terriglobales; family Acidobacteriaceae; genus Sulfotelmatobacter. The sequence continues at coordinate 41,484 of CAVUOS010000044.1, forward strand.
TCGTGAAGGATGGAGTCGAATGGCATCGGTTTTCACTAGACTCGCGCCGATAGCTACCTCGCTGGGAATTGTGAGGCGGAGCCGAAGAACCGAGTACTAATCTCCGCCCACTTCTCTTTCCTTCCGCACCTGGCTCTTAATCCTCTCCGGCAACCTCGACGTATGCAGAATATCCCGTAACTGCCGTGCCGGGATCCGGCGCGCAAATTCGAGCGCCTTGGCGAACGGCGTATACGCATTCCGCAGGAGCGCTACCTGCACTTCATGCCGCAAAGACCATTTTGAGTGATGGCTCACCGCCTCAACAAACGCCGGAGTCGCCGTCGAACGTTGTAATGCCTTGACGATGGCCGCTTCGGTGAGGCGAGCATTCTCCAGCGCCGGCTGCCAGACCCGGGATTCCTTGTCGAGCAGCAGTGCTCCGGCAACCAGCGTCGAGGAACGTCGGGCGAGCGAGAGGCGCTCTCCGAGAGTGATCGATGTCAGACGAGAAAGTAGCAACTCATCGGCAACCCGCTTCAGATCGGCGGCCGCGGCGGGAGTCAGTGCGAACTTCATCAGCTCGAATGTATAAAGTTCGCGAATAATCCGCAGCGCAATACGGCGCGGAGTCCGCGGATGTGAAGCCACCGCAATACGTACTTTCCGGGACTTCGTCACTGCGGAGTTCCGGTTGATTTGCTCAATCGTATCCGAGCTCAAGTCCGGATTTTTGAGCTCTGCCAGAGCAAGGTCTTCCGTGAGACCGCTGGCTCCTGAGTCCGGCTGTCCTTCAGCAGGCTGAACTGCCGGCATCAGTGCAGCATCGAATTGGATTTCGTCCGGGATCATCGGTCAGCTAAGCAATTTTCTTCGCCGCCTTGCGCGCCATGCGCAGAGCCCCTTCGACAGGCGCCACCACTTGCGGCATCACGCGCGCGCGAGGCGCGAGCATGTGCAATTCATTGTAAAAAGCCTCGCGCACCGGCGCCGCATGACGAAAGACACCTCCGATCATGGCCACCGGGACGGAGGCCTGGTCGTCCTCATAGAACAGTCTGCGGATCACGACGGCTGCAACCTCGGCCAGTTCCCTGCCCGCTCTGCTTAAGACTTCTCGAGCGAGTTCATCCTCACTCGCGACCACGGCGCGAAACAGGGCTGCGAAATCCGGCGGCGGAACTGAGTTCGCGCCGCGCGCCAGATCGGACAGCGAGGAAACTCCCCAGGCTTTGCACAGAGCCTTTGCCAGGGCGGAGGACGCAATCTTGTCCCCATCCCGATCGCTGGCGCGCAGAACCGCGCTGACCGCGGCGCGTCCAATCCAGTGCGCGGAGCCCTCGTCGCCTATTTCAAATCCCCAGCCTCCAGCGCGGAGAGTCTTGCCGGCTCTGTCTCGCCCATAGGCAATGGAGCCCGTGCCTGCAATAACGATGACGCCAGGATCGTCCTCAAAAGCGGCCTGCAGAGCGATCTCCATGTCGCCAACAACATCAATGGGCATCGGAAGAATCTCCGCGAGGATGCCGCGAACGATGGCCGCCAGCTCAGGATGGGCTGCGCCTGATCCGCCGACGCAGGTGCGCGCCACCTGTGCGGGAGTGATGCCGGAAGCCGTGCACGCCTGATGCACGGCCTGATGCAGCGACTCCCGCGCCTGCGCCTCGCCAACACGCACGATGTTGCTGGGACCGGCGGTCGCGGCTGCGAGCGCCCCAGCCTCGTCGCCCACGGCGCACGTGGTCTTGGTTCCTCCACCGTCAATGCCGAGGTAGTAAGGCACGAATTTATTTCTAACACAGAAGAGTCAGTTCTCAGTTGCCGGCGGTATCCGAGTTGTGGCTGGCGACAACGGCCACAGAGCCGTATGATCCGGCTGAGACTGTGACGCGGAAGGTCGTTTGATTTTCCTTCGTGAACCTTCCTGTCCTTTGTGGTTTATGATCTGACTCCCGCATGGGCCTGAACAAACTTGATTTCGCGATCATCGCTCTTTATCTGGCAGGCATCACTCTGTTCGGCTTGCGCTTCCGCAAAAACCAGCGCACGCTGCGCGACTACTTTCTGGCCGGCCGCGACATTCCGTGGTGGGCGATCGCACTCTCCATCGTCGCGGCTGAAACCAGCACGCTGACGATCATCAGCATCCCCGGCTTGGCGTACGACACCAACCTCACTTTCCTGCAGGTAATCCTGGGATACCTGATCGGGCGCATCGTCATCAGCTTTCTGCTGCTGCCGCATTACTTCCGCGGCGATCTCTATACCGCCTATGAATTGATCGAGCGCCGCTTCGGACGCAGCCTGCGTTCGTTGACGGCGGGACTGTTCCTGTTGACTCGTGCCGCCGCCGAGGGCGTGCGCGTCTATGCCGTGTCAATTGTCGTATCCATTGCGTTGGGGACCGGAGAAGTCGCGTCGATCGCGATCATCACCGCCTTAACGCTGATCTATACATTCGAGGGCGGATTGGCTGCCGTGATTTGGACCGACGTCGTGCAAACAGTGATCTACGTCGGCGGCACGCTGATTGGGCTGGCCACCATCCTGCACCTGGTTCCCGGAGGCTGGACCGCTATTCATTCCGCGGCGGCCGCGGCGGGCAAGTTCCAGATATTCGACTTCCGCGCGAACTTCGCCATCCCGTACACATTCTGGGCTGGAGTAATCGGCGGAACCTTTTTCACGACGGCGAGCCACGGCACCGACCAGCTGATCGTGCAGCGATTGCTCGCGGCGCGCGGGCAGAAGCAATCCGCTACGGCGCTGGTTTCCAGCGGTCTGGCAATCCTGTTTCAGTTTGCGCTCTTTCTGACCGTCGGCGTCATGCTGTGGGCGTACTACCGCGTGCCGTCTGCAACCTTCGGGCGGGCGGATCGGATCTATCCCACCTTCATCGTCAGCCGGATGCCGCACGGAGTCTCAGGACTGCTGATCGCCGCGGTCCTGGCGGCAGCAATGTCGAATCTCAGCGCAGCGCTGAATTCCCTGTCTTCAAGCGCAATCATGGACTTTTATGCGCGCCTGCGCCCAGAGGCTGATGAAAGAAAGAAGATGCAACTCTCGCGGCTCGCGACCTTGCTGTGGGCCCTGGTCCTGTTTGGGCTGGCAGTGATCGCTCTACACAAGGCGGGCCGCGTGGTCGAAGTCGGGTTGCAGATCGCCTCCGTGGCCTACGGCGCACTGCTGGGCGCGTTCTTACTGGGTGTGCTCACGCGAAGAGCGAACCAGGCCGGCGCGATGGTCGGAATGATCAGCGGCTTCGGGATCGAACTCTACTTATGGCTGGGAACGAAAGTGGCGTGGACCTGGTGGGTGATGATCGGAACCTGCGTGACATTCACGGTCGGATGGCTGGCAAGCATCATTCCAACCCGCGTCGCCGCTGCCCAAAAATGAAGCCCCTCGCTTCACGAGGGGCTTTCGTACAGTTTCACTGCGCGGTCTAAGCTGTGCGTCGCATCGGCCGATCCGTCTTCGAAAAATCGGCGCTAGCTTCGCCCTTGGACGAAACGTCCTCGGCTCCGGTCCGCTCCAGGACCTCTTTGGCTAGCTTGGTCCAAGTCGAGTCATCGGAGTGTACCGACAACAGAATGCCGCCTTCCTTTATGCGACCCTCGTAGCGTTTTGCTTCATACTCGGGAATTCCCATGCCAACAAGCGCACCGGTCAAGCCGCCGATCGCACCGCCGGCGCCGGCTCCAGCAAGGGCAGCCATGATCGGACCCGCCGCGATGAATGGCCCCAGCCCGGGAATCGCCAGCGCGCCGATTCCCGCCAGCCATCCCAACCCGCCACCCAGCACTGCTCCTGTGGTCGCTCCGGTCGCTGCTCCTTCGGGAGCTTTCGTGTTTTTCTCGTGCGCGAAGTCTTTGGTTCCTTCGTTGTCAGGAAACAGCACAGAGATGTCGGTGTTCCGAAATCCTTCCTGCCGCAGCGTGTTAACCGCGTTCTCTACTTCCGCACGAGTCCGATAGATGCCGAATACTGCCGTGTTCTTACCTGCCATAAGATCGTCTCCTTTTGCTAATTAGAAATGAATGTCCTTTTGCTGGCGCCGTCGCGGATTCTTACTTCCCGGCAGCAACCTCGAGTTGGCTCTGAATCTTCTCAGAGCCCCCCGCAACTTCCGCGGCTTTCTTTTCGATCGCCATCTTCTCTTCTTCGCTCTTCACCGGGCCCCTCAACGTAACCATTCCTCCCTGCGAAATGATCTTGACGTTATGCCCGTAGGTGGAGAGTGACTTGTCCTGCATGATGGCGCGTCGGATCTGCCGCGTCAGTTCCCGGTCTGTCGGGTTTTCTTTTTGCTGATCGGCGGTATCAGAGGCATTCCGGTCCCCCTGATTCGTCTTCGTGTTGTCGGGTGCTGGGGGCGGCGCACCCTGCTGAGTTCCGGAGTCCTGTGCCCACAGCCCCAGGGTCAATAGCAATACTGCTGGCAAAAACAATTTGCATGTAGTTTTCATGAGTACCTCAGATCGACGAAGGGACAGATTCTGACCACTTCAATCAAGGCTACGGCCGCCCAAGGTAAGGGCAAATCGAGCAAAACCCTTAGGCTTCACCAAACATCACGGTATCAACTTGCGTCCGCACGCGAACCCTCGCTTCTTCTCCCGGTTCTTACGTCTTTCATCCGCTTTTCGTCCGACGCTTTCCGCTGGCTTCGCCAGACGGCCCGTCCCGCGCCCGATTTAGCACTTTTCCCCCAAAGGGAACTTCTCCGGTTACCTAAGGTCAAGAGCCGTTGACACGTTTACCCCCTGTCCTATCTCTCGTATTTTTAAGTCTCCAAGCTCCCGGCGTCTCCCCGACCGGGTCCCAATGGAGAGAGATTGCATGGCGACGGCTTACCGCGGATTTCAATTAGGACTGCTGCCCGAACCTAAGGTCAACAAGAAGGCCGTCGCAACGGCTTACGGCATAGTTGCGCTGCTGCTGCTCATCGTCATCAATTTAGAGCTGTTGATGCCGGAGAGGCTGCAGCTCTCGCAGTACCACGTGACGGAAATCATTCCCATGCCGTCGTTGCGTCCCCAGCCGGCACCGATCCAGCCGAAGCCGCAGGTGCACGCCAAGCTGCTGCCGGCGGTCAAGATTCCAGTCTTCGAGCAGCCCAAGCTGCTCGTACCGCACGAGATTCGGCGCGAACTTCCCCAGCCGGTCGAGGCGCCGAAGGTAGTGGTAAATCAGTTTGCCGCGCCCCAAATCAAAATAACCGCCGGGGGAGCGCGTCCGCAGTTGCTGCATACAGGCGATTTCGCTTCCACAGGAAGTTCGCAGACGCCGACAGTGAACGCTCCTATTCAAAAGGTGCAAACCGGGGGCTTCGGCGATCCCAATGGATTGCCGGGTACGGGCAAGCAGGGTGCGAAGCTCTACGCTGCCGCCATGGGATCGTTCGACATGCCCGCTGGCCCTGGACAGGGCAACGGCTCCGGCGGAGCCAAAGGAATTAAAGGTACGGTTGCCAGTGCGGATTTTGGTAGTGGCGTAGCCACTCCCGGCAAAGGCGACGGCCGCAGCAACGGAAAGGGTGGAGTCGCGACCGGCGGTTTCGGATCGCAGGAAGTCGCGCACGACGGTCCGAAGGTCGCGCAAGTCCAAACCGGTCCCGCGACCACTCCGGTGGAAATCACCTACAAGCCGAATCCCGTCTACACGCAGGAAGCCCGCGACCTGAAGCTGGAAGGCGAAGTTCTGCTGGAAGTCAACTTCTCAGCGAATGGCACCCTGCACGTAAATAAGGTAGTCCGCGGCCTGGGCCACGGCCTGGATGAAGCCGCCGTTGCCGCCGCGAACAAGATCCGTTTCAAACCAGCTCTCCGTTACAGCCAGCCGGTCGATTCCACGGCGGTCGTTCACGTGATGTTCCAGCTGGCGTACTGAAGAATTTTGGCGAAGTAAGTTTGGCTGTCAGGCATTCAACGAACTTGGGTTACAAGAACTTGGAGAAAAGAGTCATGCGCACTTCGAATTGGATTCTCACCGCGGCCCTGCTGGTCTCGATCAGCGCTGCCGCTCAACAGGCGACCGACTCGCAAGCGCCCACGCAGTCACCCGCGACCGCTGCCGCGCAGACGGCCCAACCGTTGCAGCAAGCCGCTCCGGCTCCGGACCAGCAGCAGCCCGCGCAGGCATCAACTCAGTCGGCGCCCGCGGCGACCCTTGCTCCTCCCGCGACCGTGCCGGCTCCGACCACCATGGACCAGGTCGTGAACCTGTTCATTGAGCGCGAGCATGGACTTATCAAGGTGCTCTCGAACCGCACGCCCGTGGTCGAGACTTATCTGCAGAACCTGACCGCCGATCCCCAGCTTGGGCCCGTGCCCAGCGCAGGATCATTATTTCCTCGGCCGTCTCGATATGGGCGAAAACATCGACCGCAAGGATTACCTGAAGGAAGAAGAGAAGAGCATGCAGTCGCGGTCTGCTCGGCGGCTTCCAGAAGCTCTACAAGGTCCAGTATCAGCCGATGGGCTTCTCCTGGATGGTCTATGCCGACCGCACCGACTTCGACCGCGAGCACTACGATTTTCGCTATGTCCGCCGCGAATTCCTGGGCGACGTACGCTGCCTGGTATTTGATGTCACTCCCAAGCCGAAGTCCGGCCGCGGACGATTTCTCGGACGCCTCTGGGTCGAAGATCAGGGCTTCAACATCGTGCGCCTGAACGGAACCTATTATCCGGCGCCGCGCAATTCCTACTTCTTTCACATGGACAGCTGGCGCTTGAACCTCATCCCCGGCTACTGGGTGCCTTCGTTCATCTACAGCGAAGAAGGCGACTTCAGCGCTGGCGTGAAGAGCAAAGTGGCGTTCAAAGCTCAGACCCGCATCTGGGGATATGACTTGAAGAAGGGTGGCAAGGACGACGAATTGACCAACATCCGCGTCGACTCGGTGACAAGACAGCAGCGCCACCGCGCAGGACGCTTCTCCGCTGCAGGCCGAGCGTGTATGGCAGCAGCAGGCGGAAGACAACGTTGTCGAGCGTCTGACCATCGCGGGCTTGCTCGCTCCTGAGGGCGACGTCGACCGCATTCTCCAGACCGTCGTTAACAACCTGGAAGTCACCAACAACATCGATCTGCCGCGCCCGGTTCGCACGCGCGTGCTGCTCACTGCGCCGCTGGAAACGTTCAGCGTGGGCAACACCATCGTCATCAGCCGCGGTTTGGTCGACGTCCTTCCCGACGAGGCCAGCCTTGCGGCCGTGCTCTCGCATGAACTCGCGCACATCGTTCTCGGACACAATCTGGGATCGAAGTACGCCTTCAACGACCGCATGCTGTTCTCTGATGACGCCACGTACCAGAACCTCGGCTTCAAGCACATTCCAGAAGAAGAGACTGCGGCCGACAAGAAGGCCGTTGATTTCCTGAAGAACTCGCCCTACGCGCAGAAACTCGACAACGTAGGCCTGTTCCTCAAGGCGCTGCAACAGCGCGCTCTAAGCCTGAACGCGCTGCTCACCACGCACCTGGGCAACCCACTGGCAGAAGGCGGACAAGTCAACCGCTTGTCGGCGCTCTCCACGCAGGGTCCGGCGCTCGACAACAACAAGCTCGACCAGATCGCGGCTCTGCCCCTGGGCGGACGCGTGAAGGTCAATCCCTGGGATGACAAGGCGGAAATGGTGAAGACGGCTCCGGTCGCCATCACTTCGGCGCGTGACAAGATGCCGTTCGAAGTCACGCCCTTCTTCCCGCGCCTGTCGCGCTACGGAGGCAACGCGCCAACCACGACGCCCACAACCGCTGCGAATGGCACAACGAACCCGGGAAACTGAAACGGAACATGTGGGGACAGTCGCCATCGGCTGTCCCCTCTTCGAACCCAGCAAACAACCAAAACTCTTGTCATCCTGAGCCGCAGCTTGTGGCGGCGAAGGACCTCTGCAGTCTGCTGGTACTGCCAATAGGTCGAGGATGACCACCAAGGTGCACTAAGACGCAGGCCGGGATCCGGAACACTCTTCCGGGATACCCGGCCTGAGTTCTTTCCGGGCTCGTTTGATCTCGAATTGGGAAGGGCACGACTTACAGTCGTGCCGCCCCAGCCGCAAAAGAAATAGCTCGTCGGAGAAATCTGTGGGTTCACCGCTAGGCTCCAAGGGCGGCCGGAGGCTCGGCTGGCGCGACTCTGTCGCGGCTCTGTTACCTGGGTCGCGTGCTTGTGAGAGTGTTCACGGGATTGACAGGCGATGCCGCCTGACCCACAACGCATGCCGGTGTGCAATTGTGGGACAGACGTTTTTGTCTGTCGCTTGCGAAGCAAGGTCTTTTTTGCGCATCGAAAGCCATGCGGCATCGGCAATCCCCCCGGCACCCATAACAGAGCTGCGACCGTCAGCGGATTCCGCGACGGAACCGCGAAATCCCGAAACCGGGGCAGCGCCTACCTGGTGGAGAACCGGCGGCGATAGGCGGTAGGTGTCGTGTCCAGTGTCCGGCTAAAGTGCTGCCGCAGCGTCGCCGCCGTCTGTAGCCCCACCGCTTCGGCAATCGCATCGATCCCGTCGTCGGTCTTTTCGAGGCGCATCTGCGCGGCCAGGAGACGCTGGTGGGTGAGCCATTGGTGAGGCGTGGTTCCGGTCTGCTGGCGGAACTGGCGCGCGAAAGTGCGTGGCGACATCGCCGCGCGGCGGGCCATATCCTCCACGCGCAGAGCCTGGCCCAAATGCGATTGCGCCCATTGCAAGAGCGGCGCGAGCCCTCCGGCCGCCCGGCTGTCGACGGGGTTTGGGACGTATTGCGCTTGACCGCCGTCGCGGTGCGGCGGCATGACCAACCGGCGGGCCACGCGGTTGGCAATTTCGGCGCCATAATCGCACCGGACGATGTGCAGGCAAAGGTCTATGCCCGCGGCGCTGCCCGCCGAAGTCAGGATGCGGCCTTCATCCACGTACAGAACGCCGGGGTCGACGCGAATCTCCGGAAACCGGGAAGCCAACTCTTCCGCGTAACGCCAGTGGGTGGTGGCGCGCTTGCCATCGAGCAGGCCGGTGGCCGCAAGAACGAAGGCTCCGGAACAAATGGAGACCAGACGTGCGCCGCGAGCGTGCGCCGAACGCAGTGCTTTCAGGAGAGATTCCGGAGGAGGTTCGCTGGTTCGCTTCCAGCCCGAAATAACGATGGTTCCGGCCTGTTGCAAGGTCCGCAATCCACGACGTGCCTCGACATGAACGCCGCCGGTCGTGCGGAGCGGGCCGCGCTGGTGCGAGCAGGTCTCAAACCTGTACCAATCGACCTCCAGTTCCGGCCTCGGCAAGCCGAAAATCTCCACCACGATCCCGAACTCGAAGATGCTGAGCCCGTCGTAAAGCAGAGTAGCCACGCGGCGATGGTCGCAGGAGCGCATGGCAGGATTTTAGCGGATATTGGCATTTCTGCCTATCGACAAAGTCTTTGAATCGGGCAACAGTGGGGTATGAACACACACAATGAGATCGCCGCTGATCCTCAAACGACCCTCGACCACTTTGAGAAGCTGCTGTCTCTCGAAACCGACTGCTGGGACGTTCACGCGGCGTTGGCTTCGGGCGCGCCCGGGTTTGTGCTGCTGGATGTTCGCAGCCCGCAAGTTTTCGAGGGCGGGCATGTTCCGGGCTCGCTCAATCTCCCGCACGGCCGAATCAATGAACGCAATCTCGCCGCCTATCCGCCGGATACGCTATTCGTTGTCTATTGCAGCGGGCCGCATTGCAACGGAGCCGACCGCGCTGCAGCGCGTCTGGCGCGCCTGGGCCGGAAAGTGAAGAAAATGATCGGCGGTGCGGAAGGCTGGAAAGTGGAAGGCTTCGCCCTGGAAAAAGGAGCGGAGGTTCCACGAGATTCCGTTGCGAGCGTTAGCGGGCTTGTCTCACCGATTCAAAGTCACCCTTAGCGCATGTTTCCCGCTCGCCCAGCGAAAGGTCTGTAGATTCGAGAAGTTGCATAGGAAGGAGTTGATTATGACGCCAGCGCAACCGGGACTAGAGGTGTCGGCCCCATCGACCTACCGCGAAAAGTTGTTCAACCTGTTGGCTGGCCGGGATCCGATCGAGGTGTTGGGGCAGACGGCATTCACCCTGGCCGATATTGTGGCCAGACATCCGGCAGAAGTCCTGCGCGGGCGAGCAATTCAAGGGAAATGGACTCCGAACGAAATCATCGGCCATCTCGCCGATAGTGAATGGGTTTATGGATATCGCCTCAGGTTGATCCTTTGCGAGGACGAGCCGGTTATTCTGGGCATCAGGCAGGATGCTTGGGTAGCCTGCCAGCGCCACAATGAACGCGAGCCGTCGGAACTTGTCGAAATATTTCGGACGCTGCGCGCACTCAATTTGTCTGTGTGGAGACGAATGTCACCAGAGGACTTGCAACGCAGCGGGCAGCACAATGAGCGTGGCGCGGAGTCCCTGGCCGTGATGCTGCAATTGCTGGCCGGTCACGACCTTTCCCACCTGCAACAGATCAGTCGTTCTATTCAAGCCCTTGAGTCGCGGGGCTAGCGCTGCCGCGACTGCATGCCGTAGAGTCGCCCACTTGGAGTGCATTGGGACGTGTAGTCGCCTATGCTGAGACTGGCCAGAGCGGCGTTGCCGAGATTGCTCCCGCTTGGTCGCCCAGCGTTTACCGATTCCGCGACGCCGACCAGCACTTCCGGTTGCGCGATCTCCTCCGCTACAACCTCAAATCCTGGGTAGTAGAAATAGCCGGAAGCAACGGCGTCGGGAATGCTGCTCACTTCTCCTTCTTCCCCTTCCGATACGGCTCGAAATCCGACCACACGCGCTCGACCGTGGCCGTCTCTACCGGTTGCGTAATTGGCGTATTCGGATCTTTCTCCGAAAAGATTTCCAGGCTCACGCTCCCGCAACTGGGCGAAATCGCGTCGGGCGGATACGAATAAAACCCCTGCATAGTGGTATCGATCACGCGGTTGCGAACATCGTGCAGTTCGTATTCGCTTCGTCCCGGGTCGATAGGCGGAATTTCTTTGCCGCCACACAGCAGCCGCATCTTCTGAAATCCGTTCTTGAACTTCACCTTCCACATCACGCTGAATTTCGGAACGACTCGCACTAATAGCACCGGCGGAACATCCTGCGCCTGCTCCACTGCTTCTGCCGGCGGCTTGGTCTGCGAGGGGTCGGTGCCCGACCGCTTTGCTGCTTTCCGCGCCGCATCCATTTCGTCTTTGTGGTTCAGGTAGTAGCGGACATAGGGCGTCAGGACTCCGACCTCAAATTGTCCAGCTGGAAAAAAGTAGGGCTTCGTGTCCATCTTTTCGGGACGCTGCAGCAGCGAGACCAGCGCGTCCGACGGAAAGAAATCCACGGGCTCGACTGGCAGCAGATCTGCAGCCGGCGATGATGCGCCCGCCATTTTTTGGCGCGCCTCCTCGATCACCGGCCGGACCTCCGCGATCGGCACAATTGAGGCCAGCAACCGCAGCCCGGCCCGCGTGATCCCAGTGGCCTCGCCGCGCAGATTGAACAGCGGGCCACCCGAATTGCCCGGGTTGATGTTGATGTCGCTCGTTATTGCTTTCGTTTCCACCTTGCTGACCACTCCGCTAGTGAGCACCTTCTCGCGTCCCAGCGGACATCCGATGGTGAACACGCGTTCACCGACGACCAACTGCGACGCCGTGTCCGAGGGCACCAGGTTCGCAACCGCCGCTTCGGGAAACGCCTTAAGATTCGCCCACAGTACGGCAATGTCTTTGTCCGTGTCGGTCGCCAGCACCTTCGCCAGTACCTTCCGCTTCTGGTCGAACTGCACCGCGACATAACCTGACGACTCAACCACGTGGTTATTCGTCACCACTAAGCCCGAAGCATCCACAATGAAGCCCGATCCATCGTGGCCTTCGGCGCGCACCTTCACCACGGAATTCTTAAGCTTTTCAAACAGCACATTCAGATCGTTGCTTGGGGCGTTCTTGATTTCGGTGATGAGAGCTTCTGCCTTGGCGTCGTCATTGGTCAGCTCGATCACCTGCTGCGCCCCGCTCAGGGTCACGTCGAGCGACCACGAATAGCGCTTGCCCTGGAATTCAATCGGCTGCGCGCTTTTTAACTTGTACTTTCCCGATGGAACAGACTTCTGGCACGTGCCGTCGAGCGCCGTTTTCAATTCGATCGCCTCCGCGCCGGGACTATCCGCGCGCTCGAGTGTGACACGGAACGAAGGCACCGGTTTCTGGTTCAGGTCGCGGTCCACGAGGACGATCCGCAGAGTCACCTGTACCATCTGTGCCTGTGCGCAAAGCGTGAACACGAGCACTCCGACTGCCATGCTGAAAACTCGAACCAGTCTCTTCATACTCGCTCCGATCTTTGTCGGCTGCCCCGATTTCGTTTCACACCATGCTCAGCTCAGCTCATACAGAACGCTGTGACGACACTCACTGTGCTATCGAAAGGTCGTGTCTCCCTCGAGACAACACTTGATGAGCCTCAGCGTTCAGCATTCGCGGAATCGATTGCTGCCACCGTGATGAATCTGTCTGGGACGCCGCAAAATGAGCTGCAAACCTTTGGGGCTCAAGATTTTACCCCTATGTTATTGAACCGCAAGATTTAATTTGCCATTCTCCGCTAAGTTGCTGATTCCATTGGATCACATGGAAGGGGGAGGGGGAGGGAGGTACCAGATGGTTAACCCCTCCCAAAACGGGAAAAGGAGCTCGAAATGTGCCGGCTTGGACCAGGAGTGCCTTTCAAAACAGGCCGGAGCGACCGAGCGAATCCACTGAGCGCCGCTGGTCTTGGCGCTACGCCGCTCCGTTAATCCTCCTCAACTTCTTCAGATTGCTTACGCTTCTGTCGTGCAATGTGCCCAACATCGTCTGCCATACTCGCGCGGTCAGGAATGCGTCGGCGAGCGGTGACTCCAAAAGCGCTTTTCACCGCACCCAAAGGGCTAGATCAGGCATCTCAAGGACGAAGAGTATGATCACCCGACAATCTGGGTCCAGCTTAAAAGCGCGCGATCTCGCGCGCGGATGGTGGCGCATTCTCAATGGACATGCTCCGTTGATGTCGATTGAGATTACGCGGGAGTGTCCACTCAGTTGTCCCGGCTGTTACGCCTATGGTGACAGCCATCTGGGCGGCGAAAAGACACTCCGGGATTTGAGCGACTTGCGTGGTGATGCGCTGGTCGAAGGCGTACTAAACCTGGTGCGCCGGCATCGACCTGCGCATGTATCGCTGGTCGGCGGTGAGCCGATGATCCGGCATCGCGAGTTGTCGAGCATCATTCCCCGGCTCAACGCGATGGGCGTCTTCTCGATGGTCGTAACCAGCGCCGTGATTCCGATTCCACAAGAGTGGATGGACATTCCGCGGTTGCGCGTCGCTGTTTCCGTTGACGGCCTTCCTGAACATCATGATGAGCGGCGAAAGCCCGCGACCTATGAGCGCATTCTCAAGAACATTGAGGGGCGTTCGATCAATGTGCATTGGGTGATTACGCGTCCCATGATGTCGCGAAGCTCGTATCTGGAAGAGTACGTCGCGTTTTGGAATGAGCGCCCGGAAGTGGATCACATCTGGGTGAGCCTCTACAGCCCGCAGATCGGCGAGGAGAGTGCGGAACGTTTGAGCCCCGAAGATCGGGAGCGGATTGCGGCGGAGTTGCCGGAGCTGGGAAAGTCATATCCCAAGCTTCTCTTGCCCGAGGGCGTAGCGCGGGCGTTCGTGAAGCCTCCCGAGAGCCCAGAGCGCTGCCTGTTTTCGAAGATGTCGCTGAACTTCTCGGCAGACTTGCGGACGCACGTTGAACCGTGCGTCTTCGGGGGAACGCCGGACTGCAGCCAATGCGGGTGCAGCATCAGCAGCGCGCTCCATTGGATACGGGATATCAAAGTCGCCGGGCCGTTGAAGATTGGACATTTGGTGCAGGGCTCGCTGGCTGTCGGGTCAGTGACGCAGAAGTTGCGGGGAGACGGCGCCGCGCCGGATCGCTGGAAGAACGGAACGCCATTGGTGGTAGCGGAACCGGCTCTGGTGCAGATTCAATCCCGCGAAGAGAGCCAGGGTTAGTTCAAAGAATCGCGTTGCTCGCCGCACGACAGACTCCTTCGTCGATCCGCTCTGTCGAAAGACCCACTTCGCAAAGGCAGCGAGAAGTGGAGTACCCAACTTTGATTTGCATTGCGTCCTGTGCTTCTGATGACTCGTGCTATTGCGAGTCTTTGCGAGTGCTTTTGCCGGGCAGGCCTGCGGGGTTTTCGTGAGTGCGTTCGCGGAAGCTACCGCGAAGGCCTGCGGCCAGACCCACGGTTGACTCTCCAAACTTGTCGCGCAGTTTGTCGGCTGCAGTCAATGCATTCTTCCAGCGCTGCTGACGATTCCCTTCTAACAGGTCAATCTGGGCGGACTCAGTCGTAAAGTGCGACGCCTGCACGCCGAGCAGGCGGACTTGCATTCCGTTCTTCCAGTTCTTCCGGAATAGAGCTCGGATGTGCTCGAAGATTTCGGTGTCGAGCTGCGTAGGATTGGGCAATGTGTGCGCGCGTGTGATCGTCGTGAAGTCTTTGTAGCGCAGTTTGAGCTGTACTGTACCGGCGTGGAAATTGGATTCGCGCAAGCGGCGTCCAACCATCTCGCAGAGACGCATCAGCGTAGATTCGAGTTGCGCCTGGTCCGCAGTATCTTCGTTGTAGGTGTGTTCGTGGCTGATGGACTTGGCGTCGTGCTCGGCGGCAACTTCGCTGTCGAACCATCCGCCGGCGTCCTCACCTCGTGCTTTGCCGGCGAGCGCCAATCCCCATTTTCCGAAGCGCTCTTCCAGTTCGCCTTCTTCGAGTTTTGCGAGGTCGCCGACCTTCTTGATGCCGAGCGCGTGAAGGTGGGTCTCCATGACTTTGCCTACGCCGGGAATTTCGCGGACGTCGAGTGGAGCGAGAAATTTCGCCTCTTCGCCGGTCAAGATCCAGAGAACGCCGTTGGGCTTGGCCTGTCCGGAGGAAACCTTCGCGATAAGACGCGAGCCGCCGATTCCGACCGAGCAGTTCAGTCCGGTCTCGGCCTTCATGCGCTGATGCAGGTTGTGCGCGGCTTTGAGCGGAGGACCGTGGAGGCGCTCGGTTCCGGTCATGTCGAGATATGCCTCGTCGATGGAGGCCATCTCGACCTGCGGGGTAAAGCTGCCGAGGACTTTGTAGACTTTTTCGGAGCACTCGCGATATCGCTCGGGATGTCCGTCGACAAAGATGGCGTGCGGACATTGCTTGGCAGCAGTGCGAAGCGGCATGGCGGAGTGAACACCGAACTTGCGAGCTTCATAGGACGCGGCGGATACGACGCCACGCTCGTCGCGCTGTCCGCCAACGACGACCGCCTTCCCTTTCAGAGAAGGATCATAGAGCTCTTCCACGGAGACGAAGAAGGCGTCCATGTCGACGTGAAAGATGGTGCGCGTGAGGCCGGACTGGTGCGCTGCAGCCATGCTGGGGAAATTCTAGCAGCCTGAAACAGCGCTGTACTCCTCGCTTCGCTTCGTCGGACAGCCGAAGGCGGCTGTCGCCACATGTCCTTCTGTGGGTGTCCAGTTCTGAACAGCGCGAAGCGTAAGCGCACACCTGCAACTTGCGCGAAGTTCTGCAAGTGCCTGCGATTGCAAGCCCACGACCGTTGTAGTTTTGGACGGTCGTGTGCTGTGCTTCAGTCGGGTTAGTACCCATCGGGCCCGAAGCGGAGTGTCTTTTTGTTTCCGAGTGAAGCCATTTTGAGGAGCGACGGCAGATGATCTCGTCCTTTATGCAAGATATGCGTTATGCACTACGGCAGTTGCGTAAGACCCCGGGCTTCACGATGACGGTGCTGCTGACGCTTGCGTTGGGCATTGGGGCGAATGCCGCAATCTTTACCCTGGTGAATTCGGTGCTGCTGCGGAACCTACCTGTAGCCGATCCGAAGATGCTGGTGCGGCTTGGCGATCAGAACAATTGTTGCGTGAATTCCGGGACCAGTGACAGCGGGAATTTTTCCCTGTTTTCAACCGACTCGTATGACGAGTTAAGGAAAAGCACGCCGGAGTTTGAAGAATTGGCGGCGATGGAGGCGGGCTTCGGATACCGGCCAGTGACCGTGCGGCGCGATGGACCATCGACTCAGGCGCGATCGATGATGGGTGAGTTCGTTTCCGGCAATTACTTCCGCACGTTTGGGCTGCAACCACGGGCTGGGCGGTTGCTCGTGGACCGAGACGACAGCAAGGGCGCACCGATGACCGCAGTCATGAGCTACCAGACCTGGCAGCGCGACTATGCGGGTGATGCCTCCGTAGTCGGTGGCGCCTTCTGGGTGAATACCATACCGGTGATAGTCGTGGGCGTCGCACCAGAGGGATTTTACGGCGATCGGATGACGAGCACTCCGCCGGATTTTTATCTGCCGATCGAATCGATGACCTTGCTGGCGAATGCGCCTTACGTGCACGATCCAGGCGTGCAATGGCTCTACATCGTAGGACGTTTGAGGCCTCGGTTGGAAATGAAATCACTGCAAGAAAAAGTGAGCGCGGTGCTACGACAGGCGCTTGCACCCACCAAGGAATATTCATCCGAGAAGGGAAAGCCATTGCTGGCGAAGGTTCATGTCGTGCTGACTCCTGCGGGCGCTGGAATTCAGACAATGCAGGAGCAATATTCGTCTCAACTGCACTTGCTGATGTGGATCGCCGGACTGGTGCTGCTGATCGCCTGCGCCAATATCGCGAATCTGCTGCTGGTACGGGGAATGGGACGGCGCACGGAGTTGTCGGTACGCACGGCGCTGGGAGCAAAACGGGCAAGAATCGTCCGGCAACTGCTGACGGAGAGTGTTGTGGTATCGATCATGGGGGGAATCGCGGGGTTGGCTGTCGCTTATGCCGGCGCGCAGTTGCTGTTGAGGCTGGTGTTTCCGGACGCGCAGAACCTCCCCATCCAGGCAAGCCCCTCGCTCCCGGTCGTGGGATTCGCATGCGGAGTGTCATTACTCACTGGCGTTCTTTTCGGCGTGGCGCCGGCATGGCTTGCGGCGCGGGCAGAACCGGTTGACGCGCTGCGTAGTGGAGCACGAACGACGGCGAGTGGCGCCTCGCGGCTGCAGCGAGGCCTTGTAGTCCTGCAGGCAGCTCTGTCACTGGTATTGCTGATTGGTGCGGGATTGTTTTCGCAAAGCCTGAGTAAACTGCAGCACACAGACCTGAAGCTGGATGCGCGGAACCGCTATGTCGTGCACATCAACCCCCAGGGCGCGGGATACTCGACGAATCAATTAGAAGCGCTGTACCGGAACATGGAGCAGGCATTTCATGCGCTGCCGGGAGTCGAGAAGGTTGGGATCACCACTTATACACCGATGGAAGACAACAACTGGAGTGAAGGTCTTCAGGTCCAGGGACAGGCGGACCAGGATAAGAACGCGTCCTGGGTCAAGGCGAATGCCGAGTTTTTCGATTCCGTGGGCACGCATGTCTTAATGGGGCGCGGGATCGGCCCTCAGGACACTTCTGCTTCCCCAGCGGTTGCGGTGGTGAACCAATCGTTTGTGAAAGAGTTCTTCAAGGACGGAAGCAATCCGATTGGTCAGCATTTCGGCGCGCCGGGCCCGACGTCTCCAGGAGACTTTGAGATCGTTGGAGTCGTGGAGGACACGGCCTATACCAGTGTGTACTGGAAGAACCACAGTATGTTCTTCGTTCCCATAATGCAGCGGCCGGCGAGCGAGAAAGAGCCGATTGAGAAGGATACTTCGCTGTACGCGGGTGCGCTCGTGCTGCATACTGCGCGGCCGATGGACGACATGGAGAGACTAGCACGGACGACGCTGGCTGGCATCAATCCCAACCTCGCGATCGTGAAGTTCCAGACTCTGGATGAGCAGATCGCCGATCGCTTCACGCAGGAGCGGATGGTGGCGCGACTGACGGCCCTGTTTGGCGGACTGGCCCTATTGCTGGCGACCATCGGGCTTTATGGAGTGACCGCATTTACGGTCGCGCGGCGAACTTCGGAGATTGGGATTCGCATGGCGCTCGGGGCGGAACGGCGGCGTGTGATTGCCATGGTGATGCGAGGAGCCATTGTTCAGATCGTCATCGGGCTGTGCATAGGAATCCCGGTCGCATTGGTGTGCGTCCGCTTTGTGAAGGCCCAGCTATATGAGATTACAAGCGCAGATCCGCCTATCGTAGGGGGAGCGATTTTGATGCTGGTGATTGCGGCATTCATTGCTGGGATTATTCCGGCGCAGCGGGCGGCGTCGATTGATCCGGTGCAGGCTTTGAGGGCGGAATAAGACCCGACCCCTCCGGTAAGCGCCTCGCTGCGCTTCGGCGGACAGCCGAAGGCGGCTGTCCCCACAGAGGCACATCTACACCAGCACCTTTTCTGGTGCCGCAGGAGTACCGCGCATCAGGCGGACTTTCTCGTAAATCTTGCCGTATTCGCGAGCGCAGGCGTTCCAGGAGAAATCTTTGTTCATGCCGTTGCGCATGAGGACCTGCCACGACGTTTGGTCGCGATAGGCTTGCAGGGCTTCTTTGATCGTCAGCAGGAGCGACTCGCCGTTGTATTCGGAGAACTTGAAACCGGTGCCCTTCCCGGTGCGGGCGTCCCAAGGCTCGATGGTGTCGTCGAGGCCGCCGGTGGCGCGGACGATGGGAACCGTGCCGTACTTCAGGCTGTAGATCTGGTTCAGGCCGCAAGGCTCATAGCGCGAGGGCATGAGGAACATGTCGGCGCCGGCTTCGATTTTGTGGGCGATGGCGTTGTCGTACGCGACTTTCACGGCGATCTTGTTGGGGAATTGTTTGTTGAGGCGTTGGAACATCTCTTCGTAGGCTTTGTCGCCGGCGCCGAGGGCGACGATGATCATCTCTTCGCGGGCGAGGCGGTCTGCGATCTGCGCGATCAGGTCGAAACCCTTTCTGCGCGGCGAAGCGGGAGACGATTCCGATGACCGGAAGTTTGGGATTGGCGTTGGCGACGCCGAAGGCAGTGAGAAGATCCTGCTTGTCTTTGGCTTTTCCGGAAAGATCCTGCGGCGAGTATTTCGCGGCGGTGAACTTGTCGGTTTGCGGGCTCCATTCGTCGTAGTCGACGCCGTTGAGAATGCCCGTCACCGTAGAGGCGCGGTCGCGGAGGACGCCTTCGAGGCCGAATCCGTATTCGGCGGTCTGAATTTCCTGGCTGTATTTCTTGCTGACTGTGGTGACGTAGTCGGAGTAAGTCAGCGCGCCTTTCAGGAAATTCACCTGGCCGAAGAACTCCATCTTCGACATGGTGAAGAGATCCCACGGGAGCATGAGCAGCGGCAGAGTGTCAGGCGGGAACAGGCCCTGGTAGCCCATGTTGTGGATGGTGAAGACCGTGCCCACTTCGTTGAAAGCCGGGTCTTCGGCGTAGACGGTGCGGAGCAGAACCGGAATCAGGGCAGACTGCCAGTCATGGCAATGAAAAATATGCGGGGCGCCCAGAATTTTCGAGGCTTCCAGCACGGCGCGGGAGAACAAGGCAAAGCGCTCGGCGTTGTCGGGATAGTCTCCGGCGGGCGTACCATAGAGGGCATCACGATCGAAATACGGAGGATATTCGACGAAAGTAAAAACTGCACGCCGCCCTGAGACGCCTCCGGAAACGACCGAAGGCAAAGCGATACTCATCATCGAAGGGAACGGTGATGCTGCGGACGACCGTGGCGGGATCGGCTGAGTTTGGTCTGCCGATAACGCGGGAGGTAGACGCTGACCTGATGCCCGAGGGAGGCTAAAGCGCGGGGCAAGGCGCCCACGACGTCGGCCAGGCCGCCGGTCTTGGAAAACGGGACACCTTCAGAAGCCAGCAAATGCGATATTCATGAGTGCGGAACCTCCTCAGGAGCACGCGCGTGATCGCGTGCGCGATATGATGAAATATGAGTAAGTCTCAGGGCCCGGGGTCCGAACCAGCTAAGATGCCAATGACCGACTTGCAAAGTCTACTTCCCGAGGAAAGGAGGGTCAACGTGCCAAAGGCAGTTTCTACGCGCCGTCCGCAAAGTTAAGCCTAAATTGGGACAGCATTTTTTGGCCAGCGAAGATGTAGCGGCGCGCGATAGTGGATGCAGTTGGGGACGTCTCGGAATCACGGTGCTGGAAATCGGGCCGGGAAGCGGGGCATTCTGACTTCCTTGCTCGCCAGGCTCACACGTCGGCTGATCGCGGTGGAACTGGATCGGGTGCTGGCGGCGCAATTGCGGTTGAAGTTCGGCATGGCGCGGAATGTGGAGGTCATGGAGGCAGACGTACTGGCGATCGACTTCGATTCCCTGTTCGGACCAAAGCCCGGGCTCGGCCAGACCGGGGATGGAGTTCAAGCCGCAGCCGGTCCGAGTCGTCGGCAATCTTCCTTATTACATTACATCGGACATTCTGCTGCGGCTGTTTGAGTTCTCCAAATATTTCGAGAGCATCGTGATCATGGTGCAACGCGAGGTTGCCGACAGGATCGCGGCTGAGCCGGGAGGCCGCGAGTACGGCAGTGCTTTCGGCGACGGCGCAGCTTTATGCGCGCGTGGAGAAGCTGTTTACGGTGCCGCCGGGGGCATTCTGTGCCTCCGCCGAAAGTGCATTCGGCGGTATTGCGGCTGACGATTGATCCGCAGCAGGAAAAGTTAGGAGTGGCCGGCGATGGCTTCATCGATTTCTTGCGGCTTTCGTTTGGACAGAAGCGCAAGACGCTGTGGAACAATCTGAGAGAGAAGTACGAAGAAGCAGGGTTGAAGCGCGCGCTGGCGGAAGCGAAGGTCAAGCCGACGGCGCGGGCAGAGACGTTGAGCCTGGAGGAGAGTGCGGCGGTGTATCGAGCCTTGCGTCAGCCCGATCATCAGTCGTAAGCTATGAATCAGAGTCAGGGGCTAAATCCAACGCTGGGTTAGCCCTTAACGCGGCGCTGAAGCGCCGCTCTTCCACCTGCCGCGCGGAAGCGCTGGCCTTCCAAATACGGCTCTCAAGCGCCAGCAACAGAATCGAGGAGGGACTATGACGAGCACGGTCCTTCGCCATCCCGCGGTCGCGGGACGTTTTTATCCGGGAGATCCTGACGACCTGCGTACGGAAGCTCAGGGATATCTCTCGCAAGCGATTTCGAGCACTGCCGCTGCGAAAAGGCCATCGGTTGTATCGCGCCCCACGCCGGATACATGTATTCGGGACACGTCGCGGGGGCGGTATTTGCGCGGATTGAAGTTCCGCGGCTTTGCGTCGTGATGTGCCCGAACCACACTGGCATGGGTCGGGCTCTGGCTGATAATGAGTGAAGGGACGTGGGAGACGCCGTTGGGCGAAGTTCCGATCGATAGCCGAGTTAGCGCAGGCCCTGCAGCGCGGTTCCCTGCGCTGCAGAACGATCCGGCCGCGCACCGCGCCGAGCACGCGGCAGAAGTCGAGCTTCCCTTTCTGCAGTTGCGACAGCCGAAGCTGCGGATCGTACCGATCGCTCTCGGCGACGGGCACTTCGAAGTGCTCGAGCAACTAGGGTTGGCGTTGGCGGATGTCGTGGCGCGCGCAGAGAGATCCGGTGCTGCTTGTGGCCTCGAGCGACATGAACCACTATGAGTCCGACGTGGTGACGCGGGCGAAAGATCATCGCGCGATCGAGACGGATTCTCACCTTGGACCCGCGCGGGCTGTTCGATGTGGTGACGCAGCAGGACATCAGCATGTGCGGGTTCGGGCCGGCGGTGGCGATGCTGACGGCGGCGCGACAGCTGGGAGCGAAGTCGGCGGAGTTGGTGAAGTATGCGACTTCGGGCGATATTTCGGGAGATCGAGAGATGGTTGTGGGATATGCGGGCGTGATCGTCGGGTAACGCCCGACTGATTTTTGTTGCTTGACGCGGCCCGGAAGGTCCACTCTTCCGCGTTCTTCCGGAGAGAGAGACGTGCCACTACAAGGCCACTCGGCTTAGCCTCGCGGGACGGACGAAGGCGTCCGTCGTTACACGTGCCGGTCGGCGCTTGGCTTTGCCTTTCGCTGGACAGCCGAAGGCGGCTGTCTCCACATCGTTATTCCAGACGCCCACGTTTGCCCCCAGCAAAAAAACGGGCTTGGCTTTCGGCAGCCCGTACTTCAATCCAAAACGAAATGCTCTACTTGTGGGGAACGATGCCGCCACTGGCAGATGACCTGCAGGAGCGCTATGTCCCGCGGAAGACGACATTGTGCTCGCTCCGCGCTGGAGCAGACCCCGGTGATGAGGATCCGCCCGGAGACTGAAGCTGGCTGATGACGCGAACTGTTGGGTGAGGTCGCTGAAAACTGAGGAGCGGGACGCACTTCGGCGGAACCAGACTTCGCGACCTGATGATTCAGGTGATTGAGATTTTGAACGAGCCGCGCGGAATCCCCATGCCTGCCGAACCAGCATTCAGGCGCGCAAGTCATCGTCGGCGACGTGGGCGCAACTCTTCCCTACCGTACCGGTTCCCCCGGTGCCTGCTGCGGGAGGCGTGAGAGGCGTAACGTGCGTTAACGTAGTCTGCGTGTAGCGAGGAACGGTGACCCAGGAGTTCCACATCCGGGCTGCCACATCCAGCCATAGCTGGGGACGAACATCCAGTTGCCGTAACGGTAAGGCATCCAGCCCCATGGATAGGCGGACGCGAACATGTAGCCGTAGCCGGGATAGAAGCCCCAGGCGCCGTTCATGAAGGGATCCCAGCCCGACGCCGGTGAAGTAAGGCTGCCACATCATGCCGTAGCCGGGTACGTTCTGGTATGCGCCGTAGTAGTTCAGGTCGCTCAGGCCGTAGCCGTAGGGAGTTCAAGTTGTTATTTTTCGCGTACTGGTCGTGGTAGGAGGTCGCTTCCTTGTCCCACGAGTCAAGCGGCGCTTCTTGGATTTTGTTTGAGAGGCTGGACTTGTCGTTGTCGGCGACATCGAAGCTGGCGCGTCTTCTTCTTCGTCGAACAGCGAGTTTGCCGGACGGGCCCGTCGACATCGACATCGCCCTTAAAGACTGCGAGATCGGCAACCTGGGAGGAGGTATCGACGCGGAAGTGGGCAGAGTGGTTTACCGAGACGTGTCTCGTGCGAGAAATTCAGACGAGACATCGTCCTTGCCCAGCCAGTTGACGTACGCCATGCCCTGCACGAGGTTGATCTCGGAGATGCGCTTGCCCGCGTCATTGAGCCAAGCTTGCTGAATTGAACCGTGGTGTTGGGAGTCAGGCGCATGGAGCTGCCATCTTCGAACTCCATTTCGGCGCGGCCTCGATCTCCGGTTCGCAGTTGCGTGCCCTGCGTGATGGGCAGGTTGAGGAAGGCATCTTCAAATCCCAGGCCGGTGTTCTTATCGATCTGAACCGAGCCCTGAACGTCGCTAAGGCGAACGATGCGAGCTTGCGAGTCGGCGAGAGCGGGCAGCGCAAGGAGCACGCAAACTGCGGCCGCAAGCAAAACGAAAGTAATCCTGGACGGAGAAGGTGAAGGCATAGCAACCTCCAGAGACGTGTAGCTATTAGAACACGGTTTGGCGTAACGAGTTGTAAAAGTTAGGTCTCCGGAATACCCAAGGCAGGATGGCCGAATTGGCCTTGGCCTGGAGGACATCGGCTAAAGGTCAACTCGTCCCACGCTTCTCTGAATTACTTTCCGGGCGGTGAGCGGTTTCATTCCCATGATGCGGAGCGCGCGCGCGCGGACCACGTTCATCACGGAAGCGTCTTCGTAAATATGCTGTAGCACGGGACTTACAGCTTGCAACTCGACCAAGTCACCACGTTTTGCCTGGTCTTCCATGTGCTTCAGTTCGTCATCGAGGGCGAGCTTCTGGTAGTGGTGGAAATAGGTGAGGCGGCGGCCGAATTCCAGAGTCGCAGCCACGCTTTGAAACAGCGTCGTCAACTGTTGCACGGCCGGTTGCTGGGAGTAATTGTAATCGGCCGACGAGTTCCGCTGGCCGTCTTTGTAGACGAGTTTCTTGGCGCCGGTGAAGGCCAGTTTCTTGTTGCCGGAGTCGACCTTGCCGGAGAAGTAGTGAGCTTGGGTGGCAAGCTCGAAGATGCGAGCGCGGGTGGCGTCAGAGAATGTGAAATCCGTCTGGTAGTCGTCGCGGACATCGGAATCGGCGGAAATCTTCCCTGAGGATTCATAATGGGCATGGCCATCGGACTGCACTGCGATGGAATAGTGCTCGGGGCTGGAGTCGGGGAAATCGAGAGAGAAGGTGATCGTGGCCGGGTCGGCAGCGTTACACAGGGCGATCGAGAGCAGGAGAAACACGGCGAGCGACGGCCAGCGTTGCCAAGGCGGAATTCGCCTTCCCGCGATATTGGATTTCCCAAGATCCCTAACGGTCATAGGACAGACCTAGAGATTATGCCAAAAAATCCGATGCATGGGCTGCCGAGCGGTAGCGATCGCAAAGACCCTTAACTGCCAAGGACAGCCTTCGACTTCGCTCGGGCCGGCTACGTCCACGAAGGAAAAACGACGGAGCCTGTGACGTGCGCCCAACTATCGTCCTACGGCGCGCTGGCGTAAGAGGGTTCCGATTGTGTGCAGATGACAGATGGCGATGGCGAGGGCGTCGGAGGCGTCGAGTGGTTCAGGAGGTTCTGGAAGCTCAAGCAGACGCGTGACCATGTGCTGGACTTGCTGCTTCTCGGCGCGGCCGTAGCCGACTACAGAAGATTTGATCGTGAGGGGCGAGTATTCGGAGACTTCGAGTCCGGCGGACGCAGCGGCCAGCATGGCTACTCCCCTGACCTGTCCCAGCTTCAAGGCGGACTTCACGTTGAGCGCATAAAAGACGTCTTCGATAGCGACCTCGTCGGGCTGATGCTCGGAGATGATCGCTCCGAGATGCATGTAGATGCGAGAGAGGCGGGTGGGCAGCTTCTCGCGAGGCGAGAGCTTGATAGCTCCGCAGGTCATGCAGGAAAGCTTGCCGGTGGAGTGCATTTCAACGACACCGTAGCCGGTGTATTCGCCGCCGCAGTCGATACCTAGGACTCGCATGGGAAGGTCCAGTCTATCGCGGAAAGAGTGGTTGTCCTAGGGCCCCGTGCATCCGTCGGTTGTTAGTAACCATTGGTACCTTTGCAGGCGAGTGCCGCTGTGATGGAATCAGCCTGAGTATGCACATTTTGCCCATCGTTGTCGTAGCTGTGTTGCTCGCGCAGGAAGTTGTTCCACCGGCTAGTCCAGGCACTTTCGGCTGTGGCGCACCGGACGAGGCCGTGCGCACGGACTTCTACGAAAAGCCGGCCGCTCACTTCACGGTGGTGTCACCGCCGGGGGGTCGTGAAGAGTGGATGCATCGCAAATTCGACGGCTTCGATCGGCGGAAGTACGGGATTTCAATCGTCGAATTCTTCCTGAATCCGGTCACGACGACGGGCTATAGCGGGAATTGGGGGGATGAGCCGTCGATGATCACCGGCATGCAGCTTTATGTGCATGTAACAGATGCTAGCGCGAGCAGGGGCAGATGGTACATGCTCGAGGGCGGGACCAATGATCGCGAAGAAGGCTTGCTGTTTGTTCAACCAAACAAAAGCAAGACTGAAGAAAGTCCGCCGCAAGGTGATGAGGAGACTCCAGCCCAAGATCCGCTAGATGATTGGGTGAATCTCGAATTGGCGACTCCGGATACTGGTCTGCCCATCTTCACTCTTGTAGACCAATACAGCGATCACGGGGCGAACGCGGGGGGGACGATCGGAAACAATCTTCTGATCGATCTTCGATCGGGTGAGCCCATCCTGCGAGCCGCAGCACAGTGCATTCATTGGGAAGGCGGTGGCGCGTGCACGGCGCCTGACACTGCAGCCGTGCACTACGAGCATACCTACTGCATGTGGCAAACAGAGGAGTTGGACTTTCTGTGCACTGCCACTGGGCCTTGGGGCGGCAGCTATAACCCGGTAACCGCAAAGCGGGAATTCTTTCTTCTGCGGAAGAAAGCTCCAGCCGGGTTGACCTGGGCACCCGCCGCACTTCCGTCTTTGGAATCATTCGTTTCAGAGTTTCGCAGCAAAACAAAAGGTCGAGCCCTGGTTCGCGGTGTCGGATACGTGGACATGATCTGGAAGAGCGATTCCCTTCTGCCCGGCGAGCAATTCCTCTTGCTCGCCAGTCCAGGGGCGGGGGATGAGGACAATACACGCTTTACAGCTGCGGCGGTGAATCCTGATGGCGCCCTATCCCTTCTCGCCGTGCCGAAATGGAGCGTCGGCGGAGAGGAGGGCGCTGACCGCGTCGCACCAGATGGCTTCACGCCGAGCGACGGCAACATCATTGTCACAGCGACGGAATTCGCTCAATCTAGCGGAGCCCACCTGCTGAAGGCTGTGGACGTCCGGACGACAGGCGGGACGAGCATTCACGTGATGTATCTGATCGGAATGCAAGTGAAAGACGGTAACCTAGTCACGAATGCTGTGCGGTTGGCTAGTGAAGGGACCGTGTATCAGCACTGCGCCTTTGAAGCGGCAGATGCGACTGCTCTCAACTTCCATTGGATGGCCGAAGAGAGTGCTGCGACGATTCGCGTGCAGCCGCAGGAAGCGTCTACTGTCGAGGGGGAGACGGAGTCCTGCTCTTGGGAGGGCAGATTACGGTGGGTAGACGGTGTGGGATTTCGTATCCGCAAGACTCGCGATCTTTGTGGACTGGCACCAAGAGATGTAGTGATCGACGACTGGGGAGAGATCACGACCAAAGAGCGCGTGCGCGAGCAATAGCCCGCAAGCCTGCTAGCCATGCCTGCGTCATGAGCACGGTCCAACTACCACGCCCAAGCATAGGCATCCACGCGCGGATCGGCGCCGGCGCTGAGCACGCCTGTGTTCGCGTCGATCACGATGCCGCCGTTTGAGCCGAGGGACCATGGCGGACGTCACTCGGAGTTTATGGCCTTTGGCGATCAGCGCCTGGCGCGTGGGCTTCGGGATACGCGCCTCTACCGCCATATCGCCGGGATACATCGTGTGCGGAAAGGGCGAGGCCGGGAAGCTGCGCGAGGACCAGCGCGGGGCCTCGATTGCCTGCTGGATGTTCATGCCGAAATCGATCATGTTGATCAGCGTTTGCATGGTGCGCATGACCTGATCGTCGCCGCCGGGGCTGCCCAGGATCGCGTACGGCTGGCCGTCTTTCATCACGAGCGTGCTCTGCAGCGTGCTGCGCGGGCGCTTGCCGGGCTCGAGGGCGTTGGCCTCGCCGCGGACCAGCGAATAATAGTCGCCGCGGCAATTGAAGAGGATGCCGGTGTCGCCCATGACGACGCCGGTGCCGAACAGATTCGTGCAGGCTGGGCTCGAAGCTGACCATGTTGTGATCTTTGTCGACCACGGCGATGTAGCTGGTGTCGCCGTCGTGGCTGGCGTTGCCGTCGAGGACTTCGTGCACCGGGCGATCGAGACCGAGCGCGCTGGCGAATTTTCGGGCGTAGCCCGGGCGCAGTTCGAGCGAGGCTTTCGCGGGATCGATCAGCTTGCGGCGTTCGCGGGCGTAGTCCTTCGAGAGCAGGCCGTCGTACGGGAATCTTGATGAAGTCCATGTCGCCGAGATATTTCTCGCGATCGCCCATGGCGAGTTTTACGGCTTCAGCACTGGTGTGGAGAAAGTCAGGGCTGTTGAGTCCCATCGCTTTGAGGTCGTAGCCTTCGAGCAGATTGAGCGCGATGAGTTCGGTGGGTCCCTGGCTGGAGGATGGATTCTTGTAGATCTGGTAGCCGCGATAGTTGATGGAGACTGGGGTCTCGACTTTGGCGGTGTACTCGGCGAAATCTTCGTAGCGGAAGAGGCCGCCGTTGGCCTCGGAGAATGCTGCCAGCTCGTGGGCGATGTCGCCTTTGTAGAAGCGATCGCGCGCGGCTTTCAGGGCTTCGTGGCGGCCTTTCGACTGCGTTAGCTTTCTCGGCTTCGACCAGCTTCTTCAGGGTGCGCGCCAAGTCGGGATTCTTGAGAATCTCGCCGGCCTTCGGCGCGCGGCCGTTGGGCAGGTAGATCTTGACGGTTGTCGGGATACTTCAGAATCTTCTTGCGTCTCGGCGATGTAAGAGGCGCCGCGCTCACTGAGCGGAAACCCGTTTTCGGCGAGATCGATGGCAGGCTGCAGCACCTGTTCGAAGCTCATCGTGCCCCAGCGATCGAGCAGGATGTACCAGGCGTCGACGACGCCAGGGATGCCCCCGGAGAGCAGGCCGTCGCTCTCCGGAATCTTGCCTCCGTTGTTCTTCTCGTACCATTCGATGGTGGCGAGCTTGGGGGCGCGCGGTTCGGCGTTGACGGAATAGACCTTCTTCTCGCGAGAGTCGTAGACGAGCAAGACCGCGTCACTGCCGACGCCGTTCAGCGAAAAGTCGGTCACAGCCAAGCGCGGCCTGGCCAGCGACGGCGGCGTCGAAAGCATTGCCGCCGGCGTCAAGAATCCGGCGGGCTGCTTCGGTGGCCTCGGCTTTCATGGAGGCAACGGCGGCGTGGCGTCCGCGGATGACAGGGCGCATGGTGTGGCTGGAGATCGGTCTGGGCGATGCACGGCGGGCACCAGAGGCAGGAATATAACGGCTCGCAAGTCCGAGGAGTGATCTGGATGACATGGGAAGCTTGCTCCTCATGGATGATCACTTCGCAAAGCCTGGCAGCTTAGCAGCACCTTGGTTCGGTCGCTGATTGGTTTCGCGCTCGCGCCAGAACGCTGCGTAGGCTGCGGAAGACGAAGCCATCTGAGTTCGCTGCAGGAAGCGAGTCATAAGCGGCTTCGTCAAAGATCTCCCGCAGTGTGCAAACGAAAATCCGAATTGCTTTCTTGATGCGGGTCATGCGCTCTCCTCGGTCAGGCGCGTCATCACAACGGGCGTTTCCTTGACTCGAGCCTCTTTGCGGCCAGTGAGGACTCCGAGCCACTGGCGTGCCGACTCGATCAGCACGAGCGCGACCATCACCAGGAGAAGCGCGGTCACCGCGGCATCGAGGCGGTTGTTGAAGATCAGGCGGGCGGTGGCGCTGGTTGCGGGGCCGGCTGCGAGTGCTTGCGCCTGCGCCAGAAATCCAACGCGCGGATTGGGATCGAGAATCTTGTGCCACGATGCGGTAAACGTTACGGCGACCAGCCAGGCAAGAGGAACGAGGGTAACCGCGGCATACTTCGCCCGATGCATCTTGATGATGATCGTAGTCGCGACGCAGAGCGCGACCGTGGCCAGCAACTGATTTGCGATTCCGAATAAGGGCCAGAGCGAATTGATCCCGCCTAACGGGTCTTTCACACCTTGCCAAAGAAAGTATCCCCAGGCGGCGACGATCAGGGCGCTGGTGGAAATAATGGAGGGATACCAACTGGTCCGGCCTAGCGGTTTGTAGATGTGGCCGAGAGCGTCCTGGATCATGAAGCGGGCGACGCGGGTGCCGGCGTCGAGAATCGTCAGGATGAACAGGGCTTCGAACATGACGGCGAAGTGATACCAGAGCGCCATCACCGTCCCGCCACCCAAAGTCTGGGAAAAAATGTGCGCCATGCCGACGGCGAATGCGGGAGCGCCGCCAGTGCGATTGAAGAGAGTTTGCTCGCCGACCGCGTGGGCCAGGGCCTGCATATCGGCGGCGGTCACGGGAAATCCCCAGTTGCAGATGGTGGTTGTGGCGGCGACCGCGGTTTGTCCGACGATGCCGGCAGGACTGTTGATCGCGAAATAGACACCCGGCTGCAGTACGCAGGCTGCAATGATCGCCATGATCGCGACCGCGGACTCGGCCATCATGGCGCCGTATCCAACCATACGCGATTCGGTTTCGCGCGCGATGAGTTTGGGAGTCGTTCCGCTGGAGATCAAGGAATGAAATCCGCTGATGGCGCCGCAGGCAATGGTGATGAAGGCGAAGGGAAAGATCTTGCCGGCGAAATACGGGGCCGGTGCCGTCGACGAAGCGCGTGAAGCGCCGGCATGTGCAGCGTGGGATGAAACGCGACAATGCCGATGCCGAGCAGGGCGATCGTCCCGAGCTTCACAAACGTGCTGAGGTAGTCACGCGGCGCGAGCAGCAGCCATACCGGCACAACAGATGCGGCAAAGCCATAGATGATGATCGAGATTGCGAGCGTCTGTGCATTGCAGAGTAAAGGTGTGCGCCAGGAGCGGGATTCAGCGAGACCCACCGGCCTCCCCAGATCGCCAGCAGCACGAGCACGAATCCGAGGACGGAGACTTCGAGCACTTTGCCAGGACGAATGCGGCGCAGGTAGATGCCCATCAGGAGGGCGATGGGAATCGTCATGGCGATGGTGAAAGTCCCCCAAGGGCTGTCTTTCAGCGCGTTCACGACGACGAGAGCTACGACGGCCAGGAGAAGGATCAGGATCGCAATGACTGCGGCGTAGGCGACGAAGCCACCGACGCGCCCCGGTCTCTTCCTTGGCCATTTCCGTGAGGGATTTGCCGTCGCGGCGGACAGAGAACAGGAGGATCACGAAGTCCTGTACGCAGCCGGCAAAGACGGCTCCCGCCAGCACCCAGAGCGTTCCGGGAAGGTATCCGAACTGTGCAGCGAGCACTGGCCCGACCAGGGGTCCCGGTCCCGCGATGGCGGCGAAGTGGTGTCCGAATACGACCCACTTGTTCGTGACCAGGAAAGTCGCGCCCGTTTTCCAGGCGTTCGGCAGGCGTGGCGCGGAGGGCGTCGAGGGCAAGGATCTTGGCTGCGATGAACTTGCTGTAGAAGCGATATCCCAGGGCGTAACAGCAGGTAGCGGCCACGACCAGCCAGAGCGCATTAATCGGTTCAGCGCGATGCATGGCCACGACGGCAGTCGCCCCGGCTGCAAGCAACGAGACTACTACTCCACACGAGATCGATAGAGTCTTGTTCATTCCGTCGAGCATTGTGTCGAATCCGCGCGCCGAGCGCAATGCCTGAGGTGAAAACGGCCGCGAAAGGACAGTGCCTGATCGATTTTCTTCGAGCGTTCTTGGGTTTGAGCGCGTTCGATTTAGTGTTACTCTATCTGTTCCGAAAGACTGCGAGCCCGTGTTTCGGGCCATTTCGTCGCCCCTGTGCCCGGGGTGCATTCCGAGGATTTCATCCTGAACTCATACCACAAATAGGAGCGCACGATGAAAATTGGGATGTTAACTGGGGGGCGGAGATTGCCCTGGACTGAATGCGGTCATCCGCGCCGTGGTGCGTAAAGGCGTGTTCCACTATCACGATGAATTTGTGGGGTTCCTGGAGGGCTGGCGCGGACTGATCGAAGACAAGAGCATGGCGCTGGATCTGGACGCGGTGAGCGGGATTCTGCCCCGCGGCGGAACGATTCTACGGACCTCGCGCACGAACCCTTCCAAGCGTCCAGACGGAATTGACCGCTGCATGGCCACGATCGCCGAGCATAAGATTGACGCCATTGATTGCGATCGGCGGCGACGACACTCTCTCGGTCGCGCAGAAGCTGCACGAAAGAGGCATCAAAGTCGTTGGGGTACCAAAGACAATCGACAACGATCTGGGCGGAACCGATTACACCTTCGGGTTCGACACGGCGTGCAACATCGTGTGCGAGGCGATTGATCGGGTTCACACCACCGCCGAAGCCCATAACCGCGTGATGGTGGTGGAAGTCATGGGCCGCGATGCGGGCTGGATCGCCTTGTACAGCGGGGTCGCGGGGGGCGCGGATGTGATTCTGATTCCGGAGCGGCCGTTCGATGTCGACAAGGTCGCGGAGTCGATTCGCCAGAGGCACGAGCGCGGACGTTATTTCTCGATCGTGGTGGTTGCCGAAGGCGCAAAGTTTTCTTCCGAGCCGGAGCGGGCGCTCCGATCCTCCAGGACATGGGCAAGGATGAGTTTGGTCACGCGAAGCTGGGTGGCATTGCAAACATTCTCGCGCGAGAAATTGAGAAGTCGTACCAAGTTTGAGACCCGCGCGGTGGTGCTGGGGCACATCCAGCGCGGTGGGTCACCGAGTGCGTTCGATCGCGTGCTGGCGACACGGTATGGGCTTAGGCGCGATTGATATGGTGCATCGCGGCGAGTTTGGCTGCATGGCTGCGCTGCGGTCGAACAAGATTGTTTCCATCCCATTGAAGGAAGCGATCTCGAAGAATCGTGTGGTGGACGACGAGATGATTCAGATCGCTGACGGATTATTTGAAGAGATCGGCAGCGCAAGGGTGGCTAGAAAGTAAGTCTAGATATCAGGCCTCCCCCGCTTTCGGCGGGTGGAGGCATTTTTGCGTGCGCGTGATTGGATTTGACCGATGAAACCTTGGGCGTGGCTTTTAGCTCGGAATCGTGGCGTGCGCGATCAGTTGGACCTACATGCACCGCATCCTGCTGCCGTGGGAACACTACATCGATGTGGAGCGCGGGAATGTGAAAGAGGCGATGGGCGATCTTTATCCGCGCTGGGTGGGCACGCGCGAGCTCCTGCTGCATGGCTTGAATCCGTACGGAACTGAAGTGAGCCACAAGATCCAGATCGGGTTTTATGGCCACCCCATCGAGCAGAGCTACGACAAGCCTCGGTTCGAAATCATCGATGAGCAGCGGTTTGCATATCCGGTGTATGTCGTTTTCTTGCTGGCGCCCACGGTTCATCTTGAGTTCGCGAAATTGCAGAACTGGGCACCGGCGGTGTTCGGCGGCTTAACGGCGATCAGCGTTGGGCTGTGGCTTGCGGCGTTGCGGTGGCGGCCGCCACCCTGGGTGACATTTGCACTCGTGCTCCTTGTCCTGAGCAGTCCGCAGATCGCACAGGGATTGCGGCTGCGTCAGATCGGACTCCTCGTGGCTTTCCTGTTGACGGCAGCAACCTGGTGCGTCACACGCAACCGGCCGTTTGCCGCTGGCGTTCTGCTGGCTGTAGCGACAATCAAGCCGCAGATGGTATCGATTTGTCTGGTGTGGTTTTTTATATGGAGCTTGGGCGATTGGAAAAGGCGCTGGCCGTTGGCTGCGGGATTCGGTCTGGCTTTGGGAATTCTGGCTGGCGCGGGTGAGATCCTGGTACGAGGCTGGGTGCGCTATTTCATCGAAGGAGTCTATGCTTATCGAAAATACTTCCCCACGACGTCGCCAGTTCGGCTGATTCTGGGAAGTTGGATTGGAGGGGGCTTGTCGCTCCTGGGAGTGATCGTGTTGTTCAGTTATGCCTGGAGTCGACGTAAGGCCGCGGCTGGATCGCCTGAATTCGCGCAGGCGCTGAGTTGGTTCTTCATTACTAGCCTGCTGCGTGTTACCACTTTTGACTCCCTACAACCAGGTGCTCTTGCTCCTACCGATATTACTGCTGGTACACGATTGGGGAACGTTGCCGCGGTGGAACCGGATCGGGTTTTCTGTCCTCATCGCATGGCCTTTCGTATGTTCAGCAGTTCTGCTAGTGCATCCGCCAGAACTGAATTCGTTGCAGCGAACTCCCTTGCTGCCTTCGGTCTTGATGATTCTCACGCCTTTTCTGGTCCTCTGGCTGATGTTCACACGCTCGCAACGAACCGCCTAGATCCTTCGGTTCGGATCCCGCGGACATGCCAGCTTCGGTATGATGAAGCGGCAAAGTGAAACTGGATCGCTGGCTCACATCGAAACGACTGCGCGCGCACGGACTGCTGCTCGCGTTGACCATCTGGAGTCTGTTCCTCTGGACGATTGCGACTCCTACTCTGCGTGACCGGAACGGAAATTTGAAGGGCACAGATTTCCTGCATTTTTACACTTTGGGATCGCTGGCGATTGCTCACCGAGGCGGCGATTTGTTCAACGTCGACGCCCAAGCTGCCCTGGCAGCACAACGCGTACCCGACGCGGCGGGCATCCGCTACCTGCCGCTTTATCCCCCACAGGTTTCGCTTCTGTTTGCACCGCTGGCGTACCTGCCTTATGGCTGGGCGCTCGCCTTGTGGTGGTTCTTCACGGCGCTGATCTATTGCGCTTGTTGGTATGGGATCTGGCGATTATGCCCGAACCTGCACGATTTCGGCGGGACTGTTGCTCTGCTTTCGATCGCGTTCCCTGGTTTCTTTCATCTGATTGCCTGGGGTCAAACCAGCGCGCTGGCTCTTGGCTGCTTCACTGCGTTTTTTTTCTTATTGCGCGATAAGCGGGAATTCGTGGCAGGACTCGCTCTTGGATGCCTTGTTTTCAAGCCTCAACTCGGATTGGCGGCCGCCGTCGCGTTCATTTTCGCTGGAAGATGGAAGATCCTCGCGGGTGCGGCACTTTCAGCGGCGGCACAAATTGCAGCGGGGGTTGCTTATTACGGAGTGAATCCGTTTCGTTCCTGGCTGAGAATGTTATGGCATGTGCCTGGCATGCTCTCTTCATTGGAACCGAGACCGTATCAGACGCATTGCCTGCGGACGTTCTGGGCGATGCTGGTTCCGTGGAGCGGAGCGTCTTTCGGACTTTATGTGATCAGTGCAGTTGTCGTTCTAGGTTGGACGATTGCCATCTGGAGACGGCAACAGTCGCTCTCGCTGAAGTACTCTGCCCTGCTGCTGACGACAGTGCTGGTTTCGCCGCATCTCACGGTTTACGATCTGGTGATCCTAACGCCGGCGATTCTATTACTAACTGACTGGCTCATCTCTCACCCCTTGGCTCAACAAGGAATCGGGACTGTTATCTACCTGGTGTGCGTTCTTCCGCTATTGGGGCCTTATACGCGCTGGATTCATGTTCAGTTGTCGGTAGTCGCGATGGGAGCGCTTCTGTACTTGCTATGGCAGCTACGGGAGAGCCGAGATTCAGTGCTTCCACGCCCTGCTGCGTACCCGAGGGCAGCAAGGGAATAGGCGATCTCGAGCAAAAAGCTTCCCTCCGGCGCTAAGGCGAACGTTTCTAGTGGTCCCGGACGGCGCGGCTAAGCCGCGCACTTTCAAACAGCATGAGTTGGACAATCTCGAGACAATTTCTTGGCAATTGGGCCGGTGCTATCGCTTGCCGAACAGAAACGAAAGCGCGTCCGGGAAACGTCGTGCCCAGGCGGATTCGTGGTGAGTGGCGCCCTCATCGATCACCAGGCGAAAGCGGCGGTCGTCCAAGCCAGCGCGGCGGAAGATGGCAGCGAGTTCGCGGACGTCATCGACCACGCTCTCGGTCTCCGGTCTTCGCGGCCCGCTTCAGCGGTTCCGGTCGCCAGAAAGATCGCTCGGGCCAACGCTTGACGGCGCGGCTGTCTTTGATCATCTGCCGATTCGATGCCCAGAGCGACGGACTCTCGATCAGCAATCTGCCAAACCAGCCCGGATGCACAGCCGCCGTATAGAGGGCGATTAGCGCGCCCAGAGACGATCCGCCGAGTCCCGTGTTTTCCGGTCCGGTCGCGACTCGATAATTGCGCGCAACGAACGGCATAACCTCTTTCATCAGAAAATTGGGATAGCGATTGCCTTGCACGCGCAGCATCATCGGACTGCAGCGAGCGATGCGGCATGTACTCGCGGAATGCGCTCTTTGCCGGCATTGTCGATCCCGACGATGATCATAGGCGGCACCTGCCCCTCGCGAATCAGGCGTTCGGCAGTCTCATCGACCTGCCACTCCACACCCGTGAACGAAGTGGCAGGCTCAAAAAGATTCTGGCCATCATTGAGGTATAGGACGGGATAGCGCCGTACGGAATTCTCGCTGTCGTCGTATCCGGGAGGCAGCCAGACGCGCAGGAAACGGGTGTTGCGGAAGATGCGGCTGCGAAACTCGTGCAAGCGCAGATCTCCCGTTGCGGCCTCCACGCGAATCACGCCGGGATCGACGCCGGAACGCGATTTCAGTTTGCTGGATTTCTTCCATCCAGGAAAAGCGCTTTATCAGGATACAACGGCGGAGCGCTTCATGCCCTCGCGCTTCGAAGTTTCACTGTGGCGCCAGAACGCGAGATCAGAAAGATCAGTGCCTGGGAAGCTCAGGCATAAGATGCACCACGTCTTCAGTGCGTGGGCTTCGATGTAGGTCAGATACAAGCGAAAGCATAATCCTGCAATCGCAGGCTGCCAGCAGGCGGTTTGGCGTTTCGGCGCGGGATTTCGAGAATGTGGACAAGACGAATAACGTCGCGTATCCGAGCACGCCGATTCCGGCTACAGGGATTCCTTCGAAGCTTGAATATTCGCTGCGGTTCACGATGTCGCAGTTGAATTTCTCACTGAAGTCGCAGAACTCGGTGGCAGATTTCGCGTAGTGGCGCTGAAGAGACACCGCCGGAGATTACAATGCCGCGCGAACGACAGGATCGCAATCAGGACGAACCACGACCCGATTGCCCTGACGCCGAATTCGCTCACGGCAGGCTGCACCCGGTCTTCTCGCTCAACTCCTCCAGGGACAGCACGTCCCTCTTTCGGCGGATCGCTCCCAAACTGCCAACTGGGGAACAGCTTGACTCCGGCGGCCTTGCACTCTGGCGTTAACTCGTCCGGATTGTCTTTGATCGCGCACTCGACGTAGGGCACATAGTGAAACGAAGCACCGAACTCGCTTTCTGATCAGCGCAATGTGGACACCAGTAGAGGCCATACATCTTGGCATTCTTGCTGGCAAGGCACTTCGCGAAGGAATCGTATTTGTGGTTCCTGTAGTAGCGGCCCGCGAAAAAATGCGCCGGCAAAGAGGGCCAGAATGACGACGTAAAGAAGCGTCTTCTTCGGTCTTGCTGCCGTCGCTTTGCCTTGCTTGCTGCCGCTTCCTTCGTCTCTTCAGACATGACTCAGTTCTTATATCACGGCAATCAGGCGACGACGTTCAGCGCTCTCGGCAAGCACATCGAGCTCCTCGCAATGGAGCGACAGCACTTCGCCATCGACCATGACGTCGACGGGAGCATCGAGTTTGAACTCGATCGCTGCGAACCGCTTTGCGCTCTGCCAGGGGATGCTGGATGTGAGTTCCGTCGTAAAGTCCTGGGAGGTTTCGGATCAGGCCCAGCCTTCCAATCGGTCCCCAGCGAACGTATTCCACCAAGCCGTCATCGACCTCGAGCTTTGGGCGCGATCATCATCGTGCCGCCGGTGAACTTGCTGTTGTTAAAAGTGAGAACAGGCAGCGGCGATCATCGAAGACATCGCTGGCCTTCGACTCGCACCGGGAAGGGACGGCGGTTGAATCGAGCCAGCGTCAGAAAGATCGAGGTGAAGTATCCGAGTTCTCCCCATCCGCTGAAGCGGCGGGCGCGAAGCGTGGCGACATCCGCCGAGAAGCCCATGCTGAACAGGTTGATGTAGTAGATGATGCCGGTGCGGTGGCGCAATCGCATCACGTCGCAGGCGACGGCTTTTGTTGGCGAACAGCGATTCGATCGCGTGCTCCACGCCGCGGTCACTGAAATCGCGCAGAAAGGAGTTGCCGGTCCCTAGGGGCAGGAACGCCAGGGTTGGACGGCTCGTTGCCGAGAGCTTGCGGAAACAGGCCATTCACGACTTCATAGGAAGTGCCGTCGCCCCCAACCGCGATGAAGTTGCGGACGCCGCCGTCCGTAGGCATCGCGAGCGATTTCGGTCGCCTGTCCCGGGCGCGCGGGTCGTCGGCGACGTTCGACCTCGATGCCGTCCTGCGCTGCAGGCGTTTGAGCGCTGGGCCGAGCAGCTTTGCGCTCCGCCCGCCGCCCGCCGCGGGATTCACGATGGCTAGATAAGTTTGCCCCAAGATTCTTAACCCACTGATACAACGAAGGATTTTCGCTTCGACGAGTGCGCTGCGGCAAGATGCCGTACCGACAGTCGGCGAGCGCTACAAGCTGCGCGATTGCACTTCTCTCTACTGCCTTGCCGATTTCTTCGGCCAGAACCTGCCGCTTGATCTTCATCGACGCGGTGCGGGGAAAATCTTTGTCCCAGATCGAGATATCCGCTGACTCGTTTGAAGTCGGGCAGGCGTGCGGTTGCGCGCTGAGATATCTTCCATGCAGAGCTGCCGTCGAATTTTTGATTCTGTTCCAACCGCAACACCAAGACTAGCGCTTCGCTGCCCGAGTTCCTTTCTTCGGCCAGACATAATTCGCTGCGAAGACGGAGTATTCCTTCACCGGCAGACCGTCGAACACCGTTTCGATATCTTCGGGATAGATATTCTTTCCACCCTCGGTCACGATCATGTTCTTCTTGCGTCCGAACAACTGCAGATGGCCGTGGGCCTCAAACCGGCCCAGATCGCCCGTCAGCAGCCAGCCATCGACGATCGTCTCCAGCGTGAGTTCAGGATCGTCGAGATAGTGCGACATCACGGTCTTGCTCCGGGCCGCCACTTCGCCGATTCCCTCAGCAGTCGGGATTCAGGATTCGCAAGTCGACTCCGGGCAGCGGCTTGCCTACGGTGTCAGCGCGGAATGGCTTCAGATCGTTGAGCGTAAGCGCAGTGCCAGCTTCAGTAAGGCCATAACCATTCACCACCGGGAATGCCCAGATCGTAGAAGAACTGCATGGTCGAGGGCTCCATGAAGGCGCCGCCCGTGATCAAGGCCAGCAGCTCGCCGCCAAATCCGCGGTGAATGTTCCCAGCAGCATGCGGCTGAGCTTGACGTTCGGCCGCCGGCGGGTCAGCAGCGCGATTGATGGCGATCATGGCATCAGGAATGCCCGCTTCCATGACGGCAGCTCGTCGAACTTGGCACGCAAGCCGCGCTCCAGATTCTTCACGAATCATCGGGACCAGCGCGACATAGGTGATGCGGTAGCGCACAAAGGCATCACGCACAAACTCTGGACGCAGAGTGCGCAGATGCACGACGCACGCTCCGCACACGAACGGACCGATGAAGCCCACCATGAAATCGATGGCATGATTCGTGGGCAGAATGCTCAGATACCGCACTCCTGGCCAGAAGGGATACCAGGCGGTAAGCGACCGGCATTGCTCCAGATAATTCTCGTGCGTCAGGACGCAACCCTTGGGGCGGCCGCCTGTTCCCGAGGAGTAGACGATGCAGGCGACATCGTCTTTCTGGCGCATGACGAAATCGGGCGCGCCTTTGCGTTTGAAATCTTCCCAGCGAAATGCGCCGGCCAAGATCCGCGCCCAGCGGGGCTTCGGTCACCAGGACAATCTTGGTTCGAATGTTCTGAAACTCGGGCGACTGCCATAATCGCGCGCCAGAGGTGATACTCGACAACCAGCACCTTGGCTTTCGAATGCGCGAGCAGTTGCAGATGTTCGGCGGCCGTGAGCTTGTAGTCGAGCGGAACCAGCACGCCGCCGCAATAGAAGATCGCATAGGCCGAGATCAGCCACTTCGACTGATTCGTCATGATGATGGCGGCGCGGTCGTCGGGATCGAAGTCGGCGTCCTCCAGAGCGCGCGCGAGCGGAAGCGCAATCTTCTTTGAAATCGGAGTAGGTCAGCCGGAATTTTTCGCGGTCGCGCTCGGCTTCGATGAGGCAGACTTCGGTGGAGAAGCGGTCGAGAGCATCGCGCAGGGCCGCGCCGAGGCATGTGTATTGACGGAGATCGAGCATCGAAGATTGCTGATTTCACCACAGTAGATTGCAGACGCGACAAAAGCTTAGTTATCAATTCATTACCTGCTGAATCTCGCATGACTTCAAGAATGCTAGCGGATCAACGCAGTGCGTTCTCGGAGCACTCTTACAGGCGAGCCTGAATCTTGCCCGCCAAGGTGCGAAAATCGGTCACTCCTTGCAATTCGTAGTCCGGCAATTCCACCCGGAAGTGATTCTCCAGCTTCGTGAGCAAATCGAGCGTCTGCAGGCTGTCGATGCCCAGCGCCTTAAAGAAATCGTCGTCGGGAGAGAGCTTCTCGCGCGGCACTTTGAAATGGGCGGCGGCGAGTGTGAGGATCTCGTCCAGCGTCTTTTCAGCAGTAGCCATAAGCAGTTATTCTAATTCAGTTTCGCTCAAGGCAAATAGGGCTGGGCGTCTTGTGCTCTCCACGAATTTCTTCAGTCCGGCCTGCACCGCCGGCCGCAGCAGAAAGGTCGCAGAAGATATCGATCTCACGCTGCAGTTCGTCGTGAGGAATCGGCTTGATGAATCGCTTGGCAGCGCGGCAGTAGTGACGATCGAATTTCGCCATTGTGCGGCGGTGGCGCGTGCCGCGCGCAGAGCTTCTCCTTCAGTGACTACCTGACTAACCAACCCGATCTGTTGCGCCTTTGTCGTATTGAAACTGCGCCCGGTCAGCAGCAGGTCGCGCACGACAGCATTGCCCAGATCGCGCTTCAGGCGCGGGATTCCGCCGAATCCGGGGATCAGACCCAGCCGCAGTTCCGGGAAGCAAAACGGGCCATTTTGTCGGCGATGATCAGGTCGCAAGTCAGAGCCAGTTCGAACCCTCCGCCGAACGTGACACCGTGTACTGCCGCAATCGTGGTCAGAGGCGCGGCGTCGATCGCATTCATCGCCGCGTGGATTCGCTCCAGATATTCGCGCAGCGTGCTTGGACCGCTTCTTCTCTCGGCATCGACTCCTGAATCGCATCCGTAAAGTTCACGCAGATCGGCGCCGGCGCAGAATCCCGCATTTCAGATGTGCTGTAGCAGGATGAGCGCGTGACCGCTTGCGGCTGAGTGCTTGCAGGGCTGCGACGAACTTCTCCAGTTCCTCGAGCGTAGACCGAACCGATCTCGTTGCAGCGGCTCACGGTGAAGGGCCAGTTCGACATGCCGTCCTTGTACTCAGGACGAGCGTCTGCCCTTGAATTGCCTTCATGCGACTCAGCCCTCCTATTCACTGCAGCTGCTTCACCGTTCGGTACATTTCGTCGATTTCGTTCTTCATGCGCGCTGAGATCAGGTCCCGCTTCAGTTTGCCATTGGCGGTGAGCATGCCGTTGTCGATGGAGAATGGCTCCGTTGCGTATGACGAAATGCTCGCACTTGCTTGTAGTGCGGCAACTGGGGGTTAACGGCGTCGAGGGCGGCTTGCACCTGTTCCCTGTTCACGTTGCCGGTCGACGATGGCGGAGAGATATCCGCGGCCATTGCCGACGATGACTACTTGCTGCGCGGCCGGCAAGATGCTGCGCGAACTTCTTCTTCGATGGTTTCCGGCGCGATCTTGTGGCCGGAGCCTAAGCACGATCAGATTCTTGATGCGGCCGACGATTCTCCACGTTGCCCGTTTCGTCTAACTCGCCCTGATCGCCCGTGTGAAACCAGCCGTCGCGCAGCACTTCAGCAGTTTGCTGCGGACGGTTCCAATAGCCTGGAAAAACATTCGGGCCTCTGCACGATGATTTCTCCGTTCTCGGCCAGCCTCATTTCGATTCCGGGGATCGCTGGACCAACGTCGCCCGGGCATCGGAGTTGTTCGGATCGTCCATCGTGCAGATGCCGGTCGTCTCGGTCAGGCCATAAACCTGCAGGACGGGAATGCCGAGCATGCGGAAGTAGTCTTGCGTTTCGGGAGTCAGCGGCGCCGAGCCGCAGATCAAGGCCTTTAGATTCTCGCCCACCATTTTCTTGCGAATCGCTGGGAAAGACCAGCGCATTCGCGAACCAGAGCCAAAACGAATCCCCGCGTTCGCTTCTCTCTCTTTGCGCGACCATGCCGCCTTGGCCCGTGAGTAAATGGTTTGTGCGATGCCGCCCTTTTGCGCGATCTGCTCGTCGACGGCTCGCCGCATGCGCTCGAGCAACTGCGGGCACATTGAGAAAATAGTGGGGAGCGACGGCAGGCATATCGCTCGGCGATCTTCGTCAAGATCGGTGTTCAGGGTGACCAGACTTCCTCGCAGCATGAACGTCAGAACTGCAATCCACGATGCGCAGAAACTAAACGGCAGATAGTGGAAGATGCGGTCTTGCCCTGTGCGGCCGCCCATCAGCTCGTCAAGGCGCGCCGAGGTGCAGCCGAGCATGAATCCGACATTGGCCGCGGTCAGCACGACCCCCTTGGCTTCGCCTGATGTGCCGGACGTGTAGATGATCGTTACCGGATCCTCGTCGCGAACCTGAGGGCGGTCCAGCGAGACTCCGTCCACTCCCGCGAAGATTTCATCGAACAGTGGAAGTGGCGGAGGCTTCGGGCCAGAGCCTGCTGAATTCCGTCGCGAAGCGTTGCATCACCGCAGCAGACGAGGGGGGCAGTGCTGTCTTTCATCATCGCAACCAGTTCAGCGGGAGCT
Organism: Terriglobia bacterium; assembly: GCA_963743105.1. Lineage (GTDB taxonomy): Bacteria > Acidobacteriota > Terriglobia > Terriglobales > Acidobacteriaceae > Sulfotelmatobacter. The sequence continues at coordinate 83,518 of CAVUOS010000044.1, forward strand.
TGCCGGAAGTAGAGCGGAACTACGATCAGGCCCTCGGCCATGGCCGCCAGGTCCATCGCGATCCAGCGAATGCCGTTGGCCGCCAAGATGCCGCAGCGGTCGCCCTTCTTCAAGCCCTTCGACGCGAGAAATGTCCGCGCCTTTCGGACCAACTCCAGCAACTCGGCGCCCGGTTACGTCGGTGAACTGGCCGTCGCGAATCTCCTGCAGGACCCTGACATCGGGCGCAGCTTTGAGTTGCGCGAAAATGTCTCCGACGAAGGGCATGATGTTTGTACTGGGACCGGGACGACTTAACTATAGGCGGATACCAACTGCCGCAGCGACTCGTTCATGGGCGGCAGGTAATCTTCCCAACTCCACTCGCCGGTGCGCGTCGGGAACTCGGGATAGCGCCGCTGGACTTCCTCTTCGAAGAAAACTCCCATCTGCGCCATTACCTTCAGATTCTTCACGACCGTGCGGGCGATGCCATCGGAGATACGCTCGCCTTCAGTGGCCAGCATATTCAGAGCGGCCAGGAGCTTCGGTTCGAGATCAGGATCGTCCACAGTCATCAGCAGTTCCGGATGTCCGCGTTCGCGCATCAGGTTGCGGATGCGTTCGTCCATGGTGATTCCAGCCGAGGGAACGAGCGCGGGCATCGAAGTCACGATCCCGTGATAGCGAGAGGAAGCCATCATGTGGCAGGACCGCAGAATGCTGACCAGTTCGTACATGTTGTACTGATCACTAGTCAGAACCGGGACTCCGCCGAGTTTTTCGGAAATACGATTGGCAGGACGCGCATCAAGCCGTTCAGTCGCAGCCAGAATCACGAAAACGTTGCGCTGTTTGCGGAATGCGTCGACGGCATTGGCGATCGAAGTCAGATAATGCTGGTAGGCGCGATCAGCTGCCGGTCCGGAGTTGTGGAAGTAGACTGTCCGGTAGTGACTGTCTTTGTAAACCCCGGCAAGGCTGTGCAGCGCATATTTCGCAACTGACGCTTTCACCGGCCATTCGAATGGATTGATCGGGCAGACGACCAGCACCGGCGTCTTACCGTCCCAACCAACCTGGCGCAAGAATGCTTTGCCCGTACTCCGCAGGCTTCGGCTCGAATGTCCACGCGGTATCAGTTCCGAGTTCGTGTAGGAACTCCCAACTCGCTCAGAATGGTGCGCGATTCTTCGTTACGCGTGATGACCAAAGAATTCCTGCAATAGCGGGCGCACATCTTCGCGACCAGCGGGTCCATGTGGCCGGCTTCGGCCCCGTAGCCGACCGACAGCTTGTTTTCTACCGCTGCAATCCCCAAGGAGCCGATCATCATCGTGGTCAGAGCATTGGCGAACTTGCTCTTGAACATAGAGCCTTCGCACGCCACCACGCCATGGTGCCGGGGGACTTCGTCCGATAGAAATGGCGGAAAGATATCGGGCAGATGAACTTGCCTGGTGCCTTCGAAATAGCCTTTGGAGAACTCGAAGTTTTGACTCATCACGCTGAACTCGACGCGCTCAGCGCCCAGGATGTGCCGGATTTGGCGCAGCATCTCTTCCACGCGCACATCCGATCCCATATTGCGGGTGCCGTTGTATCCGGCAAAGAGGAGTTTCAGTTGTTCGCCTGGTTGCCATGGCTTATTGCCACCGAGCATCCACCGAGCCTTGGCGCGCTCGATGTTGGCACTGACCCATGCTTCCAGAATTGCATCCATCATGCGGCGCTACCTCCTCGAGCCGCAGGCCAGGGCTGATATTGGTATTCGAAATTGTTCTCGCGGCTGAATTTCAGCAAAGGAAGGCTGTACTGTGAAAAAGGAACCGGCCGGCGGCCGAGCTCGGAGGTCACGCGAGTGTTGTCAAACACGGTATTCCAGACGAGATACGGCATGAAGACTTTCAACAGCGACGCGCCGTGCCCGAGCGGGCCCTTCCGGTTCGAAAGGAACTTGACCGAGCCGGCGAAAGGCTTCTCGGTGAAAGGGAGAAATACGGGGTGGCGTTTCTGCTGCCCGTCGGCGAGAGCCGTGGTCAGTTCACGAAATGTCTGCGACGATATGCCCGATGACAGATGATAGGTGTCGTACTTCGGCTGATCTTTCAGGTGCAATGCGGCAATGGCGTCGGCGACGAAATCCACGTTGACGATGTCGATTTTGTCATTCGGCCGGAACGGCAGTGCTGGCAAGCCCGCCAGGAACACGAACGCCTTGACCATATCGAACTGCGTGGTCTCTGCATGGCGGCTGTCGCCGAGAACGATGCTAGGGCGGAAGATGGTCTTCGGCGTATCCGGGAGCAGAACACGAGCCATGTGTTCGCAAAATTTCTTGGTGCGGGCGTAGGGATCATAGTCGGAACGATCCCATTCGATTGACGTATCCTCGGTGACCACTTCGTTGCTGCGCTTCCCTGCTACTGCCACGGTGCTGACTTCGCTGAAGCGTCGCAAGCCGTGATAATGCTCGGCGTGACGAGCGAGCGTCAACACTTCCAGCGTGCCCCGCAGATTCACATTGAGACAGCTCTTTTCCGACTTGCGGTTCAGCGACGCCGCGCAATGAATCACCGAATCCGTCGTATGCACTAGGCGATCGTATTCGTCGCGACCCAAACCGAAGCCGGAAAACGTCAGATCTCCGCAGAAAATTCTCACTTTCGTCTGGAGGTAGTCGACAAAGGCCTGGAACGGAAGATGCAATTGGAGAGCGCGCCAAAGGCGCAACTGGGCCTCCTGGGGATCACGTGCGCGCACCAGCAAGTTCAGCGAGGCGCCGTAGCCCTGTAGAAGATTGGCGGCGACATGTGCGCCGATGTATCCGGTCGATCCGGTCAGGAATATCGCCACGTTGCTCCGTTAGTCCCAGTTCGGATGGTGTCTAAATTTGTGGGTGCAAGCTGGAAGGTGCGCGGAGGCCGCGGTTCCAGCGGCCGGCCTTCAATCAGAGGATACGTCCAGCGGCGCAGTGCCGGGATATGAATATTGATCCAGTACTCCCACCAGTCGAGCGCACGTGTGTCGTAACTGAATTGGTCGCGCTCTTCGGGGACAAGCGCGAAGGAGAGCTTCTCGATGTTCTCCGCTGTGAAGTCGTGTTCGTTGAGAAGAATGAATGGCTCGAACAGCTCGATCAACTTTTCCACCCGTTCGAGGCTGCGCTCCGTCTTCACCAGCGGCGCTCGTTTCAGCGGCAGCGGTGACATGACGCGCTGGATTGACTTCACAATCGCCTTTTGCGCCGGGGCGGACATGCGGTTGTAACGCTCTTTGGAAACTGGGATCGCGTCGAAGCGCAGCCGCAGCCAGGACTCCAGTCCCTCTTGCGCGCGGTAGTGCTTGCGATGTGCCAGGGAGGTTAATTCGATGGAACGGCCCATATCGCACGGGTTCGTTACTGAAGTCGCCAACTGATAAAGCGGCTCATGACGCCGCTCCATGACTGCGGCTGCGATCAGGGTCATTCCCGCGCAGACCGCGTCCACCGGGATGATGTCGAGGCGCTTGGTCTCCTTCGAGGGCAGCTGCCGGAAATATGTTCCCAATAAATAAGAGAGCGAGGCCGAGGTGTTGATGCCCTCGTTCCAGCCCACGAAGGGCTTCGCAACCGACGTTTCCACGATGGCTGGCCGTACAAGTGCCACCGGCAGCCCGGCGCCGTGCTTGATAATCAGGGACTCTGCGAGGCTCTTGGAGAGTGTGTAGGTATTGGGCCAGCCAAGTTCCTTGGCGCGCCGCGTACCCGCCTCGGTCAGGTAAGTCTTCAGCCAGCGGACGCGGCCCTTGCGGATCTGGTTTTCGAGTGCCGCTCCTTGCAGATTCTTGGCGGCATGTTCCTTGGACTGTGCCTGCATCCGCAGACCGGAGGTGACTTCCTCGCTCTCGGCGCGCTGCTCTGCCTCGCGGACCAGTTCATGCAAAGTACGCCATTCCTGTTCGGCGTCGAAGTCGGCGAGGCCGCGTGGATTGTAGTTCGGAATCAGCTTTTCGCTGACGCGGCCGTCCTGTTCGCCCGCCACGTAGCAGGTCGAAAGATGTAAAAGCCCGGCATGGTCGGAGCCCCGAACGAAGTCGAGGACGTTGACGGGCGCGTCGGTATTCGCGGCAAGAGCGTCGCGAAGGTCGGGATTAAAATCGGTCAGCCCCGAGCTATTGATGATCAGGTCCAGATTCGTTTGCAAGGAGCGAGCGATTTCAGGGCTCAGGCCAAGCCCGGGCTGGGTGACGTCGCCTTCTACCACTTCGACCTTTTCGCGCAGAAATTCGGGCAGTCGGTCGCCGTGCCGCTCAAAGAGCGGATCGAACACCGGCGAGTCTTCGATCATCTTCTCGAAGCGGCGTTCGCCTGGATTCGACTTCTGGCGCCGAATCAGCAAGTAAATTCGCTTCACTTCCGGCAAGTCCAGCAGCGTATTGGCCAGCCAGACTTTGCCGATGAACCCGGTCACGCCGATCAGCATGATCTGCTTGTCCGCAAAGGCGCGGCGCACTGAAAATCCCGGAGCTTGCGTTTGTGTCCATCGAAGTGAACGACCGGGCGTGCCGGTTTCGGAATTTGGCGTTGCGCGGGAATGACCGCCGCTCGCAATTCTTCCACAGTAATATCGAGATGGCGGGCCAGCGTTTTGGGAGCGCGGCGGCCGTCGGGCATGTTCTCGCGGAACGGAGCAAAAGCGCCGCGGGGACGAATCACTGGATCCTGCAATCGGCCGGTAGCGGTGCCGTCGCGAAATTCCAGGCGGTTTGCCACCATCCGCTTGACGCCGAGATGCTGTGCCAGCGGACGCATCACGTGCTCCGAGCGCCTGGCTGACCAGCACCACGTCGGCGCCAGATTCCACAAGCTCTTGCACTGCCCGCACGCCTTCTGGTCTTCAGGCGAGGCTTCAGCTTGTACTCGAAAATATTCTTCTCCCAACAGGTCCAGACGGTCCCGAGTTACGCCGCGCAGGACTGTGTGCACCGACACGGGTGGCAAACTTGCGGTTGGCGGAATAAAGAATGGGGCGCAGCACGGCCATCAGAAAGATGAGGCCCCGACGCCGGAAGCGCTCGGCGAAGGTTTGAGCATTCCAGGTGAAGAACGCCACCGGCCTGACCACCGTCAGGTCCAGCAAGCTGCCCTCAACCCGCCAGTAGACGGTGGGGGCCGCACTGGAGTTGTGGTTTGACGATTCCAAAATCTTTTAAGGCCTCAAAAGACTGCGGTTTAATCCCCGAACGAATCTCTCATTGTAAACAATCGCGCCGATGGAGCGAAGGGGAAGCGATCGGAATGTGTGTTTACCGGTCTGGTGGCCGGGGCCGAAAAGCAATTACCACGAAGGACACTAAGGTTCACGAAGGATAGTCGAAGGCTAATTCTTTTCTTCGCTGTACTTCGTGTCCATTGTGGTCAAAGATCTCCCGGCCGCTGCAAACGGTCCTCTCGACCCACAATCAGGGCGACGATTCCGCTCACGCCTACCGTTGCCGCGATTGCCAGCAGACCCCTTTGAAATCCGCCATTCGCGGTGCGAAATTTCCCAATGATATCGGGTCCAAAGTAGCCGCCTAGATTGGCCAGCGAGTTGATGACTGCGATTCCAGCCGCCGCGGAGAGTCCCGGCATTCGCGACGTCGCCATCGCCCAGAAGGGACCGACACATCGCCTCTGCAAAAGCCATGCCCAGGGCGAGCCCGGTGACGACAACCAGGGTCGAGCTGCCATATGCCGCGATCACCATTCCTGCAGCCGCGGTAAACGCCGGAATTGCTGTGTGCCAACGGCGCTCCCCCGTGCGGTCAGAGCGAATTCCCACGAGAACCATCACTACAACCGCGATCAGAAACGGAAGTACCGCAATAGCGCCGGTCCAGAAATAGCTCAGGCCGGAGAAGGACCGGATCACGCTGGGCAGCCATAGCGTCACTCCATACATGGTGGTGGAGACGCCGAAATAGACCATTGAGAGCATCCAGATCCTCGGGCTAATGAGAACTCTCCAGAAATCTCTTTTGCGAGACCGCTGCTTCCGAGCCGCTGCTCAGCGCCAGTCTGTCGAGCAGCCACTCGTTTTTCATCGCTCTTCAGCCAATCTGCTTCGTGGGGATGATCGGCGAAGGGTCCAGAACACGGCTGCGCCGAAGACGATGGCCGGTAGGCCTTCGATGAGGAACATCCATTGCCAGCCCGTCAGGCCACCGCCATGTAGGCCGAGCAGGGCACCGGAGATCGGGCTGCCGAAGACTCCAGCCAGAGGGTTCGCTGTCATAAACCACGCCACAGCGCGAGCACGGGCGCTAGCCGGGAACCAGCGCTTCATATAAAGGATCATGCCGGGGAAGAAACCGGCCTCTGCGGCGCCCAGAAGGAACCGCATGGTGTAAAAGCTGATCGGGCCGCGGATGAAGATCATCAAGCAGGAGATCACGCCCCAGGTGATCATCAGGGCGGAAATCCATCGGCGGACTCCGAATTTCTCCAGCACCAGATTGCTGGGGAGCTGGAAAAAGAAATAGCCGATAAAGAAGACTCCGCCGGCGCGGCCATGGCGCGCTCGCTCAGCCCTAACTGCCCGCGCATCTGCAGCACCGCGAAGCTCATGTTGATGCGGTCAAGATAGGCAATGATGTAGAGAAGAAACAGGAACGGCATGAGCCGCCACATCAACCGGGAGACGACGGCGGGTTCGAGGCGGTTGGACGTGGTTTCCAAATGCAGTTTCCGATCACCCAGAAGTTCGAAGTGCCTTCAGCGCCTGCAGCGACCCGCGGATGGGCGGGCAAGGTGCCCGCGCGACAGCCGGCGGGACGCCGGCGCTAGGGTGGAAGGATTCTACCCTATCGCGAGCGCTCTCTTGATCTCGGCGACAATTTGCTCGGGCGAGTCATTGATTTCGACCGTGATGGCTGTTTCAGGCTCTTCCAGATCTGCCAGTTGGCTCACAAGGATCGATTCTCCGGCGAAATGTCCCTCGCGCGAGCGCAGGCGATCAGCAATCAAGGCAGCACTTCCCTTCAGGTAAACGAACCGGACTTGCGGACCGATGCAGAGTTTCGCGCGATAGGCGCGCTTGAGCGCGGAACAGGCCAAGGCCACGTTTTTGCCGTCAGCGATCCACCGGACGATCGCTTCTCTCAAACGGTCTAGCCAAGGCTCGCGATCTGCATCTGTCAGAGCGATGCCCTGACGAATTTTCTCTACGTTTAATTGGGGATGAAAGTCATCTGCGTCGGCAAACTCCCAGCCCGGCTGTGAAGCGAGCAGTTTGCCCACGGTCGTCTTCCCTGCGCCCACAACTCCCATGACGATGACGATCATGGCCGTGGCTACTTTTTGGGGTACGTCTTCTGATTTCCGGTGCGTGCGTTCGTGAGGGTAAAGCTGCCATCTGAATCAACTGTGACCTTGAAGTACTTCCCTTCGCAGTTCTCCTTCACATTGGCGATGTGATCGGGATCCATGTTGTGATCTCGATCCGACTCAGCCGCATAATGGAGTTGCCAGAGATCTTCGAGTCCGGGCGCATCGTGCACAATCTGCCAGGCTGCGGGGCTAGCCCCCTTGCGCGCGCCGTTATCGATCACCGCGACGCGCGGATGGAGCGCCCAGACTAACGCCTTGGGGTTCGAGAGGTCACCACCATGGTGGGTTACGAGGAACAGATCAACCGTACCGAGAAGATTTTTCGGGCAGGCCAGTTCCAGTTCCTTCTTCTTCGTCAGGTCGCCGAGGTCGAGGAAGCGAAATTGGCCGTAGGTGATGAGAATGCCCACCGAACGGGCATTTTCCGTAGTGTCATCCGAGGCGGACGGTTCCGACTTGCAGTACGAATTTGCCTCTCCCGCGCCGGCTACTGCTGCCGTGATGTGATCTCCTGCGGCGCTCAGGACGCGAACCTCAATCCCTTTGATGGGAAGCTTCCAACCCGGCTTGACGACAACGTGGGCGTGCCCGGCGATCGCTTTTTCGTAAGCCGCATAATCGGTGCGCGTAACCTGAGAGTCCTCCAGATTCGGCCCGTGATCAATGAAGGTTCCCACCTTGATGCCGTCCACTAACGCGGGAACCCCACCGACGTGGTCGCGGTGATAGTGCGTGATAAGAACATAGTCGATCTGCTGCAGGCCGGCCTGGTGAGCCGCGGCAAGGATGCGATCGGCGTCTCGACCTTCATTGCCGGGCCAGCCGGTATCGATCAGCAAGGATTCTCCGGAGGGGCTCACCACTAGGGTCGCTTGTCCGCCCTCGACGTCGACGAAATAGATCTGCATCGGCTTCGGAGCTAGTGCGGCGCCAGCTGAGCCGGGCAACAGAAAGATAGAAGCGCAGAGAACTGCGATCAGGAATTGACGCATGGGTGCACCAGGTTATTTTGCGAAGAATTATGACACGCGGAGTGGTTTATTCGCAGAGATGTTCTGCAGGAAGATCAAAAGCGTTAACCACGCACGAAGGAAGAACAGGCGCTGAGGTTCCTTCGTGGAACTTCGTTTTTCTTCGTGGTTTCTGGTTTTGTCGGGCTACCAGTCGTTCGCTGAGTTCTCGGCTTTCTTGTCGTTGGTCCGGTTACGCTTCTTATACGCGAGCACGGTAATTCCAACAGACATGAGCATAGGCGGCACGATCAGAACCAGAATCCCGGTGCGCAGCCCCTGAATGAACCGGTGTCCGGCGCTCGCGGCCTGGGTGTAGCAAAGGGCACAACTTTGCGCATACGCAGCGGTATTTGATGCGAGTACCACCGCCGTAAAGAGTGCGGCCTTCAGGTGACGGGCGAACTTAGGTCGCGCAAGGCACTTCATCTACAGCTCCTTACTTCGCGAACGGCTTCATCACGGCGAGCCGGAAGCTATCGGCCCAAATCATGTTCATCATAACTAGCACAAACAGCGTGCCGGGAATCAATGCCAGCCGCAGCGTCGGTTTCTCGTCCCGAAGATGCATGAAGAACATTACCGCGAGGAAGGCTTGGATCGCAGCCAGCAACAGCATGCGCCAGAGGGATGGTCCCATGACCATCGCGGCGATCACCTGCACGATGGCGATCAATAGAATTGCGCCATAAACCAAATATGTTGACGTCATACCGCCCGATGCCGATGTCTGGCTCATGGCCGATCTCCTTTTTCCTTCCTCATCAGCTATTTACCGCTTCATGTTCAACAAGTAGACCAATGGCACAACAAACATCCAAACCAGGTCGACGAAGTGCCAATACAGTGCCCAGATCTCGATGTGCCGCGCAGCATAGCGCCCTGCTCGATAACTCAGGCCAACCACGGTCAAGGCAATCACGCCTCCGATCACGTGGGCCATGTGCAGCCCGGTGATAGAGAAAAATGCCGCGCCGAACATCGGAGAACCCCAGGGGTTCTGAAACAGGCGCGCACCCTGGCCGATCAAGCTGAGCCATTCCCGGATGTGCAACAGGGTGAAAAGAATACCTCCGGCGGCGGTGACCATGGTCCATCGGAATGCTCCGGCGCGATCTTCGGACTGCGCCGCCTTCACCGCCAACAGCACGGTCAGACTGGTGCTGACCAGGATGAAGGTCATCAGCAGAGAGTTCCAGATACTTGACGATTCAAAAACCAGGGGCCAGTCGGCGGCCGAGTTCCGGAGATATCCATAGGCGAACAGCAGGGCGCCGAAAGTGCAGGCGTCAGAGATGATGAACAGCCACATCACGAGTTTGCTTGATGGAATAGCAAAAGGACTCTCTTCCATCACGCCCGCGCGGTGCGCGCCAGTACTGTGTGCTGCGGCTGCGCTCTCCACCGCGAGATTGGCCTGACTCATGGTGCCTCCGTTGAATTTACCTACAGCTTCAACCACAGAATGGACAGCAGGTAGATCCACAACAGCCCCATGAAGTGCCAGTAATAAGAGGTGGCATCCATGGTGCTGCGGCGCAGACGGTTACTCGGGCTGCGAAACTTCAACATCACTCGGCTCAGGCCTCCCAGCCCGCCCAGCACGTGGATCACGTGAACCCCTGTCAGAACGTAGAAGAAGGAGCTGTTCGGGTTGGTGGGAAGATATAAGCCCTCAGACCTCAGTTTGAGCCATGCGAAGTATTGCCCAACGACAAAGATCAATCCCAGGAGCATGGTGGCGTTCAGCCACAGCATGGGCACCGAGCGGGAACTCTCCTGTCCGCGCATGAAAGCTGCCACACGGTGACGCGCCCGCTCTAGAGTGACGCTGCTCAGGATCAGAGCGAGTGTGTTGAACCAGAGGATGGGGGGCAGACTGATGTGCGTCCAGTCAGCGTAGCCGCTGCCTTCGCGAACGTAAAGAGCGCTGGTCAAGGCGGCAAAAGACATGGCGATCGCTGCTAGTCCCACCCAAATACCGGTGCGGGTTGGTTCGCCGGATGGATCTTTTATCAGGCGCAAACTGCCGCACTCCGGCGCCAGGTTGCGGAAGCCTCCGCCTGAGCCTCCTTTGTCCGAGGGCGGGTCGTGCTCAACTTCGGCTTGTGGCGGTTGCAGTATGGTTGCCATGATTACTCCATTACTACTCGCTTTGTAGTGCCGCTTCCACTTTCTCCGGTGACGTTTGCATAACGTAGTCCCCGGTCGAACTTTTCACCCCATATTGATAAGGATCGTGATGAACAACCGGATGCTGCCCGCCGAAGTTGTCGAACGGCGGCGGAGACGACGGCGTGGACCATTCGAGTGAGGTGCACTCCCAGGGATTCGCCGAAGCTTGCGGACCCTTGAAGCGGCTGTAAGCCAGATTGGCGATAAAGATCAACTGTGCTGCTCCGGTGAACAATGCCGCGTATGTGATGAACTTGTGTACAGGCATCAGCGGCACCAGGAAGTCGTCCTGGAAGGCAGAATAGCGGCGTACGTTACCCGCCAGCCCCAGATAATGGAATGGCATAAAAATCGCATAGGTGCCGATCAGCGTGAGGAAGAAGTGCCAGCGACCTAGCGTTTCATTCATCATGCGGCCGGTCATCTTGGGGAACCAGAAGTAGGTTCCGGCAAATATTCCCATGATGGCCGCGACGCCCATCACCATGTGGAAGTGACCCACCACAAAATAGGTGGCGTGAAGATAGATATCGATGGAAGGCTGTGCCAGGAAAAATCCGCTGACCCCGCCGCTTACGAACATCGAGATAAATCCCAGGCAGAAGAGCGATGCGCTGTTGATGCGCAGGTTCGATCCATACAGGCTGCCCAGCCAGATCAACGTCATGATGGTTGCGGGAATCGTGATCATCAGCGTTGGGAATGGAGAACACCAGCGACGAGAATGGATTCATGCCGCTGACGAACATGTGATGTCCCCAGACCATGTAGCTGAGGAATCCGATGGCCATCATGCAGTAAATGAGGACTCTGTGGCTCAACATGTCTTTGCGCATGTTGCAAATCAGAATATGGCTGACGATCCCGATCGCGGGGAGGATCGCGATGTACACCTCGGGATGTCCGAAGAACCAGAACAGGTGCTGCCATAACAACGGAGATCCGCCCTGGTGCGGTTGAATATGATCCGCAACGTTGAGTCCTGCGGGAATGAAGAAGCTGGTGCCTGCAACCCGATCCAAGATCAACAGCAAACAAGCCGGCATCAAAACGGCAAAAGCAAGAAGGGCAATGCAGGACGTGATGAACCATGCCCAGGTGACGATCGGCATGCGGGAGAGAGTCATGCCTCTCGTGCGGAGATCCAGCGTCGTCGCGATGAAATTCAGAGATCCCAGCAACGAAGCAATGCAGAAGACGAAGATCGAAATTCCCCAGAGACTCTGGCCGGTTGCCTGACCCGGCCCGGCATCGCGACCGACCGCGCTCAGCGGGGCGTAACCTGTCCAGCCGGACAGTGGGGGCCCGTCACCCACGAAGAATGCGGAAATCAAAATGCAGAAAGCCACGAACGTTATCCAGAACGACATCATGTTGAAGCGTGGGAAGGCCATGTCTTCGGCGCCGATCTGAATCGGTAGAAAGTAGTTGCCGAAAGCAGCGAAGGGAGCGTTGGTGAGTACAAAGAACACCATCAGCGTACCGTGCATGGTCATTAACTGCAGGTAGTACTCGGGAGTGACCACCCCGCCCGGCGCTCCCACTTTCGCGAGCGAGCCCAGGCCGGGAATTGGTGCATTCGGCCAGACCAGATGTACGCGCATGATCCACGACAGCACCATGCCGACCACCACAGCGACCAGGGCAAGCGCGTAGTACTGCAGGCCGATGATCTTATGGTCAAGGCTGAAAACATACTTGCGGATGAAGCTCGTGGGTGCTCCGTGAACTGCTGTGTGTCCCGACATGTCCGGCACGGCCTTTACCTCGCTATGGAGTGGCACTCGCGTCCCGGCGTTATGCCAAGGACAGGGGAAACTAGTTGGACTGCGACTTCAACCACTTCTCGAAATCTTCCTGCGACATCACGGTTAAATAGGACTTCATGTTGTAGTGCCCGAGGCCGCAGAGCTGGGTACAGACGATTTCGTACTTGCCCACCTTGGTCGCGGTGAAATGCACCGCGAGATCGAGCCCCGGCACGAAGTCCTGCTGGATGCGCAATTCCCGGACGTAGAAAGAATGTCCGACATCCTTGGCGTGCATCATGAGATTGACTTCTTTGTTCACGGGGACGACTAGTTCTCCGGAGGTGATGTCGTCGCGCGCTGGTATATCGTTCTCGGGATCAAGACCGAAGAAATTCGAGTTCCCTTCATCAATCTTGTCCGGATGGATCTGCCCGTATTTGCCGTCTGGACCGGGATAGCGGAAGTAGAAGGCAAACTGACCGGCCTGAGCCTGCACCTGCAACGCGTCGGACGCTGCGGGTTTGAAGTACACCGAGCCCCACGCCTTCGATCCCACCATGCCCAGAGCCAGTACCTCCGCGCCGACGAACAGGAAAGCGACGATCACCATCGCGGTCGCGCCGCCCGGGAATTTCTTCGTCGCGCCCGTCTTCCGGCTGGCGAACTGCCACACAAACAATCCCAGTACAATCTGTGCGGCAAGAAAGGAAATGCCAGCCTCCGCCATGGTGACTGAGAGCTCTTCGTCAATCGCCTTTCCGTGCGTCGAGATATCCTCGGGCGGGGTCACGCTCGCGCCGAGGAACGTATGACTGATGATGGGAACTGCCGACGCCAACGCAATGATCACAATCAGCACAGCAAATACCTTGCCGCCCATGTTCCCTCGCTCGCCCGGAGATACTGGCTATTCGACGCACAGTCTACCCACCCCCCAACGCCCGGAGGTGGATAACCTGCGAGATTCGCTCTTTTAGTACGCTTTCGCTTTGAAACTGAAGTCGATTGACTTCGTTTCGTTGCCGGTGACAGTCACATCCTGAGTTTGGGTTCCGTAGTCCTCATGCCAGGCGGTGACGGTGTACTTTCCCGGCGGCAGGTTCGGCAGAGTGAATGCCCCGCCGTCGCCGGTGATGGAGTAGTGATTCGTCTTGAGTACGGCGAACCACCCGTGCATCCAAGGATGAATCTGGCACTTCACCGAAATGAATTCGGGATTGTCGAACTTTTGCACGATGGGTGGAGAGCCCGGAGGCTGTGACTTGTTCCACTCCGGGTTCGTCTTCGCCATGGGATGGATATTGTGAGAGGTTTGGTCGCCATTCACCACGTGTAATTCTTGCCCCGTGTGCAGCGCGATCACGTGAGGAATGTACTGGCAACCCTTCTGCGTGAAGGTTACAGCCTGAGCCGGAGCGCTGGCATCGTCTGCACCAGCGGATATGTAGACAACAACGTTTTCCAAGGTATTGTTGGCTCCAGTCACCACGGTTTCGGTGGTGATCGGAGTCGCATGCTGCTTCTCGCAGCTCGGTTCCTTGGCCATGCTGATCGGCTTCTGTTTGACGGGTGTTCCGGTAAATATCACTTTGCCGCTGATCGTGCCGGCGAACAGTAATGCAGGACACAGAATCACAGTTGCCGCGGCAATGCAGGGGATGCTCGTACGCATTTGTAGCCTCCTGGGGCTCCACCAACGTGAATCTCTACTTGCCGCCTCCCGCGGCTCCGTTCGACGGCTGAGTGGCCGGGGCCTCCGACGGCTTCTCCACATAGGGCGGAATCTTTCCGCCCGCGGCTTTCAACACATCGTTCTCTCTGCTGTGACGGTGCACCTGAAGAGTGCGCAGGAAGTGCACCAGGTCCCATGCGTCATTGGGCTGAATGGTGTCGGCGAACGACGGCATCGGGGTGCCGTCCACGCCAGTCATGAAGATCTTGTATATATCCTGATTGGTGGAACCGCATTTGAAGCGGGAATCATCTTTGCCAATCGAGAAGTCGTATGGACGAATCGGCTGGTCCTTGCTGTCGGTCAGCGTAGCGGCTGAAGGACCGTCTCCCTTCCCTTCCGGCCCGTGGCACTTCCAGCATTCCAGTTTTGTAAATAAAGCCTTGCCGTGAGCAATGCTTTCGATCGTCACCGGAGGCTCGGCTGGAATCTTGATTGGTTCCCCAGCCTTCTCTTTTTCCCAACGGGGCGAAAAGATCTTAATGTAGGCGACCAGATCCGCACGCTGTTGATCGCTGAAGCTGTTCCAAACCGGCATATTGGAGTTGGTCACGCCCCGTCCGATCGTGTTGAACAGATCTTGATCCGTGGGCAGCGTGCCGGTCGGAGTGGAGCGGCACTTGAATGTGGCAATGGTAAAATCGCGGGGCCTGGGATCCAGCCACGGAGTGTTCTCGCCATTGCCATCACCCAAGTCGCCGTGGCAGCCAGCACAGTAGCGGCGGTAGTCCATCTTGGCATTCTTCGCGTGGCCGGTCACGCTGCCGATGTGACTCTCCATCGGTTTTAACGGCTGCGCCGGGCGCGGCCCAACGTCGGGCGCATCCTGAGCCGAGACAGGAAGGATGCACAACGCTCCGAGAGCGAGACACCCAAGAGCGATTCGAAACTTCCACTGTTTCAAGTTTTTCATCGTCGGTATCCTCGTTTCCTCAGAAAGCGAAATCAAAGCCCAGCATAATGCTGTTGCTGCTCAAGTCGGTCGCATCTGGTGCGGTACCCCGCTGCCGAATCCATGAGTACTCGTTGTGGAACGCGAATCCAGCCCGGCTCGTCATGAACGGGTTATAGCGATAGCCGAACACATAGTTATCGATGTCTCCCAGGTTCGACGGCGTCCCGGGAATCGCTTGCTGTGACATACGCACCCACTCGGATCGCTGGAAGATCGTGAACTGTGGGTTCCAGACGAAGTGTGTTTCGACGAACGCACCATTCCATGTTGGATTACGCGCACCTGCAGGTAGGGCGCCTCCCACGGTGGGGTTGTTGGCCGAATCGCAGGTTCCTGTGATGATGTCGCCGTAGCACGCTCCGAACCAGGCATCATCGGATCCGTGCTGGGTAAAGACCTGGAAATCGAGATGGGGACCCAGATAGAACAGCCCCTCGAATCCGATCCGGCTAAAGCTCTTGTTGGCGGTTCCAGAACCCGGAATGGGGACTCCCACACTCGTGAGATATGTGGTCGGGGCGACGCCGACCATCGCGTATCCGCCGACGCGCTGCACGCCGAGTTTTCCAGCGCTGAAAGCTTGGCTGCCCGCGAAGAACGCCGAGTAGGAGTTCTGCCCATAGGGCACATCCACGTTTCCATCCGTGGAACTGAATCACGGCCGCTGACAATCGCGTGCGGTCATTGAACGAATGGCCCATCCATTCCACGCCGAGTTGGTTATCTCCCACTTGGCCGAAGATGTTGCCATCGTTAACGGGAATGAAATGGAACAATTGATAGCCGCCGCCACTCGCCGACAGCGTCAGCGTGCGCTTTTCAGAGATGAAGCTGTCCAGTTCGAACTTCCCGACTTTCACGTTGAGCCAGGGACTGTGGAACAGGTTGTCGAAGCGCACGTTCACCGATTCGAAGTGAAAGGCCCCAGTCTCGTCGGCGGATGGAACCAGCAGGAAGGAGATATTCTTCTCCAGAGTGCCGCCGGTCAGAATATCCAGCCCGCTCAGGTTGAATCCCGTGGTCGCCAGACCGGCCACGCCGCTGGCCGTATCGGCTGCAATCTTGTTGGTGCTCTCCCGGCTCCAGAAGGGCGTCATCCGCAGCGTGATCGGCCAGTATCCCGGGTTTTGCCAGATCGGGGCATCTTTGTCATTCATCAACTGGTAGCCGTTATCTTTGAATTTCTGGCCGAAGTAAGTGAGCATGGGCCAGGATTCATGACAGGCAGAACAACGCAAACCGTACTTGCGTGCGAAGGCTGGAAGAGCACTCGCTGGTTGGCAGATGGCCAAGAGGAAAAAGGCGATCCCGAGAACGGCTGCTGGAAAGCACTTTCCCAGGCAAGCATTTCCGCTGCGAGAAGACTGCGTCCCCATATGCATGAGCACTCCTCAAGCGATTGTGATTTTCACTAATCTGCATTCCCACAAAATGCGAAGGCTAGAAGTCGCGGCGTAACGGTGCGGAACCCCTCCACAGCCGGAACGCATTCCAAGAAGATCTCAACCGATTTTCTGGCTAAGGTCATACCGCCTGACCGGGCGAATCCTACTACGGATCCAAAACGGGTTGCAAGAAATTTTTACATTTTTTTTACACTTTTTTTACACCATTGTTTGCTGCGCTTGGCCCCAGAAATCAGGAACATGTGTCTCGAGTTGACAGCGAAGAGCAGACTTGAGACTCTTGCCCAGCGAGGGGGCGGTCTCTGTAAAAGCCTGGTTATTACTTGCCAACTCTTGCAAACGCGGGGATTTGCCGTCGGGGACTGCGCGGCAGCGCGGCAGCAATGGTCCGCCAGATGGCTTTGGTGTTTTGGGTAGCGGTGTGCGTTTCGAACCTTGCAGCGCGTGGAAAAGACACTCCCCAGTATGGAGCGGGGCTCATCGTCAATCTTCCGTTTCCCGAGGCCGAGGTCTCTCAAGTCGTTCAGGATATTGTACAGAACGGAAATATTCGAGGTACCAAGGAGTACAACACCGAGGAATTCATCTCGGGGGCCGAGGCGGCTACTTCCACGCGCGTGTTCCCCGCCTGGGCGGAGGGTGGAAAGGTTTTTTACAAAGTTCGCTTCAAGGCCCTAGATCCGCGAAATTTTAAAAACAGTGCAGACGTTGGAACCCTGGCTGTCCGCTACGTAGTGCAGGCCCAGGACGAAAAGCACACCGTGCTTCGCATCGACGCGCGCTTCGTCGACGATTTCCGCAATGTCGGGCATGCGTCGAATGGCTCGGTTGAAGGCGCGGAATACAAAGACATCCACGATCATCTGGACTCACTCGAGTTGATGAAGAGCCAGACCGCAGAGGCAGAGAAGACAAAACAGGAATCGTCTTCCAGAAAACAGCAGGTCTCGTTGAAGGACGAATCCGGCGAGCCCTCGTCCTCGCCTGCGCCGGTCACCCAACCCAGCCAGCCGACTCCAAAGCCGCCGGAGAGCGTAGAGCCAACTACCCCGGTGAGTCTTGAACAGCGCGTACACGACCTCAAGCAACAGGTTCAGAGAGTCGTGAAGGCGCCCGGCGCTCCTCTTAAATCTGCGCCGTTTCATACTGCGAGCACGCTGCAAGCGCTCCCCAGCGGCGCTGAGGTTCTGATCGTGATCACGACGCCCTATTGGTTCGGGGTAGAGACTCACGACGGCCAGCATGGATGGGTTCTGCGCGACGAGTTGGAGATGCTGCCGTGAAGACCCGCTTGAGCGCACGCGACTGCGTCCGCGCGCTTTGCGGATGCGGGGTGATTCTGTCCGCCATCGCGGTGTGGGCGCAGTCAAATTCACCCGAAAGAACGTTCCCGCAGTCCAGAACAGCGATTGAGAAGGCGCTGAAGACGATGCAGGCCAACATGGCCGGGCGCTTGCCGGTCGTCGAGGGATTCGCCAAGCCGGAAGAACGTCCGCTGGATCGTTATAAGCGCGCCTACTACCAGGCGACCGCCGAAGTCGTTCCGATTCCGTCTGGCGGTTCCCTGGTGAGGATCAAGGCAAAGGTAACAGCCTGGTATTCCGATCCATCACCGTCGCACTCCGGATACCAGTTGCTCACTTCCAACGGGCGGCTGGAAGCGGACCTGTTGGAGCAACTCGCGGAACAACTAGCCGCCACTGGCTCTGAGAAAGCGGTCACCCACGGAACTGCGGAAAGCGGCACGCCGAAGGCGTCCAAGGATGAGCAACTGCCTACCGCGGAGCCTGCTCGGAAATTCCCCGAAACGAATGGCTCGGTCTCCTCGTCGTTGAAGGAATGGGCGACTTCGCCTCCCGCCGCGGGCGCGTCTACAGAGCCGTCCTCGAAACCCGACAGTTCGTTGAAGGCGCAAGCTGAGAGCCTTGAGGAGATTCTGAAGAATACGGCACATCCCAAGAATCTAGTGGCCGTGAAAAAATCGGGCACTCCGGTCGTTCCTACTCCGAGCCTGACGGCCAAACCCCAGTTTCTTGCCAGCCTGCACGACGAATTCGAATTGCTCGACTTCAACGCCGATTGGGTTCACGTTCGCATCTCAGGCCTTTCGCGGGGATGGATCTGGCGCAACAGCGTCGAGATGCCGGAGGGCATTTCCGACACCGCGGCATCCAGTTCTGTCGAGCGCAATGCGGCAGCCGATCTGTTTCACGTGGTTAGGGAGGAAACCGCGCCCTTTCCCGGAGATTGGGAACCCCTGCGCGGAAAAAGCGTAAAGATCATCTCCGTCCAGAAGGTCGACGAAGCGGAGAAAAATGCCGGCTCCAAAGAACGGTTGGAGTACGCCAAGTTTCTGCTGGAGAAGAGTTACACCGAAATCGCGGAGAAAAAGTCAGAGCTCGCCGGGGTTGTTGTGGTGTTCGACTCCGCCGATGGCGGGATGATCGGTGCAACGCTGTCGGTTCTCCAGCAATGGAAGGCGGGCACACTGACGGATTCGGCCCTGTGGCATAAATGCTT
This sequence comes from Terriglobia bacterium, assembly GCA_963743105.1. Lineage (GTDB taxonomy): Bacteria > Acidobacteriota > Terriglobia > Terriglobales > Acidobacteriaceae > Sulfotelmatobacter. The sequence goes on from CAVUOS010000044.1 coordinate 102,400, forward strand.
CTTCGATCCGCCGGAGGTGTTCGACTCGAATGATGCTTCAGGCGGTCAATAAATGCGTTCGGCGCGCTTGACATCCGATGTGATAGCCTGAACGGGCAGTGGGGTTCTCGTTTTCGCTTGACTTTGGAAAATTATCAGAGTACCTATGCTTTCCTTGAGCCGTTCCGGATGGGGTCCGGACGGGTTTGTTTGGCAAACAGCTTTCCCGAATGACACGGCCTAACTCATGAGCTCGATGATCCTGCCTCTCACCGTTTTCCGCACACGGGCAACTTCCCTTTTCCGCGACTACGCCGAATTGATCAAGCTGCGGGTCACCAGCTTGATCGTGATGACCGCGTGGTGCGGCTATTTCTTCGGTGCGCACAAGGCAGGACAATCATGGCTTAGCTTTGGGCTATTGCACACTCTAGTCGGAATCGGACTGGTCTCCAGTGGCACGGCGGCGCTGAATGAAGTGATGGAACACGATGTCGATGGTCACATGCGGCGCACCGCTTTGCGTCCAATTCCAGCCGGACGCATGAGCCTGGCTCACGCGATAGTCGTCGGATTGCTGATGTCGGTCGGCGGGTCTTTTTACCTGGCGATCTTCACCAATCCTTTAACCGGATTGCTCACCTTCGTGACATCAGTGGTCTACCTCGTAGCCTACACTCCATTGAAGCGTGTGTCCCCGATTTGCACCTTCGTGGGCGCTTTTCCAGGTGCAATGCCCGGCGTTCTTGGCTGGACGGCAATTCGCGGCCGCCTGGAATGGGGGACGTTAGTGCTGTTCGCCATCCTTTTCGTGTGGCAGTTCCCGCACTTTTTTTCGATCGCGTGGCTATATCGTGAAGACTATGAGAAAGGTGGAATCAAGATGCTTCCGGTTGTGGAAGAGGACGGCCGCTCTACCGCCCGGCGTATTCTCGTCTATTCCATTGCTCTCATCCCGATCAGCCTTCTCCCCAGTTTCATGGGCATGGCCGGAAAGATTTATCTGGTTGGAGCGTTGGTTTTGGGAGTTGCCATGCTCTACTTCGGGATTCGCCTTGCCTTTCTTAACCTTCCATTGGCAGCGGCGCGTTCGAAGGCGCGCGCGCGGCATGTCCTGCAAGCCAGCGTGATTTATCTTCCTCTGCTTTTTGCCCTGATGATGGGCAACTCTGTCCGGCCGTGACCGAATTCCTCGCGCCGAAGTAACTTTGAGCTATTGCTCCTCCAGGCGTCGTAAGAAACTGACTGCGTGTTCACACTGTATCCATTTTCATCGGAACAGTCCTCTAACCTAACTTCTAAAACACGAATTTCTGTGAAGCCGTCGTAAAATGCTGCGAGGCTGAAACCTTGAATCTGACTGAGGATCCGCACCGCAGACTGAATCCGCTCACCAATGAATGGGTGCTGGTTTCACCGCATCGCGCCACTCGTCCCTGGCAGGGAGAAGTCGCCCAGCTTCATACAGCCGCCGAACCGCAGTACGATCCGAGTTGCTATCTCTGTCCAGGAAACTCTCGTGTGGGAGGCATTCGGAATCCCGCGTACACATCGACCTTTGTCTTCGATAACGACTTCGCGGCTCTGAAACCGGGAACGGAGCGTGAGCGCCTCGACGTGGAAGGACTCGGGTTGCTGGTGGCTCAGGGCGAGCCGGGCATTTGCCGGGTGATCTGTTTTTCTCCACGCCACGATCTTACGCTGGCCACCATGAGTCAGGACCAGATCGAGCCTGTCGTCCACACATGGATGGAGCAGTTCCGGGAGTTGGGCGCCTTAGAGACGATCAATCATGTGCAGATCTTCGAAAACCGCGGCGCCATGATGGGAGCGAGCAATCCCCATCCGCATTGTCAGATCTGGGCGACGTATTCGATTCCCGTCGAGCCTGCAAAGGAACTCGCCGCTCAAAGCGCATATTGGCGGGCGAAGCAGCGCTGCCTTCTTTGCGACTATATTGCCGTTGAACAGCGCCAGCGAGAGCGCCTGCTGTTTGAGAATGATGGATTCACGGCCATGGTTCCTTTCTGGGCAGTTTGGCCATTTGAGATTCTGGTTTGCAGCCGACGCCACATGGGAAGCATGAACGATTTCACGTCCGAGGAAGCGCGTCTTCTCAGCGACATGCTGTATCGCGTCACCTCAACCTACGACAAGGTATTCGGAGTTCCCTTCCCCTATTCGATGGGATTCCACCAAAGCCCGACCGACGGCGGCGAACATCCCGAATGGCATTTTCACGCGCATTTCTATCCGCCCCTGCTGCGATCGGCAACAATCCGGAAATTCATGGTGGGATTTGAAATGCTGGGGAATGCCCAGCGCGATATCACCCCTGAGATCGTAGCTGCGCGGTTGAAAGAATTGTCAGGCGCATAGCCGACGCGACCTGACTCATATACTCTTGACGTAAGTTGATAACAATTGATCAATACCTATGAGAACTGCAAAAGGCGTCTCATTCGTGTTCCTCTTCGCAGTTTGTCTCTCCACGCAAGCAGTTGCGCAGTGGAGTTCCATTGCACCGGGCCGGCTCATCAGTCCGGAGGATCTTGCAAAGACATTGCCATCCAGCAAAGACAAACCGCTGATGCTCCAGGTTGGATCTCACATGTTGTTTTTGCAGGCCCACATTCCCGGCTCTGAGTATGCGGGGGCTGCCGCGACCGAAGCAGGCCTGCAACAGTTGCGCAAGCGCGTCGAGTCTCTGCCCCGCAACAAATTCATCGTTCTTTATTGCGGATGCTGTCCGTGGAACCACTGCCCTAACGTCAAACCCGCAGACGATGCCTTGCACGCCATGGGCTTCACCAACGTGAAGGTGTTGTACATCGCCGACAATTTCGGAACCAACTGGGTTGATAAGGGCTATCCGACGGCGAAGGGAGAGTAGCTCTGCGACCGGGAATTAAGTCGGCCCTTATCGTTTTAGCAGCAACCGCTGCGGTGGGCGTCGGTGTTTACTCCTACAGACTCTCGCATGGGTCACAGCCCACCTCGGCCAGCGCAAGGCAGCATCGGCCGGCGCCGGATTTTACCCTGCCTCTGATTGATGGCGGACAACTCCAGTTATCTTCCTATCGGGGTAAAGTCGTCCTGCTGGATTTCTGGGCTACCTGGTGCGTCCCCTGCCGTGAGGAGACTCCGCACTTCGTGGAATTGCAGCAGAAATACGGCGCTCAAGGCCTCCAGATCATCGGCGTCTCGATGGATGACAGCCCCGAACCGGTCCACACTTTTTATCAGCAGTACCACGTGAACTATCCCGTCGTCATGGGTACTGCGGATGTCGGGTCAGCATACGGCGGGGTCCTTGGGTTACCCATTGCTTTCCTGATCGACCGCGAGGGACGAATTTACGCCAAGCACATGGGCGCGACGGACGTTGCCACGTTCGAGAAGGACATCACTACCCTGTTGCCGGCCCGTTAGAGTCGCTGCCTTCTTCCCATGCAACTTACATCAAGCGAGTCTGCGCCTCTTCAATCGTTCCTGTGTCCAATCACAGACTCCTGTGATTCCAATCGCGGCCCGGCGCCAAGCCGAGGCTTAGCCTCAATGGTTCCCCTCGGACACCGGTATGCGAGAAACCATCAAGCGCCTTTGGCCGGAGATCGACTGGATTCAAGATCCCCAATTGCGTGAGCAAGTTGCACAGACCTGGATCAAGGCCCTGCAGCGCAGTCCGCTGAAGCCCGGCGATCTTAATCAAGATTCCCTTCACGCTTCTTGTCCCCAACTGCCCCATCACTTTCATGGAGCACAAGCGCTGCGTGGTGCACATCGCCCGCGACAGCGCCAAAGCGATGCAGTCGTTCATGGGTCGCGCCCTGCCGGTAGACCTTGACACCGTGATCGCGGGGGCAATTCTGGCTGATGTCGGCAAGTTGCTGGAATACGAACTCGGCCCCGACGGCAAAAGCCGCCAGAGCGAGCGCGGAGAAGCTTTGCGGCATCCGTTCACGGGAGTTGCATTAGCGCTCGAATGCGGAGTTCCCGATTCAGTGTGCCACATCATCGCAGCCCATGCCGCTGAAGGCGATCTGGTCAAGCGAACCACAGAAGCTTTCATCGTGCATCACGCCGACTTCATGGCGTTTCTGCCGTTCAAGAATCCGAAAAACATAATGATGAAACCAGAGTAAGGAGTCGAACTTGCCCGCAACCAATCCAATGCCCCCGCCAATGGAAACCGTAACCGCGAAAATGTCGCGCTGGGCTGCGAATCTGCAATACAAAGACCTCTCCGCCGAAGCCATCTACCAGGCAAAGCGCTTCCTCCTCGATTCATTCGGATGCGCGCTGGGCGGCTACCAGCAGCATGAGGTGAAGATTGCGCTAGAAGTTCTCGACGAGATTGCGGCCATTGGACATGCAACCGTGATCGGGACCGGCCGGCGGATCGATCCTGTCTCCGCCTCGCTGGCCAATGCGCTGATGATCCGCTGCATGGATTACAACGACATCTACTGGAAGCAGGATCCCTCGCATCCGTCCGACATTTTTCCCGCGGCGATTGCCTGTTGCGAGCGTGCCAGCGGCAACGGGAAGGAATTGATCGTCGGTATGGTGCTCGGCCATGAGTTCGAGATGCGGCTATGCGAAGCGGCTTTCCCCGGCATCCGCGAGCGCGGATGGCATCACGCCACGCTGACTGCATTCGTCTCGCCCATCGTCGCTGGCCGCGCCTTGCATCTGCCATGGGAGCAGATTCAGCACGCGATCGGCATTTCCGCCAGCCGGCACTGCACACTGGGCGCAGTCACCGCGGGCAAGCTGACCATGATGAAAAACACCGTCGATCCCATGGCGACGCAGAGCGGGGTTTTCGCAGCGTTGCTGGCCGAGAAAGGTTACTCCGGGCCCGGAGCATGTGATGGATGGAAAGGAAGGGCTGGCTCACGTCTTCAAGCCGCAATGGAAGCTGGATGTTCTGATCGATGGGCTGGGCGAGTCCTGGCGCATCACGCAATGCGGCATGAAGGCCTTCCCAACCGAGGCGTTGACGCACACGCCGATCTCGGCTGTGCTCGATCTGGTCAAGAGCAACGACCTGCAGCCGGAGGACGTGGAGAAAATCCAGATCCGCTCGCTGGCCCGCGCTGCCGACATTCTCTCCGATCCCAGCAAGTACGACCCGCACACCAAGGAAACTGCGGATCATTCCCTGCCATTATGTCATCGCCGCTGCGCTGGTCGACCGCCAAGTCACTCCCGCGCAGTTCACGATGGAAAAGATCATGGACCCGAAGATTCGGGAGCAATTGCACAAAGTCGAAGTCGTCGCAGATCCAGAAATCGAGAAAGTATTTCCAGCTTTACAGAGGGTCATTGTGCAAATTCACACAAGAGATGGACGCTCGCTTCCACAAACAACTGGATTTTCCGAAAGGCGATCCGCGGAATCCACTTACGGATCAGGAGATCGAAGAGAAATTCGCTGCGCTCGCCGAAGGCGTGCTCTCGGCTCCAGCCCAGAAGAGACTGAAAGATGCGGTCTGGAGCCTGGAGCGAGTCGGCTCGGTCAGCGACCTGATGGCGTTGATGAAGTCCGATGTTCGCAAAGCAAGAGTCGGAAAGGTGAACGGTAAGGCGCGCTCGCGAAAGCCCTTGAGGAAGCGCAGATCGCAGTTCGCGTAGCACGCGCCGCCACTGGGTGCCGGTTCACAGGAGGTTTCATGGCTCAAACCATTGTCGAAAAGATCGCCCAAGCTCACCTCGCCGATGGCCCGAAACGCCGGTTACGTGCTGGTGACTTCGTCTCCATCCGACCGTTCCACGTCATGACCCACGACAATACATCGGCGGTGATGAGCAAGTTCAAGTCAATCGGCGCCAAGGGAATGTTCGATCCCAAGCAACTCGTGTTCGCCCTCGATCACGACATTCAGAATCGCGACGAGGCCAACTTGAAGAAATATCGCTCGATCGAAGCCTTTGCCAAAGAGCACGGAATCGATTTCTATCCGGCCGGTTCGGGCATCGGCCATCAGCTCATGGTCGAGCGCGGATACGTGCGTGCCCGGCAGCATTCGTCGTCGCTTCGGACTCGCACTCCAATATGTACGGAGCTTTGGGCGCCATTGGCACTCCAATCGTCCGCACTGACGCCGCCGCAGTTTGGGCCACGGGAGAATTCTGGTGGCAGATTCCGCGCACGATTCAGGTGGTGCTGGAAGGCAAACTGCCCGAAGGCGTCAGCGGCAAGGACGTCATCATCACTCTCTGCGGGCTCTACAACCACGACGAGGCTCTGAACGCCGCTGTCGAATTTTCCGGGCCTGGCGTAGCCAGCCTTCCGATGGACGCCCGTTTCTCCATCTCCAACATGAGCACCGAATGGGGACCGATCGTAGGCTGGTTCCCGGTGGACGATGTCACCATCCGATATCTGCGCCGCACGCGACGAGCGCCTGCTCGAGCAAGGGATCGAGCGCTTCACGCAAGCCGACATTGAACGCTGGAGCGACAATCCTCCGCAGCCTGATCCCGAACGCGACTTATGCCGCCCGCATCGTGCTCGACCTCAGCCAGGTCACTCCGCACGTTTCCGGCCCCGACACAGTGCAGACCATGCAGTCGCTGGCTGGAATCGAGAAGAAGCGCATCGCAATTCAAAAGGCCTACCTGGTTTCCTGCGTCGAACTCGCGCATCGACGATCTCGAATCCGCAGCTTGGGTGCTATGTGGGAAGAAAGTGGCGCCCGGCGTGAAACTCTATGTCGGAGCAGCTAGCGCATGGACGCAACAAGAGGCCGAGAAACGCGGCGTCTGGCAGGCATGCTCGCATGCCGGAGCCATTCCTCTTCCCCCGAGTTGCGGACCATGCATCGGTCTGGGAACGGGATTGCTGGAAAAAGGCGAGGTCGGCATCTCCGCCACCAACCGCAATTTCAAAGGCCGCATGGGATCGCGCGATGCGCAGTGCTATCTCGCCAGTCCCGAAGTCGTCGCCGCATCGGCTATCGCCGGATATATCACAGGTCCTCGTCGAGTTCCAGGACCGCGCGCTCGATTCGACGACTATGAAGAATTCGCAACCAATGGGCTATCGCGCCGAGCTCGTCGAAGATTCTGCCCGGATTCCCCGAGCGAGTCGAGGGGCCGCCTGGTATTCATGCCGCCGGACAACGTCAATACCGATGCGATCTACGGCAAGGACTATACCTATCGTGACGACATGACGCCCGAGATGATGGCGCGCGTCGCTCATGGAGAACTACGATCCGCAGTTCGCCCTTCGCACCCACGCCGGCGACGTAATCGTCGGCGGATTCAACTTCGGTACCGGATCGAGCCGCGAACAGGCCGTCACCTGCCTGAAGGCGAAAGGTATTCCGCTGATCATCGCAGCTAGTTTCTCGCAGACCTACTTGCGCAATGCCTATAACAACGGGTTCTTGTGCATCGAGGTTCCAGCGCTGTTCAAGCGACTGCGCGAACAATTCGCGAGCGAGATCGCCGCGAAAGAGAAAACAATCATCCCCGGCGAGAAGCTCGAGATCGATTTCACAACCTGCACGAGTCACGTGGCGCGAGGAGAACTTCATCCTTTCCGCCGCTCGGCAACGTCCCGCAATCGTTGGTCATCGCTGGCGGAGCCGAGAACGTTGTCGCAAAGAAACTGGGATTGCGATCGCAAAGCACCACCATCACGAGACTGTTGTCGTTTCAGGAGACTAATCAATCATGGCGAAACATACCGTAATCACGATGCCCGGGGACGGAATCGGCAACCAGGTTCTTCCCGAGGCTTTGCGGATTCTCAAGCGCGGTCGAGTTCGATGCCGAATACATCCATGCCGACATCGGTTGGGACTTGCTGGTGCAGCGAAGGCAATGCCCTCCCGCAGCGCACAGTCGATCTGCTGGCCAAGCACAAACTAGGATTATTCGGAGCGATCACCTCCAAGCCCAAGAAGCAGGCGGAAGCCGAACTCAGCTCCTGAACTTCGCGGCAAGGGCTATTCCTATTTCAGCCCGATCGTCACCATGCGCCAGCGCTTTCAATCTCGACACCTGCATCCGGCCGTGCATTTCGTTCCCCGGCAATCCGCTGAACTTCATTCGCAAGCGGCCTGACGGAGGCTTCGACGAGCCACTGGTGAATGTTGTCGTCTTCCGCCAGAACACCGAAGGGCTCTACGCCGGAGTCGAGTGGACCAATCCGCCGGAACAGGTCCGCGCCGCACTGGCTACGCACTCAAAATTCAAGCCCTTCACATCGGTTGCCAGGAGCCAGACCTCGCCATCTCTGTGCGCATCATCACCCGCGAATGCCGCGCGCAAGATTTGCAAAGCCGCGTTCGAGTGGGCAAAGAAGTACGATTACAAGTCCGTAACCATTTGCGAGAAGCCCAACGTGCTGCGCGAGACTTCCGGAATGATGGAAGACGAAGCCAAGGCGGTATCCAAGGAATATCCGGGCATCGCGTCTGTGGTCGACCAACATCGACGCCCAAACGATGTGGCTGACGAAGAATCCGGAGGAGTACGGCGTCGTGGTCGCCTCGAACTTGTTCGGCGACGTAATCTCTGACGCATTCGCCGGACTGATCGGCGGCCTCGGCTTTGCCGCGTCCGGCAACATCGGGGACGAAGTCGCAGTCTTCGAACCTACTCATGGCTCCGCGCCCAAGTATGCCGAACTCGATCCACCGATCGTGAATCCGATTGCGATGTTCCTGTCGGCAGTCATGATGCTCGAGCACGTGGGCGAAGTCGAAAAGGCCCGCCGCATCCGCGAAGCCATTGCCGCCGTCGTGAAAGAAGGGAAGGTCCGCACCTACGACATGATGCGACATTCCTGGAGGCGCAATGCCATCAGCCAGGGCGCGGCCAGCACTCGTGCAAATGACCGATGCAGTCGTGGCAAAACTTGATGAGCAGCGCTCTGCCGCAAGTCGAAGCACCAGAACTGGCGCGGAGCCATCAGCCATCGATAGAAGCGAGGATCGATATGACTGTTGCAGCGTCAATGCAAGCTGGCGAGGCGGGTCACTGTGGCGCCGACATTCGCTCTGATCTTCATGTGCAAATCGAACCCCGCGAGCGAGGCGGCATTCACAATTGAAATTGAATCTCGCGTGCAAACCTTATTACGGCGAATCCATCCGCCGGCAGGCCGAAGAGGTGCTCGAAGCTCTCGGAGTTGCGCCATGCGCATGTGGAGATTCATGACGAGGGCGCTCTGCCCTTCGTGATCGCCGCCCGCATCGAAGCAGCAGCGCGGCGTGCTGGACTGGGCGAGGGCACCCGCGTTCTTCCTGACCGCCTCCCGCTTCCCGAGGCTTCACCCCGCGATCGCATGCGGCGCTCGCGGCTTTACGTCCCGGCAGCGAGCCCAAGTATTTCATCAATGCAGCTCTGCACGGATCCGACGCAATCATCCTCGATCTCGAAGATTCGGTACACGCTGAGCGAGAAAGACTGCCGCCCGCTTGCTGGTCCGCAACGCGCTGCGTGCCGTCGATTTCCTTGCGTTGCGAGCGCATGGTGCGCATCAACCAGATTCCCCTCGGCCTCGAGGACCTCGATGAGATTGTCCCTGAATCCCCCGACCTGATACTGATTCCGAAGGTCGAGAGCCCGGAGCAGATGGTTGAAGCCGACGCTCGCATCGCTGAGATCAAGGCCGAACTACGGCATAACGCGTCCCATCTGGCTGATGCCCATTCTGGAGTCGGCTCTGGGAATCGAAAACGCCTTTGCCATCGCGAAGGCCAGCCGAAAAATCGTCGCGCTTGACGATCGGTCTCGAGGACTACACGTCTGACCTCGGCGTGGTGAAGACATCTGGCGGGCAGTGAGTCCCTTTATGCGCGGCAGCGGGTGGTCAACGCTGCGCACGCCGCCGGCGTGCAGGCCATCGATTCCGTATTCGGGGACGTCGGCGATCTGGAGGGTTTGCGGGCCTGGGCGATTGAACTCGCGTGCTCTGGGCTTTGAAGGCATGGGATGCGTGCATCCAGCGCAGATTCCCGTCATTCACGAAGCATTCGCTCCCTACACCCGCCGAGATCGAGCGCGCGCGCAAGATTGTAACTGCCTACAACGAGGCGCAGGAAAAGGGACTTGGAGTGGTCAGCCTGGGCTCGAAGATGATCGACCCGCCGGTGGTGCATCGCGCTCTGAAACTGATGGCGCGGGCCAAAGCGATGGGCCTGGTGCCATAGGGAGAATGCAGAGCCCTCGCAGGAGTGTTCATGGCAATCCTTGAGAAGACAGAAATGATCGTAAACGCCGCTGGACGATTCGTTCCGGAGATCAGTGAATGGTCACTCGCAGATTGCCTTACATGGGCGTCGGCAGGTATCAGCCCATCGGCAGAAAAGCGGCGCCTCCGATCCGCACTGCTGCGGACTATCCCGCCAACGGCGACAAGCGCGTCGCAAACCTCGAGACCGCTCTGCGCAAATGCGGCCTGCGCGATGGCATGGTCATCTCCTCGCATCATCATCTTCGCGACGGCGACCGCGTTGCGCTCATGGCGCTCGAAGCTGCGTCGATTGATCGGACGTGAAAGATCTGACCTGGTTCCCCAGCGCATCCTTCCCTCCCAAAAGAGCGCGATCGCACTGATGGAAGCTGGCGTCATCGATCACATTGAAGGCAGCATGAACGGCCCGCTCGGCGACTACTGCACGCAGGGCAAGATGCGCGGCATGGGCGTTCTGCGCTCGCACGGAGGACGCTGGCAGGCAATTCAGGATGGCGAGGTCCACATCGATATCGCGGTGATTGCTGCGCCAACGGCGGATCCATTCGGCAACTGTGACGGCTCGCACGGCAAGTCCGCCTGCGGATCACTCGGCTTCGCTCTCGCGGATTCCATCTATGCCGATCATGTCATCGTCGTCACCGACAATCTGGTTCCCTTTCCTTGCGTCCCGTGGCAGATTCAGGGCAATAACGTCGACTACGTTGTAGAAGTGGACTCGATCGGCGATCCTGCGAAAATCGTTTCCGGAACTACCCAGATCACGCGTTCTCCGGACCGACTGCGCATCGCCGAATTCATTGCACGATTCCTTCGCGATGCCGGAATCATGCGCAATGGCTTCTCTTTCCAGGCAGGCTCGGGCGGAATCGCGCTGGCGTTCGTCAGCTATCTCAAGCGGATGATGAAGCAGGCCGGCGTGAAGGCCCGATTCGTGCGTGGTGGTTCGACGAAGTACCTGGTCGAATTGCTCGAAGAAGGATCTCACCGACTACATCCTCGACGGACAAACTTTTGATCTCGACGGCGTGCGCTCGATCGGCGAGCAATCCGCGGCACGTCGCCACTTCCCCGTTTACCTCGTACAACTACCACGGCAAAGGCAATTTCGCATCGATGGTGGATGCCGTCGTTCTCGGCGCAACCGAAGTCGACACGAACTTCAACGCCAACGTGGTCACCCACTCCGATGGCCGCCTGCTGCACGGCATTGGCGGCTGGCAGAATTGCCTCGCCTCCGGATGCACAATTCTCGCTGTTCCCTCCTTCCGCGACCGCATTCCGGTTATCGTCGATGAAGTCACCACACTATGCGGGCCGGGAGAGTTGATCGACGTTGTCGCTACCGAGCGTGGCATCGCGATCAATCCTCGGCGCCAGGACTTAATCGATGCTGTCAAAGGATCGACGTTGCCGATTCGACCGATTGAGGACATTAAGGAAGAGGTCGAGCGCATCTGCGGAGGAAAACCGCGCCGTCCAGAGCGCAGCGACAAACCCGTAGCAATCGTCAAATGGGTGGACGGAACCGTGCTCGACACCGTCTGGCAAGCCTCCTGATCCTGATTAGCGGACTCAAGCGCTGAGAGGCTCCAGCGTCGAAGTCTTATCGGTCAGTGAATTGGGAACTCGGCCGCTGGCGAGGCAAAGTTAGGCAGTGAAATCCCAGCCTTCGTCTTTCATCTTCGGTTGGTCCAGTGCTGCAAGTTGCTCGAAGAGAGCAGGCTCAATCACGGCGAAGCGAATGCCGACGCGCCCTTCATCTCCGACCCACATCAGCCGTGCCTTGGCCTTGAAATTGGACGTCGCTGTCGGGCAGACACGAAACTCACATCCAGCAGTCCCGCGAAGCGCAGCGGCTCTTTCACGCCATCCAGGCCCATGCCGCCCGTGCTGAGATTCTTGCCCTGCTACCTGGATTTCTTCCCCTTGCGAATTCCTGACAGTGACCGGGATCTCCACGCGCGCGCGGAAGAACTTCTGCTGATCGTTGCTGATGAATCCGAGAGAAGCCGTCGAGTCCCCCGGAGCGAAGCTGATGTTGTATTCCTTCAGCTTACGGCTCAGGGTGCGCCGTGAGATTCCCAACTGCTCGGCTGCCAAGGTTCGTTGTCCCCCGGTGCGTTCCAACGCTTTGATGATCATCTGCTCTTCCATGCTGTCGAGATTGCTCACCGGCATGGAGGCGGTTTGACGAAGTGCCGAAGGCTCTCCCGTCAGGGCGGCCGTCAGCTTTGAGAAGTCGATTTCTGAGCCTGACGATTCCATCGCCATCTTTGCGACCAGGTTGCGCAATTCGCGGATGTTGCCCGGCCATGCCATGCGAGAAGAGAGCCGAAATGGCCTGTTTGGAAAAGTGCTTTGCCGGCGCCTTCAGAGTGCAAGAAATGTTCGGCGAGTGCGACGATGTCTTCAGGCCGTTCCCGCAGCGGCGGAACCCGCAAGTTGAAATTGGCCGAGACGATGAAACAGATCCTGGCGGAAGCGGCCTTGCTTAACCGCGGCCTCAAGGTCCTGGTTGGTCGCAGCCACAATACGGACATCTACCTTGATTTTCCGGTGCCCGCCGAGACGATAAAAGGGCTGTCCATCCAGCACGCGCAACAGCTTTACCTGAGTGTGCAATTGCAGTTCGCCGATTTCGTCGAGGAACAGCGTACCCCTGTCCGCCATTTCAAACAGGCCTGGCTTGGAAGAATCGGCTCCGCTAAACGCGCCCTTTTCATACCCGAACAACTCGCTCTCCACCAGATTTTCCGGAAGAGCAGCGCAGTTGATGTCGACCCATGGGCGGCTGCGGCGCAACGAAGACTGATGGATCGTGCGAGCGATCAATTCTTTGCCGGTACCAGTCTCGCCGGTCACCAAAACGGTCTCCGTGTGTCCGGCAACGCGGTCGACCAGTGCCATGAACTCGTGCATGATGGGACTGGCAAGAATGAACTGCGTACCCTCGATCTTTCGCGAAATCATTCGCCCGCGCTGTGGCAACTTGCGGCGGGATGGCGCCTCGCCGTTCCCGGCCTCCACACCGGCACAACCACGGCAGATCGCGAGGTGGCTTTGCCGGAAGCGCTCCGAAGCAGCGTGGCAGAAAACTGCACCGGGAAAATGCGTACCCGCTCTTCGGCTGGGCGAATAGATGAGCCCGATATTCAGTTTCGTCAGAAGCGGTCGTAAGAATCGCTTGGCAGAAGGTGCGCGTTATCCTTCCCGCGATTTGTCCGCCTGGATAAACAGAGCCGAAAAGTCGCGACCCAACACTTCCGCGGGTGAATAGCCCAGTGAGTGCAGTAAAACCCAAACTGCATCCGGTAAATTCTCCCTGCAGATCAGTAGAGAAAACCGCCAACGGAGACTGCGACAACGTGGAGTTCGGCTCACACCACGCTGGCCAGCGTTGTTGTTGAACTCCGAGGTGCGAACTGTGCGCGAAGTCGGCATATATGGATGTTTGGGAAGATGGTGACACAGGCGCGGCAGTTCCACCGAGAAGCGTGTTACCGCAAGCGTAACGAAGGTAATAGCACATTCTTGGGCGGCTTGACTTCGCAGAGCACGTTCGGATGGTTTCCCACTCCACGGGATTCGTGACCGGCGAGTGTTACTACAGTAAGCTTCAGAAATCTAACCCTTGCCATACGATTCGGGCAGGCGCCGAACCGGGAGAGATGTCTTCCATAAGGGCCGAGCGCGGGCTGAAACGCCCGCGTAACAAATATTTGTGTCTGCGCGGCATCACGGCGAGAACTGCATCGGTGACATCGTGCTTCCAGACTGGGAAGAACCGAGTAACGTCAGGCTAGTAGATGAAACCAGAGACCGAGAGATTATCGATCCAGACGAAGGTTTTCGTTGGCATCACCGCCTCGTCGGGGATGGTGGTGCTGGGGTACGCCTTGTTGCATTGGCAATCGCAGGACCTCGTCCGGTTCGCCTGCTATCTGGCCGTGGCCTTGCTGGCATCGGGATTGAAGGTGCAACTGCCGGGAATCGACGGCACGATGTCGGTGAACTTCCTGTTTATTTTGCTGGGCGTGCTCGAGCTGAGCCTCCCTGAAACGCTGGTCATTGGCTGCACGGCGAGCCTGATGCAGAGCGTATGGCAGGCACGCAAGCGGTTGGATCCGGTCAAGGTTCTGTTCAACGTCGCGGGCATGATGGCCAATGCCAGCGCGCTTACGTACCTGACGTACCAGTGGCTGGCGACACGTTTTGGATCGAACAAACCGATTCTGCTGATGGTCGCGGCCCTCGTGTTCTTCTTCGCCAATACCCTGCCGATCTCGATCGTGATCGCGTTGACCGAGGGAAAATCCAGCCGCAAGGTTTGGTCGGAATGCTACTTCTGGTCGTTCCCGTACTACCTCGTCGGCGCCGCCGCGGTAGGTCTCGTCGGAATTGTGAATCGCTCGGCAGGATGGCAAACATCCCTGCTGGTGCTCCCTCTGATCTATTGGGTGTATCGATCCTACCGTCTTGTATCTGGGCAGGCTGGAGGCTGAAAAAGAACGCGTCGAGGTCGAGAAGCGGCACGTGGAGCAAATCGCGTCGCTCAATATGCGCACCATTGAGGCGCTGGCACTCGCGATCGAAGCCAAGGACCACACCACCCATACACATCTGCAGCGGGTGCGAACCTATGCCGTCGCGGTGGCGAGCGAATTAAACCTGCCGAACGATGAGATTGAGGCTCTCCGGGCCGCCGCCCTGTTGCACGACATCGGAAAACTGGCAGTGCCCGAACAAATCATCAACAAGCCCGGCAAACTCACCCCAGAAGAATTCGAGAAGATGAAGGTACATCCATTGGTCGGGGCGGAAATTCTGGAGCGCGTCGCATTTCCTTATCCAGTCGCACCGATCGTCCGCTCCCACCACGAACGTTGGGATGGCACTGGTTATCCCGAGGGGCTGAGCGCTCAAAATATTCCGATCGGTGCGCGCATTCTGGCCGCGGTAGATTGCCTCGATGCTCTGGCCTCTCACCGTCAATACCGGCCTGCAGTACCTCTTCGCGAGGCCATGGCGAAGGTGAAGGAGAAAGCCGGAACCTGGTTCGATCCCCATGTCGTCGAAATACTCGAGAGGCGCTATGTGGAACTGGAGCGCATGGCGCTCATGTCAGAGGAAACCGCGGCTCCCCAAGGACTATCCAAGAGCGTTCGCGTCGAGCGCGGGCTGGCACCGGCCACAGGCTTCGAACGAACTGAGCCAACTCACGGACCAGTAGACAACGCTGACTTCCTGACATCGATTGCATCGGCCCGCCAGGAAGCCCAAACCATGTTTGAGCTCAGCCAGGATCTAGGGGTGTCGCTGAGTCTGAGCGAAACGCTCTCGGTGTTGTCGATGCGTTTACGCCGCATGATTCCCTACGATTCCATCGCCGTATTCGTGAACCGCAACGGATGGCTGCTGCCAGAGTTGGTGAGTGGTGAAAACTTCCGCATGTTGTCGTCGATGAAGGTGAAAGTTGGCGAGGGCTTGTGCGGCTGGGTGGCGGCGAACTGCAAGCCCATCGTGAACGGCAATCCGCAGGTCGAGGCCGGATACGTAGTTGACCCTGGAAAGCATACGACCTTGCAATCGGCTCTGGTGGTGCCTTTGGAAGGTCTGAATGGCGTGGTCGGCGTGTTGGCGATGTACCAGTCCAGTCGCGATGCGTTCACCCCCGATCATTTGAGAATTCTGCTCGCGGTGGCCTCCAAGGTCGCGCTGTCAGTAGAGAACGCGCTGAAGTACCAGCAGGCGGAAAGCTCAGCGACCACCGACTATCTGACAGGTTTGCCCAATGCGCGATCGTTGTTCGTACATCTGGCGCAGGAAGTGGCGCGCTGCCGCCGTATGAAGACATCGCTGGCCGTGCTGGTGTGCGACATCGACGGCTTCAAGGCAATCAATGATTCCTTCGGGCATCTGGAAGGCGACAAACTCCTGCGCGAGTTCACTACGCGTCTGAAAGATGTGTGCCGCGGATACGACTACGTGGCCCGCATGGGCGGCGACGAGTTTGTGATTACCGCTCCCGGCCTGACGCCTGAGGCTGCTACCGAGAAGGCCGAGCGCCTGAATCAGGCCGCCATCGAATCAGGGCGGCATGTGTGCGGACGAGACGTAATCACGTTGAGCGTGGGTATGGCATCGTGTCCCGAAGATGGTTTCGATGTGGAGCGTTTGCTCGCCGAAGCCGACCGCCGCATGTATTCCATGAAACAACGCCATCATGCAGCCGCCGTCACGCTTGAACAAGATACACAGACGCGCGGTGCGAGTGCCAAATAGGAGAACTGCGACCATGCTGTGGCGGAGAATTGCGCGGCATGGATTCGCCATCGTCGCTACCGTGCTACTCGGAGGCTTGCTCTCGACCGCCCTGGTGCGGCTCGCGCCCGGATTTGATGTCGATGAAGCGCAACTCGACCCTCATCTCAATTCAGCCAGCGTGCAGGCCCTGCGCCAGACTCGTCTGGAACAGCACAACGTCTTTCGCTTCTATTTGCACTCCCTGCAGCGGGCCATCCACGGGGACCTGGGGACATCACTCTCTCTCGGGCAACCAGTCAGCACTCTCCTGCGCGAACGGGCTCCCTTAACGCTGCGATTGGTAGGGATCGGACTGCTTCTGAGTTGGACTGTCGCGATGGCGTTGGCGCTCACCGCGGCATGCCTGCGCGTATCGGCGTACGACGCTCTCACCACGGTGATCAGCGGAACTTTTTTGTGCATTCCGGCAGCAGTACTGGCGCTGTTATCCGTTCTTTGGAATGTACCGGGAGCTCTGGCCATCGGGCTGATCGTATTTCCGCGGGTCTATCGCTACGCCCGCAATCTTCTGTCCAAGGCCTATTCCCTGCCTCACATCATTACCGCTCGCGCCAAGGGTCTTAGCGAGTTGCGAATTCTGTTCTGGCACGTGGTCCCGGTCGCTGGGCCGCAATTGTTAGCGGTTGCCGGCGTGTCGGTAAGTATCGCGGTCGGAGCGGCCATTCCAGTCGAAGCATTGTGCGGACTGGCAGGTGTCGGTCAGTTGGCATGGCAGGCGGCGCTGGCCCGCGACCTTCCCTTGCTAACGAATTTAACCATCCTGGTGACGCTCGTAACCTTGCTGGCTAATTCAGGGGCAGATGTAATCGGACATATGCTTCGAGGTCAGGAAGCATGAGGCTCCGTCACCAGAACGTTCGGCGCACGATGGCGTGTGTAGTTTTGGTGCTTGTAGTCGGCATCTCGCTGGCAGCAAATTGGCTGGCTCCGGCGGGATATGCGAAGCAGTATCGCGAGGCCGCGGGCGCGCCCGCCATCGCACGACCACTGGCTGGGAACCGATGAGATCGGCCGGGACCGTTTTGCGCGCGTTTTGTACGGAACGCGCATTTCGCTCTTGTTGGCCCCGGCAGCTGCTCTGCTCTCAACGCTGATGGCGGCGTTGGTGGGCGGGTTTGCCGGATACTTGGGCGGTGCATGGGCCAAGGCTGCGATGGCCGTGACGGATTTGTTTCTGTCGCTGCCCTGGTTGTTTTTGTTGATCACGGTTCGCGCGGTGATGCCCCTGAACGTGTCGCCACTGTTTTCGGTGCTCGTAACGTTTCTGATCCTAGGCCTGTTGGGTTGGACAAGCGCGGCGCGAGTGTTGTGCGCCAGTGCCGGATCTTTGCGTGATTCAGATTTTGTGCGCCAGGCCGGGCTTCCGGGATTCGCGGGGTCGCGGCTGTTCTGGATTCACGTGCTGCCCAATTTGAAGCCAGTGCTGTATGCACAGTTCTGGATTTCGATTCCGGCATTCATTTTGAGCGAAGCCAATCTGGGAATCTTAGGGCTCGGAGTTGCTGAGCCCATGCCTTCTTGGGGAAGCCTCCTGAAGGAATTGGAAGGCATGGTCTCCGTGGGCGAAGAGCCATGGAAGTTTGTTCCGTTGATTTTACTGGTGGTAGTAGTGACGTCGTTTCAACTTGTGCTTTCGAAGCCGGAAGAGGCGTCCGCATGACGGCCCTCCAGGGAAGGCTGGCAGTGATGCAAACAACGTGCAAAAAAGCATTCATGGTCTCTGTGGTCTGCCTGGGCCTTCTGGCTGGCTTGGCCATGGCCCAGGGCGAACTGCGGTTTTGTCTTCGCTCCGAACCAAAAACTTTTGACCCGCTGAAGGTGGAAGACGATGCCTCGGTGGCGATCCGGTATTTGACTGGCGGCGTGCTGGTTCGCATGAACCGCCAGACGCAGGCTGCTGGAGCCAGCACTTGCGCAATCTTGGAAAGTCTCAAAGGACGGACGCGAGATCACATTTAAGCTGCGCAGCGGAGTCTCCTTCTCCGATGGCACACCCTTCTCCGCCGAAGACGTGGCCTATACCGTAAAGCAACTCATGGATCCCGCGCTGCACTCTCCGACCGGAGATGCTTTCCGCTCGGGACCAGGGAAGTGTCGAAACCAAAATCGTTTCACCAACCCAAATTTCCATTACCTTTCCAGCGCCCGTAGCTGGACTCGACCGGCAATTCGATCAGGTGGCGATTCTCTCAGCACACTCTGCGAAGAAAGAGATGGCGGTACTCGGTCCGTTTCATGGTCGCGGATTACAAGCCTGGCGCAACGTTGCTGTTAAGACGCAATCCTAACTACTGGAAGACGGATGCTCAGGGACACAGACTGCCATACCTGGATTCCATCAAGCTCGATATCCAGCCGAATCGCGACGTAGAAGTGCTGCGCTTCAAGCGCGGGGAAATCGACCTGATCAATTCCCTCGACAGCGAGTACTTCGATAAGCTCGCCTCAACCTCTCCTCAGCTCGTGCACGATGCGGGTGCATCGCTCGACAGCGAGCAGATGTGGTTCAACGAGGTGAGCAAGTCTCCGCTGCCGGCGTACAAGAAGAACTGGTTCCGCTCGGCTAACTTCCGGCGCGCAATTTCCCAGGCCATCAATCGCGCGGACCTGGCCCGGGTCGTTTTTCGCGGACACGCACAGCCTGCCATTGGTCCCGTTTCACCGGCGAACAAGTTCTGGTTCAACGCCAAGCTCAAAGCTGATGCCTATTCGCCCGATGCTGCTTTGAAAGCGCTGCAGGGCGACGGCTTCCGGCTGGAGAATGGCACACTCAAAGACAAAGAAGGAAATGCGGTGGTCTTCTCGATCATCACCAACTGCCGGAAACAAGTACCGCGAACGCATGGCCACGATGATTCAAGAGGACCTGCAAAAGATCGGAATCCATGTGAACGTAGTGACCCTCGACTTCCCTTCTCTGATCGAGCGCATGACGCAGACCTTCGACTACGAGGCAATCTTGCTGGGCCTCACCAACGTAGGACTCGACCCCAACGAACAGATGAACGTTTGGCTGAGTTCGTCGGAAAATCACCAGTGGAATCCGTCGGAGAAAGTTCCAGAGACCGCGTGGGAAGCCGAGATTGACCGCCTGATGCGCGCCCAGGCTTCGTCCGCCGATCTCAAGAAACGAAAAGAGAGCTTCGACCGCGTGCAGGAGATCGCGGTTGACCAGGCTCCCTTCCTCTACTTGGTAAATCGCAATGCGCTCTCGGCGGTTGCCGGGACGGTGCAGGGTGCGGCACCCGTAATTCTAGTGCCACAGACCTACTGGAACGTCGACCGACTGTCCGTGAAGTAAGGAATCGAAGATGTCTGACCACAGAGGATACTGCGGACATTGAGGATGAGCACCAACCTGCAATCCGACGCTCTCCTTTCCGCACAGCTTTCCGTTCGGTACGGCGAGAAGCCTCCTGTCTTGCGCGACGTGCAATTTGCAATCCGTCGCGGCGAAGTGCTGGGACTCGTCGGGCAAAGCGGTTCCGGAAAGAGCACGATTGCGATGGCAATTCTGGGTCTTCTCGATCGCAAGAGCACCAACGCGGAAGGTACAGTCGAATTTGACGGCATCGATTTGTTAACCTTGCGGGAACGGGAACTGCGCGGGCTGCGCGGAAGAAAGATTGCCCTCGTACTGCAGAGTCCGCTGTCGTCGCTCAATCCGGCGCTGAAGATTCGCACGCAGTTGAAGGAAGCCTGGCGGGCCCACGCTTCGGGACCAGAGGTTGACTGCGACAATGCCATTCGGACGGCGCTGGAAAGCGTGAGTCTGCCCTCAAGTGACGACTTCCTGCGGAAATATCCCGCCCAGATGAGTGTCGGCCAGGCACAACGCGTTCTGATTGCGATGGCCGTGATGCATCGCCCCGCCCTGTTGATTGCCGATGAAGCGACCAGCGCCCTCGACGTGATCACGCAGGCTGAAATTCTGAGCCCTGTTTCGCGAATTGAACCGAAATTCAGGAATGTCGATTCTTTACATCTCGCACGATCTGGCATCCGTGGCCGGAATCTGCGACCGCATTGCGATTCTGCACGAAGGCCAGATCGTCGAGACTGGAACGGCGGAGCAGGTCTTAACCAATCCTCGCCACCAATACACTCAGCGCCTGATGGCGGCGATGCCCAGGATGCCGCAGAGACTCGCGTCGCAGCCAAAGCTGCGGCCCTTTAGACCTTCGCTGCTATCCTTCATCAGCCCTCAACCGAACCCAGCTCACGACTCTCATCGTCCTAGTAACCCAGATCACCTCGAGGTCACTGAAGTCACGAATGCGGTATGGGACAGAGTGTCCCACGCCCCTGCCAATGGGACAGAGTGGCCCAGCGGGCCTCTACAACAATTCCGCGATCCCCAATGTATTCAATGAGTCTAACACAACTACGATTGGCCGCTCCCGTGCAACACGACACGTGGGTACAAAGCTTGATCTTTCCCCCATCGATGAAGAAAGGGTGAGATTTTATGCAGCATCAAGCAAGAAATCACCAAGATCAGTCAGGCGTGGCGAACGACACAGCGCCGCCTGGGGTAAGCGTCTGAGTCTGGTGGTCCTTTTGGCCACGGGGATGGCGTTCGGACAGCGCTGGAAGAATCCTGACAGCGAAACCTGGCCGGTTCCAGCGCATCGCGCCCGAGCTCTCGGGACTTCTCGAAGGCCCATCAGGGATCCGCAAAGAGCCAAACCGTGAGGGTCATCGTTCAGTACAAGCAGGTGCCCACGACCGACACACTACGCCACGATGCGGGCCGCGGGGCCGCCTCCATGCCAAGCTGCACATGATCAAGGGCGCGGCTTTCACCATTCCGGTGAGCGCTCTTGGCTGCCCTGGAAGCCGATCCTGAGGTTGCTTCGGTGACCATCGACCATCCGTTGAACTGATGGACGAACTATCGAACACTGTCGCTGGCGTTGCGCGGCATGGAACGCCGGTTTCAACGGGCGCCGGGAGTTGGCGTCGCGGTGATCGATAGCGGCATCAACGACAGCCATCCCGACCTCTGGGATTCCACCCAGACCAGTTCGCGCGTGGTCTATCACCAGGACTTCACCGGAACCGCCGACCACCAACTCGAACGGCGGCCGCTACGACTTTACGGTCACGGCACGCACGTGGCCGGCATCATCGGCGGCAACGGATATCTCTCGGGCGGGCCGTCTGGCAGGCGTTGCGCCCGCTGCGAACCTGATCGACCTTCGCGCCCTCGATGCTAACGGCGTCGGCACCGACAGCACTGTGATCGCCGCCATTCAGCAGGCGATTGCTCTCAAGAACACCTACAACATCCGCGTGATCAACCTGTCGCTCGGCCGCGGCATCCCGTCCAGCTACACCCAGGATCCTCTCTGCCAAGCCGTGGAAGCGGCATGGAACAGCGGGATCGTCGTGGTCGTCGCCGCCGGCAACTATGGACGCCTCGAGCGTGTACGGAAGCAACGGCTTCGGCACGATCACTGCTCCCGGCAACGATCCTTTGTAATTACGGTCGGCGCAACCAAGAACAACGGATCTTATCCTTCCGCGTCGAGACCAAAAGGCCAGCTACAGCTCGAAGGGCCCCACCACCTACGATCACGTCGTGAAGCCCGACATCATGGCGCCTGGGCACGGCATTGATTTCTCTTGCCGCTCCGGGAGCGACGCTGGAAGCCGCAGTATACCAAGTGACCTGGTTGCCGGCACCGACGGCAATAGCTGACTACTTCCGTCTGAGCGGCACCAGCATGGCAACGCCTGTCGTAGCGGAGCTGCGCGCTCATGTTGCAGGAGCAAAACTCGTCTCACTCCGGATCAAGTGAAAGCGCGCCTGATGAAGATCGGCCCACAAGATGGGCCTGGTCTCCACCAGCGGCTCTATGTGTACCTCACCTGTTCCAAAACTTTACTGATTTCTACGACCTGTTCTCCGTCGGTTCGGGATGCTGGACGTGCAGGCGCCATGACCAACACCGACCTGGCTCCCGCCAACGTTGGAGCGGCACTGTCGCCGTCCGCGACCTACAACCCGTCGAACGCACACGGTTTCGATGGTGTACGGAAACTCCAGCGTTGCAGTCACCTCGGTGGTTTGGGGCACGCTCGGTAGTCTGGGGCACGTTCAGTGGTCTGGGGCAGTTCCGTTGTTTGGGGATCATCGGTTGTCTGGGGCAGTTCGCTTCCCTGGAGCGACAACACATCGAGCGCATTCAGCGTCGTGTGGGGATCAAGCACCGGCACAGGAACTTCAGCCACGAGCGTGGTCTGGGGTGCGTCGGTGGGGGATGCCAACAGCGCCTTCTCCGACGCCGGAGACGATGAGCAATAGTTAGCCGTGTAGATTGTCAAAGAAAGGAGACGAGATTATGAACAACACACGGCGAACTAAGACCTTCATCGGCGCAATGATGCTGGCCGCAGCCGGCACCGCCGGCTACGCAGCCTTCGTGAGCCATACACTGCACGCCTACTTCGCTCTGGCGGTGCTCGGCGCTGGCGGCGGTAACTTCGCGAATGAAAGTGAAACTGCCCGGAATCAACGGCAACATGTCAGTCAACTTGCCGTTCCTGCTGACGGCGGCGTGAGTCTGAGCGCTGCCGAAGCAGCGGTGATCGCTTGCGTTTCAACCGCGGTGCAATGCTGGCCCCGGAAAAACGCAAAATTCAATCCGCAGCAGATGACTTTCAACCTGAGCATGATGGTTTTCGCCACTTCATGGCAAGCCTGATATTCCATGCCACGGCTCAAAGCCGGATGCAAACTGGCATTCCGCTACGCTGGGACTCGCGTTGGCAACAGTCACTCTGTTCCTGGGACAAACCGCTCCCGTCGCCGGGATCGTGGCGGTCTGAGCGAAGGCAAGTCCGTCAGGCAGATCTGGTTAAGCCTTGGCGCAACTTTCGTTTCCCGTATTACGTTGTCAGCGCAGGAATGACCTCGATGGTCCAGTGCGATCAGTTCGCACATGGGCTGGGGACTCGCGCTCGCGGTGTTCCCAGTCATGTACGTCATCCATCGCTCGTATCGTCTGTACTTCAATGTGATGGCCGAGGCTCTGCGTCCTGAGGTTATGGTTCGAGCGGCAGGCGCAGGAGCTTAACCGCAGTAAAAATCTACCCACCCTGGTGGCACGGTGTTTCCAGCAACGTGCCACCTACTTCTTGGCAGCAGCTTTTCCTGAACGCAACATCGGCGCCGGATGCACCAAAACTCATCACGCCGCGCAACGCTTCTGGACTATCCACGGCATTGTTAACAGGAACGGCTGACTCGTCTGAGAATTACGCGCTTCTTGCCATCAAATTGTGGCGAAGGGGACGGCCTTATGCAGAGGCCGCCGATGCTTTGGGCTCCGAGAATACCAGCCATTCTAGGCTTGAGAACGGCAAATAGACTTTGGGCGCGTCCACGCTGGCCATTGCGCCGCCGGTAATCTCACGCAAAGCTGTTACCAGTTCATCGCTGTGGAAACAGAATCCGGTTTCATCGGTAGCGACAACAGTTCCCGGGAAGGCCCGGCTGAAAAGGGAAACCTTCACGACTACGCGCTTACCCACAAGCTTGGCTTTGAACGAAGGCGAATCTGGCACCGGCATAGTTTGTCTGCAGCGCTTCTCTCTATTTAGGTTGCGGCTCCGCACTTCGATTGAACAAGGCCTCTTTGGCCCTCTGTCGTTACGACGGTAATCAACTCGGAGGCTGTACCGACCGGGGAAAAGAATTTCCCCATGAGACAAGTGCCTGCCCACAGGCCTGCCACAGCGAGAGCAATGGCGAGGTGGTGCCGGGAGGGGGAATCGAACCCCCACAGTCCTTTCGGACCTGCGGATTTTAAGTCCGCTTCCTTCCTTTTTCAAATTCAATCGAGCCTTGCAGTTGCATGGATTTGCCGGGAATCGGCGTTATGTTTCGTGTAGTTCGGATGAGTCTTGTTTAGTTCGAACCGTCAGAGAACCGTCAGAGAATCACCGCGAGCAAATCGCCGGGAAGATGGAACCCTGGCGAAGTTGCTCAAGAGCCAAGTTGCCGGATTCCACCGATCGACGGACCGCGCGTGTGATGTGCGACTCGCGGCCAATAAAAAAGAATGCTTGATATATTTTTCGCCAAAAAAAATCGGGGGCGGGGAATGGTGGGTGGGGGGGTGAAATCTTTACGGTTTTCGCGACGAAGACCGCCTGCCGCCTGCGTGCGAAAATCCGCGAAATTGGGGGGTAAAATCGAGAGGTCGCAAACCAAATCCGATCAGCATCCAACTTGCCGCAGGAGATCCGCGCAGGAAGGGATGGCGAAAACTGAGAGAACAGGCGTCCATGGAGATAAAAGTTCCGAGCGGACTACCAGATGCGCCGGTAGATGCTCCTCCGGAAGTTCAGAGCGAGTACTTGACGATAAAGCAACTGCTGGAGGACTCAGGATTAGCTCACAAGCCCGACCAGATTTGCGTACATCTGGCTGCGATAGCCTGCGTAGAAGCGAAAAAGCGACGCAGCGGCGAATCTCTGCGAACGGCTCTAGCTTATCTCTCGAATTTAGGTCTTAGTGGGGAAGTAAGCAGGATGCGGATCAAAAACGATAAGTCTGATACGAGCGAACACGATCTGATGGCGCTGCTTTCCACGCCGAGAGAGCGCAACAAGAGGTTGCTCAGTTGTGAGCAGTCCAAGAGTGAAAATCCGGGAAATTGATTTCCAGTTTTGAGAGTCACGACAATCGGATCCTGCCCGCCTCTGATTACCGTGACCTCGCACCAAGTATCGGAGCGCACGTAGATTTCGTGATGCGGGACGTAAAGGAGAACGTGTTCCGAGGCCGTCCTCACCGCAAAACTCTAAGCGATTCCCCCATTACATCTCGGAGCGACTTAAATCACCATCTCCAACTGTCAGGATGGTGGGGACCCATCTTGGCGTGCGGCTAGGCCAGCGGGGTGCTGACTTCGAATCGCTCTTTCGAAGACTGGGGAAAACTTCTGGAACCGCCTGCTCCACCATGGGCATGTGCTCAAGTGCGGCGAGGAGAAGAAGAGAACCACAGGGCGCCAAACAGATGGCAGCACCGGCTGAACCGCGAACGCCCAACATGCACCGAGCGAAACCAATCGCTCCTCGAGAGTGCGGATGGAAGCATGGCGACAGCGGCCACTCGGCGGGCGAGAAAGAAAAGGCGAGAAGAAAAAAGCTTGCCCGACAAAATGAAAAGAGATTTGTCTTGACTCCGACCGGCCTTCTCATGGAAGGCCATTACACTCAGAACCCCTGTTCGGGGCATTTTGAGTGTAATGGGGATGTTTCGCCAGTTATCGAGCCCACCATACTACTGAATCCAGTATTTCTATGATTCGGGCCTTTCCCTACACCTTATCGACTACAATTGCGTCGCTCGATTCAAATCCCGAAGGGAGTCACTTTGAAACAACTGTGCCTCTTGGTGTTGCTCGCTATGACCATTGCTACCGCAGCCCAGCTTGCAAAGGCAGATGGAGGTGGCAATCCGACCTGTCCCCAGAAGACCTGCAAACCGTAAGCGCTTCGCCTGACCGGAGTGCGGCCAGCCGCACTCCGACTAGCGATACCCTGAAGGTCCATTACACTCAACTTCCGTGCCGCTGGGGATTTGAGCGTAATAGGGATGTTTCGCCAACTGAGGTTCCCGATTTGCCGAGCACACGTCGAATCGGAAGTACCAAGCAGCTTATTTACTCGCGCTGGTTAACTCGCGCGCGACTTTGCCGTCTTCATTGAGAAACTGAAGAACAGGTTCTCCATTCGGTCGCACTGTAATCGCAAGTCTCACGCGATCTTTTTGATCCCGCAGCTCAAGGCCCACCGAGCCATCCCTGTTTCGGCCTAGAGCGAGCCTCTTCACGTCGTGGCGATGAGTAGCAAAGAACTTGTCCCATGCGGCATCCTGCTCATTAGCGGGTAACCTTTCGATCTCCTCATTCGCCTTCCTCTTCTCTTCGATAGGGAAATCACCCTGATCGGTCATGGTGATCTGCGAAAATTTATCCTTGCCCTCCTGTCCGGCATAGCAAAAATCTGATTCTCCTCATACTGATCAAAACTCAAGTGCGCATGGTTTTGAATGCTTCCATCCGGCAATTGGCTCGCCCCCCAGATAAAGCCTCCTTGCTCCGACCCTTCCTCGCTCATAAACAGCATCCCTGCTGCCTCTCTGCGATCTGGACGCGGGTACTCCTTCTTCCGATTCCAAGCACCGGGGAAATCCGCTCGATTGGAAATCGTCAGGCGAACGGTACCGTCAGGTTCGACAATGTTGATTCTGCGCGCTGTAATGACTCCGGAAGTTTGGTTGCGAACCATTGCAGCGCCGCCGAGGACGACGGCGGTGAATGTTATGGTCATTACGCCGGAATACACCGCAAGGAAGCGTGGACTAGAGAGGAATTTCATTCTTTCTCCTTTCTCAGTGGGGCACGGCATGTCAAGCCGCCAGCGTTCTGGTAGCTGACGACAACGAACAAGAATTGTTCTGCCTGAAAGCAGAAAACACAAGCCTCATCAAGAAGTTCTGGTTACACAATTGCAGCCCGATACCGCCATCTTGATGCTCCTCAACTGTCGAAACCAGATGAGATGAGAAGGCCGGTCTCCGGACGGGATGCGGTGTACGCTCCCAAGGTATCGACGTGCTCGAAGCACAGATAAAAAGGAGACCGGCAATGAAGAAGGTTAGCACCAGAGCGGCAAAGGTTAGCAAGAAAATCTCTCAGCAGAAGTTAACCGTTGGATTGGATTTAGGAGATCGCATCAGTTGGTACTGCGTGCTGGACGAATCCGGCCAGATACAACTGGAGCAGCGCGTGCGCACGAATGCGAAAGCGTTGCAGGAAGTCTTCGGCGCGATGCCACGCAGTCGGATCGCGGTGGAAATTGGGACGCATTCGCCCTGGATCAGCCGCTTGCTGAGCGGGTTGGGGCACGAAGTGATCGTGGCGAATGCACGCAAGGTACGGCTGATCGGGGAGAGCCGCAAGAAAGACGATCGTCTGGATGCGCAGACACTGGTGCGGCTGGCGCGGATCGATCCCGAGTTGCTGTATCCGGTGAAGCATCGCAGCGCGCAGGCGCAAGCCGATCTCATGATGATTCGGGCGCGGGCAGGGCTGGTGCGCGCCCGGACGGGGCTGGTCAACGCGGCTCGTGGACTGGCGAAGAGCTACGGCGAGCGGCTGCGCGGATGCAACGTGCGGAATATGAATGCGGAGAAAGCCGAAGGCCTGAGTCCGGAACTGCAAGTCGCACTGGAACCCCTATTGAACGCAATGGAGTCGCTGAGCGAGCGCATCGTGGAATACAACGAGCGCATCGAGAATCTGGCCCAGCAGAGTTATCCGCAGGTGGCGCTGCTGAAGCAGATCAAGGGCGTAGGCACGCTGATCGCGCTGACCTTCCTGCTGACGTTGGAAGACCCGCATCGTTTCCGCAAGAGCCGCGACGTGGGCTGCTATCTGGGACTGCAGCCGGGACGAGCGCGAAAATTACTGCGCGAGCAAGCCGCGCCTATGACCGTTGTTACGATCCGGCTGGCACGGCACGCCAAGCGGTGGCTACAGTGGTGTCGGGCGACCGAACGGAGGCCCTACGCCGTTTGGAAGTTCCCACTCTCGTGATTCACGGTTTGGCTGATGGGATGTGCGATGTTAGCGGCGGACGGGCAACGGCGGATGCGATTCGGGGTGCGGAACTCGTCGTCATTGAGGGAATGGGACACAACCTGCCTCCCGGGTTGCGAACAAGAATTGCCTTCACCATCTCCGATTTCGTCTGGAAGGTGGAGCGTTCAACGCGTTCTTGACACTAGGCGCTCCTATCAAGGCCGCACGTTTAGAGCTACCCGAACAACCGCCAGGATCACGGGCAAAACCGGAAGTCAATTCCTGTAATCAGGTCATAGCACAAGCTTGCGCCGTCTGTTCGCCTCGGAGCCGGGTCAATGCATTATGAGAGAGCGGCCCTGTTGAGTGGAGTATACCGCGGGCATGTAGGGCAAGAATCAGAGGAGAAGATAGGCAAATCAGCTGAAGAATGGCACTTTACCTTGAGGGAGAGACTCCGTTAAGCGCGAATGATCTTTCCCTCAAGGAGGCAACTGCATGAGTCGCGACATCAAGTATATCGGCATGGACGTGCACAAGGAAGCGGTGGTGATCGCTGTCCTCAACAGCAGCGGCAAGCTGGTCATGGAGTCGATTGTTGAAACCAAAGCCAGCAGCATTCTGCAATTTATTCACGGTCTGCGGGGCGAACTGCATGTCACATGGGAAGAAGGGACCTGGGCATCTTGGCTCTACGATCTGCTGCAACCCCAGGTGGCGCGAGTGCTAGGGAGAGTCTGAATAAGGCCTCCCTTTCCACAGGAATAGAGAGTAAGTTGCGTCAGATGAGGTCGACAAACAAACAACAAAGGACTCTGGCGACGATGAATGGTTTTGAGCAGTACACGAAAAAGACACGACGAGAAGTGTTTCTGGAAGAGATGGAGCAGGTTGTGCCGTGGCGCGAGCTGTGCGCGCTGATTGAGCCACACTATCCCAAACCCGGGAACGGGCGGCCAGCGGTGGGAGTGGAGCGTATGCTGCGTATGTATTTCTTGCAGCAATGGTTCAATTTGTCGGACCCGGCCGTGGAAGAGGCTCTGTATGACTCGCCGGTGATGAGGCGGTTCGTGGGGATCGATTTGGGGCATGAGCCGGCGCCGGACGAAACCACGGTGTGCAAGTTTCGGCATTTGCTGGAAGAACATGGACTTGGGGAAAAGATTCTGGGCACGGTCAATCTGCACCTGCAAGCCCGCGGAGTGCGCATCACCACCGGCACGATCGTGGACGCAACCATCTTGCACGCACCCGCGTCGACCAAGAACCGAGAGCAGCAGCGCGATCCGGAGATGCACCAGACCAAGAAAGGCAACCAGTGGTTTTTCGGGATGAAGGCCCACGTGGGAGTGGACAGCAAGACCAAGATCATCCACACGGCGGTGGCCACGGCGGCCAATGTTGCGGATTCGGCGGTGCTGGCGGATCTGCTGCACGGGGAAGAAACCCGGGTCTGGGGTGACCAGGCCTATCGTGGACAAACCGAAGTGATCCGGGAGTGCGCTCCCCTGGCGCAGGACCACACTCACCGTCGCTATCGTTATAAGAACGGGATTGACGAACAAGAACGGGCGAAGAACCGAACGAAATCGAGCGTGCGGTCGAAGGTGGAGCACCCGTTTCAGGTCATGAAGCTGAAATTCGGATTTGTGAAGGTGCGTTACCGAGGACTAAAGAAGAACGCGCATCAGCTGTTTGTCATTTGTGGGTTGGTCAATCTGTTTCTCAGCCGAAAGAAGCTGCTGTTGGCGACCAGCGCATAACTGGAAGATGCCGCTTCGCGCTGCGGTGAACGAAGGCGAAGGCAAGAGACCTGAGTAGAGCCGAGCTTCACCGACCTTCTATTTCCTGAGGTACGTCATTTCAGGGATCAGAAACGTACTTGTTCAGAGAGTCCCTAGTCTGCGATCCGCGACGCAATGCCTTATTAAAGGAAGGCAACAAGAGCGACAAGATAGATGCGCGCAAGCTGGCCGACTTGTTACGCACGGGAATGCTGCGCCCGGTCTACCACGGAGAACATGGAGTGCGGACGCTGCGCGAGTTAGGACGCGGTTATCGGACCCTCAGCCAAGATCTGAACCGGGTGATGAATCGGATCAAAGCTTTGTATCGCGGCTGGAGCATCCCTTGTGCCGGTACCCAGGTGTATGCTCCGCGTTATCGGGAAGAGTGGCTACAGAAGATCGAGCATGCCGGTGTGCGCCGCCGTGCCGAGCTACTCTATCAACAGCTGGATGGATTGCAGGGATTGCGGCGAACCCTGCGCCCTGAGTTATTGGCGGAGAGCCGGAAACATAAAGCCTCGAAACTGCTGCGCCAGATTCCCTGCATCGGTCCGATTCGAGCCGCCCGCTTAATCGGGTTGATGCAGACGCCGCACCGCTTCCGCAGCAAACGGCAACTCTGGACTTATAGTGGGCTGGGCATTGAGACCCGCGACAGTGCGCAATATCGCTACGTGCGCGGACAACTGCAACGTACGAAAAAACCGCAACAGATTCGCGGTCTCAATCAGAATCACAACCACGAAATGAAAGAGATCTTCAAGGGCGCAGCCACCCGAGCCAGCTGTGGCGTGGGTCCGTTACGCGACTTCTATGTAGCGTTGCTGGCAAAGGGAATGAAGCCCGAGATGGCGCGTCTGACATTAGCACGAAAGATCGCGGCCATTGCTTTGACACTCTGGAAAAAGGAGGACCGTTTCGACGCGGAACAACTGAAGCCGCAAGCAGCTTGAGCGTTGCACAGAACTCAGTGGTCTACCAGGTTTCACGCCTCGGTGGTGACCCGTCGGTTCTGGCGATGCTCGGGTTCGAGGGAGAGTATCCATGCGCTCATTAGGCGTTCTAGGTGCTGGAATCAGCACCCAGTCTCCGGGTCAATCCTATGCCCCCTCGGATAACCCAAAAAAGCCATAGGCCTCGAGCCTCACATAGGATGATGGTTGGCACTTAAGCCAACGGTTGGCTTGCGCAGCTTCGCAACGAATGGTGTCGGGACCACTGCATGA
This sequence comes from Terriglobia bacterium, assembly GCA_963743105.1. Lineage (GTDB taxonomy): Bacteria > Acidobacteriota > Terriglobia > Terriglobales > Acidobacteriaceae > Sulfotelmatobacter. Next base: position 133,541 of record CAVUOS010000044.1, read on the forward strand.
AACCACTCAAAGGAAACCAGCAACTGCGATCCGTATCCCGGTCGTACCCTGTGACGCTTCAGGCGTTAAACCAAAATCCTCTCCACGAAGAAGAAGGGGCCTGGATGCAAGCACCGATCGAGGTCTCACGGAGAGGAACGGAGAAGTGTTTTCGCTTAACATCCTCTCTTCTCATAGGATGAGCGTAATGGCGATATTGCAACAGCAATTTTTTGAGACACTGCCAACGCCTCGCGTTTCATTGACTTGCCTATGCTTCCGCCTTAGCATTGCCTGCGGATGATCGGCCAGACCATCTCGCACTACCGCATCGTCGAGAGGCTCGGCGGCGGGGGGATGGGTATTGTCTACAAGGCTGAAGACCTAAACCTGCACCGATTTGTCGCCCTGAAGTTTCTGCCGGACGAAGTAGCCACAGACGCCCAGGCATTGGCCCGGTTTCGACGCGAAGCTCAGGCTGCTTCCGCGCTGAATCATCCCAATATCTGCACGATTCATGAAATCGGCCAGGAAAACGGTCAGCCGTTTATCGTCATGGAACATCTCGACGGCGTGACCCTGAAGTACATGATCGCCGGTCGTTCGGTCGAAACGGAGACGATGCTGACCCTGGCGATCGAGATTGCGGACGCGCTCGACGCTGCGCACGCTGCTGGGATTGTGCATCGCGACATCAAGCCCGCAAATGTTTTCGTCACAAAGCGTGGGCACGCGAAGGTCTTGGATTTTGGCTTGGCGAAGGTTGTCCCCGGTACTGCTTCGGCGAGCCAGCTTGCATCAGAGGAAACCCAAACAATTTCAGACAATGCGGCGCACCTGACGAGTCAGGGCACGGCTGTAGGTACAGTCTCGTATATGTCGCCGGAGCAAGTACGCGGCAAAGAACTGGATGCGCGCACTGACTTGTTCTCATTCGGAGTGTTGCTGTACGAAATGGCCACGGGACAATTGCCGTTTCGCGGCGACACTGCGGGGGTGATCTTTGAGGCGATTCTGAATCGAGCGCCGGTGACCACCGTGCGACTGAATCCTGACGTTCCAGTGAAGCTTGAGGACGTTATCCAGAAGGCGCTGGAAAAGGATCGAAACTTGCGCTACCAGCACGCATCGGAAATGCGCGCTGACTTGCAGCGCTTGAAGAGGGACACCGAGTCGACAAGCTCCGCGTCGGCGAAATCGGGGAACTTGGGATCTCTCACCGGCAGTCGTGGCGCAAGAATTACCGCAGGGGTAGTGCTGCTTGCGGTTTTTGCAGCAGCGTCCTACTTTGCCTACCGCCGTCCAGCGCCCAAGCTCACCGAAAGAGACACTATCGTGCTGGCAGATTTTGACAACAAGACGGCCGACCCGGTCTTTGACGACACGCTCAAGCAAGCACTGAGCGTGGCCTTGGGCCAATCTCCATTCCTGAATGTTCTGTCGGATAGCAAGATCGAAGCAGTTTTGAAGCTCATGACTCGTCCAGCGGACACCGCGCTCACACCCGCGATCGCCAGCGAAGTTTGCCAACGCGCCAGCGCTAGGGCTTACATTGCGGGGTCCATTGCCAGCCTGGGCAGTCAGTATGTGCTGGGTGTAAGAGCGGTGGATTGTAACAGCGGGGAGACCTTGGCAGAGATGCAATCCACTGCTACCAGTAAGGAGAGAATCCTGGCCACATTGGGAAAAGCCACCTCCGAGCTGCGTGGCATCTTGGGTGAGTCGTTAGGCTCCGTGCAAAAATTCGACACTCCCCTCGAACAAGCCACGACCTATTCGCTGGCAGCGTTGAGCCAATACAGCGCCGCACGTCGCGTCGACAACTTAAAAGGCGATCCGGACGCCATCCCACTCTACAAGCGGGCCATCGAACTGGACCCCAACTTCGCAACTGCGCACAACAGCCTGGCGATTTCCTACTCCAACCTTACGCAATACGAATTGGCGGCGGAGAGTGCCAAGAGAGCCTATGAACTGCGAGAGCGCGCCAGCGAGCGTGAGCGGTACAGCATTGAAGAGAACTACTATTTTTCGGTCACAGGGGAATTGGATAAAGCGAATCAAGTGCTGGAACAGTGGGCACAGAATTATCCGCGCGATCTTCGGCCGTTGGTTGCCTTGGCCCTGAACCACAACTTGGTCGGCCAGTATGACAAGGCAGTTGCCGAAATTCAGGCCGTGCTGCGATTGAATCCCGACTCTTCGGCAGCGTACCTGAACTTGGAGGCGAACTATGCCGCTCTGAACCGTGCGGAGGATGGCGCTGCCGCTTATCGAGAATCCTTAGCACGCAAGCTGGAGCACCCTATCCTCCATGTCAACCGTTACGGCGTTGCTTTCCTCCAGCAAGATACGGCCGAGATGCAGCGGCAGCTCGATTGGGTCGCAGGAAAGGCGGGCGTCGAGGATATGTTGCTCTCCATGCATTCCGACACCGAAGCTTACTTTGGACATCTCCACAAGGCGCGAGAATTCTCGCGGCGAGCAGCCGATTCCGCTGTACTCAGCGACAAAAAGGAGAGCGCCGCCGAGTGGCTGCTCAACGCGGCTTTGCGAGAGGCGGAAAGCGGTTTTCCCACACGGGCTCGGGAGCAGGTAAGGGCCGCCCTGAATCTGGCGTCGTCAAGAGATGTGCATACTTTGGCCGCGCTGGCGCTAGCAAGAGCAGGGGAGAATACCAGTGCGATGTCTTTGGCAGACGAGCTCGGCAAAGGTTCCCCCGTGAACACGGTGCTCAACGGATATTGGCTGCCCACGATCCGCGCTACTATCGAACTCAACCGGCGGCAGAGTGACAGCGCCATTGAGGTGCTTCGCGCGGCGTTGCCTTACGAACTGGGAGAACCGAACCCGCAAGCGCAGATCGGAGGCTCGCTCTATCCCATCTACGTACGCGGTCAGGCGTTCCTTGACGCGGGACGAGGTCCAGAAGCGGTTGCGGAGTTCCAGAAGGTGATCGACCACCGCGGTGTGCTGCAGAATTTCTTGCTCGGTGCCTTGGTGCATCTGCAAATCGGTCGTGCCTATGAACTCAGCGGTGATCGAGTGCGAGCCCGCACCTGTTACGAGGATTTCCTGAAGCTCTGGAAGGATGCCGATCCAGACATACCGATCCTGAAGCAAGCGAAGGCAGAGTACGCGAAATTGCAGTAGGCTTGGGCCGTGATTAATTTGCCTTCGTGCCCATTTCGCCGACCCCATCAAGCCGGCGATCCCACACTGGATCATTAGACCGATTCACAGCAGGCCCCAACCGAGGTCGCCGCCGTCATCGAGTGCGATCAGCGTTATAGGCACAATTAGGAGACCGCCAAGTGCGGCCGGTAAGTAAGCGTCCGGTTGTAACCGTCTGGACAACCGCATAATTGAGAGCCATGCTCCCGAAGTGGACACTTACGGAATAGGTGTCCACTTGGAGCGGAGATGGACACTTCCCAGCAAGTTTCAGTCATTCCCCAAGCCAGAGAGTCCTCGGTCGCAGCCGAGCGGCAGCGGCGCAGTATTGGGGAGAAGCGGCGGATCGTCGAAGAGACGTTGCTCGAAGGCGCGTCGGTGGCACGGGTAGCGCGAGCGCACGGGGTGAACGCTAACCAGGTGTTTGGCTGGCGTCGGCTCTACCTGGCAGGAAGACTCGGAGACCCGAAGCCGGGGATGAAGTTGCTGCCGGTTCGGGTGAGCGAGGGTGTGCCCGCGCCTCTGCCGGTGGAGCGCAGTTCCGCCGATTTTGCGAAACTACAGCCAGGCACGATTCACATCGAACTGCGGCAGGCGCAGGTGCGAATCGAAGGCAGCGCCGATCCGGCGTTGGTGCGCGTGTTGCTGGAGTGCCTGGGGCGATGATCGGGTTGCCGGCCAACACGCGGATCTGGATTGCGGCGGGCGTGACCGACTTGCGGCGCGGGTTCACGGGGTTGAGCGCGCTGGTCGAGAGCAAGCTGGATCAGAAGCCGTTCTCGGGACACGTGTTTGTGTTTCGCGGACGGCGGGGTGATCTCATCAAGGTTCTGTGGTATGACGGCGACGGGTTGTGCAATCCCTCTACAGAAAACCCACAGTATCGCCTTTGATTCCAGACAAGTCCGTTATCCATGGCACCGCTGGTATGGTCGTAGTGTGTTGACGCGCAGGGCTGGCGGTGCGCACGCCGATGTAGCATTCCAGTGCAAACTCCCTGATGCGCCGCTTGATGCGATGCTGGTT
>CAVUOS010000045.1:0-261897 GCA_963743105.1 Terriglobia bacterium
AGTCGCGCGCAACCCCGCCCATCTCGGAGCCGAGATCGGCTTCTTCAGCGTGCTCCATTATAGCGGCCGAGATACTGCAGGACGTACTCGGGTCCGCCGAAGGGTGGTTTGGAGTAGAGATGGCAACGCGGTGGGTAGTCGCACTGGCGGACAACGAGGTCACCTTTCGCTGGCGAGACTCTGCCGACCACAATCGGCAGAAACTGATAACCGTCTCGCGCGATGAGTTTCTCCGTCTCTTCCTACTTCACCTGCTCCCCAAGGGCTTCGTCCGCATCCGCCATTTCGGCTTCCTCGCCAACCGAAGGCGAGCCGCCCTGCTGCCACAGTGTTTCGCCGCTCTCCGCGCCGCTCCATCAAAAAAAGAATCCGAAACTTCGACTGCTCCTGCAGCGCACCCGCTGTGGCGCTGTCCCAAGTGCGGGGGACCGATGGCCGTCGTCGAACGATTCACAGCCGCACAACTCCAACTCCGTTCTCCCCCACTCCTGGCCACGGCTGCATGAAATCACTCCCCCACTCACCGCACTGTCGGCGCGCTTCAGAGCGTCTCGCCGAAGTGTGTCTCCCTTGCACCCAGACATCCTCTTCCTCTCCCCGCCTAGGCTCACTTCGGCCATCGACTCGTCTTTGCACCGGTGCGCCGGCTGCTACTCCACCGACCTTGAAGACTCCCGCGAACTTCTACACCCCTCGCTCGCTCCATTCAATTTCCATAAGTCCCGCGTCCGCCGCGCCAGCGGCTTCCTTCTGACGGCTTTTTCGAACGCGACGCCACACACCTTCTTTCCGCCTTGAGCACTCATCCCAGCGTCGCGTCCGAAAAAGCACTAGCGTCACTCGGCCTTGATCAGCATTTTCCCATGACCGTTCTTCGCAGACCGAAAGAAGGTCGTTGGCGTCGCACGATTGCGGCAACGAATACGAGCCCGGTACCAATAAGAAACAGCGAGTTGGGTTCGGGAACCGGGGTGAGATCACCGGCACCATTGAAGGTCGAGTATGCATAGACAATTTGAAAGCTACCGTTACCAAGATCGTTGAGGACGAATCCGGCAGTTCCGGTTCCACCAAAGACCAAGCTTGCCATGAGGGGACCTTGGGTGAAAAAGCCCTGGCCGAGGGTCAGGTCCTGATAGGCCTGAAGCCCACCAGAAAGGTAGAGCGCCGAAGCGCGTATGGTGAAGCTCGCAGAGAAGAGAATTCCGCCATAGAGAATATCAGTGAATTGCTTGCCGACATTGACCGCCGTGAAACCATCCCGGGTAAATCTGGGCAGACCAGGTTAGAGACATGGGAACACCGACCATGCCAAAGCCGAGATAGCTCGGCCCGCCGGGGGCAGCTGAATACGCAGAAAAAACCTGGCTTTGGCGCCGACTCCGTCGGTATCCTGTCCCAAATATCCGAGTGCGTGCACCGATACGCTATTGGCGCTCGCGGACAGGGAAAACGTTACTAGAAGGCAGAGAGCGAAGAGTGCGAGTAGGCCCTGGCGAGCAGAGGCTGGCACGGGATACCTCCAGCGGAACGAATGTCGCTTAAGCGACGAGACAAAAGGGCCGTGCCGTTCCTTGTGCAATTCGCGCTCCACCCATCGACGATTCCGGGGGAGACTCTAGTGGGTGAAAAGAAAGCATTATTCATGCTTGGCCCTTTCGTTGGACCGAACTGGAATACTTGGTAATTGTGCAAGCAATTGCGATATTGCAGCGGGCAGGAGCGAGTCGGCGATGATACGCATGGCACATCACCCGCTATTGGTGCACAGTCTGCGTTAGTGACGCGGAACTCTTGGCGATGTTGGAGTTCCCGTAATACGTTGCCGTTACCTTGGTTGAGCCCACTGCCAGCGTGGAAATTGTGAATTTTGCTTTCCCGGATATTACTCCGAACTGCACCGGCGCAATACGACTGCTCCGGTCGCAGCGATCTCTCTCGGGGCTGTACCGATAGCGCAGGGGAAAACTGGAAAATTCGCATTCTGTACAAACAAAGAAGGAATGCTTTGGTATGCTGGCAGCGGGTCCGCAGATGAGTGTTTCAGGACGCGGGCAAGATGGACTAGATCAGACCCTCACCGAACTAATTCCGGTTTGTAGTTGCTGAAAATCGCACTCATTGACGCCGCGGCAACTATATCAAGCGTTTCCCTGTTTGCGGCGAAACTTCCTTATCATAATCACCAATCCTGAACCCATCAACAACATGCTCGAAGGTTCGGGCGTAGGGGCAGGCGTGAATGTCGCGTCTACAAAGCTCCAATATCCAGGATTGGAGGAGTCTGGCGCGAAATGAGCCGTAACCAGCCAACGAACGTGTTGATTCCACACGAGGCTAGGGCCAGGGCAGTAATCACTGTGACAAAGGGAGCCGTATATATCCGTCTCAAAAAACATTCGAGCGGTTGCTGTATAAATAACTGTCAGGTCACCATTGGGCGCGAGGCTCGAGACAAAGGAGACCGCCTCCAAATCTATCAAACCGTTGTTACCGGAATCCAAAAGGATGGTGAGGTTTCCGCGAGGGTCACAGGATAAGCAGTTCTGGAGACCTGGGGCGTCGGGCCAATCGCCCAAAAGGCCGGAAGGGCCGGTTTGGACCTGAATATCGGCCTGGGGGCCAAAGAGAAGGAACTGGTAAGACGGGAAAGTCGCGAAGCCGACCATATTTCCAAAGCCGTTATCCAACGTCTGAATCGTGTTAGCTGCTGAGAAACAGACGCTGCTCAACAGGAAGACGAGGAGTGCGGCAATTCTTTTCATCGTGTTCCTCCTGAGACCAAAGATGGAGGCCCACTTTCACAGTCACATATCGCTTAAGAATGAATGTGACTGCCCACCGATACTGATCCCGATTAATAGACCTGTCAAGGTAAAATGCGCCTCAGGTAAAATGCGCCTCATTTTCGATCAGTCGGGATGTCGAGCGCAACATGTCGTCTGTTTTCCCTAGTCTTTTGCCTGGTGCTCCAAGCCCTTGTTCTGCTCGAGCTGGTCCGTCTCGGCCTGGTCGAGCACCTTTCCTTGTTTTAGTTCGATCGTCACCCTTGCGATTTTGCCGGTGAACTTGCTCGCTTCGCCTGCCTGGTAGTCTTCGCTGACAGGAGTACCGTCGTCAACGCCGACGTCTGCTCCTTCGTCGGCGGAGAAGATACAGCACTGGGTGCGTTCGATTCGACCTTCGGCAACCTTTTGACCATTTACGGATATCGTCCCCATTCCGCCTTTTCCCAGGCCTCCGTCATAGGCAAAGTCAAAACGAATGGTGGACTTGCCGCCGGAGAGCGATTGGGAAGAGGCGACGGTAGAGCGCTGCAGGCCGAGGTAGTTGTAGGTGTAGGTCGGCTTGCCATCCTTCAGGTAGAGGCTCCATCCACCGAAACGACCGGCTTGGGCGAGGATGACTCCCTGGGCTCCCGTTTGTGGAATATCCACATCGGCAGTGATACTCAGCGAGGAGTTCTTCACATTGATGAAGACGTTCTCCGATATCCCTTTCATGCCTTCATAGAGGGTCAGAGAAGTACGCCCGGCCATCAGGTCGGGCCTTCCGGCAATGGTTGCGTTGACACGCTCGACACCACGGTCATCAATGGGCAGCACGTTGTTCGCGATCGCTTCCTTGATGAAGAGCCCCTGCATTTCTTTGAGCTTGTCTGGATTGCTTGTAGCCAGGTTATTGGTCAGGCTGAAATCCTTGGTGGTGTCATATAGCTCCCACATATCGGCACTTAGCACCTCGCGCGGCTTCGCCTCCCAGGGAGCTTTATGTACTGTGCCGGCCAGCCAACCATCGCTGTAAACACCACGGTTGCCGAAGATCTCGAAGTACTGCGTGGTATGCGTGCTCTTCGCTTTGGGAGAGTCGAACGTGTACACCATGCTCACGCCCTGGATGGGAGTCTGAGGGGTGCCGTTAACCGACCTTGGGCTCGGGCAAGCTGGCGGCTTCGAGAACCGTGGGCGCGATATCAATTACATGGTGGAATTGTGAGCGGATGCCACCCTTGTCGGTGATGCGCTTAGGCCATTGCACAATGAGCGGGTTGGTCGTCCCGCCATAACTGCCTGCAATCTGCTTCGTCCACTTGAACGGCGTATCTCCGGCCACTGCCCACCCGGCCGCATAGTGACCGTAGGAAAACTGGACCGCCGAGATCATCGTAATGCTTCATGATGTCGGGGACGGTCTCGTGCACTCCGTTGAAATAGGTCATCTCGTTGAAACAGCCGTTCATGGTGCCTTCCGCGCTGGCGCCGTTGTCTCCGATTTCGTAGAAGATCAGCGTGTTGTCCAGCTGACCGGTCTCCGCGATGGCATCAACCAAGCGGCCAATTTCGTAGTCGGTCTGCTCGCCGAAAGCGGCAAAGACTTCCATCTCATGAGCGAAGAGCTTCTGCTCCTCTGCGGTTAACTTGTCCCAGTCTTTGATGGCGGATGGCTTTGGTGCAAGCTGCGCTTCTGCCGGGACCACCCCCAGAGCCTTCTGCTCGGCCAGGGTCTCTTCACGCAACTTGTCCCAGCCCTGATCGAACTTGCCCTTGTATTTCTCGATCCACTCTTTCGCGACCTGATGAGGCGCGTGGGTCGCGCCAGGAGCGAAATAAATGAAGAAAGGCTTGTTCGGTGTGAGCGACTTTTCAGAACGCATCCAGTTGATGGCCTGGTTGGTCATGTCGGTCGTGAAGTGATAGTTGGGATCGTGCGGCACTTCGACCTGGATCATTCCGTCGTAGACCAGAGGCGCCCACTGGTTCGTCTCACCGCCGATGAAGCCATAGAACTTGTCGAAGCCGGATCGTGTGGGCCAGCGGTCGGTTGGCCCGGAAGGACTGACCTCCCAGGCTGGAGCCTCGTGATATTTGCCGAACGCGGCAGTACTGTAGCCGTTCAACCGTAGCATTTCGGCCAGCGGAGCGACGCTGTTGGGACGAACGCCGGTTTGCCCAGGGAAGGCGGTGGCGGTCTCAGAGATGGAGCCGAAGTTATTGATGTGGTGATTGCGTCCGGTCAACAGGGCGGAGCGAGTTGGGGAGCAGAGCGCGGTGGTATGAAAATTGTTGTAGCGCAGGCCATTGCTCGCCAGGCGTTCCGCGGTCGGCATGTGGATGGGGCCGCCGAATACGCTCGACTGGCCAAATCCCATGTCGTCGATCAGGATGATCAGTACGTTTGGGGCATCGGCTGGCGCCTTGACCTCGAAACGCGGCGGGGCTTTGGCCTTGCGGGCATCAACCTCGGTGATGTGCGGATACTTGGGCTCGGGGATAGGCAGAACGGTGCGGTTCGTAGCAGCGTCTTGTGCGGACAAGGAGACGCACGGGACAATCAGCACCGATAACAGTGTCCTGAGCAACGTCATTATGGCTCCATCTGTATTGCGATCGTCCAGCGATTCAAGCCGACATTAGTTATCGACGAAACTGTTAGAAGTTACAGAGAATCATCTCCTCCCGCCACGGCGGACCATACGATTATCTCCTTACTCATGGACCTGAATTGCCCGGTTCTCGATGAGTTCGAAGGATTGAGCTCCCTTTTACGCAAAGCTACGCGACTTAGCGGCCTGACTTTGGCTTTTCTTTGGCGTTGTTTCGTTACTTCTGGTCCTGATGCTTGTTACTTTGCACTTGCTCGGGGAGGCTCAGCAACCCGTTGCACAGTTTTTGAAAGCAGCCTAAGGATGACGCTCCACAGAGCGGATTCCAACATGTTGCCGAAGAAGCCGTCAGCAAGTAGCAGCAGTGGAAGATGAGTACCGAGCCACTACTTTGGAGAACTTATGAAACGCGTTACCAGCATCTTGACTGGACTCTCACTCGCAGTTTTATTTTTAATCGCTTCGGCTCATGCGCAATATAGCGAACAAAGAGCGACTGCGAACATCCCTTTTGAATTCACAGTTGGCAACCTGTCGTTCGCCGCGGGGCAGTACGATTTCATACGCACTGGGTCAGGGCAGTATATGGTCCGTGGTGCCGACGGTCGCGGTCTGCTGGTGATGACAAGTGCTCCGATCCAGCTAGCCGGGATCCCCGAAAAATCAATGCTCAAATTCGCTATCGTGGATGGCCGTCATGTCCTGGTTCAAATTTGGAATGGCCTGGCTTCGAGTGGAAACGAATTCTGGCAGCTGAACACTGCGGTGGAACTAGCCAACTAACCCAGTTATCGATGAGCCCGTCGCAGCGCGCCGGCAACAAACTTGAACGAGCATAGATTCATGACGCGGGTCGCAGTCGCGAGGTGCGACCCGCGCATCCGCCTTCAATCACTACCCGGTTCGAGGATGCGATGGTCGGACAGGGGAAAACATGATTCGTCGAGAGTCAACAGGTGCGCGGTGAGATGGCCACTCCTTGAGCGCAAGACTCTTTCGCCTGTTCTCCATTTCTCGTCTGGTTTGATGAGGCCGGAGCAGTCGCCTGCCCTTTTGCAGCAACGTGAGGCGAAGGGCATTACAAAGTGGTTTGCCGCAAAGGGAGCCAGAACGTTTGAATTGCGGTTATCATTCCACGCGAGATCCCTCGCTTCGCTCGGGGGGGCGGACGAGGGTGTCCGCCCCTAGACGGGGCAACATGGGTCCAATGCGACGAGCTTGGAGAAAACGGCAATGAATCGCAGGGCATTTCTGCGCGGTGCGGCTTTGGCTGCTGTGGCTTCTGGTATTGCGACTAAGGTGCTTGCGGCGTCTCCTCAGGCGCAGTCGATCAGCGTCGACCGGACTCCGACTGGCAAGCATCCGCGGGCGATTACCATGTGGGAGTTCTCGTGGATTGAGCGGCGGTGGCCTGGAGCGGGTTACGAGGACTGGGATCAGGCGCTCGATGAGTTGGTCGTGCGCGGTTACGATGCGGTGCGGATTGATCCGTTTCCGCATCTGCTGGCTGCCGATCCGCATAAGACATGGACGCTTCGGCCGGAGTGGAACACGCAGGTATGGGGATCGCCCGACGTGAACCGCATCGTGCTGCTGCCCGCGCTCTTTGAATTCCTAAGCAAGTGCCGCGAGCGCGGGATCATGGTCGGGCTCTCGACCTGGTACCGGAAGGACGATGCCGACACGCGGATGACTATCACCGGACCCGAGGTGATAGCCGCAAACTGGATCAAGACGCTTGACCTCATTGCGGCGGCCGGGTACATCGACTCAATTCTCTACACCGATCTGTGCAACGAGTGGCCCGGGGAGGACTGGGCTCCGTTCGTCAAACCGAAGATGACGTACGGCGACTGGAATAAGCCAGAGTCACTCGAGTACATGCACAAAGCGATCGCTCTGGTGCGGGCGAAATATCCGCAGATTCCGCTGCTGTTCTCTTGCGCGGAGGACCGGCCTGAAAATTATCTCGAGCCGGATCTGAGCGACTTCGACCTGCTCGATCCTCATATATGGATGGTGCAGCAGAACGACGGTGAGTTCTACAAACTGGCCGAATATGGCTACGAACGATTCGATGCCAAGGGATACACGAACCTGAGCCTCAAAGCGGAAGACGCTTATCGGGCCCGGCCGGAATACTGGCAGAAGGCACTGCTGCAGGCGATCGACCGGCATGCTGCGGTTTCACACCAAATGAAGATGCCGCTGATCACGACCGAGTGCTGGGGGATCGTCGATTACAAGGACTGGCCGCTGCTGAAGTGGGATTGGGTGAAGGATCTTTGCGCGCTCGGAGCCCAGCGCGCGGCGTGGACGGGGCAGTGGCTGGCGATTGCGACCAGCAACTTCTGTGGTCCACAGTTTGTGGGGATGTGGCGGGACAAGGAATGGCATCAGCAGTTGACACACACGATCAAGACGGCGGAAATCGCGGGGCAGATGCGGCAGGGACGGCTGTACGAGAGGTTGTGAGGCCCGCCACAACTCTAGACATAACAGTATTTGGTGGATAAAGTTTCTTGCGCCGCTTCCGCGGCTGGACAGCCGATGGCGGCTGTCCCCACAATTCTTTTGCGGCTGGACGATGGCTGTCTCCACTTTTTTCTCCCTCGCACTCGGTACAAACAACCAATTCGCGGCGGTAGGCAACCAACTTCATCGCGCGAAGACATCACCGCGGACTAACTGGAATGAGTTTCTCTCCTCCGCTCCGACACATTCCGCAAGTTCCACCCGCTAAGCCAGTCTTCCGGGAGAAGTTTACCGCCATACATCTGTAGATCATTTCAAGCGCGACGTGAAGCAAATAGCTGCAAGGAGGCACTATGAGCCGATCCCTGTCTTTCCCCCGTGCGTTGTCGTTGATCGTTTTCATTTCATTTTGTTCGGTCCTGGCCAATGCGCAGTTCCGGGCGTCGCTGCGCGGGACCGTCACCGACTCGCAAGGAGCGGCCGTCCCTGACGCGACCGTAACCCTGACCAACACGGCCACCAATCAGAGGATGGTGGCGACCTCCGATGGCAATGGCATTTATCAGTTCAACGCCCTGGGGCCGGCTCCCTATTCACTCGCGGCGGAACATCCGGGCTTCAAGAAGAGAGTGCTGGATCACGTCCAGATCATCCCTGAGCAGCTTAATGCTCTCGACATTCAGCTCGAGGTAGGGGAAGTGCAACAGACGGTGACGGTCTCCGGCACCACGCAGACGCTCGACACCGAGACGGCAACGGTCAGCGGGACCGTCAGCACCAATCAGATTCAGCATATGCCGTCGTTCAATCGCGACATATTCCAACTGGCGCAGCTTGCGCCGGGAACGTTCGGGGACGGGTCGCAGCAGAAAGGCGGTGGAGCATTCAACCTGCCCGGAAACCAAGGACCCGGCGGAACGCCCGGTGGCTCGGGTGGAATTTTCGCGACCGAGAATGGTCCGCAGATTCAGAGTGCGGGCGGGCAATACGAGACCAACAGCATCAGCATCGATGGAATCAGCACGGTCAGCGCGGTGTGGGGCGGGACGTCGGTGATCACGCCCAGCGAAGACTCGGTGGAAACAATGAAAGTGGTTTCCAACAGTTACGATGCGCAGAACGGGCGCTTCAGCGGCGCGCAGATTCAGGTGATCACCAAGGGGGGGAGCAACCAGTTTCATGGCAGCGCATTTTTCAAGGCGTCACGGCCGGGGCTGAACGCATATCAGGCATGGAACGGCGTGGGATCGAATCAGCCGGGCACGCCGGCGCAGCGGGGACTCAATCGGGATGAAGGTCGCTTCAATCAATACGGAGGTAGTCTGGGCGGACCGATCTGGAAGAACAAAATATTCGCGTTCTTCAACTGGGAGACGAGTCCGTTCGCCTCTTCAACGACCGCGCAGGGCTGGTATGAAACATCACAGTTCGATTCTTCAGCAGCGACACCCGGCAGCATCGCGGCCCAGTATCTCTCGTTTCCTGGGAATGCGGTGTCCTCCAACGGCATCATCCAGAGGACTTGTGGGCAGATCGGACTGACGGAGGGCACGAACTGCAACACGGTCACGGGAGGGCTCGATATCGGCTCGCCGATTACTACCGGGCTGGGGATGCAGGATCTCACGTATGGGGGGAATCCGGGCACTCCCGGCGTAGGAGGCGGCCTGGACGGGATTCCTGATATTGCATTTGTCAATAGCGTGAACCCTACGCGGACGTCGCAGATGCAGTACACCGGGCGCGTTGACGCGAATGTGACGCAGAAGGATCGCCTGACTTTTACGATCTATTACGTCCCGGTGAGCACTACCAATTTCAACGGGCCAGTCCGCTCTGCAAATCTCTGGCATCACTCCCTGGTGAACAACGCGTACACGGCAATCTGGAACCGCTCTATCTCAGCGACGCTACTGAATGAGGCTCGCGTGAACGCTGCGGGATGGCGCTGGGACGAGGTGGCCAGCAATCCACAGGAGCCGTTCGGGTTGCCAGCAACTTCGATTGATACCATCGGGGGAACCGCGGCCAATAGCAGTGGGGCGACGGTGCAATACTTCGGGCCACCGGGGCCGAGCATCCTGAATCAGTGGACCTATACCTACTCCGACGTTCTGACGAAGATTCACGGTCGCCACAGTATCAAGGTAGGAGGCGACCTCACGCGTCTGCACTATCTGAACGAAGTGATTTATGCCGCGCGACCGGGATTCGGGTTCCACAATATCTGGGACTTCGCCAATGACGCGCCGTACGGCGAGGGTGGAAACTTCGGCGGGCAATTCGACTATCGGACAGGCATTCCCTTCGCCAACCGCCAGGATGATCGGGAGAATCTCTGGGGAGTATTCGGGCAGGATGATTTCAAGGTCACGCAGACGTTAACCCTCAACCTGGGGCTGCGGTGGTCCTACTTAGGCGCGCTCTACACTAAGCAGAATAATCAGGATGTGATGCTGTTCGGGCCCGATGCTAATCCGCTCGACGGGCTGCACGTTCGCGTCGGCGGCAACCTTTACACGCCACAGAAGACGAATTTCGGGCCTGTGGTTGGCTTTGCCTGGTCTCCGAACCGCTGGCAGAACAAGATTGTGATGCGCGGAGGTTTCGGCATCAACTACAACCAGAACGAAATCGCGATCACGGCGAATGCCCATGGAAACCCGCCCAATGCTGTGACGCCGTTCTTCCACTGCGATTTTCCGTACACGACGAACCCGAGTTGCAGCGGGACCGGAATCCTTTACCAGACGGCTGGAGACATCCACTCAATCTTTGGGTATGCTCCCAACCCTGCGGCGATCACAACTCTTGGTCCGGGAAATCTTCCCGCGTCGGGGAATGCGGTGCTCACCGGGTTTCAGGGTGATCCCAAGACAATCAGCAATTATCACTACTCGGTGGATGTCCAGGATCAAGTCGCGCGAAACCTGATCTTCACTTTGGGATATGTAGGAAATCAGACGCGCCACCTGCTGGTGCATAACAACTGGAACGCAGTGGCAACTGGTCACGGCTTCGCGCTGAATCCGCTAGTGAACACGATCAATTTCTGGGAAAACACCGGCAACGCGAACTACAACGCAATGATTGCCACGCTCACCCACAACTTCTCGCACACGTTCCAGGCGTCGGCGCAGTACACATGGGCTCGCTCGATGGATGAATTGTCGGGGCCGTACTATCAGGATCCTTATCCCGTTAATCCGAGCTTCGCTTACGGGCGCTCCAACTACGATGTGCGCAACGCGTTCAAGCTGTTCGGATTGTGGCAGCCGGTGTTTTTCCATGGAAGTCACAACTGGATCGAGAAAGTCGCCGGGGGATGGTCATTGAGTGGAATCTGGAACTGGCATTCCGGGTTTCCGTGGGATCCCTTCTACAACGCGAGCACGAACTTCTATTATCAGAACAGCGGATATGGGCAACTGCGGCCGGCTGCGGTTGCGTCGGGAGCCGGCACCAGTACTTCCAACGGCGCGTTTCAACAGGCCACGAATCCCAACTACGGTGGGGACGGGACGAAATTCTATCTGCCTCCGATGTTTGCAGCGGGGCCGTCTTTTCCGGCGACCGCTCCGGCGCCGGCGCCGGGAATTCATCGCAACAGTTTGAATGGACCTGGGTATAACGCCCTGGATGTAAGTCTGGCGAAGGCTTTTGGGCTGCCGAGGAATCGGGTGCTGGGCGAAGGCGCCAGATTTGAGGTTCGCGCCGATATCTATAATCTGTTCAACACAACCAACATCAATGTGGCTACGATCGATGGGGCCCTGGGCACGGTTGATCCGACAGGCGTCGTCACGGGGGTGAACTCCGATTTCGGAGTCGCAGGGGCCGCGCTTGGGAGCAGGACTATACAACTGCAGGCGAGGTTCAGCTTCTGACTCGGGCGAGACCGCTGGAGGACCTCAGGGGCTGAAGCCCCAATCGTTTTGGAGGACGCGAACGCGGCCCTTGAAGGGCCGCTCTTCCACGGTGCTGCCGGCATGCACAATGCTGCGGGCATGGAATCTTATTTCCGTCTCAAGGAAGCGCCAGCCTCCAGAGTCACGACTTCGATGCTTTGACTTCGGGATACTCGTAGACACCGCGGCCGGACTTGCGGCCCAGTCTTCCTGCTTTGACGTATTGCACGAGCAGCGGGGCGGGGCGGTATTTCTCACCCAAGGATCTGTGCAGGTATTCGAGGATGCTCAGGCGCGTGTCGAGGCCTACCAGATCGACCAACTCGAAAGGGCCCATGGGATGATTCAGACCCAGCTTAAGGGCCTTGTCGATGTCGGGGGCTGACGCGATTCCTTCCTGCAGCATGGAGAAAGCTTCGTTGCCGATGATGGCGTTGATGCGGCTGGTGATGAAGCCGGGGCTTTCTTTGATCACGACGACTTCTTTTCGCATGCGCTTGCCAACTTCGACGGCGGTGGCGAGAGTATCTTCGTCAGTCTCGAGCGCGCGCACAATTTCGAGCAGCTTCATCTTGTGGACTGGATTGAAGAAGTGCATACCGACGCATTTCTTCGCGCGGTAGGTGACGCTGGCGATCTCGGTCACGCTGAGCGAAGACGTATTCGAGGCGAGGATCGTGGTGGGCCGGCAGATCTTGTCGAGGAGGGTGAAGATTTCGATCTTCGACTCCATCTCCTCCGGGACGGCTTCAATGACTACATCGGCTTCACGGGCAGCTTCTTCCACCGATCCTGCATACTCCAGGCGGCGGAAAGCGGCATCGGCATCGGCGGCGGTGACCTTGTTCAGTTCCACGGCCTTGTCGAGATTGGCGCGGATTTCACTCTCCGCTTTGCGCAGAGCATTGGGAAGCAGATCTTCGAGAACGGTGCGGTATCCTCCAAGCGCGGCAGCATATGCGATGCCGCGCCCCATAATGCCAGCGCCGATGACTGCAATCGTCTGGACCCCAGGCACCTACTTCTCCACCTTTTCGAGGTCGGCGATGGCGGCGTTGACTTGGGCGGCCGCTCCGCGCATGGTTTCGGCAAGGCGCTTGCGCTCGTCGGGGCTCATGGCAGGAATGTAAATGCAAATGCGGCGAAGAGTCGCCGTGATGTCTTCCACGTAGTTCATTGCGCGAATCAGTTCACCAGTTGCTACAGCCATGAGGCTCCTCTTAGTAAATCGAATTTGTAGTCGGACCTTCTATTTTGGACGCGGTGTGGGATTTAGTAAAGCTGGGTTCCGGACCGGAGCGATTTAAGGCTTCAACCACAAAGGGCACAAAGGTAAACGAAGGAAAAACCTCATAACCCCTTTTGGACATGCGCCGGGATTTAGGTAACCTCCAGACCACTAGAAGAAAGGAGCGCCAACGCGACTGAGAATGAAGGTGACCCGATCGTCCAACGGAACGCGTGGAATCTTGACGAGTTCATGACCAAGAGCTGTGTATGTAGCGACGAGCGCCTGGTAGGTGCGGATCGCCTCGTCGAAGTCCTGCTTGCGTTCCAGATCCTGGTGAAAGATCTCCTGCCACGGCGGGGCGATGAAAACGATATGGTTGTAGGAAGAGGTTCTTGCAGCGTTATGCATGTGCTCGGGCACAGGAATATTCATGAGGCGTAAATACGCTAATACGTCGGGAATGCCTCGATCGAAGAACACTGGGGCGACACTCTGTTCTGCGAGGCGATACGATCGCATATCCATAGAAAGCATCAGTTCAGCAAACAGGAGTGGGTCGCGCCACGGCAGAGCACGACCGTCGATCGCTATCTGATCCTGAATGATTGCTCGGCCAGCCTCGAGTGTGCGGCTAAAACCGCGCGAACTCAGAGCTTCGATGAGGGACGTCTTTCCTGATCCCGGGCCGCCGGTTATCACATAAAAACGGTCTGAGTTGGTACTCACGGTTGACCTCCTCCTGCTGATGATTTGGAAGAATCCTTCGTAACCTGATGTAACAACAGGCATATAATCGGCATCAATTCTTTTAATAGGGCCGGGAAGCGACGGCGGGAATCCAATGAGAATATGGCAGACACGGCTTTGAGACGCTACATTTTCGCGAGCGATTTCGACCAGACGCTCACTTTCAACGACTCCGGCTATGTTCTCGCCGAGTTGGTCGGCATTCCCACGGAAGAGTTCGAGCGCAAGTCGAAGGGCATGGCCAAGATTAACCTGGTGCAGCAAGGCGCGGAACTTGCATATCTGCTGCTGCACGATCCGGAGTTCAAGGCGAAGGTGCGAAAGGAGCATCTGCGCGAAGTGGGCAAGCGGATTCGCTTGAAGAGCGACATCAAGCTTTTGTATGAACTTCTGGCTTCAGGCATTGACGGGCACCAGTTCGACTTCTACGTGCTCTCGGCTGCGCCCGTCGAGATCGTCCAGTCGGCATTGGAGAATATGGTTCCCGTCGATCACATTTACGGAACCGAATTTCGCTACAAACCTTCGGGGGAAATCGACACGATCATTCGGGCTACCGCGGGATACGGAAAAGTGGCGGTCCTCGACAACTTGCTTCTGCAGCAGGTGGCGGGGCCGGATCATGTGATTTATACCGGCGATGGCAGTTCTGACATCCACGTGATGCTGCATATTAATGCGCGGGATGGGCTGACTATCGCCGTATCCGAGTCGCCACACGTTTCGCAGATAGCGAAACGGACGGTGCTCAGCACGAGCGCGCTGGCTGTGTTGGCGCCGATTCTCGAGGAAGTCGCTGGCTGGGAGCGCTACCGCATTCGCGGCTTCTTCGAAGCCAATGGAATGCTGATTCAGGAGTGGGAGCGCGTGCGGACGGATTGGTTAACCGTGCGTCCAGCTGTTGAACCGACTTCCACTGAGGGTGAGATCGCCGGACCAAGTTTGGCAACGGCAAATTCATGATCACTCATGCTGCGCGATAAGAATCTGGTTCCACTCTCTCGACAGCACCAGCACGCGCTCGCATTGTGTGTGCGCATCGAACGGGCGTCTCCGATCCCTGAGTCGGACCTGGCGGCGTGGCAAGGGGAGATCGTGCAACATTTTCGCGCCGAGATCGGCGTTCATTTCGCCGCGGAAGAGCAGTTCGTGTTTCCACGTGCGGGTACGTTCGCGGAATTAAATTTGCTAGTGGACGAATTGCTGTCCGAGCATGTGTGGCTGCGGGAACGTTTCGCGAGGGCGGAGGCGGAGAGTATGTCTGCCGCGGAGGTCGTTGAGTTGGCACAGCGGCTTTCGGCACACATCCGGAAGGAAGAGCGGCAGTTGTTCGAGCGGTTGCAAAAAATGATGAACGAGCGGGAACTTGCGGTGTTGGGGCAAGAATTAGATGTCGCGCTGCGCGAGGCCGAGCAAGCTTGTATTCTACCTGCAAGAAGCCGTAGCGAGATGTAGGTCGTGAGATGCAGTGCCGGCTTGGGTTTAGAAACGTTTCTTCCGCTCCCTCGGAGCTTGTTCATTTTCCCGCTTGCCACCACGGCTTGCGCCGTGGGCTGTATTCTTTTCGCCCCTTCGCGGCTGCCTGTCGCTGATTCTGGCTGACGTGCCCCGGGAGATGCGGCGTCTCAAGGCTGACTCTCCCGCCCTAGTGCACTCTCGATCGGGAACCATAAAGGAACTGGGGTGGCTCCTACACTGTTGCGTGGACGCGATGAATCGTTCGGAAGGCCTGCACTGCGTCGCGTCCCATGTAGCGCTCGAGCACGGCGGGATCGGTTTGGCGTAGGTCCACCACCACCAGGCCGTCGAGGACATTCGAGAATTTGTGGTCAACATTAAATCCGAGGAGTCTGCCGCCGATCTTGGCATACTGCCGCAAAAGAATGGGGAGACCTTTGCCGTCCGCTTCGACGTCGGTAATCGGTTCAGAGAGTTCGTCGAGGTCGCGCAAAGCGCGGCACATGGCGCGGCAATCCCAGCGGTGCAATAGCCCCGGACGAAATGGGCGGCGTGGTTCGATTAGACCCGCCAGGCTGTCGTCTTGCATGCGTGACTGGAAGAAGCGGTAGATCATCTCGCGCGAGGCTTCGTTGTAGTCGTTGCTGATGCTGACTGCTCCAAAGAGAATTGGTATCTCGGGATGCATCGCGATCAGGCGGGCAATGCCCTTCCACAGCAACAGGAGTGGAGCGTATTGCCGCTGATATTCGGGACGCACGAAGGAACGTCCTAACTCCAGAGCTGGGCCGAGCTTGTGAAACAGCCGGCTGTCGTAGCGGAACAGAGTGCTGGTGTAGAGTCCGGCGATGCCGCGCTCCCCGAGAATCTCCGCTGTGTTTCCAGCGCGATAAGCTCCCACCAGTTCGCGCCTGGATTTATTCCAGAGCAGAACGTGCCAGTAATAGTCGTCGAATGAATCCAGATCACGGCTCTTGCCCGTGCCTTCTCCGGCACGGCGGAAGGTCACCTCTCGCAGACGTCCAATTTCCTGCAGCAGTTGCGGTAGGTGGCGCGCCGTTCCGAGGTGCACGGAGAATTCCGCGTTCTCGGCCAGGCATCGCCCGCCCGACAACGCCTGGATTTCCTCAACCAGCAAATCTTCGCGAATCGGTGCAGCAACCGGTTCCTGAATCCTGGAGGCCAACCTGGAACGCAGCGCCAAGGGCCATGAGGTTTCGGCTTTTCTCCTCCGAGCCAGCAAATACGTACGCCAGCGGAGGTAGTCCGTGGCTTCACGATCGCTTCCCAAGGCATTGAGAACATCGGCTGGAACGGAGCTTCCCACGCGCACTTCCACGCTCTTACCTTCCTGCTTGAGAAATTCCTGCAGAAGAAAGACGGTGCGCAGCTTAGGATGGATCAAGCCGAGCAGCTGGAATCCGACACCGTTGTGTCCGCAGAAGTACACCGGCAGTGCCGTGGCCCCGGTGCGACGGATGAGACGAGCCGCGGTATCGTTCCACTCGAGGTCGGCCACGTGCGCAGCGGGCATATGAAATTGTGATACTTCGCCCGCGGGAAAAATGGCGAGCATGCCACCCTGCTGAAGCCAGGCCAGCGCATCCCGGATCGCCTTGCGATTGGACTCGACAGAGCGATCGGTCTGGAAGGGGTCGACGAAAATGCAGTTGCGCTGTAGCTCGGGAATGTCTCCGAGTATCAAATTGGTGAGCACTTTAACGTCGGGGCGCACGCCAGCGAGAAGAACGGTGAGCAGTGCCCCATCGAGCACGCCGTACGGATGATTGGCCACCACGACAACGGGTCCAGATGCTGGAATGCGGGCGCGGTCCGCAGAGTGGATCTTGAGTTCGATACGCATTTCGGCGAGAAGGTTTTCCAGACAAAAACCTTCCGGCGAACGCTGCACCCGCCGGTACAGATCTCTCACTTTGCCGACCGGCGCCAACTTTCCGGCCAGGCCGGGAAACTGCGAGACGCGGGATAACACTTCTCCCTGCGCCTCACTCGTCTGCAGATGGTTGAATGGCATGGTATATCCATATCGAAAGAGCGTTTCGAAGGTATGAAGAGCAAGTTAAATTCTGATGAAATAAGAGGGGGAACCACGAAGGACACGAAGTAACACGAAGGAAACTTCCCCACTAAGAAATGCGAAGGTAACCAGTAGTAACCAACCGCATCACATCTGAGAAGGGATCCTGTCAGGTTTCGAGGCGATAACGCGTCTCGGCCAGTGCGTAGAGCCTGCGCCAAACGAGCCGGTTGATGGTCACTACGGTAGCGGCCATGAGGATAGTAGCTGCGAGGAGCAGGTCGAAATTGCCGCTGTCGGTGGCCTGGCTGATGGTGGCTCCCAGGCCGGCCGTGGTGTAGATGTGGCCTTTGAAGTGGAAGTACTCGGCTACGATGCTCGCATTCCATGCGCCGCCCGATGCCGTCACCAAGCCAGTAACCAGGTACGGAAAGATGCCTGGCAAGATCAGCTTTTTCCAGCGCTCGATCCCTTTGAGCCGGAAAACCGAGCAGCACTCCTTCAGGTCCGTCGGGATCGCGATAGCGCCAGCGATGACGTTAAACAGGATGTACCACTGCGTTCCTAATAATAGAAGAGCGATGGACCCTAAGCCAAGCCCTCCTCCAACTTTGATCAGGAGAAGCAGTACGACAGGAAACAGAGCGGTCGCCGGGACGGAAGCAGCAATCTGGGCGAGTGGCTGCGCAATGCGCGCCAGACGGGGATTGAAGCCGATGGCCACTCCTACGGGAATGGTCCACAACGCGCCCAGCAGAAGCGCCAGGTTCACGCGGAAGAAGGTTGCGACGAGTCCGATACCGACCTCGTGCAAGTCTGCTTTCTGCAAGCCGCTGAGCAGGATGGCCACGCGGACAATTCCGTAGCCCGTGCCGGCGAGCAGAGCGACGGCCAGCGCACGCGTGAGCCAAACCTTCCATGGACTCGGGTGCGCCGCTTCGTCTACGTGACGTTCTCGAGCAAAGAACATCATGAGTTTCTCCCGCAGCGGCTGCACGGTGCGGTTACGAATCTGCGGAGACCAGGGGAATGACGGAATAGATTGAGCACCCAGGAGCGTGGAGCATCGGTGCTCTCGACCTGCTCGACCTTGAATTTCTCGGCCCAGGCGATGACCGGGCGCCATACGAACTGATCGAGGAGCACAATCACCGCGACCATGGTGGCGACACCCCACAGAATTGAGCGCGTGTCTCCGGAGCTGGCCGCGGTCTGCAGATACGATCCCAGGCCCGGCAGCCGAAAATCGCGTGCGCCGAGTACGAACATCTCGCAAGCCATGAGAAAGAACCAGCCGCCGGCGACCGACATCATCGAATTCCACACCAGTCCGATCGCGGCAAATGGCAACTCCATCTCAACAAACCTCTGCCACCAGTTGAAGCGATAGATGGTTGCGGCTTCGCGCATTTCCTTGGGAATGCTCTTCAGAGAGGCATAGAAGCTGAAGGCCATGTTCCAAACCTGTCCGGTGAAGATCAGCAGGATGGCGCCGGCCTCGACGCCCAGTTGCCGGCCCGGGAACAGCGCCACCATCGCCAGCATGACGCCCGGCAGGAAGCTGAGTACAGGGATCGACTGCAGCACGTCGAGCAGAGGAATCATGAAGCGCTCAGCCTTGGGATTGTAGGCGGCGACGTATCCATAGACGAGCGTGAATGCGAGGCTCAGAGCGTAGGCAATTGTGATGCGAAGCAGTGAGTACCCTGCGTAGGCTGGTAAAGCCCAAAGGCTGCGCGAGATTTCTACCTCTGGCGTGAATGGACCCAACCAGGCGCGGCCAACCTCGAGCACGCCGTAGAACAGTGCCATGGCGGCCGCGAACATCAGCAGGTCGGGCAGGAAGGAGATCTCGACGCGAGGCAGTTGCGTCAAGAGGCGGTAAGCCGAGAATCCTCGCAGGGTGATGCTCGGCTTCTTCATGGTTCCAACACAAAACCTTTAACCGCTAAGGTCGCAAAGAAACGCCGCAGAGAACGCAAAGAAAAACTCCCTCTTCAGGACTGCGCTGGGGTGCCTACTGGCGCATCCGTTGGCGCGGGGGGCTCGGCTTGTATCAGCAGACCTCTCCCCCGGTCGTAGTCAAAAATCTCGGCGTAGCGGCCCCAGTTCATGGCTGTTTCGAACTGGCGCAGCACTTCGTCTTCAGAGAAGTGCTCGTCGAGGATGTCGTGAAAGAACTCGTCGGCGATCGAATGATCGGCTTTGCGTTTGAGGATGCTGTCAATCTGCTTCAGGATCGTGACGTGCTCGAGGGCAGCCTGGCGGAAAAGGACCTTGCGGCGTTGAATGTCGGCATCGGCGAATTCGATACCTTGCGGTGTGATCTGCACATCGCCTTCTTTGAGAAGGGCGAACCCGAGCAGAACGCAGGCTTCGAGAATGGGCAGAAGGTCTTCGACGTCCATCACGAGTTCTTCGGAGAGGCGGAACAGATCCTCACGGCCACCCCGGTCGCGGAGCAATTCCAACAAACCCGCAATGCCACCAACGCGCGCGTGGGGAAGCATCTGGTATCGTGCGGTGCGGATTGGGGCTTCCTGTTTCTTGAGCGCTTCTTTTGTCAAGCCAGCTTTGGGCAGGATGATTTCGGCGGTGGTTTCCGCGTCGGGCACTGTGTGCTCCGTATCCGGCTCGGTCATGACTTTGTAGATATAGTCGACGAGCTCGACGAATCGTGCCGACTTGCGATCGCGCGGATGCTTCAAACGTATATTGAAATCGGAGCGAACGCGGGCGGGATTTCTGCCCAAAACCATCACGCGGTCGGCCAGCATCACCGCCTCTTCAATGTTGTGCGTTACGATGAAGATGGCGCTGGTCGGCATCTTCTTGCTGAGCCAGAGTTCCAGAAGTTCATGGCGCAGGTTCTCTGCGGTGAGGACATCGAGCGCGGAGAACGGCTCATCCATAAACAGGACTTCGGGCTCGACCACGAGAGCTCGCGCAAAGCCCACTCGCTGCTTCATGCCTCCGGAGAGTTCCTTCGGATAGGCAGTTTCGAAACCATCAAGGCCGACGGTGTCGAGCGCGCGCAGGGCGCGTTTCCGTCGCTCCACCTCGGGGACTCCTTTGGCTTCGAGCGCCGCTTCGACATTCTGGATTACGCTCAGCCACGGGAACAGAGCGAAGCTTTGAAAGACGATGGCGACGTTGGGCGTCTGCCCGTTCAACGGCTTGCCGTGCCAGAGCAGCGTTCCCGATGAGGGCTGCGAGAGTCCAGTCAAGATGCGGAGCAGTGTCGACTTGCCGCATCCGGAAGGACCGAGCAGGGCGATGATCTTGCCCGGTTCGATGGCGAGGTCGGTCGTGCCGACGACCTGGATGCGCGTGCCGTCGGTTTGCGGATAAGATTTCTCGACCGCAACGGCTTCGATGATGGATTCGCTCACGCTGAGGCTCCCGCTCTTTTCTATACACGATTTACGCGCGAAGGGCGATGGTGTAACAGTCTATTCATAAAAGAAGTTGAAAAGGCCGGAAGAGCCTGACGCTGCGATTCTTTCGCTCCTTCGGAGCTGGCTCATTCTCCACTTGCTACCCACGGCTTGCGCCGTGGGCTGTATTCTTGCGCCGCTTCGCGGCTGAAATGACCAATCACGCAAAGAAGGTGTTGTTTGAATCGGCCGCGAAAGGCTTCGGGAGGCGGTCGCTCACCTCCGCCAGTAGCGCCAGCTTTGCCGCCAGCTCGCCGTTTAACTGGTTCTCTTGAAAGCGCCAGCGCCAGTTACCGCCGTAAAGACTGGGAGTATTCATGCGGGCTTCACTGCCCAGTCCTAGAACGTCCTGGAGGGGAACAACGCTAAGGCAGCCCGGTGAACTTTGAGCCGCACGAATAAAGGCCCAGTTGATCCCATCGTCGCAGCGTCCAACGTAGGCTTCGGCGTTGCGGCGCTCGTGCGCGGCGGCGCCGGAGCTCCACCAGCCAACAACGGTGTCGTTGTCATGTGTTCCGGTGTAAATAACTTTTCCCGCGGCACGATGCGGCAGATACATATGCGCACCTTCGTCACCGAAGCCGAATTGCAGCACCGCCATCCCCGGCATTTGCAGCCGATCCCGCAAGGCGTGCACTTCCGGCGTGATGTAGCCCAGATCCTCGGCAAAGAACGGCAACCCACCCAAGGCCTCGCGCAGCTTGAGGAATAAATCGTCGCGCGGACCATCGACCCAGCGGCCATTAACGGCAGTCGGGTCGGCCGCGGGAATCTCCCAGAACTGATCGAACCCGCGGAAGTGATCGAGTCGGATGTAGTCGCAATGCTGCGTTGCCCAGCGCAGGCGCTGTATCCACCACTGATAGCCCCGCTCCTTCATGACATCCCAGCGATACAGTGGATTTCCCCAGCGCTGTCCGGTTTTGCTGAAGAAATCGGGAGGAACTCCCGCCACGACTTCCGGCTCCAGGTTGCTATCGAGGCGGAAGAGTTCGGGATGGGTCCAGACATCGGCGCTGTCGTGGTTCACAAAAATGGCAACATCGCCCACGATGCGGATGGCACGCTCCGCGGAGTACCGGCGCAACGCACGCCACTGCTCATAAAACGCAAACTGCAAGGCGCTGCGCACCCGGATGTCATCCGCCAGGTCTTCCCTGGCCTTTTCCAAAGCGGAAGTTGCGCGAGAGGCAAGGTCATGCGGCCATTGATTCCAGGGTTCGAGCTTGTGGCGGGCGCGCAGAGAATCGAACAGGACAAAATCATCGAGCCACCAGGCATTCTCTGCGCGAAAAGCTTCGAAGCGTCCAAGAGCCTCGTGGGAAGCTGACTTCAGAAAGCGGTGCGCCGCTTCAAACAGCAGGGGAAGCTTTTGCGGCGAAGACTTGTTCGTATTCGACAGCAGCGGAGGCGGACGACAACTTATCAAGCTGTCCACTGTCGATCCAGCCATGGTCGGCCAGCCGTTCGAGACTGATCAGCAGCGGATTCCCGGCGAAGGCGGAGGTCGACGAATACGGCGAATTTCCGTAGCCCAGCGGGCCCAGAGGCAGGACCTGCCAGATACCCTGGCGGGCGGACGCGAGGAAGTCTACAAAGCGATACGCCGCAGGGCCGAAGTCGCCGACTCCTCCACGCGAAGGCAGCGACGTTGGATGCAGTAAGATGCCACCGGCACGCGCAAAGGACATGACCCGCCGCTACATTCCGGACTCGCTGGCGGCGCGGGTAAGCGCTTTGAGCTCTTCCTGGTTCCTCTTGATCTTGCCGGACTTCGTCATCTCATCAACGACGTTTGAGACGAAAAGTTCGAAGCGCTCCCGCTGCTTGCCTTGCAATACCGAATCACGAATCTGGTCGCGTTTGGCGGTAAAATCCGCGTCGGTGGGTTGCTGGTTTTCGAGGATCTGAAGCACCGCAGCATCACTGCCACTGCTGATCGGCCCGCTGATCTCTCCCGGCTTCATGGTGAACGCCACCGCAGCCTGTCCAGACATCGAGCCGACATCCGGCACCTGACCATCGGGGAGGACTTGGTCACTGGTCTTCATCGTGGCGCCCAGCTCTTTGGCGGCCTTCTTCAGGTCATGGGCAGCCTTGGCGCGATCGGAGAGTTCCTGAGCCTTCTGGGTCAGAAGAGTCCTCGATTGCTCGGTCTTGAATTCGTCCTCAATACGGCTGCGGATTTCTTCAAAGGTCGGCGTTGCCGGGGGTTTGATGGCCAGCAGTTCATAGACCGCGGTTCCTTGCTGACGTCGGAGCCATGTCCGGTGGAGCTTTTCCCTGTGCCGCAAAAACAGCTTCCATGAATTGCGGGGACGGCCCAAGACCCGGCAACATGTCGCGGCGGGCGAAGAAGTCCGAGGTGATGACCGGTACGTTTTGTTTGGCGGCGGCTGCGTCGAGTCCCGCGGGAGTGCGAGCGTCCTTCAGCAGAGCTTCGGCCTGGCGCTGCGCGAGCTGCTGCGCTTTTTGATGCTTGAGGGCCGGCTCGATTTCGGCTTTCACTTCGTCGAGCGACTTCAGATGTGCGTCCTGCTTGTCGTCAACGCGGATAATATGGAAGCCGTAGCTGCTCTTGACCAGATCGCTGATCTGGCCCTTGGGGAGCGAGAACGCCGTCTTTTCGAATTCAGGCACAGTCTGTCCGCGTCCGATCCAGCCGAGCGATCCGCCTTCTTTCGCGCTGCCTGGATCCTCTGAATATTTCTTTGCGACGTCTTCCAGCTTCGCGCCAGCTCTTCAATTGCTTCAGCAGATCCTCAGCGCGACGTTGCGCCTCCGCCACGCCCTTCTCGTCGACCTTGCCGTCTGTACCGGGCAAAGGGGTCTTGATCAGGATGTGGCTGACTTTCACCTGCTCCGGCACGCGGTAAGCATCGCGGTGCTGCTGGTAATAGCTCTGCAGATCATCCTGGGTAACGGTGACGCCGCTCTCGACCTTGTTGGAGTCGATCACCGCGTACTTTATCTTGCGCTTTTCGGGAATCGAGTTCGCGTAGTTGGAAAGGTGGCTTTGATAGTAGGCCTTCAACTCGCTCTCGGTACGGATGCAGACCTTTCTTGATATCGTCCTGCTTCAACACTGCATAGTCGAACTTGACCTTTGTATTCTGCTTGACGAACTGATCATGAATTTCGGCTTCGCTCACACTGGCGGTTCCTGAGATCAGCGCCTGGAGTTTGGTCAGGAGAATGTCATGGCCGACGGACTCTTCAAACTTCGTGGGAGTCAGGTTCGCCCGCGTCAGCATGTCATCGTATTCCTGCTCCCCGATGAACGTGCCGCCCGGGAAAAAGGTCGCGGCGTAACGCCCGTGCTGCAGTTCTTCCTTTACCTCCTCCAGGCTCACGCGCAGTCCCATGCGGTTAGCTTGGCTGAGCAGCGCCTGGCGGGTAATCAGTTGCTCAGCGGCGCGTTGGGAGAAGAAAGGCAGCAACATGCTCATGTTGCCGTTGCTGCCCTGCGGCATCTGCTGTTGCAGCATCTGCTTGGCCGTGGTGCGCACGTCATCGGCGGAGATGTCGTTGCCGTCGACTTTGGCGACAATACCCTTGCCGGGAGCGTTGCCAAAGACGTCCCCTCCCAAGCCACCCGGAATAAAAGAGATGACCATCGAAGCGCAGACAAGCAGCAACAAACCCCCGAGGATATACTTCGTGGTCTGGCCAGACTTCTGTAGAAAGCGAATCATGTTCTTATCACTCCAGAGTAGACAAGCGAATTTTCAATTATAAACTATGCCGTTGGGAAGAAATCACCTGCCAGAGTGCCTCTTTTCCAAGATCCGGCGAGTGTCTGGAGTCTCTGCGCGCGATCCAGGGCCTTCTAAAATCCGCTATTGAAACGAATTAATAGAAGTGTTATCCCTTTCTTCGACACTTTTCCAAGAATCTCCGCGCACCTGCATAAGGAGTCCCATGAAACCCGGCAAGCGGCTATCTTTGATCTTCTTCATCCTGACGCAGTTCCTGTTGAGTTCCTTCCTGTCCGCGCAACAGAAGACCCCCGCGGCACCGGGGGCCAAGCACGACACCGAAACGAAGCTGATGCTCCACGAAGGGTGGGCGCTGCAGACTTCGGCCAAAGTCGAGGCCAAGGGAGAGGTCATCTCGACTCCCGGCTTCGCTCCCAAGGGATGGCATGCGGCCACCATTCCGAGCACGGTAGTGGCGGCGCTGGTGAAGGACAAGACTCTAGCCGGACCCTTTCTTCGGAATGAACCTGCGAAGCTACCCCGGTGTGAACTACCCCATTGGCGGGCAACTTCTCAAATATCGCGATGGCGTCTGACAGCCCTTACGCAGCGTCGTGGTGGTATCGGAAGGCGTTTACAGTTCCAGCGGCCTACAAGGGGAAGACCGTTTGGCTGAAGTTCAACGGGATCAACTACCGCGCCAACATTTTTCTGAACGGGAATCAGATTGCGAAATCGGATGACGTGGCCGGAGCCTGGCGGACGTATGAATTCAACATCACTTCGTCGGCAAAACCGGGTGCAGAGAATGTGCTGGCTGTGCAGGCCTTTGCTCCTACCGAACATGATCTCGCCATCACGTTCGTCGATTGGAATCCTGCGCCACCCGACAAGAATATGGGGCTGTGGCGCGAAGTCTACTTGACCACAAGCGGGCGGGTCGCGCTGCGCTATCCGACGGTGGTTTCGAAGCTGAATCCACCGGCCAATGACAATGCGCAGCTCACCGTCACGGCGCAGGTGAAGAACGGAACCGATCAGCCCGTGAAGGGGAAACTCAAAGGACAGATCGAGAACGTCACATTCGAGCAGGACGTGGAGCTGGCGGCCAACGAGTCGAAGGACGTCACGTTCGCTCCCGATAAGTTTCCGCAGTTGGCGTTCTCGAATCCGCGGCTGTGGTGGCCGGCGCAGATGGGGACGCCCAATCTGTACAAGCTGCAACATGGAATTCGAAGTCAACGGCGTGGCCAGCGACAAGACGAATTCCTGAGTTCGGCATTCGCGAGATTACCTCCGACCTCAATTCCGTCGGCGGGCGCGCCTTCCACATTAACGGCAAGAACATTCTGATTCGCGGCGGCGGCTGGACTCCGGACATGATGCTGCGCGAGAACTTCGGAGCGGCTGCAGGATGAATTCCGCTACGTGAAGCGACATGGGACTGAACACCGTCCGCCTCGAGGGCAAACTCGAAACTGAGGAGTTCTACGAATCTGGCCGACCACCAAGGCATTCTGGTGATGGCGGGATGGTGCTGCTGCGACTTCTGGGAGCGCTGGCCGCGCTGGCAGCCGCAGGATTTTGAGATTGCCAAGCAGTCGCTGCGCGATCAGATTTATCGGCTGCGCAGCCATCCCAGCCTGGTGATGTGGCTCAACGGCAGCGATAACCCTCCGCCACCGGACGTCGAGCAGATGTATCTCGACATCGAAAAGGAGTTGCTGTGGCCGAATCCGGTGGTCTCGTCGGCGACAGGAAAGAAGACGAGCGTGACCGGCGACAGCGGCGCCAAGATGAGTGGGCCTTATGAATACGTCGCTCCCAGCTATTGGCAGGTGGACACTCCTGAGGGCCAGCCCGGACGCAAGCTGTGCAATCCCGGGGGCTGCGGCGGCGCTTACGGATTCAACACTGGAAACCAGCATGGGGCCTGCTGTTCCGCCGGTCGAGAGTATTCGCGCCATGGTGGGCAAAGATCACATGTGGCCTGATCGACGACGTGTGGAACTATCACGCAGGCGGCGGCGAATTCAAAACCATCAACGTGTTCAGCGAGGCACTGGCGAATCGCTACGGCAAGTCCGACAACGTGGACGACTTCGCCATCAAGTCGCAGATGCAAACCTACGAAGGTGTGCGCGCCATGTACGAGGCCTACAGCCGCAACAAGTATCAGGCAACGGGCGTGATCCAGTGGATGCTGAACAATGCATGGCCTTCGATGATCTGGCACTTGTATGACTATTATCTGCGTCCCGGCGGCGGATACTTCGGCGCCAAGCGCGCGATGGAGTGCCCTGCATCCGCTTTATGGCTACGACGATCATGCGATCTGGGTGGTCAGCAGCCAGTACGAAGACGCAAGGGGCTGAAGCTGACCACGAAGATCTACAATCTCGACGCGACTGGAGAAGTTCTCGCAGGAGAATACGGTCGATGCCGCGCGCCGACGGCACGGCGAAGATTTTCACGCTGCCCGACGTCTCCGGGTTGAGCAACGACCTATTTCCTGGTGCTGAGGTTGGAGGACTCGAGCGGGAAAGCTGGTGGGATCGAATTTCTACTGGCTCTCGACCAAGCCGGAAACGCTCGACTGGGCGAAAATCCAACTGGTGGATGACGCCGACGGCACGATACGCGGACTTCACCGCGATCTCGCAACTGCCCAAGGTGAAGCTGAAGGTCACGGACCGCACGTGAGCGCAAAGGAGAAGATGCGAATCACCCACGTGATGCTCGAGAATCCGAGCAAGAGCCTGGCGTTCTTTGTTCGGCTGAAAGTCGACAAGGGAGCCAAGGGAGAAGAGATTCTGCCGGTGGTTTGGGAGGACAACTACATTTCGCTGCTCCCCGGAGAGAAGCGGGAGATCACTGCTACGTACCGCGCGAGCGAACTGGGCGCGGCGAAGCCAGCCGTGGAAGTCAGCGGCGTGGAACGTGGAATAGCGTTACGAGGCCATAACCGAGGATTGTCATCCAGAGGACTGCGCATTTTGCCGGCCGAAAATCTGTGCAACCCACCGTCAGCGCCGATGCTGTCGGCAGATTGCACAGGTCCTTCGTTTCACTCAGGATGACAAGGACCTCGATTCTTAACCCAAATCATCTAGTCCACGTGCTGCGAAACCGAGAGAATATTTCCATCTGGATCTTTGAACCACGCGACTTTGTCACCTGTCGGGGCGGTCCAGATTCCGAGTTCGTCCTGCTTGAAGAATCCGAAGATCTCGAAGTGCACGCCTTTTTTCGCCAGCACACGCACCACATCTTCGATTCCTGAAACCTGCCATCCCAGCACGGTGAACTGTGCCGGCGTGAACTCCTTCATTTTCGCGGCACGCACCATGATTCCGTTGGCCTCGAAGACGAGCGCGAATCCGTCGTCTTTCACGAAGCGCAATCCCAGCAGTCCTTCGTAAAAGCCCCTGGCCTTTTCCGAGTCTTTGATCGGAACAAACGCGACGATATTCGTTGACCCGAGCATGATTGATCTCCTTTCGGAATGTGAAGGGCGCGGCAGGCGTAAATTTCATGGTCGCTACTGGTCGCTGAAGTCGATCATGACGGGGCGGAGCGGAACCAGTTCGTTTTGTAGCCCACGTAGAGGATTCCGATCGCGAACCAGATGCCGCCGACGGTTTTGGCAATGATGTTCAGGTTGACCCAGATCAACAGGCACAGAACAGCGAACCCGATCATCGGAAGCAGTCGTATCCGTCAGAAACTTTCGTCTGATAGCCCTGCTGACGCCGGACGGAGAACTGCCAGAAGCAGGCGAAATTCACTCCCATGAATGCGAGGAACGCTCCGAAGTTCAGCAGTTCGCCAGCGTGCTGGTACGCGCTGCCGATGCAGTTCAGAAGGACGGCCCCCAGAAACGCCAAGCCTCCGATGAGCAGAATGTTGTTGCTGGGCGTGCTGCTACCCGGCTTGAGCTGCCAAAGAACTTCTTGGGAAGCACGCCATCACGGCCCATGCCGAACAGCAGGCGGGCGGCGCCGAGCGTGCCCGTCAGTCCGCTGCCGAAGGCGGCGACGATCAGGATGAATCCCATTGCATTGAACAACAGCGCACCGCCGACGCGGCTGCAGATATCCATAAACGCGGTCTCGAGGTTCGGGAAACGAGCGCCAGTCGGGCCACACGCGCGCACCCAGGTAAGCTTCGATCCCGCTGCAGACGCCGGCAAAGATACAGGTCAAAACCACTGCCAGCAGCACGTTGCGCTTGGGATTCTCCACATCTTCGGCCAGCGTGGTCACGCCGTCGAAACCGATATAGGTCAGCGCCGCGAATGACGTCGCTGTCAGAATCTTGTGAGAGTTGAAAGTTTTGGGATCATAAAGCGGTTGCAGAGAGAATAGCCCAGCCCATCCTTGGCCGCCGTACAGAAACTTGATTGCAAGGACGACAAAGAACAGGCCACCACCACCGACATGATGGCCAGCAGAACCTTGTTGGCGGTCGAGGAAGACTTCACTCCAGCCAGGTTC
This sequence comes from Terriglobia bacterium, assembly GCA_963743105.1. Taxonomy (GTDB): domain Bacteria; phylum Acidobacteriota; class Terriglobia; order Terriglobales; family Acidobacteriaceae; genus Sulfotelmatobacter. The sequence goes on from CAVUOS010000045.1 coordinate 28,872, forward strand.
AGCAAGGTCATAATGCCCGCGATGATCGCCGCCCAGACGACGAATGGAACCTGATGCACGTAGCGCTCGTGCAGGGCTGTCGAGATCCAAACTGTATTGATCAGCGGCTGCAGCAGATAGTCGAGAATCATCGCCCATCCGGCAAGGAAGCCAAGATGCGGGTTCAGTCCCTTGCCGACGTAGGTGTAGGCAGAACCTGCCGTCGGATAGAGCGCGCCCATGCGTCCGTAGCTGACCGCAGTGATCAGCATCGCGAAGAGGGCGATGAGAATGATGGTGACGAAGTGACCGTCGGAAAGCTTCTGCGCGACGCCATAGAGCGGAACCGGCGCAATGGGCTGGATGAGGACGATCCCGTAGAAGATCAGGTCCCAGAGCGTGAGCGTGCGGCGCAGACGGGGAGGGGCAGCAGGAAGGTGCGGCGGTGGAGGTTTCCATGAGAACGGCTATTGGATTATGGGACGGGCGGAATTGTCAATATTAAAACGATTCTCTAGAAAGACTCCTCCCTCCCTCGGCGGGCGCGCGTCGCGCACCGGACAGCCGGGGGCGGCTGCCCCTACATTCTCACGGCTGCGGCTCTCGCCGTAGTCGAACCAGTATCCGCGCTGCTCGTTGCCTGACATGTGGCGCGTGTTGTATTCGAGCAGATAGTTCAGGTGCGCGTCGTCGAGCGGGAACGATTTCTTCGGTGTATACGGATACTCGCCCATGCTCAGGAACGGCAAGGGGGCAACGTAGTTGCCTTCGGCGGCGTAGAAGTCCATGTCTTTTTCGTAGCCATTGGCGGCGAAGAAATAGTCGCGCACCCAGCCCTTGCGGGAGCGCGGGAAGTCGGGACGGATCGAAGTCGAGGCGGACTTCGTCGCCCGAGCCGAAGACAGCCAGTTTGTCGTCGGTCGCGGTGAGCAGCGGGAGCACGTCGCCGTAGCGCGTGTACGTTCCCTGCGGACGAGTGTAGGGGCCGGTGGCGCTGGTCTTCTCGTAGATGTAATGCACATTGCCGGCGAGGCGTGCCTTCGATCTTGCAGAGGGTATCCGTGGAACGAGTCGAGGATCAGGCGCGACAACGCCAGAGGACATCTGAGCGTTCACGACGGGCGGAGTTTGCCTGAGCTTTCGAGCTCGCTACCTGCGCCGTGCGGTTAATCAGAATGCTGTCCCAGTAGACTTGCAGATTGGTCGTGATGCGAATCTTTTGCGTGCCTTGCGGGAGTTTGCCGGTGAGATCGGCGGTCATGGTGCGCGGGCCGCCGGCGGGGAATCCCATGTCGTCGATGACGCGCTTCCAGTTTCCGTCTGCGTCGTGGGCTTCCACATACGGTGAGACGGCTTCGAGTCCGGCTTGCGACGGCGGCGTACATGCTGTTCGCGGTGAAGTATTCGATTTCGCCGTGCATCAGCAGCCAGAGCGGACCTCCGTTATAGGGCTCGCCGAGGTCGAGCGTGAGCGTATGCGGCTTGGCGAATCCGGCGAATTGCGTCAACTGTGAAATCGCCGAAGTAGCGGTGCGCCAGCAGATCGGGCAGAACGTCGTGGCCGTGCTCGTCCCAGGCACCGGCTGGCGGCTTCGCGTCGTGGCTCAACTACCACTTTGAATTCGGATACGGCGGGTTCGAGGCGAAATATTCGTTGGGATAGACGTCGAGGCTCAGCGGGATGATCGACTGCCAGTCAGCCGCACCTGATCGAGGTAGACGGCTTCTTCCAGCGGCTCCATGAAGCGGAAAGCCAAGACCGTCGTTCGTCGCTGCTGGTTAGTCGTCGGCGAGCCTTTGTCATCCTGAGCCGCAGCTCTTTGCGGCGAAGGATCTGTGCAACTGGCTCGGGATTCCATAGATCCTTCGCTTCGCTCAGGATGACAATTAGTTTGCAGACGATGTCTCTCTCACGAACCAATCCCGTCGGGATCTTGATGAACTCGACCGGGCGCGGGATGTCGCGCTGGTGGGGGCCGATCCAGTGGCCGACGACTCCGGCGCCTAGCATGTCGGCGACGAACTCGTAGCGCTCGCCATTCCACGCGAAAAGGGTGGGACAGGAACTGCCGCGGCGGTCGATCTCGAGGAATTCCTGGCGCTTGTCGCCGGCGATCTGGATTTCATCCTGCAGCACGCCGGTGGGCCAGAGCATGCGGACGATGTCGGCTTCTTTTGACTGGCCGAGGCCGACAACGATGTCGGTGGAGTTCTGTCCGAGATAGCCGTTCGATCCGTAGATTTCGAATTTCTGCCGGTTGCCGCCGGAGAAGACTTCGACCTTCGTGCCGATGGCGGACTTGTTGTCGTTTAGTCCCTTGAGCGAGAGCTTCAGCCAGTGATTCTGTGTCGCGCCTTCGTTCGCAGGAGCACGGCGGGACCGTGATTCTGGGTGATGAGCAGGTCGGTGGTGCCGTCGTTGTCATAGTCGCCGGTGATGATGGCACGCGGGTCTTTGAGTTGAATCTTGTCGAGGCCGACGTCGGTGGTGACGTCTTTGAATCCATCGGGACCGAGATTGCGGAAGAGGCGAACTTCGCCCTTGCCGTCTTTGGATTTCTCCCACCGCGGCAAGATCAACCCAGCCGTCATTGTCGTAGTCGAAGGCGGCGACGCCAAAGGCGCGGACCCAGTTGGGCTGCGGGAGATTCACCGGGTCGAAGCTCTTGCCGTGATTGTTGCGCCAGAGCGTGATTGCCGGCGCGTCGTCGCTGGTGAGAGCGATGTCCATCCAGCCGTCGTGGTCGAAGTCTAGGGCAGTAATACCAACGGTCGGAATGTCGCTCGGCATTGGTACGGGACTGGCTCCACGGGTCGCGCGATGCAGGAAATTGCCCTTCGCGAGGATTTTCGAAGAGAGCAGGGCCGCTCGTGCCACCCGTCAGCAACATGTCGACTGCGCGATCATTGTTATAGTCGGTACCGATCGCAGCGAGCTGAGGAAGTGAGACCGACACAATCCCGATGAGTCGGTTACATCCGTGAATGTGCCATCGCCGTTGTTGCGCCACATCGTGTTGTGCCGGAGCGTCCTGATGGGGCCGACGATCATCTTGCCGCCGCTGAACGCATACTAAAGGTCGAGATCTCCGTCGTGGTCGTAGTCGATGAAGGTTACACCTACCGGCATCAGGCCGACCGCATTCGACTTGAATTTCCGCTTGCGGCAAGCCGGCATGTACCGTGACATCTTTGAACGTGCCGTTCTTTTCGTTGTGAAGAAGCAGAACGCGGTTCTTCGAAGCTCACGGCGAGATCGGCAATAGCCGTCGTTGTCATAGTCGCCCGCAGTGCAGGCGAGTTGCGTGCACTGCAGGGTCGAATCCGGCTTCATTCGTGACATCTTCGAATTTTCCATTCCCTAGATTGTGATAAAGCGACATGCCACCTTGGGCTCCGTTGTCCAGGCAGAAAAATGTCGATCTTGCCATCATTGTCGTAGTCGAGAAAGCAGGCGCCAGGCGCCCAGGTAGTGCGAAGGCTTGGTCCGGTACTGGCTGGCGTTCGGCTTGACAGTGATCCCCGCTTCCTTCGTCACATCCACAAACTGCACCTTGATCTGCGCTGGACGGCTTCAGTTGCGCTTGCGGCGACTCCACCGCGCGCGAGTACTGGCCCTGTTCGCCATAGGCCAGGCTCATGGGGGCGCCGATACTTGTTTTGCGTGATGTACTGGAATTTCTTCAGGTGCTCGCGGGCGTGATCGGCGTCGGCGGATTGCTGGTAGGCGCGCGAGAGGCCGAATTCTGCCGAGGCATGCAGCGGATTGATCTTCAGCGCGTGCTCGAAGGCGTCGATCGCCTGCGGGAATTGCTTGGCCTGCACGTATGCTGTGCCGAGGAAATACCAGGTGTCGGCGTCGTTCGGGTCGATCTCGGTGACATGCTTGAAAGCGTCGATCGCGGCCTGCGCGTCGCCGGTATTTTTCGCCAGCAGCCCGAGGCTGTACCACGCGTTGGGATTCTTCGGATCCTGCTTGAGCGCGTCTTCGAGAGCGGCCTTGGCTTCGTCCACTTTCTGCAGGTTCAGGTATGCGATGCCGACATTCAGGCGCGCGATCGCCAACTTGGGATCGGCTTCCGCCGCCTGCTGGAATTCCTTCAATCCCTTTTCGAAGAGCTGCTGGTTCATGTAGGCGACGCCGAGATTGTTGTGGCGCGCGGCTTCGATCGGGTTCGGTTGCGACTGCGGGGAAAGCAGGCCGAAGGCCGCGAGAAGGGCGGCGAAGAAGGCGGCGGAGATTTTAAGATTCATTCCGTTAGAGATTTAACCACAGAGGGCACAGAGGAACACAGAGGATTCGAACCTGATAGTCTTGTGATTTCGAACAAAGCGAAAGACCTGATGGTTACGGGTGACAGCAGACAGCAGATCCGTCGTCACTGTCGTTCTTCGTGAATGCCATGCGCGTGACTCACTGTACGCCGATCTACTTCCTTCGCGCCAACTCGGATGCGTCCGTATGGGCGACTCGCAATGATTCCCTTCCCTTCCTGCACCGTCACCGTTTGCCCGGCATCGACATTCGAAAGCTTGTCGACCTGTCCGCTGGGCCACTGAATTTCGATTGCATCCGCTTTCGTTTGCGCGCCCAGACCGAAGGTCAGCACCAGTTCGCTCTGCGACAGATAGCTCGATCCGGACCGCAGCATCTTCCATTGCTTGTCGCTTCCGGAGGTCACGCGCACAACCGCGCCAATGCCATCGCGATTCGATTTCGTGCCGACCAGCTTGATCCGCAGGCTGTGATTGGTGCCGCCTTCGTTGTGGAAGAGGTAGGCGGGACCGGCGTTTGTCGTCAGCAGAATGTCGAGGAAGCCGTCATTGTCGATGTCGGCATAAGCCGCAGACCGCGCCACTTTCGGCGCCGCAAAGGCGCTTGCCCATCTGCGCGGTGACTTCAGTAAATTTTCCGCCGCCCAGATTGCGAAACAGGTGCGGAGGCTCGGCATAGCTGACACGCTTCTGCACGCGCTCGATTTCATTTTCAATGTGGCCGTCAGCGACGAAGATGTCGGGCCAGCCGTCGTTGTCGTAGTCGAAAAAGAAGCAGCCGAAGCCGAGAGTGACCAGAGTGCCGCGGCCAATTTCGGATTGCGGAGCTTCGTCGACGAACAGTCCGTTGCCTTCGTTGTGGTAGAGCGAGACCATCTGATTGGCGAAGTTGCTGATGATAAGGCTGGCATGGCCGCTGCGGTCGTAGTCGGCGGCGTCGGCGCCCATGCCGGCGCGGGCAACGCCGTCTTCGCTGAAGCCGATTCCGGCGGCGACGCCGCGCTCTTCGAACGTGCCGTTCTTCTTGTTCACATAGAGCTTGTTGGGCTGCGTGTCGTTGGCGATCAGGATGTCGGGCCAGCCATCGACGTTGGCGTCGAGGATGGCGATGCCGAGGCTCTTCGAGGTCGGATCTCCGAGTCCGGCTTTCTGCGTGGCGTCTTCGAATTTTCCTGCGCCAAGGTTGTGCCAGAGGCGCACAGACGTGCCTTTGTACGACTCGGGAGTGCAATAGGATTTGTGCGCGCCGTCGATGGTGCAGTAGAGATCGCCCTGCTCGCTCCACTGGACGTAATTCGCGACGACAAGATCGAGTTTGCCGTCGCGGTCGTAGTCGACCCAAGCGGCGCTGGTGGAGAACTCATTCGGTCCCCACATGCCGGCGGCTTTCGTCACCTCGGTGAAGGTGCCGTTGCCGTTGTTGTGGAAGAGATGACTCTGGCCCAAGCGCTGAGATGAAGACGTCATCAAAGCCGTCGTTGTCGTAGTCGCCAACCGCTACGCCGAATCCGTACATAGGAATGGCGAGTCCGGCCTTGCGCGTGACGTCGGTGAAGGTGCCGTCGTGATTGTTGTGATAGAGCTTCAGCGTGGTCGCGCCGGCGTGGGGATGTCCCGGGAAATCTTCACCATTGATGAGGATGATGTCGGGATAGCCGTCATTGTCGTAGTCAATGAAGGCGCAGCCCGGGCCCATGGTTTCGGGCAGCCACTTCTTGCCGAAGGCGCCGTTGTTGTGGGTGAAGTGGATGCCGGCCTGGGCAGTGATGTCGCGGAACTGGATCTGCGCTTGCGCGGTCGCGGCAAGACAAAATGCGAGTCAACCACGGAGACACGGAGGCACGGAGGAATCTTGAGCAAGAGAAAGCTTTCTCCGTGTCTCTGTGACTCTGTGGTGAATTGCGTTATAGGGAGATACATTTATCGGGAGGCTCCGGCAGAGATCGCTGCCGGGCCTTGCCCGGCCGGACGGCCGAGGGCGGCCGTCCCCACATGATTTGTAGTGCTGACAGGCAGCGGAACCGAAACGTGCTCGTGTACCGACTGGCGTTCGTTGTTGTCTTCGGGATGAAGCTGGCGGTAGGGGCCGGTGATCGCCTGTGACGACTCGTCGGCTTTGAAGCGCATGTAGCGCGCCTGATGTTCCTTCGCGAGTTTATCGTTGCCGAGGCCGTTGTAGCAGAGCATCAGGTTGTAGTGCGCCTGCAGGTCTTCGGGATCGATTTCCAGCACGGACTGCAGGATCTTCACGGCGTCGTCATATTTGCGTTGCAGGAACAGAACGCGTCCCAGATCATTCAGCGCAACGCGATCACGCGGATATTGTGCCAGCACGCTGCGGAGTCGCGACGCCGCGCCATCGTAGTTGCCGTCGGAGCGCAGAACTTTGGCGTAGAAGAAGTTCGCGCGCGCTAGATTCGGAGACAGCGACAGCGCTTTCTCCAGCACGGTGCGCGCACGCGCCATGTCGCCTTCCTGCACGGCGCAGCGGCCGATGTTGACCCAGCCGTCGGGATTGTTCGGATCGGCTTCGGTCACTTTCTCGAACGCGGCGGCGGCGGCCTTCAGATCTCCCTGCAGGAACAATCCGATGCCGTAATCATTCCAGCGCTGCCACTCTTCTTTGCGGACGATCGTCTTCGGCTCGGCTGCGGGCGCGTTGTGCGCGACCACGGGAAGCGTGACTTCGTCTTCCGCAACCGGCACGATGGGCAGGTCGGGAATCTTCTCTTGCTTCGCCGAGACGCCGCTCAACGACGCCGTGAACAGAGTCGGGCGATCATCGTAGTCGGACGTAACTGCGTCGGGCTTGCGTCGGATCGGGCACTCCCGCAAAGGCTTCCTGCGTTCCATACCACGCGAACTTGCGGTAGCAGAGGCGCGCATGCAGCGTGATCTTGTTGCCCGGCGTTTTCCGGAATGCGCATGCGATAGTGCACGGTGTCAGCCGCGCCGGGTGGAATCAGACGCACATACACCACCGCGCGCGTGGCCCAGGCATTGCGTTTGTTGATGGGATTGCCGTGAGCATCGATCTGCAACGAGCGGTAGAAGTGAGCGCCTTTCTCGACCGGACCGTGGCCGTTGTCTTCGACCATGCCGCTCCAGAAAATCGTCTGGCCTTTGTCGTCGGTGCCCTTCAGTTCGAGCCAGGTGTCGTAGGCGTCGACAGTGCCGCCGGGAAAAAAGTGTCCGACTTTCTTCGTGCGCACGACCACGTCGACGCGCACGGTGTCGCCTCGACGCACGGCGGGCTGCACACGGTTGAGCGGAGCGGTGACCGGGCAACTCGCCTGCACTTCCGGCGGCAGCGACTTTGCTCTCGGCTTCTTCACCGACCGCGAAAGTAGTTGAAAGATCCGATTGCGTGGCCGCGCCGGGCTTCAACGGAGCCTGCGCTGGAGACAACGCGAAGATGTCGACCGTCAACGAGCCGTTCTTCAGGAAGTCTTCTGTCAGCTTCAGCTGAGCCGGATCTTCATTCGCCGTCGGGACAGCCGTGTTGGCTGCCGGGAAGCGATGCGAGTGCACGACGCCGTTGATGTTGCCCATGTCCTTCGAGGACTTCCGCGGGCATGTGGCAATCGGCGCACTGCTGCGGCTTCGGCGGATAGTAGAACGAACGCGCGCCCTGTCCGGAAACTCCGCTGGCCTGCCAGTTGTCGTACTCATTGAAGCCACGGAACCAGCGGTAATGATTCACCGGAACATCGAGATGAACCTTGTGGCACGACGAGCAGAACTCCGCCGTCTGGTCGCGCATGAAAGGTTTCAGGAACACGCGACGGTGCGGCTCGGGATTCAGCTTGATCAGGAAATCATGCAAGCTCGCGTGCGATCGGATTCTTCGTCGCGGCCAGTTCGTGCAGCTTGGGATATTCGAGATAAAAATCGCCCTGGCCCATCGTGCTCTTCACGTTGGCGATGGAGTGGCACATCATGCAGCCCAAGCCAGCCTGCGCTTCGGGGCGATGCACAATCTGCTTGATGGGCGTGTCCATCATGCCCGCGTAGAGCACGGCGGGATCGTGGCATCCTCCGCACCATTTCGAGGGCTTGGTGCCGATCGTATCCTGCATGTACTCGATCGACTTGCGGTACCACTGATTGTTGAACGACGAGAAATGGTGCGCGGAGCTGAACCACTGGTTGTAGATGTCTTCGTGGCAGCGCTTGCAGGAATCGGACTCCATGAAAAACTTGCTGGGAATTTTCTGCTTGCCGTAGACCTGCGCCGAACTGGGGAAGAACGAGCCCTCGGGTCCGTCGCCCTCGCCATTCATGTCGTCGGGCGGCATGGTCGGGATTCTGAATGCGGTTGCGCGTCTGCCAACTTTCACGAACATAGCGCGCGCCGTAGCCAATTCCGGCGAGCAGGCCAGGCAGAGCACGACGCGGATGGCGCCAGCTGGCCAATCTTGATGCCGATCGGCGCTCGGTTCGGAGGAGGCACGCGCACTCAGCCATCCGGCAATCAGCAGGGCCCACACCCGCCAGCGAGAGCACAATGTGGAGATAGAGCTTGTTCCATTCCGTCCGTGGCGTGCCGGTCTTGATAAGGATCAGTCCGACGACTGTGCCGGCAGCAATCAGCAGCCAGCCTGCTCGCGCGGCGAGTGTGCCGGAGCGCAGCAAGACGAAACAGCATCGGAACCAGGAATATCGCGGCGAGCAGCGCCTCCGGCAGCATGCAGCAGGACAACGACGGCATAAAGGATATTCGCCTGGGGAAAGGTGTAGAGGTAGGCGGCGGAAATGGCCAGAAAAGCAATGAGCCAAGACAGAATTCGGATCGCTTGATTTCCCGGAGATGTTGGCATTTCGCGAATGGCAACTGCGAAGGAGTACTGTCCCGACTTCAGCCCCACAGTGGCCGAAGTCCCGCGCGAATTAAAGTTATACACGCCGAGATCAGACGCGGAATAATACTAAAAATACTACGCGCGTTCGCTGACTTCAGCGATCGGCGGAATCTTCCATCCTTTGACATTCATCTTCGATACGGCCGCGACCGAGAGCACCTCCTCTTCTTCCCAGGGCCGGCCGACGATCTGTACGCCGATGGGCAAGCCCTCGGACGATTGACTTACCGGAACGACCGCGGCGGGATTGCCCAGCAGGTTGAACCACTCGGTGTAACTCCAGGCATCGAGATACTGCGACGGCTTTACCATCGATCGTCCAACTGCGCTCGCCGTGGCGGAAGGCGGGGATCGCGGCCGGAGGACAGAGCGAGAATGGGATACTTGCGCATCTGCTCGAGGAAACTTCGCGCGCAATGCGTCGCGGCGAATCCATGCGTCGATCACGGCCTGGCCGGACAGGCGTGGCTCAGCCGCTGACCACTCAAGAAATTGCTTCAGAATTGGACTTGCATCCTGCTCGCGGCCGTGCGAACATCGGGCCGATCAGCATGCCGCCCAGTCTTGACGAAAAACTTCTTCCAGAGGAGGCGCGCCTCTTCCAAGCCTTCGGGACGAAATGGCTCGACCTGAAATCCGGCACGGCGCAAGGCTTCGGCGGCAGTGCGAACTGCTTCGCGAATTTCCGGAGTCCACGGGCGTGCGGCCGTCGTCTTCGAAGTAGCCGATGCGCAGTCGCTTGAGTTCGTCGTCTGTCGGCCAGCGGAGTGGGACTGGCGCAGCGCAGGTGTCGCCGTCATCGGGGCCTTGCATGACTTCGAAGAGAATCTTGAGATCAGCAACAGTGCGTGCCATGGGACCGACCACGCCGAGCAAGGCGAACGGTCCGCCGGAGGTCGGAAAGTGCCCGGTCGAAGGAATGCGTCCGGGCGTTGGTTTGAGTCCGCAGATTCCGCTGAAGTGTGCGGGCACGCGGATGGATCCGCCGCCATCGCTGCCGACGCCTCCGGCGGACATCCCGGATGCGATAGCCGCGGCTTCTCCTCCGCTGGATCCGCCCGGAGTGCGATTCAGGTCCCAAGGCGAGTTGGTGCGTCCGTAGAGCAGGTTGTCGGTCTCCCAGGCCATGAGCAACTCCGGAGTGTTAGTCACGCCGAGGATCGATCGCGCCAGCGTGCGCAGCCGCTCGACCAGGGGCGCATCATGCGTGGCGACGAACCCGGCGCGAAGGCGCGTGCCGGCTTCGCATTTCAGGCCCGGCAACGTCGATCGAACTCTTGATGCTGATGGGAACACCGTGCAATGGGCCCAGAGCCTGGTCGCTCATCACGGCGGCTTCGGATTCTGCGCGCTTGCTGGCGGACCCGCTCGGGATCGACGTGCACGAAGGCATTCAACTTCGGATTCAGCCGCTCGATTTTCGCGAGATGCGCTTCGGCGAGTTCTACCGGAGAAATTTCTCGCCCGCGAACTTGACGGCTCATCTCGACGGTGGATAAGAAGGTTAGATCCGTCATTCTATTCCCTGAAGCTGAACATGGAGTGTTGGGATCAGAACCTGAACAACTTCACTGCACATTAAAGATTGTCTGGAGTTCTAACTCACGGGATTTCTCATCTGTGGTTTGCAGTCTCACTCGCGGAGATTGGAAATCATTGTTCCCTTGGGCCGCTCTCGCAACACCACGGCGTCGCTCCATCTGGTTAGAACTTTTGAGTTTACTATGCCATGCAGTCCTGTATGATTTTGCCGATTGCGGCGCTACTTGCGGGGGGTTCTTTTTGTTGATCGAGAGCCCGGGTCTGGATCGCGAATGGCCGCGCAAGCTGCGGAGAGAAGTGAAGAGTGCCTGACTTGCAACTGCAGCGCGTTCAACCTCACCTCGTGGCTACACTGCCGCTCCAAGGTCTCTCTTGCGTCCTCGTATGCCCGAATTGGACACCCTTCGCGGTGTGGCCATTCTCGGAGTGGTATTCCTTCACGGCATCTACTCGTCAACCAGCCACTTGCAATTTAAGGGGCGCACCATGCGACTGATTCAACTGACTCAGCCCGGATGGCTAGGTGTGAACCTGTTTTTTGTTTTGTCAGGCTTTCTGATTACGAGAATCCTACTCGATTCGAAAGCGTCTCCGCGTTACTTCGCAAATTTCTATACCCGACGGGCATTGCGAATCTCCCTGCCTATTACGCCTTGCTAATCCTGCTCGCTATTGTCGGACACCCTAGCTGGACGTATCTGGGCCTTTGTTTTATTTATCTCGCGAATGTCACTACATTGTTTGGTGTCGCCGAGGACTACGGGCCTTTGTGGTCGTTGGCGGTAGAAGAACATTACTACCTTGTTTGGCCGCTGGTCGTCCGGTATCTATCGCGCCGCCAGGTTGGCGTTGTGGCTGCTCTTATCTGCGCCTTAACTGCTGTGTTACGTGCATTGGCCTTCTACGGAGGCCATGTGAGTGGATTGGGCTCGTTTACGTGGCTTGTTGCAGATGGTCTCGCTTTCGGCAGTGTGCTGGCCGTGCTGGTCCGTGGCACTCTCTCAAGATCGCAGCTTTGGGCGCTGAGCGGTCTCACGATTGTTCTAGGTACAATGGCGGTTCTCTTGGGTGCACCTTTCGGCATCATGACGCGAGATCGTCTGCTTGGTGCGGCCTTGCAATACACTGTAATTCACTTAATATTCACGGGCATACTGCTCCTCTTCTTGTTGATTGGAACGAGCCGCTGGCGTGCGTTGGTCAATATTAGCTGGCTTCAGTTTTTCGGCTTCATCAGTTATGGTCTCTATTTAATTCACCTGCTAGCTTTTCGCCTGTACGATCGCCTATGTCGGACATATGTTCCTTCGTTCCTACTCACGAGCGAACGTTCCGACCTACTCCTCCTTCGATTCGCGGTTGCATGTGGCACCGCAGTCGCGGTGGCATACCTATCCAGAATCTATTTTGAGGACTATTTCCTAAGACTCAAACAAAAACTATCGCGATGAAGTCGCCAAGAGCCGCAACTTTCGAACCTAGCCTTTGAGCATTGAGCGATCGAGAGCGGCCTTCTCTTCTGTTGTCAGTTGCCGGTGATCCCCTTTGGCGAGCGCTCCGAGTTGCAGGGGACCGATTGAAACGCGCATCAGCCGAAGCACTCCGATTTGAAGCGCCTCTAGCATACGGCGAATCTGGCGGTTCTTGCCCTCGTGCAGCGTGATCTCGAGCCAGCAGTTTTTCTCGCCGGAGCGGAGAAGAAGGCAGCGGGATGCTTGCAGCAACTCTCCGTCATCTAGTCTCACGCCACGCTCGATTGCCCGGAGCATCTCTTCGTTCACAATCGCACTGACCTGGACGTGATAAGTCTTTGGCAAATGTGTTTCGGGAGCGGCGATGCGGGCTCCCCATTCGGAGTCGTTGGTCAGCAGCAGCAGGCCTTCGCTCGCTTTATCAAGGCGGCCGACAGGAGCGAGCCAGGGAAGCGATTCTCCGCGATCGGCGAATAGCGAATAGACCGTATCGCGGCCCTTCTCGTCGGAGGCGGTGGTCACCAAGCCTCGCGGCTTGTTCATAACGAGGTAAATTTTTTTTCCCGCCTTGATCGGTTGTCCGTCGATTGCGATCTGATCGCGCTCGATGCGCACTGGGGATTCTGGGTCGCGGCGAGTAGCCCCGTTCAGAGTGACGCGGCCGGCGCGAATCAGTTCATTGGCCTGCGAGCGCGAGCAGTATCCCAACTTCGACAGCGCGCGAGCCAAGCCGATTTTGCGAGTGTCATTCTGAGGCACGGCTCCATGCTACTCGAAGGAGAAGCGCCGCTGCGCGGCTGGACGGCTGAAGGCGGCCGTCCCCACACGATCGCGTATGGATGGGCGAATCGGTCCTCCCCACACGATCGGTGGAGACTTGGGACTCCTTGCTACCATATTGTGCAAAGGAGATTTTATGGCTCACCAGCATCCACCCCGCTTTCTGAAGATTGTCGACGACGCCAAGACTCGGGTTCGCGAAACGAATGTGAATGAAATAAAGAAGAGGATGGATCACGGCGACAAGTTCATCCTGATCGACGTGCGTGAGGAGAGTGAGTACGCCAAGGACCATCTGCCCGGTGCCATTCATCTGGGGAAAGGGATCATCGAGCGCGACATTGAGGCGCGCGTTCCCGAATTGAACGCGGAAATGATTCTTTACTGTGGCGGCGGCTTTCGCTCGGCACTGGCCGCCGACAATCTGCAGAAGATGGGCTACACCAATGTGATTTCGATGGACGGCGGGATTCGGGATTGGCGGGAAAAAGGAGTATCCGCTGGTAAGAGGACTGACGAGGTGAAATTCATCGTCCTGATTCTCCCGGGATTGGTCGTGGATTTTGTGGTAAGCTGCGCCGTCCTTCTATGAACGCTCGCATCTTCTTCTGGTCGCTGACCTCGGCGCTGGCCGGATTTCTATTCGGCTTCGATACGGTCGTCATCTCCGGCGCGGAAAAAACCATTCAGACCCTGTGGGGGCTGAGCGACAACCTGCATGGCATTGCCATGGCGTCGGCTTTGTACGGCACGGTTGTGGGATCGTTGATTGGCGGGTGGCCGGCGGACCGCTTCGGGCGCAAGGCGACTCTGCTCTGGATTGGAGTCCTTTACTTGGTCGGCGCGGCGGGTTCGGCGCTCGCTTCCAATGTCTGGGTTTTCATCGCTGCACGCGTGATTGGCGGACTCGGGATCGGCATCTCGACGGTCGTCGCGCCCATGTATATCTCCGAGATCGCGCCTCCGCAACATCGCGGGCGGCTCGCCGGGATGTTCCAGTTCAATATTGTTTTCGGGATATTGGTCGCCTTCGTGTCGAACGCTCTGCTCGCCGGTATTGGGCCGAAGCGCGTGGCGATGGATGCTTGGGGTCGCGGCCTTCCCCTCCTTGCTCTATGCAGTGCTATGCCTTGGCCTTCCGGAAAGTCCGCGCTGGCTGCTCAGCAAGAAGGGCGATCGGGATGCAGCCCTCGACGTGTTGCAGCAAATCGAACCGGAGATTTCCAAAGCCGAGATTGCGAGGCAGGCCGATGAAATCATGGCAGCCTCTACCGAACAAGTTTCTTCGGGGCAATTCTGGACCCGACGGCTTCGCAAGCCAATCCTGCTGGCATTCCTGATCGCATTCTTCAACCAGCTCTCGGGAATCAATGCGATCCTGTACTTTGCTCCGCGCATCTTCGAACTGACGGGGCTCGGTGCGAAAGCAGCGCTCCTGCAGTCGGTCGGCATCGGCATCACCAATCTCGTGTTCACCTTCGTGGGCCTGTGGCTGATCGACCGGCTCGGGCGGCGCACGCTTCTCTACATCGGCTCTTTCGGTTACATCATCTCACTTGGTCTGGTGGCATGGGCTTTCTTTACCCGGCACTACGCGATCGTTCCAGCTTGCATCTTCGCGTTCATCGCGGCCCATGCGATCGGGCAAGGCGCCGTCATCTGGGTGTTTATCTCAGAGATCTTTCCTAATCGGCACCGAGCGGAGGGGCAGACGCTCGGCAGTTCCACTCACTGGATTTTCGCCGCCCTGCTCACCACATTCTTTCCGAAGATGGTCACGGTGTTTCCGCCAGGTTACATTTTTTCGTTCTTCGCTGGAATGATGATGCTTCAGTTGATGTGGGTACGGACGATGGTTCCGGAAACCAAAGGCGTGCCTCTCGAGCAAATTCAGCGGCAACTCGGCATCGAGTAGTGGTGTGGACCGAAGAGTCTGGACTGCTGTCGAATCTGCGCTGACTCCGGTCGCGTCTGCATTTCAGCCGGGCGGACGAGCGATCAACGGTGGCCTGCGGTTACGGCCTGCGCCACTTTCGAAGCTGCTTCCACGCCTGCACCAGTTCTTGCACGGCGCGTGGCGGCGGGAAGGTCTGGCTATTGATGATGCGGCATTCGCGGTAGGCACGTTCGTAGAATTCGCGAACGCCGTATTCGCTGAGCAGCGAGAGGTTGCGCATGATCTCTTTCAAATCCTCGCGGCTCCAAATTTCTTCTTTCTTGCCGGGATCCGGGCGGCGTGCCATAAGGGCGAGATTAGCATATTCGCTTTTTATTCGCCTACAAATCCCGCTACGAACATTCGGGAACCGGGTTGCTGATGCAGTGATCGCGGGACCATCGCATTCGGGTAGCGGCCGGTTTCGAATTTTCGCCGATTTGTTGTTGCTTTCACCCGCAGTTGCTCTCGGTATTGGAGAATCGAAGCACCGTGAAATCCAAAATCAGCGCAGCGTCGTGCGAGCCTGCCGCGAGAGTGAGAATTGAATGTTATAATTTTGGTTTGTTCTTCCCCGCCAGTCTCCACCGTGGGCGCGTAGCTCAATTGGCAGAGCAACTGACTCTTAATCAGTAGGTTGTAGGTTCGATTCCTACCGCGCTCACCACTTTTCAATCACTTACGGGAAGTGCAATCACTTCCGCAATCAGTTAAGGCCAGAGCCAAGCCCACGACCTTGCCGTGTGTTGCGGCCATGTCCTGAGTCATTGCGTCCCCGTAAATGTTCATCGTTTACTCGCAGCTCCAAAATGCCTCTGCGTGTGGTCCTCAATAAAGGTTTGCCGCGAGTGTCCGGCAATGGACAGTCCAATCTCCCCAACGAACATCCCTCCCCGCTCGCAGCGCAACATCTTCATTCTATCGCCTTTGATTTCAAGGATTTGATTCCTACGCGCGTTGGCCCTGAAGTTGCCACATCCCAAGGTGATGGATATCGCCCGCCCGGAATTTAAGGAACGTAAACGCCGGCGCCAAATTGCCACGGCGGCAGTGGTCGTTGTCGTGGTGGCTGCCCTAACCGTTGTTGTATATCGCTTGCGTCCGGCCGCGCCCACGGTGGAGCGCGGCACAGTATGGACAGATTCAGTAAAGCGCGGCTCAATGTTGCGCCAAGTTCGCGGCATCGGGTCACTGGTGCCTTCGCAGGAGTCCGTGCTGCAGATTCCTGCCGAGACAGAAGCCACCATCATTCGCATCCGCATGCTGCCGGGATCACTGGTGAACGCCGACAGTATTCTCGTCGAAATGAGTGATCCGCAGGTGGAGCAGGCGGCAGTCGACGCACATCTTCAATGGAAGGCCGCCGAGGCCGAGTATCAAAGCCAGCGCATGAAGCTGGAAAGCGACCTGATGAACCAGAAGGCGGGCGCGGCCACGGTGAAAGCCGACTACAACCAGACGCAATTGCAATCGCAGACCGACAAGGCCCTCTATGATCTAGGCGTAATTTCCGGATTGGCGTACAAGGCTTCGAAGAGCAAGGCGGACGAGCTGACCATCCGCAATGGACTGGAAGATCAGCGGCTGGAGAGCACGCAGAAAGCGATCGACGCGCAACTGGCACAATTGCAGGCCAAAGTCGACCAGATGCGGGTCCTGGCGGAACTGAAACAGAAACAACTCGATGCGCTGAAGGTCCGCGCCAAGATCGAAGGAGTTCTGGTCGAACTGCCATTGCACGTTGGCCAACATGTAACACCTGGAACAATGCTGGCCAAGGTGGTGCAACCGAATCACTTGATGGCAGAACTGAAAGTGGCGGAGACCCAGGCGCGGGACGTGCAGATTGGCGAACCGGCGTCGGTCGATACGCACAACGGAGTTATTACCGGCACAGTCATGCGGGTTGATCCAAGCGTACAAAACGGAACGGTGACCGTCGACGTCAAACTGGTAGGCGAATTACCAAAGGGCGCGCG
Organism: Terriglobia bacterium; assembly: GCA_963743105.1. GTDB lineage: Bacteria > Acidobacteriota > Terriglobia > Terriglobales > Acidobacteriaceae > Sulfotelmatobacter. The sequence goes on from CAVUOS010000045.1 coordinate 45,697, forward strand.
GCCCGACCTGAGCGTGGACGGCACAATCGATCTCGAACGGCTGGACAATGTGCTTTATGTGGGGCGTCCGGCGTTCGGGCAGGAGAACAGCACGATCAGCCTCTTCAAGCTGGACGGCGATGAACGTGACGCGACTCGCGTTCCGGTGAAAGTGGGCCGCGCTTCGGTGAATTCGATTCAAGTGATAGAGGGCTTGCACGAAGGCGACAAGGTCGTGCTTTCCGACATGTCGCGCTGGGACAATACGGACCGCATCCGGCTTCAGGACTAGAAACAAAACTTCAGAAATCGAGGCGAATGATTCATGAGCGACGCTAGCCAGGCACTGATTCAGATCACCGATATGACGAAAGTCTTCTACACCGACGAAATCGAAACGCACGCGCTCTCGGGAGTGCACCTCTCAGTCGACAAAGGCGAATACGTGGCCATGTCCGGACCGTCGGGTTGCGGGAAATCCACGCTGCTCTCGATTATTGGGCTCCTCGACACTCCCACCGGCGGCCGCTACTTTCTCAACAGCAAAGCCGTCGAGAACCTGGACTTCGCCGAGCGGGCCCGCATCAGGAACCAGGAGATCGGCTTCATCTTTCAGAGTTTCAATCTGATTGGCGATCTCACCGTCTATGAGAACGTCGAACTGCCACTGACATACCGGCAACGCATGCCCAGCGCAGAGCGAAAGGGGCGCGTCATGGAAGCGCTGGAACGCGTGGGGATGGCACATCGCGTGAGGCACTATCCATCGCAACTGTCGGGCGGTCAGCAGCAGCGCGTGGCCGTAGCGCGCGCACTTGGCGGAAAGCCTTCGATCCTGCTCGCTGACGAACCCACAGGAAATTTGGATTCGCGCAATGGCGAAGCCGTGATGGAGTTGCTGGCCGACCTACACCGTGAGGGTGCAACTATCTGCATGGTGACGCACGATCCCCGCTTCGCCAAGCATGCGCAACGGGAAGTGCACCTGTTCGACGGGAAAGTTGTGGCCGAAGAAGAGCTCAAGAAGCTGATGGCGGATGTGGGTGCATGAATCGCCTTGTGCAGGATCTTCGTTTTGCCCTGCGACAGTTGCTGAAGAGTCCGGGATTCAGCGCCATCGCTGTCCTGACGCTCGCTCTCGGAATTGGCGCGAACACCGCGATTTTCAGTGTAGTGAACGGAGTTCTACTCCGGCCTCTTCCCTTCAAAGATCCCGACCGAATCGTTCGCGTGTGGCACACACCGCCGGCGAAGAGCTTTCCGGGGATCCCCACCTTCTCCGTGTCGGCCGCGAATTATTTCGACTGGCAACGAGACAACCACGTTTTCGATCGGATGGCGATCTACAACTATCGCGGCTTCACGCTCACCGGCCTTGCGCAGCCGCAGCAGGTTGATGCCTGCGCCGTGAGTTCTGGTTTTTTTGAAACGCTTGGAGTTGCTCCGATGCTGGGGCGCGTCTTCTCCCCCGAAGAAGATCAACCGGGACACACGAATGTGGTTGTCCTTAGTCACCGGTTCTGGCAGGAGCACTTCGGCGCAGACCCGAACCTGGTCGGCCACAGCATCACGATGGACGGGCAGAATTTCCTGGTTGCGGGTGTGATGCCCGAAAGCTTTCGGTTTCCGGATTTTGGTCAGCTGCAGGTTCAGATGTGGACGCCGATGGGCTGGACCGACCAGGAACGAGCAGTGCGTGGGGAACACCATTCGGTTGTGATCTCGCGGCTTAAACCCGGTGTCGATGTGAAACAGGCCCAAGCTGAGATGAACACCATCTCAAGCCGCCTTGAGCAGCTCTATCCGACTGATGACAAGGGATGGGGCGCATTGGTCGTGCCTCTCCATCGGGACATGGTCGATGATGTCCGGCCAGCGCTGCTGGTGCTGCTCGGTGCGGTTGCTTTTGTCCTTCTGATCGCGTGCGCGAACGTCGCCAATCTTGCCCTGGCCAGGACATTCAGCCGTCACAAGGAAATTGCTATTCGTACCGCTCTGGGAGCGAGCTCTATGCGCGTGCTCCGCCAGATTCTAACCGAGTCCGTACTGCTCGCAGCGATCGGTGGAGCGCTTGGATTAATCCTCGCGCCTTCCGGTCAGCGTTTCATTCTGTCATTTCTTGCAAATCAGATGCCCGATTCCGTGACAGTGCACGTGGATCTGAAAGTTCTTGCGTTCACGGCATGCATTTCCGTGCTCACCGGAATCTTTGCCGGAGTCCTTCCCGCCATGCGACTGACGAACTCCGACGTCAACCAGGCCTTGAAACAAGGGTTGGGCCGGACCGACGTGACTTCTGGCAGTCATCGAACGCGCAGGATTCTAGTCGTTGCCGAGGTTGCCCTTTCGATCGTTCTCCTGGTCGGCGCTGGGCTGATGATCCGCAGCTTCCAACAATTGCAGAGTGTGGCGCCCGGGTTTGAATCTCACGGCGTCCTCACCATGACAGCCGCAGTGGCCCGCGCAAAATTTGCTCAACCCGCGCCATTCGTCAACTTCTTCGAACAAGTCCTGCAGCGGGTTCGAGCGCTCCCGGGGGTGGAAGCGGCGGGAGTTGTCGACGACCTTCCACTGGACAACGGTGGCTCGCATCAGCCCATCCAGATCGAAGGACAGCCCGAAGTGGCGATGGCCGATCAACCGGAAGTCGACGTCCGATTGATCAGTGCTGGCTACCTGCGAGCCATGAATATCCCTCTGCTGCGAGGGCGCGATTTCGGGGATCAGGACGTCCATGATAGGCCCGAATCCATTCTGATCAGCGAATCTATGGCGCGCCGTTTCTGGCCCGGTGAAGATCCCATCGGTAAACGCCTCACGTTGACATTCTCTCCGGGACAGATTCGAGAAGTCGTGGGAGTGGTTGGAGACGTGAAGCTCGACAGTCTGGATCAGGCGCGGCCTTCTACCACGCTTTACGTGCCCTTAGACCAGCTCTCTACGACTCACGAGTCAAGCTTTAGTTCTTTTCCCCTGATTCTAATTGTGCGTTCTGCGACAGCTCCAGGCAGCATGGTGTCCGCGGTCACCAACGCGATCCACCAGGTCGATGGCACAGTTCCCGTGCGCGATATTTTCACCATGGATGACGTGGTCACCAAATCCCTGTCGCAATCGAGATTCAACACGCTCCTGCTTGGCGTCTTCGCGGGACTGGCGCTGCTGCTGGCGGCCATTGGCATCTACAGCGTGCTCTCGTACAGCGTGAGGCAACGGGTGCCAGAGATCGGAATCAGGCTCGCGCTTGGTGCGCGAATGACAGATGTGCTCCGCATGGTCGTACTGGAAGGAATGAAGCCGACGCTACTCGGAGTAGCAATTGGAATGGTGGCAGCGCTCGCCATGGGACGCCTTGTGGCAAGCCTCATCTTCCAGGTGAAGCCGACGGATCCCACGACCTTTGTCGCTGTGGCAGCATTGCTGGCATTCATCGCCTTGCTCGCCTGCATCATTCCAGCCTATCGGGCGAGCAAGGTCGATCCGGTTGTCGCGTTACGGAATGAGTGAGCGCAAGGCCGGTGATACATGGGAAGTCAGCGACCGCACTTTCGTCCGCTACGTTCCCATGTTTCGGGGTGCCAAGGTCGATCCGATGATGGCACTGCGGTACGAGTGGGGAGAGTGAGACAGCGATGACTGCTCTGTGGCAAGACCTGCGCTACGCACTACGGACCTTCCGCAACCGTCCGAACTTTGCAACTGTGGCGATCCTCACGATTGCGATCGGTATCGGCGCGAACACAACCATATTCGGCTGGCTGCGCTCTCTAGTGCTGAATCCGTTTCCCGGAGCCGTAGATCCTGACCGCATCGTGGCGATCGAGAACACCGCTCCGGATGGCGAACCGCTGACTACTTCCTATCTTGACTTCCGCGATTTCCGAGACAACCTGCGCCTGGTCAATTCGGTAACGGCATACCGAGCCTATCTGTTTTCAGTCGGGGACGCACCGAATGTGGAACGTGCGTGGGGTGAAATGGTCTCGGGCGGCATATTTGACATGTTCGGTATCAAACCCGAGACCGGCCGCTTCTTTTCCCTCGACGAACGCAATGATGCCCAGAACGCGCACCCGGTCGTAGTCATCAGCCACGGCTATTGGAAATCACACTATGGCATGAATCCTTCTGCCGTTGGAAGCACGTTGCGTGTTAATCGAACTCCACTGACGATCATCGGTGTGGCGCCCGAGGGCTTTCACGGTACTCATGCGGGTCTCGACTACGACTTTTGGGTGCCGCTCACGATGTACGGCCAGATGACGCACACCGGCGTCTGGATGCTGCAGGACCGCAATACGCGCAACTTTATGCTGCTCGCGCGTCTGGCCCCGGGGATCGCGATGGAGCAGGCGCGTGGAGAAGTACAGGCACTCGCGAACAGAATGGCGGAAGAAGACGCGGACTCCAATCTCGGAGTCGGCGCGACCGTACTTCCAGTGTGGCAATCGCATTTCGGCACGCAGGCAATGCTGCTCACCCCAATCGCTATCCTCATGGGCATCGGAGGCATTGTTCTCTTAATCGTGTGTGCCAATCTCGCCAATTTGCTTTTGGCTCGCGCCACCGCGCGACAACAAGAGTTCAGCGTCCGTTTAGCGCTAGGAGCTAAACGCGGGAGGCTGATCAGTCAGCTTCTGACCGAAACCCTACTCATGACGCTCATCGGGTCGATGCTCGGGCTGATCCTGGCAAATTGGCTCGGAGGAGCCCTGCGTTGGCTTCTTCCTGCTGTCGCCCGGCCAGTGATGATTGCTCCTCCTCTGGATAGCCATGTTTTCGGCTTTACCGCGGCGTTGGCCGTCATCGTGACTGTGCTTGCAGGATTGATGCCCGCTCTGCATTCGTCTCGGGCCAATGTCAGTGAAGCACTGAAACAGGGCGGTCGCAGCGGAATCTCAGGCATTCACGCACACCGCTTGCGCGGACTGATGGTGATCTCGGAGGTCGCGCTAGCGGTCGTGGCAATGGTCGGTGCGGCCTTATTCCTAAAAAGCTTTGAGCGCGCCCGTTCGATGGATCCCGGCTTCTCACCGGACGGAGTTGCGCTGTCACAATTCGATTTCTCCACTGCCAACTACGATGCCCAGCAGACCGATAATTTCTGCCGTCGTTTACGTGAACGGCTGGAGCAATTCCCGGGAGTGAGCGCGGTCAGCTACGACGATTCCGTGCCGCTCGGTTTTCACGGTGGCAACTGGGAGAGCCTTGACGTCGAAGGATACGTGCCTGGTCCGAACGAGAACATGAAGATCTATCGCGACCTGATATCCCCTGGGTATTTCGACTCGATGAAGATTCCACTCGTCGAAGGCCGCGATTTCGATTTGCATGATGACTCCAACTCTCCTCGGGTCATGATCGTCAATCAGGAATTTGCCCGCCGATTTCTGCCGAATCACAGCGTGATCGGCCACAAAGTGCATGGATGGGGCGAATGGTTCACAATCGTGGGCGTCGCGAGGGATAGCAAATATCATCGCGTCACTGAAAATCCGCAGCCCTACTTCTACATTCCGATCCGCCAGATCTTCCGTCCGGAATATGGCCTGACGTTTCACGTGCGCACTTCCGGGTCGGTGAACGAAGCAATTGCGTCGGTGCGCCGCGAGGCCGCAGCAATCGACCCGGCAATCGTCCTGTTCGATGCGCAGCCGATGACGGAATACATCTCTGCGTCGTTGTTCGGTGCAAAAATCGCCGCAAATCTTCTTACCCTGCTGAGCGGCATCGGGCTGCTTCTGGCAGCCATGGGATTGTATGGCGTGATGGCGTATTCAGTGGCGCAGCGCACGCGCGAATTTGGAGTGCGCGTAGCCATGGGTGCGAAGCCGCGCGACATTCTGCGCTTGATTCTGCGCGAGAGTGGAACGCTAACCATCTCTGGTATGGCGGCAGGCTTGGTCTTGGCCGCTTTCTCTGCGCGGATCGTCGCCAATGCAATCTACGGCATCAGCCCTCTGGATCCCTTGACGTATGGGGCGGTTGGCCTGGTGCTGGTGGCGGTTGCATTGGCTGCGAGCTATGTTCCCGCGCGCCGTGCAACGAAAGTCGATCCCATGGTGGCGCTGCGGTACGAGTGAGGAATCGCGATGGACAGACTTGTTCAAGATCTTCGCTACGCGGTAAGGCAATTGCAGAAGAGCCCAGGCTTTGGCTGCGCCGCCGTCCTCATTCTGGCGCTCGGCATTGGCGGGACGTCCGCAATCTTCAGCGTCCTCAATCCAGTTTTGTTTGAGCCTCTTCCCTACCCACATGCCGGTCGGATCATGACGATCTGGTACTCGGGGACTGATGGAGAACGCATCCCGGAAGCGTTCCACACCTATCGGGAGGTAGCGGAACGGAATCGATCGTTTGAAGCGCTCGCGGTAATGAAGCCATGGCAGCCTGCGCTCAGTGGAGGAGATCAGCCTGAACGGCTCGATGGGCAGCGTGTGAGTGCCGCGTATTTCCACGTGCTCGGAGTGCCACTAGCGTTGGGACGAGATTTCCAGCCCGCCGATGACGTTCTCGACGGACCGAAGGTGGTCATCCTGAGCAATGGTTTGTGGCGGCGGCGCTTCGGCGGCGACCAGCAAATTCTGGGTCATGAAATTCGACTCGATGATCAGCCTTACACGGTTATCGGAGTGATGCCAGGCACGTTCGAAAATGTGCTCTCTCCTGCGGCGGAAGCTTGGACTCCCCTGCAGTACGACGCCGGAACTGTTTCGTCGCCGGAAGCCCGCGAGTGGGGGCATCATTTGCGGATGATCGGCCGGTTGCGCGCAGGAGTCGAACAAGATCGGGCAAGAAGCGATCTGGCGTGGATCGCGGCGACGCCGGTGCCTGAATTTCCGCGTCCATCGTTTGTGTCTCTGCAGCACGGATTTTCCCTTGACTTGCTGCAGACCGATGTCACGCGTGGCGTAAAACCGGCGCTGCTTGCCGTTTTCGGCGCCGTGATCCTGGTGCTGCTGATCGCTTGCGTCAACGTGACCAATCTCGTGCTGGCGCGGGCAGCGCGGCGGCAGGGCGAACTCGCGATGCGGGTTGCACTGGGTGCCCCGCCTCAACGTGTCCTGCGTCAACTCGTGACCGAGAGCCTGCTATTGGCCCTTATCGGCGGCATCCTCGGGATGCTCGTGACAGAATTCGGCATTCGCCTGCTGGTAGCTCTCAGTCCCGCCGGTCTACCACGAATGAACGCAATTCGCCTTGATGGGACGGTCTTCGCATTCGCATCGGCCATTACTCTGCTGGTGGGGATCGTGGTTGGGCTGATTCCCGCGTGGCAGGCTTCGCGCGGCGACTTACAAGGCTCGTTGCAGGAAGGCTCACAGCGCGTCTCCGGTAGCCATCAGGGAATCCGGAGATCGTTTGTTACCGCGGAAGTCGCGCTCGCGCTGCTGCTACTGGTGAGTGCTGGACTGATGCTTCACAGCATACGCCGGCTGCTCGCAGTGCCTGCGGGGTTTGATGCCTCTAATATAGTCAGCCTGCAGGTGCAGACGAACGGCCGCCGTTTTGACGACGAGCGTGTGTGCAACCAGTTTTTTGCACAAGCATTGGAGGCTGTGCGCCAGGTGCCTGGCGTCAGCGCGGCTGCCTTCACCAGTCAACTGCCCTTAAGTGGAGATTCGGACATCTACGGCGCAAAGTTCGAAGGAGACGATCCGGAAATCGGTTATCCCGTGTATCGCTACGCGGTCACTGCCGGCTACTTCGACGCACTGCGAATCCCTTTGCGCAGAGGGCGTCTGCTGGATATTCACGATGCCGAGAACACCCCGGCGACCATCGTGATCAGCGAGTCTCTGGCGAAACGGAGATTTCCCAATCAGGATCCGATCGGCAGGCGAGCTCACATCGGCGGACGAAACGGCACGCCGGAGTTCACCATTGTCGGAGTCGTGGGAGATGTGAAACAGATGTCGCTCGGGCTGAACGACACCGGTGCGGTGTACACCACAACCACGCAATGGAATTTCCCGGAACAAACTCTCTCTTTGGTCGTTCGCGGTCGCGGTGACGTTTCTGCGCTGGTTCCTTCAATCAAGAATGCCATCTGGTCGGTGGACAATGATCAGCCAATTGTCCGGGTCGCGCGCATGGAGACCTTGCTGGCCGAGTCGGCGGCGGAGCGGCGCTTTGTCCTGATTCTGTTCGAGGCTTTTGGACTCGTAGCACTGGCGCTGGCCGCCAGCGGCATTTACGGGGTGCTCTCCGGGAGCGTGACGGAGCGAACCCGAGAAATCGGCATGCGTTCTGCGCTTGGCGCAACCCGCGGCGGAATTGTCGCGCTTGTCGTGCGACAAGGCATGACTCTGACTGCTATCGGCGCACTGATTGGAGTTGCCGGGGCTCTGCTCGCCAGCCAGGCACTCGGCGCGCTGTTGTTCGGCATTTCACGTTTCGATCCACTTACCTATTTCACAGCCGTTGTGTTGCTCTCGGCCGTTTCCGTGGTGGCTTGCAGCTTGCCGGCATGGCGCGCGTCGCGGATTGATCCCATGGTGGCGCTGCGCTACGAGTGAGGAGAAATTTATGGAGAACCTGCTTCAGGATGTCCGTTACGCATTGCGGCAGTTGCGCAAGAGCCCGTCATTCGCGATCACCGCGATTCTGATTCTCACGCTGGGCATTGGCGCCAGTAGCGCAATCTTCGGATTTGTCGACGCGGCCTTGATCAGGCCGCTGCCGTATGCGGACCCTGCACGACTGGTGGACGTCACCGAGAGTGCGGCCATGTTTCCCCGCGCCAACCTTTCTTATCCCGACTATCTCGACTGGAAGCGGCTCAACCAGGTCTTCACTTCGTTGGTCACGTATAACACTGATGGATATTTGCTGCGCACGCCGTCTGGAACCGAGCCTGTGCCAGCGGTCCGCGTCTCTGATGATTTTTTCCGCACGTTGGGAGTTGCTCCTGTAGTTGGCCGCGACTTTCATCCAGGCGAAGATCTGATGGAAGCGCCCCAAACGGTGATGTTGAGCTACGCGACGTGGCAGAAGCGTTTTGGCGGGAGGAAAGAGGTTGCCGGCGAAACCGTTACGCTCAGCGGCGTGCCCTATACCATCATCGGCGTCTTGCCTGAGAGTTTTCAATTTGCCCCGATGGCGATTACTGAGTTCTGGACGACGCTCCGCCCTGACAACCCGTGTCTGAAAAGGCGGAGTTGCCACGGTATGTACGGAATTGGCCGCCTGAAGGACGGCGTGACCGTTGAGATGGCGCGGGCCAACATGAAGGCGATTGCCCGTCAACTGGAGGAACAATATCCCACCGACAACCGCGGCCAGGGTGCAGCCGTAGCGCCTCTTTCCGAGGTATTCGTGAAAGACGTTCGCCCAATCTTGCTGGCGCTTCTCGGTGGCGCCGGACTGCTGCTGTTGATCGCTTGTGTGAATGTATCGAGTTTGCTGCTAGTTCGCTCGGAAAGCCGCAAGCGCGAGATCGCTGTGCGGGGTGCGCTTGGCGCGTCGCGTCTGCGGCTAATCCGGCAATTCAGCACAGAGGGACTGGCTTTGGCGGCGGCCAGCGGATTGCTGGGCCTTGCCGTCGCGCAGGGGGCCATGCGCGCCCTAATGGGACTGCTCTCGACAGATGCGATGAGCAGCATGCCGTACCTGGCTGGGCTTGGTCTGAACCTGCATGTAGTGGCATTTGCTGCCGCCATCTCGTTGGGCGCGACAGTCCTGTTCTCGCTCACTCCAATTCTCCGCTTGCCCCTGGCAGAAATGCGAGACGGCCTTGCCGAAGGCGGTCGTGGCTCTGCGGGAACACTATGGCGGCGTGTTGGCGCGAATCTGGTAGTCGTTGAGTTAGCGGTCGCGGTTGTACTTCTGGTGAGCGCGGGGTTGCTCGGGAAGAGTCTCTATCGCTTGCTGCACGTCGAAGTCGGATTCCAGCCCGATCATCTTGCCACTACCGCCGTCGCGCTCTCTTTCGCCACTTACCGGAAAGACGAGCAGCAGGTCGAAGTCGCGAAGAAGCTTGTGAATCGCCTCGAAAGCTTGCCGGGTGTTCAGTCGGCTGCGATCTCGAGCGTGCTGCCGGTCAGCTTTAACGGCAACACAACCTGGATCAGAATCGCCGGTCATCCCTATAACGGCGAACACAATGAAGTGAATCAGCGCGACGTGACTGCCGGGTTCTTCAACACGATCCGCGCGAGGCTTCTGCAAGGAAGATACTTCACTGAATTCGACGACGCCTCCAAGCCCCGGGTCGTCATCATCAATCAGACTCTGGCCAAAAAGTATTTTCCCGGGGAAGATCCGATGGGCAAGAAGATCGGCGACACTGAGTTGTCCCCCAAGTCGCTTTGCGAAGTGGTGGGGATCGTCGAGGACATCCGGGACGGCTCGCTCGACCAGGAGATCTGGCCCGCTGTTTATTATCCGTTCGCTCAAAGCGCGGACACCTTCTTCAACGTCGTTGTGCGCACCTCGCGGGCCGAGGCTGCACTCCTGCCCTCAATCGTGAATGCGATCCATGAAGTTGATCCTGGCATCGGCACGATGCAGGAGATGACCATGGCCGGCAAGATCAACAATTCGCCGAGCGCCTACATGCATCGTTCCTCAGCGTGGCTGGTGACCGGCTTCGCCTCGGTCGCGTTGCTGCTCGGAGTGGTGGGTCTGTACGGAGTAATTGCGTACTCGGTAGGCCGGAGAACACGAGAGATTGGCGTCCGCATGGCCCTCGGTGCGCAGCGCAAATCCGTCTATCAACTAATCCTCCTGGAAGCAGCCTGGCTGATCACCATCGGAATCGTAGTGGGCTTGTTCTCCGCGGTGGGCGCGGCCACGCTGGTCCGCGGATTGCTCTTCGGGGTCCGTTCCTGGGATGGCCCCACGCTGGCGGCCGTGGCATGCGTCCTTGCCGTCTTTGCGTTGCTGGCCAGCTATATTCCGGCGCGCAGGGCAGCGCAGGTCGATCCCATGGAGGCCCTGCGGTACGAGTAACGAGGTTTAGAAATGACAGGACTACTCCAGGATTTGCGCTACGCGGTCCGCCAATTTCGCAAGGTGCCGGGACTCGCCGCGGTGGTCGTCATCACCATCGCTCTCGGCATCGGCGCGAACACGGCATTATTTTCCGTGGTCAATGGCGTGCTGTTAAATCCGCTGCCCTATCCGCATCCGGAGCAATTGGTCGCACTGCGGGAGAGTAAGGCCAACTTTGAGTTCGGAACGATCCCATATCTGAATTTTCGCGACTGGCAGAAGAACAATCGCACGTTCACTTCTATGGCGGTTTGGCGCAGTAATGCGTTCAGCCTGACCGGAGCCGGGGAAGCCGAGCAGGTGTTCGGCGAGTTCATCTCGTCGGACTTCTTCCCGATTCTTGGTACCAATCCACTTCTCGGTCGCACATTTGCGCCGGGCGAGGATGAAATCGGCACCGCCCCGATTGCACTCATCAGCGAAGGCCTGTGGCGCCGGAAGTTTGAGGCGGCAAGGGACATCGTGGGCAAGGGCATCACGCTTGACGGAAAGAGCTACGCCATTGTCGGCGTGATTCCCGCAAGTTTTCATTTCTTTTCAGCAGGGTCGTCAGTCCGGGAAGTGTTTGTCCCTATCGGGCAGTGGACAAACAACATGCTTAACTCGCGAAGCGCGGGACTGGGTATCAACGGCATTGGCCGCCTTAAACCCGGTGTAACGATCGAACAAGCGCGGGCCGACATGGCGAACGTTACGAGCAATCTGGCAGAAACCTATCCCGACGCGAACAAAGGTACTGGCGCGAAACTTATTCCACTCAAGGAGTGGATGGTGCACGGGGTCGAGACGCTGTTGCTGGTCCTTCTCGCGAGCGTCGGCTTTGTGCTTTTGATCGCCTGCGTCAATGTTGCAAATCTCTTACTGGCGCGTTCCACCGGGAGGACGCGCGAGTTCGCCATTCGCGGCGCTTTGGGTGCGAGCCAGCACCGAGTAGTCCGACAACTATTGACGGAGAGCGTCATGTTGGCTTTCGCTGGTGGCACTCTGGGTCTGGTCCTGGCCGCATGGGGAACAAGAGCCGCACTCGGTGTCCTTCCAACCGCTTTGCCGCGTTCGGCAGAGATCGGTCTCGACGGACGAGTTCTATTCTTCACCTTGGCGATTACCCTGCTCATCGGAGTTTTGTTTGGGCTGGCTCCGGCTCTCAAAATGTCGCTGGGCAATTCCAGCGATGGCCTCAAAGAAGGCGGCCGCGGCATCAGCGGAACTCGGAACCGTATCCAGGGCGTGTTTGTGGTTGCGGAGATGGCAATGGCACTCGTGCTGCTTGCCGGGGCCGGCTTGATGATCCGCAGCTTAGCGCGACTATGGAACGTTGATCCCGGCTTCGATCCACAGAACACCCTGAACATTGGCGTCTCGCTGCCTTCTTCCATGATGAATGCAACTCCGGATGCGATCCGCGCCGCGTTTCGGGAATTTGACAACAGGATCTCGTCGATTCCGGGCGTCGAGGCCGTTTCGCAAACCTGGGGAGCCCTTCCGCTGGGCGGCGATGACGAGTTCACCTTCTGGTTCGGGGGCCAGCCTGAACCGGCCAGCCAAAAAGACATGAACTGGGCCATCGACTATATCGTGGAGCCCAGCTACCTGAAGGCTATGGGCATTTCATTGTTACGAGGGCGCTTCATCACCGAACAGGACAACGAACATTCGGCACGCGTGGTGGTCGTTGACGATGTCTTTGCGCGCAAACTCTTCCCGAGCGGCGATCCGATCGGCAAGCGGATCCAGACGAAGATGTTGGGCGAGCCAGCTGAAATCGTAGGCGTGGTGGGCCACGTGAAACAGTGGGGACTCGATTCCGATGACGCGGAGAGCGTGCGCATGCAAGTCTACATCCCGTGCATGCAGATGACGGACGAATTTATCCGGATGACGCCTTCCGGATCGAGAGTGATTGTGCGTGCCAGGAATGCGGGCACCGGCCTACTTCAGTCCATCCGCCGCATGAGCCAGCAGATGAGCAGCCAGCAAGTGATTTTCGGCGCGCAAACCCTGGACTCGGTCATCGCGGATTCTATCGCCGATCGTCGCTTCTCGATGATCCTGCTTGGAGTATTTGCCGCCCTGGCGCTGCTGCTTGCCAGTGTCGGGATCTACGGCGTTATTTCCTATGCGGTGGGACTGCGTACCCATGAAATCGGCGTCCGCATGGCACTAGGCGCCCGCCGGGCCGACATTCTACGACTGATCCTCACCGGAGCCGGAAGACTTGTCGCGTTCGGAGTCGCAGTTGGTCTCGTTTTCGCTCTGGGTTTGACCCGCCTCATGGCTAATTTGCTGTACGGAGTTAGTCCGAGGGATCCTCTTACGTTCGTCGCGGTTCCTGCGATTCTGGTCTCGGTCGCGTTGCTTGCCAGTTATATGCCCGCGCGTCGGGCAACCCGAGTCGATCCGATGGAGGCCTTGCGGTACGAGTGAGGAAGTAAAGAGATGACCGGACTATTTCAAGACATACGTTTCGGCCTGCGCCAGTTGCGCAAGAGCCTGGGGTTCACTTCCGTCGCCGTGATCACGCTGGCGTTGGGACTTGGTGCAAATACAGCGATCTTCAGCTTGCTGAACGCGGTGCTCTTGCGAAATCTGCCTGTGCAGGAGCCACAACAACTGGTGCTCTTCGGCAAGGGCAGTTGGCGTGGCGGCATCGACAGCCTGCCCAATCGGAGCTGGCAGCTCTTTTCTTATCCGTTCTTTCGCGAATTTCGGCAAGAGAATCAGGCCTATTCCGACGTAGCGGCAGTCAGCAGCATTTTGTTTGCCACCCACGGCCGCGTGGCCGGCGGAACAAATCTCGAGAAGATCGATGCCGAACTCGTGTCGGGCAGTTTTTTCCACACGCTGGGAGTCAGGCCTCTTCTCGGTAGAGTCCTGACTGATTCCGATGACCAGACCATCGGCGGTCATCCCATTGCCGTGGCGAGCTACTCCTGGTGGCAGAAGCGGTTCGGCAAACGACCCGACGTGGTAGGCAAGACCTTAACTATCGGGAGCACGATCTACACAGTGATCGGCGTCGCGCCGCCGGAGTTCTTCGGAGTAAGTGTCGGAGTATCTCCCGACGTCTGGATTCCGCTGGCGATGGAAAAAGAAATCTCTCCGGGATGGAATGGGCTCGACAAGAATTTCTTCCAATCGCTCTACATCGTCGCGCGGCGCAGACCCGGCCTCAGCATGGAGCAGGCTGAGGCCAATACAAATCTCCTCTTTAAGCAGACACTGCACCGATATGTGGGGCAGCAGCCCAGCCAGCAACAATTGGACGACATCGAGCATGCGCAGATCGCGTTGACACCTGCCGCAACAGGGCTATCCCAACTGAGACTTCAGTTCTCTTCCGCACTGAAGATTCTGATGGCTGTGGTTGGCCTGGTGCTTCTAGTGGCGTGCGCGAACGTGGCGAACCTGCTGCTGGCGCGAGCCACCGCACGGCGAAGGGAAATCGCAGTTCGGATGTCGATGGGCGCCGCGCGTTGGCGGCTGATCCGACAACTCTTGGTAGAGAGTGCTCTGCTCGGAGCCGCAGGAGTCGTTCTCGGTACCTGGTTTGGCTGGTGGGCAATGCGCCTGCTTGTGACAATGGTGTCGACCAGTGGAGACTTGGTACCGTTGCAAATATCGCTTGACCTGATGGTACTCGGGTTCACAACTCTAATCGGCATCTTGACGGTGCTGCTGTTCGGTACGGTGCCATCCTTGTACGCGACTCGGCTGGAACTGACTCCCTCGTTGAAAGAAGGACGTGGAACCACAGCTGGCCGGTCGACGAACTTGATGGCGCGTGGCCTTGTGATCTCCCAAATCGCTGCTTCACTGGTTCTACTCATTGGAGCGGGTCTGTTCCTCCGCAGCCTGGTGAATCTCACGAACATTGACACAGGTTTCAACAAGCGGAATGTGTTGATGACGTCCGCCGACGTTACCGGCGCCGGGTATCAAGAGGATGCTCGTCTGGAGACGATGATGCAGCGGGTGGAAGACCGGGTCAGCGCCTTGCCCGGTGTTCAAGGGGCGAGTTTCGTGTTCTCCGTCTTCGGAGGAGGTTGGACAAACATTGTCCGAGTTCCGGGGCGGCCCACAAGTGACCATGACCCGGAAGTGTTCCATGACATCGTTGGCACCAGGTATCTCGAGGCAATGGGAATGCCGATCGTGCTGGGGCGCGGCTTGCTTCCACAGGATTCCGGTGCGTCGAAGCGAGTAGCGGTCATCAACGAGACGATGGCGCGAGCGTACTTCGCCGGCGAATCTCCTCTAGGCCGCACTTTCAACGTCGCGGATGAGGGGCCCGGAGAAGACCCACACCAAACCGATTGGCAGAACATCGAGGTGGTCGGAGTGGTGAAAGACGCCAAGTACATGAGTCTTGACGAGAGGCTGTCGCCCGCCGCGTTCTACCCGCACGCCCAGCATATCGAATATCTCTACAGTTTCATCGCGCGCTACAACGGCGACTCGCAAGTTGCGTCGCGCGCAATTGCGAAAACGATCAGCACGATCGACCCGAATCTTCCCCTCGATGACTTCAGCACCATGGCTCAAATCGTGGACGACTCCGTATTGAACCATCGCGTGGTCGCTCAGTTATGCGCCTGCTTCGGGCTGCTGGCCGTGCTGCTCGCCTGTATTGGCCTGTACGGACTGATGTCTTACGGCGTGACGCGGCGCATCAATGAGTTCGGGGTGCGCCTTGCGCTCGGAGCAAATCGCCGTCATGTGACGTGGCTGGTACTTCGGGAAACGCTGTTCCTCGTTTCTTTGGGACTGGCGATCGGCCTTGCTGTGGCGGCTGGCGTCAACCGTTTTGTCGCGAGCTTCCTTTTCGATCTAAAGCCTTATGACGCGGCAAGTCTTGGATCGGCGATTCTTCTAATGACCGCTGTGGCTCTTCTGGCAGGGTATCTGCCGGCGCGGCGGGCGGCGCAGGTTGATCCAATTGAAGCTTTGCGCTACGAGTGAGGACATATGGACACGCTTTTACAGAATCTGCGATATGCCTTTCGCCAACTGCGCAAGTATCCCGGATTCACAACGGTTGCGGTAATCACGCTGGCAATCGGCATTGGAGCCAATGCCGCGATCTTCTCGCTGGTAGATCAGGTTCTATTGAAGCAGTTGCCTGTCTCTGAGCCTGATCGCCTGGTTCAGCTCAAGTTCGTCGGCTCCGACACTGGCCACACGGATTCGTATGGCGGGGCGAACGAGCTCCATTTTTCATATCCGATGTTTCGCGATTTGCGCGACCAGAACACCGTTTTTTCCGGGATGCTGGCGATGTTTCCGGCGCAAGTTGGCATCCAGTGGAAGAACACTTCGAGCTTGGTCCACGGCGAATTGGTCAGCGGAAACTATTTCTCAGTGTTGGGCGTTAAGCCGGCGCTCGGACGCCTGTTCATGCCTGAAGACAGCGCGGCACGCGGTGCCTCGCCGCTGCTGGTTCTGAGTTATCGATATTGGACGCAGCACTTCGCTTCTGACCCTGCGGTGCTGAATCAAGGAGTTCTGATCAACGGGAATCCGTTCACCATCATCGGTGTGGTACAGCCTGGTTTCGACAGCGTGATCGGCGGAACGATCCCAGACATCTTTGTCCCTATCACGATGAAGCCGCAAATGACGCCGGGATGGGACGAACTCGAAGATCGTCGATCGAAGTGGCTGACTATCGTGGCGCGTCTGAAGCCTCGGATCACGATGCAGCAGGCCGAAGCCGGCATCACTCCCTTGTGGAAGTCGCTGCGCGCCACCGAACTTCAGAGCATCACCGCCCACAGCCAGCGCTTCCGCGATCAGTTTGTAGCGAAGAGTTACCTGACGTTGCTCGATGCCTCCAAAGGCTTCTCGCCCCTGCGGGAAAATATGCGGGTCCCACTGCTGATTCTGATGGGAATGGTAGGGCTGCTTACGCTGATGGCAACCGCCAACGTTGGCAGCCTCCTGCTGGTCCGCGCAGCTGGACGTACGCGTGAAATGTCCGTGCGCTACTCCTTGGGCGCGAGCCGCATGAGGGTGATCGGGCAATTGCTCGTGGAAGGTCTCGGGCTAGGCCTCTCTGGAGGAGCGCTTGGGCTCATGCTTTCACCGCTGCTCGCCAAGGCGCTCATCGCCTTGATCACTCCGATCTCGGCGGCAGCAGAAACTTCTCCACTTTCCGCGACTCCGGATCGTAGCGTTGTTCTATTCTGCTTTCTCGTCTCTGTCTTCGCGAGCATTCTTTTTAGCCTCGCACCCATCGTTCAGTTCTATCGTCCTAAAGTGACTGCTGCTTTAAAACAACAAACTGGGACGGGGGAAATCGAGCATGCGCGATTTCGCCGCGTCACTGTGGGCGTACAGATTGCCCTAAGCCTGATATTGCTTGTAGGCGCTGGACTCTTCAGCCGGACGCTGAGCAATCTGAAGTCGGTAGATGTCGGATTCGTGACGGATCATCTGCTCACGTTCCAACTCGACCCGCGCCTCGCCGGATACCAGCCTTCTGCGGTAACCGCTCTATACAAGCGACTCCTCGATACCCTGAGTTCCCAGCCGGGCGTGCAATCGGTGGGCATGACTGACGATCCGGTGCTGGCGCAATCCGACAGCACGTTTTCGATCGACGTTCCTGGATATCAATTTCAGGAGGGCGAGCACCACAGTTTTGAATGGGAGCACGTAACTACGGCTTACTTTTCCACTTTACGGCTTCCCTTGCTGGCAGGCCGTGTTTTCGCCGACGGAGACACTCCCACCTCGAGCAAGGTCGTCATCGTGAACGATAGTTTTGTGCGCAAGTTTTTCGGAACCGCGGAGCGGGCACTCGGAAAGACGTTCACAGTCGGCAAGGCCAATCAACCATTCTCGATCGTAGGCGTGGTGAAAGATGCGAAGCATTCCAGCGTGCATGAGGCCTTCGTCCCGATCTTCTATACGCCCATCTTCCAGGATGCAGAACCCAGCTCAGTCGCCGTTTACATCAGGACTCAACAGGCGCCGGAAGACGCGGCCAGCGCGGTTCGCACCGCAGTATCCCGAATCGATCCCAAGCTGGTGATCGATACACTACAGTCCTTGAATTCAGGCATCGATCTCACTCTTGCCTCCGAGCGCATGCTTTCTTTCCTTGCGAGCAGTTTCGGGTTCGTGGCAGCATTCATCACCGCAATCGGCCTTTACGGTGTCCTGGCGTATTCGATCGCGCAGCGTACGCGTGAGATCGGCGTACGCATGGCGCTCGGCGCGACCCAGGGAGCCGTCGTGAAGCTGGTGCTGCGCGAGGTCGTGATGATCACCGGCGCTAGCTTGGTTATCGCCTTGCCGCTGTCGATCGCTCTAAGTAGCTTCGTCAAAAACCAACTCTATGGGATTTCGTACAGCGATCCGAAGACGATGATCTTCGTCGTGCTGACAATTGGACTCGTGGCGCTTGCCGCCGCTTCTTTGCCCGCCCGCCGCGCGGTACGAGTGCAGCCCATCACAGCGCTCCGCTACGAATGAAGGAGAGGAAATGACTGGACTCATGCAAGACGTCCGCTTCGGGCTACGGCAGTTGCACAAGAGCCTCGGGTTCACAGCTGTTGCGGCGTTCACGCTCGCACTCGGAATCGGGGCAAATACTGCAATTTTTAGTCTGGTCAGCGGCATCCTCCTCCGGCCGCTTCCCTACCCGCGACCTGCCGAACTGGTGAGCGTTACGGGAACGTATCCCAAGGGCGCGTTCGTCGCCATGCGCGAGCAGGTCCACACCATGGACGTCGCCGCTTACGCCGAAGGACATGAGTTTAACCTGACTCATGTCGGCGATCCCGTGCGGTTGACGGGCACCGCGGTTTCCGCCGAACTGTTCTCAATCCTGGGTACACGCGCTGAACTGGGACGAGCATTCTCTTCGGGTGAAGACGCGCCCGGCCGTGACAACTATGTGGTGTTGGGCTACGAACTCTGGCAGCGTCGCTTTGGAGGAGATCCGGGAATTATCGGGCGAGCGATCGATCTCGAAGGGATCAGTCGCCAAATCGTAGGAGTCATGCCGTCCGACTTTCACTTTCCTTCCCCTAAAACACAACTGTGGGTGCCTTTGCACAACGAGCCGGACAGTCCTGCTACCTACTGGGCGGGGGACTTCATGCCGGTGATTGGCCGGCTTCATCCAGGCGTCAACAAGGCGCAGGCCGGTGCTGAAATTCGTTTATTCCAATCTCACGTATTCGATCTGTTTCCCTGGACCATGCCAAAAGCGTGGAATGCGGATGTAACCGTCATTGAATTGCAAAATGGTATGGTCGCCGACGTGCGGACTAGGCTGCTGCTGCTGTTGGGCGCGGTGGGCCTGATCCTGCTCATCGCCTGCGCCAACGTGGCGAATCTGACCCTCTCTCGCGCGGCGACCCGGCAGAAGGAGATGGGAATCCGCTCCGCTCTGGGTGCTGGGCCGCGACGTATCGCAAGACAGTTACTGACTGAGAGCGTGCTGTTGTCTGGTGTGGGCGCAGTCCTGGGTTTCGTAATCGCTTCCTTTGGGCTATCCGCGCTGAAATCTGTCCTCCCCAGTGACACTCCCCGATTGCTGGATGTCCACCTGGATTGGCGCGTGATGCTTTTCACCCTCGGTCTGGCAGTTCTCACCGGGCTGGCATTCGGACTGGCCCCCGCACTCGAGTCTTCCCGAGCAGCGCTAACAGAGTCTCTGAATGCCGCGGGCCGCGGCGCTGCCGTGTCCGTGTCGCGACGGCTTCGCGGATCGCTGGCTATCGCTGAAGTCGCATTCTCCATCATGCTGGTAATCGCGGCGGGACTCCTCATTCGAAGTTTTCGCGCGCTGTCCCACGTCGATACGGGCTTTCGGCCGGAACGAATGCTGACCGCGCGGATCGCTCCCGACCAATCCTTCTGCGCCGATCCTCAGCGATGCGTCACGTTCTACCGCGACCTTGTGGAACGCGTTCGCTCCTCGGCGGGAATCAGCGGAGCAGCGCTGGTAAACACGCTCCCGCTCAGCGGGAGAGTCGCCAAGCGTTCATTCGATATCGAGAACTTCACCGGCGCATCTCCGTCTCAGACGCAACCGCTGTTCTGGCTCGATGTCGTCACTTCCGACTATTTCCGCGTAATGGGCATTCCCCTGAGCTCCGGCAGATGGTTCAACGAGAGTGATGAATCTGGAGGTCCCCCGGTCGCTGTCATCTCGGCGAGTACCGCCAAACGCTTTTGGAAAGATGGCGACGCGGTGGGCAAGCACGTGCGATTCGTCGGCGAAACAAACTGGCGGACCGTCGTTGGGATCGTCGCGGACGTGAAAGCCTACGACCTGCAAAATAATGAGCCCACGTTCATGAAGGGCACGGCGTATGTTCCCTACACTCCAGCAGCGACTTTGGAGGACGGGCGCTTGCCGGCCGAGATGACCATCGCCGTCCGCACAACAAGCGACAGCGCCGAGGCGGCGAATCTCCTTCGCAGCACGCTGGCCGGACTGGCTCCGAACATTCCGATCACCGAAGTTCGCAGCATGCAGGCCATCGTTTCTGAAGCCGCTTCTACATCCGCCTCCACGACGCTGTTGTTCGCTTCCTTCGCCGGAGTGGCGCTCGTACTAGGTATCGTCGGCGTGTACGGAGTGCTTTCTTATCTCGTTACACGCCGCCGGCGGGAAATGGGCGTACGCATGGCCCTTGGCGCGCAGCGCAAGGATGTACTCTGGTTGGTCATGAAGGAGGGCTTGAAATTCTCTGCGAGCGGAATCGCCCTCGGCGTGGCAGGCGCATTTCTTGTAGCGCGTTTCCTCTCGAGCCAGCTCTACGGAGTCAGCCCCATGGATGCCATCACTTACATCAGCGTTTCGGTCGTGGTCGCGATCGTGACCCTGGCAGCTTGCTATATTCCGGCGCGGCGAGCAATGGCAATAGATCCCATTATCGCCCTTCGCTACGACTAGGAGACCAGAACACAGATGGCTCACATGATGCAAGACTTACGTTACGCTCTGCGCCAGCTCCGCAAGAATCCCGGCTTCGCAGCCGTCGCGGTCATCACGCTAGCCTTGGGAATTGGCGCCAACACGGCCGTCTTCAGCGTGGTCGACGCAGTCATGCTCCGCCCGCTGCCCTATTATCAGCCCGAGCGACTCGTAGAAGCGGCTTCAGTCAGACTCAACAATCCGGTGGGTACGACCGTATGTTACCCCGATTTTTTCGATTGGCGAAACCAAGATCGCACACTCGAGCACATGGTCTCGTATCACGACAGTGGGTTCACATTGACAGGACTCGATCGGCCAGTGCAACTGGAGGGTGAGGTTGTCTCCTGGGATTTTCTTCCTGCGCTCGGCCTACAGCCAGAACTCGGCCGCGGATTTACGCCCGACGAAGAGAAGACAGGCACGCGGGTCATTTTGATCAGCCATGCCCTTTGGAACTCCCAGTTCGGCGGAGACAAATCAATCGTGGGCCGTGCTGTGCGCCTTAGCGGGGAACTCTACACGGTCATCGGTGTGATGCCGCGGTCGTTCCGGTTCCCGCTCACGCGACCATCCAACAGCCTTTGGACCACGCTCGCGGTGGATGACGATCCTGGCGATCCCCATTCAAATCTAAAAGAGCGCGGCGCGCACTTTCTCAACGTATTCGGCAGACTCCGGCCAGGAACCAGTGTCGCCCGGGCCGACCAGGATCTTAAAGCAATCGCTGTCAACCTCGCTAAGCAATATCCGAACACCAACACCAAACACAATTCGGCGAAGGTGACCACGGAGATAGACGCGTTGCTCGGCAATACGCGAACCGTACTTCTGGTTGTGCTTGGTTCGGTGGCTCTGGTGTTGCTGATCGCCTGCGGGAATATCGCCAACCTGCTCCTGGCCCGCATGCGCGAACGGCAGCGCGAGATGGCCTTACGGTCGGCGTTGGGCGCGGGAAAGCGAAGAATCGTTCGTCAGTTGCTGGCGGAGAGCCTGGTCCTTGGCGCCATCGGAGGAATCGCCGGTTGCGGTCTCGCCTATTTCTGTACGCCGGCAGTTCTCTCACTCATCGGTGATAGCGTCCCACGGGCTGCGGATGCAGGAGTCGATCTTCGCGTTCTGGCCTTCGCAGTTGCGATGTCTTGTGTGGCTGGGATAATTTTCGGCGTCGTCCCTGCGATCACCGGTTCAAGGACCGACCTCGTCTCGATTCTGAAAGAGGGTGGCCGAAGCGAAGTCTTTGGCCGCGATTGGCTGCGCTCTTCTTTGATCGTCGGGCAGGTAGCCCTCGGACTTCTGCTTACCGCTGCCGCGGGTCTGCTCATCACCAGCTTCGCCAGGCTGCTCCACGCGGATGAAGGATTCAATCCTGACCATCTAACCACGATGTATTTCGAAACGCCGGATACCCACTACAAAGATTCGCGGCCGCAATTCTATCGCGAGTACTTCGAAAAGCTGCGCGCTCTACCCGGCGTTCAGTCTGCCGGCGGCGTCATGGTCCTTCCCATGACCAACGATAGAGCTGTGATCAGCTTCGAAGATCCCGAGCATCCCTTGCCTGAAGGACAACACCAGAGCGCCGACCTCACACCTGTAACGCCCGAATACTTTCGCGCGATGCAGATTCCCCTGCTGGAAGGGCGAGATTTCTCGGATCGCGATGATCTGAAAGCCGCGCAGATGATGATCGTAAATCAGTCGTTCGCCCGACAATTCTTCCCCGGCCAGAATGTGCTGGGCAAGAAGTTGAAGCCGGGAGCGGGCAATGGATCTTCGGACGGGCCACCGTGGCGCGAAATTGTCGGTGTCGTGGGAACGATCAAGCTCGGCGCGCTCGACCGCGAGGTGCATCCGGCCATGTATCTGCCTGCCGCCCAGTTACCGACATGGTGCTGTTTGTATTCCGTTGTGCGGACCTCACTAGACCCTAGCAGCCTGGCCAACAGCGTTCAGAAACTAGTCTCGGGGATGGACAAAGATATCCCCGTAACGCAGGTTCGCACGATGAACGAACTGATGTTCATGCAACTCTCCCAGCCGCGCTTTGCCATGGTTCTGCTGAGTTCGTTTGCCGGCCTTGCCATTGTGCTCACGATCGTTGGCCTCTACGGGGTCATGACATATTCGGTTTCGCGACGCACGCGTGAGATCGGCGTTCGAATGGCACTGGGCGCTCCGCGCACTTCCGTGCTGACAATGGTCCTGCGCGATGCCGCAATCTTGCTGATCTCTGGGATCGCGCTGGGAGCCGTGTGCGCCCTGGCATCAGCATCGATTCTGCAAAGCATGCTTTACGGCGCAAAACCTCGTGACCCGATTGTCATGGCCCTTGTCTGTATCGGTGTTGGAACTGTCGGGCTGGTTGCCGCATACATCCCCGCCCGCCGAGCCGCCAGGGTCGATCCCATGGTGGCGTTGCGGTATGAGTAGAACCGGAAATCGGAGACCAAATGATTCAGCTGAAAAGTCTAGAGCGCAGTTACAAAACACCCGCCGGGCAAACTTGGGTACTCCGGCGCATCAATCTTGAAATTCGCGAGGGTGAATTCATCACCGTCATGGGGCCCTCGGGCGCCGGCAAGTCTTCCCTGCTGAATGTCCTCGCGCTGCTCGACGACGCATGGGAGGGCGAGTACTGGTTCCGCGAGGAGGCGGTTCACCAACTGAAACGCAAGCAGCGGGCGGAAGTTGCCAAGCGAAACGTGGGCATGGTGTTTCAAAGCTATCACCTGCTAGATGACCTCACGGTCCAGGAGAACATCGACCTTCCGCTCTCATATAAAGACATTCCGCGCAAGGAACGGCAAAGCCTGGTGGCCGACACGCTCGATCGCTTTCAGATCGTAGCCAAGAAGGATTTGTATCCCAGCCAGCTCTCCGGAGGACAGCAACAACTGGTTGGCATTGCGCGCGCGGTCATTCACAAGCCGGTTTTGCTACTGGCTGACGAGCCAACGGGAAATCTTCATTCCACACAGGCAAAGGAGATCATGGAACTCTTTCGAGACCTGAATCAGCAAGGAACGACCATCGTGCAAGTCACCCACTCGGAGAGTAATGCTTCGTATGGAAGCCGCACCATTCAGCTGCGTGACGGGTGGATGGTTGGCGATACTGCCAATCCCGGGCTCTCTCAACCGGCGGAGGTCAGCGCATCGTGAGCTTACATCCCAGATTTGTCAGGGTGATTACCGCTATCGTGAGTATGCAATTGATGCTGTGCGCGGGCTTGCCGGCACAAAACCAGAGCGCTTCATCTGCACAGACCGGTGCGGCGCAACCGGCCGTCTCCGTAAACTTCGAGATGCCGAAGTCGCACAACCCGCTGAGCGCGTACGCGCCCGACTCAGTTCCTGAACCGGTGATGTCAAATTCTCCCCGCCTCGAGCAACTCGTGCGTGATGGCAAGCTCTACGTGTCGCTCAAAGATGCCATCGACCTTGCACTCGAAGATAATCTCGATCTAGCGATCGCCCGGTACAACCTGCCGATCGCGAACACGGATATTCTCCGCACGGAAGCCGGCGGATTCTTTCGCGGTGTGAACACCGGCGTCGTCCAGGGAACTCCAGGTGGAGGTGTCGGCGGATATGGTACTGGCGCTCCCGGCGCGGGCGCGGGCGGCACCACCGGAGGCGCAGGTGGCGCAGGAGCTGGTGCTTCCGGACTCGTGCAGTCCACCCTTGGCGCCGGTACGGCGGTCTCGTCCTACGACCCGGCGATTCTTGCCTCGATCGGCGCCGAGCATCAGACCACACCCCTCGCAAATCTCCAGATCTACGGCGTGCCCTCTCTGCAGTTGAACACTGGTCAAAGCACAATAGAATTCCAACAGGCCTTTCCCACCGGCACAAGCGTCAGCTTCCAGTTCAACAACAGCCGCCAGACGAACAACAGCCCGTTCTTCTTCCTCTCGCCGTCCAGCAGCTCGATGTTTCGCTTCTCGTTTCAACAACAATTGCTGGCCGGTTTTGGATTCGGCCCCAACCTGCGTTATCTGAGAATCGCGCGCAATAATAAGAGGATCTCCGACATTGCTTTCAAAGACCAGGTCATCGCCACAGTCACACAGATTGAAAACATATATTGGGACTTGGTCAGCGCCTACGAACAGACTCGCGTCAACGAACAGTCTTTCGCATTCGCCCAGCAGACGCTGGCGAACGCAAAAAAGCAGTTACAGTTAGAAAGTGCCCCTGCGATGGAGGTTTTGCGGGCCGAAGCTGAAGTCTCTAAGCGTGACCAGGAGTTGACTGTTGCCCGGACGAATCTTCAACTGCAAGAAACTCTCATGAAGAATGCCGTCACGAAAAGTCTCGACGATCCTGTACTGGAATCGATGCCAGTGGTCCCAACCGACGAACAGATGCAGCCTGCACCGATTGAGGCAGGGAAGCCAATACGAGACTTGATCGCAGACGCACAGCGAAATCGCCCCGAACTTGCTGAATCCGACATCGACCTCGTAAACCGCCAGATCAGCCGGCGCGCTTCCCGCAACGCCCTGTTGCCGACCCTTTCGCTGGTGGGCTTTTATGGTGGCTCCGGACTCGCGGGTCCCCTAAATCCTCTATGCCCGGACTGCACTTCGAATGTCCCAATCGATTTCTTGGGAGCCCTCAGAAATGCCTTCAATAATTCTTCTCCCGATTACTATATTGGGCTGAACTTGAGCATCCCGATTCGTAACCGTGTCGCGAAGGCAGATCAATACCGCTCCGAGTTGGAGTATCGCCAGGCAGAGTTACGCTCGGAACAACTGAAGAAGCAGGTCCGGATCGAAGTGCGGAACGCGCAATACGCTCTGGCTCAGACCGGAGCGCGAGTTGAGGCGGCCCGCAAAGCGCGCGATGTGGCACAGCGTACTTTCGATATCACAAAGAAGGAACAGGAACTGGGAGCCGGGTCCACTTATCAGACCCTCTCGGCGCAACGCGACCTCGCATTGGCGGAACTGGACCTGGTGAGCGCAATGACCACCTACCAGAAGGCCAAGGTTGAATTGGATCGCGCAACCGGCACAACCTTGGAACAAAATGGCATACTGATTCAGGATGCGATCATCGGAGTGGTCTCCCACCACACGCCCTAATACCATGCCGACATCAGTCAAAACCGGGGACGATGCTACAGTGTCGCGACCCGAGTCCGGAGCTTCGATCCGGATTCTAGCCGCGGACGATCAGGAACATATTCTCGATGCTCTCGAGTTTCTTCTACGTCCGCAGGGATACCGCGTCGACAAGGCTCGCTCTCCAGTATTGGTGCGCGAGGCGATCAAGAGCACATCTTATGACGCCATCCTTATCGATCTGAATTACACGCGCGATACTACCTCTGGGCAGGAAGGGCTGGACCTGCTCTCGGAAATCGTGGCCGTCGATGCCACTGTTCCCGTCATTGTCATGACCGCCTGGGCCAACGTTGAGCTTGCGGTTGAGGCGATGCGGCGCGGGGCCCGCGACTTTGTGCAAAAGCCGTGGGAAAACGAACGGTTGGTTTCGATATTGCGGACGCAGGTAGAACTGCATCGAGCACTGCAACACGCCGCACGTCTGGAAGCAGAAAACCGCTTGCTGCGCGCGGAAGGCCGTCCGGAGTTCCTTGCCACCGCCCCCGCAATGCAAGCCGTGCTGGAAACAATAGCACGCGTTGGGCCCTCTGATGCGAACGTCCTGATCACCGGCGAGCACGGTACCGGGAAAGAAGTCGTGGCACGAACCTTGCATGCGCTATCCGCGCGCGCATCCCGAACTCTGGTCGCGGTGAACACTGGCGCGATTCCAGACGGCGTGTTTGAGAGCGAGTTGTTCGGCCATGTCAAGGGCGCGTTCACTGACGCGCGCACCGACCGCATAGGCCGGTTCGAGCTCGCCGATGGCGGCACTATCTTTCTGGACGAGATTGGCAACGTTCCCCTTCGCCAGCAAGCCAAGCTTCTGCGGGTTCTTGAATCTGGAGAGGTTGAACGGGTGGGCTCGTCCCGGTCGCGTCGTGTGAATGTGCGCGTGCTTTCGGCGACCAACACGGACCTTCCGGCCGCTTGCCAGACAGGACAATTCCGCGAGGATCTCCTCTTCCGCCTGAATACCGTGGAGGTACGAGTCCCGCCGCTGCGTGAAAGACGCGAGGACATCGCCCTGTTGGGAGCGCATTTCCTGGCGCGCTATGCAGCGCGATACCGGCGTCCTGTGCAGAGATTCGATTCCGCTGCATTGCAGGCGATGATGCAATACTCGTGGCCGGGAAACGTACGGGAGCTGGAGCATACGACTGAGCGCGCCGTATTGATGAGCCGCACGGCGGAAATCCAGCCCGCTGATCTTTCACTCAGTTCTCCTCGCGCGCAGACTCAGAACCTTGAAGACCTCAGCCTTGAGGCGGTGGAAGCGGTATTGGTGCGCAAGGCGCTCCAGCGCTTCCAGGGAAACGTGAGCCAGGCAGCGGAAGCATTAGGCTTGAGCCGTGGCGCACTATATCGGCGCATGGAGAAGTATGGGCTCTAGCCCGATCAGCCCGAAGTCAAACCGTCCCCGAAAACGATCCCGCCTTCTCTACGAACATCGAATCAGCCTCTACTCCTTCCTGGTTGCATTCCCCGGACTGCTCGTCAGCTCGGTTCTGCTCTGGATGCAGCCGTGGAGTACAAGCTCTCGGCTGGCTCTGACGGGCGCTGAGCTTTTTGTCTGGTGGCTGCTCGCCCTCGCGCTCCAGGAACAAACCACACGACCATTGCAGACCCTGGCCAACGTGATCGGATCGCTCCGCGAGGAAGACTACTCATTTCGGGCACGTAATGCGACCGCGGAAGACGCGCTCGGCGAGCTTTCTCTCGAAGTTAATGCACTGGCGGACATGCTTTCCTCCGAGAAAGTGCGGACGATCGAAGCGACCGCCCTGCTGCAACGCGTAGTCGACGAGATCGATGCTCCCTTATTTGCGTTTGATCCCGCGACGCAGCTGCGTCTGGTGAATCCCGCTGGCGAGCACCTGCTTCGCCAAAACAAGATCCGGATGACTGGCCGCAAGGCAGCAGAACTGGGGCTGCAGGAATGCCTCACCGCGACCAACGAGACCGTCGTCGAACTCAATGTCGGCGAGGCTCAGGCACGATGGCTGCTGCGGCGAAGTTCATTTCGACAGGCCGGCGTGCCTCACACTCTTGTGGTGCTGTCAGACGTGAGTCGCGCGCTTCGGGAAGAAGAAAGAAGAGCCTGGCAACGATTGATTCGAGTACTCGGCCATGAGCTGAGCAATTCTCTCGCGCCGATTAAGTCAATTGCTGGAAGTCTTAGTTCGCGAGTTCAGTCAACGGACATCGATCCGGACGTGCGCAATGATCTGCAGCGAGGACTCGAGATTATCGAGACCCGCTCAGCCTCTCTGCAGCGATTTCTCGAGGCGTATCGCAAGCTGGCTCAGATGCCGAAACCCAATCTGAAAGATGTGCCGCTAGGCGCTCTCGTTTCACGGGTGGCGGCTCTCGAGATGCGGGTTAAGGTGTGCGTGAGAGAAGGGCCCGAGGTCACTTTTCAGGCTGATCCCGACCAACTGGAGCAGATGCTGATCAACCTGATCCGAAATGCTGCCGACGCGGTTCTGGAAAATACCGGCGCAGCAGCGAAAAACCTGTGTGAACAGGGGAGCAGTGGAGAGATGGCGGAGGTCATGGTTCGCTGGGAAGCGGACGTTGCTCAAGTGATGCTCGCGATCGAAGACGATGGACCCGGGCTTCTGAATCCAGCCAATGTGTTCACTCCCTTCTACACAACCAAACCTAACGGAAGCGGTGTAGGTCTGGTTCTCTGCCGCCAGATCGCGGAAGCCCACGGAGGATCGATTGAAATCAGCAACCGGCAAGATACCCACGGGTGCGTGGTCAGGGTTGTGCTGCCGAGATCGGCATACAGCTCGACAACGCAAGCGAATCTTCGGAATTGATCCTTTTTCGGAAGTTTGGCAACGGAAAGATTTCGGTTGACACGGCTCTTTATTATTTTATAATGATTATCATCCAATAATTATGCGCCTTACCCATGAACAGTTCCGTGAGCTGGCGGCGAAGCACGGTTTGGCGGTCACGCATCAGCGTCAGGTAGTCTATGAGGCCGTTATCGCGTCCCACGGGCACTATTCTCCAGAAGACATTTACGCCGCGGTCCGGCGTCGCATTCCATCGATTTCTCTCGCCACGGTCTACAACAATCTGCGGCTTTTCATTGAGTGTGGGCTGCTGCGAGAGGTCACTCCTCATGCGTCCACCTTGCGCGTGGACGGCAATCTCGAACCTCATCACCACCTGGTCTGCTCCCGCTGCAAATCGGTGCAGGACATCGAAGGAGAGTTCATCGATTTGAACCGGCTATCCCGGCAACTGCCGGATGGCTTTGATCTGACGCAGCCGTTGATCGAGGTCTTTGGCCTCTGTCGCCGCTGCAGCGCCAAAAAGTAGTTTTCTTCAGGCGATAAGCAATCAAGAATCGAAGGATGGAAAATATATGGAAAATACACTCGCGACTTCATCGGGAAGTGTTTCCCCCGAAACTAAAGAAAAGAGCACGTTAACCGAATCGAAGTGCCCAGTAGCGCACGGCGCTCGCAAATCCCACGCGAATGTTGACTGGTGGCCGAATCAGGTGAACCTGAAGGTTCTGCACCAGCATTCCCCGCTCTCCGATCCGATGGGTAAGGAGTTCAACTACGCGGAAGAGTTCAAGACGCTCGACCTGAATGCCGTGATCAAGGACCTGCATGCCTTGATGACGGACTCGCAGGAGTGGTGGCCGGCCGACTTTGGCCACTATGGTCCGCTTTTCATTCGTATGGCGTGGCACAGCGCGGGTACGTACCGCATCGGCGACGGCCGCGGCGGAGCCGGATCCGGTCAGCAGCGCTTCGCTCCGCTCAATAGCTGGCCCGACAACGTGAACCTCGACAAGGCACGCCGGCTGCTGTGGCCGGTCAAGCAGAAGTATGGCCGGAAAATCTCGTGGGCCGACCTGATGATTCTCGCCGGCAACGTCGCCTTGGAGTCGATGGGCTTCAAGACGTTCGGTTTTGGCGGCGGTCGCGCGGACGTCTGGGAGCCCGAAGAGGAAATTTATTGGGGGCCTGAAGGCACGTGGCTGGCGGACGAGCGCTACAGCGGCGACCGTGATCTTCCGAATCCGCTCGCTGCCGTGCAAATGGGTCTGATCTATGTGAATCCGGAAGGGCCGAATGGAAAGCCGGATCCGATCGCTGCGGCACGCGATATCCGAGAGACGTTCGCCCGCATGGCGATGAATGACGAGGAGACGGTTGCGCTCATTGCCG
The DNA here is from genome assembly GCA_963743105.1 of Terriglobia bacterium. Classification (GTDB taxonomy): domain Bacteria; phylum Acidobacteriota; class Terriglobia; order Terriglobales; family Acidobacteriaceae; genus Sulfotelmatobacter. Next base: position 75,923 of record CAVUOS010000045.1, read on the forward strand.
GCGGTCACACCTTCGGCAAAACCCACGGCGCTGGCGTTCCCGCTCAATATGTGGGCGCGGAACCAGAAGGTGCCGACATCGAGGATCAAGGCCTCGGATGGAAGAATAAATTTGGCAAAGGTTTTGGCGGTGACACCATCGGCAGCGGCCTGGAAGTCACTTGGACCACGACGCCGACGAAGTGGAGCAACAACTTCTTCACGAACCTGTTCAGCTACGAATGGGAACTGACGAAGAGTCCGGCCGGTGCGCATCAGTGGACACCGAAGAATGGCGCAGGCAAAGGTACGGTGCCGGATGCGCACGATCCATCAAAGCATCATGCGCCATCCATGCTGACCACGGACCTCGCGTTGCGGTTCGACCCTGCTTACGAAAAGATTTCACGGCGCTTCTACGAGCATCCGGATCAGTTCGCAGACGCATTTGCGCGGGCGTGGTTCAAGCTGACGCACCGCGACATGGGGCCGATCCCGCGGTACCTTGGCCCGCTCGTTCCAAAAGAGCCTCAGATGTGGCAAGACCCTGTTCCCGCCGTGGATCATAAGTTGATCGGGGAGCAGGACATTGCTGCTCTGAAGGCGAAGATCCTCAAATCCGGGCTGTCGATCTCGCAACTGGTCACGACGGCCTGGGCATCGGCGGCATCGTTCCGCGGCTCCGACAAGCGCGGTGGGGCGAACGGGGCGCGCATTCGCCTCGCGCCACAAAAGGATTGGGAAGTGAACCAGCCGGCCGAACTGGCGAAGGTTCTTCCGAAGCTGGAGGCGATCCAAAAGGAATTCAACAGCTCGCAATCCAACGGCAGCAGAGGGAAGAAGGTCTCGCTGGCTGACCTGATCGTTCTGGGCGGCTGCGCAGCCGTCGAGGAAGCTGCGAAAAGGGCCGGGCACGAGGTGAAGATTCCTTTCTCGCCGGGACGCACGGATGCTTCGCAGGAGCAGACCGACGTGCACTCATTCGCCGTAATGGAGCCGGTCGCTGACGGGTTCCGCAACTATCTCCGAAGCGGACAGATCCTGTCGGCTGAGGAGTTGCTGTTGGATCGGGCGCAGTTGCTGACACTGACTGCCCCCGAGATGACGGTTCTCGTCGGCGGCATGCGCGCCCTGAATGCGAACTTCGGGCACGCCAAACACGGCGTCTTCACCAACCGGCCCGAGACGCTGACGAATGATTTCTTCGTCAACCTGCTCGACATGAATACGAAGTGGGAGCCCTCCACTACGTCCGAGGGCGTGTATGAAGGGCGCGATCGGGCGACCGACAAAGTCAAGTGGACCGGCACGCGCGTCGATCTCCTCTTCGGTTCGAACTCCCAGCTCCGGGCAATCGCAGAAGTCTATGCGTGTAACGACTCGAAGGAGGCGTTTGTGAAGGACTTCGCGGCTGCGTGGAACAAGGTGATGAACCTTGATCGCTACGACCTTGCCTGAGGTCGGCGAAAAAGAAAGCTGTTAACTTCGTGCTGTTGCTCTTGTTTGGATCGGCTAAACCGAAGTCGTCGCCTTCCCTGGCCGTGAGGGCGCATCGCGCGCCCCCATGCCGCTTTACCAATCGGCGGCAACAGTTTCATCCGGACCGAGTTTGCACCCGTGAAAGATCGCCTTCTTGAGCGAGCGTCCGCTTGGTTCTTGTCGAAGGTGTCCGATAACTCCTGCGCCATTGGGAGGAAACGGACGCTGTAAGTGCAAAAAGGTGATCGCGTTCAAAACCCCTCAATAGGCGTAATGGCGTGTTTCGACAGTTACGAAGGCGTGTCCTCTCGGGCAAGCGCAGAGACGTTAGATTTGTCGGGCCGATGATGGACTCGCACGATTCGTTCTTTCGCCAAATTATTAGCGGAGGACGCGGCCTGACCTAGCGCCGAGCCTTATCGACTCTTCTCAGCTGTGCTGTAATCGCACGGTGAGGCTTCTAATGCACCGAACTGCCGAAAATGATGGTCCACGTGAAGATATGCAAGCCTCATCCATTCCCGATCTGACATATGGCGAAACTGCGGGTGCGATTACCATTGGAAGTCTTTGGGCTGCCGGGTGAAGCGGTCCATAGATTTTGTAATTCACCCAGATCGCCGGACCTGTAAGAAAATCGCCGCCTCGAGCATGGTCCCATCCGCGAACGGCAATGCCTGGAGTTCACTTTATGGAAGCCTTTTGAACTGCCGCACTGCCAGACGGAACTCTGCTAAACTACGCGGCCATGAAGACAATCCTCATTCGAACCCTTTGCTCCGTAGTGTTCCTGGCGACCCTGGGCCCCGCACAGGAGGTCATTCCCCTCTATCCCGGCACGCCGCCAGGCTCGACGCCCGAGAACTATGCGGAGAAAGAGTACTTCTCGAAGGTCTGGAACACGGAAGTCATCGCCAACGTGACTAAGCCAACACTGACCGTATTCAAGCCTTCTCCAGATTTGAAAAACGGCACCGCAATTGTGATCTGTCCGGGCGGAGGTTTTATGGCCCTCTCCATCACCAGCGAAGGCACCGAAGTCGCCAAGTACCTGACTGCGAGAGGGGTGACGGCTTTCGTGTTGAAGTACCGCCTCGCGCACACCGGCGACGATGCAACCCAGGAATTTACTGCGTTGTATGCCGACAGGCAGAAGTTTCATGCGACGGTGGGGAAGATCATACCCCTGGCCGTCGCCGATGGGTTAGCCGCGGTCACCTACGTTCGGCAGCACGCCTCGGAGTGGGGAGTCTCCCCGGATCGCGTCGGCATCATCGGATTCTCCGCAGGTGGTAGGGTCACTGCCGGAGTTGCCTTCCACTATTCGCCTGAAGGGCGGCCCGCGTTCGTAGCCCCGATTTATGCGGGCAGCGAATCGAAGGATGTTCCCGTTCCAGAAGACGCACCACCGATGTTTGTCGCGGCTGCGACCGACGATTCGCTTGGACTCGCGCCGCAGAGTGTCGCGTTATACGAGAAATGGGCGGACGCAAAGAAGTCGGTAGAGCTGCACATGTATGCCAAGGGAGGCCACGGCTTCGGAATGCACAAGCAGAACCTCCCGACCGATCAATGGATTGACAGGTTTGCGGATTGGCTGGAGTTACAAGGTTTGTTGAAGAAGTGACTACCGCGACTTGATGACGATTGGCGCAGTTCGGGTGCGTTCTTCACCCTGATTTTCACTCGGTTCACGGGCAAGTCTCGCAGACAAGAGATCTACAGTTGAAATGTGGTCCGCGACGCGAGTGCAAGAAGAATTGGGTTGGACGTTCTCCATTCGAAGCCGAATAGATTTTCGACGCCTGAGCTGCTACGCAAGATTATTCTCCGCCATCTCGGAAAACTGCGACCCAGGCGCGGTGGCTGAGTAGAGTTTGCAAAGTTTGCGGGAAGTTTGCACCGAATTTACAACTCATTTGTCATGGCACAAAGAGGGATGCCGCTACCAGCCTGATGATTATCGCAACATCGCACGCGTAGGTTTTCAGAAACCACCGCGGTGGCTGCAGTACCCTGGGAAAAAGATTACAGGTTTGGTGCCTCGACGCACCGCGAAAATCATCATCACATCCGCTTTTGCTGATGTGTGTTTGGAATTAGTGTGTCCCGCTTCGGCAGTACTTCGAAGTGCAGCGTGAATCCACAATACCTCCCCTTGACCAACTTGCCCGCCGATTGGCGGCGCATGTAGCACGGCCAAGAGTCCCTGCGTATTGGCCACTCATAGGAGTCGAAAAATGGCCACGAGAGTGGTGTCTTCGCCTACGTGTGAGCACAGCGAAGCGTTAGCTGAGCCTAAATCGCGCCGAAGCATCCTTCGTTCCTTGATGATTGGGAGCTTAGCGGCGGTGTGGACCTCATTGGTCTATCCACTCGTGCGGTATCTTATTCCGCCTGCAGAAGCCAGCGCAGCCACAAACGAGGCGCTGGCCGCGGCCGTCGGCGAATTAAAGCCGAATAGCGCCAAGACGTTTCGTTTCGGAAGTCATCCGGCGTTGCTGGTTCGTCTGGGCAATGGCGAATACAGGTCCATGTCGGCGGTGTGCACGCACTTGGGCTGCACGGTGCAGTATCAACCGGAAACGCAGCAAGTGTGGTGTCCGTGTCACAACGGGCGCTACGACATGACGGGAAAAAATATACAAGGCCCACCGCCCCGTCCCTTGGTCGCGTTCGACGTAAAGGTCAAGGGCGAGGAAATCCACGTTAGCCGCAGGCAGGATGCGTAGCATGTCGGGACCTGCCGTTGTACGCGAATGGATCGACGAGCGACTGAATGTCAGGGAAGTGTTCGCACCCCTGATGGAAAAGACAGTCCCGCGTCACCGCTTCAGTCATTGGTACTTGCTCGGAGGAGCGACCTTGTTCCTTTTCGGGGTCCAGGTCTGCACTGGCCTGCTGCTTCTTCTTTATTACCGCCCGAGTACGAATGAAGCCTACGAGAGCGTGCAATACATCACGAACCGGGTGGAGTTCGGATGGTTAGTACGCTCCGTGCACTCGTGGTCAGCCAATCTGATGATCTTTGTAGCGTTCGCTCACATGTTCAGCGTGGCGTTTCTACGTGCCTATCGCAAACCACGCGAGTTGACGTGGATGAGCGGCATGGTCCTGCTTTTACTTTGCCTGGGATTCGGCTTCAGCGGCTATCTACTGCCCTGGAACACGCTGTCGTTTTTCGCTACGAAAGTGGGAACGGAAGTCGCAGGACGCGTTCCACTCGTCGGACATCCGACGTTGGTCTTCCTTCGTGGCGGGGAGGACATCGGCAGCGCCACGCTCGCACGCTTCTTCAGCTTGCATGTTGTCATCTTGCCTGCCCTTACCGGCGGCATGATCCTGCTGCACCTGTTGCTGGTGCAGAAGTTTGGCATGAGTGTCCCTCCATCGGTTGAAAAAAACAGAATTCGATTCGGCAATAACGTTAAGTTTTTTCCCAACTACTTTTTGCGCGACGTGATGGTTTGGTCGGTTGCCCTGGCAGCACTGTTTATTGTCGCGGCGATTTATCCGGCGGAACTGGGCAAGAAGGCGGACCCGTTTGGATCCGCACCGGCGGGCATAAAGCCGGAGTGGTACTTTCTGGCGCAGTTTCAGACTCTGCGCTTGCTGCCAGCGACCATCCTTCACCTCGATGGTGAAGTGATCGGCGCTCTGGGATTCGGATTGGCCGGCGCTCTCTGGTTCGCTCTCCCCCTGCTTGAGCCCCGTTTGGGCAGAAATGGTGCACGCTGGGCGCGAGTCGCAATGTTTACAGGACTTGTATATCTCGCGTCCATGACGCTCTACGCCTATTTCACCACTTAGGAATGCAGGAAGGGATCGACTCAGTTCAATGCGTCTCTTAGCAATGCTGGTAACTGTTGTGGCTTTGGCCGCACAAGGATCGGTCAGCCCGGCGGCTGCGTGTCCAGACTGCGCGTCGGAAGCTCGTATCAAAGCTGTGTCCGAAGAGTTCAGCACCGACATTCATGCACAAAAAGGCATGACTTGCATCGGTTGCCACGAAAACGTCAAAGGTTCGTCCAAGGCAATCTCTTACGCGATCAAGCGCAATCGCATTCCGGAACTCTGCGGATCCTGCCATGCAGACGCGGCGCGGATAAAACAATTCAACCCGTCTCTGCGCACCGATCAACTCGCCCAATATCGAACCAGCGTTCATGGAGTCAAGTTCGCGCATGGCGATATGCAGGTTGCGATATGTACCGACTGCCACACGGTGCACACCATTCGTCCGACATCGGACCCGCATTCCTCGGTACATCCGCTGAACATCGCGGCGACTTGTAAGCGTTGTCACGCTGATGCCGCATACATGAAGCCTTACAGAGTGGCGACTGATCAGTTCGCTGGATATGTCGAGAGCGTTCACTACAAAGCGATGGTTGAGGCAGGCGATCTTACCGCACCCACATGCACGACCTGCCACGGCAGTCATGGGGCCACGCCGCCCGGAGTTGCGACAGTTGCCAATGTCTGCGCCACTTGCCACATATTGCAGGGAAAGTTTTTCGAGGAGAGTCCGCACAAGCAGGCATTCGCGAAGCTCCAGTTACCAGGCTGCGTAACCTGTCACGAAAGCCATCGGATTCATCATCCCGACGACAACTTCGTGGGAACAGGGAAGTTCGCAGTATGCGGCACCTGCCATATACCAAGCGAGCCAGCCGGCCAGATGGCGGACGGAACCCACAGCAACTTTCTTCATTTGACAGCCGACATCGCGAGCGCCAAGTCGCTGCTCGAGCATGCCGCCCGGTCCGGCATGGATGTTGGCGACGCGGAACTGGAGCTAACGCAAGCGAATGACGCTCTCATGAAGGCGCGAGTGTCGTTGCACTCTGCACAACCTGCTCGGGTTGCGGCTGATCTTGAAGCAGGCAAGAAAATCGTTGCAAACGCATACGCGGCCGGGAATGCGGCACTGCGGGAACGGAACAATCGCAAGAAAGCAGTGATGCTGCCTGTAATGGCGCTGGCTGCGCTTTTCGTAACGGCGGGCCTGTATGTTCGCGCCCTGGAGAAGAAAGCAAGGAACTGATCGCTGGGAATGGATTCATGACGTCGAGCAACTGGGACCGAGACGCTAACGCCACCGTCGCCAATCCGCGCGCGGTAGCCGTCGGCGTTCGTGTCCACAATGCGTGGTTCGTGCGCCTCCGAATACTGCTGGCATTGCTGACATTCTCGTGGCTGGTAGGCGCGTCCGCATTTGCGAACTCGCATCCGCCGCTCAGTCCAAATGTCGATGATGCCAAGTGTCTTCAGTGCCACGAAGCAAAAGGCAAGGGAAAATCGGTGCACTCGGCGATCGCCATCGGCTGCTCCAGTTGCCACGAAGTTCGCGCAGCCGCCGACGTGACGCGCATCAAGCTGGTCACCGCAACACCGGGAAAGCTGTGCCTTCAGTGTCACGCCGACAAGGATGCCAGCCAGATCAAAGGGCGCGTACACAGCCCAGCCGTACGTGATTGCATCGGTTGTCACGATCCCCACAGTTCCGACTACAAAAACCAGCTGCTGAAAGCGGTTGCCGGCGAAGCCAAAGAGAATCTCTGCCTCTCGTGCCACAAAACGGGGCTAAATGTTTCTGAGAAGGGCAGTCGCCACGCGGCCCTCGACCTTGGATGTGACAGCTGCCATATCAGTCATAAGGTGGGCGAAGATGCCGGTGGCTTGTTTCATCTGGCGAAGGCGACCCCCGCGCTGTGTCTTGACTGCCACGATGTGAAAGACGCGGGGTTGATCAAGGCGCACCGCAGCCAACCTTTCGAAAAGACCGATTGCCTGGAGTGCCACGATCCGCACCAGTCCGATAGTCCCAAGCTGCTGCAGAAATTCGTACACAATCCCTTCGCCAAGCAGCAATGCGAGACGTGCCATGTCGCTGCGCAAAACGGCAGGGTTGTGTTGGTGAAAGCCGGGGTCAAGGAACTGTGCGTCACCTGCCACGCGGACCAGGCAAAGAAAATTGAGGCGTCTGCGGTCCAGCATCCGGGGGCGACAGGAGATTGCACAGACTGTCACAGTCCCCATGCGGGCACTGTACCGGGGTTCCTCAAACCAGATGCAGTCAATGTGTGCCTACAGTGTCACTCCGATCAAGCTGAGTTGCACAGCAAGAAGGTATTGCATCAACCCGCCTTCCAGCAGGGATGCGCCGCCTGCCACGATCCGCATGGAAGTGAGCATCCGAAGCTGTTGCGTGCAGAAGGGAACGCGCTCTGCCTCGAGTGCCATGGTCCAGGCGCTAAGCCGGCCATCGATGCGCAGAATCATTTGGCGCTGATCTTCAACGGCAAAGTGAAACTGCCGGAGGATTACTTCGCCAAGGTGATTCATCTCCCTCTCCAGGGAGGCCTGGGACATCCGGTGGCCGGTCACCCGGTGTCCGATGTGCACGACCCGCTGGACGACAGCAAAATCAAGATGAAGATGGGCTGCCTGAGTTGCCATCAGCCGCATGCCAGCGCAGCGCGGGCGCTCCTGGTGAAGGATCAGCCGCCAAATTTGCAGTTCTGCCGTAGTTGCCATGCGGAAATCGTGAGGGAGTGAGTCTGCAAATGACGCCATTGGAAATGAATTCGAGAGCGAGATTCACGGTGCGTTTCCTGTGCGCACTGCTGACCGTGCTGGTGCTTTTTCTCGTTCCGGCCGCTGTCGCGGACAAGAAGAAGCAGGTCCCCCAGACTGCGCAAGAGGAAGCCGCAGCCGCAGAGCCGAAACTCGACACAAGTCAACTGGTGTGGCCGCGTCCTCCCGATATCGCACGCATCCGCTGGCTGGCCCAGTTTAAGGGCGAATCCGCCCCGGCTGCTCCGAGCGTCTCCGACAAGAAGAAGCAAAAATGGATGGATCGTCTCGCCGGCAAGAGACAAATTGACGAGATCAGGGCGCCGCATCCGCATATTCTTGTCGAGCCCAACGGCGTAGCGGTGGATTCCAAAGGCAACATCTACGTCGCGGACACTTATGTTGGTGCTGTCTTCATTTTCAGCAGGGAAGTTGAGAAGGTCAATTTCATTCACAACGGACGAGAGGTTCACTTCGAGCAAATCATCGGTCTGGCAATGGACGACAACGATCGACTCTTCGTAAGCGATTCACACTTGAAGACGATCTTTGTTTTCGATCCTGCACACCGTTTGGTGGGGTCTTTCGGCGCGGATTCGTTGGAACGGCCGAGCGGCATCGCTCTCGATACCAAGAATCGCTTGCTTTACGTCACCGACGTCGTGAAAAACCACGTTGCAGTTTTCGACGCAGACACCTTCAAGTTCAGGCGCGCGATTGGGGGTCCTCCCGAGAAACCGGGGGATGAGGATCCAGGAACCTTCGCGCGGCCCACGAATGTGGCAGTTGACGCCAGGGGCGCCATCTACGTTTCGGACACGATCAACAACCGCATTCAAATTTTCGATGCCGAAGGAAATTTTCTCAGCATGTTTGGCCGTGGCGGAGACGGGCCAGGCTTCTTCGGCAGGCCCAAGGGGCTGGCTGTCGATCGCGATGGCCATATCTGGGTCGCCGATACCTCAATGGACCGGGTTCAGGTCTTCGATCGAAAAGGCCAGTTGGCCGGCTACTTCGGAATGCATGGAACGCTGCCAGGCCAGTTTGTGCTGCCGACGGGTGTAGCTATCGATAGCCAGAATCGCGTGATGGTTACGGAGCAATTCAAAGGACGATTGCAGATTTTTCGCTATATCACGGACGCCGAAGCTGCGGTTGAGAAGGCGCAAAAGAGCGCATCGAATGCCGGGCCATCGCCGGGCGGCGAGGCGAAACCGTGACACTGAGTTTTGCCCGACGGCGGTGACATGACGGCGGGCAAGAACGGACGCCATGTTCGACCGGCTGCCGCGTAACACCGGAAGTACCTGTCTGACCACGAGGAGGTCTAGACGTATGAACAAACTAGTGTTCGCACTGGTCCTCGCCGTCGCTTGTTCCGGGACAGCGGTGGCCCAGGGGTTCACGATTGCAGATGATGTCCTCGGCGCTCACAACGTCAACGGTCATGGCTGCTCGTCCTGCCACGCTCCACACAGTGGAGCACAAGGTAACGGCGGTACGGACGCCAGCGCTGGCCAGGTGATTTTGTGGGGCCGCGATTTCATCAATCAAACTTACACTACCGAATTCGGCAACACGTTCACGACACCACCGAACAATGCCGGCTTCACTAACCGGACAGGCGCAAATGCCCTGACCGACAAGTTGTATCGCACAGCAGTTTGTCTTTCGTGCCATGACGGAGCGGTAACCGTACAGGGTATGACCGGACACACTGTCGAAACAGTTGACGGGGTGAATACTGCACCAACGTGGCTGAACCAGGGTTTCAGCCTCACCAACAGTCATCCCGTTGATATTCCATACATACCGGATTCCGCCACCATCGGAGGCACAACCATCGCCAGTCACTGGCCTGGAACTGTCACCGCTGGCAAGGTCACCTGGGATACCACCAACGCCTTGGCCAACAACTTCAACAACGTCTTTGGCCATCCCGCGTCTCTGGTAGCGTCGACCGACGGTCAGCCGTACATCGAGTGCACCACATGTCACGACCAACACTCGATGACCAGAGGACGGATAAGAGTACCTCCCACCTCGACTGTCCGCATCCCCAAGCCGACGCGGATGTTCGTTAAAGGGTGGTATGACTCGTTGAACCCGGCGAGCAATTCGGCAACGCAGTTCTGCCGCTCTTGCCACGCTGACAAGTCCAACGAAGCTTACGGCGTTTTAAGCGCGACCTTCTAGGTCACGCAAAAAGGATTTTGGGGGAGGGATGGGCCCTTCCCCCCGGTCCTTTCTCGATGTGGAAGTACAAGAACTGTGAGGAGTCCATGGATCGTTACGTTCTGATCGTTGGGTTTGTGATGCTCGTGGTTTCGACGACCGCTGCGCAGTTGGCCGGTGCGTCCCACCCGCATGTCCCTGCGTCGACACACATTAGTTTGGCTAAGCCAGTCGTCCGAATCAATGGCGCAGTGCTCACGGAAGCCGATCTGCAACGCGAAATGGCAGCGATGTTTCCTTATGTGCAACAGCACGGCGGCAAAGTCCCGACGTCGATGGAAGCAGAGGTTCGCCGTGGAGCACTGCAGATGATCGAGTTCGAGGAGCTTGTTTATCAGGAGGCAGTGCGCCTGAAGATGCGGATCGCCGCAACGCGACTGGACCATGCGGTGGCGGACCTGCGTGCGCAGTTTGATTCCGAGGTTGCCTTCCACCAGTTCCTGAAAGCAGAGTTTCATGGCTCACAGGCAATCCTACGTAAGAAGGTCGAGAGATCACTCCTGATCGATGAACTACTCGATCTCGAAGTTACGAAGAAATCCGAAGTCAGCAATGCTGATGTTCGTGCGACCTATGATCGCGATCCGGCAATGTTTTCGCTGCCCAGGAAGGCATCCATCCAGACGATATCGGTTCTGATTCCCGACGATGCGTCACCGGAGCAGGAGACGAACATGCGACATCGCGCGGAAGACATCCTGCAAAAGGCGAAGGCGGCCCGAAACGCGGACGACTTCGGGGTTCTCGCCGAAAACAATTCTGATGACAACTGGCGCATCATGATGGGCGATCACGGGCTGGTGGAGGAAGACAAGATGCCTCCGGAAGTAGCGCAGATCGCTTTCGGCATGAAACCGGGAGACGTCAGCGGCATCATTCGCGCCGAAAATTCATTCTGCATCGTGCGAGTGAATGCAAATGAACCAGCTCGGCATGTGCAGTTTGAGGCAGTGAAAGCGCAGATCCGAAAGACCTTGGAGGCGCAGCGGATTGACCTACTGCGCGGCGCGCTGAACCGGCGGCTGCGGAAAACGGCAAGGGTTGAAGAGTTCTCCTGAGGTGAGGCGTTGCAGCGTTATCTAAGACAATTCGGGCTGTGTGCAGGTTTGTGCCTGGCATTATTCGTACGCCTTTCGGCTCAGACGAATGCAACACAATCAGCCAACGATGAGGGCGTCAGTTTCGCGATGGATGGAGATCTTTCCTTCGGATACAACGACTCGTTCGGCAATCAAGCGCCCTCGTCGGGAAACTTTAACTTTGGTGGCACTGCGAACGTCAAAGGCTACTACTACGACCCGAAGTTTCTCAGCTTCAACGCGTCCCCGTATTACAGCCAGTCTCGTTTGAACTCGAACTACGACTCGGTATTCGATACCAGCGGCATTACCGCTTCCGCGCAATTCTTTAGCGGCTCACATACGCCCGGTTCTTTCAGTTACAGCCGGAGCTACAATCGCGAAGGTCAATTCGGCCTGCCTGACGCTGGAACCTACCGCACGCGCGGCGCGGGGCAGAGCTTTGGCTTCGGCTGGGGCTTCTCTTTCCCGAAGATTCCGTCGTTCGATATCGGATACAACTTCGGCGATGGCAGCTCTCGCATTCTGGGGACGGACGTAACCGGAAACAATAATTACCGGACTCTTACTCTCGGTTTGGGATACGAAATCAAGGGTTTTCTGGTCAGCGCCACCTATCTCAACAATCATCTTTCCGAGACCTTGCCAGAGGCTGTTGACTTTTCCGAGCTGATCAATGCAGAGACGACTCAAGACACGAGGCAAGTGAATATCTCGCACCGGCTTTCGTTCAACGGAAATGTGCATGGAGGTTTCAATCGGACCGAATATACGTCCGAGGTCGGTAGCAGCCCCGTCCATGAGACGTTCGACAGCGTCAATGCGGGTGTGAATCTGTCGCCAATCCATCGGCTGAATGTGGGGACGAATGTCTCCTACACAGAAAATCTGGCGGCGTCTCTGCTGCAATCGATCCTGCCGACGTCGCCGACAGGGATATCCGGCACGGCCGGGCTCTCCTCGAATTCATTGGACGTGAGTGAGGTGGCGACCTATTCGGTGACCCAGCATTTCAACCTGCAGGGTTGGCTCGACCAACGTCGCCAGGAAGTCTTCGGCTACGAGTTAACGTCACAACTCTATAGCGGGGGAGCCAACTACTCGCGTGACCTGCTCGGCGGCACTCTCGGACTGTATGCCGGTATCTCGCGTTACACCACCAGCGCGGCTGGCGCGACGCAGACCGGGACAACAGACTCGATTTCATATACACGCCGACTCGAGGCCTGGACGACGAGCGGTTCATTTCACTACTCGCGCAATGTTGAAAGTGCTCTCGCGGCATTTACGCAATCTGGTTATGGCTACTCGATCGGTGTGAATCGGATGTTGCACGGCTGGCGCTGGAACTTTTCCGGTGGCGGAAGCCGGAATGCCCTCGATGCACTGAACACGTCCGCAACGTTTGCCCAGAACTACAGCACCTCGATCGCCGGCCCGAAGGTGTCGTTCTTCGGCAGCTACGCGCGTTCCAGTGGAAATGCGGTTCAGACAGGCTCGGGTCTTGTGAATTCGCCCACGCCGCCGCTCGTGCCTTCGACCTTGTTGATTCTTTACGGAGGCAATTCGTATTCGTTCGGCACCTCCATTCACCCCACCGGGCGTCTGAATATCTCCGCGGCCTACGTGAAGAACACCTATCGGACACAAAACGACCAGTTGAGTTCGGAAAATCGTGTGAAGCAGGCGCAGATAATCGCAGATTACTTCTACCGGCAGATGCACTTCGTGGCGGGTTACAGCTACTTATACCAGGCGATCGGCACAGGCGGTACGCCTGCCAACTTCCAAACTCTGTTCGTCGGTGTGACACGGCACTTCGACTTCTTCTAATGTTCAAGCAAATTCCAGGTCGCAATCCTGTGGTTCGAGCCGTCATCGTACTGCTCTGCCTGAACGCCTTGCCAGCTTCGGCGCGGGATCGCTCGAAACAATCGCCGGAGCCGCAGAATGCCGTCCCGCAAATCGATCTCCCGGGCGGAAGGAAACTTCTCTACGAGCGCAGCTTCGCCTCAGAACGCGAGGTGAAACTAAAGCGAGGCTTCTGGACGAAGGTGCTCGATCTGGTCGCGGGCGCACCTGAAGTGCATAATCTCGTACGCCCCTATGGCGTAGTTGCGGATTCACGCGGACGCGTAATCGTGACTGATCCCGGGATTCCGGCCATCCACATCTTCGATTTTGATCGCCAGAAATACAACTTGATACACCGGGCAGGCAAACAGGAGCTTCGCTCTCCTCAGTGTGTGGCTGTGGACGCGCAGGACAACTTCTACGTAACCGATTCCGACGCCGGAATGATTTTCATTTTTGACAAGAATGGAGACTACCGGCGCACGATTGGAGCCTTAAAGGGCGGCGAAGGAATGTTCAAACGGCCTACGGGCATCGCGATCGATTCGGGAGCTCAGCGTATCTATGTCTCCGACACGTGGCGGCAACAGATCTTCGTGCTCGACATGAATGGTTCTGTATTGCAAAAGATCGGGAAAGGGGGCGCGGCTCCGGGTGAGTTCAACTTTCCTACCGAATTGAGATTCGACAATGGAGAACTGCTCGTTGTAGATGCTATGAATTTTCGGGTCCAAGCACTGCAGCCATCCGGCGAGCCGAGCATCCTGACGGGCGGAGCTGGCGATAGCAGCGCCAATATGTTTCGCCCCAAAGGGATCGGTCTCGATAGCGAACACAACATTTATATCGTGGACGGCTTGAAGGATCTCGTGCAGGTGTTTAACCACCAAGGCCAGCTCCTTTACTATTTCGGAGGAAGCGGCACCGGACCAGAGGAGTTTCAATTACCCGCTGGGCTGTTCATCAACCACGACGATCGCATTTACATCGTGGACTCTTACAATCGCCGGGTCCAGGTTCTCCATTACGTCGGCTCGAGTCAGCAAGCCCAAGGGGGAGGCCTGTGACGCGAGCCTCGCTCTTCCTTTTAGGTTTGGCCTTAAGCCTCGGCACAGCCGCGGCGCAGATTCCGGGCGACCAGTTGGGCGTCCACGACCTTACGCCATCCGGCGTTTCGCCAGTAAAAGGAGGAGTCGCGTCCTCGTGCCTCTATTGCCATGCGCCACATTCCTCCCTTTCGGGGCCGCCTCTATGGAACCAGACACTCTCCACACAGACATATAACAACTACACCAGTTCGACATACCACCAGACGAATGCCGCGCCGATAGTTGGCACTCCCACGAAGCTGTGCCTCAGCTGTCATGACGGAACGGTTGCGCCCGGGCAGACAGTCGCGTTCGGCAAGATGCTCATCGGCGGGATGATGGCCTCGACCGCCCGGTTTGGAAGCGATTTGCGAGGTTCGCATCCCACCAGCATGAAGGCACCTCTGGTGGAGTCACCGGAAATCGCAGCCCAGCTTTTCAGCTCGTCCCCCATCACAAAAGATCCTGCAGTCAAACTCGTGAAGAACACCGTGGAGTGCACTACGTGCCACGATCCGCACTCCCAGGGCAAAGACCATACGGTCCCAATGTTTCTTGTCCGCGACAATACCAGGGGGCAGCTTTGCCTCTCGTGCCATGATCCCGGCCGCCTTGTCAACGGACAGGTTAACTATTTGTCGAACTGGGCGATCAGCGCTCATGCAATAGCCACAAACCAGACTTCGAATCAACCTTACGTTGGAGGCTATAGCACAGTTGCTGACAACGCCTGCAGCGCTTGTCATATGTCGCACAATGCGTCCGGCCAGGCGCGACTCTTGCGCGGTGCGGATGAGTTTGCGTGCGTAGCCTGCCACAATGGCGGTACCGGCGTTATTCCTCCGGGACCTAACGTCTTTGCGGAAATTGCCAAAGGCGGTCACCCGTTTCCGTCGGGAAACAACACTCACGATCGAGCGGAGTCTTCGGTCTTGAACAACAATCGCCATGCTACCTGCGTGGATTGTCACAACCCGCACGGGTCGATGCAAGGGTCAGTGCTCGGCGCACCGCCGTTGCTGCGGGCCTCGCAGAATGGGGTAATCGGCATCAGCGCGGCTGACGGCGTCACGGTGCTCAACCCTGCGCTCAATCAGTACGAGAACTGCCTGCGTTGTCACGGTGCAAGCTCCGGCAAAGTCGCAAATACTGCCAAGTACGGATATCTTCCGGTCAGGGTCGTCACTAGCGGTGATCCCTTGAACTTGATCCCCGAATTTAACGGGACGGCCACTTCCAGCCATCCAGTAATGCACGATCGAAAGAGCGCTCTGGCTCAGCCCAGCCTGCGCGGACAGATGTTGAACCTCGATGGGACAAACTCCTCTCGAGCCGTTGGCATGCGCATCTTTTGCTCGGATTGTCACAACAGCGATGACAATCGCGAATTCGGCGGCGCCGGGCCAAATGGGCCGCACGGATCGAAGTTCAGCCACATTCTTGAACGTCGATACGAGTTCAGTGTGGCAGCCGTTCCTGGTGGACTGTTGAACAGCCTGTTCCCAAATCCAGATCTGACAGTTAATGGACCATACGCGCTGTGCAGCAAGTGTCATGACCTTCAGCAAGTGCTGGCGAATACCAGCTTCAGCGAACACGCGCGTCATATCAACGATGGTTTTTCCTGCTCCGTCTGTCATACCGCGCATGGCATGGGAAGCCAGGGCGGAAACGCTACCGGGGAACGGATGGTCAGCTTTGATGTGAATGTTGTGGCGCCCAATGGAGCAGTTCCGATCTCGTACAATCGGGCACTAAACTCCTGCACGTTGACATGTCACAATCATTCCCACGGGATAGTTGCCGCGTCCACGTCGTTGACTAACAGCAAACCGAGATAGCTTACCGTGGGATATAAGTAGATCAGCAACTAAATGTTATCGCCGCTTGCGAACTAAGGGGAGGCAAGTCGTTATGAAAAGACTGATATTGCTACAGATGTTGATTATGCCATTGTTGCTTAGCGTGGCAAAGGCGGAGGATCTCGTCGATGATCCGAATTACAAAGCCCGTTGCAAGGTCTGCCATGGTGCAAACGCCGAAGGCAAGCCTCAAATGAAGATACCGGCGTTAAAGACTCGGGCCGACAGAAGTGAAACCGAATTAACCAAAGCAATTGAGGACGGTAATCCCACCTCTACACCAAAGATGCCAACGTTCAAGGACAAACTAACCGCTGAAGACATCAAGACGCTCGTAGGGGAGATCAAGGCGCTTAAGTAACAAGGCATCTCTAGCGGCGTGCGAAGTAGAGGAGCAAACCGAAAATCAGCACCGGGACCCCAGCGACCACTACAAAGAAGACAGCTCGCTTCCAGCGGGGCATCGGGCCTTTCCGCCAGTCGCGCAACTCTGGACGTTTCACAACGCCCACCCGATCCAGATGGTCGAGATCCCATGCAAACTCGTGCGCATTCGCATAGCGATTCTTCGGCTCCCGTTCGAGGGCACGGTAAATAACTTCCTGCAGCTGAGACGAAATGCTAGCGTCAATCTCTCGCGGCGGGACTGGATGTTTCAGCAGACGATCGTATGGACTTGATCCCTGAAAGGGCGTTCCGCCCGTTAACATCTCGTACAAAATCACTGCGAGGGAGTACACGTCACTGCGCGCGTCGTCGCGCTTGCCGTTTAATTCTTCCGGAGAAACGTATTCCGACACACCCACCACCTGGGCCATGTTAGTAAACGTAATCCGCCGTGCACCAGTTTTGGTGGCGGCGCCGAAGTTAATCAGTTTGATTTGATCGTTGTCGCCGACGAGGATGTTTTCTGGTCTCAATCACGGTGCAGAACTCCGCGATTGTGAATGTAGGGAGAGCATTGGCGATGTTCGCTGCAATCCTGGCGGAGCGCTCACGAGTGAGTCTTTGGCCGCCCATAATCTGGCGCAATGGCGCCCCGTTGAACCATTCGGTGACGATATACATCTGGCTGTGCTGATCGTCGGCAATCACTCTCAGGATGCCAGGATGGTCCAGTGACCTTCCTATCTCTTCCTCGCGCTGGAAGCGCTCGAAGAAGACCGGGTCATTCTCCATCTCAGGATCGGGAATCTTGAGGGCAACCGTACTGTCCGTGCGAAGGTCTTTGCCGCGAAAAACCGAGACCGACCCATTGTGCTCCACCACACTTTCGATCTGATAGTGATCGAGTTGGTCTCCGGGATGGATCGGGAATTCTCATTGGTTGATTGATTCCGTCAGTGCTTGATCGGTGCTTGCCGTAGGAGGCGTGACTGTCCCTTCATCGGCGAAAATCGTCTGTGATATCCCGAGACCATCTTCCATATCCTGTCTGGACTTCAGTTGGTAGGTAGCGCGCAGAGAAGGGGGGTCAGCAGAGTCGTCAGAAGCACCACTGCGACCATGACCGCTACCTCAGACTGCCCGAAAATACCCGTGCTGGCGCCCATTGCCGTCACAATCAGGCCAACCTCACCGCGTGAGATCATTCCGCACCCGACACGTAAGCTGCGCACCCAGTCCATGCCCGAACCTAACGCAGCCAGTCCGCAACCAACGAGCTTGCCGATGACTGCAACCAGAATGACAACGAACATCAGCCCCAGTGTCCCGACAACGCGCGATAGTCGCTCGTCAGACCAATCGAGACGAAAAACAGCGGAATCAGAAGGCCGTGTCCGATGGCATAGAAGCTGCGCTCGACATCGGCCTTGAATTCCGAACCCGCAAAAACATAGCCGAGCAAATAGGCGCCGGTGATGCCCAGCCACACTCCCGAGCCATTCCGCGCCAATTGCGTACACCAGCACCAGCGCAAGCACGCAACTCGGGACGGCTTCATTGGCCGAGAGCTTGCGCAACTGTTTCATCAAGGGATCCAGCCATCGTCGCGCCGCGCCGTACCCCACCACGAAGAAGATGGACACACACAGACTAATGACCACCATCTGGACCAACAAAGGATGACTAGCCGCGAATGCGAACCGTGGCGCAACCATGGCAGCAATCGCCGCTGCGACCCCGAACGACTCCCCATGGTCGGAGGTGCTCGAAGCCGCAAGAAATGCAAGAACGAACAGTCCCATACATCGTCGATGACGGCGGCACCTAAAATCACCGTTGCTTCAGGCGAGGACATTTTCCCGGCGTCCATCAATGTCCGGGCGGAAATGGACACACTGGTCGCCGTCAAGGCGCCACCGAGAAAGCACGACGTTGTCCAGGAGAGCCCAAACAGATAGCCGACGCCAGCCCCTAGAAGAAAAGGCCAAATGACTCCGGAAAGCGCTACCACGAACGCGGTCACGCTGGCTTCACGCATGCGTTCGATATCAGTTTCGATTCCCGCCATGAACATCAAAACCATGGCGCCCGACTTGCGCCAGCAACATCAGGGCCCGGTTGCCTGGCCATCTTCGAACATGCGGAGGTGCAGGAGGTTGACGGCGCCGGGACCGAGCAGCACACCAACCAGCAGCTCACCCAGAATGGCGGGAATTCCGAAACGCGTGCACAGAGAGGCGGCAAGCTTGCCTGCGGGAAGCAATATGGCGAGCAACAGCGCGAGCTGAAGGGCTGGCTGCATGATCAGCTGACGTCGAGTGCCACCGATGGTTGGCTGCGGCGCCGCCGTCCACAAGCGACGAAGTGGAATTCGCGACCTTTTGCAGCGGCGTACCGTATCCTCCTCGCTCGATGCCTTCCCGTTTCATCGTCCGGATGGAAGAAGCCTGCCGGCGCGCCATCTCTGATTGCGCAAGATTCTGCGCCAGGAGCCCAGCTTGCCGCGTATGTACCTCCGCTTGGTCCACAACGCGAAGACGCATCCACAGTTCACCGAACTTCAGCTGCGCAATAAAGCTGTTGGGAGCCAGCCGAACGGACTCGCGGAGTTCCTCGATAGCTGCCTGCGCATCCAAGTTGACACACAATGCCATACCCAAAAGAACCCGTAGTTCAGACACGTCTGGAAACTGTGCCACGCACTCCCGCAGCTGACTTACCAGGCTGGCGCGTTCGTCTTTTTCA
Source organism: Terriglobia bacterium (assembly GCA_963743105.1). Taxonomy (GTDB): domain Bacteria; phylum Acidobacteriota; class Terriglobia; order Terriglobales; family Acidobacteriaceae; genus Sulfotelmatobacter. The sequence continues at coordinate 95,209 of CAVUOS010000045.1, forward strand.
AGAAGGTATGGATCAGAAAACATGCGGAGCAGCAGAGCCTGAGTTTGTTGTGAGATTGAAGTCAGCGCCAGAGAAGAGACCTGAGCACTGAGCGCCCTGGTAGTCCTCTTTCGTCGACCGCTAATTCACTATTCGTCATTCCTGCCATAGTTTGGATTCCTGTTGAACGTCCAGTTGGTATCGTTTGAGAAGTCCGGCAAGCGTGAACTCGCGCTCGCGCCTGCCGGAATTGTTCGCTCAAGCTTCGCTTACGCGACCGCGAACTCGCGAGGATGAGTTAACGAAGATATCCGGTTCCTTTGCGAACACGAATTCCGGATATCCGAGTTGCCCCATCTCAGGAAGATCGAGACCGGCCACTTCAGTCTCCGCCGAAACTCGGTGGCCGAGGAAGAACTCAAGCGCCAGGTTCAGCGCGAAGCTGAAGGTAAAGACAAAGCCCAGCAGCGTCGAGATACCCACGAGCTGTGCGGCGAGCTGGCTGGCGTCGCCGTAGAACAGGCCAGTAACAGAGCCGGTGACTCCGTTCCAGCTGCCTCCGTAGTTACTCGTTCCGTCAGCGAACAAGCCGACGGAGAGCACGCCCCAGAGGCCATTCGCGCCGTGGACCGAAATCGCGCCAACCGGATCGTCGACTTTCATCACGTTCTCGACGAAAGCGCACGCTCATGCAGACCAGGACGCCGGCATCAGGCCGATGATTGCCGAGCTAGCCGGATTGACGAATCCGCTGGGAGCAGTGATCGCCACCAGTCCGGCCAGCAATCCGTTGCCGCTCATCGAGGCGTCCGGCTTCCCCTTGAGGATCCACATGTAGAGCATGCGCTCCGAAGGTTCCCGTGCAGCCCGCCAGCATCGTGTTCACCGCGATCGAGCCGATGCGAAGGTTGCCGTTCGCCGAGGCTCCTAGCGTGCTGCCGGGATTGAATCCGAACCAGCCGAACGCCAGGATGAAGCAGCCGATCAGAACGGCCGAGATGTCGTGTCCGATGATCGCGTTGGCTCGAACCATCGCGGTTGAACTTTCCGATTCGAGGGCCGACGATCAGCGCAACCGCCAAGCGCTGTCATTCCTCCGACGGCATGCACAACGCCTGAACCGGCGAAGTCACAATATCCTTTGCCCAGTCCCAGGTTGGTTCCGAGTTGTGACAGCCAGCCGCCGCCCCACGCCCAGTTGGCGAACAGAGGATAGGTAAACGCGCCCATCAGCACCGAGGAAACCGCGAAGGTCAGGAATTTCCATCGTTCCGCGCAAGCGCCCGTAACAATCGTCAGCGCCGTGTCCATGAACACCATTTGGAACAGGAAGATGACCATCACACCGACGTCATAGGTGTGGCCGGCCAGGAACATTCCGCTGCCGCCGAACAGACCCCACGTCTTCCCAAACAACGTGAGTGGGTGTTCCACAGCGAGCGGGTTGAGACCGCCCAGATTTCCGTTCCCCGCGGCGCCGCCCATCTGAATAGCGAATCCGATCAGCCAGTAGGCTAACAGCCCGCAGCCATACACGAAGAAATTCATCATGTACGTGTGGTTGGCATTCTTGACTCGGCAGAGGCCCGCTTCGACCATGGCAAACCCGGCTTGCATGAACATAACCAGGAAAGCCGGAGATCAACGTCCAGGTGAAGTTGATGGCGATCTTGTTCTGGCCGACTTGGGTGGCCACGTCGGGCAGCGTCACGCCAACTTTGGAATCTGCCGCAGGAACATCGTTGATCGTGCCGGTGATCGTGCCCCCGGGATCACCGGCCTTCAATGCATCACGTCGTGGGAGCCTTGCTCGCGGCATCTTTCAGTTCGGCTGCGCAGCGGAAGGTGGGGGAGTTGCGGCCGGTGCCGGTGCAGCGGCCTGTGCCAGAGCCGCTGTGCTCAGCGAAAGCCGATCGCAAACAGGCAGAAACACGAACAAGCTCGTAGGATCCGTTTCATTATTGTTTGCTCCATGGTCATTTTTTGATTGCTGGAACCGGGCTCGTCCCTATGCTTTCCAAATCGCGTTCTTGTTGAAGGCCGCCGGCAAAAAAAGATGATCCCGAACAGACTCACCCCTATCCCCACAAGCCCTAGAACAATTCGGCCGCCCGTTCCGGTGACTAAGTGAAGCCGACAAGAATCAGAACCCACCCGAAGCATGCAATGAACGCTCCGAGCAGACTTCATGCCTCCCGCTCCCGCATTCTGTGCCGGCTTTCCTTCTAGCGGTTTGAGCTTGAGAAATCCCAGCAGGCTCGCAGCGACGATAGCCGCTCCCAGAAGCGACGCCAACTTGCCCATACCGCTGGAGAAATATGCGATTCCGGTACAGGCGACGGTTAGCCCGACCAAAAACGTTGCGAATGAACGGCCTTGCCCTGTGCTTGCTGCCATTAAACTGCCTCCTTGCCCAAAAGGGTTTGTTAAGAAATTGCGAAACTCAGATTGTGTTCTTTCACCGAAAGCGCCTCGAGCACTCCATCTTCGAGAGTGAAGTGCAGTCCGCACAGCTTTGCCTGCATCGCCACCGAACTCACCCGGAGCGGCGGCCTGTCTTCGCGAGTCACCGTACCCGTGATGATCAGTTCAGCCGACGTCCCCGATTGACGGTAAACCCGCAGCTTCGCGGTTTTGATTTCAGCAATCATGTCGAACATCAGCTCTCTTATGGCGATCGTGTCGCGCAGTGCCTGGCAGGTCTGGTTCCGCTCGGCAATGCCGGGCGCTAAATCTGCGTCCCAAGGATCAGGGGGACGCGCAATCCACTCGCACTCCGCCAACTCGCCGCGCAGTTCGAATCGCAACAATCGCAATGGCGCTCTCGACAGCTCGCCGAAGCGCAACTGCCGATGCGCTCGCCGGAAAAAGTCGGAGGCATCCCACAGCGGCCTCATCGGCTCCTCACTCCACTCTTCGCCTCAGCTCGAACTGGCAAGGCAAGAAACAAGACAAACTGCGCCGCGATCATGATTTCGAGAGCGAGCGGAATGGGCTGCTGCAGTCGAATCACCAGCAGGATCGCTACCATCGAAGCCCATTGCCAACGCGTGCGGCGTAGCCTTTCCAACCGATCCGGCAGCCGGAAGAATTCGCCGAGAGTCAATTTGCGCCCGAGGGCGATGGGTCCATGCGCGCGGAGACACGCCACCGCAAAGAAACCTGCCATCAGCAACTCGAATAGAACCGTTCTTCCGTCCATCGCTTGACTCCGTTTCGCATCGACCTGATAACAACTTTCGGATATCCGAGCGCTTGAATTAATTGCTTACCCGTCGCCGAAAATTGGGCGCCATGGCGTTCTCGCACACAATCGCCCAGCGGGCCCACTGCCTGGCCGCTCATCTCAATTCAAACTCTTTTTCTTAGTTCGGCACGGCGTCGTGCCTGAGACTCGCTTCTTTTCCACATCGAAAAGAAGGAACTACTTCAACTGCCTCACGCTAAGTCTTAGGTCTCGGATTGTGCTTGCACCCCTACAGCAAAGTCAAATTCAAACTTCTTATTGAGGCCATCATTTGCAAATCATAAGCTCGTCGACTTCTTCAACTCACACACTGTGCGTCACTGCGTGACTAAGGACAATGGCTTCCGCGATGTCCTTCATTGGCTTGCGTCGTTGTTGGCTCTGGCGTTGCAACACTTCATAAGCCTGCGGCTCGCTAATCTTGAGTTCGCGCTGCAAGATACCCTTGGCTCGCTCGACAAGCTTTCTCACCTCAAGCTGGTCCACCAGTTGCAATTTTTCTTTCTCCAGGCAGGCCATCTCGATTTCTGCGCCGACAAGGAACCCTACGGTAGAAATCAATGTAACTTCGCGTTCACTATAGACATGGGGCGCTCGATTTTGCAGGTTGAGCACACCGACGACGCGTCCGCGACTCAGCAGAGGCACTGAGAGAAACGCTTCGAAGCGATCTTCGGGCAGTTCATTAAAGAACTGGAAGCGGGTGTCATTCCCAGCGCCGCGAGAGACTGCCACGGGTTGGCGATGCCGAGCAACCCACCCGGTAATACCCTGCCCCACTTTAAGCTTCAGTCGGTCCACAGCTTCGGGATGAGGGTTCTTGGAGGCTCGCAGCACGAGTTCGTTCGCTTCAAGTACATAGACGAAACATGAATCACACTCGACCACCGAAGTGACGAAGTCGACGAGCTGCGTGAGCACCTCGTGGAGCGGCACCGCAGAACCCATTCGAGTGGCGATACGGTGCAAGAACGCGTGCTGCCGCGTAAACGGATCCAGCGACTTCGAGCCAACCGGCAACGATGTTCGAACTCCCCGTTTGCCACGCATTGGTAGCGCCCATGCGGACACGCTATTCGCTGAGTCGCCAAAGCACAATCATCCTTTGGTATATCGATGCATGGAAAAAACAGATTCATCCGATCAGGACAACGCCGCGTTTATGCGCGAGGCTTGAGTTTATCCGCCATTCTGACCAACTCTGCCAGCGACGCGACTTCCATTTTTTGCATCACACGGCTGCGGTAAATTTTCACCGTCACTTCGCTCAATCCAATCTGGGCTCCGATTTCCTTGTTGATGAGCCCCGTGACGACCAAGTCCATCACCTCGCGCTCGCGCTGTGTGAGTTGAGCAACTTTTCCCTGAAGAACAGACAGTTCGGCTTCCTGCTCACGGCGGACCCGATCTCGATCCAATCCGTGGCGGACAGCTGCCAGAAGCTCGTCCTTTTGAAAAGGCTTCATGAGGAATTCAATTGCCCCAGCTTTCATCGCGCGAGACGTCATGGGGACGTCGCCGTGTGCCGTAATAAAGATGACTGGAATCGAGATGCCGTGCCGGATCAGTGTTTCCTGAAACTCCAGGCCGCTTGCTCCGGGAAGCCTCACATCAAGCACGAGGCAACTCGGAACTTCAGGCCGTGGCTCTTTCCAGAACGCCTCAGTCGAAGCAAACAGCTTTGCGCGCAGTCCCACCGATTCAAGAAGATTGCTGATCGCATCACGCACCGAAGCATCGTCATCTACGACAAAAATGGTTGGACGCGCGTCAGCCATCGGAATCTCGCGGGCTAATTGGAAGAGTAAACTGAAAAACAGCTCCGCCGGAAGGCCGGGGTGTCGCCGACAACCTGCCTTCATGAGCCTCAATGATCGACCGGCTGAGGGAAAGGCCGAGGCCAGTGCCGTGCGGCTTTGTGGTATAGAACGCACTGAAGATCCTCTCTGCGCCCTCTGGATCCAGTCCTTTGCCGGAATCCTCCACGCGCACCGTAACTTCTGCCTCGTCCTCCCGCGCGCTGATGACCACCTCTTTGGGATGATCGGAGGTGTCGGCCATCGCTTCCATTCCATTCATGATGAGGTTCAACACAACCTGCTGCAACTGCACCCGGTCCGCTTTGACCTTGGGCAAGCCCGGCACGAGGTCGGTGTGGATTAAGATGTGCCGCCGTGCTGCTTCATCGCGCAGAAACGTCGTCAGCTCATGAACCACTTCGTTGATATCGATCCAGTTCTTGGTCGGTGCTTCCTTTTTGAACAGCGCACGGATGCGGGTGATCACAGCGCCCGCGCGCGTTCCATCCTGGATAATCCGCTCCGCCGTTTGCCGCGTCTTCTCCAGATTCGGAGGGGCGGCGGAAAGCCACTCGACGCAGGCGTGTGCATGCGTAACTACAGCCGTTAGCGGTTGATTGATTTCGTGCGCAATCGACGCGGCAAGTTCCCCCATGCTCAGTACCTGCGAAAGGCGCGCCAGTTCTGTCTGGGTCTTCAAGAGTTCTGCGGTCCGTTCCGATACCCGGACCTCGAGATGGTCGAGCGCCTCCTCGAGTGCATTCTCACTTTTCTTCTTTGCTGAACTCACTCCGCTTGCCGCCAAGGCGCAAGCAACGAACGCGGCGAAATACGCCTCCACCGAAGTGCTAATGGAGAATGACTTAAGCGGGGGCACGAAGAAATATTCCACTAGTAGAGTCGAAATAAGTACGGCAAACAGCCCGGTCGCGGTGCCTCCAAACCACGCACTGACCATCACTGCGCCGAAGAACAGAAAGAGAAACGGATATGGGAACAGAGGTTGCAGCAACAACGTGCAAACAAACGCTATTCCGACAGGCAATAACGTTATGCCAAGACGCTGGAAGAACAATCGGACTAGCGGCCCTACTGGTGCCCGCGTTGCCACACTCTCTCCTTTGCCAGCCGCCCCGGTTGCTTAGTGAGCCAGCCACTGCCAGGCAAAGGCTTCGCTAGCTCGGAAACATCGTTCGAGTGAGAAACTATGCATCTCCTCGATACCGCGTCAAATCCTTGGGTTGAGAGTTCATCAAGCGCACATGTATGTGCCGCGTGTTCGCTTCCGAAGAGTTATCGAACCGCACCTGTCGGTGCGGCCAGCGCTTATTTCTGAAATGAGAGTGCGCTCTGGCCTCGTGCTCTAGAACAAGTTCCATAGGAACTGGTTGTAGACCTCGTGGTGAAACTGAACCTCCTGGGCTTTGACGAATGTTCCCAGAGGCGCGAGGGCAGCGATCGGCCGAAGCCTGCTTCAAATCCGCGTAGCGGCCTTTTACATCCTCGCCTAATATGCGTTGTGGTCCATTCCGCTTTGCGGAAGTTTTCCATGGCGTCGTAGATGTTGTCGGGCAGGTAGCGCTCGGCCTGGCGCAGGTTCTTGATCTTCGCGGTCTCGCCGTCGAGGCCGCCTTTAAAGATCGAGTACATCACCAGGTACGGATTGGCATCGGGTGCAACCGAGCGGACTTCCACGCGCATGCTCTTCTCGTTGCCGATCGGAATACGGATCATCGAGCCGCGATCGACAGGCGAGGCTTTGATCTGGTTCGGCGCTTCGAAGTGCGGATCGAGTCGCCGATAGGCATTCACACTGGGGTTAAGCAGCAGACAAATGTCGTTGCCGTGAGTGAGGATGCGATCCAGGAAAGCCCATCCCATCTTGCTCAGCTTCTCTTCGCCTTTGGCATCCCAGAAAAGATTCTTGCCGTTCTCACTGATCGAGACATTGGTGTGCATGCCGCTACCATTCACTCCCACAACGGGCTTGGGCAGAAACGACGCGGTCAAGCCCATGTTGGTGGCGACCTGGCGGCAGATCAGCTTGTAGAGTTGGATCTGATCCGCAGCTGCACTACTTCGCCATAGCCGTAGTTGATTTCGAACTGCGAAGGCGCGACTTCGGGATGGTCCTTCTCGTTCTGGAACCCCATCGCGCGCTGCACTTCGGCGGTGGTGTCGATGAAAGTGCGCAGCGGATCACCGGGCAGGGAGTGATAGTAGCCGCCCGTATTGACATACTCGAACTTGCCGGTTTCGTGATAGCGACGCTCGGCGTCGGGTCCGTTGAAAAGGAAGCCTTCGATTTCGTTGGCGGCGTTGAGCGTATATCCCTTCTTCTTATTGCAGATCGTCCGCAAAATTCTTGAGCACGCCGCGAATGTCGGCGGAGTACGAGCGTGCCGCCCTTGTCGATGACTTCGCCGAAGACCAACACCTTGCCGGAGCCGAAAACGTCCGCGGGAGCCCAGTAGAACGAACGCCCAATCGATGCCAAGGCGAAGATCGCTCTCGCGCTGGGCAGTAAAACCGCGAATGGAAGAGCCGTCGAAGGTCAAGTTGTCCCAGCTCTTGAGCAAGAACTTCTTGTCATAGTCGAGCATGTGCAAGCCGGCCCTCGAGATCGCTGAAAAGCACGGTTATGGCTTTAATCCGTTTTTCGTCGGTCAGATACTTGAGTCGTTCTTCTCGGACTTTGTCGATCGCAACGCGGTTCCTGCGTTGCTCCTTCGCCTTCAGGTTCAGTTCTTCGAGCTCGTCGTACGAGAGTGCGAGGAAATTACGCAGTTCGTTGGGCATGTCTCTCCTTGAAAATGGTTTTACTTTCGGCCGAGGGTAAACCCGGATGCGGTCAATCGGGCAACAGATTACAGGCACGCGAACCCAGTGATCTATAGAAAATATTTATCGGCGCTATTGAACGTAGATCCGAAAGAAGCTGACCGGATCGTGGGTGGCCGAGTCATGAACGTCGAAGCGAGAATCACTGCCGTCACAAAAAACAGACTTGTCAGGAACTACTTCTCTACGAGGCTAATCAATCACCCTCGCCCGGCCTTTTCTAGCGGCGTGCGTGAGCTGAAACTGACCCTCTGTTTTTCATCGCGCTATAAGTTTTGTTTATCTCTCTCATAGATTTCTCTTCTTCACAATTTCTCTGATCGCAGCAAAACAAAAAATGAATTGGACACGCAACCTTGGTACCCACTACTTTTGCAGCCACTGGTCAAGTGACACACGTGGGACCGGGGCGAAAATCAGGTTTCCGAAAGCACTTCCGCGCTGAAGCCGCAGAAAGTCACGAAATGACCAAGCTTTCGACAAGGAGATCAGCTTTGCGCATACGACTGGTGTCTCTCGTTGTCCCCTTCTTTTTTGTAGCGTTGATGGCGCTTCCGTCTTTTGGGCAGAATGCTCTTCCGGACTCTGGTAGCTCGCCGAGTCCCACTCCAGCGGCTAGCCCTGCTCCCGAGGCCAAGCCCCCTGATCCGCAACCTTTGCCTATGCCTTCGATGTCAGGGCCACTACAAACTGCTCCACCGCGTGAGATGGAAGGTGGAAATCTGAAAGTTACAGGCATTTTGAGCGGCATGATGTTGACGGAAGGAAATCACATTCCAGGCGACTCGCCGACGCACTGGGATGTCAGCAACGCCCAGGTTTTTGTCCAAAAAACCACGGGCTGGTGGCAATTCTATTTGCAGGGCGGCGCCTACAACTTGCCGGCTATCGGGCTGCCATTCCTCTCGACCGCAGATACGATCAAAAACATCTATGGGCCTTTTCCGCAAGGCTATCTGAAACTTGTCAAAGGAAATTTCAACGTGGAAATCGGCGCGCTGCCGACCCTGATCGGGGCCGAGTACACGTTCAGTTTCCAAAACATGAACATCGAACGTGGTCTGCTGTGGAATCAGGAGAACGCAGTCAACCGAGGAATACAACTCAACGAGACCTACAAGAAGTGGACTGCGGCACTGAGCTGGAACGACGGCTTTTACTCTAACCGCTACACATGGGTGTCGGGCTCCCTAGCATACGCCTTCAATTCTGCGAATAGCTTGGCGTTTGTCGGGGGCGGGAATGCCGGTGCATACGCGAAGAATACGCTTGCGACACCCCTATATCTCAACAACGAGCAGATCTACAACTTGATCTACACCTATACCAAGGGAAAGTGGGTGGTTCAGCCGTACTTTCAGTACACCGACGTGCCCACCAACGCGAAGATTGGAATAGAACAAGGTGCGGGCACAAAAGCAGGGGCAGTTTTGCTGACTTACAATTTCAAGCGCGGATTTTCACTGGCAGCTCGCCCTGAATACATAAAGAGTACAGGCAGCGTCAGCACGCGGCGCTATCAACTTGCTTTACGGTCCCGGCAGCGGAGCCTTTGGGTTCACAGTGACGCCGACATATCGCAAAGACGCGTTTTACCTTCGGGGAGACTTCGCGATTGTCCACGCTACAAATATGACGCCTGGTGCCGGTTTCGGAACCTCCGGCCTAGACGCGACCCAGCCGCGCGGTGTTCTTGAAGCAGGTTTCATGTTCTGACATGAGGGGAGCGAAACACCTTCGCGGGTTCTCCTGCTTCGGCAGTGCGCTCTTCGCTCCTAGCAAGCGCGGATGCGAAGTAGACGACTGGGGCAAAAACCTAAGGGCTAGGGCAGACCGAATGACCACATCGTTTCACCTTAGGGATTTCCTGGCGACACTGGCAGCATATGGTGGGCTGCTAGGAGGGCTGCTTCTACTGGGGGTCTATCCGCTTGTTGGCGTCTTGTTCCTGCTCGGGTCCATGGCTCTCGCTCCTGAGGTCAGTGGCGAATCTCTGCGGGGCACAGACGTCACCAGGCGAACTCGACGCTGAGAATGACGCGAGAGTGTCGTAGCACTTTGCAGGATAAGCGATCGCACTCAGTAGGTTGCGCTCCAGGGCACGAATCAACTTTGAATGAACTCGTCGCTGTGGACGACAAACTCGGGGTATGCACCCGCTCCCAGCTCGTGGAGATCCATCCCCCGGCACTCGCCTTCCACGTCCACGCGCTGGCGGTACACCGCATTCAACAGCCAGTTCAGACCGTACGTCAGAGGTAACATAAACCCTAGCAAAGTCGCGATGCCCACCAGTTGGGCCAGCCACTGCCCATGAGATCCGCTCTGAACATCCGACAGCGCTGCTACCGAACACAGGCCCCAGAAGCCTGCGACGGCATGCACCGAAACCGCACCGCCGGGGTCGTCCACTGTGAGTCTGAATTCCAGAAGCTCGACCGCGAACGGAACCAGGACTCCTGCAACCGCGCCAACCAGAATCGCCGCAGCCGGCTTGAGAAACGGCGCGCCTGCACTGCTGGCGACCAAGCCCGCCATCCAGGCGTTTGCCACCAGCGAAGCGTCGGGGCGACGGAACCTGATTCCCGTCACCGCGGCTGCGGTGAGCCCGGAAGCCCCCGCAGAAACTGTGGTGTTCAGCGCGATCAGGGTTACGCGCGACGGTTCGACGCCACTGAAGAGGATTGCGCCAGCCGAATTCAGTCCCAACCATCCCATCTCGGCGAACAGACAGCCCAGCAGAACCAGCACGACGTTGTGGGCGGGGATAGCCGCCGGAATGACCGTGGTCGCTCCGCTGGGCTCATACTTCCCGGAGCGAGGGCCCAGAATCCAAGTGATCGACAAAGCGGTGATCCCGCCGACAACCTGGATCGTGCCCGTGCCTCCGGCATCCACCAAGCCGCTGCCCAACCCGTAATTCACACCTAGTTGCGCCAGCCAGCCTCCGCCCCACACCCAATGGGCGAACAGCGGATACGTGCAGCCCGCGAGTAACACGGCAGAGCAGCAGGTTGCTCCCAGGCGCCAGCGGTCAGTTCCAGAGCTCAGAGGAATGAGCGCGGCCAATCCCACGCTGAAAATCTGCAGCAGCACGGTGAGCGATAGCGTGGAAAAATCGAACCGCAGACCTCGGAGAAAAACCGGCCCCGCCGCAATCCAGTTCCATTCCTTCCCGCCGATAACGAGCGCATGCGCGGGACCACCGGATATACCTTGAATAGAAAATCCAAAGGCGACGTACACAATCGCGGCGACAGACAACACGCACAAAGATGACAGCATGGAATGGGCTGCGCTGCGGGACCGGCCCAAGCCCGTGTTTACCAGGGTCAGCCCAACCCACGCCATCGGAACCATGAAAACCAGAAGCGTGCATAGCAACGCCGAGGCATCGGAGAAGGAAGTGAGCGGTTGAGTGGTCACCCCTTCTCCGTGTTCAGAGTTGAATGAGCGTAGGTCATGAGAGCCAGGCCGACGAACTCGACCACGACGCCAGCCAGAACGAATCCAGCGCGCCCATTCGGCGAGCGGAGCAGGGCCAGAGCGGATATCACAACTCCCCATCCCGCAACCAGCAGCAGAAGACCCGCAAGTTTCATCCCCCTCCTTCGCCAAATTCAGACGGCATACAAGCTACCACCTGCGAGTTGGACCGTATGAGCAGAAAAATCCGCGCGCATAATCCCGAAGGTGATCGGCGCAGCAATCAAGGCTACGAAGCCAACCATAGGGCGTCAAATTGATTTTTCTGATCGTTGCTAGAAGTGATAACGCTGGTCGCATCCGGATAGAGATTGTCTATGCAAATTCTTTGCGGGCTCTAACCCACACGCTTGCTATCGGTTTCATGCACAACCACCGCTCTGCGAGGCACTAATTTTCGGGGTCGAGCTCGCGTTTAGCCGCGCAGAAATTCAAGTAATGTACCCAATAAGAAATATGAATTTGACTTTGATTATGTCCGATGAAAGCATCGCCAACTTAGTAGCGTGAGCATAACTCTTCCAAAAGGGGTGCGTTCAACCCGAGCGGGAGGAGAAATTGCGTAGCGCGACCACCTTTAAGTCAGCATCCTCACAGGCGAAGATGCTGACTCGGCGAAGATGCCGAATTCAGCGACGATCACAGGAGAAACACTGATGGCTGAGACGAATACAGAAATGAAACAAACCCTGGGGCTGACCGGTTTGACGATGAATGCCATGGCCCTGATTGCTCCCGGCGCTTTTCTCTGGTTGACGTTTGCCGGACAGTCAGCCGCCGGAGCAACTGGCCCGTCGATGTGGATCGGCATTGTGTTTGCGACGGTACTGTGTCTTGCAACCGCGGTATGTTACGCGGAAATGGCCAAGCTATATCCCGGCACCGGTAGCTCCTATTATTTCGCCGAACAATCGTTCATCAATCACGACAGAGCATGGCCATACGCGCGCCTGGCGAAATTCATTGTCGGGTGGGGTTCGCACCTCTACTACTGGATCTATCCCGGCGTGATGGTGGGAGTGATCGGGGTGATCTCCGGCTACTTGGTGGGGACGATCTGGCCGAATGCCATGAGCGCCAGTAATCCGGGACCGATGTTCATGATGGCGGTTGCCATTGTGTTCTCGTTCGGTGTCGCCTATATCGCTCATCGCGGCATCAACGGATCGACTTCGGTGAATATAGCCATCAACATCATCCAGATCAGCGCACTGCTATTGTTCTCGGTCGTAGCTCTGAACTACCGCATGAGTCACCCCACGGGTAGTCAGAGCCTCCAGTTTGATCCTCAGACCAGCGCTACTTACAGCTATGAGTACGCCACCACCTCGCAAGTGGTGAACGGCCAGGCGACGGATGTTGTAGTACGCGACGCCAACGGCGTGCCGCAACCCAAGCTAGACGCCTCCGGCAAGCCCGTTCCATTTCACATCAGCTATCCGGAGAGAGACTCCGGCGGCGCTTTCGTCTCCCATCCCAACGCAGCATCTGTGCTGCGCATGCATAACTTCGGCTGGATGTTTGTCCAAGCCACGATCGCCATCCTGATTCTCGTGGGATTTGAATCGGTGACTTCGATGGGCGGTGAGGCGAAGAACGCCAAGCGCGATGTGCCCATCGCGGTCGTCACGTCATTGCTAGTACAAGGGTGTTTCTGCTACCTCTTCGAGTATTTCGCGGCCAACTACGTTCTGAACAATGGGTACACCATGGCGAACGCCGCGGGTTCCGCCGCGCCCATCGGGGATCTCATGATTCTGGTTGGGGACACGCTGTTCGGTCCCGGGAATGGGCGCATCTTCATGCTGGTCGAGGCCGGTACGGTATTTCTGGCGCTGATCGGTACCACCCTTTCCTGCATGAATACCGGTGCGCGTGTGACCTACGCAATGGGCAAAGACAAGGAGTTGCCGGATTCCATGGGGCTGCTGCATAGAGAGAACGCGACTCCGCATCGCGCCATCTGGATGCTGGCCATGATCTCCGCAATCGTCGGCTGCATTACCGTTGCGGTGTACTTCGGCGACGGGGCAGCTCCCCAAGATTCGGCCATTCAAGCGTTGCCTCATGGCTTCTGGTCCAGTTTCGGATACTCGACTCACGACAAAATGGCGGCTCTGCCGAATACGTTCCTAACCATGACGTTGGCTTCGAACTTCGGAACGTTCCTGTTGTATATGCTGAGTTGCGTAACCTGCATCGTGTGTTTCCACAAGCACCCTAACTTTAAGTTTGTGCGGCATCTATTGATCCCGATATTCGGGCTGCTGGCGAATCTTGCATGCATGGTGTTCTATCTGGTCGGCCCGTTTATGGGATATGGGACCAAGATGGAGCCGCTACTGGCTTTGGGGATCGCGCTGTGCTGGGCGATTTACGGTGGAATTTACTTCTTGCGGTCCAGCAAGGCCGCAGGACGCACAACCCTGATCGAAAATCGCGTACCGGCCGCCTGAAAACGGCAGAGCGGCGGGTGTTGAAGGCCTGGCAGCCTGAAGCTGCCAGGCCTTCTCATGTAAGCTCGACCTGAACGATTGCGGTCTCGGCCTGAAGCGGCGCAGACTGACCAGTCGAGCCCCAACCGGTCCTATGCTCGATATCGAGTTCGCACAACTTTCGGAGGCGGGCCCGGTTCGCCCTCGCAACGAGGACTATCTCGGGTACGCCGTCCCCTCCTCTCCCGCGCAAGCACGTTCGCACGGCTGGCTCTTTGCGTTGGCCGACGGAGTGGGCGGACAACGGCAAGGAGGGGTAGCCTCCCGAGCTGCAGTGGAGGAGGTTTTGGGGGCGTTCCGTCGCACACCGCCAATGGAATCTCATGGTCCAATGCTCAGCCGCCTGGTACAGGGAGCAAACGCACGCATTTGTGAAACGGAAGCACTGGCAGGCCCCGCAGGCTCGGGCATGTCTTCGACGATCGTGGTGTGCGGCTTGCGGTTCGATCGCGCCACGATTGCTCACGTGGGCGATTCCCGTTGTTATTTGATTCGCAACCAGAAAGCGAAAGCGATCACCCAGGATCACACCGTCGCCAATGAACAGCTTCGCCTCGGTGTGCTCTCTAAGAAGGAAGCTAGTTCGGCGCCTACGCGCCACATCTTGAGCCGCTCCCTGGGAAGCGGTTTGTTCGTCAAGATAGAGATTGACGAGGTGCATTTGCTTCCGGGTGACGTCCTGTTGCAGTGTTCCGATGGCTTGCACGGCGTCGTGAGCGATGGAGAGATAGCTTCGAGGATTTCCAGCAATGACAACCTGGATACGGCGGCTCGGGAACTCGTTGATAGCGCGAACCAGCAGGACGGCGGCGACAACGTCAGCGTTCAAATCATTCGTATTCGCGGCGTAGAACGCATGGGCATGTACCGTGGGCGACCCTACAAACTTCGCTGACCGTCCGATTATTCCGCCTCCGGCAAAACTTTATGAATTCTTTGTACATTTTCTGTCATGATGGAGTGGCTTGGTCAGCCTAGAGCGCGGCCCATGCTTTGACTTCTTGCCCCAACCCATCCCGATGACCCCTCTCCATCCTGGCGACCAACTCGATCATTACCGGATCGACAGCCTCGTTGCCCGCAGCGGAATGGCCTCGATATTTCGTGGCGTTGACTTGCGAAACGGGCAGCAGGTCGCCATCAAAATTCCGCATCCCGAAGTGGAGAGCGATCCAGCCCTGTTCGATCGATTCGTTCGTGAAGAAGAGATCGGCAAGCTCTTGGATCATCCTGGCGTGATGAAGGTGTTTTCGGACAAGGATCGCAGCCGGGTCTACATGGTAATGGAGTGGGTAGATGGGCGCTTGCTGCGAAAGATTCTAGATGAGCAGCACAAGCTGCCCCAGGAACGAGCAGTTCGGCTGGCGTTGCGTATTCTGGATGCGTTGGACTATGTCCACTCTCGAGGCGTCGCACATCGCGATCTGAAGCCAGAAAACGTAATGGTCGACGAGAGTGACAATATCAAACTCATCGATTTCGGCATTGCCGCCCATGCCAAGTCCCGCCGTCTGACCTTCGCGAAGCTGTCCCAGACCATGGGGACTCCGGACTACATATCGCCCGAGCAGGTCAAAGGCAAACGTGGCGATGCTCGCAGCGACCTCTATGCGTTGGGCGTCATCCTTTACGAGATGCTAACGGGAAAGGTACCTTTTTCCGGCGACAATGCCTTCCTTATTATGAATGATCGCCTTCTCAATAACCCGGTGCCACCGCGGGAAATAGATCCCTCGATCACACCGGAATTGCAGGAAATCATCTACCGCGCGCTGGAGCGGGAACCTAGAAGACGGTACACGACGGCCCATGACTTTGCTCTCGACCTTCAACATCAGGATCAAGTAGGAGTCGCCGCGCGTGCGGAGCTTCACAACTGGAAAGAACGCCGAACGCCGTGGGCCAAGAAGATCCTGTTCTATGTTGCGCTGGCTTTACTGCCGGTCGTGATCTTTTCACTGCTCCTGTACCTGGCCCGACATAGCTAAGGGCATCGGAGAATCGTCGCGGATGTAATCTGTCCCATTAGGATTTCGATGCTTCGCAGAAGAAAAATTTTGGTAAGGATCCCCATCATTCATATCTACAATGACGGCACGTTCCACATCGTATGAGAAACTTCGTTGATTACTTCGTCTCGCATCGTGCGGGCGCTCTGTTTGTACTCTTAATTGCGGCTTTTTTGGAGGCATATGGCGATTCCCGCTTCCAAACAGCTCTCTACCGTTCCTCCGGGATGAGCCGGAGCCTTT
Organism: Terriglobia bacterium; assembly: GCA_963743105.1. GTDB lineage: Bacteria > Acidobacteriota > Terriglobia > Terriglobales > Acidobacteriaceae > Sulfotelmatobacter. The sequence continues at coordinate 111,308 of CAVUOS010000045.1, forward strand.
CCTTTCTGGTCGGGGCCGCTTCTCTCACCGCCTATGGATTGGTGGTCAACGCCCCCCGTTGGGACTTCGGTAAGCTGCTCGGCGTGTATGTGGTTCTGTTCTTTCTTCTAGCCCAGGTTGTCGCCTGGGCGCGGTTCGGTCAGGTGCCTGCGCTGCCCATTTTCCTGGGCGGTAGTCTGATCGTCGCTGGCGGCATGATCATTGCCGTTAGCAGCAAATAGTAAAGTTCTAAGAGATCCACGAAAGCGATTGTCACCCGCCTCACCATATCCCGACACGATCCCCGGATTTCAGGTAGAGTTTGTCGGCAGGCCTAATCTCATAGGCTTTGTACCACGATTCGACATTCCGCACCGTGTCGCTGCGGTATTCGCCGGGCGAATGGTTGTCCGTTGCGATCTGCCGGCGGAGGGCGGCTTCGCCTTGAGCTTTGCGCCACCTCTGCGCGAAGGCCAGGAAAAAGCGCTGTTCGCCAGTGAAACCGCCGATTACGACGTCAGTCTTGCCTTTCAGTGAGAGGACGTAGGCGTCATGCGCGACCAGCAACCCTGCCAGGTCGGCGATATTTTCATTTAGGACTTGATTGCCATTGACACACATATCAGACAGCGGGCAATACCCGTTAAATTGCGCCACAAGCTTCGCCGCGGCAGTGTGGTACTTCGCCGAGTCTTCCGCGGTCCACCAACGACCGAGTCGGCCTTGGGAGTCGTAGATGTTGCCGAGTTCATCGAAGCTATGGCTGATTTCATGGGCGATGCCGGCACCAGCAGAGCCATAGTTGGAGGCAGCGTCCCCTTGGCTGTCGAAATAAGGAGGCTGCAAGATGCCGGCAGAGAAAAATTCGGAATTGGGGCTGAACATAATCACGGCGCCGACGACTTGCGGATCTATCCTCCACTCTGCAGGATCGGCTGGTTGTTTTAGTTTCTCCAAGTTATGCAAACGATTGAACGCTTCGGCCCGTCGCATATTTCCGAAGGCGTCGCCGCGCACAACCTCGAGCGTCGAATAATCGATCCATTTGTCTGGATAGCCCACGCCTACGGTAAGTGCATCAAGTTTCGCCAACGCTTTTTTCTTTGTGTCCGCTGACATCCAGGTGAGATTTGCAATGCGGGCGCGATAGGCCACGATCAGGTCGGCGACCATCGCTTTCGCTTTAGCTTTAGCCTCAGGCGGAAAATAACACTGCGTATAGAGCTGGCCTACAGCCTGACCGAGTGCGGCGTTTGCAGCAGTGATGGCGGCCTTTCTGCGGTCCGGCGTCGGTTGAGCGCCGGACAAGATCGTGCCGTAGAAAGCGAAATCTTCGCTCGCCACAGCCTTGGGCAACACGCTCGCGTAATGTTCGATAAGGTGAAACCTCAGATAGTCCTTCCACAGATCAAGGCTCTCGCTGCCCACGAGCGCGGAAGTGCCGGTAAGAGCTGACGGTTGCCAGACGATGAATTCGGGCTGGCCGGCAACTCCGGCCGACGAGAAGTAAGCATCCCAATTCATGCCGGGCGCCTTGACGTCAAAGTCCTCGCGTTTCCAGGGATTATTCTGGGCAAAAACAGCGGCAGCAGCGGCGTCCGGAGCATGGGCCTTCGCAATACGAATTTCGAGCGCCAGGATGCGCGCGGCCCTGCTCTCCGAGTCGGCAAAGCCCACCAGTTTCAAGATGGCCGCAATGTGGGCCTGATATTGCGCGCGCATCTCGCCCATTTTTGGTGTCGGATCGATGTAGTCATCGCGATCGGGCATTCCGAGACCGCCCTGGAACAGATGGAAAATGTAGTGCGCCGACTCTTCGAAACCTTGATTCACCCACACGCCGAAGATATGGTCAGAGTTGGATGTGAGTCCGTCAACCTCAGTATTCAAGGTGGCGCCAAGATAGGCCGACAGCGACGTCTTGTTTGAGATCGCTGAGATGGTCGCCATCTCGTCGGCCAGCGGCGTCAGGCCCTTGGCCTCGATTGTGTTCTCGTCCATAAAGCTGGCGTAGTAGTCACCCACCTTCTGTGCAGTGCTACCGGTGTCAAGCTTGGCCACAGCCGCTTCTTGAATCAGATTGCGTACCCGCCCGCTTGTCTTCTCCATCAACATGGCGCTCGTGCCATAACTCGGCTGGCCGGCGGGAACCGCCACGGCTTTGAGCCAGCCCCCATTGGCGAACCGATAGAAGTCGTCGCCTGCCTTGACGGAACGATCCATGTCCTGCGTGTCTACATTTTGAGTAACAGGTTCGGTCGCCGGACTAAGAGAGATCGCGCAGGTGAAAATAGTGACGAGCGTAGTAGTGCGAAGAGAAATCATGGACGTCCTTAACGGTTGTAGGGGCCAGGTTCTGCAGACAACCTAATATGCTTCACGCATTCTCACGCGATCCTCGCCCCCGCCCACTGCTAACACGACGATTAAAACGGGCCGATCAGGCGCAGTGATTGCGTTTTTCCACCCAAATCATAGCCAACTCTTTCCAACGTTCTAGACGTTTTCGGACTGCAATCCATAGCTCGGTACGAAGAGGAGGAACCACGTCCACCGACGTCCAACTCGCGGGGTTCAAGTCCGCGGGCAAACATTCCGCCGCCGTCAATCGTTTATGTTGGGCCTGTATTCCGGACGTTGGCGACCACAACCACACCAAGACGGTCCCCACCTGCTGGAGTTCTCAGTGGAACTACACTCTTACGTTTTGAACGCGCCGGGTGAGTGGGCTGAAGCGCTTGTTGCCACCGGCTTGCTACTTCTCCGCTGACGGACATTGCCGAATGATTCTTGACTTACACCGTCATCTCGCTAGCTCCACCCAAGTCTGGGAAGAGGAAAGTGAAATGACGTAAGCTCCACGCTCCTCTGCCGGAGAGCCGGCAACGTGAAAAGATCCCACCCCGGCAAGATGAGCCGGTTGCTCAACCCGGATGCGCGCCTGAGATGTCAATCCGTCCTTTGGTGCAAGGGCGATTCGCAGTTTCCCGGCCCTTCTGTTCCAAACGACACGGTCGAATTGACCAGAATCCAATGTCAGCCAAAGACCGACAGGCGCCAGATAAAATGTGGTCCGCGAAGCGTCACGGGGCTCGACAGTGATTTCGTCGCCCGAAACTGAAATGTTTCCTCCGAAGCAGATCCATCCGAAATCCGGATGGTTTGCGACGTAAGTCCCGGAATTCCATGCATACCCAAAAAAGTTCGGCCCGTTGTCTCCAGATAAAGGATCGAAGCGCAGCATGTCGGGAAAGGAATGGAAAGCGGGCGCGTCAAAACCTTGCTGGTCGATATCAGTAAGCGCACCCATCACTCCGCCGTAACCCGCACGTAGCAGGTGAAAATCGTCAGGATGCTCACGGTACTCCGCAAGCATGGGAATGGCATTGATCCCTGACCCGTAATGATGAAGCTGGCGCTCGATGCGGCTGTACTTTCCGGCATACAGAAAGTCCCAGTACCGGCGCGCGCTGCCGTTATATCCCCAATGCGGAACAGTTGGCATATAGCCGATGATGGCATTGACGGTGACCTCAGCCTTATCGTTGTATCCGAAGTATTTGCTCCAGGCGTAGACCTCTTCCTGGCCGGTGGAATCCCAGGGCATCTCGCTTCCGAATGGATAAGCCTCTGACTTCCAGTGATCGGCGCGCGCTTTCATCGCGCCTTCAAGTTGAGCGGCTTGCTCGTTCTTTCCCTCAGTTTTTAGGTCGGTCAAGATGGCTACGAAAATGTCGCCCTCCATCTGCCCGAATTGCGCCAGATCTGGCGCAAATTTCGTCATGGCAAGCGATGTTTGATATGCCTGTTCCAGATACCAATCCCACGGATGATGCTTCACCAGATCCGTATGATTTCGGGCGAGCCGGTAAAGGACCCAATACGCGGCCGCCACGTGTGGGTAGTTGAACGATCGGTCAACTGTCTCTGAAGCTTGTTTGTTCCAACTCGTCCAACTCTTCCATGCAAGATCCGAGCGATAGTAGTTCGCGGGAAATTCATCAGGCTGATAGTAAAAGAGACTCTTCCTCACCCCGTATTTCTTCGGTCCATCTTTGAACTGGAGGCCGCCCCAAACAACACTTTCCACAAACTGCTCCAGCTTGGCGACTTCATCCGGATCTGGCTCTACGTATTCCTTCATGGCGAAGGCGAGCCATGATCCTGCTCCACCCTCATCGCTTAATCCGGCGATCCACACGCGGCTGTCCTGAGTAACGATGTGGTTGACTTCCCGGTCGTAGGTCATCACCGATGGTCCGCGGTGGAATGGATCTTTTGGATCGTCGAACCACTGCTGATGCGCGAGAAAGCGGCCCATGTCGGCGACCGCTTCGGCCTGCGGCTTCATGACGAAATAATGGATCGACTGTGTGAGTCCGTCTTTATAGGTAACGGTCAGCCGCGCTCGTCCCCACTGCTTTCCGGTCAGTGCATATTCTGTAAATGCTCGGTTCGGGGCTCCGCCTTTTTTCTGAATGTCGATCGCGCCGGCTGGTTCCACTTCGATGGACTTCACCGGTTCCGAGTAGCGCAGGAAGAGTTGCCCATGAATGTCCTTCGGAAGTACGTAACCCGGGATTCCGACTGCGACGGGGCGATGGTTCTCCGCGAGCGCAGCTTCAATGCTCTGGATGGATGGCACGACTACGAACCGGAAGCCTACGGTCCAGCTCTCTTTGGGCGCAAGGTTTTTCGACGTTGGCGGATTCCAGGGCTGCGCTTTTTTCCATTCGTTCTCGGCAAACGCACGACTCACGACCATCCAATCGTAGAAGCCTTCGAACGTCATGCCGCGCGGGGTCAAGTCCTCGTAGATTTCTGACTTGGGCTCTTGATGTTCTTTCCATCGAGGACTCGGAATCGGTTTGTAGGCTTCAAACGAAGTCTTCCCTTCCGGAATCACCAGCAACGCCGGCCCGTGTCCATTCAAGCGAGTGACTTGAAGATAGCCTGCTTCCTGTCCGATATAGGGATCAGAAAACGAGCAGATCGCGTGTGCTTGCTCCAGGGTGCGATCGTTCATCTCGTTGTTGAAAACCATGGGAACACCAAGGCCGCCGATCTCAACGGGAGTGTTCGTGTGATTCGAAAAGGTGAAACGGAGAGTTAGTTTGCCGTTGATGATGCCCCAGGAGCGAATGACCTGCAGCGGAATCGAGTCTGAAAATGCGTTGCTGAGATCTGCTGCGGCGAGGACGCCCGCCCCGTGCGGGACATTCTTTACTGGAGTGCGGTGAAATGCCGTTGAGGAGTCTTTCCACTCGCCTTTCCCAACTCGCAGGCGGATGTCGATGTCACCCAGATGGTAGTAGCCGTCATGCGAACGTTCGGTGAGTCGATCCCCTGGCGTGAAGTCAAACTCAGCATCCGTCTTCGGATGAAGGGTTGCTACCGTCTGCGATGAACGCACCAGTGACAACTGAAAGTCTGGTGTAGCGAAGTTTTCGACTCCATCGGCGAGCATCGGCCCCGGCTTCGGAGGAGCCTTCTTCGGTTCCTGTGCGAGCGCGGCAATGCTCGAGAAAAACAACAGTCCGGCACAACAATTCAATGCAAGCAGACTCAACATGAGACGCGCTTGGCTAATCATTACAGGTTGTCCTTTGTGAACCCGAAAAACACGAAGAGAATACGGCGCGAGTGAAAGCCGTCGAAGAGAACGAGCTAAGGAGCTTGATCGGCTCGTACGGTTCGCACGCCAAAGATGCCGCCGATTTCCTTCCCATCCCTAGCCTGGAACCGAACGGTCACTTTGCTCTTGCCCGCAATGAGTTCCGCCGGGACGACATAGCTGACATCAACGAACTGCTTTTCCTGGTCGGGGCTGCGGTGCGGTTCTACGTGATCGCCAATCTTCTTGCCGTTGACCAAGATGTCGAGCGTGCTCTCTCGCCATCGATCGCCTCCGTAGGTTACCCACAACGCAATCGGGCGCGGATTTTCGACGGGCATGTCGAATGAGAACCAGCCTTTGCCAGCTCGCCCATGGCGGCCTCGCCAAAGCAGTGGTGCGGACTCCTCTCCTTGTTCATTGAAGTCGCGCTCCGACTGCATCTCGCCGGGCTGCGCAAATGCGATTGTTGCGGCCTGAAGCTTCTGTTGCTTTTCCTGCTCGACTTTGTACTCGGCGGAACGCTTGCTCCACTCTTCCGGCGTGAAGACATCCCAATACACGGCGTATTTCCTTCTGGGCAACTCGTAGAAGGGCGCGAACTCGACGTCGTGGCTCAGGCCAACGCCGCTCGTCTTGAACCATCCAGGTTTTCCGGCTTCCGGCTTGAGCCACTGCTGGACCGACTCTTTCGCAACGACCAGCGCTGGGGCTGATGGCGCGGGCATGTTCTCTTCGTCATCTTGATGAACTTCGGGGCCAAGATCTCCGGCCAATACTAGAGGTCCCCACAAGAATGCCATCCGGCTGGGATTGTCCGGTAGCGGTTCTTCCCGGAGCACTTTCGGAAGGTTGACTTCAACCGTGTCGCCTTGTCGCCAGACTCGATCGATCTTGACGTAAGAGTCCGCAGGGGGAATATCTTTCAACGGCTGGCCATTCACCTTCACGCTGAAGCCGTCCCCCGCCCAATACGGCCTGCGCAAGGCGAGGATAAATTGTTTCGGAGCCTTGGTTCGAATCTTCACCGAGGCAGAGGAACCGAGCGGAAAATCGGTCGCCGTTTCCACTTCGACGGCCGCCGAATCCCACTTTGCAATCGACGGAGCATACAGGCCGATCCAAAATTCCTCGGAGCCTTTGTAGTAGTAAATTCCCGCCCCATGCAGAGCGTGGCTTTCCATGCTTGTTCCGACGCAGCAGGTGAAGTCTTCAAACATGCGCTGGTATTCGTGCTGCACTCCGCGTCCGACCGGCAGCATGTATGTGACGGTGCCATCGTGCGAATCCTGCGAAGCGAGTATGTGGTTGAACAGCGCGCGCTCGTGGAAGTCGGCATAGCGAATATCGGGCTCGACGGAGAAAAGGGTGCGCGTCATCTTCAGCATGTTGTAGACGTTACAAGTCTCCGCCGTACGGCCATCCACCATGTCGTTCAACTTGTCAGGTTCGCCGAAGTACTCGTTTTTGCCGTGCCCACCGGTCGAAAAGCTGTAGTGATAGACCACGCGGTCCCAGAAGTATTTCGCAGCCTCCTCGTCAGCGGCGTTGCCCGTATACACGTACCGCATCAGCGCGCCATAAAGTTTTGGAACCTGCGTATTTCCGTGCGTGTGAGAAATGACATCTTTGTCTTCCGCGAGAGGGTCGATGATCGCCGTCTGGTGGAACTTGTCGGCAAGTTCGAGCCAGCGCGCGTCTGCAGTGTCGGCGTAGAGCTCAGCCAGGACCTCGTTCATACCGCCGAATTCTGTACCCAGCATGCGTTGCAGTTGATCGTCGTCCAACCTGGAAAGAATCTTTTCGACCCAGCCGGCAAACTTGATCTCGACGTGCAGAGCCGCTTCATTGTTTGTATACCGGTATGCGTCTCTGAGTCCGGCAAAGAGTTTGTGCTCGACATACCACGGCGACCAGAGGCCGTTTAGATCGAAGCCTCCCGACTTAATCACGCCGTTGCTCAGGTCAATGAATCGTTGCTTTCCATCGACACCCTGACCATCCTCGAGAGCTCCGATGTAGCCGTCGCCTTGAGCGTCCTGTATTTCTTTCAATTGGTCGACGATGTAGTTGGCACGGTCTTTAAACCGAGCATCGCCCGTGGCCGCCCACATCAGGCTCACGGCTGATAAATAATGACCCGCGATGTGTCCCGTCAGGTTGCGCTTCGGCCCATCCCATCCGCCGTAGCCTTCCGCTTTAGGCTTCAGTCCGGCACGTTGACGCAGGAACGCGAGCATGCGATCCGGCTGGAGTTCGAGCAGGTATTTTGCATCGGCTTCCTGGGCAGCTTTAAGCGGCCCTCCCGTCAATCTCACATGGTTGAGCGGTAGGGGATTCAGCTTGACGGTTTTGCTTTCGGCCAGTTCGGCAGGATTTTCATTCGCTGCCGTGGCCTGCAATGGAAGGAGCAAGCAGGATGACAAACAAACCCACAGGAGGTTCTTCGTCAGTCGACTTCTTACAACGTAGAACACAGCGTTCGACATTGCAGCACCCCGTGCATAACAAGAGCAAACGTTTACTTACAAAACGCACCACTTCCATCTACTGCCGACAATCTCACTCTTACTTGCGCTGACTGCCGTCGACTAGCCGCCAGATCCCCAGCGGGTTGGCCTCTTTCAATTCGTCGGGCAGAGCGTTATCGGGGAACCCCTGGTAGCAGACCAGGCGCGTGAAGCGGAAAATCGCCTGAGTCCCGACCGATGTAGAGCGGCCATCGGAAGTCGACGGGTATGGGCCGCCATGAACCATCGCATGAGTAACTTCGACACCGGTGGGAAACCCGTTAAAGATCAGCCGTCCGACCTTCGTTTCGAGAATCGCAATGAGGTCGGCGAAGTCGCGTAGGTCTTGCTCCGTACCGTGAATGGTTGCGGTCAGGTGGCCTTCGAGAGAACGGGCGATTTCCAGAATCTGCTCGCGGCTGGAGTGATGCACCAGCAGCGTGGTTGGCCCGAAGATCTCGACCTCCAGGTCCGAACCTAAAAAAGCCTCGACATCAGTCTCGAATACAGCAGAGTGCGCACAGAACCCAGTCGCCCCAGAATGCTGCTTTTCGGCAAGTACGGTCACTGACGGATCTGACTTCCGCTTAGCAATGGCCGAATCGTACGAGGAATGGATGGCCTCGGTCAGAAGGTGGAAGCGCGCAGATCCGGCCACGAGTTCCGATAACTTGCCTGCGAACTTTTGCGCATCCGGGCCTTTCCCTAGAAACACCATCCCCGGCTTGGTACAGAATTGTCCCGCTCCCAGAGTGAAAGACGCGTGCAGTCCGGAGGCGATGTTCTCGGCACGCTCGCGCAGAGCACCCGGCAAAATGAAGACCGGATTCGTGCTGCTCATCTCGGCGTAGAACGGAATCGGTTCCGGGCGCGACGCAGCGACGTCCATCAGAATTCGCCCAGCCGTACGTGAACCGGTGAAACCTCCCGCGCGCACCAGTGGATGCTTCATCAGGGCAGTTCCAATCTGCGAACCATGTCCGAACAACAGCGAGAAGACTCCTTCCGGCAGGTCACATTCGCGCACGCTCTCCTGCAGGGCACGACCAACCAATTCGCTGGTGCCGGGATGAGCAGCATGCGCCTTCACAATTACTGTATTGCCGCCCGCCAGCGCCGAAGCCGTGTCTCCGCCAGCCACCGAGAATGCCAGTGGAAAATTACTCGCGCCGAAAACTACCACCGGTCCCAGAGGCCGCATCAAGGAGCGAATGTCTGGCTTCGGCATGGGCTTGCGTTCGGGGTCTGCGTGATCGATTCGCGCGTTCACCCACGAGCCTTCCTCCGCAACCTGGGCAAACAAGCGAAGCTGGTGACAGGTGCGCGCAGCCTCTCCTTGCAGCCGTGCTACCGGCAGGGCCGTCTCTTGCGCGGCTCTCCCGACAATGTCACCCGTAATGGATTCGATCATGTCCGCAATTTTCCGCAGGAACGCACCGCGCTCACGGCCTGACGTGCGACTGTAGGTCTTGAATGCATCGGCCGCGAGCTTTACAGCACCGTCAACTTCCTCGGCCGTTGACGGAATAAAACCAGGCTGCAATTGCTGACCCGTGGTGGGATCGTGCGCATACAGCGGATCCCCAGAACCTGCGCCCTCGCGAAAGCCAATCAGCGAGCGCCCTGACAGTCTTGCCATTTCACCCAACATAAATTCACTTCCTATTCGGCAAGGCATACGAACTCACCGACTCTGGCCGGGTTCTTAATGCTTCGCGGATGATTTTCTTTGCATGCTCGAGTTCTGTCCCCACCAACTCCAATCGTGGCGGCTTGACACGAGTACTGCCCATTCCGACCTCGGCCTGCACCAATTTGATGAGTTGAACAAACTTTGGCACCGTGTCCATTCTCAGGAGAGGCAAAAACCAGCGATACAATTCAAACGCTTTTCTATCTTCCCCCTGGATTCCACAGTTGAACAGGTCTACGGACTCACGCGGAAGCGCATTCGCCAGACCCGCAACCCATCCGGTCGCACCCATGCCGATCGCTTCCAGCACCGCGTCATCCACACCCACCGAAATTTCGATCCGGTCGTCGACCAGCGCGCGAATCGCCGATACACGCCTTACGTCGGTGCTCGATTCCTTGACGGCCTTGAAGTTCTCGAACTCCGACGCCAATTCCTGAATCTGCTCCGGAAGAAAGTCGGTTCCATACGCTAGCGGATTGTTGTACAGCATGCAGGGGAGGGGTGTGGCGCGGAATACCGCCGCAACATGAGCTTTCATCTCGCGCCAGTCACCGAGATATACATAGGGCGGCAACACCATTAGACCGGAACAGCCCAGGTCGCTCGCAGCTTTGGCCAGAGACACAGACTCAGAGCTCGTGAGAGAGGAGATCGAAGCCACGAGGGTCCCGCCTCCATTCACGGCCTTTCCCAAAGTGCGCAGAATGTTCGCCTTCTCGTCAACCGACAGAGTCGCGCCCTCGCCGAGCGATCCCAAGGCGACCACGCCAGCGCACCCGCTCTCCAGCAACCAGCGGGCATGTTCTGCCAGGAATCCATAATCGATGCTAAGGTTCTGGTTGAAAGGAGTTGTAATTGCTGGCGTAACGCCTTTCCAGTTCATTGAAGTTCTCCTGTCACTTCTGGGATCGACTGCCGCTGCATAGCCAAGTGTTCGACGCGTGCTGGAAAGACCGGCGGACGAACCGATTCCGGGCTCCACTCGAAAAGAAACTGCGTTGCCGGTCCGCAAACTCTTCCCTGGCAAGGACCCATTCCGCAACGCGTGTGCAGCTTCGCGGCGCGCCATGACGTGTGCTCGCGGAGCCGCGAATAGGGAACATCTTCGCATCGGCAAATCAGAGTGTCAGCCGATGGAAGGCTTCTGAGTTCCGAGCGCAGGCAAAATGTTTCATCCAGCAGCCGCGCAAACCGGTGAAACGTGTCCCGCTTGGAAAACAGTGCTTCCGCTTCGGAGGTCCGGCCGGTTGCGGCTAGTCCGGCGATCTGTCCCTCGATCAGAGCCAAGTCGACTCCGCCGATTCCTGTCGGCTCGCCTGCGCAGAAAATGCCTTGCACCGTAGTTTGTTGCGACTCATCCACCTGCACGTCGCCACAACGGGTCCGACACCCAAGCAATACCGGCAACTCCGTGTTGGGCACGAGATGAAATCCACAAGCCAAGTAATCGCACTTTATGGTTTCCGACTTGCCGGCGCGGGAGATCGTCACGGCCTCGAGCGCTCCTCTTCCATTTCGATGAGCCGCAACAGGCCAGCTGCTTGTGGCCAGCGGAATGCCAGCGATATCTTTCCTGAGCTTCACGCCCTGCAAGATCTTTCCCGGGTGGCTGACTAGCGCCATGGCGAATCGCGCGAGCTTGCTCATAGATGTTTGTTCACAAATCAGCGGTATCTCTGCGCCCTGCTTGCGCAAATACGATGCGACCGCCAGCAGAAGTGGCCCAGTGCCGGCGATGAGGACCCGCTCGCCGCGAATCGGCAATCCGGACTTCACCATAGCCTGCAATCCGCCCGCACCCATCACATTCGGCAGTGTCCAGCCTGGAAATGGCAGAAATCTTTCTCGCGCTCCAGTCGCCAGCACCAGATTGCGATAGCTCAACTCCCAAACATCGTCGAGTCCTTCCGCCATGAGAACCCCGGCTTCGGGATGATGAAATACTCTCTTCCCGCTTAGCACGATCACGCCGGCTTTTTTCAGTCGCACAAGCCAACTCGAGGCTTCGGAAGAATGCGTCTCTTCAGAAGGCCCGCCGCGCCAAATCTGACCGCCGAGAGTCACATTTTCATCAACAATCCCTACGCGTTCGCCGGTCTCTGCCGCGCGGACGGCAGCCGCGATGCCCGCGGGCCCTCCGCCCACGACAAGAACGTCGAATCGCTCATGTAAATAGTTACTCATTCGTCTTCACTTCCATGTCCGGCTCGCACAAAAGCTGGCACGTTCTGGAATGCGGTATTTCGTTGACCATCGCGCGACACTCGAAACAGATACCCATCCCACAAAGAGGGCCTCGCGCTTCACCCGTCACCGAAGTCCGACAAGGCTGTCCGGCGATCACCATCGCCACAGCCACCGTGGCGCCCGCCGGCACGGAGACTGTTGCTCCGTTCACCCGCACTGTAAACTGGCTAGGCATGGGCATATTCCCTTGCCGTCCGCGAAGGCAGATAAGGCTCTATAGCAATCTCCGGTTTTGAGCCGGTCACCTGATCCACCAGAATCCTCGCTGTTCCAAGCGATGTGGTAATTCCCAGGCCTTCATGACCAGTTGCAAGAAACACAGACTTGTATCCTGGACACGGGCCAATGAGCGGCAATTTGTCAGGCGTCGCGGCGCGAAATCCTGTCCACACGCGCACAACCGACATCGACCCAAGAGGGGGCATGTATTCCTGCGCCCGGCACACCATGCGCGCGAGCATGACTTGATCGACCTCTTTGTGCTCGGCTCCGTATTGCCGCGAGGAGCCTATCAGAATTTGTCCAGTCCGGCGGGGCTGCACATTGAAAGCCACCGAGTCACGAGATACCGTGTGCGCACTTTTCAGATAACCAAGCTCGACCAGCTGATGACGAAGGAATCCCGGATAACGATCAGTAATAACGAGGTGGCCCTTGCGCTTCTTGACGTCAGTGCCCGCGGTGAGCTCTGCCGCATTCGCCCCGGCCGCATTCACCACGGTGCCACCTGCGATTTCCTGACCATCATTCAGTCGAACGCTGCCTTCCGAAATCTGCACTACAGAAGCGCCGAGCCTGAGCTTGGCCCCACGTTCCTGCGCGCGCCTGATGAGGAAACCTGCCGCACACGGTGGATATAGGACCGCATCTCCCGGTACCCGCAGACCTCCCGCCAAACCATCGCGCAAATTCGGCTCAGCTTCCTTCAGCTGCCGCGCATCCATCACTTCCACTGCGACGGTCCGTTTCTGGTAGTACTCCCGCTTGCGCAGCACCTCGGACATTTCATCTTCATCCGCGGCCACCCAGATGGTGCCGGATTGTTCAAATTCGACGTCTTCGGGCAGCTCCGGACGCAAGTCCTGCCACAATCTCTGCGAGTAATGGGTGAGCGCAAACTGAGCGTCGGTATCATCCATCACCACGATGTGCCCCATGCCGGCAGCCGTGGCTCCGCTTCCCACAACGTCTCGGTCGACAACCGCGACTCGCAGACCTCGCTCGGCGAACGCATCCGCGCACGCCGCTCCTACAATTCCGGCGCCGACAATCACAACGTCGTAGGTTTCTTTGCTCATGCCCGTCAGACGCGGATGCCCATGCAGAGAGGGTCCTGCGGATTCAGAATCAGTTCGGCTTCCGCATTCACAAACGCCGAGCCCGTAATGCTGGGATAAACCTTGCCTTCCTTCACTCGCACCGTGCCCTCAAAAACGCTGCCCACAATGCTCTCCTGTTTCCAGACTTGGCCTTCCCTGATCTTTCCGTCAGCATATAGGCAAGCCAATTTAGCGCTGGTGCCCGTTCCACAGGGAGAGCGATCGTAAGCTTTGCCGGGACACAGCACAAAATTCTTGCTGTCGACTTCCGGGATCTGCGATGGGGCAAAGAGTTCCACGTGATCGATTTCTTTCCCCTGATCGCCGGTGATCCCGCTGTCTCGAAGCGCAGTTCGTATGGCCCACGTGAATGACGTCAGTTCATCGACATTCTTCAGGGTCAGATTCTTGTCGTGCTTGCGCACCAGGAAAAACCAATTGCCGCCCCAGGCCACATCACCTCGTACTGCACCATAGCCCGGCACGTTGACCTCCACGTCAGCAGCACTACGGTAGCTGGAGACATTGTTCACCGTGACCTTGCCATTCTCGTGCAACACTGCTGACACGACACCTACGGGAGTCTCGATCCTGTGCTCGCCCGGCGTGATGCGGTTCATATACGCCAGGGCCGCGACCAAGCCGATGGTCCCATGACCGCACATCCCGAGATAACCCACATTATTGAAGAAGATGACTCCAGCGGCACAGGCCCGGTTGACAGGCTCGCACAGCAACGCGCCTACCACCACGTCAGATCCTCTTGGCTCGTTCACCACCGCTGAGCGGAAAGTGTCGTGCTGCTGGCGGAATCGCTCCAACCTCTCCGGCAGTTCACCTATACCCAAGTCGGGGCCGCCGCTTACAACCAGTCGCGTTGGCTCACCCCCGGTGTGGGAATCGATCACCTTAACCCGTTGCCATCGGTTGCCTGTCATTGTGTTTCGTCACTCACTTGTTAGGAATAGCATCCCAGCAATTTAAAGAGGATGAGTATTAAAGATGATCAGCGCTTTCCAAGAGTGCCCATTATGGATACAATATGCAAACTCAGTGTACCTTGTTTTGGATACAGACGGCACAAAAGACTATACGGTAACTAAAATAGGACTTTTTTTCATCAACTTACCGATTCCACCTCTGGATATAATCTGCGATATACTCCGCTCCAGGAGCGTGATCTGGAATATCCGCCCAAAACAGACGTAGAGAGCGCATCGTATTCCGGCATTCCTCGCCAGTCGCTACCTTCCGCTGTTGCAGACAAACTGCGCGATCAAATCATCCGGGGTGAAATTCCTGAAGGCGCTCAACTTCGCCAGGACGCAATCGCGACGCAATACCAGGTCAGCCGCATTCCTGTTCGTGAAGCGCTTCGCCAATTGGACGCCGAAGGACTGATTGCAATCGTTCCCAACCGCGGAGCCATCGTCCCGGCCCTCTCTCCCAGTGACATTGGAGAACTGTTTTCCATTCGCGCCCTGCTCGAGCCAGAGGTTCTCAAGTTATCGATACCTCATCTTACGGAAGAGGACTTCTCTGAAGCCGGCGCCGTGCTGAAAAAATACGTGAGCGAACTGCGCAAGCAGGAACACGTCTCGGCCTGGGGCCGCCTGAACTGGCAGTTTCACTCCATCCTCTACTCTCGCGCCAACCAGCCTCGTTTTATGGCCATCATTCGCAACGTCAACAACAACGGCGAACGCTATACCCGGCTGCAGTTGTATCTGACTCATGGCGTGAAACGGGCGAACGAAGAGCATCACCAGATACTCGACTTGTGCCGCCATCGCAACGTTGTTGCCGCCTGCGAACTGCTTCGCGAACACATCCGCCATGCCGGTGATTCGCTCAAAGACGTGCTCGAACAAAAGCGCGCCGAAGCACAACGCGAATTGGAGAATGCAGGTCGCCATTCGAAAGCATAAGCAGGTGCCCCCACTCGATTTCCCGCTCACGCCGATCTGTCCACCTATCTCACCCGTCTTTGGTCTATTTGGGCTGTGAAACGTTGTTGGAGTTAGAATCACTACTCAACAGACACTCCGACTTCAAAAAGCTCGGACTGCTGCCTCGCGCTACCGAGCGAGGCAAAAGTGCTGCGATCCTCGAGATACGGAGGAGCCGTTATGCAGAAGCTTGGAAAAGTCTCGGCGGAAAAAATTCTCCGTCACAAGATCTATGGAACTCCACGCAAGGCGCTTGCCATCAAGGATGTTGCCCGGAAAGGCACGCCACGCGAGGCCGCAACTGCGTTCTTGAAAGGTATTGCGTCACAATTGAAGATCCCCGCCGACCTCGGCAATCTGAAATATGACAAGGCGGTCCAGAGCCCTCTGGGCACACACGTACTCTTTCAGCAATACCACGACAAGAAACCAATTACAGGCGCTTGGATAAAGGTGGACCTCGATCCGCAAAACCGTGCCTACCACTTTACGAACAATACGATGCCGGTGAAGATGCTGGAGAAATCGGCGCAGAAAGCAACCAAGCGAGCCTGGAGTGAGTCGGACGCGAAAAAGAAAGCGCTGGCGGTGGTCAAGGCGACACCCTCCCGGATTCGCGGGCAAGTGACAAGCGAATTGGTTAACTTTCCCGTGGGAAAGATTGTCCAACCAGCTTGGAAATTCGTGATTCCAGTGTCCGCTCCACCGCATGACTGGCGGATCTATATCAGCGCAGGTAGCGGTTCGGTTTTGCACAAAGAAGACATGATCAAAACGGCCACAGGGAAGGGCATGGTTTTTGATCCCAATCCGGTGGTTGTGCTCAACAACACTGCGTTGAGAGATTCCAAGCCCGTCCCGGATGCCGCTTATGAGCAGGTTCGATTGCCTGGAATTGCCGCTTCGGGATTCCTCGATGGTCCTTATGTAAGTACGTCCAAGACCAAGAAGCGGGTGAAGTCTACGAACCGCACATTTCTTTTCAAAAGAAATCAAGCGGGCTTTAAGGAAGTCATGGCGTACTTCCATATTGATCGGATGCAGCGTTATATCCAGAGCCTGGGATTTAAGAACGTAAATCACCGTCCAATTCCCGTGAACATTGCGGGGCAGAGAGACGACAATTCCTTCTACAGCCCAGCCGACAAGTCCTTATCATTTGGAACCGGCGGGGTGGATGACGCAGAGGATGCGGAGATCATCCTCCACGAATACGGACACTCCATCCAGGATGCACAAGTTCCGGGCTTCGGCGCTTCTAAGGAGGCAGGTGCGATGGGGGAGGGCTTTGGGGACTACCTCGCAGGCAGTTTCTTCAACGATGCCAAACCCTCTCATTTGCAGAATTGTGTTGGATCGTGGGATGCGACCGCTTACAGCAAGGACGATCCGCCTTGCCTGCGCAGGCTCGACGGCAAGAAACACTATCCCAAAGACATGGATGGGGAAGTTCATGATGATGGAGAGATGTGGTCTGCGTGTTTGTGGCAGATCCGCCAGGCCATGGGGCGCAAGGCGGCCGACAAGCTGATTTTGTCGCACCATTTCTTGTTGCAGAAAGACGCCAGCTTTAAAGATGCGGCTGAGGACTTGATTCAGGCAGACCAGCAGTTGAATGGCGGGGCAAACGAAGCTGCGATCCGCAACATCTTTGTTCGCCGTGGCATCCTGGGGTCGGTGAAACATAAGAACGCTGCCTCGAAACCGTCTCGCCGACGTAAGCGTCTCAACGGAAAGTAGACCTTGGACGAGAGCGAGCGCGAATTTTCCACATCCGTACATCGCATCAAGGAGTGATCTATGGCACACGATTTTGATCCCGGATATTGTGCTCCGGCTTTTCAACAACTGGTACGTGACTATCCCGATGAGCGGGTGTACCCACTCAAGGACTTTCGCACGGAATGGGGACCGATTTTTCATCGCGGCAGATTGGATGGGTCCGCGCGCGTACTGATTTTGGGACAGGATCCGGCGCAGCACGAGACAATTGCACGGCGCATCCTGGTGGGCGAGGCAGGGCAGCGTATCCAGGGCTTTCTCGCCAAGCTGGGCATGGACCGCAGCTACGTGATGATCAACACCTTTCTCTACTCCGTGTACGGGCAGGGCGGAGGCACCAAGCACAAGAATGATCCGGCAATCGCGAATTATCGCAATTCTTGGATCGACGCCATTTTTGCGGCGAGTTCGATTGAGGCGGTTATAAGCCTCGGTCAACTCGCCGACGGCGCGTTTCAGCAATGGAAGGCTACACCCAAAGGTCAGGCTACTAACGTGGTCGCGGAGCACATTACGCATCCCACGCAGCCGGAGAGTTCTGCCGGCAATAACCAGGTGAAACATGCGGCTGCGATCAAGGCAATGCTGCAGAACTGGAATGCGGCACTGCCCACGGTGAAGGCGGCAATTCAGCATCCCGATCGAGCGGTGGCGCTCGCTTTATACGGCGAAACTTTCGTGGATGGCGATAGGCCAGAAATACCTGAATTGGATTTGCCCGGCGGGCTTCCCGCGTGGATGCGTGGCGCCAAGAACTGGGCAACTCGCACTGGCGCCACCGCCGCCCTGAAGCGCGTCACCATCACGGTTACCATCCCCACTGGCTCCCGTCCCGCGTGAAGAGGTTATTTGTGAGCAAAAAGAAAATTGTTGCCAAAGCTGCCAAACCGAAGCCGGTCATCGATCCCGCAGAAGGCTCGCAGATTGTCCTGCGTGGACAGATTGTCACTATGGATGGCGCCCGCCGCGTGATCACAGATGGGCTGCTCTATATCAACAAGGGCTCCATTGTCGCGGTAGAGGCTAAAGATGGACCGGTTCCTGCCGGCTTTGAGGGCTTGCCGGTAATCAATACCCGCGGCACGATCTTTCCCGGCCTCATCGAACTGCACAACCACCTAAGTTACAACTTGCTGCGGCTGTGGGCCGTTCCCAGGCCCTATGGGAATCGCGGGCAATGGGCGGGGATTCCTGAATACCGTTCGACGATAAGCGGGCCGATGAAGTTGCTGGGCGCGCGTCCGGACTTACTCGCAGCGTTGGCGCGTTATGTGGAATGCAAGTGCTTGCTCGGTGGGACCACCACCAGTCAGGGAATCGAGCTTTTCAGCAACGCGGGGGCGCGAAGGTTTTATCGCGGGATCGTGCGTAATGTCGAGCAGACAAACGATCCCAATTTGCCAGAGGCCGGCACCCGTATTCCCGATATTGATGCCAAAGATGCGCAGTCGTTTTTGGCACGCATAAGCCAGAAGAAATGCTACCTGCTGCATTTGGCGGAGGGATTGGATAAAACCGCGCGGAAGCATTTCCTGAGTTTGCAGTTCAAACCCGACCAGTGGGCGATTGCGCCATCCTTAGCAGGAATTCACTGTGCCGGGCTGCTCAAAGAAGATTTCGACGTCATGGCCGCCAAGGGTGCATCCATGATCTGGTCGCCGCTGAGCAACATGCTGCTTTATGGCGGTACCGCGCCGGTATCGGATGCGCTAGCTTCCGGAGTGCGCATGGGCATCGGTTCCGACTGGTCGCCCTCGGGGAGCAAAAACCTGCTGGGAGAACTCAAAGTTGCGCACCTTTACAGTCAAGAGAATGACGGTCTCCTGAGCGATTTGCAGATTCTCGAGCTGGCTACGGTTAACGCCGCCGCGATCCTGAGCTGGCAGGACCACTTGGGCTCGCTGGAGGCGGGAAAGTGTGCCGACTTGCTGGTGCTCGACGGCAAGCCGCAAGATCCCTACGGAGCGCTGCTCAAGGCCGATGAGCAGTCGATTCACTTGGTGATGATTAATGGAGTGCCGCGATGTGGAACTCCGGCTCTGATGCAGGGTTTCGGCATCACGGGAGAAACTTTCGCCGTGGGCGGAAGCGCCAGAGTTCTGAATCTGGCGCAGACGACGGAAGATCCGGATGTGGCACCAATTCCGTTGACGCTGGCCAAGACGCGCCTGACGAAAGCTCTCGACGCGCTGCCCAACCTGCCACCGCCACCCGTCGCCAAGCGGGCCACGAAGGCGCCCCCGTTGACGTGGTCGCTGGTCCTCGACGAACTGGTCCCAACAGGTATGGATGTGCGTCCGCACCTCCCACTGGGGGGCATCCCACCATGGCCGATGCCAAAGGCAAGGTTGCGGCAAAAGATCCGGTGCTGACGCCGCTCAATCTCGACCCGATTACCGTGGTGGACGACAGCGACTTTCTGGACGCGATTCGGAAGGAGAAGAATCTCCCCGACTACGTAAAGGAAGGATTACCGCAACTATACATCTGAACGCGCTGACCCGCCTGTCCGCTTTGGATGTTTTCCTGATCCGAAGACTTAGTGCCCCTTGTATCCGGTCCGCAAGGGTTGAGCAAGACTGGCAGGAATTTCAGAGACTGGCACACACTCAAAATCCATTCGCTGAGTGATAATACACGTCGTTCCAACGAAGCTCCTTCACGAAGCCCCCAATGGTAGTGTTGGCATCAATCAGCAGGCATTCCATGCCAGCCATCTCCGCAAAGTTCGCCAAGTGCTCCGGCGTCAAGGCGCGGCTCAGGGCCGTGTGATGGGCACCGCCGGCATGGATCCACGCGGTTGCAGCAACCTTCAAATCGGGTTCGGGTACCCAGACCGCTCTAGCAACAGGAAGCTTGGGCAGAGGATGTTGTGGCTGGATTACATCTACTTGATTAATAATCAGTCGAAACCGATTTCCCATATCCACCAGCGATGCATTCACTGCCTTTCCTGCAGCCGCAGTAAAAACCAAGCGGACCGGGTCTGATTTCCCGCCAATGGAGAGCGGATGGATTTCAGCGGACGGCGTTTCGTTTGTGATCGACGGACACACTTCCAACATGTGGGCACCGAGCACCTGACCTCCATCTTTCAAGTGATAGGTGTAGTCCTCCATGAATGACGCTCCGCCCTCGAGACCGCGGCTCATGACTTTTGCTGCCCGAACCAGAGCTGCCGTTTTCCAGTCGCCTTCGGCCCCGAAGCCGTAGCCATCGGCCATCAAACGTTGAACGGCAATTCCCGGAAGTTGGGGAAGACCGTGCAAATCTTCAAACGTGTCGGTGAAGGCATGCGAACCAGTTTCCTCTAGAAAACGACGAAGTCCGATCTCGATCTTTGCTGCCTCGAGCAAAGATTGACGCTTGCACCCACCTTTGCGGAGCGACTCTGCGACCTGGTAGGCATCGTCGTATTCGGCCGTTACCTGGTTGACTTCTGCGTCAGTCACTTGCTGCATGCGTTGCACCAAATCTCCGACGCCGTACCCACTCACCTTGTAACCCAGGTTCATCTCCGCAGTGACCTTATTTCCTTCGGTCACGGCCACGTTGCGCATGTTGTCGCCGAAGCGAGCGACCTTTAGATGTTGAGCATCGTGCCAGGCGCAGGCAGCGCGAATCCATGTACCCATCTCCGAGTGGACCTCCACATCCTGCCAATGGCCGACAACAACTTTGCGATTGAGCCGCATTCGCGCTCCAATGAAACCGAATTCACGGTCGCCATGCGCCGACTGATTCAGATTCATGAAGTCCATATCGATCGTCGACCAAGGCAGAGCGTCATTGAATTGAGTGTGCAAGTGCAGTAGAGGCTTATGCAAGGCTCTCAAGCCGGCAATCCACATGCGAGCCGGCGAGAAGGTATGCATCCAAGTGATGACACCGATGCAATTCTTGGAACCGTTAGCGTCCTGGCATAACTGGTCGATCGATTCGCTGCTCGTCAATACCGGTTTCGCGATGATCCTTACCGGCATTTCACGGAGATGAGTCCAACGCGCGTGCGATGGAGCTAGCATGCTCCTCGACCTTCTTCAATGTTTCCAGCCCATAGAGATGCTGGCTACCGGTAACGAACCAAGCTTCCAGATTCGATAGATCGATCACACAGTCCTCTTTTCGTATGCCCAGCTCATTTATGCGGTCTGGCGTCGGCGACTTGCACTACCAAGCTCGGCCTTGTGCAAGAGTTGCGGGAAGCAGATGGACGCCTCTCTCCGAATTCATCAGGTGCCTCACAGACCTAGCGAGTAAACGTTTGCTAGAATTATATGCTGATAAGTTCTCGATCGCACCAGGAAAGGCTTCCCCGCGCGTATGAACATCCGGTTCTTCCTGGGCTGTATGTTCCTGGCAGCCTTTTCGGTCAACGGTAACCCAGCCCAGCAATCATTCGGCTTGCCCAAAGCCCTTGAGTTAGCCGGGGACATTCAACACGTGCACGATCCCTCCATTATTCGGGATGGGATGACGTGGTACCTGTTCAGTACCGGCAATGGTTCGGAACATGGAGGGGAGATCCCGGTCCGCTGCTCCCAAGACCTGCATGAATGGCAAAAATGCGGGTACGTTCTGAGTGAAATTCCGCAGTGGATCAAGAGACAGAGCCCGGAAACCAGAGAACTCTGGGCACCGGACATCTCCTACCTCAACGGCGAGTATCACCTCTACTATGCCTTTTCGATATTCGGCAAGAATACTTCCGGCATCGCGCTAATAACCAATAAGACCCTGAACCCGAAAAGTCCAGTCTTTCGCTGGGTGGATCGGGGATTGGTCTTGCGTTCCCGTGCCGAAGACAATTTCAATGCGATCGATCCAAATTTGATCGAGGATGAGGACGGCCGAGCTTGGCTGGCCTTCGGCAGCTTCTGGGATGGAATCAAAATGAGGCGAATTGATCCCCAAACTGGTTTATTGTCGTCCGAAGATACCAAGCTGTACTCTCTCGCCCGCCGCGCCCGTCCCACGAATCCTCCCCCAAACTCAACCCACCTGCCTGGAAATTGGCAAGCGATTGAGGCGCCCTTCATTGTTCACCACGGCGATTACTACTATCTCTTTGTTTCATTCGATCTCTGTTGCCGTGGAATAAAGAGCACCTACAAGATCATGGTGGGCCGTTCGCCTGCCGTTACTGGGCCATACGTTGACGCAGATGGTTTGCCGATGATTGAGGGAGGTGGTACTGCTTTGTTGCGGGGCGGCGGGCACTGGATTGGCCCCGGCGGAGAATCTCTGCTAATGCGGAAAGACGGAGACATCATCGTCTTCCACGCCTACGACGCGGTCAGCGGTAAACCATACCTCCAGATCTCCACGATTGCTTGGGCCCACGGCTGGCCCAAGATCGCGTTGGAGGGCGAGGATACGACCGCCAAGTAAGGAGAATACGCATCGCTTGTCGATGAACCGCCAAGTCTGAGGCAGAAATCCGGATAACTCATTTGACAAAAGGGTACAGGGCTCATAGCCTCTCTCCTAGTAAACGATTGCTCAAAAGGAGAGGCGGGATAATGGTATCTGGAATAGATCGTAGAACTTTCCTAAAGGCGACGAGTGCGACCGCAGCAGGCGCCTACGCAGCGAGCATCCTTCCGGCCTGGGCCGCCTCCGACAAAAGCCTTGTGGCTGTGTCCACACCTCTCACAACATTTGCCTACGCCGACGTTCAGTTGCTTGACGGGCCGATGAAACGGCAGTTCGAGGAGAATCACGCGCGCTTCCTGAATCTTGATGATGATCGCATGCTGAAGGTCTTCCGGCAGGTCGCTGGCCTAGCCGCCCCGGGTGAAGACATGGGTGGCTGGTACGACCTAACCGGATTCAGTCTGGAAGGGAACGATTTCCATGGGTTCATTGCCGGCCACAGTTTCGGACAATATGTCTCCGCGCTGGCTCGAGCTTACGCAGTTACGGGATCGGAAGCGACGCGGGCCAAGGTAAACCGCCTGGTGAAAGGTTATGGAGAAACGCTGGATCCGAAAGCTAAGTTCTTCGTCGATTATCGCCTTCCTGCTTACACCTACGACAAGCTGTCTTGCGGCTTGATCGATGCTCATGAGTTCGTTCATGACCCGCTGGCGATGGACATTCATGAGAAGCTCACTCGTGCAATCGTGCCGTATTTGCCGGAAAAAGCCTTGTCTCGTGCCGAAATGCGCTCTCGCCCGCATAAGGATACTTCCTACACATGGGACGAGACCTATACGCTGCCGGAGAATCTGTTCCTTGCATATCAGCGCAGCGGCAAGTCGCTTTATCGCGACATGGCGAAGAAGTTCCTCGAGGACGACACCTACTTTGATCCGCTATCGGAAGGCAACAATGTACTTCCCTTCGAGCACGCCTATAGCCACGTCAATGCGTTTAGTACAGCGATGCAAGCCTACATTACCCTGGGAAGCGAAAAACATCTGCGGGCGGCGAAGAACGGCTTCGACATGCTGGATAAGACGCAAAGCTTCGCGACAGGAGGATGGGGGCCGAATGAGGCATTCGGAGAGCCCGGGACTGGCCAGTTGGGCAATAGCCTCACCACCACCCATGCCAGCTTCGAAACTCCCTGCGGAGCATACGGCCACTTTAAGATCACGCGTTATCTATTGCGGATGACTAAGGACGCTCGCTACGGAGACAGCATGGAGCGCGTCCTCTACAACACGATTCTGGGAGCTTGGCCGATCCAGGCTGACGGAACATCTTTCTATTACTCAGACTACGCTACGAGCGGAAAGAAAGTCTGGTATGGACAAAAATGGCCATGCTGTTCAGGAACATTCCCTCAACTGGCCGCTGACTATCACATCAGCACTTATCTTCGTGCGACGGATGGCGTTTACGTGAATTTGTTTACGCCTTCGAGCGTTCAATGGGCCGACGGCGGCGGGAAGTATGGCCTGAAGCAGGAAACGAAATATCCCTTCGACAACAAGGTTCAGATTCAGATATCTGCGTCTGCTCCGAAGGAGTACACGCTATATGTCCGCATTCCAGCTTGGGCGTCGCCCAACCCGCTCCTGATGATCAATGGGAAACGAGTCTCCAATGAAGTTCAACCGGGCACATTCGCCAGTATTCGTAATACCTGGAAAGACGGTGACCGTGTGGAACTTGAGCTGCCTATGCCTCTGCGACTGGAAGCTGTGGATGCAAATCATCCTGACGTCGTGGCCTTAGTGCAGGGTCCGCTTGTATTGATGGCAGTGGGTGAGTCACAGCCAACATTCAATCGGAGCGCACTGCTGCAAGCAAAAGCCGCAAATAACGCTACAGGAGACTGGTTGGCCAGTTCAGCGGATGGCTCGAGCGTCACGATGCGGCCATTCATGAAGATCGACAAGGAAACATACAGCACGTACCTACAGCTCAAGTCCTAAAGACTTTCTCCGCGGCCTCGGACGATCGCGTCCGGTGTCGCACCTATTTGGGCTGCGCGTCGCCTTCGACCAGCTTATAGCGATACTGTTCTCGCTCGTCGTTCGTCGCTTCCTGACGGAGCAGCGCAAGCCGTTTCAGCAACTCTGGAATCTCCCCCTTCCTGTCAGTCTTTCTCAGCGCCTGGATGAGGTGATACAGCGCGGTCTGATCTTTGGGATCAATCTCCAGAGCCTTGCGGCACTGGACGGCTGCCTCAGAATATTGCCCAGCCTGCAAATAGAGCTTCGCTAGCACGCTGCGAGCGGGACCGAGCGCCGGACGAAGTGTCACGGCCTTCTTCGCGGAACGCATGGCAGTTAGAAATTCCGGACTACCTGGCGCCGCTCCTTGCTGGGAAAGAACGTCTGCTTGCAGGTAAAGCAAGATCGGGTCGCCAGGTTTTCGTGTCAATTTTTCCTGCACATCGGCCAAAGCGTGAGAGAGGTCATTTTGTTGTACAGCTGCCAGCCCCTGCGCCGCGACACTTAACGATTGCGTCGGATCAAGCTCGTAGGCCTTTTCGAAGTCTGCCTGCGCTTTCTCGTACTCTGCCAGTTGCACATAGAGAACTCCGCGCGCGAAATAAAGAGGTGCGGCGTCCGGCTGCAGGTGGATACCGTCATTCACCACGTTAATGCCAACCTGGAATGATTGATGGGTCGCCGATAGCGCAGCGAAATCGACATAGAGAAGCACATTCTGCGGGTTGAGCAAGATCGCTTGGCGCAGCGCATCGACTGCTCTCTCGGTATCGTGGGAATCTTCGTAGGCCGCGGACGCCAGCTCGAATGTCTGGGCATCTGGATTGGATACAAGCAGGGGCTCCAACGTGGCAAGAGAATCCTGAGGCCGGTGAGCCATCAATTGAATCGATGCCAGAACCTGACGTTCCCGCCGATCATCGGGACTCAGAGCCAGACTCTTCTGAAATACCGCTGCCGCTTTGTCGAAGTGCTTCAGTTTGACAAGGCAAGTGGCATACGCGTGCAGTGCTGGCGGTTGTGAGTCAAAAAGAGAGGCAGACTTTTCAAAGTGAACGACTGCGGCGGCGCAATTACCCTGCTGGTACTGGAGCACGGCTAGCATGCCGTGGCTGGTCAGGTCGTTCGGGCGCAATTGAAGAAGGTGCTCAAGAAGAGGTATTCCGGCCACATTGCCTGCGTCGTATTCGATCTGAGCGGCTCCTTGCAACGCCGGAATGCTATCGGGTGATATCTTCAGCGCACTCTGAAACGACGACAGAGCCTCTTTCTTCTGTCCCCGCCCCGCGTAAGCCACGCCCTGCATCGTCCACAACTGGGCATTGCCGGGCGAGGCCTGCAGTTCGCCTTTCAGCAGATCGAGGGCTCTAGTGAATTCCTGATTTCGAAGAGCGGAAGCGATCTCTTGGACTCGGTCATGCCCAGCTTGGGCGAGGACACAAGAGAGCAGCACCATCGGAAGAGCGACAGAGAGCAGCGATCGTAGACGAACCAGCACTTCTGCCATAGCCGCGGTTGCTTGTCTCAAGGTTACGCTGAAGGTTGGACCTTAATCCGCCAGATCATGGTAATAGAACTGATGTCGCGCGTGCGGAGCCAGAGGTTCGGGAGTTCCCTCCACCCATTCGCAACGCAGCAACGGCCGGTGCTTTTTTGAAAGCATGCCGGCCGTCGGGTAATCTGTTGTCGATTCAGACTGTGGAGTTTAGAACGAGATTCTTCCGCCTATTTGCCAGAACCTGGGCTCGTGCGATGCTGTCGCCCGGCCGAAATTTCCATCCGGGAAGTTCACATCGACTCCGTTTGCGCCGTTCCATGCGTAGTTGGCCCGGTTGAACAGATTGAAAATTTCAAACCGGAATTGAAAATTGACTCTTTCTGTAATGCGATTGTCCTTGTAGAAGTTTATATTCGTTTCGATAAAGTTTGGCCCGCGGAACTGCATAGCCTTCTCGTTTCCGTTTTGACCGAAAGCAGGAACCGCGAAGTTGCTCTTGGGAATTGCCCCTGTCAGCCACGCGCCATTGGAGTCTAACTGACGGTAACTGAGCGCGTCCGGATAGGAGGCGGCTGTTTCTCCGTCGGCGTTGTAGTTCCCGCTTCCGACCTGGTAAGCGATGGCTGGGTCTGCTGCCGAGGCATCCGGTGACGTTACTGAGAGCTCCCGATTGGCACACCGCCAGAAAGCCATTGGTATTGTTCGCGGTCAGCGGATAACCAGACTGCACGATACTCGTTCCGCTGATTCCCCAGCCTCCCGTCAAATATCCCACAGCCCCTTTCCCATCGTTCATGCCTTTCAGCGAATAGTTGAAGCTGAGTGAGAAGCGGTTGGGCGCATCGAAAATGGATGGTCCGTAATACTGCTGAGGATTCAGCCGCGCAGAATTGGGATAAGCCAAGAGCGTCGTCTTTGGAACCGGAACGGGTGTAAGAAGCATCCACGAATCCTCGCGAGAAGCGTCCTCTTAAATCGAAGAATCAAAGCGTTGTAGTTACCATAGCGGTCGTTGTCGGCATAGGAGATCGACCCAAAGCTGTGATTGAGCCGGGTCGGACTGGGAATAACCGGCGTCGCACTGGTGTTCCTGAGTGATCAGGTCGCCTGGAAAGATATTGATATCTACTCCATAGGAGACAATCCCGATGGCGTTGCCGTTGCCGACGATATCGTACGAGTGGGACCCGCTGTAGCCGACAGTGGCCGCAAAAATTTTTCCTAGCTTCCGCTCCAACGTGAGAGACCAGATATCCGATTTCGGAGACTTTAATAGCGGGTTGATGCCACCGATGGCGAAGCCGCGCCCACCACTCCTCCTTGAGAGTTAAGGCCACCTCCCGATTGCGGATTCGGTCCAGTCCCTGGCCCGAAGGTGGGGAAGGTAAATCCAAACGGCGGCTTGCTGCTGTCTCCAAGAACAAAGATGGGAGCCTGCGCGGTAGCCGTTCCGCCTGCAAAAAATGTCGGCAACAACCAATCCGGGAGGGCTTCCTCGGAATTCTTCCTGCACGTTGGCTGAGGTCAGCCAGTTGTTATAGATGCCAAAACCGCCACGTACTACCCAGTCGCCGTTCCCCGTGGGATCCCATGCGACGCCGATGCGAGGACTGAACAGGTTGTTGACCGAGTGCAGCAGAGCATTGTGCGTGGCCTTGGCATAGCCGTTTGCTATCTGTTCCTGCTCGGTAGAGCCGGTTCCCAGGTAGAAGTTTCCGAATACCGTCGCGTCACTCTTGGACCACGGGTTGCCGCTGTCGTCATAGCGCAATCCCAGGGTCAGAGTCAGATTCTTCTGGCCTTCCAGGTGTCTTCGACAAAAAGTCCAAAAGTTCTGGAGGCGGCATCCCAATTCCACAATTGTTGTATGACCCGTTGCAGGGTTGTACATTATGCCGTTCTCGTTTGTGGGAGCGTCTTGTGCAAGAGTCAAAGGTTGTTGAACGACGAACTTTGGCTGTGACCACGGGCCCTGGAAGGGTTCGACATCGTCGCCATACCAGCCTTCATAGCCGAACTTCAAAGTATGGGTGCCTCGCACATGGGTGAGAACATCGCGCCAGTGATAGTTATGCTGGATGAAATCACCCTGAGCGAAACCCACGCCATAGGCCATGCCGCCATCCGCGTTGATTCCATTCACCGAGATCGAGGGCACCGTGTAGTCCTTGGCTCCACTGCCCAGCACACCCTCTACCCTGCTCAGTCCCGCCGTGAACTCATTTAACGTGTTTGCTGAAAACGTGTGTGTCCAAGAGGCTTGGCCAGCTACCTGCCAGGTGTTGTTCAGAGCCGAAAATTGTGGCATCGGAGAAGCCGCGCCCGTCAACAGGAGAGTTCGAAACAAGCTGACATAAATACGGTCGCTCTTGAAACCCTGGTCGATGCGAGCAAAATATTGCGTGCCATTGCGGATTTGCGTGGCGCCAAATGATCCCTGATCGATCATGGGCAAGGTGCAGGGCACGCCGTTTTGCCCGGCCGTGCGTTCCACAGCCGCCTGCACCGCGATGCCGAAAACATCTTGCGCCGTTTGCAGAACACTGGTGCCCACCTATACCGGAAGGCAGGTAGGTAGTTAGCACATGGGTGCCCACGGTGGCCGGATAGTTCGTTTGCGCGAACGAGATGAACTGCGGATCGGCAAAGGTTACCGAGCCACCGGCGCTCGCCGATGACCGCAACGGCTCAACCGCAAAATAGAAGAAACTGTTGTGGTGGGGAATGATCGGGCCACCGATCGCAAAATCCATGTTGTTTGAATGAAAAGGCTTGTATTTATTCTCCGCGGAACTCACGAAATGCTGGTTCGCGTACATTCCCTGATAGTTGAACCAGTCGGACGCGGAACCGTGGAAGGAGTCGGTGCCAGACCTCGTCGTGAAAATCGTCTGCAGTCCTGCGGCGCGACTGTGCTCTACAGAAAACGTATTCACTTGAACACTCGTCTCCTGAATCGACTCAGGCTGTGGAGTCAGATTTAGAACTCCTTGACGAATTCCGCTGGTGACGTCGAGTCCATCGATCACATATTGATTGTTGTTCTGGCCCTGCCCGTTAGCGCTGGCATCCACTTGCTCTTCTGTGGAGAAGTTGTCCACGCCGGATGCAGGACTTCCGGATGCGCTCGTTCCCGAGCCGGAAACTCCTGGGGCCATGGTTACCAGAGTGACGAGGTTGCGACCGATGATTGGCAACTGCGCCACCGCCTGATTCTCAAGGGTCATCTGAACGCGGCTGTCAGCGGTATCGACGATCGGTGCCTCGGTGCTGACAACCACCGATTCGCTGACGGCGCCCAACCTTCAGGGACAGCGGGACGTTCAGATTCTGCTCGGTGAGCAACGCGACTGTCGCTTCCGACTTCGCAAAACCAGCGGCCTCGGCCGTTATCTTGTAGTTACCGGGGGCGAGGCTAACGAAGCGGTAGTTCCCTGCATCGTCGCTGGTCGTTGTTGTGACGACTCCGGTCGCTGTGTTGAGCAACTCAATTTTTACCTTGCCGACACCGGCGCCGCTCTGGTCCTTCACTTCTCCCTGGATGCTCGCTGTGAACTGAGCAAACGCCGCACCGGCACTAAACACGATGATTGAGAACAACCAGATCGAATAGCGAGACATCATGCTTCGCGGCATGGATTCCCTCCACAGGAGTCACTGCAGCAATAAGGTTTTTCTAACGTATCAAGAAAACGTTTACTCGTAACGGTAATGTATAAATATTACGATCCGAGACTGTCAAGAACTTTTCTCGCTATTTATGCTTCGCGGAAAAATCCCAGAGGTTGCCGGTTGCGATTCGGCCTTGTCTTGCACAGCGCGCGCGCTTAGGAAAAACAATAACAGCTAGACACTGCTCCAGCCCTTGTTACTCACAATCCCTGAACCTTCCCGCACCGTTATCAACTGGTTGGCGGGAATCTTTTTGCATTGCTCGTGCAGGCCATTGGGCCAGTACACTTCGACGTCCGCCAGAACAGCAGCTCCCAGACCAAAATGCAGGCGCGGATCGTTGCACGAATAATAGCTGGACTGGCTGAGTACAGCCTGCGCCTGCACCTTGTTGCCGTAATGGACAAGAACTCGGGCTCCGATCGCGCTGCGGTTTGATTTCGCACCCTCCAGTTTCACTTTCAGCCAGTTCTGTTTGACCTTTAGATCATTTCGTAAAAGTGAGGGCGGCTCGTTCATATTGACGATCAGAATATCCAGGTCGCCGTCGTTGTCGAAATCTCCAAATGCACATCCGCGACTGCTGTGTGGTGCGGTGATACCTTCACCGGCCTGGGAGTCCAATTCTTCGAAGGTGGCGTTCCCCAAATTGCGAAATAGAACGCGCGGAGTCTTGTACGGATATTGGGGCAGTTTGCGCTCGACTTCTGGATACACACTGCCGGTAACGAAAAGAACATCGGGGTAGCCGTCATTATCGAGGTCAACCATACCCGCGCCCCAACTTGTAAAACGGGTTTCTACCCCCACCTTTGCTAAACGGGTCACTTCGTCGAAGTTCCCCTTTCCGTCATTGCGGTAGAAGCCGCTGGTGTCCCCGATGAAATGGGTCTTGAACAGGTCAAGATGTCCATCGAGGTTGTAGTCACCGATGCCGATACCCATACCAGCTTGTTCCATGCCATCGTCGCTCAACGCAACCCCGCGCATCACGCCTTCTTCGCGGAAAGTTCCATCATGGTTGTTCATGAAAAGAAGGCTGGGAGTGGAATCGCAGGCGACGAAGATGTCCGGCCATCCGTCTTCGTCGAAATCAGCGGCGACCACTGTCATCCCGTAACTCTCGGTTGCTCCGGCGATGCCTGCCTGCTTGGTAACGTCGGTGAACGTCCCATCCCCGTTGTTGCGATAAAGAGAATGTCTACCAGTTGGAAGGCCGCGCGGACCGCAATTGACCGGGATGCCCTTCCAGTTGCAGGTTGAGTTCTCTCCGGGTGCCGGAGCATGCTCAAACGAAAACCGAATGTAGTTGGACACAAACAGGTCCAGATGACCGTCACGGTTGTAGTCTAAAAATGCACACCCGGCTCCCCATCGCGCCGGCCCCGATTCCCAAAGCCCGGCTTGCTTGGTCACATCCGTAAACGTGCCATCGCCGTTGTTACGGTAGAGGCGATTCTGGCCATAGTAAGTGCAGAAGATGTCATCGAATCCGTCATTGTTGTAATCGGCGACGCATACGCCGTTGGCCCAACCCACGGCTCGGAGTCCGGCCTTTTCGGTTACATCCGTGAAAGTTCCGTCCCGATTGTTCTTATAAAGCCGATTGGTTGCTTCGGGCGGATCTGCTTCCAGCCGCGTGCCGGAAAGCAGAAAGATGTCGATCCAACCGTCATTGTCGTAATCGATGAAAGCGCAGCCACACCCGTTGGCTTCCATAATGTATTTCTTGGAATCCACCCCTCCATAGATGATGGGTGCATGCAAGCCCGCTTCCTTCGCAACATCGGTGAAGTGTGCATTAAACGGTCGACCGGAAGGGGCCGGTTTGGGTTGAGCCTTTATGTCGCGGGTAGCGATTCCCTGCTGCTGCCCGAGTAACTGCCGGGCAAATACGCAAAGAGAAAATAGAAAGAACGAACGACGGGTGATGGCCATAGTCGGTCTATTGCTAAAGCGTCCATTATCGCGGGCAGGCACCTCTGAGTAAAGGTTTACTGAGCTAGTCTGTCTTCTGATCCGACGAGACAACTAATTTGTAGCGGTTCTTATCGGCTTCCTCCCTGGTGGCGTCTTGCCGAGCTTTCGCCAGACGCTTGAGCAGATCCGGGATCTCTCCCCGGTCGTTGGTTTTTCGCAGCGCAACGATCAAGTGATACAAAGCCGTCTGATCATTAGGGTCCCCTTGCAGAGCAGACCGGCACTCTTTGATCGCAAGAGCATTTTGCCCCGACTGTAGGTAGAGCTTTCCCAAAACGTTATGCGCCACCGAAAGAGTGGGCTGCAAAAGAATGGCTTTCTTCGCCGACTGCAAAGCTTGTTGGAAGTCGGCACTGCCCGGCTCTGGAGCCTTTTGCGAGAGAATGGCCGCCTGCAGATACCAGAGAAACGCGTCACCGGGCTTCTTGGCCAGTTTTGAACGTACGGTCGCTAACGCTTTGTCCGGATCGTTTTGATTCTTCTCCTCCGCAACCATTCCCTGCGCCGCGCCGCTTAAAGCTTGCCGCGGGTCTAAGCGTTCGGCTTTCTCGAAGTCCGCCTCTGCCCGATCGTAGTCGGCAAGCTGTACATAGAGCACACCACGCGCCAGATAAAGATCTGCAGCCTCAGGCTGCAGATTGAGACCGGCATTGATCATTTCGATGCCTGCCTGAAATGACTGGTGGGTCATCGCCAAGTTCGCGAAATCCACATAGAGCGCAACGTTGCGCGGATCTTTCACGACAGCTTGATGCAGTATTCTGACTGCGTTCGGAGTGTCCTTGTTGGCCTCATAGGCAGCGGCAGCCAGTTGCATCGTGCTCACCTCCGGATCACTCGCCGTTAGAAGCGGCTGCAACGTGGTGAGAGCAGCCACCGGCTGTTCGGCCGCAAGCTGCGCCACGGCCAGTCCGCGCCTCGCGCGCGGATCGTCAGGATGAGACGCCAAAATCCGCTGGAAGACGGGAATCGCTTTTTCTGTCTGTCGGAGTTCCATCAGACAGACGCCATATTCCTGCAAAGCTCCGGGCTGTGAATCGAGTAGCGAACTGCTCTGTGCAAAGTGCTGCACCGCTGTCGCACAATCTCGGTTCTTGTACGCCAGGACGGCCAGCATGGCATGACTGGTGAGGTCGTCGGGACGTAACCTCAGCACGTGCTGTAACAACGGAATAGCTGATGCGCTCCCAGCTTCGTATTCCAACTGGGCCAGGCCCTCCAAGGCAGGAAGATATTCAGGTGCGATCTTCAGCGCATTCTGGTAAGAGGACGCCGCAGCTTTCTGATTGCCTTTCCCGGAGTGTGCCAGCCCCTGCAGCATCCATAGCTGCGGATTCTTCGGCGACTCCTGCAGCGCAGGCTGGATTAACTGTAGGGCTCTATCGAAATCCCGGTTGCGCAGCGCAGAGGCAATTGCGCTGACGCGATCATTGGCGGACTGCCCAAATGCCGGCAATACGAGCATCACCAATGCAATCGGCAGGCAAAGTTTCTTCCTAATTAGACCTAACATCATCTAGTCTATTCGTGGCTATCAGGGTCTCTCACTCTCTGTTATACGACATTCGATTCCGCTTCTCGACCCCAGGCATGCTCTGAATTACCGCTTGATAAAACGAAGCCCCATAAATTTGGCCACGCCTGGATGTCCGCCGCCTCTGCTCAATGTATTATGCGGATGCAAATGGGCAAACATATTCTGCTTCCCCCGCTTTTCGTGAAGTGCGGGCGTCATTTTGCCGCCGCAACACTGTTGCCTTTCCTCTGCTGCACACCCTCGTGGCCACAGCAGACTCCGCACACTGTACAGATCAACGTACATGCGAACCAAACAGACGGGACCATCGCGCCCATCTGGAGCTACTTCGGCTACGACGAGCCGAACTACAGCTACGCACCCAATGGAAAGAAGTTGCTGGCGGAGTTGGCGGCCCTAAGCCCCACCCCCGTCTACGTGCGCGTGCATAACCTGCTGACATCCGGGGATGGAAGCTCTTCGTTGAAGTGGGGCTCAACCAATGCATATACCGAGAAGGCCGCTGGAGAGCCAGTTTACAGCTGGACCATCCTCGATCAGATCTTCGACGCATTTCACTCAGCAGGCGTTAAGCCGCTGGTCGAAATCGGTTTCATGCCCGAAGCGCTGTCGACTCATCCACAACCGTACCGCCACAATTTTCCCAATGGCGATATCTACACAGGATGGGCTTATCCTCCGAAGGATTATCAGAAATGGTCGGAACTCATCTTCCAGTTTGTCGCACACCTCCGTGAGCGCTATGGCGATGCCGACGTGAAGACCTGGCTGTGGGAAGTGTGGAACGAACCTGACATCGGTTACTGGAAAGGGACGCCCGAAGAATACTTCAAGCTCTACGACTTCTCGGTCGACGCGGTTCTGCGCGCTCTGCCGGGCGCACGCATTGGTGGTCCCGACAGCACCGGCCCTGCCAGTCCCAAGGCCGCTGATTTTTTACGCAGGTTCCTGGACCACTGTGCTCACCAGAAGAATTACGCAACCGGCAAGACTGGGTCCCATCTGGATTTCATCTCATTTCATCCCAAAGGCTCTCCGAAGTGGGAGGGAGACCATGTGCAGATGGGCATTGCCCGCCAGTTGAACGCGATCGAAGAGGGCTTTCGGATCGTGGCATCGTTTCCGGAATGGCGAAATACACCGATCGTTCTCGGTGAATCGGACCCGGAAGGCTGCGCCGCCTGCTCGGCAAAACAAAATCCGCAAAATTCTTACCGCAACGGCTCTTTGTACGCCGTTTACACGATTGAGGTCCTAGACAGAATTTATGAGATGGCCGGGGCCCAGCACATAAATTTCCTTGGAGCCGTTACCTGGGCGTTTGAGTTCGAAAATCAACCGCCGTTTGAGGGCTTTCGTGAACTGGCCACCAACGGAGTCGACAAACCGGTTTTGAATGCGTTTCGGATGTTTGGATTGTTAGGCAGCGAGCGGTTGAAGGCCACAAGTTCGGGATCTTTATCGACCCAAGATGTAGTACGCAACGGTGTGCGCTTGCAACCGGATATCAACGTGATTGCCAGCCGTAAGGAGAAACGGATAGAGGCATTAATCTGGAATTATCATGATGACGACGTTGTGGCACCGGCAAATGACATTGATGTGGAGGTGGATGGACTGCCCGCGGGCACCACTCGCGTGCTTTTGGAACATTTCCGGGTCGACTCCACTCACAGCAACGCGTTTACTGCGTGGAAAGAAATGGGAGCGCTACAGTCGCCGTCGGCGACTCAGTACGAGCAGTTACAGAATGAGGGGCAACTCCAGTTGCTGACATCACCAGAGTGGATAAGTGTCTCGAACGGGACGCTGCATTTGCGGTTCGCCTTGCCTCGACAATCGATGTCGTTGGTGCGTCTCACCTGGTGAGAGCTTGGCGAGGTCACTCGTTTGCCACTGCTTTTAGAACAGCAGAGAAATCCTGCTCCCCCAGCCCCTTGTCGACTGCGTGTTTGAAAACTCCCAGAGCAGGCACGGCAGTCTGCAGCGGAACGCCGTAGTGTTCTGCTTCCTTGATTGCGTACGCAATGTCCTTCGTCATCAGCTTGAGGGGAAAATTTGGGGTGAAATCGTTTGCCGCCATGCTGGTCAGCATTCGCTTGATCAATGGACTGGCCAGCGCACTGCTACCTAATACAGCGGTACACCTTTCTCGATCCAGGCCACCGGCGTTGGCTAAAGCCATGGCTTCCGCAAAAGCGGCGGCCTCCACTCCGCAAACGAAGTTGTTAATCAACTTAATCAGTGCGCCGCTTCCGGTGGGTCCAAGATGCAACACTTCCCTTCCCAACACCGATAGCACTTCGCGGGCACGCAAGAAACCCGCAGCTGACCCGCCGACCATAAAGAACAACTCGCCGCTTGCGGCGTGCGGCTTCGTTCCCGTCACGGGTGCGTCAAGAAACTCGCACCTTTTCTCCTCCGCGGCAGCGCAAAGTTCCTTGATCCAGCCTACCGACAGCGTGCTTGATTCCAGCAACAGCGATCCGGACACTGCTCCGGCCAGAGCTCCATCATCCCCGAACCATATGCCCCGGGATGCGGTATCGTCGGCGACCATAGCGATCACTACCTCGGATCGCGCAGCTGCTTCCCGCGGAGTATTCGCCACGAAGGCGCCGGCGTCCGCCAGTTTGATCGCCTTATCGCGAGTTCTGTTGTAGACCGAAACCGGGAATCCCATGGAGAGCAGTCGCCTCGCCATTCCTCCACCCATGATTCCCAAACCTAAGATTGCGACGCGTGGTTTTGACATTCCTTTTTCACCCCAATGAACTTACTTCAATGGGCACAGCCTTCGACTTGGCGACATGAACTACATTGCGAAGTGGCCGCCCAAAACCCTCAAACGACGCCTGGATCGCATCTCCGTCAGCCAACTGGATCCCAGCGCCAAAGCTCAGGCAGTCAGTTCCGAAGAAATGCACGTGCACGTCACCCGGCCGGCGATGAGCCTCGAACTTGAAATGATGATGCTCGAGATTCCGCAAGCTGTGGCACATCTCCGACTCTCCCGTGCGGAAGGTCCCCGACCATAGAATACGGCTGTTACGTTCGATCCCCACCTGGACCGATACCGACGAAAACTGTGGATCCAGTACAAGTTCCGGTCCGAGCGCACAAGTCCTCAGTTTCGATCCGGCCAGATTGAGGTAGTTTTTCTTTTCGAAGCGGTGGTCTGAAAACTCGTTCCCTCCGGCCATCCCTACACGATGTGGGGTCCCATCCGGGCCGATGACGTAGATGCCCGCAATCTCTGCCTCCTCACCGCCGTCCTCTGAGTACCAGGGAATTTCCAGGGGTTGCCCGTGCGCTCGCAGAATCGCCCCCGTACCTTTGTAGAACCACTCCGGAGGGATTCCGATCTGCCCCGGCTCCGGACGACCTCCTTCTTTACCCCAATGAAACATTTTCATGCTGTCCGTCATCTGGTCCGTGGCTGCAGCGTGCATCGACTGCCGGTCTCGTGCACTGCCGAGATGAGTAAGCCCGGTTCCCGAGATCATGCACCTTGTGGGCTCTTCAGGATGATCAATCGGCGGCAACAACTGCCACTCTGACTTACCGCTGTATACCAGATCGTAGTCCAGGCGTTCCGGTGTGAGCCTCTTCTGCACGAGATCGCCGAGTCTGCATCCAGTCAAGATCGCCGATTTCGCAAGTTCGTAAACAGACGGGCAACCATCGAGCACGCGCAAATGAGGTTCTTCCACCAGCGCAACCCGCCGCACCGGGCCTTTCTTCAGTTGAACGAGCCGCGTCTTCAAATCTGATTCACTCCTTATTCGAGAATTTCGAAGTCCTGCAACTTTGCTTCATCAATCGTGAGACCGAACCCGGGGACATCGTCCGCCAAGTCGATGGAACCATCCTTCGCCTTCGGCTCGCCGGCAAACAGATACCAGAACAGTTCGTTCCCGACTTCTACGTCCACGATAGGAAAATATTCGGCCATCGGAGAATTCAGGCTCGCCATCACCACGTGATAATTGTGCATCTGGCCGGCGTGGGGAATGACCGGAATCGCGTACGCCTCGGCGAGCGCAGCAATCTTGCGCGCCTGCGTGATCCCGCCGACGCGGTTCGTATCGAACTGGATGTAGTCCACCGCCCGCGCCTGCATCAAATCCCGGAAACCTGACAGTGTGAATTCGTGCTCTCCTCCTGCAATCGGGATTCGACCATAGGATTTCAACTCGGCGTATCCCTGGATGTCATCCGGAATGACGGGCTCTTCCAGCCAGCGAAGATGAAATGGTTGCAGAAGAGGAAGCATTCTTTTTGCGTAATCGAGTGTCCATCCCATGTAGGCGTCAGCCATTACGTCGATGCCATTTCCAACTGCTTCTCTGACAGTACGAACCAGATCTACGTTGCGCTGCATCCCCTCGGCCCCGTCGACCGGCCCCCAACCGAAACGCAGTTTCATCGCCTTGAATCCGTCATCCTTATAGC
This sequence comes from Terriglobia bacterium, assembly GCA_963743105.1. Classification (GTDB taxonomy): domain Bacteria; phylum Acidobacteriota; class Terriglobia; order Terriglobales; family Acidobacteriaceae; genus Sulfotelmatobacter. Next base: position 148,952 of record CAVUOS010000045.1, read on the forward strand.
GCCTCGCCTCGCTCGCGAGTTCATTTAACTCGGTGGCGTAGAGACGACTCGCGTAGACCGGAATTCTCGTCTTCGTCCTTCCGCCGAGCAGCTTGAACACCGGTTGCTTGGCCGATTTGCCCAGTAGATCCCACAGAGCAAGATCGACCGCGCTGATCGCCACCATCCCGACGCCTTTACGGCCGAATGCCATCGTCTTGCGATACATGTGCTGCCACAGAAACTCCACGTCCCAGGGATTCTGTCCGATCAGCAGTGGCTTCAGATAGAGATCGATCGTTTGTTTCGTGATTTGCGGCGCTAGGGCAGCGTTTCCGATTCCCACCAACCCATCATCCGTAAAGACTTCGACTACGAGCCATCCGTGAAAAGTGAACGTGCCCATCGATGCTTGCGGCAGTTGCAACAAATCCATCGGGTTCGTGCAGAAGTGCGGTGGCAACGGCGTGACCTTCCCTCTCCAACGAAACACGCGCGTCCGGATCTCCTTGATCTTCATTGCGCTCCTTGATATCTCAACCGGCGTTCGACATCCTTGGGTTGGAACGCTGGAATGGCAGTCAGAATAACGGCGAACGCAATGACATGAAATATTCCCGCCAGCACAAAAACGGTGGGATAACCGACTCCATGATCGAGTAAGTAGCCGACCAGTTGGCCGAAGGCGATTCCGCCCATCGCTCCGCCGAAGCCCACCAATCCGGCTACCGAACCGACCACGCTACGAGGCAACAGATCAGTAGGCAGGACCATTACCAACGTCGACCAGGATTGTTGCCCGAAATACGCCACGCTAAAAATTGCAATCGCCCACGAGACGGCAACATGCGGAACTAAAATGATGAGAGGCATCACCGCCGCACTTAACCCGAGAGCCACCTTCCTCGCCACATCCAACGAAAATTGATGCCTTAGGAGGTAACTTGAGAACCATCCGCCGGCCAGGCATCCGACGCCAGCGGCCGCGTAAGGAATCCACGCGAACGTTCCGACCGCCTTTGTGTCGAAGCCGCGCGCGTCGTACAGGTACTTCGGCAACCAGAACAGATAGAAATACCAGGCTGCGTCGCTCAGGAATTTTGCGACGATCAGCCCCCACACTTCTCGAATGCGCAGAAGACTGATCCAGCGCGGATTCATTCCGGGCACGACCAGCATCGGCTGACGGTCGGCCTCAACGGCGTTCGCCTCAGGCACAAAATACGAGCGACGCCACCACGCAGTCCACAAGAGGCCGAGCGCTCCCGAAATCAGGAATATCCAGCGCCAGTTCGCAAATCCGAGGATCAGCGCGATCAGCGGCGGCGCAATCACCGCTCCCACCGCAGTTCCGGCGTTAATGATACCCATTGCCGACGCTCTATCCTGCATAGGAAACCACTCCGCTACCGCTCTGGTCGCCGATGGAAAGCCTCCTCCCTCTCCCATGCCCAGCAGAAACCTGCTTACCGCAAGCATCCCGAAGCTCAAAGCAAGCGCATGGCTGGCGCATGCTAGCGACCAGAAGATCATAATTACGGTAAGCCCCTGCCGCGTTCCAAGGGCGTCGGTTAACTTCCCGCCTCCGGCGTACATGAATGCGTAAGAAAACAGAAAAGCTGACTGCAGCGTCGAGAACTGGGTATTTGAGAGTGGGATATCTTTCCCGATCGCGCTCACTGCGACCGGAAGTGTCTGCCGATCCAGATAGCTGATCGCTATCGCCGCACTCACCAGAAAAGCAATTCTCCAGCGCAACAATCCACCCGTCTCCGAATTGTCTACGTTCAGAAAATGGAATGACCGGCAGAGCCGAACTCAGGATGCCAGCAAAGGCGTCCACACCTGCATCGCAGTCGCCATTCGATTCGACCATGCGTAGTAGGGAATGAACGTGAGATCCACGCCATGGGTCTTTACCGACTCTCCGTTGTAGCGAGGATAGAGAGCCGTAGCCGAACCATTGCTCTCGCGCACCAAACCCGGATGATGAAGCACTATGACTCCATCCAGCAGATCCTTTCTAAATTCACTGTGAAACTCCTCGCCAGCCTGCTTCCCCAGGCGCAGGCCAACGTCACTGAGATTCACTCCTTGTGCCTGATCGATCCCTTCGAGGCAATAAACGAGCGGGCCACGTTGAACTGCGACGCGCCCGGTGTCGTCTGCCACACGCGGATTAGCCGCGAGCACCTGCGGAGTCATTGCAACCTGAAGGCGAATGACATCTCCTGCCGCCCATCGCCGTCGAATGTTCAGATATTTTCCGGACGCGGCGCCCGCCCACGTCTTTCCGTTCACTTTTACTTCGGCGCTATCCGCCCAGCCAGGAATTCTGAGGTACACCGTAAACTCGGACGGCTGTGCGGGCATAATCGCGAGGTCCACTGCGCCATCCCAAGGATAGTTTGTCTGCTGACTTACCTTCAGGCCAGTACCATCTTCCAAATGCCAGTCGAGTTGCGAATTGTTGTACAGATGCACGTAGATGCCGTCGCTGCTGGTGCTGTAAAGATAGCCCGGCAGCGACGCGAAAGTTCGCTCCAGATTCGGCGGGCAGCAGGTTACGTCGTACCACGGATTGCGGATCTTATCTCCGGTCGACGCGTCGAAGGCGAGCGGGTTGCGGTAGCAATACATGGTGCCGTCGAGCGACATTCCGGAGTTGATCCCGTTGTAAAGAGCTCGCTCGATGACATCGGTGAACTTAGCATCTCCGGTGGCGGCCAGCATCCGCCAATTCCACATCATGTTGCCGATCGCGGCGCAGCTCTCTCCATACGCGCGGAAATTCGGAAGTTCGTAAGCATCACCGAATGCTTCGCCCTCTGCTCTTGATCCCACGCCACCGGTGACATACATCTTGGTCGAAGTCATATTGTCCCAGAGGCGGTTCAGTGTCTGCCAATAAGTCTCATCGCCCGTCTCCATGTAATAGTCGGTCGCGCCGCAGCAGGCATACATGGCGCGAACTGCATGCCCCTCGAGCTTGGTCCTCGCGGTGAAGGGCGTTCCGCTGAACATATAAATGGTTCGGCGCTCGGGCAGATCGATTCGCTTGTCACCCTGCAGAATGTAACCCGCGAGTTCCAGGTGCTGTTTGTCGCCAGTCGTGCGGTAGAGCTCAATCAGGCCCATCTCGATCTCAGGATGTCCCGACACGATCGGTTTCTTCGGAGCAGGACCGTAATTGGGCAATAGAAAACCGTCAACAAAGCGAATCCCGGCATCCAGCAACTTCCGGTCACCTGTCGCACGGTAGTACGCAATTGCCCCCTGCAACATGTGACCAATGTTGTAGAGTTCGTGTCCGGTCGTTTGCGTTTGTGGCTGCATCCGCAGCGACTTGCGATCTTCCTGATAGTAGGTGTTCAGATAACCATCAGGCTCCTGAACTGCGACCACTTCGTCGATCAGCTTTTCCGCCATCTGCCTCAGTTCCGGACGATCCCCGGACTGCAAGACAAATCCGACGGCTTCGGTCCACTTGTAAACGTCGGAGTCGGAAAACACAGGACCAATCTGTTGGGCATTGCTCTTTCCCACCAGCCGGCGAAAATTGTTCATGCGTCCGTTAGCTTCGAGTAGATCGTGCATGCTGGGAATGCTCTTGGTCACGTTGATCTCTCGTCGCCCCGCCCAGAAGCCGCTCTGAATAGTCACCGCATGCACCGGGATATCGCGCAGCTTGGCGTGCGGAGACTTCGCCAGATTCTCCACGCCCTGATCCTTCCAATTCGGATCGCCGCCGAGAGGAGGTGTCGCGTGCGGCAGATTATCAATGGTCGTAGCAGCAAAAATCTTCTTACCTGCGAGCGACGAAATTGCTGCTGCCGTCACGGCGGACTCCACAAATTGTCTACGTGATACACCCTTCGTTTCTGCCATGATGATTCTCCCCTTGGAAACCTCTGGGGATTATAACGCTGCAGTAATCGTTTACTCACTAGCACCATGTGGAGTAAAACATCGGGAGCACAATTCTTGACAAGGCAGACCAGCAGATGATCGAACGTTGCAACCGTCGGTCTTTATTGAAGCACTTAGCCGCCACATCCGCGGCGCTCACCTTGCCGCGCGGAGCAAACGCGCTGAGTATTCTCCTGCAGGAACCCGTGGACGACCGTGAAATTCAGATCACCCCCATCAGCGAGCACACGGTCAGGCTATCCGTCCTGCCCGTTCGAAATAACAAGACTGCTGAGATTCCCTTCGATGGATCGCTCGTTCAGACGACCTGGGATGAGCCCATGGCTCGATTGCGAGGCAACTCGCCGCCCCGGGAACTCACTGCAGGAGCTCTGCGAATTCGCGTTTCCGCTAATCCGATTACCTTTACCATGTCAACTCCGAAGGGCGGCAGAGTTCAGCAGCTTGCATTAGATCCTGACGGCAATGTCTCATTTGCAACTGGAAATTCTCCTCTGCTGGGTCTGGGGGAAGGAGGACCGCAATTCGATCGTCGAGGCTCAACAGATCCCATGGTGAGCGGACAGGGCGGCTATCGCCTCGAGACCCACGGTGGACGCGTTCCCATCCCTTGGATCATCAGCACCGAAGGCTGGGCGATGTTCATCCACCAGCCGTTTGGAACATTCGATTTCCGAGGGCCTCAGAGCAAATTCCGTCCGTCCCGGCCAGGCGACGCCCTGGACATTTTCCTTGTGCACTCCATGGACCCGCCGGTCATCTTGGCCGAATACGCTCGGCTCACCGGTCACGCCGAAATGCCACCGCTGTGGAGTCTTGGGTATCAGCAATCACATCGCACGCTCGCTAGTCGTGACGAGATCCTCGCGGAAGCGAAGATGTTTCGCGAAAAGAAACTTCCATGTGACGCTTTGATCTATCTCGGCACTGGATTCTGCCCGTCAGGATGGAATACAGAAAATGGATCGTTCTCCTGGAACTCGCGCGTCTTTCCCGATCCACCAGAGATCATCGAGAAATTACATCAGGATAATTTTCGCGTTGTTCTGCATGACGTAATCCTGACTGACAAGCTTCGTGGAACAGTCCGCGATCCATGCGACGTGCACTCATTCGACGCAGAAAATGCCAGTTGCTACTGGGACGCGCACCGCAAGGATTTCGCCATGGGAGTAGACGGCTGGTGGCCCGATGAAGGCGATCCTCTCGATATCCCGTCACGTCTGGCCCGTAACCGCATGCACTGGGAAGGTCCGCAGGTCGATCGGCCCAATGAGCGCCCCTACGCTCTTCATCGCAACGGTTACGCGGGGATGCAACGCTATGCGTCCTTCTTGTGGTCGGGGGATTTGTACTCCACCTGGGAGACACTGAAGACGCAAATTCCCATCGCGATCAACACCTCGCTCACTGGCATTCCTTATTGGGGTACGGATATCGGAGGGTTTGTCCCCACGCCGGAGTTTACAGCCGAACTCTATCTCCGTTGGTTTCAGTTCGGAGCATTCTGCACTCTATTCCGCTCTCATGGACGCACATGGAAACTTCGCCTGCCTTGGGGCTGGAACACCGGCGACCCGGGGCCAGTTGAGATCCGGAATTATGGCGGTGCCGCCATTCCGGATGCGAGCCAGCTTCACAACTCTGCCGTCGAACCAATCTGCCGAAAATACCTCGAACTGCGTTACCGAATGCTGCCCTACCTGTACAGCGCCGTCCGCGAATGCACTACAACAGGCATGCCCGTGATGCGCGCGCTCTGGTTGCACTATCCTGACGATCCGGTTGCGGTTGAGCGACACGATCAGTACCTGTGGGGCCCGAGTATTCTGGTGGCTCCGGTAATTGAGAAAGCCGCGACCGCTCGTTCCGTATATCTCCCTCGCGGCAACTGGTATGACTTCTGGACGAACGATCGCGTCGAAGGGGGCCGTGAAGTCAGTCGCTCCGTTGATCTTGAAACAATTCCGCTTTATGTTGCGGCTGGAACCGTTCTTCCACTCGGACCGGTCAGGCAGTACATGGACGAAAAAGTAGATACGTCCCTGTCGATTTCAATCTATCCCGGCGCCGATGCGTCATTTCTTCTGTACGAAGACGATGGTCGTTCGTTCAACTACCGAAAGGGTGAGTGGATGGGAACAAGGCTGAATTGGAACGACGCATCAAGAACAATGACAGTGTCTCTCTCTCCCGGATCGCGCATGCTTCCGCCGTTGCGAAGAAACATCTCCGTGAATTTGCAGGGATCTGAGAAGAACGTAAACTTCGACGGAAGTCTGGTGGACGTGCATTTTTAAAGTGGGCCGTTGGCGGGTGAGCTTAGCAAACGTTTTCTATTGGCGCTCGCTCAAGGCGTGATAAGATACCAACGCGTTTTCCCCCTTTTCTACTCAACCCAATGGATATCCGAGAGATTGCCCGGAGGGCGAAGGTTTCCACCGCCACCGTGTCTAGAGCGATCAACCGTGTTCCCACGGTCGATCCGCAACTCGCCAAGCGAGTGTGGAAAGTCGTCGACGAGCTGGGTTATTACCCTAATACCCAGGCTCGAGCTCTCGTCCTTGGGCGAAGCCGCATCTTCGGACTGATCGTCTCGGAAATCACGAATCCGTTCTTTCCGGAGATTGTTCAGACCTTCGAGGATCTGGCGGTAAAGAACAATTACGAGATTCTGTTGACGTCAACCGTCCATGACCCCAAGCGCATGGAATCATCCGTTCGCAGAATGATTGAACGCCGCGTGGATGGAGTGGCGATCTTGACCTTCGGCATGGAGGAGTCCCTGATCGAACACCTTCGCGACCGCAAGGTTCCGCTCGTCTTCGTCGATGTGGGGCCCGATGTCCCGGGCATTGCAAATATCCGGATTAACTATCTGAATGGAATTCGGCAGGCTGTCCAGCACCTGGCTGCACTGCGTCATACAAGAATAGCGTTCATCGCGGGACCACAGCGCTTGAAGTCTGCTGGGGCGCGGCGAGAGGCCTTCGAAGCCTCCATGAAGGAGATCGGCCTTTCCCCCGATTTAGTTGTAGTTGGGGACCACAGGATGGAGGGAGGTATGAATGCCCTCCTGGAACTCATCCGATTGAATGATCCGCCCACCGCGGTCCTGTGCTCCAACGACATGACTGCCATTGGAGTCCTGCGGGAAGCATACGAACAGAACATCAAGATACCGGAGGACCTCTCAGTAGTCGGTTTCGACAATATTCATTTGGCTGAGTTCACTATTCCGCCGTTGACCACGGTTCAAATGTCTCAACACGATTTGGCCAAGATTGCCTTCGATGCTCTGCTGCATGAGGTCGAGTACAACTCTTCCTCGCCCGAACGGCACAACTATCAACTCGTAACGAGCCTGGTCCTCCGCCGATCTACTGCATTGGCTCCGATTAGAAAAGCAACGGGTAGTCCCACGACAAACCGTCTCTCGAAATCACGGAAAACTCCTGTAACAGCGGCGCGGTAATTTTGGTGTTCTCCAAATTCTGGTTCGCTCCTCCGGACCAACCGTTCCTTCCACAAAAGCCAGACAGGCCGTCTGCCGTCACGATCATGCCTGAAGTTGCATTCTGCGGTGGCGTCGGAATAATGTAGTCGTCGCGCCCCACGGGCAGACAATTACCCCATTTTCGCGCTCCGGAGACGTAATGGGCCTGAGTGCACGAACGCATTCAGAAACGACCCACTTTGGAATTCCTGGCGGGAGATGAATTGCATAGTTCCCGGTGCGGTGAGAGCATACCAAGAATAGATTTTTCGATTCTCAGGCCCCGATCCATGAAGCCCACCCGGTTAGCGTCCGCTTGCGTGATCTCGCTTTTATTCGTCGTTTGGGGTTCCGCGGAGAGTCCGGGACAGGCTCAAGAGACCGATGCAACCCCTTCTCTTGAGCAGATTCAGGCGTCAATTCAGCGCGAGCCTAACAATCCAACGCTCTACATCCAACTGGGACAGGCCTACTGGAATAGCAGCGATTACCAGCCAGCCTTCGACGCCTTCAAGCAGGCGGTGAAACTCGCTCCGACTTCAGCCGAAGCCCATAACTGGATGGGCGCGTTCCTAATGGGGCGTGGCAATTTGCCCGACTCAATCGCGGAACTTCGCAAAGCCGTTTCCCTGGATCCGAAATATGCGCGTGCATATACCAATCTCGGCTCTGCTCTCGCTAAAAGCGGCGACCTTCCAGGAGCGGTAAGCGCATTTCAAAAGGCTCTGGCCCTTGAGCCAAATAGTTGGGCGGCGCACCTGAACCTCGGATTGGCTCTGCGTGAGAATGGAGACGCTGCAAAAGCGCTTGTACATCTTCGCCGTGTCGCGCAAGTCCAACCGAACAATCCGACAGTGCAGTGCGAACTTGGCCAGACGCTTCGCCAGAACGGCGATCTGTCGGCAGCATCCGCTGCGTTCGAACGTGCATTAGAAATCAATCCGGAGATGCGCGAGGCCTATTACGGGCTCGGGTTCACTTTAAAGCAGCAGGCAGCTGCAACACGCAAAGCTGCAACTGTGGCCCCTGCGAATCAATACCAGAAGGAAGTGCAAGCCGACCTGGCCAAGGGCGACTTGAACTCAGCCAAAGAACAATTGCTGAAGGCCCTTGCCAAAGACGAAAACGACGCCGTTGCTCACAACATTCTCGGATACATCCTGGGTCAGCAAGGAGACCCGGCCTCTGCACTACCGCATCTGGAGCGCGCCGTCTCTCTGCAGCCTGAATCTGCCGACGTTCACTACAACTATGGCGCCGCCCTTTGGTATACCGGGGCGAAATCCAAGGCCATCTCTGAACTTCAGGCGAGTATTCGGCTTGACCCTTCGGCCGCTGTGAGCTACGCCCTGCTCGGGATGGCGCAACGCGAAGAGGGCGATCTATCTGGTGCGAAAGTGAATCTTGAGCGGGCCCTCGCCCTCTCGCCGACGACGGCAGCTAGCTTCATCGATCTTGGGATAGTTTTCCTCAAGCAAGCCCAACTTCAAAGAGCCCTGGCGCAGTTTGAGGCCGGGCTCAATGCCAACTCAGCCGTTCCCACCCCCGACTGGGACGGCGCGATCTCCGCTCTTCGTGACGCCACTTTAAAAGGTCCCGGCCTCCCGGAAACACACGTCTTGCTAGGTCTTCTGCTAGGCCGTAAAAGTGCCGACAGCAACGAAGTTCTGGCTGAGTTCCGTCAAGCATTGCTTTTGCGGCCGAACTATGCCGAAGCTCACAACAATATCGGCCTGGTTCTGGCTCAAAATGGCGATGACGAAAAGGCTACCGCTGAATTTCGTGAGGCAGTCCGCATTCGCCCGGATTACGCTGACGCCCATGCGAACCTCGGTGCCGTGCTCATGCTCTCAGACGTTGAAGAAGCCGTCGGTGAATTGGAGAAAGCTGTATCTCTCGATCCAGCGCTAATGAAGGCGCAGTTCAATCTTGCCGAAGCGTATGGCAACAGTCCGAGCCACGGCTCTGCGAAGCAGATCGAGCAATTGCGAAAGATCATTTCGGTCGCGCCGGACTTTGCCCGGGCACATCTTGCTTTGGGCAAGGCCCTGCTGCACGACGCGAAGGTCAGCGATGCTGTCGTTGAGCTTCGCGACGCAACGCGCCTCGACCCGACGAGCGGCGAAGCGCACTACCAACTGGGCTTGGCTTTGGCTAGAAGCGGCCAGCAAGAGGAAGGTGCAGCGGAGGTTAAGAAAGGACGAGAACTCTCCTCCGCCGACGAGCGCAATCAGAATGCGGAACTTGATATCTCAGAAGGACGAATTGCTTTTCAAAAAGGTGAACTACAGGAAGCGGAATCAAAGTTCCGTCATGCGATCAAACTCCAGCCCAACTCCTCCGTCGCGCAGCATCTGTTGGGCATGACACTGGAGAAGGAAGGAAACACGGACGACGCCGTCGCCGCATATCAGAAAGCGGTAGAATTGAATCCCGGCGACATGAGCGCCAGGCAGAGTGTGGGCAGACTGAAGCCAACCGAGGCGCCGGTGCAAGCTTCAGCTTCATCAGACCCGGCCAGCAGCACGAACGAAGGCAGAAACTCTGAGGACGACGCCGCAAGGATCTCCGAATTAGAAAACTATATTCGCGAAAGTCGATATCAGGAAGTCGAGCCGCTGATCGCTTCCTACGTGAAAGAGCATCCCAGTTCCTCCTGGGGTTGGTACGCTCTCGGCTACAGCCAATTCGCTCAGAAAAAGATTGGCGACTCGATCAAGTCGTTAGCACAGTCGCTGAACCTGAACGTTAAGAACGCCGATGCGCACAAAATCCTAGGGCGAGACCTTATGGTGATCGGGCGTTTTGACGCTGCACAAACGGAATTTGAGCAGGCCATTCGCTACGCTCCGAAATCGAGTGAGGCCTACTACGATCTGGCCAAGCTGTACTCCCTACAGGACAATTGGCTGGCCGCCCGTAAGCAACTGGAAGAGGCGATCCGACTCGATCCGCGATATATCGAAGCCATAGATTTGCTCGGCTTTGCTCAGGAAGCGTTGGGCGATGATGGTGCGGCGCTTCAGACCTATCAAAAAGCAATCGCCCTCAATGAAGAACGCCAAGGCAAATTCGTTTCGGCTCATGTGAATTTGAGTGCGTACTATAACCGCACGGGAGATCCGGCCAAAGCCCTCGATTACGCGCAGAAAGCGCTGGAACTCGATCCCAAGTCCGATTCCGCATGGTTTCAAAAAGCGCGCGCTGAAGAGCGCCAGGGACAACTTCAGACGGCCGCCGATTCCCTCAATCACGCCATTTCCCTGAACCAACGCTCTTCTTCGTATTACTACGTCCTCTCCGGAATCTATCGGCGGCTGGGCAATCTCGAGGAGAGCAAGAAGGCCCTCGAATCGTTCACCCGACTGGATCAGGAAAGCAACGAACTCGAAAAGATGCGGCGCAACATGTCGAAGAGCAGAGCTGCGCCACACCCCGGAGGGGATCGTGAGTAGTCGCTCGCGGATCGAGTGGCTGCGCAAATCCTTCCGGGTTCTGGGTTGGTTGGGCGCTCTGATACCGACCTCAGTGGTGACCGTCGCTCAAACCGTTCCCGAAGTGCAGTTTACCGATATCACAACCAGGAGCGATACCGATTTCACTCAGGAGAATTCTGCCACCTCCAACAAATACCTGATCGAAACCATGGGTGGCGGTGTCGCCCTTTTCGACTACGACAACGACGGCCGACTGGATATCTTTTTCGCCAACGGTGCGCTGCTGTCTGACCCCATGCCAGACGGCAAGATGCCCGATAAGTCCGCCAAGAAGTTCTGGAACCGGCTGTACCACCAGAATGCAGACGGCACCTTTACCGACGTTACCGAGCGTGCCGGCCTTACCGGTCGGCCTCATGAGTACTACAGTATGGGGGTAGCCGTCGGCGACTACGACAACGATGGTTTTGAAGATCTATACGTGACCGGCTACGGCGGGAACATTCTCTATCACAACAACCACGATGGAACCTTTACCGATGTCACCGAGAAAGCCGGGGTCAAAGGTGGTGGCTGGAGCTCGAGCGCGGGGTTCTTCGATTACGACAATGACGGGAAGCTTGACTTATTTGTCACGCGCTACATCGACTGGACGTTTAAGACGAATCGCTTCTGTGGGGAAAGACCGCCCAACGGCGTTCGTTCCTACTGCCACCCGGATAATTACGACGGCTTGACGAATATTCTCTATCACAACAATGGAGACGGTACCTTCACCGATGTTTCTCAAAAGGCCGGAATCGCCAATCCGCATGGCAAGGGGCTCGGCGTCTCGTTTGCCGACTACGACGGTGATGGCTTCACCGATGTTTTTGTTGCCAACGACTCGGTGCAGTGCTTCCTCTACCATAACAATGGCAACGGCACTTTCACCGAGGTTGGTCTTCTGTCCGGCGTCGGCTACAACGAGGACGGCAAGACCTTCGCAGGCATGGGAATTGACTTCAGCGACTACGACAACGACGGCCTACCCGATATCGTGGTGACCGATCTTTCCAACGAGCGTTACATGCTTTTTCGCAATGAGGGTACCGGCACGTTTCGCGATGTGACGAACATTTCCGGCATCGGCGGCGCCACGCTCGCCTTTTCCGGCTGGAGCACGCACCTTTTCGACTATGACAACGACGGCTGGAAGGACTTGTTTGTTGCGCAGTCCCATGTCATGGACACAATCGAAAAAACGTCGCCCAACCTGCGCTATCAACAACCGCCGTTATTGCTCCGCAATAACTCGGGCCATTTTGTCAGGGTCATTGCGGGAGAGGTTTTTCGGCAAGACTGGGCGGGTCGCGGCGCCGCTTTTGGCGACATCGATAATGATGGCGACACCGATGTTGTCGTTAGCAATCTTGGTCAGAAAGCCTATCTACTGAGGAATGACGGCGGGAATCGCAACAACTGGATCGGCATTCAGCCTGTGGGCACGAAATCCAATCGCGATGGGATCGGAGCACGCATCAAAGTCGTGTCGGCTTCCGGTCTGACCCAGTACTTTACGGTGAATACCGCGGTCGGCTATCTTTCTGCCAGTGATAAACGCGTAATCGCCGGACTCGGGAAGGACTCGAGCGCCAAGCTAATTGAAATTCGATGGCCCTCGGGAATCGTGCAAAAATTTGAGGACGTCAAGGCGCGCCAGTATCTCAAAGCGGTCGAACCCACCCAATGATGACTCGCCGGGATCTGATGTTCAGAATCGCAACCGCGGCGGGCTCCGCTTTACTTCTTCCATACCGGTATGCCTTCTCTCAGGGAATCTCTTCTCGCGGCGCGAAACCGCAACCGCGCGGCAAGCCATCCGGTCGTCCGTTTCTGGCCCACTTCATTGATGTCGCAAAAGAAGCTGGATTGAAAGAGCCGATCGTCTACGGTGGCCTCGACACAAAAAACTATATCGTCGAGGTCGTTGGAGCCGGAGTTGCCTTTATTGACTACGACAATGATGGTTGGATGGATTTACTAGTGCTAAACGGCACCCGGCTCGAAGGTGATCCGCCGGGTGTCACCAATCGCCTGTACAAGAACAATCGAGATGGCTCCTTCACCGACGTGACTGCGAAGGCAGGGCTGACCCGCGCCGGTTGGGCTTCGGGAGTGACTGTAGCTGACTATGACAACGACGGTTTTGATGATCTTTTCATTACCTACTACGGCCACAACGTGCTTTATCACAATAACCGCAATGGCACCTTCTCGGATGTGACCAACAAGGCGGGGCTTTCACAGAGTGCGGTCCGTTATGGCTCGGGCTGCACCTGGGTCGATTACGACCGCGACGGGCACCTCGATCTCTTTGTGGCCAACTACCTCAGCACCACTCTCGAAAAGTTGCCAAAACCCGGCACGAATCCTGACTGCACCTGGAAAGGCGTTGCGGTGAACTGCGGTCCCCGAGGCTTGCCAACAGGCTTCGTGCAGCTTTTTCATAACAACGGGGACGGCACTTTTACTGATGTCAGTAAACAGAGTGGCGTGGCGGCCGCGGCTGGTTCCTATCCCATGACATGCGTTGCAGCCGATTACGATAACGACGGCTGGCCCGACATTTACGTCGCCTGTGATTCCACTCCTAGCTGGTTGTTTCGCAATCAGCACGATGGCACTTTTCGCGAAGAGGCTCTCGAACGCGGCGTCGCGCTCAGCGAAGATGGACTGGAGCAAGCCGGTATGGGCGTAGCAGTTGGGGATATCGACCTCGATGGCAATCTCGACATCTTCAAGACTAACTTTGCCGACGATACCAATGTGCTCTATCGCAACGATGGCAAAGGCAATTTTGACGACGTCACGATTCATTCCGGACTGGGTGTTGAAACGCGCTACGTCGGATGGGGTGCTGGAATCGTTGATCTGGACAATGATGGCTTGCCCGATCTCTTTGTGGCGACCGGAAGTGTGTATCCCGAAGTCGAGAAGAAAGTGCCCGCATACCCATTCCGGACTCCCCGCCTGGTCTTTCGCAATCTGGGCGACGGAAGATTCGAGGAGTTGATCGAAGAAGCAGGCCCCGGCGTCTCAGATGTCCACGCCAGCCGTGGATGCGCTTTCGGGGACTTCGACAATGATGGCGACATCGACATTCTCATCTGGAACATGAACGAGCCGCCTTCCTTGCTGCGAAATGATCTTTCTGGGAAGAGCCACTGGCTGAAAGTCTTGCTGATTGGAGTGCGCACCAATCGCAGCGCGATCGGAACACGAGTGACCGCACGCTACGGCAACCGCATACAGTCGCGGGAGGTAAGCGCTCAATCCAGTTTCTACTCCGTGAACGACAAGCGCTTACATTTCGGGCTGGGAAATGAAACCGTAGCCCACCTCAGCATTCGCTGGACAAACGGCGCCACCGAGACCGTTCCAAATGTTGCGGCCGACCAACTCGTCGTCGTTCGCGAAGGGGCCGGGATCATTCATAAGCAAGAGTTCTAGGGCGGACGCCTCCATCATCCCGCAAAGCCGTTCTCGTCCGCAGCGGGTAAACGATTGCTCATTCCCTTTCGCGAGGCCGCGCCGCGACAGGAAGTGGCAGATGCATTCCAGACCTGCCGGCCAAGGGGCAATCCAATTCGATAGTCGATTTTTCCAGCAAGAAAATGCTTTTTGCAATGAATGGACAGGTTCATGGATGGAAACCGACTTTAGATTTCTCGATTGTTTTCCTACGCTTGCAGCGGTATGGAGGCTCTCGGCGGGGGCCTGGAATCGTAAAAAGAACTGGATGACTTTATGTTCGCTCCGCGGCAACAGCGCACTTTTTCCTATAGTACAAAAGAATTAGCTTGACAGTGATAGGGTTAGCAGTAAAAAATGCCCCAACTGAGTAAAGGTTTTCTCGACGTCCAACGTGGGTTCGTGAAATTTAAGTGGGAGGCGCGAGATGAAACGCCGGTTCTTCCTGGGGCTTTTTCTGCTGTTTGCTCTGCTTTCGTTTAGCAATCAAAAAACATTCGGTCAGTTTGCCGATCGAGCTGTCATCACCGGCGTGGTGGCCGATTCCAGCGGCGCGGCCGTTCCCGACGCCCGCGTCACCATCACCAACCAGGAGACCGGTGTCCAGACGGTGGTGGGCACGAACAGCGCGGGCAACTACACCACGCCACCCTTGATTCTGGGCACCTACCGGGTCGACGTGTCGAAGACGGGTTTTAAAGGGTTTTTCCGCGAGGGGATCGTACTGACCGGCGGCGTCAACTATCGCCAGGACGTTAAGCTGGAAGTCGGCCAGGTCACTGAGACGGTTGAAGTCAAAGCCGGCAGCGAGCAGATCAATACCGAGAATCCGACGGTAGCCCATACGCTCGACCAAACCTACTACAAGGAACTCCCGGCGGTCATGGGTGCGGATATCCGCCTGGCCGAATCACTGCTGCAATTGCAGCCCGGCTACGTACCCATGCAGCCCAATGGCGATGCGATCTTCCGCGGCAGCCAATTCACCTCGCGTATGAATGGCGGCCAGACGATGGCCACCGAGAACTGGTTTGACGGCGCGGCCTTCGGTTATGCGGAAGGCCACCAGCAGACCCAGGAAAGCTCACTTCCTTACCCGTCAGTGCAGGAAATGACGGTCGTCCAGAACACGTTCTCCGCGCAGTATGGACATACCAGCGGCGGATTTATTACCTACGCCACCAAGTCTGGGACGAACAAATACCATGGGAACCTGTACGACTTCTACACAAACAACAAGCTCGACGCGTCGAATTACTTTCGTCGGGCCGCAGCTCTCGGCCGGTGGGCTTGGACACGACCCTTCCTCTCGGGCAGAACAACTGGGGATTTGCGGTGGGCGGTCCAATCCCGAAACTGAAGAAGACTTTCTGGTTCTTTAATCTGGATGGGCTGGACTACCACAGCACGGTGAACACCGGCTTCGTGAATACATTACCCACGCCGAGTCAACGAGCGGGCGATTTCTCAGAGTTTCTAACAGGCAATCAAGCTGTCGACGCCAACAATAATCCGATTGTAGATGCTCTTGGGCGCCCGGTTTATTGAGGGCGAGATCTTCAACCCCGCCACACCACGACAGTCGGTAAATGGACCTGATCGGGACGGCTACGCTTCGGTCCCGCGACTGGCTACCCATCCGGACAGCAACATCATTCCGGCCACCGATCCTCTGTGGAGTTCGCTGGCAACGACTGTGATTCCCAATATCCCCGCGCTTGATCGCAACACCTTGCGGGCTGAACGGGTTTGGCGGAAGTTCCGACGACAACAACAAGATCAACGTGAGGACATGGCTGTTGCGCGTCGACCATACGTTCAACGACAAGTTCACGATTTCGAACACCTACTACGAGAACATCCGTCCGAGAATCGCTCACTGCGGAGGTCCGCAGGGCTGCAACACCGTGAATGACGGCGAAACGGCTTCGGCACAAAATGATACTTACATCGGGCAGGGTTTCTATCAGCGCATCACGAACCATTTCGATCATGTGCAGATGAGCTGGATCATCAAGCCGAACCTGTTTAACCACACGACCATTGCTTATGACCGCTGGCTGATGCTCGGTCACCAGTTATCAGGCGGCGTGGGTTGGAATCAGAAGCTCGGCCTGGGTCTGCCGGATGATCCGATCTTCAACAATGCCGGGTTCCCGCAACTGAATTTCAACGGCTCCGTCGGATACACGCACTTCGGCACTCCCTGGGCGAGCGAAGGCGCAGACATCAATAACCGTTACCAGTTCCTGGATGACGTCACTTGGACAACCGGCAAACACACGATTAAGGCTGGCATGGAATTCCGTTACATGACCTTCCCACAGACTGGGTGGGCGGTGAATACAGGCGGCAACTTCAATTTTAACGACTACTGGGACGGCGGGGTACGACGACCACGGCAAGCTGCTGACCGGGGGCACTAGCGGCAACGAGTTCGCCTCGTTCATCTTAGGTCAAGTAGATAGCGCCAATTTCTCAGCACCGTTCAGATACACGCCCAAGATGAAATACGGGTCTTTCTGGGGCAATGACGATTTCAAGCTCATGAAGAATCTGAACATCACCCTTGGCTTGCGGGTTGACATACAGGGAGGCCTGTCGGAGCAGTACGGCCGATTCTCCACATTCGATCCTTCGGCGATGAACCCGGTAGGACATGCGGGCGCGACAATCTACCACAGTTCGAAGGCGAACGGAGAAACAACTTGGAACGTCGGCCCGCGCATCGGCTTTGCCTATTCTTTGAATCCGAAAACAGTGATTCGCGGCGGCTATGGCATGTACTATGCGGGCGTGCAGGCCGACTCCTGGGATCCTTACCCGGTGGATGGCTACCAGACCAATCCGAGTGGCGCCCAACTTGACCAACGGGTCTGCAATCGCCGGCGTTTTACTTCAACGGAACCGGAATCCCGAGACTGCCACAGGTTGCACAACCATGAGGACGGTTTCCGGTTCCGCAACCTTTCCTTGCGCTTGCCCGAATATTGTGCTGCCTTCCGCCGCAAGCTGAACGCCAGATGTCGCGAACGGTGGCAATCCCGTTGGAGTAGATCCCAGAACCTATACGATGCCGAGGTACCAGAACTGGTCGGTATCGTTCCAGCGCCAGCTGGGCCAAAATATGGCGATCGACCTCGCGTACGTGGGTAACCACGGAACGCGTTTGATCGATGGCCGCAGTTCGGCTGGCGTGTACGACAATATGAACCATGACAGCGTGCTTGCATGGTTCCGGGCGTCAACGTTCTGACAAACGGAGCGTTCGCCAACGGGGTTCCGAATGCGACTGCGGGCAGCGGATTACCTACTCCGCCATACCCGACATTCACGGGCACGGTGGCGCAGGCGCTAAGACCATTGGCCGCAATACCAGCAGATCAACTGGCGCTTTTTCCCATTCGGAAACAGCCACTACAATGCCTTCCAGGCCTCGTTCGAGCGGCGCATGAGCGCCGGGTTCCAACTCAAGGTGGCATACACGTATTCGCAAACTGATGAATAACGGAGCGGAAACCGGCTTGGGGTCTGGAGGACCTCCAGTGCAGAACCCCAAGCGACATGAGCAATCTGTATACGCGTCAGCTCCGACGATGTTCCCCACATCTTCTCGTTGGGTTGGGTCTACCAGTTGCCCTTCGGCAAGGGCAAGACCGGTGCTGAGCAACGCTTCGGGTTTCCTCAACAAAATCATCGGCAATTGGCAGATCTCCGGCATTCAGAGTTACTCCTCGGGGAGACCATTTCGATCACAATGCCGAACAACTTGGGGGGTTCCTGTTTAACATGTCGAGTTCCCGGATAAGGGCAGTGGCGGGATAGCAAACGGCAACGGGGTTCACTGGCGCATATCTCAATCAATCGGGATGGACAGATCCCGGAGGCAGCGAACCGGCGCGCTTGCTTTCGGCAAGCGCCCCGACAATGACGCAAGCGTCCGCGGCTTCCCGTACTACAACGAGGATTTCGCCATCCAAAAGGATACCTTCTTCGGAGAGGGCAAGTACGTTCGATTCGAGGCCGATGCAGGAAACGTCCTTAACCGTGTCTTCTTCTGCCCGGTGGATCAGAACTGGGGCCGAACAATGGAAACGGTAACTTTGGGCATACCGGCAGCCAGTGCAATATCCCAAGGCGAGTCCAGTTCGGGTTGCAGCTGTTCTTCTAAATGTCCTCTGGGGAAGAGAAGGGATGGTCCGATGACGGACCATCCCTTCTTCTCTTGTGCTCTCGAACCTATGATTTTCCCAGCTTGTCTCTTCGCAGGATTCCGTGCCCTTCCTGCAGCACCAGCAGTTGATTACCGTCGACGTTCTTAAACGACTCCACCAGACCCAGGGGCCATCGCACTTCCACCAAGTCCGCTACCTTGGCTGACCGAGACCAAAGTGCAGGCGCAGATCATTCTGCGAGATATAACTCGATCCACTCATTACCTCGTTGATCTGGGAATGCCGTCCGGTCACGACGCGCACGCGAGCGCCGATCCCGCTGCGATTCGACTTCGTTCCAATGCACTTGACCTTCAGCCAGTTGTTTTTCGCGGGCAATCGTTGCGAAGCAGCGAAGGTGGCTCGTTCATGTTGATAACCACGATGTCCACATCGCCATCGTTATCGAAGTCGCCAAATGCCGTGCCTCGGCTCGGCCGGGGTCATTGAGCACTGGGCTGCTGTCAGTGGTGACGTCGGCAAAGTGCCCGTTCCCCAAGGTTGCGGTAGAGAATTTTCCGCTGTTTGAAAGTGAAGTGCAGCTTCTTGGTGTCGACCTCGGGGAATACGTGGCCATTCGAAATGAATATGTCGGGCCAGCCGTCATTATCGAAATCGAACAGTCCCACTCCCCAACTGAGATATTTGGTATTGACTCCCAGACCAGCCTGCAAGACAGCATCGTAGAAAGTTCCATCTCCATTGTTGTGGTAGAGATTCGCGGTCTGATCGGCATAGTTGGTTTTCACGATATCGAGCCAGCCATCGCAGTCATAGTCGCCGACGGCCACTCCCATGCCGCCCTGCTGCCGCCATTCTCGTTGACGGCGCACCCGATTTCGCGGCCGATCTCTTCAAAGGTCCCATCGCCTTTATTGTGATAGAAGCGGCTGGGGACCGAATCGCACGCCACATAAATGTCGGGCCAGCCGTCGTTGTCGAAGTCGGCGGCCGCAACACCCAAGCCATAAGAACCTGTCGGGATCCATTGATCGCTCACGAAGGATGGCTCCGACGGCCCCCGCGGAACCGCAATGCCGGACTGTACGAGAAACGTCCTCGAAGGTTCCGTCCCCGCGATTGCGATAGAGGATGTTGGTCCCGCCGCCCATACCTTGAGGTCCGCAACCGACCGAGAGGCCCAATAACGGCAAAAGGCATTGCTGCCTGCCACAGGCGTCGTCTTCAGATCGAAATTGACATAATTGGCGACAAACAGGTCGAGATGACCATCCCGGTCATAGTCGACAAAGCAGCAACCGGTATTCCAGCGGGGATGCGGATCCTTCTGCACCAGACCGGCTTTCTCCGTGACATCGGTGAAGGTTCCGTCTCCGTTGTTGTGATAAAGAACGATGCCGCCCCAATATGTGACGACGAGATCATCGAAGCCGTCATTGTCGTAATCTCCGATGCAGCAGCCGTATCCCCATCCTGATCGGGTCAGGCCCGCCTTCGTCGTAACGTCGGTAAACGTTCCGTCGTGATTATTGTGAAACAGATAATTGGTCGGAGGATGGGATTCCGAGATTCCTTCCAAGCGCGTTCCATTCACCATAAAAATGTCGAGCCAGCCGTCGTTGTCGTAGTCAAACAGGGCGACCCCGCAGCCATTTTCCTCGAGTATGTACTGCTTCTTCTCCACTCCACCGCAGATGTTGACAGCAGCGGCCAAACCCGCTTCCTTCGTAATGTCTTTGAACGAAAAGCCTGCAACGGCAGAGGTGTTCGCAGCTTTCGCCTTCGAGGCAGTTCCCGGCTTTTGCAGAAAGGTGAATCCTGGAAGCACTGAACAGGACGAATGGCAGGACCAAGCCGGACCGTCCCATGACACTCAGAAACTGACGCCGCGAAAGGGCACGCAACGCTTATCGAAGTCTCGAGGGTCGATGAAGGTTCCGCTCATTGCCACTCAGTCCGGCAGCAGCAGTCGCAGGTGGAGATCCCGTTGGGCAGTCTGTTCTGTTTCGAGCCGGCGGGACTCTGCGAATTGCGTCTCGGATTCGGCGGATTTCCCCATACGACGGAGCAGCACCCCTAGCTGATAGTGCGCCTCTACCGAGTTGGGATCGAGAGACACAGCTTGCTCAAGATCCCGTTGGGCTTCCTCATACTGATGTTGCCGGACAAGAATGCCTCCTAGTTTCACATACGACGGCGCGTGCTGCGGATTGCTTTTCAGCAGGTTCTGGAAGGTTGGGATGGCGCGCTCGTCGTCACCTATGGCGTCATAAGTCAGCGCCAGATAATAGGCGGCAGCAATCTGGTCGGGCTGGGTTGCCAGACTCCGCTTCAGCAACGACTCCGCTTCGGTGAATTTGCTCTCCAGGTAATAGACGGCCCCAATCGCGTACATCAGCGTGGCATCTTGGGGATGCTTCTTCAATAGTTGTTGGAACAGCTGCAGAGCATCCGGCAAATGTTCCTTGCCTACATACGCCGATCCCAGAGCATAGACGTATGCATCATTGTCCGGTCTCAACTGGACGGCTTTGCTCAGGGCAGGCAGAGCGTCGTCGAGCAGATTTCTTTCCAGACATACCCTGCCGAATTCGAACAGGATCTCGGGATCCTGGGCGCTAGTTGTTTGGCTTTTACAAGGTAGGAGAACGCCTTTTCACTATCACCCTGATGTTCTGCAATCTGCCCGAGCATCTGGTAACAGGCGGTGCAGTCCGGCTTCTGAGACAATGCGCGTTGGGTGTTATTCTCGGCATGATCAGGCAATCCCAGCGCCAGAAAAGCATTCGCGAGCCTAAGAGTGGTGTCGGTTCGGGTAGGGCTTTGCAGCCGCTTCTCCTGATCCTCCAACACTGCAGTGGCTTCGGACTTCATGCCGCAGACCAGCAGCGTGGTGGCGAAATCCAGGGCAGATTCGTCGCTCGGCTCCGGCAACTTCTGCCAATAGGCAACGATATCCTCCAACTCCTTCTTCTTGCCGAGCGCAGCGTAGTCAGAGGCGAGAACAACCAGGCCTTCGTCGGACGCAAGCAACTGCCGCAGGATCGGAGTGGCCAGAGTCCAGGGACTGCTGAAATTGTGGCGGGAAGCTTCCAGTTTGAACAGGTCAAACCGAGCGTTGAAATTGCCCGGATCGAGTGTTAGCACTTGACGAAAGGATTTGGCGGCAAGATCCGGCTGATTGCTGAACGCGTAGGCGTTCCCTAAGGTCGTGCGTGCCCCGAACATTTTCGGATTTAGTGCAAGAGCCTGCGTCAGGAATTTGATGCTCTCCTCGATTTTTCCCTCCTGCAAGCGAATGGTGCCAAGCATGGCCAACGCTAGCGGACGCGTGGAAGGAATCTGCAGTGCTTTTCGGGCCTCGGCCTCGGCTTGCTGGATGTCCCCATTGTTCAACAGCTGAGCTGCCGTCTCAATGTGGCTGGTTTGAGCGGATACGGCCACTGCGAAGACAACAGTCGACCAGGAATATGCGCCAACCGATGTATCGAGCCCGCATGAAATTGAGCCGCTGTGGGAACAAAGCCGGTAGAACTGCCGTCCTTTATAGCACCGCGAAGGTACTCAGCGCAATGCGCAAACCCGCGAGAATACTGGCCGATTATAGTCTTGTGACTACGCCGTGCAAGGTGTAGATTCAGCCGAAAGGCGAATAACTCCAACGCTTGCATGATTCGGGGGCTGACGCAGTCTCATGATCCAGGGAAAAAGTGGGTATTGGAGGTACCCGTCGCTGACTTTCCTGCAAGCGGTTGGGTACTGCGGCGGCGGCCTCCGCATGGTCTAGTCTCCCGCGACTTTGGCCCACCGCTCGCAACAGGTCCGAGTTCCCGTTTGAACTTGTCCCGCCAGAAGTCAGCGGAATCACCTGGGTTCACCGCAACGGCCGCTCGCCTGAGACGTATCTCCCCGGAGACCGTTGGGGCAGGCTGTGGATTTATCGACTACGACAATGACGGCTGGATGGACATCTATCTGGTCAACAGCGGCAAGTGCGATTTCTTCGAACCCGAATCCGCCCCTTCGCAACGCGCTTTACCACAACAATCGCGACGGAACGTTTACCGATGTGACCGAGAAAGCTGGCGTCCCGGGCGGCGGTTATGGGATGGGCGTCGCGGTTGGCGATTACGACGGACGACGGCTTCCCCGATCTGCTCGTCACGCAGTACAACGGCGTCATTCTTTACCGCAACAATGGGAACGGCACGTTTACCGACGTGACTCGCAAAGCCGGGCTTCCTACGACTGGATGGGCATCCAGCGCCGTGTGGTTCGACTACGACAATGACGGCAAGCTAGACCTTTTTATCTGCCGGTTCGTCGACTTCGACAAGTCCAAGAACAAGTTCTGCGGCGACCAGCGAACCGGCGCTGCGCTACTACTGCATTCCGCGCGTTTACGATCCTATGCCGAGTTGGCTGTTTCACAACAACGGCGACGGCACTTTTACGGACGTCAGCCAGGAGTCAGGGATCGCGAAGTCACTCGGCAAGGCATGGGGCGTGGTCGCCTGCGACATCAACAATGACGGCCGCATGGATCTTTTCGTGGCGAACGACACGGTCGCGAATTTCCTGTTCCTCAACCGGGGCAATGGCAAGTTCGAGGAGATCGGCCTGCAGGCAAATGTCGGTTACAGCGCCGAAGGCAAGGCCCGCTCCGGCATGGGCGTGGATGCCGCCGACTATGACCAGGACGGCTGGATCGACCTGTTCGTCACCAACATCGACCATGAGGATGTATTCCCTGTACCACAACAACCACGACGAAACCTTCGACGACATGGCCATTCCTTACGGCATCGGCGAGGTGACCCGCCTGATGAGCGGATGGGGAGTGAAATACTTCGATTACGACAACGACGGCGATCTCGACCTGTTCCTCGCCAACGGGCATCCTGACGACAAGATCGAAGAACACTCGAGTGAGGTGAAGTATTGCGAGCCCATGCTGCTGTTCCACGGGAACGGGAAGCGATTTGAGAACGTCTCAGCGTCCAGCGGGCCCGTCTTCACCAAGCCCTATGCTGCGCGCGGCTTGGCGATTGGAGACTTCAACAATGATGGCGCACTAGACATTCTTGTTGGCGTAAACAACGGCGCGCCGTTACTCATCAAGAATAATGCGGGACGGCACAATCACTGGCTCGGACTGAAACTGGTGGCAAAGCTGTCGAATCCTGATGCCATCGGAGCTGCGATCACTTGGCAGGCGGGAGATTTGAAACGATCGATGTTCAAAACAGGCGGCGGCAGCTATCTCGCCTCTCATGATCCCCGTGTCGTACTCGGGATCGGCTCTCGTCCGAAGATCGACTGGGTAGAAATCAAATGGCCCATGCCCAGCGGCAGGGTGGAACGATTCACCAATCTCCCCATCGACCAATACACAACCATAGTGGAAGGCGCTGGCTCAAAAATCTAGTATATAGCGGACAAAACAGAGCGACGCTTCCTCTGAACGCCACCCGGTTCGAATCTGCTTAAGCTCCCCACTGGATCACAGTGTATGACCGTGCCGGAACTTCGAACCTCGTGCGACCGTTTGCAGTCGTAGGTTTGTCGAAACCTTGTGGCTTTACGCGCTCCGGTGCATCAAAGCCATTTACCGCCTTCAGATCGCTCCCAGTCAATACCTGTGAAGCCAGCACGCGGCTCTGCGGTTGATCCTCCCAGACCACTTCGACGGCGTGAGCTTTCGTCAGATCGCGGTTGAGAACGAAGAGTGAAGTCTTGCCATCTTCGGTGGTCGCAACCGCATCGATGTACGGCACGGCATCCAGACCCTTCACGTCGTAAGTGGGCGACTCGACCACCACGTTCAGCACCTTCCCACGCGCATATTGCAGCGCCCAGGCGTACGGATAATAGATTGTCTGGCGGAAGAGCCCGTTTTCATTGGTCATGATCGGGGCGATTACATTGATCAGCTGCGCCAGGCAGGCGACCTTCACACGATCGGCGTTTCGCATCAGGGTGTTAAGCATTCCGCCCACCAGCAGAGCGTCCTCAAGGTTATAGATCTCTTCCAGGAGGTGTGGCGCTTCTTTCCGGTGCCCGTCGGCCGCGTCGCCACCGCGCGCCCGATACCATACGTTCCATTCATCGAACGAGAGCCAGAGTTTCTTGGGCGACCTTTTGTGCCCTCGCACCAGATCGCAGACTGCCAGCGTCTCGGCAATCTGACGATCCATCGTCAAGTTCATGGCCAGATATTTTGTGCTGTCCCCACCTGTTTCGCCGCTGTTACCTAAATAGCGATGCAGGGAAAGTCCATCCACGTTTTCATAACAGTGTTCGAGGACTTCACGGTCCCACTCCAGATAAGTGGGCATAAACGGACCGCTTGATCCGCACGCAATCAACTGGAGCGACGGGTCCTGGGCGACGTATCGCATCTGGCGTGCAGTGTCCTGCGCCTTCATGCCGTACTCACTGGCGGTCATGTGCCCAATCTGCCACGGCCCATCCATTTCATTTCCCAGGCACCAGTTCTTCACGTTGTAGGGCTCGGCATATCCGTGCTTACGCCGCAAATCGCTCCACTGCGTTCCTTTGTCTACGTTGCAGTACTCGAGGAGTGCCGCGGCTTGTTCCGGCGTTCCGGTTCCGAGATTGAGGCCCATAAGGGGCAACGTTCCGACCGCCTTGCACCACTGCATGTACTCGTTGGTCCCAAATTGATTCGTATTAATGGTGTCCCAGGCTTTATCGAGCACTCGTGGCCGATCCTGCTTCGGCCCAACGCCGTCGAGCCAGTTGTAGCCGGAAACGAAGTTGCCGCCCGGATATCGAATGACCGGAACGCCCAGAGTGCGCACCTCCTGCATCACGTCCTTGCGGAAGCCGTTCGCGTCCGACAACTTCGATCCTGGATCGTAGACCCCCTCATAAATCGCGCGTCCCAATTGCTCCAGGAAGGAGCCGAATAAGTTTCGGTCCAGAGGAGAGATGCTGCGGCGGCCGTCTATTAATATGCGGACGGTTTGATCGGCCGTTGACGACGTCTGCGCCGAAACAAGGCGCCCGAACAAAGTGCTGGAAGACAGAGCTACAGCGGCGGTAGAAGCCTGTTGCAAGAATTGGCGTCTCGACGGCATTGTTTTCATCCTCCAGGTTAGCCAGCCCACAGAGTTCGACCGGCGTTTAGGGATTTTCAGTAAACGATTACTCGAAGCCGCATCAATATACGACTTGGCGCGCTCAGGGGCAAGCGGAAAGCTGCCAGCCTGAACTCTCTGGTTGAGCGTGAACTCCGCCGTTTTGTGGACCTGTTCTAACGGTCCTAATGTATCTCTGCGCCCGGGCCCGTTGGTTTTCCCCTGCCCGTTAATTCCCGAATCAGTTTGACTTCGGCATCGCGGTAAGGTTTCCCGTCCGGGTGAAGCACTTCGTGGAACCACACGGTTGGCTGATCGAGAATGTAAGGATGCCGCCACGAATCCCACGGGTAGTACGTCTGGGTCTTGCCGGCGACGAATCCCCAATTGATGGCTGCCACTTTGTATTTCCTGGCGAGCGGCAAGATCGTGTCAAACGTGCTCCCGGCGCCCCGTGCCATGAATTCTGTGCAGATCAACGGACGGTGGAATTTCTGCAGGAATAGCACTTCCCTTTCGAAGCTCTCCGGCCAGCCGTAGTTGTGGAAGCTGATTACATCTGAATCTTCGAGTTGAGTCTGCTGGGTCTTCGTCAACTGTGTCCCATTCTCAAAATCGATATCCCAAACGCCGCTGGTGAGAGGCTGCGACGGATGCGCCTCCCGCGCCCACGCGAACACTTTCGGCAACAAGGCTTCCACGAGTTCCTGCTTGTTGGCGGGCTCGAGCTTGGAATAGCTGCCGTGATTTGTGTTTGAAGGCTCATTCCATACGTCCCATCCGAGAACGCGGGAGTCGTTTGCGAACGCTCCAACTACTCCCACCACGTACGCCTTCAGCCGCCCCTCTTGCCCGGGATCGGTGAGTGCCGCACTCCCCGGAGACTGCACCCATCCCGAGTTATGGACTCCAGGGATGGGTGGATGCTGCACTCCAAGTTTGGGCTGTGGGTCCCAGCAGGAATCAAACAGCACAAAGAGTGGTTTGATATGGTGCCGTGAAGAAATCTCCAGGAATTGATCAATGCGCTTCTTGAAGCCCTGGGAATCTTCCTGCCAGAGCAGGTCATGTAGGAAGACGCGCATGGTGTTCATCCCGAGGCTCTCCGCCCAACCCAGTTCCTTGTCGATCTGAGCTGCATTGAAGCTCTGCGCCTGCCACATCTCGAGTTCGTTGATTGCGTCGGTCGGAATGTAGTTGCTGCCAACCAGCCAGGATTGCTGCTCGTACCAGGACTTCGCCTTGTCCTCGGTCCAACGAGACGTCTGCGCACGCAAGCGGCCCGAATTTAGCAACGTGAAGGCGATCACCACCCAGACTGCGGTTCTCTTTAGAGGCATCGCGGCACCCCTGACAGAATATAGTCGAAAAGCAGAAAATATCGATTTCCTGTAAACGTTTACAGATCGCGCGCAATACAATATCACACCGGTTCATTAGAACGTATAACGGCGCTGAAATCCGGCAGGACGGAGCCCGGGAACATGAACAAGGAGTTTCGAACGAGTTGGTTGATTCTCATGACGTGCCTGGTGACGTGTCTACTTGCGAACCGTGCATTAGCGCAAGCCCAGGCAGCGACCCTCACCATCGACGCTAGCAAAGTCGAGAATGCTCTCAGTCCAACTCTATACGGGCAGTTTGCCGAATTTATGTTCGAAGATATAAAAGGTGGCCTGTCGGCGGAACTGATCCGCGATCGCGGCTTCGATGAGCAGCCGGACGCGCTGGGACTGCCAAGATACTGGGAACGCGACCCAGACGACCGAAATGATGATGGTGCCATGCACTACACGTGGGACTCCGATGTTTACCTTCCTGTCGACGGTGACCAAAACACGCTTCCGAGCCAGCACTCCCTTCGTATAGAAATTGCAGGCGATGGCAGCCAGCGGCGTGGCATTCGTCAAGGATGGATCCCTGTCCGCTCAGGACTCGAGTATCGCGGATATATATGGCTGAAAAGTGCGGATTACATTGGAGACGTCACGGTAACGCTGGAAGCCGACCAGACTGGCGGCGAAAAATTTGCCAGCACCACGCTCGCTCAGGTCACCGGCGATTGGAAGAAATATCCCTTTGCGCTGAAACCCTCGAAGTCCGATCCATTGGCGAAAATCGCGATTCTGTTTCCCGGCCATGGGAAGTTGTGGATCGACCAAATCTCGTTGATGCCAAGCGACGCGGAAGGAGGTGTGCGCCACGACGTTGAAGAGCGCGTGATGGCTCTGCACGCTGGGTTTATTCGTTGGCCTGGTGGAAACGTCGCCCAGGACTATCACTGGAAATGGGGCATTGGTCCGCGCGATCAACGGCCAGTCTGGGCTAATGCATCGTGGGGAAACGAATTGGAACCGAGCGACTTTGGCACGAATGAGTTTGTTCAGTTTGCCCGGCGGGTTGGAGCCGAACCATCGATTACAGTCAACGTCGAGGGTCGCGGGGCGACGGCGGAGGAAGCTGCTGCCTGGGTTCAGTACTGCAACGGCGATCCGCAGTCAGAGTATGGTCGAATCCGCGCGGCCAACGGCAGTCGCTGAACCATTCCATGTGCGGTACTGGGAGATTGGGAACGAGATCTGGGGAGATTGGGTGCGCGGCCACAGCGATGCAACTACTTATGCCAACAATCTCAATCGCTATGTCCAGAAGATGAAAGCGATTGATCCTTCCATCAGAATTATTGCAACAGGCGACAACGACCTTGACTGGAACCGAACGGTTCTCACCATCGCTGGCCAGAACATCGATTACTTATCCGTTCATCATTACTACGGCCAACGTGAGATGAAGGGCGATGCCAACAACCTGCGGGCGCGTCCTCTGCACTACGAGCAGTTTTATCGACAAATGCAGCAAATGATTAAGGAGATCGTGCCCGGCCGGAACATCAAGCTGGCAATCAACGAGTGGAATACTTCTCTGCCTCTCCCGGCTCAACACTCCATGGAGTCTGCGCTATACGCAGCTCGCCTGATGAATGTTTTCGAGCGTACTGGCGATCTGGTTGAGATGAGCGCAGTCTCTGACATGGTCAACGGATGGAATGGAGGTATCATTCAAGCCAGCCGCCACGCTGTGTTCGTCACGCCGACATACTTGGTCAACCTGCTCTACGCCTCTCATCTCGGCCGCGAACGACTCGCCAGCACGCTGCACGGACCAACATTCGATTCCACTCTGGAAGGCACAGCGGTTCCTGCCATCGACGCCGTCGTGAGCCGCTCCATGAATGGTCGGCAAATATTCATCAAAATCGTGAATACCGATGCCTCGCATGCTATACCGACGCAGATCGCGATAACTGGAGTTCATGTAGCGAAGCAGGCACGCATTGAACTTCTAAATGCCAACGAATTGAAGGCATCGAATGACTTCACTCATCCCGACCGTGTGCATATCACGACGACCGCGATCGCCGCCGGCTCATCGTTCATGATCACCCTTCCCGAACACTCCGTCTCGGTCATCACTATGGACGTAGATCGATGAGGAAATGGAAACGTTGAACAGATGAGGTTGGAATGGCCAAAGCAGCGCCGGCCGGCTTACTGATGCCTTTGGCCAGAAGATCGAAGAGTCAGGCGTCAAGGTGAGGATGGGAAGAAGCGTTTTCTCAGTATCCCGATGCCTTGTCCACGATATTCAAAAGGGTCTCACCACGCCTGAATCTTTCCAGTTGTTCAAGAAAGAATCGCATCGCGTTGTCCAGCCAGTCGGGAGTGTGGTCAGCGCAGTGAGGGGACAACAATATATTCTCCAACGCATAAAAAGGATGGCCCTGCGGCAGTGGCTCTTGATCAAAGACGTCCAGGGCAGCGCCTCGAATCCTGCGCTGTGAAAGTGCCTTGATCATTGCTTTCTCGTCGACCGTCGGTCCTCGGCCGATGTTGATCACGACGGCGTTCTTCTTCATTACGGCGAATTCGGCGTCTCCGATCAAACCTCGCGTCTGCTCCGTCAATGGCAGTGCTACGACTACATAGTCGCACCTTGGAAGCATTTCCAAAATCTGCTTGGACGCATAGACTTCGTCGATCACCGAACCTTCGGTCGGCGTTTGGAGAACACGCCTGAGTCCGAGCACTTTCATTTCCAGCGCACGGGCCCGGGCCGCGATCGCGCGTCCGATGCTTCCGTATCCCACAATACCCAGTGTTTGGCCCGAGACCATCGTTACGTCAAATGGTTCCCACAATCCGGCCACTTGGTTACGGATCATGCGGCGAAAATCCTTGGCGAAGTACAGAATCGCGGCTAAGGCAAATTCTCCGAGTGAAGGGCTGAAAACACCACTGCCATTTGTGACGATTACATCGCTTGCGACTAGCTCAGGGAAGAGCATCTGTTCCAATCCGGCCGACCGAGAATGGATCCAGCGCACATGAGGCGACATCAGGAATACTTCCCGAAGCAGCGCAAGCGAGCCCGACCAATTCAGAACAATTTCGGCATGGACTGCGGCATCGGCGAAGTCCCGTCCCGAGTCTCCGATAATGATCGGTGCCATTTGACCTATCTCAGCGAGGAATGGAATGCTTCTGTCCCCGGGTGTAGCCAGCACGAATAGTGGTCTATCATTCATGAGCTTGGGTTCCGTGCTCTAAGGTGCGTGATTGACGCATGTCGATTCTCCTCAAAATGCAGCAGATACTGGACGTGCTGCTTTTCGAGTCGGAAAATCCACTCTTACAAAAACCTCTATACTACTTCGGAGAATTTTACGGGCCAAGCGATCGAAGTACTCCTGCATAATTTCCTACGAGGTGAGCATGTCATTGACGAGGCGAGAGGTTTGTAGACTCATTCCGGCGCTGATGGCGACAGGAAACGCAATTCCCGCGTTTGCTTCCCAGGATGATTCGCTGCCATCGGCAACCTTTCCATTTGAAAGCATGTCCGCGCAAGACTTCGATCACGCGCAGATGCGGACGATCCTGAAAGGGAAACTGGCAACTGGCGAGCATATCGAAGCACATGAGACAACCCTGCCCCCGAATGGATATCCGCATCCGCCGCATCGTCATCTCCACTCCGAGATGTGGCTTATCCGTGAAGGTACTGTTGAACTTACAATCAATGGCTCCAGCCACCGCCTGGGCGCCGGAGGGCTAGGCTTCGTACACTCGAATGAAGAGCATGGCATCAAGAATGTCGGTGCAGGTCCCGCTACCTACTTTGTTGTGGCCATCGGTCCCGGGTCGGATACCTAATCATGTCTGCCTGCCACATCTTGCTGAGCAGATCAGCGCGATCGAGCCCTACGATTCATGACCGCGCCGATTAGGATGCCACGACGAGGTGCGATCGGCTGATTGTCTCGCTCATTCAATCAATGGCATCGGA
Source organism: Terriglobia bacterium (assembly GCA_963743105.1). GTDB lineage: Bacteria > Acidobacteriota > Terriglobia > Terriglobales > Acidobacteriaceae > Sulfotelmatobacter. The sequence continues at coordinate 179,931 of CAVUOS010000045.1, forward strand.
GCACTTTTAATGGCTTCAATTTCAACAGCGCGCCGCCTTTCGCGAGCCGTGAATATCGAGGATTTGCGCGACCTGGCTCGAGGCCGCATACCGAGAATTGTTTTCAACTACATCGATGGTGGCGCGGACGACGAGTGGACGCTTCGCGAAAACCGCCGAGCCTTCGACACGATTACGTTCCGACCACATCAGGCCGTTGCGGTTTCGGCGTGTGATCTCCGAACCCGCCTGCTGGGTACGGAGTTGTCGATGCCGGTACTCCTGGCACCAGTGGGTTATCTGCGCGTTATGCACCCCGACGGCGAAATCGCCGCAGCTCGGGCGGCTGGCCGTGCAGGCGTTGGCTTCATTTTGTCCACAGTTTCCGGCCACCCACTCGAAAATGTGAAGGCCGCCTCTGCCGGGCAAGTTTGGTATCAGCTGTATCTCACGGGCGGTCGTGCCGCCGCAGAGAATGCAATGCGGCGCGCTATGGAGGTGGGATATACGGTCCTGGTGATTACGATCGATTCGACGGTCATCGGACACCGGGAGCGCGAGTTGCGCGACGGAATGGAGCAGCTTCTGCGCGGTAATATCTGGTCGAAGATCCCGTTCACACCGCAGGTTCTGACTCGTCCACGCTGGCTGATGCGCTTTCTCCTCGACGGCGGCCTTCCCGACATGCCCAATATCGTCAGCCCTGAAACAGGTGTACTGAGGGTTCGTGATGCGCACACTGCCATGAAGCGCGAGGTATTCTCCTGGGACGACATGCAGTGGATTCGCGCGCTCTGGAAAGGCCCGATTGTCATCAAGGGCGTCCTCTCGGCAGAGGATGCGAAGCGATCGCTCGATCATGGCGCGGCCGCTGTGGTTGTTTCCAATCACGGAGGCCGCCAACTTGATGGTGTTCCAGCGAGTTTGCGGGTTTTACCGGAGGTAGTCGCAGCGGTCAAGGATCAAGCTGAAGTCCTGATGGATAGCGGAATTCGGCGCGGATCTGACATCGCTAAAGCGATATGCCTGGGGGCGCGGGCTGTTCTTTGTGGACGTGCCTTTGCGTACGGACTTGCTGCCGGTGGCGAAGTAGGCGTTGCCCGGGCGCTCGAGATCCTTCGCTCTGACTTGGAGCGATGTCTCAAGCTGTTGGGATGTTCGTCCGTTGACGCTTTGGATGAATCGTATGTACGGATAGCCTCACACTGCTAACACTGCGGCCCCGCCGAGTCTCGCCGTTGCAAGTCGCCGACGACAAACCAGTAGGCGAGTACTCCGGCAAAAAGAACGATCGAGGCGAGTTCAAAACCCGGGACGTAGGAACCACGTGAAGTAATCAAGAATCCTACCGCGAGCGGAGCGATGATTCCGGCGAGATTCCCCGCAAAATTTTCGGTTCCAGTCCAGATCCCGACTGCTTCCATTGGTGCACATGACTGAAGAATCGCGAGCAGGTTCCCTGTAGCAAGACCGACCAGGGATGCTCCAATCAGCAGTCCGATTGCAATTCCAGTATGAGTAGTGCGCATCGCACCCACGAGAAAGATACCCATACTGAAAGCAACGGCCACGATCCCCTTCCGGGTAGCAGTTTCGTCCCAACCACGGCGGACTAAGCTGTCAGCGATCCATCCGCCAATCGGTTCGGCAATTCCGAACGTGAAGAACGCGAGTGAGGCATAAAAACCCGCTTGCACGATGCTCAAGCGGCGAACCGTCACCAGATAGTCGGGCAGCCACGTGACCAGCACATACCAGTAGTAATCAAAACAGAAAAATCCGAGGCATATTCCCAGCAAATTGCGATTGAGCAAGGAACGGCCGAGGGAGCGCCAGTCGAGGTCAATCGATGCCGCATTCGTGCTCGCCGCTCGCAACCGGCGAGGGAAAACCCAGAACCATGGTGCGATCCAGACGAGGGCCGTGAAGCCCAGAAGAAGAAAAGTGCGGCGCCATCCGAAATGGACTAACAGCCAGGGAACCATGATGCCTTCGAGGACCAGCCCGGTTCGAGTCCCGAAGTCGAAAAGCCCAGAGGGCAGACCACGTTGTTTCGGCGCAAACAACAGGCTTACGATTTTCGTTCCTCCGGGCAGGTAAATAGATTCTCCGACCCCAAGGAGAATCCGGAAGGCCAGTAACGCCGAAAGGCTGCTGGCCAAACCCGTTAGCCCTTGTGCGAATGACCAGATGGTGAACGCTCCGGCATAGAGCCAGCGCAAATTGAATCGGTCTGCGCACCAGCCGATCGGGATTTGCATCAGCGCATATGACCAAAAAAAGGAAGACAGCAGCAGGCCCTTGCCTTGCGCTGTAAGGTGGAAATCTCTGGAAATGAATGGCAGCGCAAAGGAAATAGCGGCGCGATCCAGGTAGTTGATCAACGATGCCACGAATAGCAAACTGACAATCCACCAGCGCCGCTTATGAGAAGAGTCCGCCAGGTCCATTGTTGCGAATCCCGTTTAAGATCCGGGACAGAATAGACCAATCCGTAGCCTTTTGGAGTTTATTTGGCCTGTGAGCGCGCGCGTTGCACCATTTCCACCAAGACTCTTCGAGTCTCCGTCGCATCGCGCACCTCATGCAGGAAGGCGATGCGGGCGCCACGCATGCCATCCGGAGTCTTCAAGCGAACATGAAAACCGAGGCGATCGACCGTCGTCATCGTCGCCTCCGTCGACTCAATCCGAGCAAATGTCCGGGCGAGCAGGACGAGCGCGTCCTTGTGGTCAGCGTTCATGTGCTGAATGATTCCGCCCATCGCGTCTGCAAGAGGATCTTGTTGGCTGCGGTCATAATCGGAAGCAGATACCCAGCCCATCACTCCGAAGCCGCCCACGTAGTAAACATCCATGACGTCCATGCGGTAAAACGAAAAGTCTTCATAATCTACCCAATACTTGCTGTTGGCGTGACGTTCCAGGTACACCTTGCGCGCCTCGGCCAAGTCGTCGTTCGGTACGGGCCGAACATTTCCTACCAGCGTGACCCTCGATGCGCCGAGCGGTTCGCCGTCGGTCTCCTGCTGACTAACCAGCAAGCTGGCCCGGGGATCGGCCTGCAAATTCTGCGTGTGCATGGCCATAGTGCTGATAAGGAAAAGCGGACGGCCGCGATCGTCGAGCCCGTAGGGCATCACCGAACCGAACGGGAATCCTGGCTGTTTTCGCGACAAGGTTGAGAGGCTACCCATGCGGCCCAAATACACTAATGTGCGCGCACGCTCCGCGAACGTGGGCTCAGGGACTGGAGGCTGGTCACTCGCAGGCCCCGGCCCTGCATGTTTTCTGCCAGATGATTCTGTCATTCGTGGTCTTCTCTCCTATGTTTCCTCGTCAGGCGGCCCCGCAGCGCCGGCAAGATCCTGCTGCTTGATCTTCTCGACGTTGAATTTTGTCGCGCGTTCTCGCATCGTCTTAAGCACGTCCTCGAGCGGAGGTGGTTCGCCCTTAATCCAGCGCAGCGGGTTGATGCGTGCCACCACGAACGAGCGCAGGTACGGACTGACGAGACCACGCTCTTTCAGCTTCTTTACCGCTGCCGCGACTTTGTCTTCAAGATCGAGCACCATGGTGGCGCGTTTCTCGTGATCCTTGATCGCAGTGCGCAGCGGTTCGTCGGTAAAGACCTCCAACCGCCGGAGAATCGGATGGTAAGCGCCACCGCCGAAGCGCGGGAAGCGTTCATAGCAGACGCCAAGAGTGACCAGGGCGGCCTGGTCGAGGTAGAACGCGAACTGGGACTCGGGACGCGTCGCATCTTCGTCCACCAGACCACGATAGATGCGGATGACTTCCAGTGAACGTTCCTTGAGGTTGTGTGCCTTCTCCGTGTTCAGCGCGAGGATCTGCCAGGCTATCTCTCGGTCCGCCACGACAAGCGCGGTGATTGATTTCGCCCCCAGACGGCGCATCGCTTCGAGGCGATGCCGACCGTTGGGAGTCCAGAAACCGCCGCCCCGTGGGGCGAGAACTGCGATAATCGGGTCGAGAAAACGCCCTGTCTTATTGATGACGTCAGCCAGCCGTTTGTGGTGAGCATCGGAGAGATCTCGCTGGAAGGGCGTGGGCTCGACGACATCGATCGGCAGGACGCACAGCAACACCGGATGACCGGCGAGCGGTTCCTTGTACGATCCAACAACGCAGCCCCCTGCTTTGGCGACTGCTTCTACAGCGTCAGCCGCAGCTCCTGTCGGCTGCTCGAGTCGGCATTCCGCTGGGCCGAGGCCCTTCGTGCCAGGTTTGGCTTTGCGAGGCCGTCGCCGGGCCGGTGCACGCTTGACCATAGCAGAAACTCTACTCCAGTTTCCGCGTCAACGTCCTCATCGCGCAACCGAGTCCAGCTCTGGCGCACGGTTGGCGGAGTCATGGAGCTGGTTGATATGTTCGAGATCCTTTAAATGGTCGTACCACGTGAACTTCAGGATCAGTGACGTCACAGCCACCACGCCGAAGGTGATTGCCGCCCGGCCTAGTCTCCATGTCACGATATACATCGGCAGGACCACTAGGGCCACTTGCCACACCATGCCGACCGCAATATTGAACATATCGCGGAAGAAATCCTTGTTCCGCTGGAAGGAAGGATCTTCCTGTTGCACCTTCCTCAGGACGGGTCCCCAGAATCCCCAGGGGCGCACGCGCCGGTAGAAGTCCTTCAATACTTCGTCGTCTTCAGGCGCACTCAGCCAGGTGCCTGCGAAGCAGCCGACAAGGGAGAGGGCAAATACGATTCCAAAGCTCAACGAGACGTCCAGGTTTACCGAATGCGAACGAGCAAAATTCTGCAGCGGCACGCTCTTCGCCAGCAGCGTCGGGATGGTCAGCGCGGAAGACATCCCCGCCACCATGCCCCAAAAATAGCCATATCCGTTGAAGCGCCACCAGTACCACTTCAACACGTTCGAAGCCGTGTAACCTCCCCACAGAGCCGTCACAATCCAGATCACGACGTTGTTGACGCTGGTGACATACCACCCCAGGAGCACTCCCAGCAGAACGACGACAAACGAACTCAGATAACTGAGCCGGACGTAGGTCTTCGGGCTTGCATTGGGATTAATGAAGCGCTTGTAAATATCGTTGACAAAGTAGGGTGGCGCCGCGTTGACAGTAGCTGCGAAGTTGCTCATGTACGCCGCCAGCAGTCCCGCAATCAGAACGCCGAGCAATCCGGTTGGCACAAACTTCGCCAGCGCAAACGGAAGAATTCGCTCGAAATCCATGTCCGTTCCCATAGCGCGAATCTGGTCACTGAAGAACACCAGCGCGAGCACAGTGAGGCCTGTGATCAGGAAGTAGCGTGGGAAAGTCAACACCACATTTACCCACCCGCTCATCATGGAAGCCTCGCGCGGGTTTTTGCAGGAAAGAACACGCTGCATGTCGTAGTTGGGTGCAGGGCCGGCGGCACTGATCAGGATGCCTTTGAAGAGCAACATCATCACGAAGAATCCGAACAGCCCATAGCCGTCCTGCGCGACCCGCGCAGTCGCCGACGGAATCAGGTTGGACCAGTCCAAGTTCAAGTGCCATCCGAAAAAGACGCTGTCCCAGCCCGCCGGAATGAAGCTCTGCAGCGTGCCTGGCGCAACCTTCGCCATGGCGATGATCCCCACCGCAAAAGACGCAATCGACAAGATGCAGAATTGCATCACCTCCGTGATCACCACGCTGAACATACCGCCCTTGATAACGTAGATCGCCGTGATTGCAATCAGCAAGAGTGCATATTCATTGGCACTGAGGTGCCAGGGCAGGAACGTGGCCGCGAACTTACCGATTCCCTTGAAGCCATAGGTGAAGAATCCGATGATACTGATGAAGGCGTAGATGACTACGATAATGTGCGACAGTTGCGCCCCGCGCCCCTTACCGAAACGGGTTTGAATCCACTCGGCACCGGTCATCACATTGGAACGTCTCAGCCAGGTCGAGAGATAAACCATCAGGAAGACCTGGTTGAAAGTCGGCCAGAGCCACGGAACCCAAACGCTCTTGAGGCCGTAGACGAACATCCAGTAGACGAGCAGCATGGTGCCGCTGATATCGAACATGCCCGAGGCATTGGATATGCCGAGGACGTACCAGGGCAGAACATTGCCGCCCAGGAAGTACGCCTTGATATCGCGCGAAGCACGGTGAGATACCCAATAACCCACCAACACCGACAAAACCAGATAAGCAAGGATGATTGCAAGATCAATTGCGTGCAGACGCATGTTGCACCTCAGTTTGGCGGACCTGCCGCATAATTAGCGGAATTGCGCGATCAGATCATCATTCGTCCAGCTATAATTTCACTCCATACTTACGGTCCGACATCGTTAACGTCAGCGCCCGCCGGTTTCTCGATCAAGGAAGCGTGGCCGCCAGCAGGAACACGAGCGACGCCTGCCAGTTGATGGCAATCTCATTGCTTGCGTACGAGCCTTGATCGTCCGCATACACTTTCCCTGGCGGCAATCCTGCCGGCAGGTTCTTCAGTACATCGTCTTGGCGTCCGGCGTTCGGTCCGCCAGATAGTAATCCCGGCCAAGGTTCAGCGTTCTTGTCCGCACCACTAGGGCGATGGTGTGGATGACGATAGGGATTGTCGCCCACCTGTGTCACCCAGGAAAGCGAGAACGCATTGCGACCCAGTAAGTAGTGCAGGTTATCCAGCGCGCCTTCCATAAATCCGGGATCTGGAGCCAGGATATTTGCCACCAGCAGTTCCATTCCGTAGTTGGCGGCCACTCCGTTGGAACCCCAGACGTAGTCTTTCGCGCGCAAGCTAACGCGGTAGGGAGTTTTCCTTGTGCTCTCGACGATCGAACGCGAGGCTTGAGCCGTACTTGTGCGAATTTCCGCGATCAACGAAGCGTCGGACCCCTTGACCGCCCCTAGTGCATAAGTCCATAGAGCCATTGGGGCAACTTCTCTCCACCCTTCTGGAGCAGGCATATCCAGCGTCAAGCGGTAATCCGGATACTGCTTTACAAAATATTCGTTGTAGGTTTTGTCCTGCGTAGTTCGCCAGAGTTCCGCCGCTGCCCACAATCTCTCGTCAGCGCATGAACCATCGCCATACTCCCCGGTGCTGATTCCGGGCGGATTCCGGAATGTGACTTTGGGAAACTTCTCTGTCCAGAGCCAGGCCTTGCGGGCTGCTTCCAGATTCTGTGCTGCAAACTTCGCGTCAAAAGGCGAGTAGACGCGCGCGGCAATGGCTGCCACCGCCGCCAGATCCGCCGTTGCGCAAGTGCTCTTGTATGGCTGTTGTCCGGTGCCAACCACTTCGCTAGGCAATTGATCAGCCTCGGGCATGACGAACCCGGGGAAATGCTCGCTCGTTTGTTTATGCCAGACGCCGCCATCCTCATCATCCTGCATCTTCAGCATCCACTCGAGATTCCAGCGCGCTTCGTTGAGGATGTCGGGAGTTCCATTGCCGCTCTCCGGAATGTTCAGCTTAATGTTCTTCAGTTTGGAACCGAAGATTTCCCATGCCCATAGCACCGTCCCGGTCGAGATTCCGGAGTTGACAACGTATCGTCCGTAGTCTCCCGCATCGTGCCATCCGCCTACATTATCCCGTTCTCCTTGTCTGCCCGACGAGGCGTGGAACTCTCCCTTCAGATGACATGCCGGATGCGCATATCCCGGAAACTCAGATCCCAAGTCAACGGCGGTGCCACACCGTTGCCCGTAGAACGCTCGCACCGCAAGATAGTACGCACGCGAAAAAACATCCGGACGGATGGAAAACGTCCAACTCTTGCCCACGCCGGACACTTCCAGATAGTAAGTTCCCGATTCCTTTAGTTTGGAAAAATCTGCAATCTGGACGGAATCACCAGTATCGGCATCCTGGACGACTGGGGCCATCTCGCCCTTGAACACGGTCGCATTGTCGGACGCTCGCTTCACTTCGAACGTCTTGGCCGATGCCGTGACCATCGCGATCTTCGTGCTCTCAGGCAGGTATCCCACCTGGTCCACCATGATCTGGACGCTCTTGCTCTCCGTCCCATAAACAAATTCCATGCTTCCGAGGACCGGCGATAAAACCATCAGTGCGATGGGGAGGACCGATTGAAAGCGGATCAACCGACAACTGGATGATGAGTTCATATTTCTTCTTCCGCTTCGGCGCACATAACTCCAGGATGCAAGACTCTCACCGTGGCGAAACTCCCGCCCGCGATTTCTCTCACACCAAGGCGTGCGCGCCAACACAGTCCCTCTTTTGGCGTCACCCGGTACGTCCGTCGGACGCTACATATCTACACCCAAAAGTTGTTCAACGCTAGTAGAAAATCGTTATACTAGCCCCGCCATCAATTCCTGTAATTTTTCGTTCGGGAGTCGCTCTCATGAAATACGGGTATTTCGACGATCAGCATCGCGAATACGTCATCACGCAACCGGACACACCTCTGCCGTGGATCAACTATCTCGGGTGCCAGGCGTATTTCGGAATCATCTCGAACACTGCTGGCGGTTATTCCTTCTATCGCGATGCGCGCCTGCGCCGGGTGACTCGTTATCGCTATAACAACGCCCCCTTCGATTTGGGCGGACGATATATTTATCTGCGTGATAACGCATCGGAAGAGTTCTGGTCTCCCTCGTGGCAGCCCACCCGTCGCAAGTTGGAGAACTACACGTGCCGTCACGGCATGGGTTACACCACGATTAGCTCGCAATACAGCGGCATCCAAGCAAGCACTCGCTACTTCGTGCCTCTCGACGAGAATCTCGAGATCTGGCAACTAACGGTTCGTAACCATCGGAAGCAGGCGGCTGAACTCTCCATATTCTCCGCGATTGAGTTTTGTTTGTGGGACGCCCAGGACGATTCCACGAACTTTCAGCGCAATTTCAGCATCGGCGAGATGGAGGTCGAGGACGGCGTCATTTACCATAAGACCGAATATCGCGAACGTCGCGACCACTTCTCGTTCTTCGCCTGCTCCGAGAAAGTCGCCGGTTTCGACACACAGCGCGACACATTCCTCGGCCCCTATCGAGGCTGGGACAATCCCGCGGTCGTGGAGAGTGGCAAGGCATGCAATTCCGTCGCCCACGGCTGGGCGCCGATTGGCTCACATCAGGTAAAGGTGTCGCTAGAGCCAGACGAATCTCGCCAGATTGTCTTTTTGCTCGGCTATCAGGAGAATCTGCGGGATCAGAAATTTGATCCACCGGATTCGCAGATTCTCAATAAGAAAAAGGCAAAATGCGTTCTCTCCCGTTACCTCATCCCGACGAGTGCCGATGCCGCGTTCGCGAAGCTCCGTCAATATTGGAACGAGTTGCTCGGGATCTTTCAGGTCGACACTCCGGACGTACATACCAATCGCATGGTGAACATCTGGAACGCCTACCAATGCATGGCCACCTTTAACATGTCGCGCTCGGCATCGTTCTACGAATCCGGCATCGGCCGCGGCCTCGGCTTCCGCGATTCGAATCAGGATCTGCTCGGTTTCGTCCACATGGTTCCAGAGCGCGCTCGTGAGCGCATTCTCGACCTCGCCGCTACGCAATTGCCTACAGGTGGGGCGTACCACCAGTATCAGCCACTCACCAAGCGCGGCAATAACGACGTCGGCGGTGGCTTCAACGACGATCCCCATTGGCTCATCGTGGGCGTGGCTGCCTACCTGAAGGAGACTGGCGACTGGAGCATTCTCGACGCGCCCGTTCCTTACGACAACGAGCCCGGATCCGAAACGCCGCTCTATGAGCACCTGCAGCGCAGCTTCCGCTACACTCTTGACCGGCTTGGACCTCATGGACTGCCTCTAATCGGCCGCGCGGACTGGAACGATTGTCTCAACCTCAATTGTTTCTCCGATACTCCCGGTCAATCCTTCCAGACCACCACTAATAAGGACGGAAAAATTGCTGAGTCTGTCTTCATCGCCGGGCTATTTGTGCTGGCGGGGCGCGAACTGGCGGAAATTGCCAGGCATCGCTGCCACAAAGCTGAAGCTAGTTCCTATCTGGCGGAAGTGGAGAAGATGGAAGCCATAATTCGCCAGCACGGATGGGATGGAGAGTGGTTTCTCCGCGCCTATGACGACTTCGGCCGCAAGGTTGGTTCGAAGGAAAACGTAGAGGGCAAGATCTTCATCGAGACCCAAGGTTTCTGCACCCTGGCCGGAGTTGGTCTCGAAGATGGTTTGGCTGACCGCGCGCTCAGGTCCACGCGCCAACTGCTCGCCACCAAGCATGGGATCGTGCTTCAACAACCGGCCTATTCGAAGTACTACCTTGAACTTGGCGAAATTTCCTCTTATCCTCCCGGCTATAAGGAAAACGCCGGTATCTTCTGTCACAACAATCCCTGGGTCATGATCGGCGAGGCGCGCGTTGGGAACGGTGATGGCGCCTATGATTACTACTCGCGAATCAATCCTTCAACCCGCGAAGAAATCAGCGACCTCCACCGCTGCGAACCTTATGTGTATGCCCAGATGATTGCCGGGCGCGACGCGCCTACGCACGGCGAAGCTAAAAACTCCTGGCTCACCGGCACTGCCGCCTGGAACTACTACGCCATCACGCAGTGGATTCTCGGAATTCGCACCACGTACGACGGCCTCCTGATTGCCCCCGTAGTACCCAAAGGCTGGAACGGTTTCAAAGTGACACGCAAGTTCCGCGGCGTGACCTATCACATTGCCGTGGAACGGACTGGGCCGGGAAACCGAATCTGCCTCGAAATGAATGGTGCATCTGTCGCAGGCAACCTTGTGCCGTTGCCGCCGGCGGGCACCAAAACCGTCGCCGTGAAAGCGACTCTCCATTAGTCTTTCTCAGGGCAGCTGATAAAACTCCGCCGCCCGGCGTTGATCACCGGTCGATGTAGATACGCATGAAATACACACCAGCGAGTTCGCGCTACGACACCATGCAATACCGCCGCTGTGGGAACAGTGGTCTTCTGCTGCCGGCCATCTCTCTTGGTCTGTGGCACAACTTCGGCGGCGTCGATTCTCTGGAGAACAGCCGCGCGATGTTACGGCGCGCTTTCGACCTCGGCATCACTCACTTCGACCTTGCGAACAATTACGGCCCTCCTCCTGGCTCCGCCGAGGAGAACTTCGGCAAGATCCTGCAGACAGATTTCTGTGCGCACCGCGACGAACTGATCATCAGTACCAAGGCTGGCTGGGGAATGTGGCCCGGTCCCTACGGCGATTGGGGCTCGCGGAAGTACTTGCTTGCAAGCCTGGACCAAAGCCTCCGGCGCATGAAACTCGATTACGTGGACATTTTCTATTCCCACCGCCCGGATCCGCAGACGCCCATTGATGAAACGATGTCGGCGCTCGATCATGCAGTGCGCTCAGGTAAGGCACTCTACGCCGGAATTTCCAGTTACGACGCACAGCAGACCCTGGCTGCAGCAGACGTGCTCCGTCGCCTGGGCACTCCTTGTCTGATCCATCAGCCTAAATACTCCATGTTCGAGAGAACAATCGAGACAGGGCTTCTTGCCGTTTTGAAACGGGAGGGCATTGGCTGCATCGCGTTCTGCCCGCTCGCCCAGGGCCTCCTTACCGATCGCTATCTGAACGGCATCCCGGCCGATTCTCGCGCCAACAAACCGGACGCATTCCTGAAAAGGAACGACGTCACAGAAGACTCGATAGCGAAAGTTCGCGAGCTCAGTGAAATAGCCCGATCACGCGGGCAATCCATCGCTCAGTTGGCACTCGCCTGGGTTCTGCGGGATTCCCGTATGACCAGCGCTTTGATAGGCGCAAGCCGCGTCGAGCAGATTGAACAAAACGTCACGGCGCTTGCCAACCTGCGCTTCTCTTCCGACGAACTGGCTCGCATCGACAGCATACTTGCCGCGTGAGAACAGTGGTGATTTGAAAGGGCGCGGCTGCAGAGGTTGCGGAAAAACTGATGAATGCAGGCGGTACCGTGGAAGAACGGCGCTTCAGCGTCGCGTAAAGCATGCAGAATCAGTCCGGCTTTAGCCACCTGTGGTCGCCCTTTCGCGGCGGATGGAGTTTTTCCGTAGCCTGTTACAGCCGCACCGACAAGTACCACAAAGTCAATGCGGCTTCACAGGCTGCTGAAAAATGCCGCCGCGAGCCTGACTCGAAAGGGCACGGCTTACTGCCGTGCCGCTAGTGCCGCAAAATCAACCCCGACTTCAGCCGCTGAGGAACCGCAAAAAGGCAGAAAGTAGAGAATCGCATGGAAGAATGTGAATACAAGAAAAAGGTACAGGAGTTGTTCCGGCAACAGGAGAGGCTGATCACCCGAAGAAATGTGGGGTGCAAACACGGCAACGGCATCTACAAGCGTTATCAGTATCCGGTGTTAACCGCCGAGCACACTCCTCTCTTTTGGCGCTACGATTTCGATTTCAAGACCAATCCTCTGCTGATGGAGCGGATGGGGATTAACGCGACTTTCAACGCGGGGGCGATGGAGCTTGACGGAAACATCGTCGTCCTGGCCAGGGTCGAAGGCGCGGACCGCAAGTCATTCCTGGCGGTGGCCGAAAGTCCAAACGGAATCGACAATTTTCGCTTCTGGGATTATCCCATCCTGATGCCTGAGACTGAAGACCCAGACATCAACGTTTACGACATCCGCGTGGTTCGTCATCAAGACGGATGGATTTATGGTCTGTTTTGCACCGAACGAAAGGATCCGAAAGCGCCAAGTTGGGATACTTCGTCAGCCGTCGCTCAGTGCGGACTCGCGCGCACCAGGGACCTGAAGAACTGGGAGCGTCTGCGCGACGTGAAGTCGGAGTCCCCGCAGCAACGCAACGTGGTGTTACATCCGGAGTTCGTTGATGGAAAGTATGCTTTCTATACCCGTCCGCAAGATGAGTTCATTCAGGCTGGAAAAGGCGGAGGGATCGGATGGGGACTCGTTTCTGATATCCAGAATCCCGTGATTGACAAAGAGATCATCATCGACAACCGGGAGTATCACACCATCAAGGAAGTAAAGAACGGCCAAGGGCCCGCGCCGATCAAGACACCGAAGGGCTGGCTGCACCTTGCTCACGGCGTGCGTAATACTGCGGCGGGGCTAAGGTACGTACTGTACATGTTTCTTTCAAAACTTGATCAGCCCCAAATCATCACCCATCGTCCTGCGGGTTATTTCATTGCGCCCCAGGGAGACGAGCGAGTCGGCGACGTTTCGAATGTAGTCTTCGCAAATGGATGGGTTGCCCGCGCGGATGGCGCGGTGTTCATTTACTATGCATCCTCCGACACACGATTGCACGTGGCCACTAGTACAGTCGAGAAGTTGCTCGATTACGTGCTCCACACAGCGGAGGATCCGCTGCGAAGCTTCGCATGCGTGCAGCAAAGGAACGCTCTGATTTGGAAGAATCTGAACGTGCTGAGGACCTACGGGAACATCGCAGGTCGCACGCGCAAGTCAGCTAAGAAGCCTCGAAAACATCGCCTAGAAAAGATTGAGAACAGAATAATGCAGTGAGTTGATAGAAACGGTTAAAGCTGCGGAGCGGAAGAAACTCCGCCCCACAAAGTCACTTACCCTACTGAGCAGGAATCTGCACATTGGAAACGATGTTCGAGTAGGCGCTCTCATTGTTGCTCGTGTCGACGGCTGTTGTCGCGAAACAGTAGGCGCTTCCATTCGTCACGGACGAGTCTGTGTACAGGGTACCGGTATTCAGCACGCTGTTGATTTTCGAGAAACCTCCGCACGAGGTGGTGTACCCAGCCCGATAAATGTTGTAGCCGGAAATATTCTGGGAAGCGCTCGCATTCCAAGAGAGTGCAACGGAGTGCGTTGGGGCAGCGGTACCAGTTCCGGTGAGCGTTTCAATGGTCGTAGAAGGCTGAGCATTGCTCGTAAACGTCAGCGTCGCGCTCCCCGCCCCTGTCGTCGAGCGGACTGAATGTGATGGTGAAGTTCGCACTCTGCCCCGCAGGGATAGTATGAGGCAGTGAGAACCCGCCAATTGTAAAGACACTATTGTTCGTACTGGCTGCCGTCACAGTCACACTGGCACCGCTGGCGGTCACCGTTCCTGTGCCCGTGCCGCTCGATCCGACCATTACGCTGCCAAGCGCCAGAGTACTCGGCGATACGCTGAGTTGACCGACTGCGGTGGCGACTCCGGTTCCTGAAACCGGGATGGTCAGCGTCGGATTGGTTGCCGTCGAGGTGACAGTAAGATTGCCGCTAACCGCCCCGGGTGCTGTGGGAGCAAACTTGACGGTAAACGTCGCGCTCTGCCCGCCAGTCAGCGTCACTGGCGCCGCAATTCCGCTGACGCTGAATCCCGTTCCGGTAATTCCCACCTGAGAAACCGTTACGCTCGATCCTCCGGTGTTTGTGATGGTCTCCGACAGAGACCCGGTGCTGCCGTCGTTCACGCTTCCGAAGTTGAGGCTTGTCGGATTCGCACTCAGGGCGCCCGGAGCCACTCCCGTTCCCGACACCGGGATGGTCAGCGTCGGATTGGTTGCCGTCGAGGTGACGGTAAGATTGCCGCTAACCGCCCCGGGTGCTGTGGGAGCAAACTTGACGGTAAACGTCGCGCTCTGCCCGCCAGTCAGCGTCACTGGCACCGCAATTCCGCTGATGCTGAATCCCGTTCCGGTAATTCCCACCTGAGAAACCGTTACGCTCGATCCTCCGGTGTTTGTAATGGTCTCCGACAGAGATCCGGTGCTGCCGTCGTTCACGTTCCCGAAGCTGAGGCTTGTCGGGTTCGCACTCAGGGCGCCCGGAGCCACTCCCGTTCCCGACACCGGGATGGTCAGCGTCGGATTGGTTGCCGTCGAGGTGACGGTAAGATTGCCGCTAACCGCCCCGGGTGCTGTGGGAGCAAACTTGACGGTAAACGTCGCGCTCTGCCCGCCAGTCAGCGTCACTGGCACCGCAATTCCGCTGATGCTGAATCCCGTTCCGGTAATTCCCACCTGAGAAACCGTTACGCTCGATCCCCCGGTGTTCGTTATGGTCTCGGAGAGCGATTTGGTGCTGCCGTCTACCGCGCTGCCAAGGCTGAGGCTCGTCGGATTCGCGCTCAGGGCGCCGGGGGCCACTCCCGTTCCCGACATTGACATCGTCAATGTCGGATTGGAACCGTTGGAAGTGATGGTGACCGTGCCGCTGGCACTCCCGCTCGACTTCGGCGCGAAGGTTACTGTGAATGTGGTGCTCTGGGATGCGCCCAGCGAGACTGGAGTGGATATTCCACTGATTGAGAATGCAGAGCTATTGACGGAAACTTGAGAGATCGACACGCTCGATGAATCGTTGTTCGTGATCGTCACAACCTGCGATTTCGTGGCGCCGACCTTGACGCTCCCAAAAGCCTCGCTGGAAGGATTGAGGGCGAGTAACCCAGCACCCTCTCCGGACAGAGCCAGAGTCTGAGTCCCATCCGCCGCGTCACTGCTGACGGAAAGCGCCGCGCTGAATTTCGCCACAGCGTTCGGCGTGAACGAGATGCTGAGCGTTGTGCTCTGTCCTGCACCCAGGGACACGGGAAACAAAGGCGAGATCAACGCAAAATACTTGGTCGACACCGAGACGCCGCTGATGTTGACCACCTTGTTGCCCGAGTTGGTCGCCGTAACCGTAAGATTCTTGCTGGTCCCGGGAGTCACGTCACCGAAATCAAGGCTCGCGCTCCCAATAACCAAATTTCCGGACTGTTGACTCGAACCCGACTGGCTGAATCCCTGGCAACCTGTGAGAGCAGCGACGCCCAGCAGCGTAAGTATGATGCTCCCTGCTCTTGCGATTTGCGCAACTGTGAGTTTTCTCGTTGGGTTCTTTCGCATCACGTTCACGAGATGCATCCCGCCTTCCAAGGAGCGCCTGATGCGGGGGGATGTTTTTCCAGCTTGCGCCGTACACCGCGATTCGACCAGATTTCGGAGGTACATAGCGCTATCGGCGAAAGGTCAATAAATGAAGTGCGACCTCCCAGTTTGTGGCGATTTTCAACACTAACCCTGGCGCGCTCGATGGTCTCGGGCCAGCATAAGGTAGCTGCGTCCGAGAAACCCGGCCCGGGTCAGGCACTTCCATCCCTACGGTTTGTTGGGTTCCGCAGCCCTCAGGTCAGGCACGCCTCAGGGCATGAGACGCACCATCGGCAAGCCGCCTCCAGAAGCGGTTCTACGGATCGGCGTGGCAGGAAAGAGTTGCCATCAAACCAATTGCCAGAAGTCTCGTGCCTCCAGCGAATCCAGATGCGGAAAGATCGAAACCTAGACTCCGGAGGCGAAACAGAGACCGCAATCCTTTCGTAATTGCTCCTCATCGAAGACTTCCGCCGTTCGCGGAGGGGGCAGAGTGATAGAACTGGAGCAAGCGAGCCCAGGCTCAAAACACTGGTTTCTTGGTTCTCAGGTCTCGGGGCGAAACTACTTCATCGCTACTCCGTGCGGCCGGGCGGGCCCGGTGGGGAAGGCAGTGTTGAAATCGAGGTTGAAGCGGGAATCAAGTGCCAAATGGTCTTTGTAGACTTTGACCACGTGCACCTTGTGATCGCCCTCAAAGTGGATTTTGCCGAAGTCGTCCTCGTTCAGGAAATAGTCGGTGACGATCAGCCTCTTGTCGTCGTCAGTGAGAGCGATCGCATGGGGACCCGCGTCCAGTCCCAGGTTAACGATCCCAGCTTGGAAAGGCACTTCCGGGTCGCTCACATCGAGCATCCCCACCTGCCCCGCCTGGAACGACGCAAAGAGCAGCCGATCGCCACTCTTCGGCATCGCCAGAAGTTGAGTCATCCCCCCACGTACCGGCACTTCCACATGGGGAACGATGTTCTCGCAATCGAACACAGGTAATGCTGTTCCATCGGTGGTATTCACCAGGTACACAAATCCATCGAACATGCCGGTGGTGAACGCGCGTCGCTGCGGATCACCAGGAATCAGTTTCACATCCATCGTGCCAATTGCGTCCGGAAGATGGACCGTGCGCACAATTCTCCGCTCCTCGAGGTCCCACACTCGAATCGCGCCGCGAAGCATCGGATCGCCCGGCACAATATTCAAGGAACTCGCCGGCATCATGAAGTCCGACGTCACCATCAGATTGATGTCCGGGCGGGCAGAAATGCCGTGGGGATTGAAGCCGTCCCGCGGAGGGTGAACCGGCCACTCCCCGACCCGATGCAGACGCTTATCAAATTCCGCCACCCGTCCCGGCTCACCACCGGCCGCAGATCCCATTTGCGTGATTAGAAATCCGCCGTTTTCCAGAGGCAGAAAGTCGTCGGTGATGCTGGATTGCGACGTGCTCGCGGAGAACAGGAACTTGGGATGTCGCGCATCGGACACGTCGAAGAAGAAGATGCCGTTCTGTCCCCGAAGCAGGCTGAGCAAGCCACCGCAGCCGAGGATCTTCTTATCTGCCGAAAGGTGACAGTGGTGCGCCTCGTTGCTTACGTTCCCGGGGGGTGGAATGGGAACAGTTCGGAGGACTTTTCCATAGTCCTTGGACTCTTCATCGAAGTCGATAACTGCCAGGAAATCCGGTGCTAGCCGCGCCTGGTCTCCGGCCCAGACGTAGAGAGTCTTGGCTTTCTTGTTCTCGGAATCGTCACCTTTGCCATCGGCGAGCGCGGTTCCGGCCATCGCCAGAAGTGACACCAATATCCACAACACTGATACCCAATGCATCCTGCAATTTGTCCTCATATCGCTCCTCGACAACCACATTCGTAGAGACTGAGCAAATCTCAGATACTCCCGACCTTCAGTTGGAGTTTCCGGCAACGGTGAATCCCCACAGCAAGGGGCTGCGTCACTACGCCCCACACTCCTCAATGTAAGAACCGCCTCGTAAGAACCCTCCGCTTGCCAATGGCGGCAACCGATCTACCAAGGCCACCCACCGATGCCGGAGCCGCACCTACAGTGCGCCCTCAGATCCCGGTCACGACCACAATGACCGTGTTCGGGCCATCTGCGCTGCAAGTAAAGGTGTCGGACTCGGCATTCAAGATTTCGCTCCAGTTGCCGCTACTGGCTGACAGGTACTTGTACTGGACCCGAACACGCACCCCTTTTTCCCCACCAACATGCTCAAAATCGCGCGTGGCCACCTTTACCGGCGTTCCATTGTTGTTGATGATGGTATTGGAAATGCCAACTTCCTCTCTCCACTTCGCGTCTTCATTGTCCCAGTAGTCGAAGTCCACCACTTTGATTTGCGGCTTATTGCCGGCATGCACGAAGTTGTTGGTGACCTTGACGGTCACATCCTTGCAGTTGGCCGCGGAGGCGATTCCGCACAAACCAATGAACATGATCAACACCACAACAGCACTTACAAACTTCATCTTCATGTTCTGATCTCCTTGAATCAGTCTTTTGTTGGTTAGTTTTTGTCGAATACGTCGTCGGGGCCGGCTGCCCCAACTCGTACGTGGGCTTTCCCTGCTCCCGGCCTCGCTAGGCAGCACAGAACCTGCTTCAAAAACATGCTGCCTCGCACACCCCACCAGGAGGTTCTGATCGCACTTTGTGCAAAACCACCGTTTCTGGTCAATGCCACGGAGATTCCCTGTTGGTGGAATTTCGATTCCAAGGAGGAATGCAGTGTGGAAACGCTAGGCGACCCGCCGTCACCATTCCTGTGAACATGAGCGTCGCCTGGAGACATTCATCGAGCAGTTTGAATAGGTTAGCCACCCCCGCAGCGGGCAGTGTTCGGCGCGTGGGGCCAGATGATAGACTTTTTGCCAATTTCCGCAGGAGAGGGCCTATGGAAGATATTCCCTCCAACCCTCGGGTCTATCGTTTCGGCGTTTTCCGCCTGGACTCGCGTACCGGGGAACTTGCCAACAACGGTGACAAAGCCCAGCTCAGGGAGCAGCCACTCCAGCTCCTCCTGGCCCTGCTGGAGCAGCCCGGCGAACTCGTGTCACGGGAAACATTGGTGCGCAGGCTCTGGCCCGCCGGCACCTTTGTGGATTTCGATCGCGGCCTGAACAAAGCAGTCCTCCACCTGCGCGAAACCCTCGGCGATTCTGCCGAGAATCCCCAGTTCATTGAGACCCTGCCCCGCAAGGGCTACCGCTTCGTTGCTCCGGTCACCCATGACTTGCAGGAAACTCCGCCGACTCTGCCTCCGCCCAGCCCACCTCCAGCCTCTAGCTCCCGGCTGTGGATTGGCGCTTTGTCTGTGCTCGCCGTCCTGGGAATTGCAGTGGGCGTTAATTTCGGGGGGGTTCGCGATTGGCTGACCAACCGGTCGCACCCCACCCCACAGCAAATCTCTGCGCTTAGCCGTCATTCCTCTCGAGAACCTCTCGCGCGATCCCGAGCAGGAGTACTTCGCCGACGGCATGACCGACGAACTGATCACCGATCTCGCCAAGCTCGGCAGCGCCCGCGTCACGTCTCGCACCTCGGTGATGCGCTACAAGGGAACGAAGAAGGGCATTCGGGAAATTGGCCGCGAGCTGAACGTCGACGCCGTCGTCGAGGGCACCGTCACTCGCTCCGGCGACCGCGTGCGCATCACCGCCCAGCTGATTCAGGTCGCTACCGACATGCATCTCTGGGCCGAAACTTACGAACGCGACGTCAGGGAAGTGCTGCGTCTGCAGAGCGAAGTCGCGACCGACATCGCTCGCCGCATCAGTTCCGTTGTCAAGCCGCTCGACCAGCCGCGGACGCGTGAACCCGCAGGCCTACGGCCTCTATCTCAAAGGACGCGACTTCTTCTACCGCTACACCGATCAGGGTTGGCAACAGTCCATCGAGCACTTCAACCAGCGCCATCGAAGCGGATCCGAACTTCGCGCCCGCCTATTCCGGCCTCGCCGACGCCTATCTCGTCGCCGGCACCTACGGCGCCATTCCCGCCAAGGAAGCGTTGACTCGCGGAAAAACCGCAGCCACCAAAGCTCTGCAACTGGACGACAACCTGGCCAGCGCTCACTACGCGCTCGCGACCGCCTATACCTGGTACGACTGGGACTGGGCAAATGCGGAGAAGGAATTTCAACGCGGCCTTGCGCTCAATCCCAACGATGCCCTCGGCCGCAACTGGCACGGCGGTTACTTGTCAGTACTAGGCCGCCACCAGGAAGCGATCGACGAGCACGAGCGCGCTCGCGAACTCGACCCATTCTCTCTCATCGTCAATGCCAACCTCGCCCGTTCCCTCTATTGGGGACACCGTTTCGATGAGGCCATCTCTCAGGCGAAAAGGACGCTCCAGTTCGACCCGAAATTCGGCGTAGCCCTCTTCTGGCTGGAGGGCTCATTTCGACACCGGGGCATGATCAGAGAGGCTGTAGCTCTGCGTCAGGCAGTTGCCACACCCGAAAATGCCAAGGCCATCGCTCAAAAATTCAAAGCTGGGGGATTCGCGGCGCTTCTGCGGGAAAACGGAGAAGCATTCAAGAAGAACGGTGCGCTGGTCGAAGCGGCCCGCTGTTTCGCGCAGATTGGCGAGAAGGAACAGGCGCTTTCTCTTCTTGAGGACTGCTATCAACGCCGCTGCTCCTCGATCGTCACGCTCAAAGCAGAACCCGATTTTGACGTCTTGCGATCCGAGGCACGATATCAGGACTTGGAGCGACGCGTCGGACTTCAGCAATTCTGAGAATCAACTTCACCCACGGACGACTCCGCATACAGGTCTGGACCGATCAAGTGGCGGGCGGATTCACCGGCGCGAATCCGCTCGCTACTCGCTGTCATTACTCCGTCGTTGTAACCTTGGTCGTCCGTTCGAATCGGCCCGCCTCGCGCCCAGCTTGCGCAGCCAGCGCCAGCGTGATCATCTGCACCGGCAAAATCTCCTGGATTTGCCGGATGCTCGGCCCCTGATCCACGATCCGGCAGCATGGCAAGGCTGCATCCTTATCTACGAGTTCGGAGCTCCCGTTTTGTTGGAGAATGTCGTCATGCAGACGCTGGTTCAGCTCCCGAGTCTTCTTAGCGTCGCCGGCGAAGACGAGCACAAACGTTTCGCTTCCCAGCATTTCAAACGGCCCGTGCCGGAAGGCGGCGCTGCTCATGCCTTCGGCGTGAAAGTGGTCAGATTCCTTGATGATCAGTGCGCCTGTAGCGACGCTGGCCAGCGATGCCCCACGTCCGACGAGAAATAAGTGGCGGGTATTGTTAAGCACCCGGACTAGAGTGCCAACATGATCCTTCCAATCGCCGAGATATGCGGCGACGGCTGGGCAGGCCTCCTTCAATTCCTTACGGGTTCGGCGAAGGTTGTGTTCACACAAGACATCCCCAAGCCATTTCAAGGCCATGAGCGATGCGACATAGGTCTTGCAAGACACGGAGAATTCACTCCCAGCCTTGGTAAACACAGCTGCATTCGCATGCCGGGCGAGAGCGCTGTCGGGCGTGTTGGTCACGGCGATCACTGAGGATTCGTGGTTCAATTGCGCCATGCGCACCGTCTCGGCACTTTGCCCGGACTGCGACACGGCAATAATCAAAGTCTTGGGACCAAAAAACTGTTTGTAGTAGTGCACCAGTTCTGATGTCTCGACCATGACGGCCGTAATGCCGTGGCTGATCAACTGCAGGTTCAGCGGGTGAAGGGCGTGGAACGAAGAACCCATTCCGGTCAACACAACTCTCTGGAACTTGCCCTTGTTCAGTCGTGCCGCCACGTTCAGCAGGGCCTTCGACGTTTCCAGCGCGGCGAGAGTATTCTCCAGAGCCTGGGGCTGATGAAGAATGTCCCCAAGATATTCGCCTTCGATGATCGTGAGATCTTCAAGCATCGTGTTCCTCCTCATGCGCAAAGCGGTGTACCAAACGCGCGCCGCGCCGATAAGATTGGCGTCATCACCCAGAGAAACCAGGGTCAAATCCGCGTTGTCGAACGGAACCAACCGGCAACCGCGGACGTATCGTTGCGCGAACGCCATCGAGAAACAAGGCGGCACTTTTCATCACACTGAGACTGTCAGTTGTGCCAGTTGTTAGTCAACCTAGCGAAGACAATAGTTTTGATCTCTGCCTCCAGATTCCCATTTCGGCCATAGTGGCCCTAACCCTCTTCCGAGTCCGAGTGCCCAGTGGACAGTTAATGAAGAGGCAGACTGTTTATACAAAATACAGACGGAAGGAACTAGGCCATGGAGAATTCACAATTCAGCAATGTGACAGGTCGATTTGACCGCAGATGTTTTTTCAAATCTGCCGGATTGGCGACCGCCGTCGGTCTAGTAGAGGCCAGCATCGGAAGCGTGCCCGCAAACGCAGAACTTACTAAAGAGCAGCGTGACAAGATGACACCGGACGAAGTCATCCAGCAGATGAAGGCTGGCAACGAACGATTCCTGGCGGGCACTCCGCGACATCGTGATCTCATGAGCGAAGTGAAGGCGACGTCGAAAGGACAGTATCCTGCCGCGATTGTCTTCAGCTGCATTGACTCACGAGCACCCGCTGAATTGATTCTCGACTTCGGTATTGGCGAAATCTTCAGCGGTCGCATCGCGGGGAACGTTGCTGATGAGGACGTACTGGGCAGCATCGAATTCGCCTGCAAGGCCGCTGGGTCGAAGGCTGTGTTGATCATGGGCCACACCAACTGCGGCGCTATCAAGGGAGTCATTGATGGGGTACAGCTGGGGAATCTAACGGCTTTATTGTCGAAGATTCATCCCGCGATTGAAGCCACTCGGTATTCGGGGGAGCGTTCGTCCAAGAACTATGCGTTCGTGGACGCTGTGGCACGAGAGAACGTTTCAATGACGATTGCCAACATTCGCGAAAGGAGCTCTGTGCTTCGGGAACTCGAATCCGCCCGCACCATCAAAATGCTAGGTGCGATGTACAACCTCGAAACCGGAGCCGTTGAGTTCCTCGCCTAGCTTGCTCCGCCGCTGCCAGGAGTAGCGAGAGCGTGTAACTCAGGGGACTCAACCTCGCGTGAACTGCGAGCGCCGCTAGTCATGATGGTTTCTAGCTCACCATAGACGCTCTAGCATCGTCGCACGTAAAGTTGCCCTCAACTGCGTTCGCTCACGAGTAACCTTAGGCTTGTCAATTTTGGGCAGCATATTTGGATGACTTGAATCAGTCACCGCGCCGGAGAGCAAGCGGCGAACAAATGTGCAAGCTGCGAGCCCAGGGAAGGACAATCTCTCGAGCCTCTGCAGCGAAAGGTTTTACATGGTCCAGACCAAGCCGCTCCCAATTGAAATTATTATGGCGCCCTTCCTGCGATTCGCCCGACTCCAGGCGTCGGGCGGCATTCTCCTGCTCGTCGCGACCGGCGTGGCTTTGGTTTGGGCTAACTCTCCCTGGGAATCCACTTATCACTCACTTCTACACACGCCAGTCAGCGTGGGCTTCGGCAAATACACGATGACTCAAGACCTGCACCACTTCATCAATGATGGGCTGATGTGCATCTTCTTCTTTCTCGTTGGCCTTGAGATCAAACGTGAGTTTCTGACGGGGGAGCTCTCTTCGGCGAAGCGAGCAGCGCTGCCACTTGCCGCTGCACTGGGCGGCGTCGTCGTTCCGGCCCTCATCTATTTCGCACTAAATCGGCACTCAGAAGCCCTCAAAGGCTGGGCCATTCCAATGGCTACCGATATTGCCTTCGCTCTCGGAGTGCTGGCGCTACTCGGCGATCGAGTTCCCATCACACTTAAGATTTTTGTGACGGCCTTGGCTATTGTCGATGACATTGCTGGCGTTCTTATCATCGCCATTTTCTATACATCGGAGATATCGTTCAAGAGCCTGATAGCCGGGCTGGTCGGAGTGGGCGCTTCGTTTCTCGCCAACCGGCTCGGCATCCGCAAGCCTCTGGTGTATGCCGTGATTGGAGTTTTCGTGTGGCTGGCCACTCTCAAATCGGGGGTGCATGCCACGATCGCTGGCATCGTTCTGGCCTTCACTATTCCCGCAGAGACGTCTGTTGGGGTTTCTGAATTCCTGAAAAGCAGCCGCGAGGTCTTTCAAAGAATCGCTGCAATCTATGAAGGAGGACCTGACGCACGTCACCAGAAGGAAAGTGCCGCTTACGAACTAGAACGGCAGAGTGAACGGTTGCAAACACCGCTGTGGCGCATCGAACACGGGCTGCAGCCTTGGGTATCCCTGGTGATCATGCCCGTCTTTGCCTTGGCCAATGCCGGAGTGCACATTCTCGGTAAGCTCGGGCCCGCTCTGACGAGCACGGTTGGGCTGGGAGTTGGACTTGGGCTTTGGGTCGGCAAGCCCATCGGAATCGCTTTGTTTTCCTGGTTGGCGCTAAGGAGCGGGTTGGCTTCTAAAGCCGACACTCTCTCTTGGCGTACCCTGTTCGGCGCTGGTTGCCTGTCTGGTATCGGCTTCACGATGTCATTGTTCATTGCGACGCTGGCTTTCGCCGATACCCCCTACCTCGACATGTCAAAGATAGGGACACTCGCCGCTTCTCTGGCGGCGGGACTGGGAGGCAGTCTCGTGCTCTTGCGCACGACTTCATCAGACGAAGGTCGCACATAACCGGGGCGAGGCCACCTGGCACCACCTAGTCCGTTGCGGGCGAATATTGAAAGTGACCTTAACATCGGGCTCTTCCTCATCACCTTGCGCTGACTCTAGCAGTGACATCTGGATTCTTCCTTCTCGTGCGCCTACTCCCCCGTCACGGCGACGTTGCGGGTGATCGTGGAATAAAAGAAACCGTCTGGTTAGAACCAGCCAGATCGGCGACCCATGCCCTTGCCGGATCGCTGATCCGTGTGATCTCGATTCCCACGAGTTGTTCCCGAATTGCGTTCCATCGGATCATCCCTTGTCCCGAGACATTTTGTCTGTCCTCTGCGAATCTCAATTCGAATGTGATCGACAAGTCTTCCGGGAATGGCACTCTTGAAGTCATACAAAACCCACCGCGGCCGAAGGCAATCTCCTTTTTCTTCAGGGCTACGCGGAGACCCTCGAACTCGACGGTGATAGCCGGCAGGGTCGTGGTGCGGAAGGCCTCAGCCCAGAGTTCCTCGCGATCCATCAGGGTCTTGCGCAGGGCCGAAACCAGGGCCTTGCGTTCTACCGGCTTGGACAATTGTGCCTCAATGCCCAGGTCATAGGCATCACGCGGCGGGAGATCTGAGAATCCAGTGACCGCAATCGCCGTCGGGGTGTATTTTCCCAGTGCTTTTACCCGCTTGATCAATTCTGTGCCGTCCATCCCAGGCATGCGAATGTCAGTAACGATCGCGTTGATTTCGTTCTTCTCAATGAGTTCAAGGGCACGAAAACCGTTTTCCGCTGCCATGACCCGGCTGCCTTCCTTCTCGAACCATCCGCTCATGATGTCGCGGTAGTGGGGTTCATCATCCACCACGAGCACGGTGGCATCCTTCAACTGCATAAGGGAGCCTCCTGCCGCAACGGGAGGGTCAGAAGGAAACATGTGTGTCCATTTTGTTCGCCAAGTGTCAGGTCGCCGCCGTGGCTGGCCGCGATGCTTCGAGAAAGACTCAACCCGAGACCCGTGCCTTTACCGATAGGCTTGGTCGTAAAGAACGGTTCCATGATGCGCCCCCGAAGGTGCGGTGGCACCCCTGGCCCGCTGTCGATGACAGAGACGACAACCCAGTCATCGTGAGTAGTCACATTCACGCGAACCCATTTTTCCCCCGAGGTCTCGGCCACGGCATCAAATGCATTCTGCACCAGGTTCATCACGATCTGCGCAATCTGCACTTCTCGACACGGAACCTGTAAGTGCGGGTCGATAGGTGCGCACACGAGTTGAATGGAATGCATTCGAAAGCGTTCGCGGGATAGCTCCAGAACCCTGTCGATCAGATCGCGTACCGAAGCAGGAAGGATCGGATCTCCATCACTCTCCCGGGCAATGTGGCGCAGGCTCTTAACAATGCTTCCAATGCGCTCCGCCGTCTCTTTGATGTAGGTACTGGTTTTCTCCAATTCTGGAAGGGAAATCTGACCGGCGCTGGCCATCTCGACCAGATTACTAGCGTAGGCGTGGATGATTCCCAGGGGATTGTTGATTTCGTGCGCAATACCCGCCGCCATCATGCCGAGAGCAGACAGGCGGGCCGAGGACACGACCTGCATGCGGCTGGTCTCCAGTTGCGCTTCCAACTCCTTGCGTGCTGTGATGTCGCGGATCACACTGCAGATGAGAGGTCCTTGCCCGGTTCGCAACGTACTCAGGCTGATTTCTACTGGAACCTCGGTGCCATCCTTGCGTCTGCCGAAAAGTTCGAGTCCCATGCCCATGGGCCGGGTCCGGCCTTCCGCGGAAAATGAACTGCGATGAGACGGGTGGCCGCCGCGGAAACGCTCAGGGACGAGCAATTCGATCTGCTGGCCCAACAACTCTCCGCGCGGGTAGCCGAATATATTTTCGGTCTGGGCGTTCACCACCACGATTTTGCCCTGGCCGTCGGCGACTACGATGGCATCGGGCGCGGCTTCGAGCAGGCCGCGAAAGCTGGCTTCGGATGGAACTCGGTCGGCAGGAGTCGAAGTATCCACAGCCTCAAGTCTCGTGCGGCATTATAGGCCAGCGTGTCCTTGGGTGCGATGGCGGTGGGTGGCCTGGACGTGCGAACTGCCGAATGAGCGTACGTTCTTGTCCTTACATTGACTTCTGCCTGTGACCCTCATAGAATTGCTGGCCAATCGGCCGTCTGGTGGGTGGCGTGCTGAAGTGATTGGCCAAAACATCTCGCACTACAAGGTCGTCGAAAAACTCGGCGGCGGCGGGATGGGTGTTGTCTACAAGGCGATGGATATGCGCTTGCAGCGCTACGTCGCTCTTAAGTTCCTGCCTCCTGAACTCTGCCGCGATACGCAAGCTCTGGCCCGCTTTCAGCGAGAAGCGCGGGCTGCATCCGCTCTCAACCATCCCAACATTTGCACCATTTATGACATTGGGGATGAGGACGGTCAAGCTTTCATTGCGATGGAATATTTGGAAGGATGCACCGTGAAGCATCTCATCCGCGGCTCGCCGGTCAACAATGAACGGCTCCTGACCCTGGCAGTGGACATCGCGGACGCTCTGGATGCAGCCCACAGCGAAGGCATCGTCCATCGCGATATCAAGCCCGCAAATATATTTTCGACCAAACGCGGGCACGCGAAGATTCTCGATTTCGGCTTGGCCAAGTTGACCATGGTCGCAAATAGCCAGACGGGCACGGGCCTCACCGGAGCGACGGTTTCTGAAAGCGCTGAGCTGCTGACCAGTCCAGGTGCGGCAGTAGGAACCGTTGCCTATATGTCGCCGGAGCAAGCTAAAGGGCGAGATCTCGACGCCAGGACCGACCTGTTTTCTTTCGGCGCTGTACTTTACGAGATGGCGACGGGGATGCTTCCGTTCCGCGGCGACACTTCCGCGACCGTGTTTGACGCCATCTTGAACCGTCCTCCGCTTGGGCCCTTGCGGCTGAATCCTGACTTGCCACCGAAACTGGAACAGATCATCAGCAAAGCGCTGGAAAAGGATCGGGAACTTCGATACCAGGTCGCATCGGAAATGCGCGCGGACCTGAAGCGTCTCAAACGTGAGACTGAATCCAGCCACGGCGGGAAGGCGGTTTCGGGATTTTCGGACGACGAGCGTGTGCCATCGCCACTGCCCTCATCTCCTCCATCAGCGGTGGTCGACAGCTCTTCCGTAATCGCTGCCGTGAAGCGGCACAAGTGGGTGGCAACTGCGACCGGCGCCGTAGCCTTGGTGATCTTGGCGATCGCCGGCTATGGTTTGTATTCGATGTTTTCGACGCCACGCCAGACCCATTTTCAGATCTTCACGATCACCCAGATTACGACCTCGGGCAAAGCCGGGCTTACGGCTCTGTCGCCCGACGCTCGTTACGTTCTGTCCGTCATGAATGACAAGGGATTGCAGAGTTTGTGGCTAAGGAATATCCCGACCAGCAGCGACACCCAAGTGATCCCGCCGGCTCCCGCTTCTTACCGGAGCGTCGCTTTTTCTCCGGACGGGAACTACTTGTACTTCATCAAAGCCGCGGATGCGACGAACACGCACTTCGATTTGTTCCGGGCGCCTGTGCTGGGCGGCGTCCCTCAGACCGTGGTTCGCGGAATTGACAGTGACATTACCTTCTCTCCGGACGGGCAGCACCTCGCCTTTGCACGGGCAAATGCTCCGGAGGCGGGGAAGTTCGCGTTGATTGCGGTCAACCTGGATGGGACCGACGAACACGCTCTGCATGTCGGAGCACCGGCGTCCGATGTTCCCTCCTCGGTTGCATGGTCTCCCAACGGCAAGGAAATCGGGTTCAAGTTGTCCAGGCCGGACGGAGCCCTGGGCGGAATCGCGTTGCTCAGTGTCGGCGGTGGAAAGGTGCATGACTTTGACACCTTTGCCGACTTGCTGCCCGGTGATTTCAAGTGGATGCCTGATGGCAATGGACTGCTCGCCCTGTATTCCCAGAAGGGCCCCGACTACTTTCAGCGGGCACAGATTGGGTTTGTTCCCGGTGCAAGCAGTCACGTTACTCCCATCACGCGCGACACCAGTAGCTATGCCACCTTGACGCTTTCGTCAGATGGAAAAACCCTGGCAACCGTCCAGACCAAGACCTCGCAGAACTTGTATGTGCAGCGCACTGGCGAAAACTCCACAAGCGAGCCCAACGCGATTCTCCCGCAGGGTCAGTTGGCTTTTTGGTTTGCCTGGACGCCGGATGGAACCTTGGTTTTCACGGATTTTTCGCGTCTCCTGCGCACTGGAATTGGCCAGGGAGAGCCAACCCGGCTGATGGGTGACTCGAGCGCAGCTATCGTCGAAGTGTCCAGCTGTGGCAGCCGTTTTCTGGTGTTTTCCTGGGCGTTTCATGAAGGAACGAACGTGACCAACATCTGGCGCTCGAATGCGGACGGCACAAATCTCGCGAAGTTGTCCGAAGGAAAAAACGACCACTCGCCGGTCTGCTCAGCCGACGGAAAGTGGACCTATTACTGGAATCAGGACCTGCAGCAGCTCTGGAGAGCGCCACTCGAAGGCCCGGTGAAGCCGGAAGCCGTCTCTGCGGCGGTTGCCCCAAAAACCCTTCCGGCGGGCAAAGGTCTGAGCGTTTCTCCCGACGGTAGGTCCTTGGCGTACGTGCTGTCGACGTTGCCAACTCCCGAAGATCCTTATCCCCAGTACAAGATTGCGCTGCTGGACCTGGCCGCTACGGGATCGGCGCCTCAACTTAGAAGCATAGCAACTGGTAATGGTTACTTCGCGACAGTCCACTAGTCGAAAAGATCGCTGACTTTAGGCACAAAAACAAGACCAGAGCGAACGTTTCGTTTGCTTCCAAGTTTGCGCACTTTTTCATTGATCCTGATCGATTCCCAATTAAGGACAACTTCAGCACGAAGATGATTGAGTTCCATCTTGGCACGGCGAACTGCGTCCAGACCAAGGATAACAAGCTGGACGAAAGCTACACGGCGTTTGTGCAGAATATGGAGAAATTGAAACGGCGCGACGGGTTGGATCAGGTCTCGAATAGGCGACTTGACCGCTACCTTTGGTTCGCAGGTAAGTACAGATTTTTTAATGAAAAGCCACCTTTCGAGAAGGGTAATCGTGGCATTCAGCAAGATGGCTCCGACACCGCAACGAAATGGGCATCCCTCAAGAAAGATTTCCTCGATAGTCTTAAAGGGTGCAGCCCAGACGATCTAGCAGCCGTTCTAGGTTCTTAAACAACGGTGAATTCTATCCCGTGTTCGGAGTCGGCCACCTGCTGTCGATCCGCGCCATAATGCGCTCAGCAATCGAGATCGCATCCGCGATGGTGGACTCCAGAAAGGGCGAAGGGCGTCCGTCCCAAGTCGCAAGTTTTCGGGCCGCGAGAATCGCGGCAGCAATCAGCAGCACGCGCTTGCGACCCTCGTCCACTTCCGCAGTCTAGCACTTTCGTCTTTTGTTCGCCATGATTCCCAGCAGCGCAAAGAAGTGGAATTCTCAGAGCACGATCCGCCTCGTCAGCCGGACGCCAGACGCCCCTTCCAGTTGGTCAACAAAGGTCAAAAACAAGGGTAGGAACACCTCACCCGACCCGAACTCTGTCCAAGACCGAAATGCCCGCCGAATCGGCTTCTGAGAGCGGCTGCGCGGCTGGACAAGGTCTCGGTGCGCGGGCTGCCGGACGGGAGCGTGCGCGTAACGAAGATCGGGGAGTGGTCTAGCTCGCTGAGTGAGAGGCTGCGAGCGATTTCTGTATCATCCTAGCCCATGAATAGATCACCCAAACAGGCTCCCATCGTTCCAAGGCTAGTGAAAACCAAACAGGCTGCCGAGTATCTGGCGATCAGCGAGTGGAAGCTCCGCAATCTCGTTCAGCTAGGTCTGATTCCGTACATCGAAGACGGGGGCGGCACCAGTCCGTGGCGTTTTGATATACGAGACCTCGACGAATACACTCAGCGCAGTCGGAGAGTGCTCTAGTAAGTACCTCGACCGAGGGGCATGTATTTGTGCCCAAACTGTGACTAACATCCTGATACAAGATCAACAAAATGGCACAGAATGCGCGTCACTCCGAAACGCATGTACTTGAAACTATTGGAGGAGCAGGAGTTACAGGTGAGCGACAGGGCATTTTGAGTCCGCTGCGTCTGCCAGTTCCGCCATCCCGGCACTTCGTGGAAGTGCTTGATTCTACAGCTTATTTCACATTCCCCATCTTTTTCATCCAAGACATAGATTGTGAAACTGTGAAAGTAAATGTGGAAGTATTCGTCGATTTCCACAGATCCTTGTCACCTGCGCGTGAAGTGCTTTGCGGCTCTCCTCGGGCGATGATGTCCACTTCGCCAAGCAATAACGAGGACGTCCATAGGAGACTTTACCACCCAACGCACTCATGGCCCCATTTCTAAATGGAACGCTTTCACCTGTGCAAATAGCCAATCTTGTTATTTTCGATTATCATGGATTGTGAAAATAGCGCCAAACGCTAGTTTCGACCTTAAGAAGGCACATTGGCCCACGCCACTAACATTCCTGGCCAGAAAGTATCGCAGGGCAGCTATTCAGCCTTCGTGCCGGCGCCCCTACCTCCTGAACTGAACTGGACGCCGCGGCTGATTGGGGCACTCTCGGACGCAGACCGGCTAGTCGGACGATTAGCCGGCGAAGGTGGTCGGCTGCCCAATCCTCATATTTTGATCCGGCCTTTCGTACAGCGTGAAGCTGTTCTATCGAGCAAGATTGAAGGCACACAGGCCACGCTAGGCGAGTTGCTTGCCGCCGAGGCGGGAGCGTTCGTGGATCGAAGTCCCGAGGACCTTCGGGAAGTTGGCAACTACGTAGCGGCTCTTGAGCACGGAATCTCGCGTCTCAAGAAACTTCCCCTTTGCGTCAGGCTTACCCGCGAGTTGCACGAAAAATTAATGACGGGCGTTCAGGGTCACCAAGCAGCGCCCGGACGTTTTCGCAGGATTCAGAATTGGATTGGCAAGCCTGGCAGCACTATCGCAACCGCTTCCTACATCCCGCCCCCTCCAGGAGAGGTCGAGCCGTGTCTCGCGGCCTGGGAAAAATTCCTGCATGAATCGACCCTACCACCGCTCGTGACCATTGCATTGGCTCATTATCAGTTCGAAGCCATTCACCCGTTCCTTGATGGCAATGGCCGAGTCGGACGCCTGCTCATAACCTTGTTCCTGATCGAGCGCCAAATCCTTCCGACACCGCTGCTCTATTTGTCGGCGTTCTTTGAAGCTTCGAGGCGAGATTACTACGACGGTTTGCGCGGGATCAGCGAACGCGGGGCCTGGAGCGATTGGTTGGAGTATTTCCTGCTGGGAGTCGCTCGCATGTCAGAGGACGCGTTGAGCCGAGCCACGCGCATCAACGGACTACTCTCCGAGTGGCAGAGGAAAGTTTCAGGAGAATCAAGCAACAACCCGTTGCGTGTGGTCGAACTTTTGGGGGCAAATCCCTTCATCACGATAAAAGGTGCGGCCGACAAATTGAAAATCGCGTTTACGACCGCGCAGCGCGCCGTCGAACGACTCGAACGGGCGAAGATCGTAAAACGGATGGGAGATGCGAAGCGCGACCGAGTCTATTGCGCGACTCCTCTCCTGGATATCCTCGAAGAGCCAGCCCGTCTCAAGCCACCCGACAACAAATAACCCGGAGTACTGCGAAACCAGAAATGCGTATCGCAACTGTACACGGTTGCTATGAGGAGCTAACTAAGTACTCTACTCGGTCAACTTGGCTACAAGATCGAGAACGGACCGGACGGACCAACGGCCACTCCGCCCGATGGACGGAAGGCGGTCTTCGTCGGTGATCTTGTCGACCGCGGTCCCAAGATTCCTGACGTGTTGCGTCTGGTCATGAGAATGGTCGCTGAAGGAGAAGCCTTGTGTGTTCCCGGAAATCACGACATGAAGTTGATGCGGAAGCTAAAAGGACGCGATGTACAGATGACGCACGGTCTCGCCGACTCAGTTCAGCAGCTGGACAAAGAAAGCCCTGAGTTCAAGCAAGCGGTCATCAAGTTTCTCGACGACTTGGTTAGCCACTACGTGTTCGACGACGGGAAGCTTGTGGTTCGCACACGCGGGCATGAAGGAGGAAATGCAGGGGCGTGGATCGGGCAAGGTACGCGATTTTGCTCTTTACGGCGAGACAACGGGAGAGACGGACGATTACGGACTCCCCGTGCGTTACAACTGGACTGCCGAATATCGCGGCACGGCCATGGTCGTCTACGGGCATACGCCCATTGCAGAGCCCGAATGGCTAAACCGCACGATCAAAGGCCTCGGATCCAAGTGGTTCTCGAAACGGTAGTCAGCGCTTCAAATCTGTGTTGAAGTAATTTCATGACCGAAGAACAAGTGGGACGAGGAAAAAGACGGCGACGTACGTCGGCGGGGCCGAAGCTGATTCGCTTTCTGGACTAACCGGAATTAGAGTTGAGTACGAACCCGACAGAGAACTCCATCCGACCATCGCCGTCGGTCCTAAGAACTGGATCCACCTGGGCAGCCCACAAGCCGGACCGAAGGTGGCAGCGATTTTTTCGATTGTCGAAACTTGTCGACGGATCAATCTACCCGTGCGTGAATGTCTGTCCGCCGTACTACCGGGCTTAGTCAACATGCAACTACAGCATCTATCGGATCTAACGCCCACAGCTTGGGTCGCCCAGCACTGATCCTCCAATAGTAAGCGCGGCCAACCGCGACCGATGAAGAGACCCTGTGCCGACAAGCAAGGTCAGTGCAAAGTCTCACTGCCTTCGGTACACCAAATGATCTTGACACTCGAAACCCGCGGCTTTATCGAGCGCAGACCTGGACAGGCTCGATCCATCCGTCTGCTGATTCCACGCGAAGAGCTACCCGACTTGACCTAGCGTGGCTTTTGCACGCCTGCAAAACTCCCTACCGTCATCAGTGCGGTGCACTCGGGACGTCGCATCCGTAATCCAAATATGAATTTCGTCTGACGCTTACCTCAAACCGGGAAGCCGGAGGTGCCGTCCTGGAACCTCCGGCATGAGCCTCAAACCGTGTGCTGATGATCTATCTGAACGAGGTCTCTTTGTGGAACCCGCCGGGAACCCATGTCCACCTCTTTACCCTTGGCGTAGATAGGATGCCGGCCATGCGACCTATTCCATTCGGTCAAGCTCGCCGTCTTGTGGAGGTGTTCCACGATCCTCCGCCAGCGGCCCCCGTTATAGGCACAGAAGTTGATTTCACCTTCCTGCGTCGCCACTGGCGTACTCGAGTTGGAGATCAGCGACAGGTCGTAGTTGTAGTTATCCTGAAAGGCCATTGGGCTGACCATCACTAGCCTCCATACGCCGTTGTAGGCATAGGCCCGCTCCGACCAGTCGGGCCCGCTGCCGGCTACCCGATAGACGCAGTCTGCAAGCAAATCGCGGAGCTGGCGGATACCAAAATCCGGAGGTGCTTTGTCAGGATCGAAGTTGCGT
Source organism: Terriglobia bacterium (assembly GCA_963743105.1). GTDB lineage: Bacteria > Acidobacteriota > Terriglobia > Terriglobales > Acidobacteriaceae > Sulfotelmatobacter. The sequence continues at coordinate 213,849 of CAVUOS010000045.1, forward strand.
GCCAAGGATAGGAGAACCATCGATTTGGTGATCGCCGGCCGCCTGGCAGAATCAGCGATCTCGATGATGTCTTTGAGGAACTGCTCCACGTCAAAGAACCTGGCAACCGGCACGATCTCCTTCGTCCGGGCGTTGACCAGAATCGGGGAGAACATCCCATGGTTGGGATGTATGTCGTTGAACAGACTTCCCAGTTCAGCATCCGGGTGGAGAATGTCACACAATTGGGCAAAGGCTGCGTAGGCAGAGACGGGAAACCAATCGCGCATCGGCTCCCACCCGAACGAAGTTTGAGTCTGCAAGTCATATGCGATCTGCGAAACCGGGTACCGCTTCGCGTACCGCTCGTCCGCGGAAATGTCTTCATCTCGGCCGCAGAACATCACCGGCTGCAAGATGACACCGTGGATCTTCTCGATGTGATCGGCAACGAATCGAATGATGTCGCCAATTCCATCATTGTTCAGTCCGTTCACGACGGTCACTTGGAGTGTGGTCTTCATGCCGGCAGCTGCGATATTGTCGAGGGCACGGAGCTTCAGCTCCATGTAGTTGCCGATTCCGCGGTGACTGTTCTTCTCTTCAGTGACCCCGTCGAACTGCAGGTAAACCCCGTGAAGTCCGACAGCCCGCGCCCGGTCAGCAAAACCTCCCTCTTGAGCGAAGCGAATTCCGTTGGTCGCCACATGGAGCCGATGGAAACCGACGCTTTTGGCGTGCTCGACGGCGTCCAGGAATATCGGCGATAACGTTGCTTCCCCACCGGAGAACAAGACGTTGATCTCTCGCTGAGGCTTGAAAGATCTCGCCCTCTCAAACAAAGCCGTTACATCCTGCATGTCCAATTCATGGACGTAGCCGGCGCCGTTGGCGTCCATGTAGCAAGGCGAACAGAACATGTTGCAGCGGTTGGTGAGGTCAACGATCAGATATGTGCCGCGACCTGTCCTGATGCTGTTCACGCCGTGATCGTGAACCGCTTCGTCACCGGCGCAATCAAAGTCCTGGCCAAACCCAAGGCTTTCGATCCGTCTGAAAAACGCGGGATGGTTCGAAAGCACGTCTTCAAACGGACCATGCTTCCCGCAGGCCTTGCGCATGAGGATGCGCCCTGCTTCCTCGAGAATCTCCGCATCGACGATTCCAGGGCGATCTCTGAAATCGGCGAGACTCGAGTCTCCGCTTACCGTGGCCTCGACTGCCTCACGATTGCATTCGGGGCAGAGGGATAGCGTTCTCCTTGGAACACCCATCTTCATCGGAACCCTCTCCGAACTCTTTGGAAGCGGAGCGGGCGCCCAAGATGGCTGAGGCAAATTGCCAGCCGGCAAGATTGAATTGATGTTTCTAGCGAAGGACCATGCGGCGTTCGACACGGACCGAAGAAGATTGGCTGTTTGGGCGGACATCAGACACCTCCAGTGGGACTTGCTCAAAAGCCGGAATAAGGGAAAACTGCAACAGCATGGGAGGAACCCTGCGGCGGAAGTGGTTGACCTATTGTACTCTGAAGTCAAACAGGTGCGGGAACCTGGAGTTCGCACTTCCCAGGAACCCTGCAACAGGTAGTACCACCGCATTGGGGAGAAACCGGCTATGCGTCTGAGGAACTCGTTGCAGAGCTTGGGTCTGCTTTTCTGTGCGCTGACCTAGAGTTGCACCAGGAACCTCGAGAAGACAACGCAATGCATACATTGCGGATTGGCTGGGAGTTCTGAAGAAGGAAACGACTCCCATGCTTCGTTGCCAGAGAATCTTGGCAAAGCCCGGCAAACGCTGCGTGCGGCGGACAGTGGAGTTCTTGGATCGCGCGGAGATGGATGGGTTGTTGGCGGCGCCTGGCAGCACCAAATACGCTACCTGTAACTCATGCAATGGTAAGCACATCCGCTCAAAATATGCGCTGATCACAACGCTGTGTGCGTCGGTAGTCGAGCCTTTTCGCCAGCCTCGATACTCTCGTGGGTTGCGCTACTCCTGACGCTTTCCAGCCAAGCGCCCACATGCGAGAGATTATGTCCGTTGCGAGGATCGCCGAGTCCATCACAGAAGTCGTTGATGCAATTGAAGAGGAATTACGCATTGCGTCCAAGTTCCTCAGATTTCGAGTGAGCGATCTTTCACAGCAGGCAAACATTTGGAAGGTTGTTGTCAAGCCGATGAATGCCTCCAGTTCGCTGGACGAATCGCTCGAAGGCGCTGCTGCTTGGTGGGGAGGGCCGCCCTCCGGCACCGCCGACGTGCTTTCAGTCATTCCTGACACCGATCAATTGAACATTCGGTACTTGAGTAGCCCACCTCCTCAAAAGGGGCAGGAGATTCGTATATACCCGCCACGCTATCTCGAAGCACTGCGCGATTGCTGGGAGAGTTCGAGTTGGGCAACGCAGGGTTTTGGATGGCTATCTAAAGTAACCGAAGCCCAGCTATCCGATCTAGAGGAGGTTGATCGAATCGAGGGCTTCCCGAGGCTTCGCGCTGCCCAAGCACAAGCATTCGGGCTGCTAAAGCGAGAGCATGGTTTTCTGTGGGGACCACCGGGAACTGGGAAGACCTATACGCTCGGCGCGATGGTTTGCCACTATCTCTGTCAACGACCGACAGCTAAGGTTCTCCTTCTATCCACGACGAACGTTGCTGTCGATCTTGCACTCATTTCAGTGGATGAGCATCTTGAGAGGCTCTCGGCGTCGAACCGCGTGGCTGCGAGCCTGCGGAAGAAGTGCTTGCGCATTGGCAACCACTTTATTGCGTCCAAATACAAAAGACGCGAGCACCTCCTTCCGACCCCGGACGAGAACTTGATTCGCCGCCTAGCCGATCTCGAAACCAAGATGCCCGATCCGACAGATGTTGTGGCTTATGCGGCATGGAAGGATCAGGTGAAGAGCCTCAGATCACAAATTCCGAACCCAATCGACCAAGCGCAACTTGCCGCAATGACGACGACGGGCGCCGCGTACAGCTTCGAGGCTCTTTACGTCCGTAGACCCTTCGATCTGGTAGTTTTTGACGAAGCCAGCCAAGCGAGCCTTGCTCACGCTTTGGCGCTGGCTCCTTTGGGCAAGCAGGTGATTTTCGCGGGGGACGACAAACAGCTTGCTCCTGTTGTCCAATCCGAGCATGCGATGGCTAGAAAGTGGCTCGGACGGTCGATGTTTGTCCACAAGACTGAGCGTGGAACGTGCCTATTAAACGAGCAGGGACGAATGGAGGAGTCAATCTGCGATGTTGTAGGCAACGTCTTTTATGACGGCAAGCTCATGGTCGCCGAGGACTGCGAAGCCAATCCTATCTGGCGTGCGGAAAGAGTTGTGGGCGACGTTGCGCCGATGGGACGGAAGAATGTCCATCTCCATCTCTGCCAGCATGAAGGAATGTTCAATAGCAATTACGGTGGTCCGGTACGGTTCGAATCCGCCGATTTCATTGGCGAACTGGTCACCAGACTACTCAAGACGCTATCTCCTGATCAAATCTCCGTCCTTTGTCCTTTCCGAGCACAACGCAGCGTTCTGAAGGGCAACTTGCGCAGGAAGGGCATCTCGGCGGTGAAGGTTAGCACGGTGCATCGCGCACAAGGATCAGAGTGTCACACCGTCATTTTCGATTGCGTTCTCGCCAGCACTGAATTCCTCAATAACGACGACAAGGGTCCGCGCTTGTTAAACGTTGCCCTGAGTCGGGCGCAAGCCCGTCTGGTTATCGTGGCGTCTCGTGGTGACTTGCAGAATCGCTGGTTGCAACGGATCGCAAATGCGATTGGCAATGGCGACGGCACTGGTGATTAGGCTATCCCCAGACAGGAAATCGTCTTTCAATGCGACTTTCCGGCGGGTCAAGTGGACTCTGTTGTGCGATACCGCGACATAGTGGGCAAGATTCAACCTGCCCCAACGAGTGACGCATTTACGTCATAGATTTTCGTGCTGGACAAAATAGAGCGTTCCAGATTGATCTCGTTCGCAAACAATGCCAGTCCAAACAGAGATGATCATGTCCTCCCGATCCGGTGCGGAGGAGTGACCCGCTGCCCGTCCTTCGTCCTGCGTGGATTCGTGCGCCCGCTGGCAATCGCCTTTTGCGTCCCACCACAATCCGACGAACGCGCGGGTGAAGTCCGGCTGGCGGTTCGGCCGTCGACGAGGCTTGACGGAAGTCGTCGGGGGCGCTGCCACGGAAAGTCTTTTGCGACAGTTGACTAAGGCAAAGCTGTAACGACCGGGAGGCGATGCAGGAACTGGATCGGGAAGATACAATCTCGATTTGGGAGGACACCCCCTGTATCGCTCACGACCAGGTGGAGCTAGGCCACCATGAGGAGGGACGAGTTCCGGCAATGTCCCGCTTTCCGTTCCGGATCAGACGAGCCTATAATCCGAAATAGACGAACAACCAATCCGAACTGGACGGAGTCTTCACCCGGCATGGACGATGCCGATCACGCGCTGTTTCCTCGCTTTTCCGCCGAATTGGTTGCCACCGCGCTCAAGGACACGCCTGTCGTCATGGTTACGGGGCCGCGCCAGTGCGGCAAGACCACCCTGGTCCTCGATTTGGTCACTGGCAATCGCGAATTCATCACCATGGACGACGACACGGTGCTGGCTGCGGCGCGCAGCGATCCAACTGGGCTGGTGCGCGCACTCGATCGAACCACCATGGACGAAGTACAGCGAGTGCCCGACCTTCTCCGGGCCATCAAGAAGTCCGTCGATGATGTCGCCGGGCCTGCCGGTTTCTGTTGACGGGCTCAGCCAATATCCTGACTCTGCCTCAGGTCTCAGAGAGTTTAGCTGGCCGCATGGAGATCGTGAGCCTTCTGCCCCTCTCGCGGGCTGAAATCCGAGGCAAAAAGCCGGGGTTCCTCAAAGCGGCGTTCGATGGAAAACTCGGCAAACCTGCCGAGCCAATGATCGGCAAAGATCTAGTACAAACCGTGCTGATCGGCGGCTACCCCGAGATGCTGCGGCGTGAAGATCCAAAGCGACGCCAGACATGGGCGCGGGATTACATAAGAGCCATCGTGCAGCGGGATGTACGCGAAGTTGCCGATGTGGAAAAGCTTGACCAAATGCCGCGCCTGCTGCAGGTTCTCGCCCACCACTCTGGCCAGCTCATCAATTTCACGCAGATGGGCGGCCAAGTTGGGTTCGACGACAAGACCACCAGGAAGTACGTTGCTATTCTGGAGCAGTTGTTTCTCGTTCGAAAGGTGGAACCGTGGTTTCGGAACCAGTTGAAGCGTTTGGTAAAGACGCCCAAGCTGCATTTCCTTGACTCCGGCCTGCTCGGCTCGCTGTTGGGGGCGACCGCGGAACGGATCGCGAAAGACCGTTCAAGCTTCGGATCGCTGCTGGAAACATTCGTTTTCTCTGAGGTGCTGAAACAGACATCGTGGTTCGGTGAGAGCTGCGCCTTGTACCACTACCGGGACAAGGACCAGGACGAGGTTGATCTGGTGATTGAAACGGGAAGTGGCGCATTGGTCGGCATCGAAGTCAGGGCGAGCGCTACTGTAAATGCGGGCGACTTCAAAGGGATCCGAAAGTTGGCGGACGCCTGCGGCGATAACTTCAAGCTAGGAGTGGTTCTCTTCGATGGCCGAAATTCGGTCCACTTCGGCGACCGTCTTGTGGCTGCGCCAATGTCTTGCTTGTGGGGGTGACTCGACTTTTCGCGGTCTTCAAGGCACGGTGGTGGATACAAGCGTGTGGCGGGGAAAACTGGGAAATGTGTAAGTAATGTGAAAGCAAGGCTCAATACGCAAGTCATAAGTAAACTTACTTTTATCAGTGGGATAGATTCAACGTTCCTTGGTTAATCTCGTCACAAAATCCGCTGCGTCTGCTGTGGAGGTGCAACGTATGCGGAGTGCTAGCCCAGATAGCCGCGTATTCGCTGGGTTTCTTGAGTGGTGCCGGGAGGGGGAGTCGAACCCCCAAGACCCGAAGGTCGGCGGATTTTGAGTCCGCTGCGTCTGCCAGTTCCGCCATCCCGGCACTTCGTGGAAGTGATCGATTTTACAGCCCGTTCTCTGTTTCTATTCTTTCTTCTTCCAAACAACAAATGCGAAACTGTGTAACAAAGTGTGGCGCTTTTCGACGATTTGCACAGCCTAACTCATTTTGCCGATGAAATGCTGCGACTCGTTCTCGGGCTTAGGTGCCCACGACCAAGTCCTAAAAGGGCCACCCGTACGGGATTCTACCACTATTGTCAGCGAATCCGATTTGGCCAGAGAGTTAAAACCGCTCCGTTCGCACCCCTCTACTGTTTCGCGGCGCGTGGGCAGGCTCGCCACTCATCAGAATCTGGCCGCCCTTTAGGATCGACTCTGTCCATGCATGGTTAGCCCAGAAGGAGAGGAAACCAGCCGCTAATGTTCCGCTCTTCTGGCCGACGGCTCAGACGCGCTTCCTGGAAACAGAAACGTCCAGTTCGAAACAAACCTGCCGAGCCATGCCAACTTCCGGTTTGCCCGTCATCTACCTCAAGCCGCGGTTTGACTGCATTAATCCGTTATAAGCGCTCGAAAGTTCAATGGAGTGGGAATTCCTGTCTCCGTTCTCCTCTCCCCTTGTACTTCTACAGCAGCTAGTGTACGCTCTTGTAGAAGTGATAGGAGAACCTTTGCCATCTCGATCCATTGATCTTCCACAGGGCACGCTGGACTTGCTCATCCTCCGCACCCTGTCGCTTGAGCCACTCCATGGCTGGGCCGTTTCTGAACGTATCCAGCAGATTTCCAGCGACGTCTTGCGCGTGCAGCAGGGCTCGCTCTATCCCGCGCTGCATCGCCTGGAGCGCCGCGGCTGGATCAAAGCCCGCTGGGGCACATCCGAGAACAACCGCAAAGCAAAGTTCTACCAGCTGACCAAAGCCGGACGGCGCCAACTCGAGATCGAACAGGACGCCTGGCAGAAACTGACGGCGGCCGTGAGCCAGATTCTCGAAACTGCCTAGGAGGTCGCGTGTTACTACACGACTTGCTCTTTCGGCTGCGAACCTTGATGCGGCGCCCTGCCGCAGAGAACGAACTCAATGACGAGTTGCGTTTTCATCTCGAGCGACAGACCGACAAATATGTGAAGTCGGGAATGAGCCATTCCGAGGCCCTGCGTCGCGCCCGGCTGGAGTTTGGTGGACTCGATCAGGTCAAAAACGAGTGCCGCGAGGCTCGCGGTGTCAGCTTGGTTGAGTCGCTGGTGCAAGACTTGCACTACAGCGCTCGCACCCTGCTTCACTCGCCCGCGTTTACCGCTTGCGCTGTGCTGACGCTGGCACTCGGGATCGGGGCCAACACGGCCATCTTCAGCGTGGTGAATCAGGTTTTGCTGAATCCGTTGCCATACCCCAACCCGCAGGAGTTGCTGGCTGCAAGGGAGAATGATTCACTGCCGAATCTTGAAGACATTCAGCGACAGACCAAATCGTTTGCCAGCTGTGGTGGAATCAATATCGAGCCTATGGACTTCAGTGGCACTGGTGAGCCGGTGCGCGTGCACGGCGCCTATGTTGATGCGGGCCTGTTTACGACACTCGGCGCACAACCGATGTTGGGCCGTTTGATCTCAGCCGATGAAGATGTAAAGGGCGGGCCGCGGAATGTCGTGCTGAGTTATCCGTTCTGGCGGGATTTTCTGGGCAGCGATCCTCATGTGCTTGGCAAAGCGATCCGGCTGAGCGACAACAGTTACACAGTGATCGGCGTGATGCCCAGAGATTTCACTCTACCGAAGGAGCTTGCGGATGTCTTCGTTTCGTTGTGGGTGGGATATCCCGATGCGGCTGCCGAGCGTGACGTGCATTTCATGCACACCTACTGGCGGCTAAAGCCGGGCGTGCCGCTTGCGCAGGCGCAAGCAGAGATCGCACAGGCGGACCGCCGGCTTGCGGAGGAGTTTCCCCACTCCGAGAAGGAGCGCGCGACCTTACTGATACCGCTGCATGAGTGGTTGGTAGGCGATGTCCGCGCGGCGTTGCTGATTCTGTTCGGAGCGGTTGGGCTGGTGCTGCTGATTGCCTGCGCAAATTTCGCGATGCTGCTGATGGCCCGGGCCGTAACACGCCAGCGCGAGCTAATGATTCGCGCCTCGCTCGGCGCACGCAATGGCCGTCTGATTCGTCAAAGGCTCACAGAGAGCACCCTGTTGGCACTGGTCGGCGGAGCAGCAGGACTGATGGCGGCGAAGGCAGGCACAACTTTATTGCTGGCGTTGAGACCGGCGGAGTTGCGTCGCTTGGACGCAATTCCCATGGACGCGCGGGTCTTCCTGTTTGTATTCGCCATCTCGCTACTGACAGGGCTGCTGTTCGGACTTCTCCCGGCATGGTCCGCATCTCGCGGCGATATTGCAGAAGCCTTGCGGGAGAACGCACGCACGACCACGACGGGCGTTTCGCGCAGTCCCTTACGCAGTTTCTTGGTGACCGCGGAGCTTGCCCTGGCGCTCATTTTGCTGGCGGGTGCGGGATTGTTGATCAAAGGCTTTCTGCGACTGCGATCCGTCGATCCGGGATTCAATCCGGCAAACGTCATCACTATGTACCTTCAGCTCCCGGGAACCCGCTATCCGCAGTTTCCCATGCAGACGAATTTCCGCCGGGAGTTGCTCAGGCGAATTAACGCCTTTCCCGGCGTGGAGGCCGCGATGATAACCGACCTCCCTTTGGCCGGAAATTATGTAGGCCATCGCGTCGTGGTCGACGGACAGGCGACCCGTGCCGAGGGAACCGAACCAGTGGTGCAAACGCTGTCGGTGATGGGTGAGTACTTCGGCGTCATGCAGATACCGGTTCGCAACGGACGCGACTTCAGTGCGATGGACCGCGAAGGACAACCACGAGTCGCGATCGTCAACGAGGAGTTTGTGCGGCAACTTCTTCCCGGGAAGAGCCCAATTGGAATCCGTATTGACTGGGCTGGTAACGAACCCCCCGAATGGATGACGATTGTTGGTGTTGCGGGCGACGTGAAGCATTCCGGCCTGAACCAGCCAGTGGATCCCGCCGTCTACGCCCCGTTCAGCCAGAATGACGAGGCGTGGCGGAAATTTATGACGCTGGTGATCCGGTCGCGAGTTCCGGAAGCAAGTCTGGTCGAGGACGTGAAGAAGCAGATCTGGAGTCTGGACAGCCAGATTCCAGTAAGCGGCATTCAATCCATGGACGATCTGTTGGCGGTCTCGGTAGCGCAGCAGCGCTTCAACATGTTGTTGCTCGGGAGCTTTGCCGCGCTGGCAGTGGCGCTCGCCGGAGTAGGCATCTACGGTATGGTTGCGTACCGCGTCAATCAGCGCACGCACGAAATTGGAGTCTACATGGCATTGGGCGCGCAACACCGCGATGTGCTGCGGCTGGTAATGAAGGATGGAGTGAAGCTGGGACTGCTGGGCATCGTGTTCGGGCTTGCCGGCGCAATCGCGCTCACACGAGTGATGGTCAGCGTGCTCTTCGAAGTGAAGCCTACCGATCCCACGACACTGATTGCTGTGGCGTTGTTGCTGGCGGCAGTCGCTATCTTGGCGTGTTACATCCCGGCACGGCGGGCCTTGAGGATCCATCCTATGACTGCCTTGCGCCGCGAATAACTAACCTCGCACCGGACAACTTCAGGTGATCTGCAGATTCAATGGGTCGGTTGTCGGCCACTTGGAAGTAGTCTACCCATCGCCGAAGAGCATGGGGGTTGCTCAGGCCGCCTTAAGCGAAAGCGCGGCACCTTCCTCCCATTGCTGGAGCATGCGATTGCCTATCTCCATGAATTCCGCGTGCGTTTTGATATAGGCTTGCAGATCCTTTGAGGTGTCCGCAATTGCAGCTTCTATGCGTTCGAGTATCTGCCGGACGCGTGAAGGAGCCCCTCCCATCCGCGTCTCGCCCAGTCGCTGCAATTCCTTCGTGCTCGCCCATTTCGTCGTGCCGTTAAGGGTCAGCGCCATAACTCGATCCATGGCGACCGCTAAAGATCGCGTGCTGAGTCCGGTTTTGGCAGCACCTGTCTCAATGATTTAATCTGAAAGGTTGGTTGATGCTCGCCGAGCACGCTTACCATTTGTCCTCATTCGGCGATGCAAGAAAACGACAAATATTAGCCAAGACCATTTATGAAAACGGGAATAATTGGACTGCCCCAGGTAGGCAAGACATCGCTGTTTCGAATTCTCACCAAAGCCCATCTCTCCGCCCAGGCTCACGCCAATCCGCGCGAGGCCCACATCGGCGTCGCCAAAGTTCCTGACGATCGCCTCGACCGCCTGGCCGCTCTCTATCAGCCCGAAGAAGCTCACTCACACCTCGGTCGAATACGTCGACGTCGGCGCGATCGGTCAGGACGCTCTGAAAGAGACCGCCTACATCGGACATCTTCGCCAGGTAGATGCTCTGGCCCACGTCGTCCGGGTTTTCGAGGATCCGGCCATTCCCCACGTTGGCGAAATCGATCCCTTGCGAGACATCAAGAACGTTGAATTCGATCTCATGGTCAGCGATCTCGGCCAGATTGAGAAGAGACTCGAACGCCTGGAAAAAGACCTGAAGAAGATGAGGACGCCGGATCTCGAAAAGGAATTTGAACTGCTGAAGCGTGCCAATGTCGCATCTCGGGTCCGAGAAGCCTCTGCGCGAGATGCAGATGACTCCCGAGGACAAGAAGCGCATTCGCGGCTTCATGTTCCTGAGCGAAAGCCGATTCTGTACGTACTCAACATCGGCGAGTCGATCGAACTGGGGAAGGAACTCGAAGAAGCTGTCGGCAAGTACAAGCTGACCGATATCGCGGCGCGCCCCAATGCCGGCGCTACGGCGATTTGCGGCAAGGTCGAAGCGGAACTCTCCGAAATGAGTGACGCCGACGCCGCTGAATTTCTCTCGAGCTATGGATTGAAGGAAAGCGGGCTCTCTCGCCTGATCCGCACCACATATCAGCTGCTGGGCCTGATCTCCTTCTTCACCGCGGGCGAGGACGAGTGCCGCGCCTGGCAGATTCCCGCGAACACGCGGGCACAGGAAGCGGCCGGGGCTATCCACTCCGATCTGGAAAAGCACTTTATCCGCGCCGAAACCATTCGTTGGGACCAACTTCTCGAAGCCGGCTCCGAAGCCAACGCTCGCGCTAAGGGTACGCTGCGCCTTGAGGGCAAAGACTACATCGTGCAAGACGGCGACGTGATGCATATCCGCCATAGCGGATAATCCCTATCACCACTGAGACAGCGAGAAGTTGATTCAATCTGTTTTTCCGTGTCATCGTGCCTCCGTGGTGAATGAACCGATAGGCTGATATCATCGCGCTGCCCGCAAATGAGCCCCATTTACACGAGCATCCTCCTGGGTCTTACCGCAGCCGCCGCTAATGTCTTCGGCGGAGCGATCATCGTGCAGAGGCATTGGGAGCGGCGGTATCTTCGATACTTTGTGGCGTTGGGCGCAGGATTCATGCTCGCCACAGCACTGGTCGAGATGATTCCGGAGAGCCTGGAGCTGCGCGGAAGGGGGGCTGCCTTACTTGTTCTACTCGGCTATCTAATCATTCACTTCTTCGAACACACGGTTACGCCGCACTTTCATTTCGGCGAAGAGACACACCACGATGAGTTCATGCACTCGCACAACAGTTACTCAGTCCTGCTGGGTCTGATCATTCACACCTTCTTCGACGGTATCGCCATTGCGTCTGGGTTCCTGGTTTCGAATTGGCTCGGCTGGCTGATCTTTCTGGCTATCTTCCTGCACAAGATTCCCGAAGGCTTCACCGTGAGTTCGGTCATGCTGGCCAGTGGGCGCAGCCGGGCCACCGCCTGGGGCGCATCCGTCGTTTTGGGTGGTTCGACTCTGGCCGGAGTTCTCACCATGGCAATCTTCCGCCATCACGTTGGCGCTGGATTGCCGCTGTCAGCGGGAGTCACGATCTACGTGGCGGCGTCCGATCTATGCCTGAGGTCAACAAAGAACCAGCGATGAAGATGGCGTTGCTGGTATTTGTGGGAGCTGCAGTCTTCTTTCTTCTTGACCATTTATTCCATGCGCTTTGAAGCACGATGAGGCGCCGGATTAGCCCCCTGGCGCAGAGTCGCCCACGATGGGAGTGACAACCGATCTTATTCCACCGTGTGTTTCGCCGTATATCCTTCGCGCGCGACCACGTCGAACTTGTGATCCTTGCCCTTCTGATCCTTCACCTTCAGTGGTCCGCCATCAGGGGCCACCACTTCGACCTTCAGCTTGCGGTAGGTTCCGTCAAGCTTGGTGTTGCTCGGAGAATACGAAATCGTGTACTGGTTGCGGATGTCGTTGGAGATATCGCCAAACAATTCCGGCAGTTCGCCCTCAAAACGCGGGAAGTAGGCCCGGCCTCCAGTCATCGCCGCAAAGGTCCTCATCTCATTATCACCTTGCAGGTAATCCATGTGATCGACCGGGATGCCAAAGCCATGCGAGTATCCTCGGCAGCGGCCCGACTCAAAGCACTCGCGCAAAAGGAATCCCACGCTGATGGGGAATATCGTCACGTCCTTCGTGTCTTTGATCTTCTTCATGATCTTGTCGAGCGTGAGTTTACTGAAAGTATCGATCCCGGTCGTGACCAGGATGACGTACTTCTTGCCTTCCACGCGATCGAGCCGATCCAGAGTGTCGTAGAGGGCATCGAATAGATTCGTCTCCGCAAATCCCGGAATGCGTAACTGGTTCAGCGCTCCATAGACTGCTTTCTTGTCCTGCGTGAAGTCCACCAGAATGTGCGGTTGCATGTCGTAATATGCCACCGCGACCCAGTCGTCTTTCTTCAAGGAATTGGCAAAAGAGTAAGATGCTCTCAAAGCATCTGTCATAAAAAAGTAATTCGTTGACGCGAACTCCACCAGCAGCACCGCTGTAATCGGTGCCTGCGAAACGGAGAAATTCTTGATCTGTTGCGGAACCCCATCTTCCATAACCCGGAAATTGTCTTTCTTCAGTCCGGGTATGAACTGGCCGTTGTCCTTGGTGGTTACTAGAACGTCAACGCTCACCAGCGGAACGTTTACCTTGAGCGAGTAGTCGGGAAGGTCCTCGACCCTCTTTGGCGTAACCGGGGGCGGCGGAGGCGGTGCTTCTTCTATCTTCTTTTTAGGGATCGCATAGGGCCCCATGTTGTCGGTCGGCCCACCGGCTTCGGCAGGAGCGTCTTGTTTCGGCTTGCCGCTATCCGGAGCCTGGGAAGGCGTCTGAGCCGCGGGTAACTGACTCTGCGACAGAGCTGGAACGCTCCCGCATATAAGGGCCAGACAGGCCGCGGCCGCCCAGACCCCAAAGGTGTTAAAACACTCAGAAATCTTCAATTTACAATGATTAAACATGGTGAACCCACTAAAGTCCCTGTGCTAGTATAGACGCACAGATTCGCAATTGGGATGTTTTTGCCCGGTCCCAGACAGTCCCCTAGTCGGTGCAACTTGTCACAGTTGGTCTGGATCTAAGCTTATCGGGCCCACTCACGGGTCCTCGTCGGGGCTTCAAATGAGGAAGTTTCTTTTCGCGCTTTTCGTGCTTGGCCTGTCCCTACCCACAATCCTGACCGCTCAGAGCGCTCAACCCACCATTCCCGTGGATGAAATCCACGCTGGAATGCACGGAGTGGCTTACACGGTTTTTCAGGGCATAAAACCGGAGCCAATGGACGTCGAAGTCCTCGGCGTTCTGCGCAATGTAAACGGTCCGAGGGGGAACATTATCCTGATCCGTTTGCATGGACAGAAAGTGGAATACACCGGCGTGGTCGCCGGCATGAGCGGCAGCCCGGTTTACATTGACGGCAAACTGGCGGGCGCGCTCGCATTTCGCATTGGCGAATTCTCAAAAGAGCCGATTGCCGGCGTCACCCCGATCGCCGACATGCTCGAGATCAACGCTATGGACAAGTCCCCGGCGGAAGAAGCTTCCGCGGCAAAACCGGCCGTGACGACTACCGCCGGCAGGACTGCTGCACCAGGAGCCGAGTCTTCCTTTTCGGGCTCTACGCAAAATCTCGCCAACTACCTGAAGCCGATCGACACTCCGCTGGTGTTCAACGGGTTCTCCGAAGAAGCGGTTCGTCAATTCGCCCCGCAGTTCGCCTCTGCCGGAATCGTGCCGGTCATGGGTGCAGGTTCGGTCAGTGAAGAGAAGCAGCCCGAGCCGCTAGAGGCTGGCTCCGCCGTCAGCGCGGTCCTTGTGCGCGGCGACATGGACATTGCTGCCACCTGCACGGTCACTTACATCGATCCTCAGCGCCTGCTGGCCTGCGGACATCCGCTGCTGCAGTTCGGTTCCGTCGATCTGCCGATGAATAAGGCGCAGGTGCTGGCAACTCTGCCCTCGCCGCTGAACGCCTTCAAGATCGTCAACACGACCGAGCGCGCCGGAGTTTTTGTACAAGACCGCCACACTGGAATCCTCGGCGTCTTGGGCAAGCAACCGGAAATGATTCCGGTGACGTTGACCATCCACGGCGAAGGCACCACAAAAGATTTTCACTACGAAGTTCTCAACAATCCACGTCTCAGCCCGGTCGCTATCATGGCTACGGTCTTCAATGCCCTCCATGGAGTGAACGCATACGGCGAGGAAATTACTTACCGGCTGATCGGCAGCATCAACGTCAAAGGCTTCCCGGAGGTTGGGCTGAGGAATATGTTCACGCCCGCGGAAAACGGCCAGCCGGCAGCCATGGCCGCCGCCCTGTCCCTGGGAGAGCGCTTCGGCCGCATCTACGACAACCCGTACAACGCTCCCGCAGTGAACAGCGTGAAGCTCGATTTCGATCTCGTCCGTGAACGCCGCTGGGCCCGTCTGGAAAGCGCCCGCACCGACGTCACCGAGGCGCGTCCCGGCGATCAGATCATTGTGGAAACCGTGCTGGCTCCCTACCGCGGCGAACGGGTCGTCCGCCAGATTCCGGTAAAGATTCCCACCTCGGCAAGCAAGGGCACTCTACGCATCCTTGTGAGCGACGGCGATACGCTTGATCGTGTAAATCGAACTAACCCGGCGTTCGGTCGCAAGCTGGATCTGGCTTCTACAATCGCTCTGCTGAACAAGGAGCACGCCAACAACCGGCTCTACGTCTCCCTGCTCGAAGCTGATCCTGAGGCGCGCGTAGCCGACAAGGTCATGCCCACCTTGCCCCTCTCGGTCATGAACGTCATGGATGGCATGCGCGGTAATCAGGAGATGATCGTCAGCGGAGAGTCCAACGTAGACGAGACCGCCACGCCCTCGCTCGATTACGTTGTCAGCGGAGTGCAAGTGTTGACCGTGACGGTGAAGTAGGGTCCGAAGCTACTCCTCGTCCTCGCCCATCTGCATGGTCAGGTACCGCTCGTAGCCCAACTCCTTGATCATGTGCATCTGGGCTTCGAGAAAGTCCACGTGCTCCTCTTCATCTTTGAGCAACTGGACGAGCAAATCTCGTGACCCGTTGTCGCCTTCTTTGGTGGCCAGCGCGATCGCGTCGTTATACTGTTTGACCGCTCCGATCTCCAGCGCCAGATCGCTTTCGATCATGCCTTTGACGGTCCCGCCGACTTTCAATTCCAGCGGCATCATCGACGGGGTGCCATCCAGAAACAGAATCCTTTCGATCAGCACTTCGGCGTGCTTCATCTCGCCGATGGATTGTTTCTTGATGAATTCGGAGAGCTTGTGATATCCCCAGTTCTCGCACATTTCCGCATGTAAAAAATACTGGTTGATCGCAGTTAGCTCTTCACGCAATGCCTTATTCAATTCAGCAATAACTTTTGGATTGCCTTTCATAGCGCACAGAGTATCGCAAACGGAGCGTCGAGACGCAAACGAGAAATGAGGCCAACAGGCGCGAAGGGAGGAAGACAATAAGAAATCAGCCGGCATCACCCAGCGCCGCGTCGATCGTCGACAACAGCGCTGTTCTTGTGAACGGCTTCTCCAGCAGACGGATTCCGCTCTGCAATCCCTGGTGCGCCACCAGTTCTCCCGTGTAACCGGACATGTAGACGACTTTCATCTCGGGATGAGAATCCATCAACCGCAGCACCAGTTCAGGTCCGTTCATCCCTCTCATGACAACGTCCGTCAGGATCAGATCGATATGCGTCGAATTCCGGGAGATCACATCCAGTGCGGCCTCGCCATTGATGGCTTCGAGCACCTTATAGCCGTGCTCTTCGAGCATCTTGCGGGTCAGCTTGCGCATGATGGGATCGTCCTCCGCCAATAGAAGAGTCACTCCGTCACGCCTGACGGGCAAAGCTTCGGCTTGAGCCTCAGCACCTAATCCCAACTTGTGCTCGGCGCTCGGCAAGTAAATCTTGAACGTCGTGCCATGGGAAAGCTCGCTGTAGACCCATATGTGCCCACCGAATTGCTTGACGATGCCGTAAACAGTCGCTAGTCCCAAACCGCTTCCCTTCCCGCTGTCTTTCGTGGTGAAAAACGGTTCGAAAATGCGGGATCTTGTGGCCTCATCCATGCCGGTCCCGTTGTCACTGACGGCCAGCATGACATAGCGCCCCGGAGTCATCGAGTGCTCACGCGCAAAACCTTCGTCAAGCTCTTGGACCCCCGTTTCAATAATGAGCTTCCCGCCATGCGGCATGGCATCGCGCGAGTTGACCGCAAGGTTGAGCACGATTTGATCGAGTTGCCCAGGATCCGCCTCGACGATGGCCGTAGCGGCACGCGATGGGATCACGATCTCCACGTCGTCTCCCATCAGCGGCTTTAATAGTTTGCTGACTTCCTTCAGCCGCTCATTCAAGTCCAAAATCTGTGTTTGCACCGGCTGGCGTCGGCTAAACGCTAGCAACTGGCGCGTCAGCGCCGCTCCGCGCTTCGCCGCGTCGCGAATGTTATCGATATACTCGAGACTCTCCGTGTTCACGCGTCCACGCAGCAATTCCGTGCAAGCGGTAACGATCCCGAGCAGATTGTTGAAATCGTGGGCGACGCCGCCAGCCAGCCGGCCAATGGCCTCCATCTTCTGCGACTGGCGCAGCTGATCTTCAATCTTTTTCTGCGCCGTGATATTGCGTCCGATCGCTGACGCGCCCACCACTCGACCCTCCGCATCGTATATGGGAGAAACCGAGATCGACATATTCAATCGCCGGCCGTCTTTGGTCATTCGCACCGACTCGAAGTATTCGACCCCCTCGCCGTGGCGGATCTTCTCCAGAATCCCAGGGATCTCATCCGGCCGGTCGGGTGGGCAAAGCACGGAAACGTTTCTCCCGATGATTTCTGTAGCTGTGTAGCCGTAAATCTGTTCCGCACCCTTATTCCACTGCGTAATAATGCCATCGAGACTCTTGCCGATAATCGCGTCCTGCGAGGAATCTACAATCAACGCCAGCCGGTTCTGGGAATCGCGCAACTCCCGCGTCTTCCTCCGATCCAGTTCCTCGTTCACCCGCCGCAGTTCCTCCTCGATCCGCTTTCGATCGCTGATATCGCGGATGACGCTCAGAACCATCGCGCCGTTCCCAGTCGTCACCGGGCTGAGGCTGATCTCCACCGGGAATTCAGATCCATCCCGGCGCCGGCCATATAAGTCGAGACCGGAGCCCATCCGTCGGATCTTCGGACGCGAATGGAAACTCTCGCGGTGCTGATGATGCTGCAGACGCTGCCGCTCTGGCACGAGCATCTCGACACTCTGGCCGATCAACTCGTCGCGCGTGTAACCGAACAGAGCCTCGGCCTGTGAATTGACCTGGATAATGACGCCCTGCTGGTTGACCGCGGCCACGGCATCGGGGATTGCTTCCAGGATCGAAGCAGACAACAGCGTTTCGGCCACGATTTTCGGGTCAGTCTGCATGCTCTTTCCTGGATGGAAGTAAAGGTCGGTTCTCCGCCCCACGCGGAGGGTTCCGCTTAATATACTCGAAAACTCTATTCGGGTAGGACGAGTAAAGACAGGCCGGCGTTTTTGTAACTTTTGTAAAAGGGACTGCACACCTCGGTTCATTTGTAAAGTAAGGGATTTAATCCGAGAAGCTCAGCCCGAGAAGCACTCCAACAGCCCCTTCGGCATACGCGTAAAGCCATGGGTGAGAAAGATCGCAATCAGCATCTGGGCACCGTTGTACCCCACGTGAACCAGAAAACTGGCTGCCACCGATCCCGTGACCGCCCTTACGATCCCGCACACCAGCCCCACTCCAAAGATGAGCAGGAGAATCCCCCATGAATACCCGTATTGCTGCATGTGCATCAGAGCAAACGGCAGAGCAGACAGGAAAATGCCCCAACCCGCTCCCCAGCGCTTCGCCACCACCGGATAAAAGAACCCACGGAAAAACAATTCTTCCATCAAAGGTCCCAGCGTGGTTGCAATGATTGCCAACAGGAAGGCATCCCGGCGGTTTTGAAACAGGTTGTCAAACGGCGTGCTCTTTGGCATGGGCAAAAGACTGCCGAGCATGGCCAGGACAAGATATGTTGACGCGCCTAGCGCGAGCATGGCCCCCATCCCCTTCGGCCAGTTCCATCGGATCGCCTGCCAGAAGCGTTGGTGATACTTTCCCTCTACCAGCAGAAACAGATAGACGACAACCCCACCATCGATCACAAACTGCGAGAGCAGCAACAGAATCGGCCGCTGCGCCAGATCCGTGAGCTTTACGTGCGGATACAACAGATAATGAGCAACAATCAGGATTGCGATCTGAGACACGAAGATCGTAGCCAGCGCCAATCCGACAACCGCCAGCACGTCCCACCCATTCCAGGCGGGATTCTCCAAAGGTGGCCGAGCCTTTGGAGATTCAGTTGTTGTAACCACCGAGGGATCCGCTGAACTGGAGACGGGTGCTTGCGGCTCCGTGCCCGGCAGTGATTGCGGTTCAAACTGCGGATTGTCGGAAGTAGACAGATAGGTCCTTTTCGATTATGTCCAGTCTACCGAGTACACCGCGAATATTCGGTATGGGCCAGGCTCAGCGTTCTCAAATTTCCCATCGTTGAGACTTGTCTCGGCCTCTTCAAAGGAAGAAAGCAGACAATGAGCATTCGTATGAAGCTCAGCTGCCAGACCGCTGCATGACAGCCCGGAGCATTCCGGGGACGTTCTCGCCGTGAAATTGACTACATCGAAGCCCTCGAGTTGCTTCCGGGAAGGCAGAACTACATTTGTTGGGAACGTTGGATCCGGCGACCAAGGGCTCCAGCGTTCGCCATCAAACTCCATTTCATGTGCTTCGTAATAAAACAACGACGTTCCTTCCAGCAGGATTGAATTCTGCTTTGCCACGTCCTGAATAATCTCTGGCGAGTCAAAGAGCCAAAACCCATTGTGCTTCCAGTACTTAATGTAGTCGGCAAAGTCCTCGCAATTGCAATTGCTGACCGAATAGATGTCAACAACATGAGGAGCCCGAAACCGATCAGGTTTCCTCCCTACCCGCTTTGCCATGTATCCAACGGAAATCATACTGGCGACTGAGGATCTTCAACTGGGAACTGACAACTGAGAACTGAGAACTGCTCTTCCAAAGTACGCCGCCAGCGCCTGGCCGGTATACGACTTCTTCACCCGCGCCACCTGCTCAGGCGTGCCCTGGGCCACAATGCGGCCACCCTCCTCGCCGCCCTCCGGCCCGAGGTCAATGATCCAATCGGCATTCCGAATCACATCCAGATTGTGTTCGATGATGATGATCGAGTTTCCT
The DNA here is from genome assembly GCA_963743105.1 of Terriglobia bacterium. Taxonomy (GTDB): domain Bacteria; phylum Acidobacteriota; class Terriglobia; order Terriglobales; family Acidobacteriaceae; genus Sulfotelmatobacter. Next base: position 233,522 of record CAVUOS010000045.1, read on the forward strand.
AAGTCGGTTAGACGATGCAGCACATCCAGAAGCTTCTTTACATCGTCGAAGTGCAGACCGGTCGTCGGTTCGTCCAACAGGTAGAGAGTCTTCCCCGTCTGCCGCTTGCTCAACTCGCGCGCCAGCTTGATGCGCTGCGCCTCGCCGCCGGAGAGCGTCACCGCTGACTGCCCCAGATGAATATATCCGAGACCAACGTCGACCAAGGTCTGCAGCTTCGGCTTCACCTGCGGAATGTTCTCGAGAATGGGCAGCGCGTCCGACACCGGCATTTCCAGCAAGTCGGCGATCGAGTACCCGTTGTATTTGACAGCCAGCGTTTCCGAGTTATAGCGGCGCCCGCCGCAAACTTCGCACAGCACATACACATCGGGCAGGAAATTCATTTCAATGCGCCGCTGTCCCTCACCCTGGCACGCCTCGCAACGACCACCCGAAACGTTGAAGGAAAATCGTCCAGCTTTATAGCCGCGCTCACGCGACTCCGGCAGCATGGCGTACAAATCGCGGATCGCCGTAAACACTCCCGTATAGGTCGCTGGATTCGATCGCGGCGTGCGCCCAATCGGCGATTGGTCGATGCGGATAACCTTGTCGATATTCTCCGCGCCCGAGATCGCCTTGTGCTCGCCCGCCTTTTCCCGCGACCGGTAAAGCTGCCGTGCCAGCGCGCGATAGAGAATGTCATTCACCAGCGTCGATTTGCCCGAGCCAGAAACTCCAGTCACAACGGTCATCACACCCAATGGGAACGTCACATCCAGGTTCTTGAGATTGTTCTCTTTCGCGCCGAGGATCGTGAGCGCCGCTCCGTTCTTCTGCCGCCGCTCCGGGCGCATCTCGATCTGCGTCCTGCCCGAGATATACGCGCCAGTCAGAGAGTTCGGCTCGCGCATGATCTCTTCCGGAGTCCCATGCGCCACAAGGCTTCCACCATGCCGCCCCGCGCCAGGACCAAGATCAACCACGTAATCCGCCCGACGGATCGTCTCCTCATCGTGCTCCACCACCAGCACGGTATTGCCCAGGTCGCGCAGATTCTCCAGCGCATTCAACAGCCGCCCATTATCGCGATGGTGCAACCCAATCGACGGCTCATCCAGCACATACAAAACACCGCGCAGCTTCGATCCAATCTGCGTCGCCAGTCGAATCCGCTGACCTTCGCCGCCCGACAGAGTCGCGGCCGAGCGATCCAGCGAGATGTACCCCAGCCCTACCGCGTTCAGGAATTGCAGGCGCTCTACCACTTCGTGCATGACGCGTCCCGCAATCAGCACCTCCCGTCCGGCCAACTTGATGCCCTGCGCCGCTTCGAGCGCCCGCTCCACCGGCATCGCCGTGAAATCGGCGATCGACATCCCGCTTACCTTCACCGCCAGACTCTCAGGCCGCAGCCGCTTCCCATGGCATGCCGGACACTCCGTCGCCGACATGTGATCCATCAGCCAATCGCGATATCCCTCCGACGTCGACTCCTCCAGATTCTGCTTCAGATATCCGAAGATCCCGTGGAACCCAGTTTTCCCGCCGCGTCCCTGCTCACCATTAAGCAGGAAGTCCTGGATTTTCTCCGGCAGCTTTTCAAACGGTGTGCTGAGATCGATTCCATACGCCGACCCGACAACCTGTAGCTGGTGAATCAGATTCTGCGACGCTGATCCCGGCCCCAGTCCTCCGTCCAGCAGCGGCTTCGACCAATCATTGATCACCTTTGCCGGATCGAAGTCGTATTTGCTTCCCAACCCGTGACACTCTGGACACGCACCATACAGGCTGTTAAACGAGAATGACCGGGGCTCCAGTTGCGGCACATTGATACCGCAATCCGGACAGGCCAGCCTCTCCGAATAGAGCTGCTCCTCGCCCCCGACAACCGCCACCTGGACCAGCCCTCCGGCCAACTTCATTGCCAGTCCGATCGACATCTCCAACCGGTGCTCGATCCCCGGCTTCACCAGCAGCCGGTCGATCACGACCTCAATCGTATGGTTCTTCCTCTTGTCGAGATTGATGGCGACATCGTCGTCCAAATTGACCAGCTCGCCATCGATTCTTGCTCGTGTATACCCGTGCTTGACGAGCGTTTCCATCTCCTTCTTGAACTCGCCCTTGCGACCGCGAACGATCGGGGCCATCACCATCACCCGGTCTTCCGGCGTCAGCGCCATGACCCTTTGGACAATCTGGTCTGCCGACTGCCGGCTGATCGCCCGCCCGCACTTGGGGCAATGCGGCACCCCGATTGAAGCGAATAACAGGCGAAGATAGTCGTAAATCTCGGTGATGGTCCCGACCGTCGACCGCGGGCTGCGGCTGGTGGTCTTCTGCTCGATGGAGATCGACGGGCTAAGTCCATCGATTGCATCAACATCCGGGCGCTCCATCTGGTCCAGAAACTGCCGCGCGTAGGCCGAAAGAGTCTCTACATACCGCCGCTGGCCTTCGGCATAAATCGTGTCAAACGCGAGCGAGGACTTCCCCGACCCGCTCAGCCCAGTCACGACCGTGAGCGTGTTCCGCGGGATCTCAACACTTATGTTTTTCAGATTGTGCTGCCGGGCGCCCCGGACAGAAATCTTGGTAATGGCCATCATTCGCCCAGGGTGATGTCCCTTCCGTAATGTCGACAGGTATCCAGAATTGTCCGAAAGTAGGAATGCACAGCTCTACTCCGTATCTTAGTCGTCAACAGCGCGGAGCGTCAACGCGGTTAGATTGAAGACGGTCGCTGTCGTTAGCCGATAACTTCCGCTAACCACCGCCTTTAGCTTGTCCTGAGCATAGCGAAGGGACTGCCGACCAACGACGCCGTTGAGACTCACCCATACGAAGTGGCCAGCTGCAGCAGACATTACCCAGAAGGATTTACGACCGTGATTTCGCTTCTGATGCCCTTTATCCTCTGCTTCACCGTGATCGCCTCCGTCAGCCTCGGCATCCTCGCCGCCTACGTCGCCGTGTTCGGCATCTTGAGCACGTTCCGGCCAGCGCAGCCTGATCCGGCGCCAGTCCGTCCGCGCCTCGTGCTGATTCCCACGCAAAACCATGCCAGCGGCGATTAATTGCTATAGAACAGCCTAGGCTGTTGTGGGGACAGCCGCCTTCCGCTGTCCGTCGAGCGACGCTCGACTCTTTCTTAAAACAATTCGCGATTTCAGCTAAAGATCTCTCTGTTCCAATTTCCGAACGCCAAAGCGATAGTCTGTGCCACCCGGCCAGAACGAGTTAGTATCCTGACGGGCCCCTTCCGACTTCCCCCCTCATCGATAACTCCTCCCGGAGGTGCGTCGTGCCAACCTCGCTGTTCGCTCCCGACTTTCAGGCAATTCTCGATCAGGCCGTCAATCCACCCAATCCCGCCGCTGCTCCATTTCCTTCGCCCGAAGACTGGCGCGACCGCTGGATCTATTTCCTGATGCTCGATCGCTTCAACAACCGCTCTGCGCCTCCCGTCCACGAGCCATTTGACGACCCCGCCTTCTCCGAATTCCAGGGCGGAAAATTCTCCGGCGTGCAGCAACAGCTGCCCTACATCAAACAGCTCGGTGCCGGAGCCATCTGGCTCAGTCCAGTCCTCAAGAACTTCTCCTTCGATGCCCATACGTATCACGGGTACGGCATCCACAACTTCATCGGCGCCGAACCTCGCTTTGCCGACAATCCCGCCACCGCAGACAATGAACTCCGCGCGCTCGTCGATGCAGCCCACCAGCAAGATCTGCTCGTCATCTTCGACATCGTGCTGAACCACACGGGAAACGCGTTTGCTTACCAATGCGATCCCTCAGACCAGTTCTGCGTCAGCCAACAGGGGGCACAATCCAGCTTCCACGCTTCGCCGCAACCAGTCCAGTGGCGCGATCAGACCGGTGCCATTCGCCCGGATTTCCCCGACGTCGCCACCATTCCCAACCCATCGCTCGACTCGGTGGTGTGGCCGAAAGAGCTTCAGCAAAACAAGTTCTACCGGCGGCAGGGCACTCCCGCCAGCAATGGCGACGAAACAATCGGAGATTTCAGCGTTCTCAAACAATTGGAGACGGATGATCCCGATCTGCAGCGTTTTCTGATTCGCGCTTTTCAGTACGTAATCGCCCGCTTCGATATCGACGGCTTCCGCATCGATACGATCCGCTATCTCAAGGGAGACCTTCCCCGCCTCTTCGGGAATTCCGCACGCGAGTTTGCCTTGAGCATCGGTAAGAAAAATTTCTTTACCTTCGGAGAAGTCTTCGACAACAATGCCGAGCAGGATATCGCCAGGTTCATCGGACGAAGCACCAGTGACCAGAGCGAACTGGTCGGTGTCGATGCCGCGCTCGATTTCCCGTTGTTCAACACTCTCAAGCCGGTAGTGAAAGGATTCGACGCGCCGACTGCCGTAGTCGGCATGTATCAGAACCGCAAGAACATCGAGCGCAACATACTGAGCTCTCACGGAGACGCCACCCGCTACTTCGTCACGTTCCTCGACAATCATGACGTGAAGGAGCGAATCCGCTACGTCGATCCCACGAATCCCACGAAGTTTGACGATCAAGTCACTTTGGGACTCGCCTGCCTGTATTCCTTGCCGGGAATCCCCTGCCTCTACTACGGCACTGAGCAGGGATTGCACGGCTCGGGCAACGACGAGGCCGTGCGCGAGGCGCTCTGGGGTGGACCCGGTTTTGACCGGCAAAGCGGCTTCTATCAGGATATCCAGCAGATCACCGCGGTCCGCGCACAACAATCAGCCCTGCGCTACGGACGCTTCTATTTTCGTCCCATCTCGGGTGATGGTGTGAACTTCGGCGTCTCCGGATTCCCCCATGGAGTGATCGCGTTCTCACGCATTCTCAACGATCAGGAGGTTGTCGTCGCTGCGAATACAAATCCCACGCAAGCGCAGCAACTCGACGTAATCGTAGAGATTATGCTGAGTGCCGAAGGAGATGCCTTTGACGTCTTGTACAGCAATCAGGCGGGACCACAGGCTCCGCAGCCAGTCCGCGTCGTCCCGCAAGGAGCAGCAACGGTCCAAGAAGTTGACGGCTCAATCGGAAGGGGTCCGCTCCACGTGGTTCGGGTGATCTTGCGCCCGATGGAGGTCCAAATCCTCCGCAACGCAAGCAGTCAATAAATGTACAAAGAGCGTTTTTGCCGTTCGGTAGACGGCCAAAAGGCCTTGTCATCCTGAGCGAGGATTGTTCTTTGCGCGATAAGCGCAAAGAACAACCGCAGTCGAAGGATCCCTTTCCCCCAAACAACTCTCCCGGCTCAAAAAGGAATTCTCAAGATGGACAAGCCGAAGCCGGGCCGCGACAGTTACTCGCATCTGCGACAGCCCAGTGCCTCAGTAGATCACTTTTAGCGAGAACTGAATCTGCCGCGACGACCCCGCAGTCTTGCTGATGATCCCGAATCCGCTTCCGCTGACGATATTCGACGGCAATCCGAAATTCACGATGTTGAAGATGTTGAAGAACTCTGCGCGGAATTCGATAGTCCCGAGCTCCGCGTTGCCCCGATGGCCGAACGGAGTGTCTTTGATGAGCGCAAAATCGAAGTCGTGAAATGCCGGTCCGCGGAACGTGTTTCGCCCGAGTGTGCCGAAGCGTCCGCTGTGCGGCCCGGTCCCACCCGAAATATTGATCGGCACATAGAAGAAGGACTTGTTATCGTCGCCCAGCCCGAAGTAGTCGTCGCGCACCGCCCGGCTCGTCGAAAAATGAGGCATCGAAACCAGGTCCGGACGATCGCCTCCTCCTAAGCCTGCGCCGGTCTGCTGCATTCCCGAAAAAACCGTAAATGGCGATCCGGTCGTGAGCGTCGTGATATTCAGGAACTGCCAACCCCGGGTGAACGTTCGACCGAGCGGCCGCAAGAAACCGACGCGCTCCAGTGGCAGCAACTGGATCACGCTCGCTGCAAACACATGGGTCACGTCGAACGTCGACGGACCCTTCTCCGCCGACGGGTCCCACGGATTCTGCGGCCCCGTCTGCAGGATCGTCCCCGATGTCCCCAACAGCCCGCCCAGCACCGCGCTGGTATCGTCCAGCGACTTTGAGTACGTGTAGCTCGCCTGCAATCCGAGCCCGAGCCGGGCCGAATTCTTCGTCAGGCTGGTCTGCAGCGCGTGGTACGTCGAGTGCGAACCGCTGGTCATGATGACCTCTGGCCCGAACCCTCCTGTCGCGTGGCACTCTGAGTCGAATTGCGTGAACGGCGCAAACCCTTGGCAGGCCCCGCCGTAGCTGTTTGGGTCGTACACCCTCGCCAGATGAATTCCCGCGGTCGCGACATAAGAGGCGCTGAACTTGAAATCGCCGAAATCATGATCTACACCCGCGGTCCAGCTTCCGATATACCCGTTGCCAAAATTCTTGGCGATGCCGCTGATGTTCAGCAGCTGCACATTCCCCGGCGCCAGCGCGTTCAGGTCCGTCTGAAACCGGACATAATCGAATACCGTGTTAGCCGGAACATCCTGCGACCGGCCGGTGGCAAATATTGGTTGACCATGAATGTCGTAGGCCGTGGGCAGTGGCAGCGGAACAAAAGTATTCTGAAACGAAATCGGCTCGTTGGGCTGAGCATAAATCGAAGGTGCAAAAACAAAGGGAATCGCCGCCGTCAGGAAGTTGTCCTGCCACAAGTTCGGAATCGAATTCGTGATCGCTCCCCCCGCATGCAGCATCGTATGCTTGCCCAGGTTGTAGTCCATCGAGAGTCGTGGCCCCCAGCCGTTGCGATCCAGATCGTAAGGAGGCTGCGGATTAATCAGCATGGTCTGGGTTGCGTTGCGATCCCAATAGGCCGTGGTCTTGCCGTCTGCTCCAGTAAATATCGGCAGAGATGTGCGTTTGGTCGCCTCGTGGATGCGGGTGTTCAATTCGTATCGCAGTCCATAGCTCACGCTGAGCCGTGAGGTAGCTTTCCAGGTATCCTGGAAATAGAAGTTGTAAGCTTCCCGCCGGACTCCCGCCTCGTTGAACTTGTCGCCCACCGGAGTGATGTCGGCAGCCGCCATGATGTTGTAGGAATAGGGCGTCGCCGTGAGCAATGCCGTGAGCGAGTCGGGCAGCGGATCTCCCGGATTGATGTTATGAGTGCCGCTTGCCGATGTGATCGCCTGGGGTGAATACACCTTGCCGCCGCCAAACTCGTAAATCCCGTTCGTATTTACTCCAAAAATCGTCGAATCGCGATTGACTCGTATTTCTGTTCCCCACTTGAATGCGTGCGATCGATGGATCCAGGCGAAATCCTGCTTGAACTGGTAAAGATTGCCGTATGACCCGAAGATCGATCCAGATGGCTGGTTGTAGGGCTGATATATTCCGTCGGCAAATGTAATTCCCGGTTGCGTGTGATTTGTAGCCGGAAAAAACGGCGTGCTGCGGATATAGCTCAACGAAGTGTCCGACGTCATGTGCGGAGAGATTATCCGCGTGTACTTGACTCCGGCATTGCGCTGGTGATCGAAGAACTGAATTCCAAAGTCAGGGTTAATTACGGTTTGATCGGGATTCGTCAGCGGTCCCGTCACCTGATTGAGGCTGAACCGGGTTAGCAATGAGGCCTTGTCCGAAATGTGATGATCGATGCGTATCGAGAATTGATCGGTCCGGGTGTCGACCTTCGATGATGCGGCATACGTGCGCTCGCCCAGCGGTCCGTCCGGTTCATTCGGCAGCGGATACCCATTAAGTACAGGCACAATCCTGGGATCCACGTCGACGAACAAGGTATCGCCGGGATCAGTGGCCGTTTTGGGATAAGCCGTGGTATCGATTCCCTGGCGCTCGTCCGCGGTCGGCACGGGAATCACCTGCGTGGTCCCCAGCACCTGCCGGAAGCCTTGATATTCGCCAAAGTAGAACGTGCGATTGCGCCCGTCGTAGATTCCCGGCAAAACCACCGGTCCACCGTTCGTGAATCCAAATTCATTCCGCACAAAAGGAGGAATACGCCTGTGTCCAGTCGGATCTTTGTAATCGAAGTAATTCCGCGCATCGAACGAGGCGTTGCGCACGAACTCGAACATGCTCCCGTGAATTTGATTGACGCCAGTCTTGGTCAAAACATTCGTGTAACTTGCCGCACCATGTCCGATCTCGGCCTGCATGACTCCGGAATCGGACTGCACCTCCTGGATCGCATCCACATTGAAATTCGAAAAGGTCGCGCCGCCCATCTCCGGATCGGTCGTATCGAATCCATCGAGAGAAAAAACCGTGGCCGTCCCGCGCTGCCCGTTCACCGCGAACTGCTGGGTAAAGTTGGCGGCGCCGTTGGCGTCGGTCATCGTTCCGGCAGCCAGCAACAATAGCTTGCTGAAATCCCGCGCATTGAGCGGCAGGCTCGAAACTTCCGAGCCCGAAAGATGTTCGCCTCCGCTGGCCTGGGCCGCAGCCTGCCCGCTCGCAATAACATCCGCCGATACCTGCACCTGCCCTGATGACGTGAGTTGCAGCAATGTCGTCGCCGCATTCTCCTTCGCAAAAACCAGAGGAGATTCCGCCTTCCATTGCTTGTCCGATACCTTCACCGAAAGCTCGTAACGATCCGCGGGTAGATCCGCGAAAGCAAACGTGCCGTCGGCGTTCGTAGTGGACGTGTAGTCACGTCCGGCCGACGAATGAAGTCTGACGACGGCGGCGCTTACAGGCTTGCCGGCGCTGTCACTAAGATGCCCGCTCCAAGCGGCGCTCGAAAGAGCAACTCCAACGGGAACCCAAATAAAGGCAATGAATGAACACAAGATATGAGAACGACTTTGCATGAGATTGAATTAGGAAGCTGCAATTATATAAGCGTGCTGCCACTTCCCTATTTTGGAACCGTATCAGTAAAGAATCTGATCAATTGTGCTTAGAATCACAAATCCAATAAACAGCCTCCGATAAAATCCCGCTTTGGCAGCCGATGCTTCGGAGGACACTCCCGGTGTGAGTACCTGGCACTACCGGCATCAGGCCCGTCGCGTAGCCTTTCCTTTTGCTTGAGACACCCTCTGAACGCTCACAAGCCCTCCGTGGTAGCATTTCCTGAAGCCCTCCGCGCGCGGCCGGCCATGCCTCGAATTTTGCCTATTCCGCTTTGCGTAAGCCTCCTCGCGGCGATCTTCTGTGCGCCTTTCAGTTCCGCCGCCGAGCCTCCCTGGCTTGAAATTCACTCGACGCATTTCACCGTGATCACCGATGCCGGCGAGAAGAAAGGCCGTGAGGTCGCCCTCCGCTTCGAGCAGATGCGCGCCGTCTTCGCCATTCTCCTGAGCAAGGATCGGCTCCACGAGTCTCGTCCTCTCACCATTCTCGCCTTCAAGAACGACGAGTCATACTACCGGCTCGCTCCTTTGCATCAGGGGCAGCCCATCGAGGCTCCCGGATTCCTGCTCTCCGGCGAGGATCAGGATTTCATCGCCCTCAACGTATTTGAGGAAGAACCCTGGCGTGCCGTAGCCCACGATTTCGCCATTCGCCTGCTGACCTTCAACTATCCACCCGCTCAAGGATGGTTCGACGAGGGTCTCGCCGAGTATTTCAGCTCGATCCGGGTCGACAACAAAGAAGTCGAGATCGGCGGTGATCCCGAGCTTCAGCCCTCTGCCAAAGAAGACCTGGTCGGGAATCAGCGCGACACTCATCCAGCAAAATCGCTGACCGAATTACTCTCTGCACAGGTGTGGCTCTCCCTTCCTGATCTTTTCACCATGAAGCACGATCCCTCCCGCAACGAGGGCACGCGACACACTCTCTACTACGCCGAATCATGGATGGTGATCCATTACCTGCTTCATGAAAAGAAGCTACCAGAAACGGGCGCGTATTTTGGTCTGGTCCTGAATGAGCACGTGCCGGTCGAAGATGCCATCCAGCAGGCCTACGGAATGAGTTCCGCGCAACTTGAAAAGGCGGTGAAGGATTACTTCCATGCACAAAGTGGACTTCAGGCCGCCGTCGACGACGCCCGCAAGACCAACATCGATCCTCAACAGTCGTCGATGGCTCGATCCGGCCAGATCGAGCGCTTCCCTGTTCCCGTGAGCCCGGAAGATTCAGCCATCACCTCCAAGCCTTTTCCCGAGCCGGATGCCCGAGCGCTCTATGCCGCCGTCCAACTCCGAATTCCAGAACGCCGTGAAATCGGCCTGAAAACGCTGAACGACCTCGCGACTACGCCCACCGAAGCCGACAGGAAAGCAGAATCCAAGTCCACGAAAAGGACGGGCGAAGATGAGGAGCTATTACCCACCGACGCCATTGGGAATCCTCTAGCCCATCGCTTTCTTGCCTGGGACCACATTGAGCACAACCAATTTGACGAAGCGTTCAACGAAATCCGCGATGCCGCTTCGCTCAACCCGCATGACCTATGGGTGCGCTACTATCTCTCCCTTGCGAAATACCGCATGGCCCAGGCGAAGCAGGCCGAGATGATGGGTCTGGCCAACATGATGCTCGATCTGAAGGCTGTGCTGGAATGGAACCCGGAACTGGCCGATGCCTACGATCTTCTGGCCGTGGCGCGCACATCCGGCGGAAGCAACACCGCAGCCCTGCAGGCGGAACGCGCGGCCATGAGCCTCAGCCCACGCAATGAGCACTACGTCTTCCACCTCGCCGAGATTTACGTTTCCAGCAAGAAATGGGACGCAGCCGGCGCCCTGCTCGATCGCCTGAAATCCAGCGCCAACCCGCAGATCGCGGCGCAGGCGCGCGAGCTCTTAACCCAGGCTGGCGCCGAACGCAAATACGGCATCGCTGCTACTTCAACCGGGGCGAAGCAATCGAAGTACGAGGCCCAGAAATCACCCTTCGATGTGCTCGAAGAGGACGCAGCCAAGCGCGATTCCGCCGAAAATGCACCCGCTTCAGGAAGTCCCGGCGATCAACGGGCCACCAAGTTTGTAAGAGGCCGCCTGGTTTCCGTCGACTGCTCGCACGCTCCCACCGCCATTCTGACAGTCCACTCCGGGGATGGCACCCTGAAACTCCGCACCGCAGACTACAAGTCTCTGCTTCTCATCGGCGCCGACGATTTTTCCTGCGAATGGCGTGACCGCCAGGTTACCGCCAATTACAGGTCCAGCGGAGGAAGCGCAGGCGATCTGGTCTCGCTTGAAATGCGCTGAAAGAAACGTTGTCATGCTCGGCGGAGAACGAGATCGCGAAGAGAACTCGTTCGCAGTCGAAGCATCCCTCCCCATGGGAAATTTAGCGAGCCGTTTGTCCTGCTGACTTATTTTTCGCTTCGCAGTTTAAATTCCCCGCGCCAATGCCGTATTCGCAATTCCAATGAAAACCGTTGCGGTCGTGCTGGCCATATCCCCACACTTGAAAATAGAAGATCTCGCCCTCCAGACGCGAGGCTTCCACGAATACATGATCGTTTTCGCGCAGCGTCGGACGAAGCTCCACAGGAACCATCTGGATCAGAGTGGGAGTGTCGAGCAGGACCTTTTCCTGGGCCGATGTAGTGCTAAATACCAGCGCCCGTGACGTCTTCTTGCTGAGATATTGCGTCACAACGAGAAAATCCTTCTCTGACCACGCCACGGCCGCGATCCCGACGTAGTCACACAGTTTGCGCGAATGCCCGGTTGCGGTCTCGATAAGCCACAGCGAATGAAAAATACCGAAGAACTCGCTACCAGGTTCTCGCTGATCGATGTCCCGCACCTCAAAGCGCCCGTCCGGCGAAGCCAGGCGACCAGCCTTGGGAAACAGCGTAAAGGGTGCCGCAGATACCTGAACCGCCACGCTGCCGAACAGAGCCAGAAACAACAGAAGCCGGAATGCCCGCATAGTCCCCTTACTATTCCATTCCGGAAACCGTTCCGAAGTGGTGATGGAAATCACAGGCGGCATTACCTTGGTTTTCGTTATCTAGCTTTCCTTTCCGCCTCGATGGATGCGGTCTCCTTCTGCGACGGCTTTTTCATGGCTTGCTTGTCGGCTTCCTTCTGCAGGGCGCCATTGTAGGCCTCGGTGAGAGCGGGGAGTTCTTGGCGGATCATGTCGTTGATTTTTTCTCGGACTTCGGCGGCGCTGGTGCTGGCTGCCGGCTTTTTCTCGACCGCTGCTTGGCTGGATTGTCCGGCGGTGGCAGCCGCGGGATTTTCTTCTTTCGGGCGGAGTTCGGTGGAGAGACGGCCATCGCGGCGGACCAGCATGTACTTCGGGTTTTGTTGGACCCACACCTTGAGCTTCTCTTCCTCTTCGTAGCGTTTGCGGGCGCGCTCGCGGGCTTCGATTTCCTTTTTCGCTTCCCAGCGGGCGACGAAGCGGGCTTTCTCGGCCGCCTTCTCGACTTTCTTTTGAATTTCCTGTTCGACTTCGTCTTCGTCATTCCAGAGGCGCCTTTCGTCGAGCGGGCTCTCGGCGGCAGCGCGCGGATCGAGGATCACTTCGTGGACGAACGGCTTGAAGTCGGTGAGACGCAGGTTGGTGCTGGCGGTTTGCAACGCATAAGCTCTGTTCGTCAGAAACTGTTCGGAATCCGTAACACGCGTTCCGTCAAGCCGGGTACCCTATCCCAGGCGGGTGGCCCGGGTTTTGGAATCCGCTGACACAACCACAAAGTGGGTGCCCCGTCCCTTCGACTGTGCTCAGGGCGGGCTCTTCGCGTTTTTTGCAAGGGCGGGTACGATGCTGCCGACGCAAGCCGTTGTCCCTTCCGCACAAACCCGGTTACGCATGCGTTCGTGGTTCCCGCCCTTCGCAAACTGCGCGAAGGACGGGGCACCCGCGGTGTTGGTGATACCGGCGAAATCAGAAGCCTGGGCCACCCGGCCCCAGTCAATCATCATTAATGGAACTTCGCGAGTTGATAGTAGTCGCTGCCTATTTTGCAGACGTATGCGCTCAGCGTGAACAATGCTGCCAGCGCTATACGAGCGCCCGCTCTGCTGTGGGCCCGTAGCCCAAGCCGAATCGCAGTCACCAATGCCATCGTCGTGAAGAACATCAGGATTATTCGTAGAAGGCTATAGCTGCTCAAGCCTGCCAACACGAAAACAAAGCCATATTGCAGTGCGAATGCCGCCATAGCGACAGGCAGGCGTGGAGTGTCGTTGGATCGTTCCCAGCGCCAATAGTGATACGCCGCAAGTCCGCTACACAACAATCCCAGTGAGGCCAGAAGAATAAAGTGTCGGCAGAAGTAATTCCCAATCCACGTGGCCGATTCTCTCAGATGGGACCCTCGCCATCCAGATCACTGACGTAAGCAGGCCATTGCACAAGTGAGCGGCAGGAAAACATTTTTTACTGTCGGTAGATGAGGAGATTTTTCGCCAACTGCGACGCAAATCACGGAGTGAACTGGCTCTTCGGCATGAGAACTAACGGAAAGCTCCCAATCACAGACGCGACCGGCTGACCAGTGATATCTTCCTTCGTCCCGTTGGTTTTGTTAGGGTGCGTCTGCATGACGAACTCGCGGAGGAGACTGATGGACATTCTCGCTCACGCTCTTTGGACTGCGGGTGCCGCACATCCGCTTCGGCGACGCCTTCGTCGCCCACTTTCTCTGAGCTGGTCGATTTTCTGGGGTGTCTTCCCCGATGTTTTTAGCTTTGTGATTCCGGCGCTGGTCAGAATCTGGTGGTATCTCAGCGGCACGACTTCATCCCTGCTGCCCGATCCTAATGGCCCGCAGCATTTTCGCTTTGTATGGACACTTTATTATGCGAGCCACAGCCTGCTCGTCTTTGGGTTGGTATTCGGCCTGGCATGGCTTTTCGCAAAGCGTCCGATATTAGAAATGCTGGCGTGGAGTCTGCATATTCTGATCGACATTCCCACGCATCAAGGGATTTTCGCCCTGCATTTTCTTTGGCCGCTGTCGTCCTATGGGCTCTCTGGGCTTCGTTGGGAAAACCATTGGTTCATGGTCGCCAATTACGCTGCACTGTTGCTGCTGTATTCGTGGATGTGGATTGGGGCTAGGAGACGGCGCTTATTGACGGATTCTGAGTGAAATAGAGATGTTACGCCAAGCCGATCCGAGCAGAGGGCGTCCTTCTTCTGATCAGCGGACCGGGAGTGGGCAGTCCGTCGACGGTGATGCAGGTGGTGAAACAGCGCACGGCGCGGGCATTGTTGAGCAGAAGAAAACGTCGCGATCCGCGTCAGGGGAAATTGTTTGGAGAAGAACTGCGGCGTGGGTTTTGGCAGGCGCGCTTCTACGACTTCAACGTGTGGACGACGAAGAAGCGGCTCGAGAAGCTGCGGTACATGCATCGGAATCCGGTGAAACGCGGATTGGTGGACGCGCCGGAGCAATGGTCTTGGAGCAGTTACCGGTTCTATCTGCTGGATGAACCAGGACCGGTGCGGGTGAATGAGGAGTGGGGAGAGATTTCGTTTCGAGATCGGGTGGCGTAAAGCTCTCGCTTTCGGCCGCATCGTACCCGCCCTTGCAAAAAACGCAAGGACGGGGCACCCACAGTGATAGTAGTTAGCCCAAGATCAAAGGCCGGGCCACCCGTCCCACCGGTCCTGCGGTCGCAGTGAAAAAGGTAGATACAGTCTCAGTTCGGCAAGAGTCCGTAAACGTCTACTCTGGTGCGGGTGCCCACATAGACTTTGCCGTTGGCCACCGTTGGGGGCACGAATTTCACCGCGTTTCCCGCGCGGTCACGACCGTTTGCGGCCATGGAACTGTTCCAGTATTCCAGGGCGAGATTGGTCGCGTCATAAGCGTGCAGGACGGCTGGGCCGGAGCACGCCGCTGGCAGGGGAACTACCGAGCAAAAGACGACGGGGTTGAAGCTGGCATAGCCGTAGCGGCTCACATCAATTACCCACACCAGACCTTGAGTCGCACCGCGGGAGGAGATGGACGGAGTCGTGCCGGGATAGCCGAAGGCCTGAGCCGATAGCGACGTCACGGTGGGATTGAAGAGATCGGTGGCGGGCTGGAACGTGAACTGTCGGATGGAATCGCCCTGTCCACCAAAGTAGAGATTGTTTTGCCACCATGCAGGAGCACCCCACAAGCCGAACTGCGGGCCGATAAAGGTCTGCACAATCTGGTCGTTGTTTGACGGGTTGAATTGCCCCATATTGTCACGGTCGACGAGATAGACGAGTCCTTCTTTTCCTACCTGGGCGAGCAGATGCCTGGGCCCGGCACCGGAGGTTTGATCGGGCAGCAGCACCGCGGCGCCCGCGCCAAGGTCGCCATCGACCGCCGCCAGGAACGCCTGGTCGTCAGGGGTGAAATAGCCCGCTACGCGCAGATTCACACCGTTCGGTGTGCTTCCATGGAAGGGGTGGATCCTTAGGATGCTGTCCCCATAGTCACTGAAGGAAGGCGGCGGAAGAGCATCAAAGAGGCCATTGCCCGTGGTCACGTAAACGTCTCCGGCGTTGTCGATGGCGGGAGCGCCGCCACCTGCCCAGATGCCGCCTGAGCCGCCGTTGGGCGTGGTGTTGAAGATGCTTGGGGGTTGCGTGAGATCCGCTGTGTTATAGCCAAGGAGCCAGCCGTGGTAAGGGCCCTGGTCCTCGTGGGCGGCAAACGCCACGTATACGGTTTGGTTCGACAGGGCCAGACCGGACCGGTTGTGGTGATACTGCGAACTGAACGTGACCATACCACCTACGCCCGGCGAGGATGCTGCAATCGTCACCGGGGCATTCGGTCTTTCATTGCCGGTGAGGAGATCCAAGGCGTGCAGTCGGTGGAAGAAGGGGAACGGAGGGAAGGCGCACCTGCCGGAATCCGGGCCCGGGATTTCTGACGCACTGACCACATAGAGGGTGTTGGTCGCCGGATCGATCACAGGTGTTCCGGTAACGCCTACCTCAGGGTAGATGTCGCCAAAGCAGCCGAAGCCCGTGTTGCCGACGTCATTCCAGACTACGGGCTTCTCTCCGGCGGTTCCACCATGTAACGCGTCGAGCAGGTGGACATGCCAATAGGTCACGCACGGCGAGGTATCGGCATCGAATGCGTAGAGGCTGTCATGTTGCGTGGCCACGAAGATCACGTTGTGAGTCCCACCGGCAATGCTCAAGCCCCGCACCCAGAGCGGCTGCGCGTAGATTGCGCCATCTACGCGACAAGAGAACAATTTGCCGAAACTTGCCGGGGTGACCGTCGCAGGCGTCAAGGCGAATTCCCGCGAGTTCAGTCCGGTGCGCGGCTTATCGTTGTGATACGTGAAGACTCCTGCCAAATCGGTAACGGCGACAGTGGCCGTGCCTGAAACGTGCGGTGCAGCCACAGTGGTTGCTTTTACAACGCGAACACCGGCAACTGCGGGCGGCGTATAGAGGCCAGTGGCGGTGATCGTTCCAACTGATGCGTTCCCTCCCACCACGCCACTCACACTCCATGTGACATTCGCGACCGAGCTCGTGAACTGCTGCGTCTGGGTACTCACGACGACTGCTGCGTGATTTGGCGAAACGGTGACGGTGACGCTCCAAGCCAGAGCCGTCAACAGCATCCATGTCAGAGAAAATTGAAGAGTGGTAATTCGCGAAGAGAACTTCATGGCTGCCTCCCCATAGACAGTAATTTCGGAAGGTGAAACCCCAGGAGTGCGACCAACTCTACTACATCTGGGCGAGGGTTGCACTATTTCCTTTTTGACTTTCTGATCCACCGGGGAAGAAAATCCCCACGCTTCGACAAGCCTTCCGGCCCTGTTCGTGTGAGACAATTCTCTTCCAAGTTGCCGTCGGACTAACTTTCCGGCCGCGGTTGCGTCCATCCTGAGTGCGCACACTTCTCTGAATTACAAGGAGACGGCATGAATCAGTACAGCCTGGATAAGGGACAGAGCGCGTCGGCCGGTTCTTCATTAGTGTCCGCTGAATATATCTGGCGCGACATTCGTTTTGCGGTGCGATCGCTGCTGAAGGCTCCGGGATTCACGGTCGTCGCGATTCTTGTGATTGCCGTCGGGATCGGCGCGAATACCGCCGTCTTCTCCGTCATTAATACGGTTCTGCTCAAGCCGCTCACTTATCCCGATCCGCAATCGCTTGTGCATCTGATGAACACCAATCAAGGTTCCTTTGGCGGCGCAAACGTCCCCAAGTTCAATATCTGGCGGCAGCAAACAGGAATCTTTCAGCAGGTTGCGGCTTACGACAGCGGCGGCGCCGGACTGAACCTGACCGGCAACGATCAGCCAGAGCAGGTCCAGGGCGTGCATGTTAGCGCCGACTATTTTTCGATTCTGGGCGCGCCTGTGATTGCGGGGCGGACTTTTACCGCAGCCGAAGACAGCCCCCACGGCGGAAATGTAGTCGTTCTGAGTTACGGTCTGTGGAAGCGGCGGTTTGGCGGAGAGCGGGGCATCGTCGGCAACAACATTCAACTCAACGGACAGCCGTATCAGGTTGTGGGCGTGATCGGGCGCGAATTTGTTACAGACAATCCGGCGGATCTATGGCTGCCGTTTCAGTTCGAACTCAGCTCGCCGGACCAGGCGCACTACTTCGGCGTGATGGCGCGGTTGAAGCCGGGCGTGACTGTGCCGATGGCCAACGCGCAGTTGAAACTCGCCGCCGATCAATATCGGACGACGTATCCCGGCACTCTGGGGCCGAACGGTGGCTTCGGCGTGATTTTGTTGCAGGAGTTGATGGTCCGCGATACGCGGTCGTCGCTTTACGTGCTGCTTGGGACCGTCGGACTTGTGCTGCTGATTGCCTGTGCCAACGTAGCGAATCTGCTGCTGATTCGCGCCACCGCGCGCAAGCGGGAGCTCGCCACACGCTCTGCACTTGGCGCTGGGCGCTGGCACATCATTCGTCAGTTGCTTACGGAGAGTCTGGTGGTATCGTTCACCGGCGGAATGCTTGGACTCCTTCTTGGATTCGCTGGGGTTCGGTTGTTGCTGGCGATTAATCCCGGGAGCATCCCGCGTATCGGCGAAGATGGATCGGCAGTCAAGGTCGATTTGAATGTTCTTCTGTTCACTCTCGGGGTTTCACTGCTGACCGGAATTCTGTTTGGCCTGGTGCCCGCAATCAGCGCCTCCCGCAAGAATCTTGCGGCCGCACTGAACGAGAGCAGCAACCGTGCAGGAGTCGGTTTCCGCAGCGGCAAGGTGCGTTCTGTCCTGGTGATCAGCGAGATGGCTCTTGCTCTTGTGCTTGTCATCGGATCGACGCTTCTGATTCGCACGTTTATGAAGCTGCAGTCGGTCGATCCCGGCTTTGACACGCACAACGTGCTCACCATGGCCATGTCGATCAGCGGCGACCGGTTTCTGAAGACCGCCGGCGTCGAGCAGGTGATTCACGACGGCACCGAGCGGATCAATGCGGTCCCAGGCGTCACCGCCACTGCCGCGGCGTGCTGTCTGCCGCTGCAAGGCGGATTCGGACTGCCTTTCAACATTGTGGGGCGGGCCAACGGCAACAATCCCAATACCGGCGGAGCGGGATACTTCCCGGTGTCGTGGAGCTACTTCGACGTATTCAAGGTGCCTGTTGTCCGCGGGCGCAATTTCACCGAACACGACAACGGATCAGCCCCAGGAGTGGTCATCATCAACGAGGCAATGGCGCGAGAATTCTGGCCCAAGGGCGATCCGCTGAACGACCGCGTAGAGATTGGAGCGGGAATGGGACCGGTCTTCGTCGAACCACCGCGGCAGGTGATCGGCGTTGTCGGAGATACGCGGGATGGCGGACTCAATCAGGACCCGGGCCCGACCATGTATATCCCGGTGGCGCAGATGCCCGACAGAGTCACGGCGCTCAACTCGCGCATCGCACCACTATGGTGGATTGTGCGCACGCGAATGGAGCCGCACACGCTCACGGCCGCAGTGACCAACGCAATCCGCGAAGCGACGGGCGGGCTGCCGGTGGCGCACATTCGCAGTATGGATGAGATCGTCGTGCTGACGACGTCGCGCGAGCGCTTCAACATGCTGCTGCTCACGGCCTTCGGCGCTTCAGCGTTACTGATGGCGGCGATCGGCATCTAT
This sequence comes from Terriglobia bacterium, assembly GCA_963743105.1. GTDB lineage: Bacteria > Acidobacteriota > Terriglobia > Terriglobales > Acidobacteriaceae > Sulfotelmatobacter. Next base: position 252,477 of record CAVUOS010000045.1, read on the forward strand.
GGATTAATGGCTTACTCGGTGCAGCAGCGGACCCAGGAACTGGGCGTGAGAATGGCACTGGGAGCACAGGCTTCGAATATTCGCAACATGGTGATCCGGCAAGGAATGCTGCTGGCGGGGATTGGGCTCGTCATCGGGATCGGCGGAGCATTCTGGCTGACGAAATTTTTAACGGGATTCCTGTTTGGAGTAAAGAAGTGGGATCCGATGGCTTTCATTCTGACGCCGATCTTCTTGTGCGCCGTAGCACTAATAGCAGTCTGGCTCCCAGCGAGAAAAGCAACACGGGTAGATCCGATGGCAGCGTTACGGTTTGAGTGATCGTGTAGGGGCGGACGCCTCAGCCTGCCCTGAGCGCAGTCGAAGGGTCCACCCCGCGACCCGGAGCGAAGCGAAGGGGGAGCGTGCGACTGCCAGGAAACCTTGCTATCTCTATTTTTTCTCAGCCTCCCTTGCTGGTATCTCCTTCTTCAGTTCCTTCTTGATGGATTGTTTCAAATGGACCGCACGCGAGCGCGAGCGGGAAGCGGGAAGACTCTGTCCAAGTGTCGAACTGCCCCACTCAAGCCAAAATCAGGCTTGAGTGGGCCACCCGTCCCAGAGACCGCGCTGGCTCATAGCTCATTGCTCTTTTCGGCACACAAGTTTGCCCATCCGCACCCGCAATGGGACAATAGACATCTATGCATAAACCGCTTACCGCTCTGGCTCTACCACTGTTGGCCGCCGTCGTCATGCTGCCCGGACACGCTCCCGCGCAGAATACGCCGCCTGCCACTCCACCATCCAAGCCCGCGCAGTCGACAACTAAGGCTCCGGCCGCAAAGAAGACGACGCCAGGCACGGCGGCGAAACCCGCAACCGCAGCCGCGCTGACCACGCAGAAGCAGAAGGAAAGCTATGCGCTCGGCATGAGCATCGGCCTCGGCTTTAAGAAGCAGGGCCTGGATAAGTCGATCGATTCCGCCATCGTCGCTCGCGGAATGCGCGAAGCTCTCGCCGGCACAAAGACGGCCATGACGGAAGATGAGATGAAGGCCGCACTCCAGCAACTGCGCACTGAATTCACGACTGCGCAGGAAGCCAAGGCCAAAGAAGCCGGAGTCAGCAACCGCAAAGAAGGCGAAGCCTTCCTCGCTGAGAACAAGGCGAAGGACGGCGTCAAGGCTCTCCCGGACGGCCTGCAATACAAGGTCCTGACCGAGGGCAATGGTCCCAAGCCGGCAGCGACCGACACGGTCACCGTCAACTATCGCGGTACCCTGATCAACGGCAAGGAATTCGACAGCTCGTACAAGCGCGGCCAGCCCGCAAGTTTCCCGGTCAACGGCGTGATCAAGGGCTGGACCGAAGCCCTGCAGTTGATGCCCGTCGGCTCGAAGTATCAGCTCTTCATCCCCGCCGATCTCGCCTACGGCGATCGCGGCGCTGGAGCCGACATCGCGCCCGGAGAAACATTGATCTTCGAAGTGGAATTGCTCTCCATCGGCGAGCCGAAGAAGGAGCCCGGAGCGCAGAAGTAAGAAATCAAGACGCAGAAGTGAAGGCCACGCGATTCCCTTCTGCAGTTTCGCCAGGCATGGAGGAGCCGTCCGCAGTCGCGGGCGGCCTTTGTGTTTCTGATCAACTGCAGAATCGGCGAAAGCTCACAGCGCGTTGCGAAGATGCTCTTCCGCCGACAAGTGCGCTCCCGCCAGCAGCAGCAGGCCCGACAGGAACGCCCAGAACATCATCGACACCGATAAGGCGAAGGGTCCGTAGACTTCCTGAAAATTCAGCCACGGAAGGGCGATGATGTAGGCGTATTTCAGCGCCTCCGAGAGCAGTCCCATGATGATCGCCACCGGCAGCACGGTGCGGGCGGGAACTTTGCCGTTGGGCAGCACCCAATAAATCAGGAAGAAGATGGCGATGCTCGCCGCAATCGCGAAAACCTTCATTACCAGAAAGCCCACGACCCGTACGAAGCCCGTACCGTAGCCGCGCAAAATGAATTCCATAAACGCGACCGGGCCGGCGGTGAGCCCGATCGAGAGCAGCGCCAGAGCGCCGCACGCGAAGGCCAAGCCGAACGACACCACCTGATTGCCGAGGTACGATCGGTTGTTCTCGAAGCGCCAGATGCGGTTCAGCGCGACCTCGAGCGGCAGAAAGACTCCCGACGACGTAATCAGGAGAATCACCAGTGAGGCAAGTTGCACCCGCTGCCGCGAATTGACCATGGAGTTGAGGTTGCGGATTACGAACTCCTGTCCAGCAGGCAGATAGTCGCGAAGCAACTGCACGACGACCTCATACATGACGCGGGAATGAAAAACGTGGCGGATGAGAGTCATCATCAGCATCACGAACGGGAAGAACGAGAGGATGGAGTTGGCCGCGACCGAGAAAGCGAAGGTGTGGACGTCGGTCCGCATAAGGTACTTGATGGTCGAGACCACCAGGTCGCGGGAACTCGGCTGACGCCGTGGCGAAGCCTTGACCGGCGTGCGGGCGGGCACCGTCGGGTTGGGAGGCGGGGGCACGAGGAAAGCAAATCGTATCAGAACGAGACAGGAAACCCGCAGGAAGGGGCGAACGGAAGTTCAGGGTGGCGGTTACCGAGCTATTTCTTAATCTGCGTTAAAGTTATCAGAAATGACCAGTGGTCATGGTTGTATCGTTTTCCTAATTTTTCTTGCGAAACGTTTCAATACTGCTTATTATCTGGTGCTCGACACCGGGGAACGGTCCGGTGGTGAGACCAAGCGGTTGGTTGACGTTTGTTAGGTGTGGTGGAAACGCGCCAAATTGTCGGACTCCAGGTCGCCCGCAGCAGTTGGTCGCTGCTGTCGGAGGCTGAGGAGTCTTTTCCTTTTTGGAAGTAATTTCCCTCTGCACGTCGTAGACGCAACCGAAAAATTCTACCGGCTTCTCTGAGGGGGGCTTCGGTCGATCGAAGCGCGATCCGAGAAACGGAGAATCATTCTTCGTGATTAGTGAAAGGAGTTTTTCCGTGAGAGAGAAAGGAACAGTGAAGTGGTTTAACGGGGCGAAGGGATATGGATTCATCCAACGCTCTACCGGTGAAGATGTGTTCGTACACTTCTCCGCCATCCAGGAGAACGGATATCGCACTTTAAACGAAGGCGAGACCGTGGAGTTTGACCTGCTCAAGGGCCCCAAGGGCTTTCAAGCGGCCAACGTAGTTCGCGCATAACTAGCCGAACAATTGGAAGCCCTCCCGGAACCCAGCGGGAGGGTTTTTAATTTGGGAGGTGTTTGCGTCCGAGATTTCGGATTGATTTTGCGCACACCCCCCCGATCGTTCGTTTTTATCTACGATTTTGGCGTGGTTGTTTCTTCCTCGTCCGCTGGGCAGCACCGGTACTCCTGCGACTTTTCCAGAAGCGCGATCTGCTTCGCAAGCAACTGGTTCTCCAGATCCTTGCGCGCAATCTCGAGCTCGTAGAGTTTCTCCAATTGGGGCTCGCAAGCATCGCAATCATCCAGGCAGCCCTTCACCAGCACTCCGGGTGTGGGAATCGACATCGTCTTGTCCCAGCCGAACGCCTGCTGCGCCGTCTTGGTAACTTCGCCGCCGACCTTGTCGATCAGCTTCTCGTTCACCAGGTCTTCGTCCACCAGTTTGAGCGCTGCTTGCCGCACGGCCACTGGAATGGGCGCTTGCCCACCCACACTGGTCAGCGTCCTTGCCGCCAGAGCGACCCTTGCGCCGGGCGCATCGGCCTGTTCCACAGCCACGCTCTGCAGAGCCCGCGTGGCCACGTCCAGACGGTTCGAACTGGTCGCCAGCACCCTGCTCGAAAGCACGCTGACACCCGTTACTGGCTTCGGAGGATTCAAATCCACACCCGTCGGCGCCAGTGGATCGTCCACCCGCCGGTCGATGCCCACCAGCTCAAACTTGACCTTCTGACACTTGTTGATGCGATAGAAGAGAAAAGTTAGTGCATGACAGCGATTGGGGTTGGAAAAGGTTAGGGACGACGATTCGAACTGGTCCTCCGATTCTCCCTGCTGGTGCGTTCGCGTGGCGACTTCGCCGACCGACGTGGACGCCGCCGCCCGTGTGCTCACCTCCATGTGCTGCTGCAACGATTGCGAGTGCTGGCTCAGGGAGCGGGCCAGCCTGCTCGTTGAGTTGGCATCATAAGAGCCGGCCGAGACCGACCCGCCGATACTGAAGAACCCCAGATCGATCCCCGCCCCTCCGCCACCGCAGACCGACGAGGAACTGAACGACGAGCTGGCGTTCGTCGTGTCGAAGACATCGAGATTGCTCATTCCATACGCCATGCCGGACGCGTAATAAGACTCCTCCGAAGTGGTCTCCGTGTGGTAGGAGAGCTTCGTCTCGCTGTCGAAACTAAAACGCGAGTGCCGATCGCTCGAGTACAACTGCACTTTTTCGCCGGGCAAAAGCGTCGTCGAATAGATAAGATCGCCCAGCGAAAGGGGCCCGGAACATCGCGTCAGTCGAGAGTGCAGTGTGACTTCGACGGGCACAATCTGCTGCTGGTCGCCGACCTTTACCGACGGACGAAATGGAAGTCGATATGGAAAGTTGAGGACGTCGCACACCTCGCAGGGTTCGAGCTGTGGACAACAAGAAACGGTAGCTGGTGTGACAGATGTTTGATCGCTTGCCTTCATTGCGGTCATAGGTAATTCTCCTTGCTTCGGATAGTGAAGAATCCCCCTCGACCGTTGCAGCCGGCGTGCTAAAAAGACGGCGATCCAAAAACACGTGGCGACTCCAAGATGTCGCGAATGCCCGAATCCATCACCAGCGAATCCTGAGCGGAGTAAACAGAATCGCGAAGGCGATTTGGTTTACGCAGTCGAAGAATCCCTACCAGCGCGCGTTTTGCCGCATCCTAACAAGCTGCACCACTCGCTGGAGCAACTTTCTTCATCACGCAACGGGCGCTGAGGGACGAGTTGAAATCGAGTCCGAATGGACCGCACGCAGGCGCGAGCGAACGGCGGGAAGGCTCTGTCCGGGCATGGAACCGCCCCAGTCAAGCCCCGGGCTTGAGTGGGCCACCTGCCACACACTTCTGCGACACTTCAAACCCTGCAAATTGCCATCCCGGCTAAGTTGGTGTATGATGCCACGCCTGCTCGGGTAAGGGTCTTATTCTGCCGTGCGTGTCCCTAAATGCCCTTCGAAAAGTGCATGGCACCGGAAGGCCCGAGCCTTATTCAGTTTAATGGACCATCGATCACCATGCTTGATCCCGGCGACTCTAATCATCGTATGCAGTTTGTGTTCATCGCTCGTTTTTGCCCAAGTGAGCGTCATCACCTTCCACAACGATAATGCCCGCACGGGTCAGAATCCGAATGAGGCCGTCCTTACTCCTGCGAATGTGAACGTCAATCAGTTTGGAAAGTTGTTTACGGTACCGGTCGACGGCTACGTGTATGCCCAGCCTCTGTATCTTTCCCACCTTTCGATCGCAGGCGGCACGCATAATGTCCTGTATGTCGCCACGGAACATGACAGCGTGTATGCCATGGATGCTGACAATGGCGCAGTGCTATGGCATCAAAGCTTCATCGACCCTGCTGCCGGTATCACAACGGTATCAAGCGCCGCTGTCGGCTGCACGGACCTGGTGCGCGAAATTGGAATCACGTCCACGCCGGTCATTGATCCGGGGAGCGGAACGATTTATGTGCTGGCCAAAACTACCGAAAACGGAACACCAACCCAGCGACTGCATGCTCTCGACATCGCAACCGGAACAGAGAAGTTTGGGGGACCGGTGCAAATTTCCGCTACCGTCAATGGTACCGGTGAGGGTGGCAGCACGATCAGTTTCAATGCGCTCACACAGCTGCAACGGCCAGGATTGCTGCTCGACCATGGGCACATCATCATGGGCTGGGCCTCGCACTGTGACAACACACCGTTTCACGGCTGGGTAATGTCGTATGCCGCAGGATCACTCGTCCAAGAAGCAGTGTTCAATACCTCTCCGAACGGTTCGGACGCCGGGGTCTGGCAGTCCGGAGACGGCATCGCCGCTGACGCCAACGGGAATCTCTTCTTGGCAACCGGCAACGGTACCTATGACGGCAACTCCAATGGAGACTACGGAGACAGCATTTTGAAATTGTCCCCACCCAATACTGGCACCTTTAACGTCGCCGACTGGTTCACGCCCCACAACCAGATGCCGATGGATACGGGAGACTCGGATCTGGGTGCTGGAGGGGTGTTACTCCTGCCGGATCTGCCCTCAAGTTCCACGCACCCACACCTTCTCGTTCTGCAAGGCAAAGGCGGCGTTATCTATCTGGTGGATCGAGACAATATGGGACAGTACTGCGACGGGTGCAACCGGGATCCGCAGATCGTGCAGGAGATCGTGGGCGCCAGCAAAGGTGTGTTGGGGTCACCCTCGTACTGGAACGGAAGTGTTTATTGGGGTGGCGGAAAAGAAGTCGTGACGGATACGGTTAAGGAATATTCGTTCAATGCAGGCGGGGACGGCTTACTCTCAACGGCCGCAATATCTCGCAGTGTTAAGACATTTCGATTTTCCACTGCGGCGCCAGTAGTCTCTTCGAACGGCAACTCTGACGGAATCCTCTGGATATTGGACAACGGATCATTCGAGACCAGTTGCTGCCAAATGCTGTACGCTTACGATGCAACCGACCTGGGAAAACTCTTGTATCACAGCGGCTTGGCGCCCAACGGCCGAGACGCTATCGGAGGGGCCGTCAAGTTCACTGCTCCCACCGTGGTGAACGGGAAGGTCTACGTGGGCAGCCAAGCCGGTGTAAGCGCCTATGGGATCATCGACCAAACTCAGACTGCTGCCGCGCCCGTCTTCTCGCTGATCTCCGGTACTTACGCCGGGCCGATCACGGTAACAATTACTGCCCCCACTCCAGGCGCGATTGTTCATTGCACGACTGACGGCAGTTCGCCAACGGCAACTTCCCCTATCTGTGACAGTGTGCCGGTGAACGCGACGACCACGATCCAGGCCATAGGCACGCTCGCCGGCTTTAGGAACAGCACGGTGGCAAGTGGAGACTACAAAATTGCCGTGGGCGGTGGCATCGACTACGGTGCAGGTTTTAGCGGATCCGGTCTCACCTTGAACGGCAGCGCGTCTCTGAATGGAAGCCGGTTGCGGCTGACCAGCGAGCTGGCAAACCTGAAAGGATCGGCGTTCTTCGGCACTCCGGTCAATGTGCAAAACTTCACTACGGATTTCACCATCCAGCAGCTCTACGCACAAGCGGACGGCATGACCTTCTGCATTCAGAACACTGGCCTTACCGCGCTCGGAGACTCCGGGGCATCGCTAGGCTACGGCCCGGATTCGGTAACTGGAATCGGTAACAGCATCGCAGTAAAGTTTGATCTTTTCAATAACTCGGGCGAGGGAATGAATTCCGTGGGACTCTACACCGACGGCACCATACCGACCAACCCGGCAAAAGATCTGACGCCGTCGGGTATTGATCTGCACAGTGGCGACATCTTCAGCGTACACATCGACTACGACGGTGCTGTTCTTACGATGACCATTGTGAATACGTCGACACCCTGGGTCAGTTTCACACAGAATTGGACCATCGACATTCCCGGTACTGTGGGTCGCCAAACGGCGTTTGTGGGATTCACGGGCGGCACGGGATCATTAACCGGCATTCAAGACATCCTGGCGTGGACCTACTACACTCCGAATACTTTAACGGGATCGCCCGCTTCCACAACTACGAGTCTCGTTTCATCGACGAACCCGTCAACCAACAACCAGTCTGTAGTTTTCACGGCGGCAGTAACATCTTCGTCTGGAATCCCTACAGGGAATGTGACCTTCAAAGATGGCTCCAGCACTCTGAACACGGCAACCCTGGACAGTTCGGGTACGGCTACGCTCACGATTTCCTCCTTGAGCATAGGGAGCCATGTTGTGACTGCTTTTTACAACGGAGACTCGCTGTTCGCAACAAGCATTTCTAGCCCGTTAACCGAAGTCGTCAACTCGCCCCCGCCGGCGTTCACGATCGCCACGACACCGAACACAAAAACCACTATCGCCGGGCAGAATGCCATCTTCCAGGTATCACTGACACCGGAGAACGGTTCAACAGCTAGCGTAGACCTGACTTGCTCAGTGTCTCCTGCGCTGCCAACGTGCGTGATACAACCGCTTTCGATAGCCCTTCCGGTCAGCGGATCGTCCACCGCCACGGCGACGATCACTACGATCAGCCATGCGACTGCTTCCTGGCAACAGGGGACTTTCGGCCCAGCTCTTGTGGGACTCGTGGGACTGGTGGTGATCCTCTGGAAGAGGCCGCGGCGTCTCGCGGCCACAGCTACCTTAGCCTTCCTCATTGTTTCGGTCCTAAGTTGCGGGGGTGGCAGTAGCAAGAACGGAGCGACGGGTGGAACGCCTAGCGGGAGCTACACGATCACAGTGACGGGGACCTCCGGAAGCGTAAGCCAGACCAGCAAGGTAACGCTGGTCGTACAGTAGACAAAGAACAGAATTCGACTGGCAACCATACTATCTGCGAGAAAAAGTGGATTACTCGGTGCCAGGAACCCGACGGGTGGACGGGTGGCCCTCGATAAGAGCGAAGGCACTGTCAAGGGCATAGTTGTTCTGGGCGGTGCGTCAGCACCGCCTGGTTTGCCAGAGAGGTTAAGGATCAAGACTCTGAAAATCTCAGGCTGAATCACCCACGGTGGAAGATCGTTCCACCAACCATCGATCCGGCCTAGACCTCGACCATGATTCTTCAATGCGAACATCCCGTCTCTCCGGGATGCGAGAGCACCCAATCAACACCTAGGGCCTAGCTTACGCCGACCAGGGCCACCCGCGGGCTGCTCTCGATGCGAACGATCTCTGGATACAGTGTCCGGGTGCGGCGCATCCAGTAGGGTCGTACCGCCATAGGCGTTGTGAGAGGGCAGGGGTCCCTCGACTGCGTTCGGCTATCGCCTCACTTCGCTCGGGATGACAGAGTTTCGGGATTACTCGACTGCGTCCGGGATGGCTTCAGAGGTGCATGGGGCCCTTCGACTTCGCTCAGGGCAGGCTCTTTGGCTTGCGAAAAACGCAAGCCCTCGGGATGACAAACCTTTTCAGGATGGCAGCGCGGCATCCTGCGGATCAAGGTTCGAGGGAGAAATCCACAGGGCATTGTGACATCTGTCACAGACTTTGAATTGGCGAACGGACTATGCTGACGGGTTTTCCCGGTCCCTCCGAGCAGATTTTATAGGGTTGAGGTCTCCCCATGGTTGGGAGAGGTGGGTGGTGTCTGCTTGTGGCAGGGTTTGTGATTTCAGTCTCGGCCTTTATCGCGGCGCAGGCGGGGGCGTCGGCTCGTGTGGCGCCATGGGTTTTGGCGGAGCCGACGTCGGGGCAGATAT
>CAVUOS010000046.1:0-90368 GCA_963743105.1 Terriglobia bacterium
ATCAATGCGGAATCGAGCGGGCGGAAGGAACGCGGCTTGCGGATTTCGATGAAGGGGATCTCTAGAACCTCGGCGCCGCGTTTGCGGAGTTCAGCGGAGAGGGCTCCGGCTTGATGGCGGGCACGGCCGACAAGGACGCGGATGCCATGGAGTGGCCGGTTCGTCGATTTACCGCGTTTCTTGCTCATGGTTATCGTTCGCGGGTACGAGTGCCCGCGCCACATTAGAGCTCATCCTTCTTTCTTTAGGCCTAGTCCATGTTCGCACATCAGGCGGGCCGTACCGGAGACTGTCGTATCCGGCGCTTGTCTCAGGGAATCGATGACGTGCTGTTGCTCGTTTCTTGTACGGTTCTGGCTTAGCTTGAACTTGGCTTCGAGCTTGGTGACAGCGATTTCGAATCCGACGATGTGGCCGAGCATCCGCTGGCGGTAAGCCTCGCTGAGGCTGGACCATTGCTGTTCGTAGGCGGCATCGAAGGTGGGAATGAGATCGTCCAGCATGTTCAGCAGGTGCTCTGGTTCGGCATAGTTGTCGCATTGCCGTAGATGTGCACTGCGCCGTAGTTCCACGTGGGGACGGCTTCGCGGGTGTCGTAGTTCGAGGGCGAGATGTAGGCGTGGGGACCGTGAAAGATCATCAGGCATGCCGGATTGTTTTGCAGATATCGCCAATGAGGGTTGGCCTTGGCGACGTGGCCGCGGATGGTGAGTTGATCTCCCGATTCGCGAATGACGACCGGGATGTGCGTGGCGAAGGGGCCGTCGTCGGAATTCGAGACGAGGATCGCGAACGGATTTGCGCGCATGAATGCCACCGCTGTCGCGCGATCTTCGTTGCGGAAGTGTTCGGGGATGTACACGATTCTTCCTCTTCTTTATGCCTTCAAAGGCGATCACCACAGAGGCCACAGAGGTTCACAGAGAACGGCTCTGTCTTTGTACTCGGCTTCTTTCTTGCGAATGTACACCAACTTCTCTACTTCGGCGATCACGGTTCCCTGCTCGTCTTTCACTTCTACTTTGAATGTGGGCTCGTATTTCGGCAAGGTCTTCAGCTTCTCACGAATGTCGTCGAGTTGGGCGTCGGTGAGGCGGAATTCGGCGCGGACCGTGCCCTTGCCTGGCCTGCGGTAACGGATGCTGGCGGCCTTGTCCCAGACGATGTAGTCGGGGCCGAGATTTGCCATCAGCATGAGCATATAGAAAGCGTCCGTCATGGCAAAGAGCGATCCGCCGAAGTGGGTGCCGACGTAGTTGGCGTTCCACCAGCGGAGCTTCATTTCGACGTCGACGGCTTTCATGTCTGACGCGACGCGCTTGACGCGGATGCCTGCACCGAGAAAGGGCGGCCATAGGTTGATCCAGCGACGGAGGGCGTGCGCACTCGATCCGCCCAGCAGCGTTAGCAGGACGTTGCGAGTCATGCCCTTGGTGAACCTTCGTGGCCTTGGTGGTTCATGCCTTTCGGAGTTTTAGATGAGATCAAGGCTGTGGAGGAACCGCCAGCCCGCGCCTGTAGACGGCCTCGAGGATGGCGTCGCCGCCGCGAGTCAACAGCGACGCGCCGGCTTCATTGCCAAGCTTTTCGGGGTCGTCCCCGTCGCGGGAGTCGCGGAGGACCTTGGAGCCGTCGGGATCGGCGACGATCGATTCCAGATGCAGTTTGCCATTCGTCATCTCGGCAAAGGCGCCGATGGGGACCTGGCAGCCTCCGCCGAGGCTGTTGAGCAGGGCGCGTTCGCAGGTCGTTGCGGCGCGGGCGTTGGGATCGTTGAGGAAGCTTACGAGTTGGCGCGTTTTCGCGTCGCCTTCTCGTATCTCGATGCCGAGCGCTCCCTGTCCGGCGGCGGGGCACATAATTTCGGCGGGGATGATCTGTTTGACCAGTTCCGTTTTGCCGAGGCGCTTCAGGCCGGCCGAGGCGAGAATGATGGCGTCGTATTCTCCCTGCTCGAGTTTGCGCAGGCGGGTATCGACGTTGCCGCGCAGGGGATGAATGTCGAGATCGGGACGGATGGCCTTGAGTTGCGCCTGACGGCGCAGGCTGGAGGTGCCGACGCGGGCGCCCTGCGGCAGGTCTTCAACTTTCGAGTAGTGGCGCGAGCAGAAGGCATCGCGCGGGTCTTGGCGCTCGGTGATGGCGGCGATTTCGAATCCTTTGGGAAGTTCGGTGGGGAGATCTTTCAGCGAGTGGACGGCGAGATCGACGCGTCCGGCGGCGAGAGCTTCTTCGATTTCCTTGGTGAACATGCCCTTGGTGCCAACCTTGGCGAGGGCGACGTCAGTGATTTTGTCGCCGGTGGTGTGGATGATTTCGATTTCGACCTCGTGTCCGCGGGCGCGCAGGAGGGCGGAGATGTGGTTGGCTTGCCAGAGGGCAAGTTGCGAGCCGCGGGAGCCGATGCGGGGTTTAATGGGATTGCCGTTCGATGAAGTCATTGTCGATTTTGCCCCGCGGGGGTTTCTTTCGCCCCTCCGGGGTTTGGAATTTTGCGTGCTCTACCCACGCTTACGCCGTGGGCTGAATTCTGCCGTCGCTTCGCGGCGGGGGAGTGGCTAGGATTCCAGTCCCTTTGTTATCCCAAGGCTCCCAACACGCTGAATATCACAAACATTGAGGCTGAAAGAGCCGCACTACACATCACTACGATCCCGAAAATCCTGAGGAATCGTATCGGGCGCCACTGCCCGGGATCTTTTCCAAAGACAAAGTCCAGAATCTGTACCGGGTAACGGTAATTAAACCAGCCCGCCAACCCGAACAAGGTGAGCGGAATGAGCACAAGGATTTTTGTCATAGCATTCCGGGTTCATTGCCGCAACCCCACTTCGTCTTTCTTGGCTGCTGCTTCCGGCGGGGGCTCCTTTGGCTTCACTTGCAGATTGAACAAACGCCGCACTACGTCGACCACGGTCGTCGCTTCCGATTCTTTGGCTGCCGTCTTCAGCGTGGTGATCGGGGTGTGCATCACTTTGTTGATGATTCCCCGGGTTAAAGCTTCGATCGCGATCTCCTGTTCTGGCGTCAGTTGGCCCATGCGTCCGCGGACTCGGTCAATCTCGGCCTGGCGGATCGTCTCCAGATGATCTTGTAGCACACGATCGTCGGGACAACGTCGAGCGTGCTGACGCGTGCTTCGAATTTCTCGACTTCGCTGGTGATGATGGCTTCGGCGCGCTCGGCTTCTTTGCGGCGGTCGGCGACGTGGCTCGACACCGCCTGCTGCAGGTCGTCGATGTCGTAGGCGAAGATGCCGTCGAGCTTGGCCATCTCGGGCGAGACGTCGCGAGGGACGGCGATGTCGATGAAGAACATCGGACGGTTCTTGCGGCGGGCGAGGAATTGTTCGCCATGTTCGCGGCGGAAGATGGCGTGGGGCGCGCCGGTCGAAGTAATCACGATGTCGGCGCGGTCGCAGGTGGCGTAGAGATCTTCGAACTTGATGGCTTGTCCGTTGAACTTCTGCGCGAGGCCGATGGCGCGATCATATGTGCGGTTGGCGACGAAGATCGAGGCGCACCCGTGGGCCATCAGGTGGCGGGCGGCGAGTTCGCTCATCTTGCCGGCGCCGACGATGAAAACGTTTTTTCCGTGCAGGGACCCGAAGATCTTTTTGGCCAATTCAACGGCGACCGAAGCGATCGACACCGAAGACGATCCGACTGCGGTCTCGCTGCGCACGCGCTTGGCGACGGCGAAGGCGCGGCTGAAGAGCTGGTCGAGTTGTCCGCGAACGGCGCCCACAGCACGGGCTGTGGCATAGGCTTCCTTCACCTGGCCGAGAATCTGCGCTTCGCCAACCACCATCGAATCAAGGCTCGAAGCTACGCGGAAGATATGTCGCACCGCATCTTTCTCGCGGAATTCGTAGAGATGCGGATCCAGGTTGTCAGCGTCGAGGTGGAAGTGGTCGTGCAGGAATCCGCGAAGGTCGGCATGGCCGTTCACCGTGTGGGTGACGATCTCGACGCGATTGCAGGTCGAGATCACCATGCCTTCTTCGATTCCGGGATAGGAGGTCAGCTCGCGGCAGGTATCGGGCAGGCGCGATTCAGGGATCGCCAGCCGCTCGCGGACTTCGAGCGGCGCGCTCTTATGATTCAAGCCGATGAGCTGGTATCTCATGAGGTCCCGAACCTGTGCATCGCCGAGAAATAGTTCGCCGCCCAGGCGGCCAGCGCGGCCACGAAGGCGAAGGTTGCTAGAAAGGCGGCGCGGCGGCCGCGCCATCCCGAGTTCCAGCGGGTGAAGACCATCACCATGTAGACGGCCCACATCAGTACCGAAAGAAGAATCTTGGGATCGAGAAAGTCTACGCGCCCGATCGTCGGCGCGGTGATGGCCACGACTGAGCCGGTAATCAGGCCCAGCGTCATGAACGGGAAGCCCAGCAGCAGCGAGCGATAACCGATCTGATCGATGACCTCCAGCGCGGGCAGGAAGGCGATCAGGCTCGTCGGCTTCTTGGCTTTCAGGCGACGCTCCTGCAGCAGATAGAGCAGGCTCGCGCCGAAGCTCACCAGCAGCGCGGCGTAGCCGGTGAAGATCAGCATGATGTGAGCGATGAGCCATCCCTTGTGCGAGACGAATTGCGTGAGCAGGACCGGCTGTTCGTCGAGCGCCGCGACGAAGGTCAGGAAGAACACCACCGGAAATACGACGACTCCGGGCGATGTGGTTTGATAGATCGCGTAGATGATCATGAAGAAAACCATCGACAGGAAGGCCAGAAGCGATTCGCTGTTATGAACCGAGGCCCATACGATTTGCCCGGAGAGGAAGAGTTCGGTCAAGGAAACGAAATGGAAAACCATGCCCATGGTGGCGGCGTGGAGGGCGATGCGGCTGAAGAGATCACTGGGCCGGGTCAACGCCACAAAGGCGTAGACCAATCCCACGAAATAGCACCCCAGCGCAAAACGCAGCCAAAGCAGTGACATGCAGTTCTCAGTTCTCAGCTCCCAGTTCTCAGCCAACCCCGTGCCGGTGAAACCCTGGAAGCTCAAGAAAAATCGGAGTTTCTTGAGTTTACCCCAAATCCTGCGGGGTTCAGCACCTCGCAAGTACTACATCTTCGATTGTCCGCAAGGATGGGGCTAAGGCCAACACAGATGGTCACTTAGGTGTGTGATTAGGATCACAGACTGGCGGTCCAAAGAGCCTTCGCAAAGGATAAAAGGATAGAAAGGGCCCTTCGTGGTTAGTGCCTCGAAGCACTATCCACGACCTGCTTGGGATCCCGCTACTTCGGCTTCGGAAGCGCATGAGGATTGGGCATGCCCTGCGGGATCGCAGTGTGACCGGCGCCCATCGAGCCCATATCGCCGGGGGCGAAGCAAGTCACGCGTCCGCTGGAGGCCAGGCGCAGTTCCGAGGGGCAGGCGCCGCTGCTGACCCCTCCCCCTTCCGAGCGCGCGGTGAAAAGCTTGCCGTCAGCGGTGCCGGCGACACCGACTGCCATCCCTGGCATGTCGTAGGCGATAAAGAACGGGCGTTTTGCCTTGCCGGCCTCGAGTGCGCAATCTGCGGCTCCCTTCGATTGTGCTTCCGGGGCGTGGATGTCGAGGCGTCCGCAATTCGTAGCGGAGTTTCCAGCGTACTCCTGCAATTTGAGCTGCACGGCGTCGGGCGGCTTAGAAGGAGTTGCGCTCGGGGACGACGACGTCTGAGCGGTGTTCGATTTGTTGCTGCAGGCCGCAGACACTAGAAGTAGGGCTAACAGGAGGAGGTTTTTCATAGAAGTGGAATTGTAAATCCTAGGGCAAGCGAGGGAAGATTGCGGAAGTGCCATTTGTACACACCGACTTTCTACAACAACGCTCCAGCGGCGGCTCTTCCGCAATGGACTGTCTTGCCGCTCGGATTCGGCTTCGCGGGACAGCCGAAGGCGGTCCCCACATAATTGGAAAGACTCTCGATTCTTCAGTTCTTCCCAGTCAGTTTTCGGATCAGGTCCGCTTCGGCTTTGCGGTACGGAGTGCCGTCGGAGCGTAGGACCTCGTGGAACCACACGGGAGGTTCGTGCAGCACGTAGGGATGCTGCCATGACTCCCAGGGATAGTAGGTCTGCGTCTTCCCGGCCACGAATCCCCAGTTAATGGCGCCGACCTTTTCTTCCTTCGCGATCGGCAGGATTGCGTCGAACGTGCTCCCGGCTGGGCGGGCCATGAACTCCGTGCAGATGAGCGGCCGATGGAATCGTTTCAGCCAGGCGATCTCGTCCCTGAATGACTCGGGCCAGCTGTAGTTGTGGAAGGTGATAATGTCGGACTCGCGCAGCTGGATGCGCTCGATTTCGTCCTGGGCGTTCTCGTCCTTCGAGACGTCGATATCCCAGACACCGCTGGTGAGCGGCTGCAAGGGATTCGCTTCGCGGGCCCACGCGAAGGCCTGCGGCAGCAGTGCGGTGACGCGAGCCATCTTTACCGAACGCTCCAATTCCGTTCCAGCATAGTCGCCACCGCCGTAGGAGCCGGGCTCGTTCCAGACATCCCAGCCGAGAATCCGGTCATCTTTGGCAAAGGCTCCGACAACGCCCTGCACATAGGCTTTGAGACGAGGGACCTGCGCGGGATTGGCGAGGGCCTTGGCGCCGGGGCTCTGCACCCATCCGGAGTTGTGTACGCCTGAGATCGGAGCGTGCTGGGGACCGAGTTGGGGAGCGGGATCCCAGCAGGAATCAAACAGCACGAGCAGGGGCCGAATGTGGTGGCGTGAAGCGATGGCCAGGAACTGGTCAAGGCGCTTCTGGAAACCGGCTGCGTCCTGCTGCCACAGCAGGTCGTGGAGGAAGACGCGCATGGTGTTCATGCCGAGCGATTCGGCCCAGCCGAGTTCTTTGTCGATCTGGGCCGGATCGAAGGTGTCCTGCTGCCACATCTCGAGTTCGTTGATCGCGGACTTCGGAGTGTAGTTGCTGCCGACGAGCCACGGCTGATGGGCGTACCAGTCGTTGGCTTTTTGCTCGGACCAGCGGGGAGTTTGCGCCGAGGCAAGGCAGGAGATAACCAGTAGAACGAAAAATGCGGCGACGAATTTTGGTATGAGATATTTCACGGGAGGCTCCGCCAGAAGTTATACCAAAGCCGGAGGCGCGTGTCGGCAGAATCAATGCGCCGGAGGTACGATTGAAATCGTGGTGTGAGGTTTCAGGCGTCCCTCCGGGACGCGGTTCTCCTATTCGTCGCTACCCGGCGTTGAAACGCCGGGCTATTGTCAGTTGTCCCTCCGGGACACGTTGATCTTCGTTCCGGAAACCTGCGAACCTTGCAGGACCGGCAAGGAAACCCTTCAGTCAACACCAAGGCTCGACAACGCTTCTTCCAGCAGAGCGCTATCGATGCTCAGCCTCCGGCCGTTTGCCTTGACGTCTTCCAGTTCATCGAAAGCACGGAACAGGCGCAGCTTGGCGGCGGCGTATTGTTCGGCATCATTCAAGGCGCGGCCATGCGTCTTGCTCCACTCCGCCAGTGGGCCCTCGGGTAGAAAAGATGCTGACGGAATACGTCAACTTGCGGTCGGAGGTGACATCGAAGACGAACTCCGTGGCGGGAGCTTCGGGATCATCGGGCAGGGCCGCGCGCTTGCCTACGAAGTAATACTGGTAGACATAGCCTTGCGCGCCGGTATAAGTCTTCAGTCGGCGAACCGTCATCCGGATATTATGGAACTTTCGTGGCTTCCTGTCGCGGGAGCCAGAAAAAGCGTTTACCACGAAGGAACACGAAGGGAATCTCTGGGTTCCTCCGTGTTCCTTCGTGTCCTCTGTGTTGAAGATTTTGTTCCATGCGATTCCGTCCAAGACAAATTCCGTAAAGAAGCATATTGTTTGAGGCGCACGTCACATTTCCTCCGGAGACAGTCCTTATGCTGAATCGAAGAAACTTCCTGAAAGTCGCAGGCACGGCAACCGCAGCTACCGCTCTCGGAGTCAAGACGCACGCGCTGAAGGTGCTGCCGCTGGAGACCGCCGCGCCGGTCGCCGCCAACGATCACATCCAACTGGCCCTGATCGGAGCAGGCATTCAAGGGCAAGGAGACACCAGGACCGCGGTGCAAGTCCCCGGGGTGAAGCTCGTTGCCGTGGCCGACTGTTACAACGGCCGCCTCGAGCACAGCAAGGAACTCTGGGGCAACGATATTTTCACCACGCGCGACTACAAGGAAATCCTGGCGCGCAAAGATGTCGACGCTGTGATCATCGGCACACCCGATCATTGGCACAAGCAGAT
Source organism: Terriglobia bacterium (assembly GCA_963743105.1). Taxonomy (GTDB): domain Bacteria; phylum Acidobacteriota; class Terriglobia; order Terriglobales; family Acidobacteriaceae; genus Sulfotelmatobacter. The sequence goes on from CAVUOS010000046.1 coordinate 8,235, forward strand.
TGCCGTCGATGCCATGAAAGCCGGCAAGGACGTTTATTGTGAGAAGCCGATGATTCATGCCCATCCGAAGGGCCCGAGATGATTGAGACGGCTCACTCGACCAACCGCATCCTGCAGATCGGAAGCCAGAGAGTCAGCTCTATTATTTATGCCAAGACCAAAGAGCTGCTCGCTTCCGGCGCTATCGGGCAGCTCAACATGGTGAGCGCGCACTGGGACCGCAACTCATCGATGGGCGCCTGGAACTACACGGTTCCTCTCGACGCCTCGCCCGAAACCTGCGATTGGGACCGCTTCCTGGGAACTGCTCCAAGAATTCCCTTCAACTCCGAGCATTTCTTCCAGTGGCGGAAATGGAAGGCCTACGGCACCGGAGTCGCGGGCGATCTCTTCGTTCACCTGTTCAGCGGAACGCATTTCATCACCGGCAGCAATGGGCCGACGCGCGCCATGGCTACCGGCGGCCTGCGCTTCTGGAAAGACGGCCGCGATGCCAATGACGTGTTACTGGGCCTGTTTGACTATCCGCAAGGATTCAACCTTAGCCTGCGCGTGAACTTTGTTGATGGAGGCGAGGAGAGCGAGGGCCTGGTCTTCACCGGTTCGGAAGGGACGCTGGAGATTGCGTTCAACTCGGTCAGCGTGAGCCGCACGCCGCGCGAGAAGGAGCCCGGCCTGATGATCGGGACCTACACCGATGCCATGCAGAAACGAATTCGCGACGCTTATAAGGAGAAGTATCCATCGTCGCATCCGGCGGGACCGCCCGCGATCGCTGTCGAAAAATATGTCGCGCCTGAGGGATACCGCGACAGCTACGATCACTTCAACAATTTCTTCAGCGCGGTTCGCTCACGCCAGCCCGTCGTCGAAGACGCGGTGTTCGGATATCGCGCCGCAGGAGCGGCTTTGCTCTGCAATCTGAGTATTGAGCGCGGGGCCGTGGTGAAGTGGGATCCGGAGGCGATGAAGCTCGCGTAGGTCAGATCAGACCTACCCACAGGTCGATCAAAAGCCCCATCGGGGAGGGCGAACAGACGGCGCAAACTTGTGCTAAGGCCTGGTTTCGACAGTTATGGCGCTCCCACCTTCCGCGTGATGCAAAAGAAAAGCCGCCCAGACGTCAGAGGGCCTTCGAGGCCTGTCAGATTTGCCAGTCGTGGGGGCGGCACGACGCTCATAGAGTAATCACTCTTCACGCTCACGTCTTTTAAGGGACATGAGCCGGGTGAGTTCCATGCTGAAGGTCATGGCGGCCTCGTATTCTGAGTGAGCCAGTTCGATCCCCGATCTCGCTTCCAACGTACCGCGGAGTCACAGTGTGCAGTATGACACGATGAAAGCCGCTACGTCCGGCCTAAGAAGTCAGCAATTTCATCAAGGTAATGCAGTTAGAGGAGACAGTAATGAATAAGAAACGAATGCCGTGGCTGGCGTCGCTGGGGTTGTTGGCTGCCGCGAGTCCGCTAATCGCGCAACAACCTAAACCAGTGCAACCCGCCAAACCGAACATCGTCGTCATCTGGGGCGATGACATCGGCCAATCCGATATCAGCGCCTATTCGATGGGACTGATGGGCTTTCACACGCCCAACATCGACCGCATTGCCAAAGAAGGCATGATCTTCACCGACTACTATGCCGAGCAGAGCTGCACTGCCGGACGGGCGTCGTTCATCACCGGCCAATCGGGCTTACGCACTGGCTTGACCAAGGTCGGCCTGCCGGGCGCTACTCTAGGGTTGCAAAAGGAAGACCCGACTATCGCGGAGCTGTTGAAAGCGCAAGGCTATGCGACCGGCCAATTCGGCAAGAACCATCTGGGCGATCGTAACGAATACCTGCCCACGGTCCACGGCTTCGACGAGTTCTACGGCAACCTGTACCACCTGAACGCCGAGGAAGAGCCGGAACTTCCGGACTACCCGAAGGACCCGGCATTCCGCGCCAAGTTCGGACCGCGCGGCGTGATGGACTGTAAGGCCTCGGACAAGGACGATCCGACTGTGGATCCGCGCTTTGGCAAGGTCGGCAAGCAGGTCTGCAAGGACACCGGGCCGTTGACCAGGGCGCGGATGGTAGGGATCGACGACGACATCGCCAACCGAGCTGTGGATTTCATCCAGCGGCAAAACAAGGCCGGCAAGCCGGCCTTTGTCTGGGTGAACTTCACCCACATGCACTTCCGCACCCACACCAAGCCGGAGAGCATTGGTCAGGCGGGACGTTGGCAAAGCCCCTACCACGACACCATGATCGACCACGACAAGAATGTCGGCACGGTCCTCAAGGTGCTGGATGACCTGGGCATCGCGGACAACACGTTCGTCATGTACTCGACCGACAACGGTCCGCACATGAACAGCTGGCCGGATGGAGCGATGACGCCGTTTCGCAGCGAGAAGAACTCGAACTGGGAAGGCGCCTATCGAGTGCCAGCCATGGTGCGTTGGCCGGGCCACATCAAGCCGGGCACTGTGTCCAACGAGTTGGTTGCTCACCTCGACTGGCTGCCCACCCTTCTCGCTATAGCGGGTGACACGCAAGTGAAGGAGGAACTGCTCAAGGGCTACAAGGTCGGTGACATGACCTACAAAGTCCATCTGGACGGCGACAACCTCGTCCCCTACCTGACCGGGCAAGTGGCAAAGAGTCCACGGGAGTCGTTTATCTACATCAACGACGACCAGCAACTGACCGCTCTGCGTTACGACAACTGGAAGCTTGTGTTCCTGGAGCAGCGGGCCCCCGGAACGTTGCTTATCTGGTCGAACCCGTTCACCAGCCTGCGGGTGCCCAAGATCTTCAACCTCCGCACGGACCCGTATGAGCGGGCGGATATCACATCAAACACATACTACGACTGGCTGATTGATCACGCCTTCTTGTTAGTTCCTGCGCAGGCATATGTGGGCCAATTCCTGATGACCTTCAAGGACTACCCGCAGCGACAGAAGGCGGCCAGCTTCAACATGGATGAAGTAATGCAGAAGCTGAAGGAGAGCGGAGGGTCGAAGTAGCCACCGGGACGCGGCGGGGCACTTCTCGCGAAGCGCCCCGCCATTAATCCGCGTCAAGGGGTAATTGATGAAAAGCTCACGGATGAAGCTGGTCGCTCTGTTTCTGCTCACAAGTGTTGCCTTCGCCGCCGAACCACTCTCCTCCTGGAACGACGGCTCGGGTGAAGTCGAGGGGTGGCGCGACAGTTTAGGTGAAGCCTAGCCGAGACCGGTCCTTTCGTTTGCCGGTGCCTCAATAGCTTCCCCATGCCTCGTTTCCACACCCCCGCTTATCGAACCGGACAGGCGGAGTTACCGCATCCGGCTCTCGGAAAAGACACACCATGTTCCGTGTGGCGCCGTCTGCAACTTCTGAACACAAACCTGGGGCTGCTAGACTCATCGTCAATCCCCATGTCCTTCGTTGCTTGTTGCGTCCGTCTTTAACTGAGGTCCCTTCCCTCGGCCGGAGTTACCCGGCTTCTTCGGTAGTACGGACCTCTCCGCCACCCCAAACGGCCCGGCCTGGCTCTCGCGAGTTGCCAGTTGATCGCGAACAGCGATCACCGCTGGGGCTTCCCGTGTTGCGCCTGATCCCCTGTGTCTGCATGCTGTCGCCACTACCCCGGCAGGTCCGAGAGACTTAATCGCTCATTACTAATCCCTCGACCTCGGCCTTCCCCAAATTTCGGATGGGTCGGCTCCTGCATTATGGTTTTCGGGGCCTGCTCAGCGTTCACTCACGTTACGGCCTGCAGACTCGCCAAGTCGCCTAGCGACCCTCTACACCGGAGGCTCCGACGGCTTTGTTACCTCCACCGCCGCTCCGATTGTTACCGGGTGGAGCGATCCAGTTCCCGGGCGGGTTTGTCTCCCGCTGTGGACCAGCGCCTTTTCACGGCGCACCGAAAAAATCCATTATCGAATTCGTCGAGAAGGTGACGAAGCCCGGCTCGCCTGATTTTGTGTCGATGCCGGAACGCATCGCCACGTTTGACAATGACGGCACGCTCTGGTGCGAGCAGCCGCTGCCCGTTCAGTTTTACTTTGCGCTCGACCGCGTGAAGGCGCTTGCGCCGCAGCATCCCGAGTGGGAGACCAAGGAACCGTTCGCCTCGCTGCTCAAGGGCGATTTGGAAACCGCGCTCGCTGGCGGCGATCACGCGCTCCTCGAACTCGTCATGGCCACCCACGCGGGCATGACCACCGTGGAATTCGAGCAGATCGTCAAGCACTGGATCGCCACCGCGAAACATCCGAAGACCGGCAAGCTCTACACCGAAATGGTCTATCAGCCGATGCTCGAACTGCTCACCTACCTGCGCGCGAACGGGTTCAAGACCTTCATCGTCTCCGGCGGCGGGATCGAGTTCATGCGCCCGTGGGCGGAGCAAGTTTATGGTATCCCGCCGGAACAAGTCATCGGCAGCAGTATTAAGACAAAGTTCGAAATGCGTGACGGCAAACCCGTCCTTGTGCGTCTGCCGGAGCTGAACTTCAACGATGACAAAGAGGGCAAACCCGTCGCCATCAACCAGCACATCGGACGCCGCCCCATCGCTGCGTTTGGAAATTCCCGTGGCGACAAAGAGATGTTGGAATACACGCAGGGCGGCAGCGGCGCACGTTTCGAGCTGCTGGTGCTGCATGATGATGCGGCGCGCGAATACGCCTACGGTCCGGCGAAAGGATTGCCGGACGTCAAGCTGGGTGCGTTCACGCAGGCGGTTTACGATCAAGCGCAGAAAGAGGGCTGGACCGTGGTTAGCATGAAGGACGACTGGAAGCAGGTCTTCCCGGTCGGGCGGTCCCCGGTCACGGCCATTGACATCTTGCTGGAGCCAGACACCACGATGCTCCAACATTCTGCCGCCAACAACGCCCGCTTGCTCGCGGTCTTCCCGAAGGGTTTCGCCCTGGATGCGACGCACCGTCCGCACATCACGATGATCCAGCGTTTCGTCCGCACAGCGGATCTCGACCAGGTCTATACTGCCGCCGGCCAGGTTCTCGCCCGCGCCAACGTGACCGCCATGACGCTGGAAGCCTTCAAGTATTACTACATCCCGAACAAGGACGTTGGCTTGGCGGGCATTGTCGCGATGCCGACCGAGGAATTGCTCAAGTTGCAGGCGGACCTGATTGCCGCCGTGGCGCCGTTCACTGTGGAAACCGGTGACTCAGCCGCGTTCGTCACCACTCCCGATGATCCGATCATCGACCCGCTCTTGATCGGATACGTTTCGACGTTTGTGCCGAAGGCTTCCGGCGAGCATTTTAATCCGCACGTCACCACCGGCGTCGCCCACCGGGAATACCTCGACCAAATGCTGGCCGAACCGTTTGAGCCGTTCACCTTTTCGCTTGCGGGCGCGGCCGTCTACCAGCTCGGCCAGTTCGGCACTGCAGCAAAGGAACTCAAAGAGTGGGATCTGCATCCTTGAGGCACGCTCCTGGGCGGTCAGCAGCATTAATCGGAAGCTATGCGGTTGTTGGGTGGAGTCGAGAAGAGGCGCAGTGACGTTAGCCTCCCGGTGGCGATGGGTCAGGTTTTCACCTGGCCGCCTCAGTCCGGTTTGACGTGGTTCTGTTTCCTCTTCCCGCTCATCGAACTGGACAGGCACATTTCGTGCATCCAGCTCTCGGAGAAAGGTTCACGGTGTTGCCCACGGAAAACTGGCAGTTCGGTGAGTAAGCCGAATCAGACCAAACGTATCGTGCAGGAACTGGTCGGAGTACCGCTTGCTACCTGCTCCCTTCCGTTGATGTTTGGCGCGCAGCCACTGGCGAAGCCGTCGGCGAGTGTGTGCTTCCACTGCACGGTAAGCTTGGCTGACAGGACCCAAGCAGAAGTAGTTGGCCCATCCGATGATTTGTCGGTTGAGCTGTTCTACCAACTGCTCGGCCGTCTGCTGAGTTTGGCTTCGTCGGGTCGCCTCGCTGAGCGCCCGACAGATGCGTTGTACCCGTTTCTTGGACGGAGTCGTGCCTAAGTAGGCTCGCCCTGTCCTCGGCGAGTAGCAGCGACCAAACGTATATCCCAGAAAGTCAAACTTCTCTTCCGGCAGCTTGCAGACCCGCGTCTTCGTTTCGTTCATCGTCAACTTCAGCTTCGTCATCATGTTCCGCATCGTGACAAGAGCATCCGTGGCTTTGTTACGACAGCAGATCACAAGGTCATCAGCATAATTAACGATGTACGCTTTCAGACGCTTCTCGTGCCCCAACTTCTTCCAGCCGAGCACGAACCGACGCATGTACAGATTACTCAGCAGCGGGCTGATCGGAGACCCTTGCGGCGTGCCCCGACCATTATCCCGATTCTGTGTGCTTCGATGCTTGTTTCCGCGCTCATCCGTTTCTTCGACCGGAGCTTCCAGCCACATCTTGATCAGATGGAGCATGTTCCTGTCGACCACCCGGCGAGCTACCGACTTTAGAAGCTCGGCGTGCGGCAGAGTGTCGAAGTACGAGCTGAGATCTGCGTCTACGATTTCTCCATGGCCAGTGTTGATCAGCTTATGGACGTGTCTTACTGCGTCCAGTGCGCTGCGGTCTTTCCGGTAGGCATACTGCTCTGGCGGTAGATCGGTCTCGAAGATTGGTTCGAGCACCAAAACTGCTGCCATTTCCGCTGTCCGATCCCGGATAGCGGGTACTCCTAACGGACGCTGTTTCCCATCCGGCTTCGGTATATAGACGCGCCGCACAGGAAGTGGTTGATAGGTTCGGCTCTTCAGCTCTTGCGCCAGTTCGTCCAACCATCGCTCCTTGCCGTACGCCTCGATGTCCTCGAACGTTTGTCCGTCGACTCCTGCTGCTCCACCATTGGCTTTGCAGCATTCGTAGGCGAAAGCTAGAACGTCCTTGCGATACACCTTGTCATACAGCGCATAGAAACGAAACTTGGGCGCTTCCTTCGCTTTGTCGTGCAACGCCGTCTGCAACTTCTGAACACTTTCTGGGGTTGTTAGGTTCAACGCCAATCCCTCCGTCTTCGTCGCTTCTTGCGTTTCCTTTCAACTAAGGCCCCTTTCCTCCACCGGCATTACCCGGCTTCATCGGTCGTACGGGCCTCTCCGCCACCCCAGACGGCCCAGCCTTTCTCTCGCGAGTTGCCAGTTGATCGCGACTGCGATCACCGTTGGGGCTTCCCGTGTTGTGTCTGATCCCCTATGTCTGCATGCTGTCGCCACTACCCCGGCAGGTTCGAGAGACGAAATCGCTCGGTGCTCATCCCTCGTCGTCGGCCTTCCCCAAATTTCGAGTGGGTCGGCTCCTGCATTATCGTTTTCGAGGCTTGCTCAGCGTTTACTCGCGTTACGGCCTGCAGACTCGCCAAGTCGCCTATGCGACCCTCTACACCGGAGGCCTCGGCGGCTTTGTCACCTCCACCGCCGCTCCGATTGCTACCGGGTGGAGCGATCCAGTTCCCGGGCGGGTCTTTCTCTCCCGCTGTGGATCAACACCTTTTCACGGCGCACCGAAACATCTCGATTAATTACGCTCATCGACCCCGCAAAGAGGTTCAGGCGCCGCATGCGCTTTCCTATTTTCTGGGGCCCCGGACTGCGTTGTGCTTCGACAGCGATTCGAAGCTGATGAATAGGCGCTGGGGCGATTTAGTGACACATTGGAGGGGTAACGCCGCGATTCTAAACAGAGCGACTATCGCAGCGCTAGCCCTGCGCTACCCAAATCAGAATAGTCCGCGTTGTATTTCATTTGCACTGGGCGACTGCTTGCGCTAGCCTTATTTTGCTCTCGCGGTTCTCCCACCTCCTTTCTCCTCTCCACCTGAATTTGCCGATCTGCTGCAATGTCTGTGCAACCCAACGCGGTCGCTCCTAGGCCCACACTATATATAGTGTTATATTGCTTGACCCCGCCCCAATTTCACCGTTACAGTAGCTTAACTTTGTGCCCGCCCTATCCAGCCTGGGGCGAGAACGACCGACTGTGCACGGCGTATGCATCAAATCCGGTGGGAGGAATCCGTCTAGTAAACAGACGCGCATGCGCACGCGCACAGCCCGCGTGCCGCAAAAGCGGCGAGACATGGGCACCCGGTTACAACCGGCCACTGACCACTGGCCACTGGAGTTGATGCGTTGCTCAAACTGAAGAGGCTTCAGATTCTCGGGTTCAAGTCGTTCTGCGACCGCACCGAACTCAAGTTCCACGGGGACGGCGTGGCCGCCATCATCGGTCCCAACGGCTGCGGCAAGTCGAATATCTCCGACGCCATCTCGTGGGTGCTGGGCGAGCAGTCGGCCAAGACCCTGCGCGGTTCGCGCATGGAAGACGTGATCTTCGCCGGCACCCGCGACCGCAAGCCCACGGGCATGGCCGAAGTGTCGCTGACGCTGATCGATCCCGAGGCCTACGACGGGGCCGACGCGAACGCAGCCACCGAAATCGAAATTCAGGACGAAATGCCCGGACGACGAAGCCACGTACCGACGACTGGGACGAAGCCTCGATCCGCGCCCGCGCCGCAGAAGACGACCGAGCAGGCTGTCGAAGACGCGCAGCCCGGCAAGACGGAAGAAGTCGAAGTCCCGCGCTCGAAGATCAACACGATTGCAGTCGCCTTCCCGGACGATGAGCCGATCTTCGCGCTGCCTGCGCACAACGTCATCGCGCCCGCAACGGCAGCGGCGGTCGGAACTGCCGGCTCCGCACGTGGTTCTGAAGATTCGCCGCCGCAAGTTCAACCAGCAGCAGTTTCACGCGCGGAGAGATCGTGGTCACGCGCCGCCTGTTCCGCTCCGGCGACAGCGAATACCTGCTGAACGGCAAGCTCTGCCGCCTGCGCGACATTCAGGAACTGTTCATGGGCACCGGCCTGGGGCCGGAGTCCTACGCCCTGATCGAGCAGGGACGCATTGGGCAGATCCTGAGCAGCCGTCCCACCGATCGCCGCGCGATTCTCGAAGAGGCTGCCGGCATCACCAAGTTCAAGACCAAGAAGCGTCTGGCCGAAGCGCGCCTGGAAGATGCCAAGCTCAATCTGGCCCGCGTGAATGACATCTTCGAAGAAGTCACGCGGCAGATGAATTCGCTGAAGCGCCAGGCTTCGAAGGCCGAGCGCTACGCGCGCTGCGCGAAGAAATGCGCGCCAAGCTGCGCGCTGGTGCTGGCCAGCAAGTTCGCCGCAATCGAACAGGAGAGCGCCGCACTCGACGCTCAGCTCAACGCCCTCGCCGAAGAGATGCGGCAGCAGGTCCGAGGCCGTGCAGCAACTCGAAGCCGAGCATGCCGAGCGCACGCAGCGCGGATACGCGATCGAAACCGAAGTGCGCGAGAACCGCGAGCGCATCAGCCAGATCACGCTGGAGATCGACCGCGCCCACGCTCGCCGCCGTCATAACGAAGAGCGCTGCGCGGAATTGGTGGTGCGATCCGCTTCGTCCGAAGCTGAGTTGGCGCAAGCACGCCACCGGCTGACTGCGCTGGAAGCGGAACGCGAAGCCAATCGCCAGATTCTCGAATCGGCAGCCGCCGATCTCGCCGCCGCGCAGAGCGATCTGGCGCTCTGCCAGCAGGAGGCTGCCGCGGCCGCCGCGAGCCTCGCCGGAAATCGAACGCCAGCAGGAAGAATCGCGCGTCGCGATCTTCGACACGGTGTCGTCCGCTTCGCGTCTGCGCAACCAGCTCGCCCAGGCCGAGGAGCGGCTGGCCGGAGCCGATCGCGAGGCTCAGCCGCCTCGAAGCCGAGATCGCCGACGGCCAACTACTCAGGTGGAAGCCTTCGGCGGACAGCGCGGCCAGCTTGCGCTTGAGTTTGAAACCGTTCCGCAGCGCGTCAGCTGGAATCACCGAAGAGATCGGCCAACGTGCGCCGCCTGATCGAATCGAAGAAGCTGCGAGGAGACTCGAGGCCAAGACCAATCTCGACGTGCCTGCGCGCCGAGTACGCCACCGCGCTCGGCAAAAAGGGATCGCTCGAAGCCGTCATCGCCGAGCATGGATACTCCACCGAGTCCGTGCGCCGCCTGTTTCAATCGGGAGTGATGCAGGGCGGGCTGGCGCCGGTGGGCGTGCTGGCCGATTTCCTCGAAGTCGAGCCGCGCTACGAGCGCGTGGTCGAAGACTTCCTGCGCGACGAACTTAACTACATCGTCGTGAAGTCGTGGGACGCTGCCGACGAAGGGTCTGCGCCTGTTGCGCACCGACGTGGACGGCCGCGCGACGTTCCTCGTGCATCCCGAAGACTCGCAGGCGAAATTTTCTTTCGTGCTCGATGAAGCGGCGCACTGCGCGCCGCCCGCCGCTCAGATCGTTCCCCTGAAGAACTGCCATCCGCGTGCTCAACGGCTTTGGACGTTCGCTGGAAGTGATTCTGCCCAAACTGCGCGACGGCTACATCGTCCCCGAGTCTGGCGTCGCCCGCGGGCTGGCGCTGGAAAATCCCGACGCCTTCTTCCTCTCGCAGTCCGGCGAATGCTTCCACAACGTGACCGTCACCGGCGGCAAACAGCGCGCCGAAGGCCCGCTCTCGATGAAGCGCGAGCTGCGCGACGTGCTGCGCCAGCTGGAAGAACTGGAGCGTGGCCTGCGTGACGAAGAGACTGCGGGTACTGACCCTGGGCCGCGAAATCAAAGAGCTCACTTCCCTGCTGGAACGTCTCGAGGGCGAAAAGCGCGAGGCTGAGCACCAGGCGATGACGTCGCGGCCATATGCTGCAGCAGCTCGATTCGGAAATGACTCGCGTCAGCGAGCGGCTGAATGTGGCGCAGCTTGAACTGCAGCCGCCTGGCCGCCGAACGTGCCGAGCAGGAAGGCATTCTCTGCGCCCGGCAGTCTGAGATCGAAGTGCTTGAACTAAGGCGCACTGAACTCGAACAGCATCCTTGCGGCCGGCCAGGAATCGCTGGCGGCACTGCGGCTCCGCCGTGAGGAATCGGCGCAGACAAGCTTCGCAACATGCTGCCCGGGTGGCCACACTCGAAGAGCGCCATCGCTCGGCGGCAGGAGTTCTGCAGCGCATCGAGTCACTGTTCGCCGAAATGGAACGAGCGCGTGCAGGCGCTCGCCTCGCAGATCGAAGGCGCCGCTGCCGAAAAGCTGCAGCGCGAGGCCGAGAACGAAGAACTGGCGCAACAGGCCACGGATCTCGAGGCCGAGCGCAACGCCGCCCAGACCCGCGAAGGCCTGCTGCAATTTGAAACCGAACAACTCCGCGCCCGGCTGGCAGAAATCGACGAACTGCTTCACGGCAGCCGCCAGCTGCTCGATCAGGCGCGCGATCGCCGCGGCGAACTGTCGGCGACCGCGGCCAAGTTGCAGTCCGACGCGCAGTACATGGCGGAGACCTGCCTGAACGAACTTGGCGTCGAGCGCGCTGGGTTGATGGCCGACACCACGCTGCCGATCGTCTCGGGCGAGCAACTCGCCAACGAAGATCAGCTCTACCGCGACATGCGCTCGAAGCTCGAGGCCATGGGCCCGGTCAACATGATGGCGCTCGAGGAATACAAGGAAACGGCCGAGCGCCACGGATTCCTCGACACGCAGCGCAAAGACCTGATCGCGTCGATCGAGAACACGCACGGCGACGATCAAAGAGATCGACCAGATCTCGCGGCAGAAGTTCGAAGAAGCCTTCAGCAAGATCAACGAGAACTTCCAGGCCACGTTCAAGAAACTCTTCGGCGGCGGCCACGCCTTCATGAGGCTGACCGACGAGGAGAACAGCGCCGAGAGCGGCATCGACGTGGTTGCTTCGCCTCCGGGCAAGCGCCTGCAGAGCGTGCTCCTGCTCTCCGGCGGAGAGAAGGCCCTGACCGCGCTGGCCTTGCTGGTCGGCATCTTCCAGTACGCGCCCAGCCCGTTCTGCATCCTCGACGAAGTTGACGCCCCGCTCGACGAAGCCAACATCGGACGCTTCACCGAACTGGTCAAAGAGATGAGCGTGCAGACCCAGTTCGTGCTCATCACCCACAGCAAAAAGACGATGAGCATCGCTCCGGTACTGTATGGCGTGACGATGCAGGAGCCCGGCGTTTCAAAGCTGGTGTCGGTGCGCTTCGGAGCGCAGTAGACATGGCCCCCTGAGCCATCGAGAAGAATCTTGAACCACAAAGGACCACCAAGGGCTTTTTGGCGTGTGGTTTTGTCTAGCGCAAGCTGTTCGTCAGCGGGGTCGCATTCGCGTCGAGCGCGTTCAGTGGATCCAGTCCGAAGCGTTGTTCGATCGTCTTCAGAATCGAAAGCGTGTCGTACTGCGTATGGTCCACAAAACCGCGCTTGGCCAATGGGCCGATGATGATCGCCGGAACGCGCGAGCCATCGCCCCAGATGCCGGTGACGGGCGGGCTCACGTGATCCCAACGGCCGCCGTGCTCGTCATACGTCACAATGATGAGCGTGTCCTCCCAATAGTCGCTGTGTTTCACGGCGTTGACAAGATCAGCAACGTGCTGCTGACCCTGCAACAGGCCGGCGTATCCGGGGTGCTCGTTGTCGGGTCCCGATGGCTTGATGAAGGCGACTGACGGCAGGCATTCCTTCTTCAGATCACTGAAGAAATTGTTTTCATCCTGCAGGTGTGCCGCCGACACCGGGTTGCGGCCGCCGTTCTTGAACGGAGCATAGTTGTCATAGAAGGCGAAGGCCTGGTGGTGCCACTGGAACAGGGGGTCGACAGGCGCGTTCGGAGGAACGACGCCGTTGTTGGCGGGGTTGCTGACCGTGCTGGCCAGGGCATTGTCCCAGCCGCCCGAGTACCACTTCCAGCTGACGCGCTTCGCACTGAGGCGGTCGCCAATGTTCGGAATGAAAGGGCGAGTCGTATCGGAAGGATCGCTGTCATTCAGGGTCGGCAACAACGATGCGTTGACCGCGGAGAAAACGGGAACCAGGTTCGCGGAGAAAATCGTGTTCACAGCATAGTTCTGGTCGAACGTCGCTCCCGGAACAATGAACGATGGGCCGCCGATGGGAGTGATGTTGCCGTCGTGTACGATCTTGCCCGTCGTCGGGTCTACCAGGAGTTGCCCATCGGTATCCAGGACAGCCTGCATGGATAGTGGGGCGTTCGGGTACACCGGAGCCGCCGCCGAAACGAGGAACTGGTGGTTGAGGAACGATCCACCAAAAGAGGCATGGAAGAAGTTATCCGCCATGGTGTATTTCTGGGCGAGCAGCCCTTCGGGCATGTTGGTCGCGTCAAAGTAGCTCATGGTGAGGCCGGGATTGTCGCTCCAAGCGACAAACCAATCCATGGCGCCGTGGTCGATTTGCGACTGCTCATGCCAGTAGCGGTGAACCAGGTCGCCGGTGGTGTCGGTAGGCTGCAACGTCGAGTTCTTCAGAACATCGTAGGGAAGCAGAGTATTGAGTCCGGATGTGAAGCGTGTGTCAACGGCCCCCGCATTGATCGGTTGCGGCGGCGTGGTCAGGGTCGGCCCTGCAGCGACGAGGGGGAAGGCTGCCCCAGTGACGAAGGGATTGTCGAACCGGTCTGTCTGATTCAGGGAGGCGGCCGAGGCTTGCGCCAAGCCGTTGGCTCCCGGGAACAGGCCATATAAGGAGTCGAAGCTCCAATTCTCCTGATAGATTACAACGATGTGCTTGATGTGGCGTAACTTAGAATCAGTCTTGTGTCCCTGACCAAAAGCTTGAGCTGAGATCAGGCTCAGAGAAATGGCAAGTAAAACCAAGCGCCACGGCGCGCGCTGGAAGTCTCTCGATTTGCAATACTTTTCCATCACAACTACCTCCTGATTATTTGGTTTGGAGTGACCCGAGCAGGGTGGTGAGTCGGCAGCATGAAGGGTATGGATGCTGTGTTACACGAGCATTTCGTGGATGTGAATATCCTGTAAAATGCGCGGGCGGAAAACTCTCGCGCGGCACTTGGCGCGCCGACCGTCTCGGACGACAAGAATCTACCCTCTAAGTAGTCCGTGTTGATGTGCTTGCCGCACCTCTGTCCGGCGATTCCGACTCCACCCAGTCAGGAGTGTCTAGTTCTGAGCAAGAGGGTTCTGCAAATCATCTGCATGTTGCAGGAGGCCGCGCATGGAGATTTAGTACGAGCCGTAATCCGATGACTATTGCTCAAAGTCGTCGGGAAGAACGGTTCTCCAAGAACGACAGCCGAAGCGGCTGGAAACAATCTTTCTAGGTTATCCACTCCCATCCTCAGCTTTTCCACAAGCCCTCTCCGCTGAACCGCGCGCTGGACAGGGGTTCTCGCGATCCGCTTTACTGTCAACGATTTTCCTCGGGGTTGAGAGCACCGCTGCCCTCCCCAGTGTGATGAGAATCGTTGACAATTTTTTCTGACCAGCTAGAATACGCCTCGCCTTAAACCTGTAAAATTTCATCATGAGCCCCGAACTTCTCGATTCCGTCCTTCTTCGTACAGATTTCCCCGATCTCAAACTGAAAGCCAGCGGCAAGGTGCGCGACGTTTATGATATCGACGAAAACCAGCTTCTATTCGTAGCCAGCGACCGCATCTCGGCGTTTGACTACGTTCTGGCCACGGGCATTCCGCACAAGGGCCGCGTCCTGAACCAGATTTCGCTGTTCTGGTTCGACTTCCTGGCAGATGTGGTGCCCAATCACCTGATCACGGCCGACGTGGATAAGTATCCGGCTTCCGTCCAGAAGTATGCCGACCAGCTCCGCGGACGCTCCATGCTGGTGCGCCGCGCTGAAATCTTCCCGGTCGAATGCATTGTGCGCGGCTATCTCTCGGGATCCGGCTGGAAGGAGTACAAGGCGACTGGCCATGTTTCTGGCATTGCGCTCCCTGAGGGCCTGAACGAATCGGATGTGCTTCCAGAGCCAATCTTCACGCCCTCGACCAAGGCGACCTCTGGTCACGATGAGAACATTTCTTTCGACCAGATGTGCAAGATTGTCGGCGTCGAAACCGCCAGCCACTTGCGCGACCTGACGCTGCGCGTTTACAAGAAGGCCGCTGCCTACGCGCGCCAGCGGGGCATTATTATTGCCGATACCAAGTTCGAGTTTGGACGCACCGCCCAAGGCATCACGCTGGCGGATGAAGTCCTCACTCCCGACTCTTCCCGGTTCTGGCCTGCCGACAAGTATGCTCCCGGACGGGCGCAGGATTCCTATGATAAGCAGTATGTCCGCGACTACCTCGAGCAAATTCACTGGAACAAGCAGCCGCCCGCTCCCGCGCTTCCCCCGGACGTGGCGCGCCGCACCAGCGAAAAATACCTCGAAGCATATTCCCAGCTTACAGGGCGCAAGCTGGATGTGTGACCAGAGAGGGCATTCGGTTTTACCCGAGCACGACGTATGACCTTGAGTTTCATCGATTGGATCATTTGCGCGCTCGTGCTGTTCAGTGTGATCACCGCCGCCATGCAGGGCTTCTTTTCCGAAGCCCTCACGACGGCTGGATTGATCATCGGTTACATCGTGGCTGCGTGGCAGTACCATCACCTCGCAGAGTGGCTGGAAAGTTTTTTGAAGAACCCGTGGTTGGCTGAGATTCTCGGCTTCCTGATTATCTTCTTTGTCATCGTGCTCCTGTTCGGTTTAGCGGCCAGGGTTGCGCGCTGGATTATGAAAGAGGCCGGGCTCAGTAGTTTTGACCGTTTCCTTGGCGCAGTCTTAGGGCTGGTCAGGGGCGGGCTGATGGTGGCAGTAATCCTGATGGGAATGACGGCGTTTGAGCCGGCATCAAAGCTGCTTCAGAATTCGCAACTGGCGCCTTATTTTCTCGTGGTGGGGCGTGCAGCGATCTGGCTGGCTCCTTCGGAATTGCGGATGCGTTTCTATCAGGGACTCGGTTTGCTCCATCAGGCTCCCCAGAAGTTGGGTGGCTCCCCCGCTTCTCCGCCGAAATAGGCCGCGGTGCAGTACAACAAATTCCTGGATAGAGAGAGACTCCTCGTGAAAGATCAACTGGAAGCACTTGTCCTTCAAATGTACCGCAGCAACATTCTCTACGCAGAGGGCGTACGGGAATTCAAGAAACGCTTCATTCTGACGGTTCTTCAGGAGAACCGGGGGAACCAATGCCGCGCGGCCCGCGAACTGGGCATGCACCGCAATACCTTGAGCCGCACCATCGCCGAACTCAAGATTGATGTACGCCAGTTGCGCGATGGCGTGAAGCGTCCACCTCGCAGCGCCCGCCCCGTATCCATGGAAAAGAAGATCGTTCGTTAGTCTGACCTGCAAAAACTTAAGGCAGCCCTTTCAGGCTGCCTTTTCGTCATCTCCTCTAGCTTGCCCTACTGAGCTGCAGGCTTCTTGTGCACCGGCGCTTTGCGTGTCGGAGTCGTGGCTGCCGGCTTTGTATTCAGTAACCGCCCCTTTTCCATCACCATCATGAAAGGGTTCGAGGTGTAAGAGGCTGGCTCGCCCTGGAAATCGAACGGCGCACCGTCTTTCGGGATCAGCTTCGCCGGAACCTTGTCTTCGAACTTCAGCGTAATATCCGGCTTCTTGGCATCGATGTCATCCGAACTGCCAGCAATCATGAACTCGTCCGGCGCCGTACTGATCACGGTGCCGTTCATTTGCACGGCTTTGCCCTTGATCGTATTCCAAACCGCGTCCTGATCTTCCTGGCTGCCATTCGTCAAGACGAACTCCCACTGCGCGAAATCCATCTTGTCCGCCGGTGTCTTCTGAACCATGTCGTGGGCCTGCTCGGCGGGAGTAGGCGCGGGCTTGATTTCAACCTGTGGTCCGTTCGCTTTCGCAGCCGCCAACAGCTCAGCCCAACCATCGTCGCTGCCGTGGAACTTTATATATTGCGAGCGCGCGTATTTTTCGATCCCGGCCTGGTTCTGCGCGGGCGCCACAGCAGCAGCGCGGGCCGCAAACCAGACCCCATTCTGATACTCCGGCGGGGTGGAATTCAGATAGGCCAGGGCAAGCGGATACACAACACTGAAGTCGGTGGGATTCGCATCTACCACTGGCCTCAGTGCCGCAATACAGGCTGCATAATCTTTGCTCTGGCACGCTGCGATACCGATGCCGGACTGGAAGATACTGGTCATCTGCTTCTTCATATCCGGCTTCGAGATCTCGGGATCGGTGACCTTGGGCCAGCACGCCATGCCCTGCTCGCCATATTTTTTCGCGTCGGCCAGAAGCTGCAGCGCGTTGGGATCGCCGCCCTGCGCGCGAAGCCGATCAAAGTAGGCCAGCAACGCCAGTGCGCGCATATTGCAAGGGTCGGCCGCGACCAATTTCGTGGCCGTGTCCGTCGTCTTCTGCATGTTTCCCGCCTGCTGGTAGGCTCCCATCAACAGTTCGAGCGCCTGATTCTTCATCACGCTGTTGGGATATTGCGTGACAAACGCTTCCAGGCCGCTGATCTTGGCGTTTGTATCCTTCTGCTGCACGGCTGCGACATACGCGTTGTACTCGGCGGGATCTTTAATGACCGGGCCTGCGTGGCGCGGCGGGTGCGCCCGATTGTCCCTGAGCTGGCGGCGCAGCGTCCTGTGCCACTGCGACTACCGCTACCCCAAGCACAACCGAAAGCAGAATCTTTTTCATCAGTATGGCTCCTTGAAATCTCGGGAAATGGCTATTTTGGGATCTTTTTCTACTCTTCAGACTGCATTCCGACTGGACCGCAATGCGTTCGGATCCTGCTTTGGAATGCCCGGGCTTCCTGGCAGGCGGCCCCGGGAGTGAAGGGGCTGACCCGATTGGAGCGATGAGGCGGCGGACCCTTTTCCCGGCTGGCCGGATTATAAGTACCTCTCCTGCCGAAGGCAAGCGCGTTCCCATTCGTCCTCCTCTTTATTGTTAAGATGCGCAGAGCGGAGAATGTGGATGTTTCCAGGTCCGCGCTCCGCCTCTCACACCAAGACACAGGAGGAGTTAGTGGTATGGACACCGGACAGCCCCTCGGCGGGCAAGTGGCAGTCGTTACTGGAGCCGGCCGCGGCATTGGCGCGGCCATCGCCCGCAAACTCGCTGCACTCGGCGCTACCGCCGTACTCCTTGGGCGCACAAAATCCTCTCTGGACGAAACGGCCCGAGCCATCGTCGAAGCTGGCGGCAAGACCGAGGTAATTCCCTGCGATGTCACCGTGCTGCATCAGCTTGAATATGCCGCTGCCCGCGTTGATAGCACCTTCGGGCGCCTCGACATACTGGTAAATAATGCAGGTATTGGCGGATTTAACGACCCGCTTCACAATCTCCTGCCGGAAGAATGGGACCGCATTCTGAACACCAATCTGCGCGGCGTCTACTACGCGATCCGCACGTTTGCTCCGATCATGATCCGCGCCTTCTCCGGACACATCATCAACATCTCTTCTCTGTCTGGAAAAAATGCTTTGCCCAACGGCGCGGCCTATGCAGCGTCCAAGTGGGGGCTGAATGGATTGACGTATTCCGTCGCGGAGGAATTGCGAAAGCACAATGTGCGCGCTTCCGTCGTTTGCCCGGGCTCGGTCGATACCGAATTCAGTCCGCACGCCGGCAAGGATCCCAACAAGATGCTGCAGCCGGAAGATGTTGCGCACGCCGTGGCGATGCTGGTGACGCAGGCTCCACAATCGTTTATCAGCGAGGTTTTGTTGCGGCCGACGCAGAAACCTTAAGAGCAGGCGTCGGGCGTCAGGCGTCAGCAAGTCGGAAGACAAGAATGTGGGGACAGCCGCCTTCGGCTGTCCGCGGAGCGAAGCTCTGCAGCGCCCCTCTGTGTTCCTCGGTGCCCTCTGTGGTGAGTTTTTCCGTGCTCGAGGCCTGCTGCCTATTTCTTGAACAGATTCTCAAACGCCGCCCGCGCATCGTTGGGCTTCAGGCTCGCCGGTGTGGACGTTTCCTTCTCGCGCGTCACGCGAATCTCGTACAGCGTGCAATCATTGCGCGCATCTTTTTTCGCGATCCGCTCTTTGACCGGCTGCATGCACTCGAAGCGGCTGCCGGGATCGAAATAGGTGCACTGCTTGCAGGAGTGCAGTTCGAAGCCGCATTTGGGACACTGGCCCTCGCCCGAACTGGCCGTTCCCTGCAAGCACGGTTCCGCACTGCGCGCAACGCGAGACCGCGCGCGTTCCCGGCAGATTCACCGGCCGCGGACCCAGTGCGTGGTCCCAACGCGGCGGACCGCTCTTGCGCTCCGGTGGCGCCTTGCGCGTCGTCTCCTGACGACGCGGTTCTCGATCATTGTCCTGATATCCAGGTTGACGGTATTTTGCCAAAACAAACCTCCCCAAGCATGTGCCCGTATTCTCCACCCGACGCGTGCCGCGCGGCAAGTCCTCGCAATCGTAGCGCGAGGGTAGCGCCTCGCCTTTGAGCAGCAACAACAACCTCTGGCCACGGATCAAGACGGATTTTCACGGATCGGACCCCAAATCTCTCGTTCTTTGATCCGCGGAATCTGTGCAAATCCGTGGCCAAGGCTTTTCACATGCAACTCGGCACTCGCTACAATACTCAGATGATCCACGAAATTCTCCCGGTCGGCCCGCTGCAGTGCAACTGCTCGATCATCGGAGACGAGACTACGCGCGAAGCGATGGTGATCGATCCGGGCGATGAAATTGAAGACATTCTCGCCCTTGTGCGCAAGCACGACCTGCAAGTGAAGCAGATCGTCATCACCCACGCTCATATCGACCACGTCGGCGGAGCGATGAAACTCCGGGCGGCCACTGGCGCTCCGATCCTGCTCAACCAGAACGACTATGCCTTGCTGAAGATGCTCGATGTGCAAGCCGCGTGGATCGGTGTGCCCGCACCGGACAATGTTGAAATCGATCGCAGCGTCACCACAGGAGAAACCGTTTCCGCCGGATCGCACACCGCCCAGATTCTGCACACACCCGGTCACACCGAGGGCAGCATTTGCCTCTACTTCGAGGCCGACAAGAAACTCATTGCCGGAGACACGCTCTTCGCCGGATCGATCGGCCGCACTGATCTCCCCGGAGGGTCGACCCAGAAAATCATGCGCTCGCTGCATGATACGGTGCTGGCGCTGCCGGATGAAACGGTGGTCATCCCCGGCCACGGCGAGCTGACCACGATTGGCGAGGAGCGCGAGAGCAATCCGTTTCTTGTCAAACGCTGACGATGTAGACGCCTTGTCATCCTGAGCCGCAGATTTTGCGGCGAAGGATCAATGCACTCCCCGGCCAGCTGCACAGGTCCTCTGCGGCAAAGAACGCCGCTCACGATAACAAACGCTAATGCTCTTGCTGGACGCGTCAGCCCAAAATGGAAATGTGGGTGGCATTCTGTGACAGCCACCACGTTCTCCAGCGCCACCATTCTGCTATAGTGAACCCCTGCACAGGAGCTCATATATGGCTGGAAAGAGTCTGAACCGGGTTCAACTGATCGGTAATCTAGGCAAGGATCCCGAAGTCAAATACACGCCTCAGGGCACGCCCGTAGCGAAGATCACCATCGCCACGAATGAGCGTTTCAAGGACAAAGCGGGCGAATGGCAGGATCGCACGGAGTGGCACAACGTCGTGCTCTGGCAACGTCTGGCCGAAATCGCGGGAGAGTATCTGAAGAAGGGCGGCAAGGTCTACATCGAAGGACGCCTGCAAACCCGCTCCTGGGACGACAAGACTTCCGGCCAGAAGAAATACATGACGGAAGTTGTAGCCAGCGATCTGATCCTGCTTGGTGGACGCGGCGAAGGCGGCGGTGGAGGTGGAGGAGATTACGCGGGCAGTTCGCGCGGAGCGTCGGCGGGCGGCAACAACTTCGACCAGCGCGTTCCCGAACCCGAGCCGGCGGCATCGGGCCCGATTACCGACGAAGATATACCGTTCTGAGCGCTGCTGTACGTACGTTGATTGCAGCGCCGCCGTCCCCGGCGGCTATCGCGCGGGCGCCTCCCCCGCGCAGCGTAGGCACATAAGGTCTGCATACGGCGGGAGCGAGCCTAAGGCTCGCGGACGGCCGAAGGCGGCCGTCTCCACATAATCTCACTCCGTGCGCAATCTGTTAGTCCCCGTCGCCGGTGTCGATTGCCACCAACTCAAGGTGCTGCAGCAGCGGACTCGAATCCGCGACAAACTCCACGTGCCCGCATCGCGGGCATGACAAAATCGCGTGTCCCGTGCCTGGAGTCAGGCTGGCGCGCATCAACTGATAGCGCTGCAGCTGCTGCTCGCAACGCAGGCAGCACACCGTTTTACTGTAGGGATCGGTAGAGACACTGCCGGGTGTCTCAATGGCTGGTTTCATGGTGTTCCTCGAAGGTGGCGCAGCCCACACAGGCTACCCCACAAATAGTGCATCGAGTGTACCACGCAGCAATCGTGCGCCACTCCACGACATCGCGCCGAAGTAACCTCTGCAAAAGCAAGCGGCCAGATCTCAGAGCATCTGGCCGCCAAGACACGATAACGTCGAATTGTTCTTCCTAACTCTGAGGCAATGTAAACTTCACCGTAACCCGCGCCTGGCTCTCAATCGCTTGCCCGTCTGACGATTCTGGCTGGTAGCGCCATTGCTTGACGGCATCGATTGCCGACTGGGTCAACAAGGGATCTCCAGAAACCACTGCGACCTTCCCCACCGCACCGTCGCCCAACACCTGAACATCGAGCACAACCGGACCCTGAACGTGGAGCGCCTTCGCTTCCGCCGGATACTGGGGTTCCACCCTGTGAATCAGCGAGCGCTCGGCCCGATCGCTGGCCACCGATTGTCCCGCGTTGGACGGAGAACGGTAAACCACTTTTCCGTTTTCTGTGACGACAAGTCCGCCCGCTGGAGCCCACGGTCTCGCTGCAGGTGCCTTTGCAATCGAGATGCCGCCCGTCCCGGTGGCAGTGACGATAGCGTCCGTGGCGGCATTCTGCGGCGTTGCCGGCGCAGTCTCAGAATTCTGGGAGGCCTTGGCCGACGCACTCGTCTTTACTTGAGCGTTTTTCGTGAACTCTGCCGCCCTCCGCCATCCGATTACCAATCCGAGTGCAATGGCCGCGGCGATGACGAGAAGGACGAGAATAGTGCCCCAGAGATCGAATCCCTTGCGTGGCTCGGCTTCCCCAGCGAAGACTTCTTCGGCCTCCTCGGCCTGGACTGGCTCAAGGATTGGCTCAGTCTGGATTGGCTCGGTTTTGATCTCCTCAGTTACGGACTGCGATTCAGAATTCTCCACGGGCGCCGAGAGGCCCGCTTCGGCCTCGCGGTTGCTTTCTGCGATTCTTCCAGCGAGTACCTGCAACGCGCTGAACTCGCGCTTGCCGAAGGCATTGGGCCAGGCGGAGAACACCTGAATGACTCCGATGAGTTTCTGCCCATCGACCAGCGGCGCCATCAGCATCGAGCGGACGCCCAATAGCCGGCATGTCTCCGCATTGACTCGCGTGTCGATCTCGGTATCGCGGCACTGCTGTATCTCGCCCGTACTGACGCAAGCGCCGGCCAGACCCGATGTGGCATCGACTCGCACACCCAGGTCAGGAGCGTTTTCGCCAGAGGTGGCGCGGCAAGTGAGTTCTCCATCGCGGAACAGCGCGATCGCCGCTCCCGTGGCTCCGGTCGCATTCCGAGCCTGCTTGACCACATCATTGAGAACGAGATCAAGGGCAAGGTCGGCCGATAGCGCTCCACCACCGTGAGCGGCCAGCGTCTGCGCGACCTGAGCTAGACTGGGAGGTTCCGAAAGAAGAGCGGTGGCGTTGCCGGACGATTCCTGATCCCCCAATTGCATACCCTCTTTCATGTCCGCCTGCACCCTGGGATCCTGAGTCATACCGGAGCCAAACCGTTAGTACTTCTGGACATGACTATTATCGGGCGGTTTTTGGGGGGATTCAAGAAAAACCTGACGAGCCGCCCGCGAAACTGTTTGGAGCATGACGCGAATCTGCAGAGATGTCAATGATTAAGCGCAAAGACAGTCAATGGGGGCTGCTAACCAGTTAGGACAGTGACGGAATTCCCGTTTCCGGCCTTCTCCAACGAATCACTCGACTTTTCCACTGCTCGAACCTTGCCCGCGCAATAGAATTCAGTAGAATCGATCTGCACCCTTTGCGCTTGCGCAAGTTCAGGTCGATACCCAGTTCATTTTTCAAGGGATAAACCGATGCGGATTGCTGTGGTGGGTTCGGGATACGTGGGATTAGTGGCGGGCGCTTGCTTTGCTGACCTTGGACACGAGGTCATTCTGGTGGATAACGACCAAGGTAAGTTAACGGCCCTGCGCAACGGCCAGGTGCCGATTCACGAAAAGTTTTTGCCCGAACTTTTGACCCGCAATCGCGGCACTCGTCTGCAGTTCTCCGACGATTTGAAGGAAGCAGTACGCGTGAGCACAGCCATCTTTGTGGCCGTTGGCACTCCGCCGACGGAGAGCGGGGAGGCCGATCTGTCCTACGTAGAATCGGTGGCTCGCGAAATCTCCGGTGCCATCGAGGATTACAAAGTGATCGTCGAGAAGAGCACCGTGCCGGTCTATACCAGCGAATGGATCCGCCGGATCATCCTGCGCAACGGCACCGACCCGGAATTGTTCGACGTCGCTTCGAACCCCGAATTTCTGCGCGAGGGCACCGCAGTTACCGATTTTCTCTTCCCGGATCGTATTGTGATCGGCTGCGACAGTTCGCGCTCAGCCGAAGTGTTACGCGAAATCTACGCTCCTCTCACCAATGCCGGCTATTACCAACGCACCGAAGCTATTCCGCAACCCGATCGTGCTTTAATCCCGCCTTCTCTGATTGTGACCAGCACCAAGAGCGCGGAATTGATCAAGCACGCCTGCAACGCTTTCCTGGCGATGAAGATTTCTTTCATCAATGCCGTAGCGTCGGTCTGCGAGTCGGTCGGTGCGAATGTGAACCAGGTGGTGCATGGCATCGGCACCGACACCCGCATCGGCCCGCGATTCCTGAATCCCGGGATCGGCTACGGTGGATCATGTTTTCCCAAAGATGTAATGGCGTTTCGCGCGGTCGCGCGCGAGCACGGCTACGACTTCCGCCTGCTGGATGAGGTCATGCACATTAATGAAGACCAACGTCATCGCTTCTTGCGGAAGGTAAATAGCGCGTTGTGGACTCTGCGCGGTAAGCATCTCGCAGTGCTTGGCCTGGCGTTCAAGGGCGGCACCGATGACATTCGCGAATCCCCCGCGCTTGCCATCGTGCAATCCCTACTGCAGCAAGGCAGCAAGGTAACGGCCTATGATCCGGCGGGCATGGAACGCGCTCGCGAAGTGCTCGGCGACCAGATCGCCTACGCCAAGTCCTCCTACGACGCGGCACAAAATGCCGACGCGTTGCTCATCCTGACTGAATGGGAGGAGTTCGCTGCCCTCGATCTCGGCCGCATTCGAGGAGAACTCAAGTACCCGATCGTGATCGACGGCCGCAATCTGTATGATCCCGAAGTCATGGCGGCTCAAGGATTCACATATTACAGTGTGGGCCGCGTGGCCTCGCATCCCGACGGAGTGCCAGCCGCTGTCCTGAAGAACGGCAAGAAAGCATGAGTCAAGGTCGTGCTCTCATCACTGGTGGCGCCGGTTTTCTCGGATCGCATCTCGCAGACGCTCTGCTCGCGGACACCTGGAAGGTGGTAGTGGTCGATAACCTGCTTACCGGGCGCCGCGCGAACCTCACTCACTTAAGCAATGAACCGCGCTTCGAATTCGTGGAGAAAGATATCTGCCAACCCTTCGACGTGGGGAAGGTCGACTATGTTTTCCATTTCGCCAGCCCAGCCAGTCCCGAGGATTATCATGCGCACGGCATCGAGACGCTGCAGGTGGGCTCGATTGGCACCTTCCACGCGCTGGAAGCGGCACGAAAGTATGGCGCCAGATATCTGGTGGCATCCACTTCCGAGTGCTATGGCGATCCGCTCGAGCATCCGCAGAAAGAAACGTACTGGGGACATGTAAATCCCGTCGGCCCTCGGTCGGTCTACGACGAAGCCAAGCGCTTCACCGAAGCAGCCACAGTGGCGTACCGCCGCTATCACAACGTTGACGTCCGTATTGCGCGCATCTTCAACACCTACGGCCCGCGCATGCAGATCCGCGATGGCCGCGTGGTTCCCAACTTCATGCGCCAGGCCCTCAACGGCGAGGACCTCACCGTATATGGCGACGGCCAACAGACCCGAAGCTTCTGCTATGTAAGCGATGAAATCGACGGCTTCCTCCGGCTGGCGAAGTCTGACGAGCACCTACCCGTCAACATCGGCAACCCCAACGAGTTCACGATTCTGGAGTGCGCGCGGTTGGTGTTGAAGGTCACAGGATCGAAGAGCCGTATCCGTTATGAGCCGCTGCCGCAAGATGATCCCAAGCAGCGCTGCCCGGACATCACGAAAGCCCGCCAACTGCTGGGATGGGAACCGAAGATCAATTTAGAGACGGGGCTGGGGCTCTCCCTGGAGTACTTCAAGAAGGCCCTAGCGGAGGACACGAGGGCAGCACGCTAGCGGGAACCGTCCTGCGTGGCAGCAACGAAGTCCGTGAGCTTCTTTACGTTCGCCTGTTCTTCCTTTGTCTTGAGTTCGAACGCCACTCCCATGCCGTAGCCGGGATGCGACGCTTGCACGCTCCCCCGCAGCCTCAGCTTAAGATCGTAGGTTCGTACCAGGATTTCAACCGAAGATCCTTGCGGGAAAGGCAACGGGATCTCAAGATAGCATCCACCGGAACTCAGGTCGGTCAGGCAGCAGTGGTTTGGAACAGACGTTCCAGTGCGATAGACCTCTGCGCCGATACGGCAACTGTAACGAGTCTGCGCGCGGCGGTTGTCGGGATCAGCAGCGGTCGCAGTCGCACCCGCCGGCGGAGCGACCTCCTCCGCCACGGCGACTTCCCCTTGACGAGGAGTCCACTCCCTCGAAATCACTGACATTCCCTGCGGCTCTTCCATCTCCACTGTGATATCGTTGACATCAAAAAATTCCTGCTTCTCTTCCTCTTTCGGAAGGTTCACGCCCAGGAATTCGTCCAAGAGCTTGCGAGAGGCTTTGGGAACGTCGGCGAATTGGACACCGGCGCGTCCGTTCCAGTCCTGCCAGACCACCTGGCCGGATAGCCGCACACTCGCGGTCTGCCCAGGAAGTTTGAATTGAAAATAGACCTTACTGGTGGGCGGAAGCTTCTTCCCGAACAGCACCGCCATGCCGCCAGGTGCGAGGTTGACCAGAGTGGCCCGTTCTTGTTGGACATTGGCGTAGTCAACGGTGGCATGCGTATGCACAACCGCACGCGCAGTTTTGCGCTTCTCTTTGCGCATCACCGCCCGGGCTGCACGCAGGCTGCTCAACGCCCGCTCATATGCGACAGGCTTGTAGAGAACGAAGTTCACGCCCAGGGAAAATAGCTCTCGAATGCTCTCCTGCGAAGGCACGACCGCCACGGCAAGGGTTGCGTCATTCAGCCGCGATGTACGGGTCTCCCGCAGCAGAGAGAGAATTTCCGCGCTTGACTGGCCGTTGACGATGATCGCATCAAACCGTTCCTGGGCAGCGCGAATCGACGCGCGCGCGAAATCCGGACAGGACTCAACCCGAATGCTGAGTTCTTTCAAGACGTGGCTCAGAACTTCGGCTGCCGCCTTGTCCGAGCAGACTAGTAGGGCAGTTAAAGTCATACGTGCCAATCATCGTAGGTGCCGTCGGTTTCGCAAACAAGTTACCGCAGTCACTCACGCCGATTTCGCTGAGGCCTCTCTTATCGTTAACTCGCACGCTTTCAATCAGTGACCCCGGTAACCAACGCTCATCTCGAAAGGACAGTAGCGGTCTATTGGCCGCTCGTGCTTTGACGCCCTGCATCCGCGTTCCTAGGATGATGGATGACGCGATGAAGGAGCGCGACCCCCTACTGTTTGTGAGCGGGACGCGATCCGCCCCCATCTTGGCGTTCTTGAACGGGAGAGGGCGTTTCCGGAATCCGGCATCTCCTTCCCGGGAAGACCTTATATGACATTAAAGCGACAGCGCGGATTCTCGCTACTTGAAATGATGATCACGGTGGCGATTGGATTGACCCTGGCCGGCATCACCTTCGTCGCGATGATGCCGATGTTCAACCGGAATCACGTCGATCTGGCCTATGACACGACGCTGATGGTGTTGCGGGACACGCGCCACCTGGCCATCACTCAGAGCCACCAGTATTTCGTGAACTTCAACCCTGCGGGGTTCCCCGCCGGCACGATGCAGGTCACCTATCAACCTCCGGCCGTTGGTGGAGGCGCATTGCCCCCGATTCAGCAAGTGGCCACATATACGCTGCCCCGTGATGTCAGCTTCGCCGTCATGGCAGGGTTCCCGGCCACTTCCCCCGACAGCTTCGGCGGCGGTATTACTGCCATCGATTTCGGCCAGGGTCTTGGTGCCGGAAGTCTGAACTACGTATGCTTCATGCCCGACGGTTCCTCGCGGGACAGTCTAGGCAACTACAACAGCGGCGTCGTCTATCTCTCCCGTACCGCTGACCCCAATCCCTACAACTCACGTTCCGTCACGGTATGGGGAGCGACAGGCCGGATCAAAGGATGGCGTCTTTACCAGCAGGCCGGGGCTCCCATTTGGGCACAACAATGATGCAAAACAAATTCAAGAGACTGCTTCCACGCAAAGCGGACGAGGGCTTCACGCTAATCGAAGTCATGGTCGCGATCGTTGTCATGGCGGTTGGACTGCTCGCCGTCATTGCTTCGTTCGCAACCGCCATCTCCGCCACCCAATCGGCCGAAGAAGACCTGATTGCGCGCCAAAAAGTGCTTGAAGCCATGGAGAGCATTTACACCGCGCGCAACGCGCAGCAGATTCCGTTCGCGTCGGTGGCCAATGTATCCGCCGGCGGCATATTCCTGGATGGAGCACAGTTGCTCAAGTGCGCCGGTCCCGATGGCCTGGTGGGAACCGCTGATGATGTGACCTGCACGACGCAAGCCGGCGCAAACTGCCCGGGCAACGGTGCCGAGTGCATGGTACTTCCCGGCCCGGACGGAATTCTCGGGACGGGCGACGACGTCACCATGAGCCTGGGCAACTTCACGCGCACGATTTCTGTGACTCCGGTGCTGCTGGCCAATGGAAACGTCAACAACAACATGATGGCCATCAGTATCACCATCAGTTACACCAAAGCTGGACTCCCTGCCCGTTCGTTTAGCGCTAACGGGCTGATTTCGGCCTATCACTAGACCGCGGACGAGGACTCTGACTTATGCGAACGCTTAA
Source organism: Terriglobia bacterium (assembly GCA_963743105.1). Classification (GTDB taxonomy): domain Bacteria; phylum Acidobacteriota; class Terriglobia; order Terriglobales; family Acidobacteriaceae; genus Sulfotelmatobacter. The sequence continues at coordinate 36,402 of CAVUOS010000046.1, forward strand.
ATCGCAACGTGGTTTCAGCTTGCTGGAATTGTTGGTGGCCTCCTCCATCGGTCTGACCGTAGTTCTGGTGATGACCAGCCTGTTCAAGACGGGTATGGACGCCACTATGCGAGTCACGCAGCGCGCCGAGACGCAACAGAATATGCGCGCGGCCATCGAACTGATGACCAAGGACCTGAGCATGGCGGGAGCGGGCCTGCCTTCTGGCGGATTGCAGCTCACCACATCCGGAGGACTATCGAAATATGCCTGCAACCAGGCCGGCACTTGCTATATCACCGGCGACACTTATCCGAATAACGGCGCGGGAACTCCCAACTATATGTATCCCCTGATCCCGGGCTTCGGCGTCGGCGTGCAAAACGGCGCGGTAATCCCGGCCGCTCCCGGTCAGGTGAACAGCAGCATCACCGCGTCTTATTGCGACTATAACTTCCCGCTGACGAACTTCACCTTCACGTTTCCGAATGCGACGACTGGCAGCGTCGCGGTGATCAACGCGGGCGTGACTCCCAACAATATTCTTGCTCCCGGAGGCCTGCAGATCGGCGACGTCCTGCTGATCAGCGTGGCCACGCCGGGCAACGGCAAAACCGCGGCCGGAACGTCGATGGTACAAAACGCCGTCGTAGCAGCGGAAATTACCGGCATCCCCAACAACGCTACCATCAATTTCGCCACTGGCGATGCGCTCAATATGAATCAGACCGCAGGATCAAATAACCTGTCGGCGGTATCGGCAGCCATTGCCGCGGCAGTAGCCGCAGGCTCGGTGCCGCAGACCAGCGTCTGCCGCCTTCAGATCGTGTCTTACTTCCTGCAGGTTCCGCCCGCCGGCGGCACCGTACAGAACCCGCGCCTCATGCGCCAAGTCAACGGCCTCAACGCCGTACCGGTAGCTGACAACATCATCAACCTGCAATTCACCTACGACATCATCGATAACAACACCGGACTTATTGTCGCTAATCAGCAGAATCCGATCGGAGCAGGCCAATCCCCGAACCTGATTCAGAAAGTCAATATCTGGGTTATGGGGGCGAGCCCAACTACAAGCGGCAACAAGTCACAAAACATGTACTTGGCGACCTCGGTTTCGACCAGGGACATGACATTCTGCAACTCGTACGGATATAGCACTACCTCGTGCCAATGAACCCGGGGATGAAACGGAGAACCATGGGAATGAGCCTAAAAAATTCACGCGGCTTCACTCTAATTGCAGCTCTGTTGCTGACCATTCTGTTGTCAGGAGTGGCCGTGGGGCTGCTCTACATGGTCAGTAACGAGGCCCGTATGGGCGGCAATGACCTTGAAGGAAACCTCGCGTACTACGGCGCCGAGGCGGGTATTGAGAACCTGACCTCACAGATCTCACAGCTTTATCAGACTTCGCAGGCCCCGAACGCGGCATCCCTCAATGCTCTCGTCTCTCCTGCCAATTACCCCAGTGCGGTCTCGGGCGCAAACATCACTTACATGAACTACGTCGAGAATATTGCCTGGCCGCCAACCAGGACGGACGGCACGGCTTGCCCGAATTTTCCCGATCCCTGCGGATCGTGGGACATCGTCGGATCGGGTCCCGATCAGGGCATGGTCGCGACCCTCATCCCATTCACTCTGCAGGTCACCGCAACCCGTCGGGCTGGCAGCGGACAAGTTGCGACCTACTCCACGGCGGCCGCCACCGGCGCATCCGTCAACTTAACGCGAACCGTGGAAGTAGCTCTGCTTCCGGCGTTTGAATTCGGTATCTTCTGCGACGGCGATTGCGATTACTTCGCTGGCCCGAACTTTAACTTTGGTGGCCGTGTTCACACCAACGGCAACCTATTCCTTGCCTCGGGCGCCAAGCTCACCTTCACCGACAAAATTGCTGCGGTTGGACAAGTTATCACCGATCAGCTCGAGAATGGCCATGCGACCGCCGCCGGATACACTGGTACAGCGTACGTACCCAACGCAGGCGGGGGATGCCCCGGTGCTCCCGGCACTGGTCCGGCAGCGAATTGTGTTGCCGTGCCGGCAGGCAGCTGGACTGGCGGATTTCCGCCCGTCGGTTCTGCCAATCCGGGGTGGGTCGGCATTTCCAAATCCACCTTCAACGGCTTCATTGAAAACGGACTCACCGGCGCCACCAAGTTGCAACTGCCCTTCGTGCAGTCCTCGACCGTGGGCGCCATCGACATCGTGCGCAGGCCGCAAGCGGGCGACACCCCGCTGCTTAGCAATTCCCGCCTCTATACCCAGGCGGAAATCCGCATTCTGCTGGCCGACAACATTAACGATCTGCATCCTGAGCGCAACGGCGGCGCCCAGATCGACGCCGAGGACGTGCGACTCGGCCCGGCCGGTGAGGCTGGCGCGGCAGTGCTGAATGCAACCGCCAATATGTATTACGCCACGGCCCAGAAAGCCACCGGCAGCTGGACCGCAGCTGCTCCGACCCTATGCAACAACGCCGACGCTACATGGCCCTTGCTAGGCCAAGTCACGGCAGCCGCCACCGGCGGGGTTGTTTGCAACGGCACATGGCTGCGCGTCGAATACCTCGACAACGTCGGCGTGTGGCACGGTGTCACTAATGAATGGCTGGGCTATGGCTTCGGCCGTGGCTACAATCGTCCGCCGACCGGTCCTTCGGGCGTGGCGGCCGCATGTCCTTTGGCGGGAAATCCCGCGGGACAGTGTTCGAACCCGATCAGCAATGCGATCTTGATCTTGCAGCAACTCCAGACCGGCAAGACCGTCGCGCAGGCGAAGGGTGCCGGCACATCCACAAACTGGCTGCCCATCAACTTCTATGACGCTCGCGAGGGCGAACCGCGCGACACACGCACGGGCGGAACGGCGGCCACTTGCAGTCCGAACGGCGTCATGAACGTCGTCGAACTGGACGCGGGCAACCTGTGGCTGTGGTTGCAGGGCAAAGCGCCCTATGCCGGCGGCAGCGGCAAGAACGTCAACTTCACAAAAGACAACGGCTACATCCTTTACTTCTACGACCATCGCGGCATGGTGCCGGATCCTTCCCCCACCGGCAATGGACTCTATAACCGCATGACCGGAATGTCCGGTCTGGAGGACGTGGTCAACGCGGGCTCCTCGACGGGCGTGCCCGACGCCGCCCTTGAGGCGAAGGTCTACTACACCTACTCCCCGGAAGATGTGAACGCTGACAAGGTCCTCGACAATTGGGGAGGCAAGTATCTGGGCTCGGGCTTCGGTCTCGCAGCCGGCGTCGCGAACATGTCGCAGGCCTACTACATCCCCGGCACTACAGCCGGCATCGCGAACTGCTCCACCACCGGACAGTGGAACATGGTCACTGGGCCGCGGCACGGTCTGCGTTTAGTAGACGGCGGCATGGATGCTGCGGGCGTCAGCTACCTTCCGCATGCCACTCCTCCTGCTACCGGTTACGGATTCACAGTGGCTTCCGAGCAACCGGTCTATGTTTACGGCGACTACAATAGTGGTTCCGCGGATCCGTTTTTCCCGACCAGCGGCGCGACCGCCAATACTCCGCATTCCGCCGCCGCTATCATCGCGGACTCGGTGACGCTGCTGTCCAATCCGCCGGCCGGAAACACCTTGCCGGTCGCCAATACTGGATGGACGGACCTGCAGAGTTTGAGCTTCCCAGCGGACATGAACAGCCGCCCGGGCAACACCAGCTACTACCGGATGGCCATCGCCGCCGGCAAGAGCGTTCCGTTCCCCCAACCCAACTGGGGAGGTCAGGACTTTGGCACTGACGGCGGAATGCACAACTTCCTCCGTTACCTGGAGAACCGCGGCGCCAACGGTGCCACGGTAAACTACACCGGATCGATGATCAGCATGTACTACTCGCAATACAACACCGGAAACTTCAAGTGTTGTACTGCGGTGTACGGCGCTCCAGTCCGTAACTACTTCTTCGACACCCAATTCCTGAACCCGGCGAACCTGCCTCCAGGCACGCCGATGTTCCAGGACGTCGTCAGCCTCAGCTATCACCAGAACTTCACACCGCAGTAAACGAACGAGTTGAAGCAAGGTGCCCCGGTCTTTCCCCGCAAGGGAGAACAAGACCGGGGCATTTTTCTTTCAGGGGTCAGGGATCAGAACCCAGTTTCCTGTTCCCTGACATCTGACCCCTGGCCCCTAATCAGTAATACTTTCAAACTATCCACTCATTCACATGTGATTCGTTAGAATTCCATCCCGTCGAGTTGTGGGGACTCGGCGCTGTCTTCTTTCATGACCATCTCCAACTCTCGCACGAGCTCGCTGTGGATTGCGCTAACCACCTTCGCCCTGGTCGGCTTTGGTGCATTCATGTTCCCCGCTTTTATCATTCGACCATTTCGATATCAGGATCCGCGAACGCTCTTATGGGCGATGGCACTCCGCCAGCGCTCTCCAATCATCACTCTGCTCTGTGCGATTGCTTCCCTTCTCTTGATCGCGATGCTGTGGCGAAACTCGAGTAAGTGGAGAAAGGCTGTGCTGTCGCTCGCAGCCATTGCCATCACATTTTCCGCCGTGATGTCGCGCCTGAATTATTTCGAGTGGATGTTCCATCCCGTTGACAGCGCGAAATTCGACGCGGCATCATCGAGCAAGCTAGGCGCTGACGAAATGATTCTTGCAGTCCGCTATGGGGCGGACGCCCGCGCGTACCCGATCCGTGAAATGGCCTATCACCACGTCCTCAACGATGTCGTCGGTGGAGTCCCGATCGCCGTCACCTATTGAACGCTCTGTCACACGGGTCTGGTCTGGACCCGCACGGTGAACGGCAGGGCGCTGCATTTCTACCTCGCCGGCATCAACAACCAGAACTTCCTCATGCGCGACAAAGAGACCGGCACATGGTGGCAGCAGATCAACGGCAAGGCTATCTACGGCCCGCTCAAGGGTGCCGCCCTCGAACTCGTTCCGTATGACGAACTCACATTCGGCGAATGGAAGGCTGAAGTCTCCGATGGCCAGGTTCTTGCTGAAGTACCGAAGTACGCCAAGAAATACGAGAGCAACTGGGAACCCGAGATCTTCAAACTTCCTGTCGTAATCAGCTTCCCCGGCACAGAATTGAAATCTCGCGAGATTGTAGTCGGACTCGAACTCAGTGGCGTGAGTCGCGCCTATCCGTGGGACACGCTTTTGAAGCAATCACCGGTGATGGATCATGTCGGCGGCACTCCGCTGCTGGTTGCAGTCGCACCCGACAAGAAATCCTTCCGCGCATTCGTCAGCCGCATCGACGGAAAGGATGCGGAGTTCTTCCTGAAGACTGAATCGCAGGACGAGGCAGACGCTGGAAAATCATCGAAGAAGCTTGAGACGCCCCTCGACGCGAAAAAGAGTAGCGCCGGCGTCTCGCCGGCCGTCGCGGGGACTGTTAGCCCCGCAGTCCCGCAGCCAGCCCAAGCCCCAGCTAAACCCGACCCGCCGGCAAAACCGTGGCTGCTTCTCGACACCGCCACCGCCAGCGAATGGAATTTCCAGGGGTGCGCCGTTTCGGGCCCGGCACAAGGCAAATGCCTCGATCGAGTCCCCGCTTTGAAGGACTACTGGTTCGACTGGCGGAACTACCATCCCGGGACGACGATCTACAAACACTAGCCCCGGATCGAGTTCATTCGGGCAATCCCATGCGCCGTATCAGATCGGTATAGCGCGGGTCCGAGCGTATCGGATCCAGCGTTGGATATCGCATACATAAAACCAGTTCGATTTCCTGGTTCGCGAACGCCTTCTCCAGATACTCAAATGTCTTATTGCCATCGCCGCTGGGTGCAGTCGTCAGAGCCAACCAGGTCGCCGATTCCGTTCTGTTTGAGAATTGCGCCTGGCCCAGTCCACGATACCCTTCTGCGTCCATGCTCCACGATCCTGACGCAGGAGCAAACTTCTGCAACTCGCTCACCGCGCGCACGAAATCGCCGGTCGCGGCGTAGTACTGCGAAGACTTGAAGTGCGTGGGCAGGAAGTTCGGATCGCTCTGCGCGACCTTCTGGAATGCGGCCAATGCCTCGGGGTAGCGGTGCGCATCCATCAACGTAGTCGCGTAATTCAAATTCATGATGGGAGACAGCGGATCCAGAGACAACGCCAGGCGGAATTCCTGGAATGCTTCTTCGAATCGCTTTTCCGGCACCAGCAAGGTGAAGGCGTAGAAGTAGTGTGCTGGGGCGCTATTTGGATTCAGTTCGAGAGCCCGCTTGAATTCTTTCTCCGCTTCCCTCCATTTGTAGGCAAACGGGAGGGTGTCGGCACGCGCCAGGTGGGCCTCGGGCAGAGAGTCATCCAAATCCAGCGCCTTCCTCGTCGCCTCATCCGCCAGCAGCGCTGCCTGTTTCGAGGTGACGCCACCGTTATAACTCGGAATTACGTTGTACGTCTCTGCAAGTCCCGTGTACGCGAGCGCGTAATTCGGGTCGGCAGCAATGGCCTGTTGGAACAGATCGATGCTCCTCTTCAGGCCGTCCGGCGTGCGTCCGTACCACAGTTGTCGTCCTTCAAGGTAGAGGCGATAAGCCTCCGGACTGTTCGTGCCAGCGCTACCCAGGCGTCGCAGCTCGCCCGCATTCGTCTGCAGCCGCAAGCGTTTTGCCACGTCGCGCGTGATATCACTTTGCACCTCAGTGATGTCCGCCGCCTTCCGGACATAATGCGCGCCCCACAACTCCGATCCATCTGCCGTGCTAACCAGGTCTGCCTGCACGCTGACCTCATCCCCGCGCTGCGCAATGCGCCCCATCAGCAAAGCGCTCACCTGAAGCGTGTGACCGATCTTCTGCGGATCGTCCTGATTCCCTTTGAAGCGGAAAACCGTGCTTCTCGCCATGACTTTCAGTTCGGGTAGTTGCGAGAGGGCGCTGATCAGGCTCTCGCTGAGCCCATCACTCAAATACTCATTGCCCGGATCGCCGGTCGCGTTCACAAACGGCAACACTGCGACGGAGTCGATCTTGCTGGTTTGCGACTTGCCACGAAGGAAGTGCGCTGCGAGAATTGCCGATCCGATCAGCGCCAGCAAGATAAGTGCCGCAGCCGCATATTTTCGAGCCGGAGCCGAGTGGACCGAACGAGGACGAGTGGAGGTCGCGGATGAAAGGCCGGCTGCCGAGGCGCCGGACACTCGCCCAGAGTCCAGATCACGCTTCAGCCGCCCCAGATCCGACCGCATCTCAGCCGCGCTCTGGTAACGGAGATTGCGATCCTTCTCCAGCGCCTTATTGATGATGCGTTCCAGGTCCGCTGGCACATCCGGATTCAGCCGCACCGCTGGCGCGGGAGCGGCGTCTAGGATCGACTTGAAGATCTCTGCCGTGCTGTCGCCGCGAAACGGAAGTGCCCCGGTCGCCATCTCATAGAGCACAGCGCCGAAAGAAAACAGATCGCTGCGGGCGTCCAGCCCCTTCGCCCGTGCCTGCTCGGGTGACATATACGCCACGGTTCCCAACGTCGAACCCGGACTGGTCAACTGCCGCGCCTCGAGGCTGCGCGTCTGAGTATTCTCCGATGTGCTGCCAGAACCCGGACTCTCGACCTTTGCCAGTCCGAAATCAAGAATCTTCGCGTGCCCGCGTTCGGTAACGAAGATGTTGGCCGGCTTGATGTCGCGGTGCACAATGCCCTTGGCATGCGCCGCGTCGAGTGCGTCGGCGACTTCGATCGCCAGCGCGACTAGCGTCTCGTTGTCCAACGGATGGCCCGCCACCCGGTGTTTGAGTGTCGTCCCCTCGAGGAACTCCATTGCGATAAACGACCGCTCTTCGTCTTTGCCAATTTCGTAAATGGTGCAGATGTTGGGATGGTTCAGCGCCGATGCGGCCTTAGCCTCCCGTCGAAAGCGTTCCAGCGCCTGCAAATCTTTCGCCAGATCGTCGGGCAGAAACTTCAGCGCGACGAACCGCCCCAGTTCCAGGTCCTCGGCCTTGTAGACGACACCCATCCCGCCTCCGCCGAGCTTCTCGAGAATGCGGTAGTGCGAGACGGTTTGTCCGATCATGATTTCCCCGAGTCAGCGCAATCGGTCATGGTAGGTTGGTTGGAGAGCCAAGTCAACGCGCGCTGGACAATCGCTGCCCGAGGTCACGCTCTGTCTCCAGCAATGACTTCTCCTCTTCGTCTAAACTCTCCAGAACGAGAAGGGAGATATCGCGTGTCTACGATTCGAGCCATTTTCTGGGACGTCGGCGGCGTTCTGCTTACCAATGCCTGGGATCACACCCAGCGAGCCCATGCCCTCAAGCATTTTCAAATGGAGGAAGATGAAGAGGAGTTCCACAACCGCCATGAGATGGTCGTCTCTTCCTTCGAACGCGGCAAAATCACACTCGACGAGTACCTCGACCGCACCGTTTTCTATCGCCCGCGTCCCTTCACCCGCGAGTCCTTCCGTGACTTCATGTACTCACTCTCGCAGTCCTTCCCTGACGTCATCGAGTTCGCTCAATCCCTCAGCAACTCCGGGAAGTACTTCATGGGGACCATCAACAATGAATCGCGCGAACTGAATTACTACCGGATGGATAAGTTCGGCTTGCGCAAGATTTTCCGACTGTTCATCAGCTCCTGCTTCGTAGGCTTGCGCAAACCCGAGAGTGGGATTTATCGCTTAGCTCTAGAGGTAACCCAAATCCCCGCTGAGGAGTGCTGCTTCATCGATGACCGTGCCCTCAACCTGGAATGCGCCGCCAACCTTGGCATGCACGCGATAGAGATGGATTCACTGGATCAGCTGAAAAGGGATTTGCAGAAGTTAGGAGTGAGCCCGTAAGAGAGGGTTCAAAGTTTTAACGTCTCAATGTTTCAAAGTTCTAGCGATAAAACCTCGTATTTGAAAGCGCCACAAATGGCTAGGCCACCTCAGCGCTTACTTTGACACCTTGAACCCCGAGACGTTGCAACCTTGAAACTTTGAAACTTCACTTCCTCGGCACGCTCGTCTTCACTCCCGGGCTCGCCGGCACATCGGACTCCATCGTGGTCAGTGTCAAATCGCTCGACCAGCAATCGGCGACGAGTTTCCATTCCCCATTCGGCTGTCTCTGCAGGACCCACAGATATTTTCCGCGCTCCTCACGACGTTTGCCGGTCGAGCCCGGGATGAGCGCCTTGCACCGTCCCGCCTCATAGGCAAGCTCGCCCACCACATCCACGCGCAGCGGTTCGATCTCTACCTCGCCGAGCCCGGCATCGAGCGCGCCAAAGAAAAACTCGCGCACCGCCGCCGCCCCGCGTATGGCAGGATAGTTCGAACGCAGCACCAACGCGTCAGGGCTGTAAAGCTCGAGCAGGTCATCGAGATGTTTGGTATTGCAGGCCAGCACCCACTCCTGCGTAATGGCGCGCACTGCAGCCTCGGCCCGGCTTAAATCCCCTCGGAGCGACGCTGCCGTGAATCGCAGCTTTTCGTCTCGGGCGGCGTCCCGTGCAGGATCGCGCGCAGGATCCATCGCCCGCGGATATGCCCCTTCGGGCGCTCCCGGGAAGTAGTGATGGTGGTAGTGATGATGGTAATGGTGCGTCTCGTTCCCTGTCGGCCGCGAAGTAGCTTGCCTCTCGGGCTCAGAAAACATATCCGGTGGAAGAGTAAACGTACCCTCCGGCTCGGCCTCTCGACCCATGGAAGGCCCCGACACCGCCTTCTCGGCATCTTCGACGGAAATGCCGCACTTGCCACAGAACTTGTTGCCTTCGCGATTCTGATAGCCGCAGGTCCTGCACGCGACAATCCTCGAATCGGTCGTCAGATCCTGCGAGAAGTCAGCCGTCGCATCTTCTGCGTCCGCTTCGGCAGCCAGTCGCTGTACCGCCTCCATGGCGGCTGCGATCGCCTCCGCACTCGGCTTCTCGCGTCGCATCTCGGGCTGTATCCGCCGGTAATTATCCTGCGACTCAGCCCGGATCACGGGCGTATCCATTGGCGGGACGGACGGGGTCGGATTTTTCTCGTTCTTATCCACCGAATGCACACACCTTTTAGGAATTCTAGCGCAGCGGCCCGCGCACTGCTATCGGCTGGAAAACTCGACTTTGCCCTCGGTCTCCGTCGGCACGCCGTTGCAGGTTGCCGGACGATATCTCCACGTGCGCACGGTCTGCAGAACGCGACGGTCTCCGGCCAGTCCCGCGCTTTCAAGTATCAGCGGGCTGTGCACTCGGCCGTCAGTTCCGATGATGAAGCTGACTTTCACTTTGCGTCCGTTGGCTGCCGTCGTGAAGAGTGGATCGGGCGTCGTTAGCGCCTCAGGCGACTCTACCGCAGCGCACGCCGGACGCGAGCTGATATGCGGGACGTCGATGTACTGTGCCGCCCGCCGAAGCGTCCTCGACACTTGCCTGTCGCGCTGCTCCAGAGTCGCCGAGCGCACATTCGTTACCGAAGCGCTCCCGCCCGACAACAAGGGAAGAACCATCAACACGATCGCAGGCCAGATGCGACAAACCATGGATCCTCACCCAGTCCTTCAGGAGGAGCAGTATAATCCAACCTTTCGCTGTCGCAAATTTGCAGCCAGTCATGGTCTGCATAACGCACATCAAATCAATGAGTTACAGGCGTATCTTGTGCTTCTTCTTGCGCTTTGTGAAATCGATTGCGCACTGTGACCATTCCCTCGGGCGAGGGCTTAGACGTTGGGCGACTTTCTCACCGTGATGAATGTGATCTCAGGCGGGCAATTCCAACGGACAGGAAACGCGACGGTACCGATTCCTGCATTTGTGTAGAGCGTCAGTTCCCGAATCTTAAACAGGCCCCAGACGTATTTCTTCGCTAACTCCGGCAGGTAGAGCGGACGCATAAATGGGATTCTGATCTGGCCTCCATGAGTGTGACCCGAAAGTTGCAGGTCCACGGGATATCCCGCAACGTAGTCAGCGTAATCCGGCTCGTGCGCCATCAGCACAACCGCTTCGTCGCTCGGAATCCCGTGCAAGGCTCCGGGCAGATCGGCAGTGCCGCCGAGCACATCGTCCACTCCGCCGAGCCAGAAGCGTGCCCCGTTTTTTTCGATCGTGACCGACTGGTTCGACAGCGTCGGAATGCCCACGGCGTGGAGCGCATTCGTGACCTGGTCGGCATCGGAGAAGACGTCATGATTTCCCAGCACGGACCAAACCCCATGGGGAGCCTTGCAGCTTCTGCAACAGTTGCGCGCAGGGCTCGGCATCGGCCGCAGCCTTTGTGGGATTTCCGAACCAGTGCACGGAAACGAAGTCTCCAGTAAGCGCGATCAGGTCCGGATGAAGTCCGTTCACGACCTCAACCGCCGATCGGATGGGATGCACGGAGAAATAAGGATCGTAATGAAAGTCGCTGAGGAGCGCGATAGTGAAGCCGTCCAGCCGGCTGGGCCAGCGCCGCAAGGCAATCTCTTTGCGAATCAGCCGCGGCCGGTTGGGCTCGATCAGCGTAGAGTCAACGGCAATGGCCGCTATTCCAGCAGCCGCTGCCCTTTTGATGAACTTACGTCGGTTGATCGGAGGAAAAGCCAATCGTTCTCGAGCCTGACGCAGCCGAGCCTACTCCACTCGTCTGCCTGTTCAGAATAACCTGCGGCCAGAACGAAGTGTAATAGTCGCCAATGTTCGCCACTAGCCTCAGTGCCAAGCTGGGCTAGCAGCTAAGCGCTAGTTTAGTACGTCAAACAGATCGACATTTATGAGTCACCGGTTTCCTCTGTGATCCTCTGTGCCCTTCGTGGTGAAAGCCTTCGCCTTCCTCGCCCGACACCACGAATCATGCCCATCAAGGTCGCAATATTTAACGATCACTATTTCCGACGCGCAAACTAGCAGCAACGATCTCTCTTCAGAAGCTGAACGTAGCCTGCAAATCGATCCTTCGCACCGCCCCGCTGGTCGAGAACGGCCCGCCTTGCAGACCGTTCGGCACGTCGAAGAATGAGGATCCCAGAATGCCGCTCGGGTTCGCCAGATTCACCTTGTTGAACACATTGCGCACATTCACCCCAAGCGTGAGGTTGTACCGCCGGTCGGTGCTCGGCCCGCTCATCATGCCGCCGGGACCGCCTCCGAAGAGTGGACCACGCGGTCCTCCACCGCCGCGGGATCCGCCTCCCCCTCCGCCCGGTCCCCCAGGTCCGCCCTGGGCCTGCACGTTATTTCCCTTTATCTTCCTCCCCAGACCAAACGTCTTCGTCAGCCGGAGATTCAAAGTCACATGCGTCGGGCCGGCTGCATAGTTGATCGGAAGCAGCGGCACTCCAACGGCCCCCGCCGCATCAAACGTCCCCAACGGCGTGCAGTAAATGCTTCCAACCGGAGGTCCGTTCGGACAAGTCGTCCGGCTCACCAGCCCCGGACGATCATTGAAGATCGAATCGCCATTCAGATCGTCCGGTGCTGTGATGTCGTAGGGCGATCCGGAATTCGCCACGAGGAACGGACTCAGCCGGATAAGATACGGAAAAGCCAGGCTTCCACCCAAAAATAACCGGTGCCGCGTGTCGAACATCGCTCGCCCATAGTCCTGGCTGATGTCGTAGGAGTTCGACGCGAAGTTCGACACACCCGAGGCGTCGCTGTTCGCATAATTCAGCGTGTAGAAGCCGAACAGCTGCACCTTCGATCCGACTCGCACATTGCTGTTGACGATCAATTGGTTCTGCCTGAACTTGGCCTCCGAAATGTACTGGTAAACGTTGCCCTCGTTCGGATTCGGAGGAAAGCCAGTGTCCGGCAGCGGAGCATTCGCATTGATGGTGGCGAATTGATCGAAGCCGCGCGAATTCAGATACGTCACCGACAGCGTCGCGGACTTCGTGACCTGCCGCTCTACGCTCACCGCCGTTTGCAGCGTGTACGGCGCGTGTAGCTTCGGACTGACTTCATACACTGTGGGAGCGACCGTGCGGAAAGATCGCAATTTGTAGCTATCGGAAAACAGGTCGGGTTGTTGATCACGTACTGTTTCTGCACCACTCCATTCACGCGCTCCGCCTGCAAAATCTGCTCCGACTGGAAGCGATCGTAGAAGATCCCAAACCCGCCGCGAATGACTACTTTCGGCGGAGCACTCTTGCCTCCCACGCCCCAGGCGAATCCGATGCGCGGCGCCCAGTCGGCGCGGTCATGAATGTAGTTCTGCGTCTCGAAGCGCAATCCGTAACTTAACGTGATGTTCGGCCGTACGCGCCAATCGTCCTGCACGTAGAGGCCTGCATCGTAAGTCGTGAGATTCGTAGTCGGGGTGCCCGTCGTGATGTTCAACTGTTCCGGCGTAGGGTACCGGATTGGTGGGCGCAAGGAGGCACGCCGGCGGCGGCGTCACCTGCAGAGAGCACTCCACTGCCTGATATTGATCCAGAGATGAAAACGTAAATGTTCCATTGAAACTTGATGTGGAGTAACTCTCGGTCTGCAGTGCGCGCACCCGCGCTCCAAACTTAGTAGTGTGATTGCCGTGGAGTCACCGATGTGTAGTTCTGCACTTCGTAGTGATTCTCGTGGTCGTTAATCGTCCCCTGATTGTTACCGCCGCCTCCAAACGCGCCGCGAACGTTGAGGGTGGGATCGGTGCTGATCGGGCTCTGGCTGTCATTCTCACGCAGGTACTGAAACCTCGTCTCGTTCACAACCTTCGTGCCGTAAACCTGCGTGTCGCCGACCTGAAACGTGTGCTCTTGGGAAATATCGTTGTAACCCTGCGAGGGCAGCGTGAATTGCCCAACACCGTTGTTGTCCTGCTCGTCGCGAAAGTACTGATAGCGCGCGGTCAGCGTATTGTTCTTGTTAATCGCGTAGTCCAACCGCGGGCTGATGTTGGTGCGGTAACGCGGGTTCGGGACCGACTCGTTAATCGTCACCTGATTCAGATTCTCGTCGAGGGTCTCCGCATTGATGGCCGCAAGATCATCAATATTGCGGCGCTCCGCATTGAAGAAAAACGATGCCGATTTTCCCAGCGGCCCGCCGACGTTGCCGCTGTACTGCGTGGAATCGTAGCCTTCCTCGGTTCCCGCAAATGGGCTGTGGGAATTGAACGCCGAGGAGTTCCCCAGGACGAAAAATTGGCCGTGGAATTTATCGGTTCCAGGCTTGGTGAAGATCTCGATCCGTCCGTAACCCAGCTTGTCATACTCAGAGGAAAACGGATTCTGGTTGATGCGAATCTCACGGATGGATGCCTTCGGCGGAAGCTGGCCCGCGGTGAATCCGTCGATATACATCTGCCCGCCGTTCGGCCCGGCGGAAGGCCCGGCCAGGGCCTGCAAGTCCGACAATAACTCGTCAGGATCGTCCGGCAGTGCTTCGAGCTCTTTCCCGGAAAGCGTGATCGCGCCCGCATTGTTGTTGGGATTCACGTCGATGGTCGGCGCATTCTCAGATACCTGCACCTTCTGCGTCTCCACTTCAATGATCATGGCCACGTTGAGCCGCAGAGGTTGATCGGCAATCACAACATTGTCGTTTTCGTAGAGAGTGAAGCCGGTCGCGGCCACCGTCAGCGTGTACTTGCCTGCCGGCAGGCTCTTGAACTCGTACATTCCCTGCCCGTTACTCTGGACCACGATCGGAGAACCCGTAGCCGGAGTCATGATCACGCTGGCGCCAGAAATCGCTGCACCCGAAGGATCGGTCACTTGCCCGCGCAACGCTCCCCCGCCTGCTGCGCGAATGACGGAGTCACGCAAAGCAACATCAATAGAACTATGAATGCGGAACGCAGATAGTACTCAACCTTCATATCCAACTTTCCATTTCTGATGAACAGGGATTACAAAATTCTCGAGCGCGCTATTGCGATGCATCGCCTCCAGGAGCGCCTCCGCCCAGATTCCACGGCGTCAGCATCATGGCCGAACTCCCGCTAGGCACGGCTTGCAGGATGGGCTCCACTCCGCTTAGCAGCGTGATCGCCGTATGCGGACTCGTGGCCGTGCCCTCGGTCGCCAGAATGATCACCGCGTCTCCTTTTTGCAGATTCAAATCCGCCAACGTAGTAGACGGCATCCGGCTTAACATTCGCTGAAAATCAGGCGGCCCGCCGGAACGCATGCCCGCCGCCGTTGCCGCCTCCGGACCACGTGCTGCCCGCGGGCGAAGGAGCTTGGCCGTTAGCCGGACCGGCAGGCTTTGCGCGTGCCTTGCGAACCGCCGGCGGCTCCAGGCGTCCCCATCGGCATCATGCCTTTCAGGCGCATGGCAAACATCTGCGCCATCTCCGCGGGAATCTTATGAAGCTGCGAATCGGCGCTGATCTTCACCTGCACGGTCTTCTTGCTGGCCAGGTCCTGAACGTTGAGTATTCCCGAGCTGGCGTCGACCGACTTCACCGTCGCTGCGTATTGTGGAAACACTCCCGCATAAATCTCTTCCGCCGATATTTCGGTGCCTTCCGGATTCTTGTTTCCGCGTGCCCGCAGCTGATCGCCCGGATGAATCTCCGCCAGGCTGCTGGGCTTAGCATCTTCCGGCTTGGCCGAGTCCGGCGCATAGCGATGCACCACAGTGTCTTTCGTCGTATGCACCACGACCGTCTTCTTCGCCGTCAGACTCGGAATCGAAAGGGTGACCGTTCCGGCCGCGGCATCCACCGACTCAACCAGCCCGCCCAGGCCACGCTTCTGCCAGTCCTGGCGAATCTGATCGCTCACCGCCGCAACCGCCGCCTGCGTAATCACGATGACCTCAAGCGCGGCGATGGAATTGCCGTCCGTGGATCCCGATCCGCGAACGCGGATCGTGTCGCCCACATGCAGGTCTTGCGCCTGCAGCGGCGTCGCGTTCTTCAGATCCTTGTCGCCGGGCGCCAGACGCAGAATCCGCGCCGTCGGCTGCAGGGTCACGGAAACCTCCGGCCCCGACGTGGGCGTCAATGTCAGCGCATTACCGTTAATCGCTTTGATTGTGCCGATGCGCTTGGCGATCGCCGTCTGAGCCTCCGTTGACTGCGCCAAAGCAGCTTGCGTCCCTATGACCGCACCGGTTACAAAAGCGCAACGACAAGAATGCGGCCAGCACCTTGTTCTTTTCTTCCATACCCCCACCTTTACTGTACATCGTGAAAACTATCGCAAGTCCATGATTTACAAAGTTTTACCCAATACAAAACAAGCATTACAAAGGGCGCACGCGCCCCAAAATGCAGCTCGCACCCACACTGCTAATAGACGATGCGTCAACCCGCCGCTACGATTTTCTCAGCGAGTGTTTTTCGAAATTGGGCGTCAGGATGCGTGTGTCCATCATACGTTCATGTTTGTGCTGGGCAATTTCGGCGCTCCTGCCACTGTCGTCAATGGGGCAGGCGTTGCCGGAAAAATCCGCCGGAGCCATTCTCCATACCCAGGGAGGAGTGTGGGTGAATGGCTACGAGGCTCACGATTCCTCGGCCGTGTTTCCCGGGGACGTCATCGAAACCAAGTCCGGCTCTTCCGCCAATTTGAGTCTCGAAGGATCGACCGTCCTGATCGCACCCGAATCGGTCTCGAAGTTTCAAGGCGACCTGCTCGAACTCGATCACGGAGGCGTTTCCGTGGTCACCTCGAAGAGTTTCAAAGTGCGAGTGAAATGCATCCTGGTCGTGCCTGTGCTCAATGAGTGGACGCAGTACATCGTGACCGATCTGAATGGAACCGTTCAGGTAGCGGCGCGCAAGCTGGACGTGAACGTTGATCACGAGCGCGGACACGGCAAGGAGGCGCCCGAGGCCCAGCCCTCCCAGCAGCGATCCTCGGTGCACGAAGGCGAACAGAAGAGCTACGACGAATCGGAGGTCTGCGGCGCTGCCGCTCCCGCCTCTGCAATGCAAGGAATCAGCGCAAAGTGGATCGCCGCGGGCGCGGCGGGAGCAGGAATACTGATCTGGCTCCTGATCCATGGCGGCGGGTCCAAGCCGCAAGCCAGCCCCGCAGTACCTTAGCTCGCGGCACTCAGCCCCAATACTGCATTAATGTCCTTTGAGCGCTCACTTGGCCCCGCCCTGCTCACTGAAGTGGGCCAAAGATCTCCACCCAGTTTGCGGCGGCCACGATCACGCGCCCGCCGAAAACAATTGGGACTCCAAATCCGATGCCTGTACCCATGGCATCTCGGTCACCGCTCATATTGCTGTTCCACAATTCAGAGGCCACACTTGTCGCATCATAGGCATGCAGAATGCCCTGCCCCGATACGGACTTTTCGTAGGCCCATACAATTCCATTCTGGTTGCCATTCGCCGAGACCACAGTGTTTCCTCCTCGTAATCCATAGGCGGAGGGCGAGGTCGCAACGGGAGTCGGGTTCAGCAGTCCATCCTGAAATTGATATTGCTTCAATTGCATGTTCGAAGCTGCCGCATAGAGATTTCCATTCCAATAGGAGGCATTTCCGTACAAGCGGTTCCAAGTCGGCCCTTCCGCCACATCGGCGGTAATCGCGTCAGAGCACGTGTTGCGCCCCAACCATAAATTCCTGCGGAATCTGATTGTCGCCTCCGGCGTTGAACTTGCCCAAGGTGATCCCGTATTCACGATGAAACAACCGACCCTCTTTGCTATATGCTGCTGCCAAGAAACGTCCATTGGTGAAATCCGTGGGCAACAAGCGCTACTCCTCCCGAACCCAGTTCCAGATCGTGAAGATCAATACAAGCCGCGTTCGATCGGCGTGAACGAGTCCACCACTTGGAAGCTATTCCCACTCAGACTTCAGTTTCAGCAAACGTGTCGCCGTAGTTATTGCCTCCCTGATCGGCATTGAAGCTGCCGTCCGCTGCATTGAGATAAATGTTCCCGTCACCATCCACGGCGGGAGCTGCTCCTCCCTGCCAGAACGCTCCTCCACCTCCGTAGTCCGAAGGTCCACTCGCTGAATCTATCGACTGAGCCTGCGTCGTTGGATTAAATACAGCAATTTGCTGCAGGGTCGAAGGATCGAATGCCATTAACCATCCGTGATAAACGCCCCAGTCGGAGAACGATCCCCACCCTGCCAGGATTGCCCCATTTACTTTGGTCAGCCCAGGACGCTGGTTTTGATTCGACGGATCAAACGCAATCTGTCCATTCACGCTCCCCTTGCCGTCGCCGGGCACGCTGGCCGTGATCTGCACGCTTCCCGGCCCAAAGTCCTTTCCAGTGCGCACGTCCAGCGCTCGCAGCCATTGCTCTGGCACACCGTTGCGGGCGATGGCGGTGACGAAGTAAAGAACTCCCGTCGCGGCGTCAATGTAGGGAGTACCAGTAATCCCGACCTCGCCACCCAGGGTGGTGCGGCCTCCGAACATGTCGGCCATTGTGGTGACTCCGCTGGCCGGATCGACGTAGTGTCGTTCCCACAAAGGCCCGCCCCCGGGATTTCCCGCATCGATGGCGTAGACGCTATCGTGCTCTGTCGCGACGATGATGACGTCGTGTGTTGCACCATCCCCCAGATCCAAAGCCGAAACGAACAGCGGTTGCGCCATCACGATCCCGTCAGCTTGAAAACTCGCAACCCGTCCGAACTGATTTACATTCACATTGGCTGGTGTAAGCGTCGTTTCGGCCGCATAAAGCCCGCTCTCGGAGGAATCTCCCTTCCACATCAAAACGCCCGTGAGCTGGGGATCGGATGGCGTGGTTCACTGGAGGGGGCTGGTTCGCTGCGGGGGAGCTGATTCGTTCCCTGGCAACTTAGAACGAATAACGCGATGAGTAGCAAAATGAACGAATGTATGAGCCGCGGCAGGCGACCTTTGTCCATGAGATCTTCCATCTTGCGTGATCTTGAGCGCATCTTGCGGGATCTTGAGCGGCAATTCGATGTACAGCGCCTACTGGATGGTTGTACCAAAGCCTAAACCGATCCCCTGATGACCCCCCAAGGGAGCCAGGTTCAGCGGCACTCTACGTAACGTCAAAGGCTTTGTAACGCACCAGAATTCCAATACTTCGACGGATTTCTCTTAAAGTCTGTCACAGGTTTATAGCCTATCGTCTTGCATCTTTCAGACTTAGAACTTCCCAGTACTCGCGAATGAAATTTCCTGTAGGTCGAATACGGCCCTTCTGGTATTCTCCCTTCAATTCTTCAACCGTCTCAGCGTGGCGTGGAATTCCCAGTCCAATTTCGGTTGGATATTTCCCCGTTGTTTCGCTGCAAGGGCGTTGGAGAATCGCGGCGCTAGCTAATTCTTTTTTTGCGGTACACCCTGCGTTCCCGCTCACGCACAGGGATAGCTTCGCGCACGGCTCGCTGTCGCAAGTCGCAAGCAAATAAAACATTCGGAGAAGTGTAAATGCAAAAGTGTGCCCTATTCGTATCTGCCATGGTTCTGTTGATTCCCGCAGCGTGGGCCGCAGTCAATGTCAGTTCGCCCGGCAGCGGCTCTACCGTTCAATCTCCTGTTCATTTCAGTGCTAGCGCGGGCGGCACATCTTGTTCGACAGGTGTCGCATCGATGGGCATCTACACAGCGCCGGGCGTTCTTGCCTACGTCGTCAAGGGGACGACACTGAGCACCGATCTTTCGCTTAGCGCAGGGACCTACAACGCGACGGTCCAGCAATGGGACCGCTGTGGTGGTTCGTCAAAAACTGCGATCACGATTAAAGTCATCAGCAGCAGTGCCAAAACCTTCTACAATCTGGAATCGAGCAAGGGATGGAAAGGCTACGGTGAACTGCCGCCGAAATACGACATTTGCAGCTACGTGTTCCGGCGTCACCTGGGGTTTAACGCAGGGAGTGTCGTCTCCTTCCATGGATGGAAAATCCGCGAGATTCTTGATCGGCGGATCGACGCCCTACGCGGACGTCCTGTGGAACAACCACCTGATCGGCGATGGGACTTCGCAAGGCATGCCGGACACCAGTCACACCATCGTTCCCAACGTTCACGACTTCATCTACGACACGTACTTCTACAGTTACGATCTCCTCAATTCCGAAAACATTGAGTTCGATATCGGTCAGTTCTTCAACGGCATGGGCTTCATGTACGGAACGCAATGCGAAGTGACGAACGGCGAAGTGTGGGATGTCTGGGATCCGGCTAACGGCAAATGGATCAAGACAAGCATCCCCTGCAAGCCGAACCGGAATGCCTGGAATCACGTTCATTATCAAGATGGAACGTACTTCCGACAACAAAGTGCTATACAAATCGTTCACTCTCAATGGCGTGACTCATGACCTGAACTGGAAGTATTCGCACTTCTCTGTTCCCAGCGGATGGCATGGCATCGTCATCAACTTCCAACTCGACGGCAACTACAAGCTGTGGGACTACAGCGTCTACCTCGACAAGCTGAACCTCACATATTATTGATCGCGGTTCTGCACACCGAGCGCTCACTCGTTCGCGCTTCCATGCGAAGGAGTGAGCGTTCTCGACAGACCGCCATAAACGC
Organism: Terriglobia bacterium; assembly: GCA_963743105.1. Classification (GTDB taxonomy): domain Bacteria; phylum Acidobacteriota; class Terriglobia; order Terriglobales; family Acidobacteriaceae; genus Sulfotelmatobacter. Next base: position 56,749 of record CAVUOS010000046.1, read on the forward strand.
CGCCCGCGATCCGCGCATCCAACTGCCGCATGTTCCGCTTCATGATTTCCCTACTTCTTGCGGCGACGTTCTGTGGCGCACAGAACGCAAACAATCCCGTCTCCTGCGAACTCTCCAACAACACCAGTGCAAGCCCGCGCTACCGCGGCGGCAAGGCCAATGCTGCGCCGTTAAACGTAAGCAAGGTCCCGATTCGCTCGCTTCTCTACGAAGGTTCGAACACCCGTATTTTCACCCGCTACATGCCCTGGTTCGGCGATCCCAAACACCGCGATGTCGGCTACCGCTCCGATGATCGTGAGCAGATGAGCCGTCAGGTCGCCGACATGATCAGCCGCGGAATCCAGGGAGCCATTGTCGATTGGTACGGACCGGGCTCAGGCGCGAAAAATGAGAGCACTCTCCTGTTAATGAAAGAAGCCGAGCAACAGAACTTTGAATTCGCCGTTTCGGAAGACGCCGGCGCGCTCGGAGAGTGTGAGAAGCACGGCTGCAATGTAACCGATCAACTGATTCACGACCTGAACTACGCGGCAGAACATTTTGAAAACTCACCCGCCTATATTCGCTTCGACGAGCATCCGGCAATCTTCTTCTTTGGCTTGGAAAAGTACTCGATCGACTGGAAGCGCGTACGCCGCAGCCTCCCGCTGAATCCGTTGTTCTTCTTTCGCAACTCGGGCTCGTTTGCCAACAATGATGCTGATGGAGCTTATTCATGGATCGCTCCCGAAACTGCCAGTTCATCGGATCCAATGGCAATGCAATATCTCGAGCGCTTCTACTCCAAGGCGCAGCAGTCGAGCAAAATCGCCATGGGTTCGGCGTACAAGGGTTTCGACGACGCTGACGCAAGCTGGGGCAAGGGCCGCGTGATTGATCAGCGCTGTGGTCAAACCTGGCTATCAACCTTCGAGGTCGCGGGCCGCTCTTATTCTGCCAGCCATCAGTTGCCAGCGTTGATCATTCCCACTTGGAACGATTACGAAGAAGGCACAGAAATAGAAACGGGGATCGACAACTGCGTAGAGGTAAAAGGCATCAATCCGTGATGGAAAGACTCTCGTGTGGAACATCTCCGGCCGTGAAAATACCATCGATCACATTTCTGTTCTCCAGCAGAAATCGTCGGAGTGGAGCGAAATCGGCAAGTTTCCGCCCGCGCAGCATTCCGTCACACTGCGCGATCTGCATGTATCGGCAGAAACTGCAAAACCTCTGCGTGGTGGCAGTCGGGAAGCCGTCGATGCTGAATCATTCCTCTGGCCGCGATCAACGTTGTTCAAAAATAGATTGGAAAGGTGGGTACCCCTCCCCCTCCCGGTCTATTGGAATCATCGAGTTAGGGGAAAATCTAGAAGTAATCTATGGGGCTCAATGACTTAGGGGCAAAATATTGAGCCGCAAGGATTAGGTCTTGTCGCCCGATTCCTGCTTATACCGCTTTCGCCTTGGCTAGGATCTGCTTCGTTGACTGTGGAGCGCAAGGGCGGAGATCACATGGGGCTATGATTTCTGTCCCCCACAGTTTCTTCGAGCCCGAACCGGTCATGGTTGGGTTCTAACCCTGCACCGCACTTTCCCCCATCGCGCTCGAAGCCGCCGGACCTGCGGCGAATCTCTCCACGCGATTCCCCACCGGGCTCGACTGCTGGTTCGCGTAGTAAGCATTCGCCCCGAGAATCACGAGCGCGGTTAACAGCGCAATCCATAAGGCTAGCGTCGTGGGTGCACTGATATCCCCAGCACTGGCAGGAATCAGGGTCACCAATTTGTTGATCTGATCGGCGACTCCGGTAATTAATTTGTGCAAGCCCGCGCCGCTTGACCCGATGTTCCCGGTTGTGATGCCGCCCAGAAACACGGTCAAATGCGACTGAATCTGCGGCGCCAGGAACTTGCCCAGGACTTTGGCAACAACCGCTCCAGAGAAAACCCCCAGGACCATCAGCGGCATGTAATGATATTTCGTCGCAATCGCCGTCCCTCCGAGCAATAGCAAAACGGCAACGATCAGCGGACCAATGATCACGGCCCGGTTGGCCGGCGAGATGTTGCTCCACCTCGGACATCGCTTCCCCAGCACATCGAACACTGTGATGTACATATACGCCCCCACTCATCGGCAGCCCGCAGAGCATCTGCGCAGCCCCGTCACTTTAAATCCTGCCTAATAGTGCTGTGGAAAAGCCGGGCGTTTCTTTTTTTGCGGACAAATAAGAGGTGAGGGTGGCCCACTCAAGCCCGCCTTTGGCTTGAGTGGGGATTCCGGACTATTCCGGGCGGGTGGCCCACCCTCTCAGACTTTGTTCTTTCTTCCCGTTTCGAAACTGTGGGTGCCCCGTCCCTTCGACGACGCTCAGGGCAGGCTCTTGCGTTTTTTGCAAGGGCGGGTACGATGCTGCCGATACCATGGGGGTGTCTATGCTCAGCGGCTTGCATCACACCTATGGCGCGCGCGCACCATCTGCACTTTATCACCTGTTCTTGCTATCGGCGATTGCCTTTTCTCCGTTCCGCGAGGGCTCGTGATCGCTTCCTCGTGATTCTCGAACAGACGCGTCGGCGCTACCGTTTTGTCGTAGTCGGCTATGTCGTGATGCCGGAACATGTGCATCTCCTGATCACCGAACCTGATGTGGGGCGTCCTTCGACGGTAATGCAGGTACTAAAGCAGCGTACGGCGCGGGCGTTGTTGCCAAAGAGAGGACATCGTGATCGGCGGCAGCGCAAGTTATTTGGCGAAGAACCGCAGAGGGCGTTCTGGCAGGCGCGTTTCTATGATTTCAATGTGTGGACTGCGAAGAAGCGGGTGGAGAAGTTGCGCTATATGCATCGCAATCCGGTGAAACGCGGGCTGGTGGAATCACCAGAGCAGTGGCGGTGGAGCAGTTATCGGCGCTATCTGTTGGGAGAAGTAGGGTTGGTGCAAGTGAATGTGGGATGGGGAGAGATTTCGTTTCGGGATCGGGTGGCTTGAGGGTGTGACGCAAAATCTCTTGCTGTCGGCGCTCGCGGTACCCGCCCTTCGAAAAGCGCGAAGAGCGGGGCACCCACAGTCTTGGTTGTGTCGACAAGATCAAAGGCCGGGCCACCCGTCGATTGCACTTATTGACCCTGCGCGATCAGCCTGCTGGTGCAGTAAAAATACAGACAGCTTTTGTCGGCATTGACACGACTTAAACGTGACACTTCGGCCTCCGCGTCCGATTGCGAGGTGAGAACTTTCACTACGGTGATTTTTTGCGTCGGATCGGTCTGGTCAATTGGCGTGTCGACCCGCACTATCGGATAGACATGCGGGTACTTGGAATGGGGTCCGTCGCGCGCTCCTTGCATTCCGTGAGTCTAGGCCATGGGTGCCCAGAACGCCAGATTGTTGAAGTATCGCGATTACGCTCAAAATGCCCGGAACAGAGATTCTGAGTGTAATGGGCCTGACTACGTCAGTTGAAATTGGCATCGCGACAGATGACGATACGGAAAGCAATCCGGCAACGACGATCAGAATCTTGAGTCGGAGTTTCGGGTGCTCTTGCTCACCGTGGGCATAGTTCGAGACAAAGGGCCCGACTCATAAACCTACCTTATCAGCGGGCGAGCAATTTTCAAATCGCGGTGCGCCCTCCGTCGACCGCGAGTTTTGCGCCGTGAATGAAACTGGAACGATCCGTCGCCAGGAAAACGATGGCCTCGGCAATCTCGTCTGCCATAGCCGGACGGCCCGCCGGCGCCTGAGCGGCTAGTTGCTCGAGGCCCTTCCCCATTGAGTCCGTGCCTTCAGTGCGCGTAGGTCCAGGGCTCACGGCATTGACGCGGACACCACTCGGGCCATATTCAGCCGCCCACGCTTTGGTCAGGAGATTGATGGCGGCCTTGCTTGACCCATAGAGGCTCATGCTGGATGCTCCGTAATCGGCAACTATGGTCGATACATTCACGATGGCGCCTTTGCCTCTCTGCGCCATCAGCGGAGCAAGTTCCGCAACCAGGAAGTACGGCGCCTTGACGTTGACCGAATACACACTGTCGAACGCTTCCTCCGTCATTTCATGAGTTGGACCGAACGGGAAGATCCCCGCGTTGTTGATCAAAATATCGACCTGGCCGTTTCCGAGTTCGACCGCCTTCGCGCCGCTGAAGCGCGCGCCCGACTGGTCTAAAAGCTAGAAGGATAAAAAATCCGCTTTCCCCCCTACGGCGCGGATTTCAGCAACCGTCTTCTCGCCACGCTCCACGTTGCGGCCAACCACCAGGACATGGATACCAAGCTGCGCCAGTTTATTAGCCGCCGCCCGGCCAATACCGCTAGTTCCTCCTGTAATAAGTGCTGTCGAGCCATTGATACTCATTTGCGATTCCCCTTTCAGTTTTGGTCCTGAAGACTATTGTTTAGGAGATATTGATGCCTGGTCCCGGACATTCGAACCGGAATCGTTCTGAACGCGGAACCGATAGATACCTCGCGGGGAGCTTCCGCGAATGACACATCAGCACGAGATGTTGGCGAAAAATCTTGACACTCATCACCCTCGCGACCGGGTGGGGCTGGCCCAGCCTTTCCGGATCAGCCTTCCTTACGAGGTTGCCCCACCCTTCCCGCGCTTTTTGCGGGAGGGTGGGCTCTCACCACGAGCACGGCGCCCATTTGTTCTCGCCTTCGCGCAGTCCATTGCGATTCGATCTCGACACTCCCTTCCATCCCTGTTGCATAGTGAACAAAGCTGCTCCATTTCCAATCCTCTGGCCTTTCCACCAGTCCTCGCTTTACCGGATTGCGATGGATGTAGCGCAACTTCTCGATGCGTTTCGCCTCGCTCCACACGGGAAAATCGTAATAACGAACCTGCCAAAAGCGCGGGAGATGGTTCGCGCGCAGCTTTTGTGATGTGATCTGCTTGAGCATCTGTATCACCACGGATAATTTCGACCGTTCCGGTTCGCTGATTAGCAGGTGCACGTGCTCCGGCATCACGACGTAACCGGTGATGCAGCAGCCATACCACACGCGGACTCGCTCGAGTTCTGCCTCGAAGGTCTGTTTCGCTGCGAACCTATCGAGCAGCGGCATCCGGCGATAGCAACTGAACGTGATGAAATGCAGGCAGCGCTGGTCTTGATACCGGACTGGTTTGACATGCATTCATGCCGATTGTAATCGGCGCGGAAGGCCCACCCTCCCGCAAAAACGCGGGAAGGGTGGGGCAACCCCCATTTTGGGAATTTAAAGCGTGTCATGATCCTGGGCAGGAATTTATGAAAAGGTGGGCCAGCCCTCCCGACTGTCGGGGAGTCGATCCCCTATCTCTCCCCCGTCCGCTTCTTACCCTCCACCATGACTCTTCTCAATATCCCGTTCATTCGCGTCTGGTAACCCGGACCTTTGGACTTGAACCAGTCGACCACTTCGGTATCCACGCGCAACGAGATCCTCCGCTTGCGTGGACGGTTCCACCGCGCCTCTGCGCCCCTCTCCTCCTCCGCCAGCAACAACAGGTCGTCCTCAACCGATGCTCGCAGCTCGATAACTTTCCTACGCCGCGACCGCCCCTTTCGCCGCTTTGCTTTCTTGGTCTTAGGTGTCATGACACAATCGTATACCCTTTACTGTCACGACGTTACGTTCCTGCAGGAACATGGGCCACCCGCGATAGAGAAATTCCCTGACAGACTGCGAACACGGATCAGGGATAGGGATCCTTCGACTCCGCAGGTGGGTTTGCTTCGCTCTCCCACCTGCTGCGCTCAGGATGACAACTCACTAAGTCGCGACAAACGCGTGCTTACTAAATTGCAGATGTCAGAAATAAGAAAGGCCGCCCGCAGGCGGCCTTTTGGGCTAGTTTGCTAGCGGTTTAGTCCCCTGCGACCGGCTCCGCAATCTCCGGCTTCGGCGTGTGGGCCATTGCCATTGCCGTTTCCGTTCGGCTGGGCCAGCGCGCCCAGCGGGATGAAGCCATCCTGTGACTGCACCGGTTTCTCTTTCAGCACGACCTCGCGATACAGCGACGCCATGCGCGCGTTGTAAGCTTCATCGTTCTTCTGCGGTCCACGCGCTTCGGCTTCCTTCTGCTTCGCATCCCGCGCCCGTGTCTTTTCCTCGCGCGCAGTCTTGGCGATACCCAGCTTATCCAGATCGTGCTGCAGTTCGTTGGTAACCAGATCTTCGCGCAGCTTTAGATATTCGGTGGCGGTCTCCTGCTTATCCATCTTTACTTTCTTGCCGCCGGCGAAAATCTCATGACGTCCGTGCTCTTCGTACCACTTGGTGAGAGTGGCCGTCATGTGCATCTTCTCGATGATGTTCCGCCATCCCACGCCCGTGTTGTAGGCGCAGAAGGAAATCTCGCCTTCCTGCGTCGCATACGGGATGATGCACTGCTCCGTGCGCCGGAAGTCGTAGTTGAAGAGATCCTGAAACCACATGCCCGCGATGAACAGGAAGTTCCAGCGGTCGTTCGTACGCCGCTTCATCACGTCGTCAATAGTGCGGTCCGGACCAACCTTGCCGTAGTCCTTTCCGGTCACGTGATAATTCTTGTCGAACTTCTTCAGCAGATCCATCAACTTGAAGTGCGTGGGCGACTGGTACGGATCGTAGTTCTTCATCAGGCACAGCGCCATGCCAACACCCGTCCAGAATTTCCCGCGCGACGCATCGTTGACCTTCGCGATGTCTTTCGCAAGCTGGTCGCCGTGCAAGAAAGCCGTCACAGGCACAGCTTCCTTCGTTTCCTTATCGATCATCACGGCCATGCCCGTCCCGCAATTCGGGTGGCATCCGCAAGAGAGTTGGCCCCAATCGTTATTCGCATCCTGTGCGTGCATCAGGTCTGCCCAGTCACTGAACGTTCCCATGAAGCTGATTGGGAACCAGTCGCGTGCGGGTTCGCCTAGTCCTGTCTGGTTCTTTACGTCGTGCGCGAGGTGGCTCAGCGTGTAGCGCTGGGCTTGGCGGCGCTCGTCAGTAACTGCTTCGTCGCGGCCGGTAAACGAAACTGGCTGGAACGACAGGAAGCTGATCGTCTTTGGATTGTCGAGTGCGAACTTGATGATGCGTCCGACCTGCTCGTTGTTGATGCCGTTCACGATCGTAATGACGGGGACGATCTCGCATCCCGCCTTGTGCAGGTTCTCGATCGCCTTCAACTTCACATCGAACAGGTTGCCCACCATGCGGTGCGCGTTGGCCGCGTTGCCGATGCCGTCAAATTGCAGGTACGCGTAGCGCATGCCGGCTTCCACGGCCTGCTGGGCAAATTCAAAGCTCTTCGCGAATTCAATTCCGTTGGTCGCCGCCTGCACGGAGTTGTATCCGACTTTGCGGGCGTAGCGGACGGCATCGAGGAAGTACGGCGACAACGTCGGCTCGCCACCGGAGAACTGCACCGACATCTGCCGGCGCGGCTTGATGGTGATGGCGTTGTCGAGCATCGTCTTGATTTCTTCCCACGTCAGTTCGTGGACGAAGCCAACCTGGTTCGCGTCCATGAAGCAGGGATCGCACATCATGTTGCAGCGGTTGGTCAGGTCGATGGTGAGCACGGAGCCGCGGCCGTACTTCACGGTCGACGATCCGTGATGATGCAGGTGCTCGTCGTTGTGCGCCACGATGTCGCGGCCCGGGAAAACGTCTTCCAGGTGCTTCGAGAACTCGGTGTCAATCGACATCACGTCCTCGAAGTGGCCATGCTTGGGGCAATCCTTGACCATCAGGATCTTGCCGTCGCGCTCGACGATGGTCGCTTTGATCTCTCCGACCTTCTCGTTCATCAGCACTTCGTGCGGCAGGTGGCCATCGAGAATCTGCTGGCGGATTTCCGGAACACACTTGGGGCAGAGAGAATCCGTGCTGCGAGGCCAACCCAGCGGAGGCTTGGTCTTTTCGTACGACTTGAGCAGCGGCTTGTCGGACCACTTGGGAGTCGGCGACGGATTCGGGTTGATGCGGTTCATACGATCGAACACAACCCACGTGGCCTTAGCGGCGGCGACTGCGACCTTCTCAACGTACTTAATCGGCTTGCGCATGATTGCTATCGGCTCCTGACGTTTTTTGGCTCCGAGCTGGGCTCCGAGCTTCGAGCTTGCTTTTCATTCGGATAGCGCAACAGCCTTACTGCCTAGTGCTATCCCTCAGACTGCATTACTCTTTGGCCTTCGCTTCGGATCAACCTGAGAAAGCCATCACCCTAAAACTGTGGCGGACCCGGGGAATGTGTAAACGCTCGAATCGGTCCTAAAGACCGACTTCGTACACTTTTCCTAGGGTTAATGTCTGAACCTATCCTATTGGAACGGAAAGAAATCCCCATGAACATCCCAACGAACGGTGCAAAATCGGGGTTTAGCGGTTGTTGGCGGGGATTAGACGGAGTTAAGTTATTGAAAGCAAAGGAGACTGGCCGGTTTGCGTGGACGCCGTTTCTTGGCTTCGACGGATTTGCCCAGTCTTGTGTCGGGAAGAATTTTCTGAGGCGACATGGGCAGTCGAGGGGTGATAGGGATCGTTCGACTGCGTGAGTGCCGCGCTTCTCGCGGCACTCACTCCGCTCAGGATGACAGAGTGGTTGCTTTTCGTGGCTATTCGCTTTTCAGGGATTCGCCGGCGAACAGCATTTGCGCTCCCTGCCGTTGCAACAGCTAGAGCTTTGGAATTAAAAATCCCACTTCTCCCAAACCGGGGAGAAGTGGGGCACCCGGCATCTTTTATGACCATTCACATCGGTTTCAAATGCTCATCCCCAGCGCGGTTGTTCATCCAGACTGATGCCCAGAGCCGTCTTCGCTACAACCTCGTGCGTGAGGAACGAGTTCGGAGGATGAATTCGCCCAAGCCGCGCATCACGGACGATGCGCTCGTAGCCCAAGGAGCGAAAAATTCCCGCCCCTCCGCAGACTTCCAGTCCCTGGTCCACCACGCGCCACGCGCCTTCGACGGCGCGATATTTGGCCGAAAAAATCTTCAACGGCCACTGCGCCCCATGATCAACCCCTTGCGACCATTCGCGCGCAACCGTGTCGAGGTGCGGCCCGATGGATTCCAGTTCAATGACCATCTCGGCAATCGCATGCTGGACCTCCGGATGGTAAGCCATCGAACGGGTGAGAGCCATCGATGTCTTGCTTTTTGAGGAGGTGACGGCATGGTCGAGCGCTCTCCTGGCGAGCCCGTAATAGACGTTCCCGAATCCCATCATGGCCCAAGCCATCACTGAAAGCACGAACGCATCGAGTCCCGCCGCACCCGGCGCCACAACCCGAACCACATAGCGATCCGGAACAAATGCATTCTCGACTATGGTGTCATCGCTGCGCGTGGCACGCATCCCGAGAACATCCCAGGTCTGCTTCACCGTGTACCCCGCGGTGTTGCGCGGCAGGAAAGCATGAACGACCTTCGGCTGCGTCGGGTCACTCATATCCATGCCGTGCAATCCGAAGCGCGTCCACACGGGTGTGAGGCTGCCGAACATTTTTCGACCGGTGAATCGGTATCCGCCTTCGACACGCTCCGCTTTTGCGGTCGAAAGAAGAACCGGCACATCGTTTCCACTTTCGGCATGGCCTGCGGCAAAGACTTCGCCGGCGGCTGCATCTTTCAAAATCCATTCCAGCGAGCTGTCGCCGCGCCGCCACAGATCGGCCGCAACGCCGGCCCAGTAAAGATGCATGTTCAGCGCGAGCGCTGTCGCGGGCGCGTAATAAGCGAGCCGGCGCTGTTCGCGGCAGACTTCAGCGAGCGACATTCCCGCTCCGCCGAATTTCACTGGCACCGGCATGAGCAGATACTTCGCCGCCCGCAGCTCCTCGAAATCTTCCTCGAAGAACCGGTTCTCGCGGTCATAATTCGCGGCTCGCGAGGCAAATCGTGCCAGCATTTCCTCGGTAAGCACGGAATTCACGCGTGCTGGTTCAGATGAGTTGTTGTGTTGAGGAGAACGGCCATTGCCGCCGATGCTCTCCTCGATTGCGGTCGTAGTTGTGACTGGCTCCATGATTCTCCCCCTTTAATCTCCGGAAAATTCTACAGGTTGCGGTTCAGCGCCGGAAGCCGGTGCTGAGATCTGGGTGACGCTACTCGCCCGTCCGAAACGCACGGGCAGGATAGACGGCACCTGCTGCTTGTATCGCCGATACGCGTCCCCGTAATACCCGATCAGGTCGCGTTCCTCGAGTTGAATGGCAATCAAGATGTAAGCGGTGGTTGCGAGAGCGAACACAAGGTGGGCAACGGTCATCCGCGGTGTCGCCCAGAAGATGCACAACCAGCTGAAATAGATCGGATGACGCATAACGCGATAGAGACCGGGCGTGCGGAACGAGAGGCTAGTGTATTCCTGCCCTGTGAAGTGCAGGTAGACCTGCCTCAGGCCGAACAAATCGAAGTGATTGATCATGAAGGTCGCGATCAGCAGCAGCATCCACCCGGCTGCATAGATCCAAAATATCGCCATGCGCGCCATTTCATTATCGACCTGCCAGACCAGTCCCCCGATCGGCCGCCATTGCCAGAACAGGAGGATCAGAGCGACGCTGGAAAACAGAACGTAGGTGCTGCGCTCAACTGCAGGCGGTACGATCCGCGTCCAGGCACGCTTGAACCAAGACCGCGCCATGATGCTGTGCTGCAAGGCAAACAAAGCAAGCAGGCCGGCATTGATCGCCAGGGCCCCGCCGATCGATCCTTCCACTCCAGAATCGATGGTCCGGGTCACGCCAAAATCCCCCAGGAACGCAATGGCATAGAGAAAAGTGGCAAAGAATACGAGATAGCAGAAGATCCCGTAGAGCAGGGTTGAGATCCGTCCAATCATTCGTGAACTCCTCTTTCAGCCCGGCGTTTGGCCTATAATCGGTCCACTTTATTTCCGGGCTGCTTGCACCCTAGTAGAGGCCTTGGCTACAAGTAACGAAGGAAAGCCAAAGAAACGCCAAAGAATGCGTGAGGCCAGGCTTAGGCCTGCTAGAAAACGCCGGGAAGCTTGGGGCTCCCTGCATGACCAATACTGAAACCACGAAGAATTCAGCCAGTTACCGCTTCGGCAACTTCATTCTCGAACCCGAGCGTGCCGCGCTCATACGAGCCGGCCGGGAGATCAAGCTGCGCCCGAAGGTCTTCGACGCTTTGCGGTACCTCATCGAAAACCGGGGGCGTCTGGTTCCTAAGGAAGAGTTGATTCAAACCCTTTGGGCGGAAGCATTTGTCACCGACGACTCGCTGGTGCAGTGCATGGTGGAATTGCGCCGCGCCCTGGACGACCGTTCCCAGGAGATTCTGAAAACAGTTCCCCGCCGCGGGTATATCTTCGCCGCCACGGTCACGACCGATCACGAGACGGGTACGTCCACTCAAGCAACGGCGACGCCCCTGCTGCAAAACACTCGGGGAGATTATCGGCTGCCCGTTGCGCGCACTCCGTTGGTCGGTCGCGAGCGCGAACTCGAGGCCGTCCAGCAACTGCTGCGCGACCCGGCTGTTCGGATGGTGACTCTTACCGGTGCCGGTGGATCGGGAAAGACGCGGCTTGGGATGGAACTGTGCCGCGAGTTGGTGGGCGTCTTCGAAACCCGCGTGTTCTTCGTGGCTCTGGGCTCGATTAGCGATCCTTCCATGGTTCCGGCGGCGATCGCCGAATCGGTTGGCATTCGCGAGACCGGAGGCCGGCCGTCTCTTGATCAACTCAAGGACTACCTTCGCGAATGTGAGCCAGCGGCGGTATTGCTCCTTCTCGACAACATGGAGCACATTCTGGCAGCCTCGGCTTTCGTGGTCGAACTGATCGAGGCTTCTCGATCCCTGAAGGTACTGGTCACGAGCCGGGCGCCTTTGCGCGTCTATGGCGAGTATGAGTTTCCGGTTCCACCCCTGGCGCTGCCGGACCTTCGTCATCTGAATTCCCTCCCAGCGCTGGCGGAGAACCCGTCCATCACTCTGTTTGCCCAGCGGGCGCAGGCGGTCAAGCCCGATTTTCAACTCACGGCAGAAAATGCTCCAATCGTGGCGGAGATTTGCTCGCGAGTAGACGGCCTTCCCCTAGCCATAGAACTGGCAGCGGCCCGCGTCAAAATGCTGCCCCTCAGCGGAATCCTTACCCGCCTCGAGAGCCGTCTGCAACTTCTGACCGCCGGGGCCCGCGATCTTCCTGAGCGCCAACAGACGCTGCGCAACACGATCGACTGGAGCTTCGACCTCTTGACCGAGGCGGAACAGAAACTCCTGAGCCGGCTGAGTGTTTTCTGGGGCGGATGCACGCTGGAAGGGGCCGAAGCGGTCTGCAACACGAAAGATGACCTTGGCGCAGAAATTTTTGAACTGATGTCCTCTCTTGTCGACAAGAGCCTGATCCAACAGCGGCAACAGAACGATGAGGAACCTCGGTTTCGCATGCTGGAGACCATCCGCGAGTATGCGCTCGAACGGCTGCAGCAAAGTGGCGAAGAGGCCTCTACCAAGCGCGCCCACGCCGCCTACTGCCTGGTCCTGGCCGAGGAAGGCAATCCCGAGTTGAACGAACTTGAGCGCGCCGCCTGGCTGATGCGCTGCGACATCGAGCACGCTGATTTTCGGGCCGCCCTCGACTTTCTCTTCCACACTCGCGATCTCGATTGGGGATTCCGCTTCTGCACTGCCCTGTTTCGGTTCTGGGACATGCGCGAGCACTCCGCCGAGGGACGAGCCCGGGTTGAACAGTTCCTCGAACTTGCCGGAGCGGACTATAGCCGGGAGCGCGCCAAAGCCTGCTTGTTCCTGACAGCATTCACTACCGCGCAGGGCGATTTCCCGGCTGCCGTCTATTTTTCGGAACTGGGGCGCTCGCTGTTCGACGAGCTCAATGATCCGTGGGGCATTGCACTATCGTGGAACGCATCCGCAATCGCGGCGCGTGATCAAGGAGACTACATCACCGCGCAGAGCAACATTGAGAAGAGCCTGACGTTTTGGCGCACGAGCGGCGACCGTGTTGCGATCGCACGCTGTCTGCACAATCTCGCAAACGTCTCGAAAATCAGCGGTGATCACGCCCGCGCCCGCATGGCACTTACTGAAGCCATACAGATTTTTCAGGAGCTCGGCGATGACAGCGGAGCCGCGTGGGCCCTGAACCAGCACGGCGACGTAGCCCGGGAGCAAGGGGATCTTTCGGGAGCACGAGCTCTGTACGAGCGCGCGCTCTTTACGTTTCGGAGCACTGGAGACCGATGGGGGCAGGCTCGCTCGCTGGCTGATCTGGGCACCATTGCCTGCGAATTGGGCGAGCATTCCTCCGCGTTTGCCAACTTCCGCGAAAGCCTGGATATCTTCACCAGGCTGGAGCATCGGCGTGGGATTGCCCGCGTATTGGAAGGGCTGGCTTGTCATGCACTGGCCAGCGGGGACGCGCGTCGAGCCATCTCCGTCGCAGCCGCCGCATCTCATCTGCGCCAACTGGTGAGCGCTCCACTTCCGCCGGCCGAACAATCGAAGCTCGATCAAAGACTACTGGGAGCATGGCAGCAGCTTGGCGAGATGGAGGGAAAGAAAGCCTGGACAGAAGGCTACGCAATGACGATGGAGAATGCGATCCACTATGCTCTAGCGGACTGACGGCATACTGATGTTCTTGGGATCGATCATCCTTCGCACGGCGGACACGCGATTCGCAGGAATGTTGGCCCTGCGGGCATGTTCCCGGATCGTCTCTTCATCCGGGGCGAGATAAACGCAGTAAACCTTGTCTTCCGTGACGTAGCTATGGAGCCACTGAATCTGCGGCCCAATATCCTTGAGGCTCTGCAGGGAGCGCAGAGACACCTCCCGGATCTGCGCCTCGCTCAACGATCCGGCGCCCAGAATTTCGCGCTCGATGACAAACTGCGGCATGACCGAATTAGTCTACACCAAACAATCGCATTCGCTTGTCGTCCAACTGGGCCCGCGACGGCCGAACCCGACGATCTGCTCCGTCAGGTCTCGACACAACTCCCCCGAATGCGCCTCTATCAGCCTCACCAGTCTCATCGCTAACATCTTTCTCCCCCCAGCTTAACGATATTTATATCGTATCACGATATATAGTTCCCGGCGAAGCGGCAGGCAACCGGGCGTGGAGCGGGCGGAAATGAAAACGGTGGAACCCGGAGGCTCCGCCAGTGGGTAATGGGGAATGCTATGCCTGACGTCTAAGGCTCAGTCTCGCCGCTGCGAACGCGAATGCTTCCATCTGCCAGGAAGCGGTTCCAAAACGGGAATCGTCAGTCCGTCAGTGCAGGCGTTCTGCGAACGGTATTTCCTCAGCCCCATCAATCCGTCCGCGGACCTGATTTTAGAGCATCGGTACGTATTGACTTGTACGTACTCTGCGAAGCATAGTGCGGTCCATGCCGGTGCGCTTTGCATTCGGAAATGACGCCTAATTTTCCTGACGAAGGGGGATGACAACTCCCCACGAGCAGCTTACAATTCCTGAAGGAGTTCCCCCAGGAACTTGCCCCCATGGTTCCCTTCCCGTCGGCGTGACCGCGGTCAGTGGTGATCGACGCGCCGGGCGAGTCACGGTGACAACTTGCTGACACAATTGCATGCGCTTCGCCTAACTGTCCTGGTGTCTTTACTATCGGCACCTGTCTGGGCGGCAGACGCGAAACCGGACATCAAGAACCTGGCGGCCGCAGTTGATGCGCATTACAACCGTCTCCGCTCGCTGGAGGCCGAATTTACCGAGGTCTACCGGGGCTCGGGCATGGATCGCACAGAGTCGGGCACGCTGTGGCTGAAAAAACCCGGCAAGATGCGCTGGGAATACCGTTCTCCCAAGGAGAAGCTCTTTGTGAGCAACGGGAAAGATGCGTGGTTTTACGTCCCGGACGACCGGCAGGCGCGCAAGGAGGCGGCTAAGAAGCTGGAGGATGCTCGGTCTCCACTTGCATTTTTGCTAGGTAAAACAAAGCTGCAGAAGGAGTTGCGGGGACTCTCCCTAGCCCCTGATATCGAGCCTTTGGGAGCCGGGAATACCGTGCTGCGGGGGGTACCCACGGCCTTGGCAGGTCAGATAAGCGAGATCATCTTGGAGATCACGCCCGAGAGCAGGATTGTTCGCCTGATCGTTCAGGGAGTGGATAGTGCGTCGACCGAATATCGCTTTACAGATCAGAAGGAGGATGTGGCGATCGCCGACGGACGGTTCGATTTCCGGGCGCCGGCAGGCACTGAGGTCGTGGAGGGAGAGTTGGGGCAATAGGCTTGGGCAGGTTACTTGCGGTACCTCACTTGGGGTGGGTCGACGGCTTAGAATGGTAGACTGAGCGGTAGGATTCTGGATCGGCAATTCCCTGAAAAACAAGGGCAAATGGCGGAATTCGTAGTCAAAATCGCGGACGACCGCGGGCGCGTCCACCAACACATCGAGCAAGGATACTCGGAAGCCGAGGTGCGCGACCGCTTCTCATCCCAGGGATACCTTGTCTATTGGGTCAAGCCGCAGGGCATGATGGCCGGCGGCTTCTCGCTGCAGCGGCGCAGGAAGCTGAAGCAGGACACGTTTCTGGTGTTCAACCAGCAGTTTCTGACCCTCATCCGCGCCGGGCTGCCAATCCTGAACTCGCTCGAACTGCTGATCAAGCGGCAGAAAGATCAGCAACTGAAGACGATTCTGGAGAACGTCCGCGAGCGGGTAAAAGGCGGAGAACTGCTGTCCGACGCCTTCGCGGCCCAGGGGATTATTCCCAAGATCTATACCACGACGCTGATGGCCGGCGAGAAAAGCGGCAATATCGATGAGGTGTTGTCCCGATACATCAGTTTCCAGCGTCTGGCGATGACTTTCCGCAAGAAGTTGTTTGTGTCACTTATTTACCCCACCCTGCTGGTCTCAGTCGTACTGATCATGGTGACGTTCCTGTTCACCTACGTCGTGCCTAAGTTTGCTGATCTCTTTAATAGCCTTGATGCCAAGCTGCCCGAGATCACCGTCTTCATGCTAAATGTGGGTATAAACGCGCAAAAATATGCCCCGTTCATACTGGGGGGTCTGGTGGTGGGTGGCATCGTTTTGTGGAAGTGGAAAGATACGGATCGCGGCGCGGACCGGATTGATCGGGTGATTCTGAGCATTCCACTGCTCGGGGAGATTCGGATCAAGCATCAGGTCGCGAGTTTCTCGCGGATGCTCTCTACCCTGC
The DNA here is from genome assembly GCA_963743105.1 of Terriglobia bacterium. GTDB lineage: Bacteria > Acidobacteriota > Terriglobia > Terriglobales > Acidobacteriaceae > Sulfotelmatobacter. The sequence goes on from CAVUOS010000046.1 coordinate 72,910, forward strand.
TGTCTGGCGGCTTGCCGTTGGTCCCGGCGATGGAAACCGCCGGTTCCGCCATGAGCAGCCGGCGCATCTTAAAAGGTGTCATGCGGGCCGGGATTCGGGTTCGTGAAGGTCAGGGACTGGCACCAAGCCTGGAAGAGCAGAAGATATTCCCCGAGCTGGCGGTGGAGATGATCGAGGTGGGCGAATCAACCGGTGCGCTGCCTCAGATGTTGAACTCCGTTGCCGAGTTCTATGAGGAAGACGTGCAGACAGCCCTGGGAGCGTCCATGGCCCTGATCGAGCCGATCATCCTCATTGTCATGGCAATTTTCGTAGGCGGCGTGCTGATTTCGTTGTATTTGCCGATTTTTACCCTGGGAGTGCATTGAGTTGGAAACGATGAGCTGCGATAGCTCACCACTAAGAATGGGGCGGTTAGCAGTCAGGATCAAGTAAATGGCAACAGCGGATAAGAAATCACTCTTCGTAGGCGGCGGCAACGGCGGTCCTATCAGCCCGACCGGCAACCCAGTCACCGATCTCGAGCGGGCGCAGGACGTCGCGCGGCGTTATCGCTGCGAGTTCATCGATCTCAGCGGGTTTGAGCTGCACCACGAGCTGTTCAAGAAGATCCCGGTTGAGCTGATGTTCCGCTACAACTTCGTGCCGCTGGAAGAAACCGGTGACGGCAAGCTTGCCATCGCGATCGCCGACCCCAGCCAATTGATGATGATCGACGAGATCAGCCTGCTCCTGAAGCAGCGCATCATCACCAAGGTTTCGACGCTCAAGCAGATCTCCGACATCCTGAAGAAGACTGAGCAGTCGCAGCGCGTGCTCGAGGAAGCCAGCGAAGGCTTCCAGATCATCCGCGAAGACGAGAACACTGGCGCGGAAGAGACGCTGAGCATCGACAAGCTGACGGCAACGGGCGACACCAGCCCTATCATCCGCCTGGTCGATACCACGATTTTCACCGCCCTGCAAAGGCGCGCTTCCGACATTCATATCGAGACCCGCGACGACTCTGTCGTCATCAAGTTCCGTATTGACGGCGTGCTGACGCAGGCCATGCCGCCGATCGGCAAAGAACATCACTCAACCGTGATCTCGCGTATCAAGGTGATGAGCGAGCTCGACATTTCCGAGCGCCGCGTACCGCAGGACGGCCGCTTCCGCGTGAAGTACAACGGGCGCGCCATCGACTTCCGCGTATCGATCATGCCCTCGATTCACGGTGAAGACGCCGTGCTCCGCGTGCTCGACAAAGAATCGATGAGCGAGAAGTTCCGCACCCTCACGCTGGACGTGGTTGGATTTGACGAAGACGATTTGCGCCGCTTCCGTCGCTACATCAAAGAGCCCTACGGCATGGTACTGGTGACCGGACCAACGGGTTCCGGTAAAACGACTACGCTTTACGCCGCGGTCAACGAGATCAAGACGGACGAAGACAAGATCATCACTATTGAAGATCCGGTCGAGTATCAACTCCGCGGCATCACCCAGATTCCGGTGAACGAGAAGAAGGGCCTGACATTTGCCCGTGGATTGCGATCGATCTTGCGTCACGACCCGGACAAGATCATGGTGGGCGAAATCCGCGACGCCGAAACCGCGCAGATCGCGATCCAGTCGGCACTGACCGGTCACCTGGTCTTCACCACCGTCCACGCCAACAACGTGGTCGACGTGATCGGACGATTCCTGAATATGGGCGTTGAGCCGTACAACTTCGTTTCGGCGCTGAACTGCATTCTGGCGCAACGATTGGTCCGGCTGATTTGCGACTCCTGCCGGACGGAGGTGCACTACGCGCCCGAGATTCTTGAGGCCAGTGGCCTGGATCCGGCCCAGTGGGGCAAAGTTCCCCTGTACGAAGGTCCGGGCTGCATTGAATGCGCGGGCACGGGATTCCGCGGTCGAACCGCGATTCACGAATTGCTGGATTTGAGCGACCGCATTCGCGAGATGATTCTCGCCAAGAAGCCGACGTCGGAAATCCGGCGGGCCGCGCGCGAGGAAGGCATGCGCTTCCTGCGCGAATCCGCATTGGATAAGGTCCGGCTGGGTATGACCACGCTGAAGGAGATCAACAAGGTCACATTTATTGAGGCGATGAGATAAAGGCAAAGTTTCAAGGTTTCGAAGGTTTCAACGTTTCAAAGTCGGGGACACCAAGTCTCAGAAACCTCCTTTCCCGCCTGTGTAGCTGCTCAACTTTGAAACTCTGAAACCTTGAAACTTTGAAACCTTGCGATGTGCTGTCTCAGCTATTGCATTTCTTTACCAGACGGTTTCTGATTTATAGAGGCAAAAGGCACTCTCGGAATGAGTCCATCTACAAATGCAGCCAAGCCCAAGTTGGCTTGCGAGATTTCCGCAGACCGGGTTCTTGCCGGGCGCGTCATCGACAATGGTGGCGGATTGGAAGCCTGCGCCGCGCAAGAACTCGCGCCGGGCAGCGTGGTTCCCGACCTGGTCGAGAACAATCTGCGTCAGCGCAGTGTTGTCCGCGAGGGGATTGAAAGCGCCCTGGGAAGCGTGGCGGGACGGTCAAAGGACGTGATCGCGATCGTCCCCGATGCGGCGGTGCGCGTCATGCTGGTCGAGTTCGATACTCTGCCGTCCGATCACGAAGAGGCGCTCGGAGTCGTGCGTTTTCGCCTGAAAAAGTCCCTTCCTTTTGACGTGGAGAAGGCCAAGGTCTCTTATCACTCGCAGAAAATTGGCGATGAAGTAAAGGTCGTGGCCGCTGTGGCGCTGGGCAGCGTCATTGAGGATTACGAGGCGGCGTTCCGCGATGCCGGGTTTAGCCCGGGAATCGTGTTGCCTTCGACGCTGGCGGCCCTGGGTGCAGCGGACGGCAAGAAGCCTACGATGGTCATCAAGGTTGACGCCCATACGACCAGTATCGCGATTTTGAATGAAGATCAGTTGCAACTGTTCCGCACGCTGGAGAATGCGCGCGGCGTAACGATCAATGGCGAGCAACTGGCGGAGGAAGTCTATCCGTCGATCGTGTTCTTTCAGGACACGTATCATCTGAACATCGAGCGAATTTACGTAGCAGGGTTGCCGGAGTCAGGCGGTGCCGCTGCGGCACTGCGCACACAAACCGGAGCCGATGTGCAGGAACTGGTGTCATCGGCGCAGTTGGGAGCCAGTACCGGTGGCTCAGCTCCACGGTGGAGAATGGCAGGAGTGGTGGGAGCGCTGATTTCTTAACGGCCAGGGAGCAGGGCCCAGAGGTTAGTCACTTGGCAACTGAGCCCTAGCCCCTGACCTCTGATTTTTATGCGTATTGATATCAATCTCGCGAGCCTGCCGTACGAGGATGCGCGGCAGTTCTGGAAGCGCTGGGGCACGGCCCTCGGTATACTCGGACTGCTGACGCTCGTTCTGCTGGTGCTCGACATTACCGGATTTGTGGATGCGCACCGGGACCGCGTCGCCATGGGGCAGAAGCGGGCGCTGATCGCGGACCGCGACCGCTTGCGCGCCGAGGCCGACAGGATTCTCAATCGGCCCGAGAATCGCACGACTCGCGACCAGTCCCGATATCTGAATGAACTCATCGAACGGAAAGCGTTCTCGTGGACGCGGGTGCTGGAGAATCTCGAGAAAGTGATGCCACCCCGGGTGCATCTGGTCTCGATCAGCCCGCAGCTGGATGAGGATAACGAACTCGCTCTGAAGATGACGGTGGCGGGCGACTCGCGGGACCGGGCCATCGAATTGTCAAAGCGCATGGAAGAATCGCGCCGGTTTGTGCAGACTGCTATCATCCGCGAAACCCACGTGGAATCGCAGACGGGCGATACGGAACAAATTGAAATGGCGGCAATTTACATTCCCGAGCCGCCCAATGAACCCGCTGCGCCAGTTGCAAAACCAGTCAGCGATGCAAAAGCAAAGACAGCACCGTCGAAACCGTCGCCGAAGAAAGGGGGCAAACCCTGATGCCCGATCTGCGGCAAACCCGAAAGAAGCTCACGCTGACGCTGGCCGTGCTCGGGGCGGTAGATTTGCTGGCGGCTATTCTCTACTTCTCGCCGATTGTGGGCTCTGCCGAATCGCGGCAGATGCAGCTGAACCAGCTTCAGGCTGAACTGACGGCTAAGACGCGGCAGGTGGCACCGCTGAAGGATTTGCCCGAGAAGGTGGAGATCGCCAAAGGCCAGATCGGCAATTTTTACAATCACCGGTTTGCCTCGCAGAACTCCCAGATTTACAGCGAGATTGGGAAAGTCGCGGCCGCAAACGGCGTGAAGATTGATCAGGTGCGGTACAAACCTGCGGACACCACGAGCAACGGCTTGTTGCCGATTGAGATGGAAGCTGATCTATCAGGGAGTTACACTTCGTTGGCGCACTTTATCAACGCGATCGAGCGCGACGAGATGTTTTTCGTCATCAATAGTGTGACTCTGGGCGGCGAACCGCAGGGCGCGGTGAAGTTAAGCGTGAAACTTGAGGCATACTTGAAGGTAGGAACGTAGTGCAACTGGGACTCGAAAACAAGAAGCAAATGACGTGGGCGATCGCCCTCGGGGTCCTGGCGTTGATCGTGTGCGCGTATGAACTGATCCCGCTGTTCATCGGATCATCCACCCCTGATTCGAGCGCGCAGGCGGCTTCCCCGCTTGTGCCTCGTCCCGCAGCTTCGAAGCCTGGTGCGAAAGGGACAAGCAAGCCAGGCAAAAAGCCAGCGGGCGAGAATCTCGATCCGACGTTGCGTTTGGATCTGTTGGCCAGCAGCGAAAAGACGCAGTATGAGGGGGCCGGGCGGAATATTTTTGTATCGCAGCCGGATGAAGTAGTGATTCAACAGCCGGTTGCTTCGGCAGTCACCGATCCCGGTCCACCGGCTTATGTTCCCCCGGTAGTGGCGCCTCCGCCCCCGATTCCTTTGAAGTTCTACGGCTTCGCCAATTCGCCCGGCGAACCGAAAAAAGTCTTTCTGAAGAATGGGGATGATGTTTTCGTTGCAGGTGAGGGCGAAATTGTGGACCGCCGCTACAAGGTTATCCGGATTTCGGCCAACTCGGTTGAGATTCAGGACATGGTGTACAGTGGCCCGGCCCAGTCGATTGCGCTCACGCAAGGCGGGTAAGGATTTGAGTAGAAATTTGGTATTGGGTAATTTAAGCCCGATGCGGCGTCTCAATTACTCAATGACCAAGTTTCTCAATTGCTCAATATTTTCGATGTCTCTTCGATCACAAACGCGGCACGCCCGTCGGAACGCTGAGCAAGGTTATGTCCTGCTCACATTGCTGCTGATTATTGCGGTAATGGGCATCGTGGCGGCGACGATGGTGACCTCCATTACGTTCGATATCAAACGCGACCGGGAAGAAGAGATGATCCACCGCGGCGTGCAGTATTCGCGGGCGATTCGTGCTTACTACAAAAAACTCGGCCGCTATCCGGCGACGATCGAGAATCTGGAAAACACAAACCAGATGCGGTTCCTGCGTAAACGGTATAAAGACCCGATCACCGGTAAGGATTTCAAGCTGTTGCACTTCGGCGAAGCGAAGATGGGGCTGACCATAGGCGGGGGAATTATCCCCGGGGCGAGCACGATCGGGTCCAATGGAAAGTTGACTGCCGGCGGCCTCTCGAGTTCCAGCTTTGGAAATTCGAATTCGTTCGGCCAGAACGCGCAGTCAGGTCAACAAAGCGCGCCCGATTCCTCGCAGAGTGATGCGAACGGCTCGCAAACCGTTTCTCCAGACGGCACCAACAATGCCGCGGATCAGAGTTCTTCGGACCAACCGGCGCAGACGTTTGGCGGCATGCCGATCGTGGGAGTGGCCAGCACGAGCAAAGATCCGACCATCCGGGAATTCGACAAGAAGAAGAAATACAGCGAGTGGCAATTCTTGTATGACCCGACCCTGGATCGCGGCATGCTGATTACGACTCCGTATCAGCCTCAACTGCAAATGTTCGGTACGGGCCCGCAGAACCTCAATGGTCCGGGGCAGAACCAGACACCGGGTTTGGGAACGGCAGCGCCAGGAACCGCTGGAAGCCCCGGCGTGACGAACCCAACCACCTCGGGCAGTCCCCCCCAGCCTACAGATACGCCGGTACAGCAGTAGTACTCGAATGTGAAAAGGCCTCGTCTCTGCGACGAGGCCTTTTTGATTCCTTCGAAAATGCTGCCGCACTACACGTGGCGGACAGCCGAAACCGTAGGCGGCTGTCCCCGCCTTCAACTCTACACGCTAAACGACGACCCGCAGCCGCAGGTGCTCTTCACGTTCGGGTTTTCGAATTTGAAACCGGCACCTTCGAGCGTCTCGACATAGTCGACGATGCACCCGTTGAGATACATGACTGAAGTGGCGTCGACGAACACCTTCAGGCCGTCCATCTCAAAGGTCTTGTCCATCATTCCGGCGCCATTCTCAAACTGCATCGAGTAGGAGAAGCCGGAGCATCCGCCACCCACCACTCCAATGCGCAAGCCAGCGGGCACGGGGTTCTGCTGTGCCATGATGTCTTTCACCTTGGCGACAGCGTTGGCAGTCAGGTTAACGGGCGCTTTCTTGGTGACTTCGGGGACGGTTGTTGTGGCCATTCGTATCTCCTTGGCTTTAAAGCTGTTTGATTATAGCAAATATGACCTAACCCATTGCCGAGCAAGGTTCGGCCTAAGCAATCATCTACCTGAATTGGATGCGGATTGCAAGCGGGAAGTCGCACGGTTCCGGTCCTGTAACGGGCGTTTTCAACAGGGATTAAATCATCGCCGGGGCTTGCCAACGGGGCTATAATCGTGCCGTTAAGGCCTTCCCCGGGACTGAGGCGGGGTTCCGCGCACCCCCGATCAGCAAGTGGAAAGCCGCTGTGGTGTGGTCGACTCTGCCGAGGTGGCTTATGACGCCAATTGAAATCGTCGGGGGTCTATTCGGACTCTTCGCCGTTGGTCTGATCGTCCTGCTCATCTACAAAAGCACTCTCACGATGCACGAGGACGATCAGCTGTTCTTGGATGACGCCAATTCTCACATGCAGGAAGAACAGACGGAGCTGCTAACAAAAGTCAGCAAGCTGACGATCCCGATGCGGGTGTTCAGCATTGGCTCCGGTGTTTTTTTGCTCGCGTTCCTGGCGCTGCTGATCTACCAGAAGCTCAACGAAGTGCAGTAATCGTCAGTTGGCGGGACGTCGAAAGGCGGCGACGTCTTCGCGCCGGGCATGCACTCCGTCGTGCGGCTCTCCTTTGCCTGCCAGCTGACGTAGGCAAGGGGCCGCTGAATTATGGTTTTCGTCCTTCTCGTGTCATTGAGTCATCTCGAGGGCGTTCGAAGCGGAGTTGGCGTGTAAGCCTGCGGATATGTTCGACGCGTCTCTCCGTAAATTTTTTCTCGGTGCACAACGGAAAAGACACCACGATTTGCACGTCGCAAACCGCTTAACGATCTAACGAATTCTTGGAAGCAGTTTGTAGTTGGCGAAATCACAACAAAGATCCAACGGGTGGGCAACGTCGTCGCACAATCAACATTCCTACTGGCGGGACTAGCCGGAAATGTCAACAGCTCCTGCGGAAGTCACTCCCGTATCGGATTCCTTACCGGAACGTCCGGGATGGCGGCCGGAACCTAAATCGCGCGGCCAAGGTCCGAAGCATGGGCGCGTTTGGGTGATCGTTGCGGTTCTCCTGGTTGCTCTTGGCCTGATGTTGATATTTGCCCTCCGTGGCGGGGCTCCCCTTTCCACAAAGCAAATCCCAATCACTTATCAGAATCCGGCAGATGTTTTGCGCCTGAAGGGGACCACCGAAGCGGTGCAGGCGAGGGCCATTCTCGCGCCATTGCTAGCAGGACAGCAGATCGGGACCCTGACCATCATTCACCTGACGCCAGCCGGCACCAAGGTCAAACAGGGAGACTTGCTGGTGGAGTTCGACCGGCAAGCGCAGATGCGCGACATCATCGACAAACAGGCGGAGTACCAGAAACTGGTGGACCAGGTTGCCGGGGAGCAGGCGAAAGAAATGGCCGCGCGGGCAAAGGATGAGACCGAACTGAAGGCGGCTGAGGACAGTCTGAGAAAAGCCCAACTCGAAATCCAGAAGGCTGAGATCGTCTCGCGCATTGATGCGGAGAAAAATCAGGAGAATCTTGAGGAAGCCAAAGCTACCTATGACCAGCTGCGTGAAACATTCGATCTGAAGCGGAAAGCGGCTCAGGCGGCAATTCACATTCTGGAGATTCAGCGGGACCGCACCAGGCAAACGATGGAGCACGCGCAGGAAAACTCCGACAAGATGCAGATTCGTTCGCCACTGGACGGCGTGGTCGTGCTGAATACGATCTGGAAACAAGGCACGATGGGTGAAGTGCAGGAGGGCGATCAGGTGCGCCCGGGCGTGCCTTTTTTGCAGGTGGTGAATCCGGCCACGATGCAGGTGCGGATCCACGCCAATCAGCAGGACTTCCCTTCGCTGCAGATTGGACAAGCGGCCAAGGTTCGGCTGGATGCTTATCCGGAGATGGTGCTTCAAGGCAAGGTAGATCAGATTTCACCGATCGGTGAAGGTGGAGATTTTTCCAACAAGCTGCGCACCTTTCTCGTGATCGTCGCCATCCGGGGAAACGATCCCAAGTTGATGCCCGACCTTTCGGCGGCAGTTGATGTGGACATGGCGAACCGCAGCGCAGGGTCCGGCACTGCACGACCCGGGAGCGGCCTGCTATGAGGCGGCGCTTCCGGCAACTCTCGGCCAGGGGTAAATTCGTCGTTGTCGCTGCCATTCTCCTTGCCGGAAGCGGCGTCGTGCTAGGCGCTGTGAGGCTGGGCCGCCGGGCACCGACAGTTCCTACCATCGAGGTGAAGCGCGGAGAGTTTCTCGAGTCCCTGCAATTTCGCGGAGAAGTGAAAGCGCTGAAATCGGTGACGATCAGCGCACCGGCAGAGGCGGGCGATCTGCAGATCGTTAAGATCTCGCCCGAAGGAACCGTCGTGAAGGCGGGCGATGTGGTCGTCGAATTTGACAAGACGAAGACCGAACAGGATCTCGCTCAATTCGAATCTGCACTCAAATCTGCCGAAGCTGAAATAGGGCAGGCCAAAGCGCAAGCCCGCCTGGCCGAAGAACAGAACAAAACTGCCGTCCTTAAGGCACAGTATGACGTCGAAGGCGCGAAGCTCGAGGCCAGCAAGCAAGAAATTGTCTCGAGAATCGAGGGAGAAGAAGCAAAGCTGAAGCTGGCCGATGCGGAACAGAAACTGCGCGAGGCGGAAACGAAACAGAAGTCAGATGAAGCCCTGAACCAAGCGACCATCGAAAGCAAAGAGCAGGCGAGCAAGAAGGCTCAGTACGACGTGGTGCGAAAAGAGCGGGCGCTGGCGCAAATGAGGCAGCACGCGCCGGCGGCGGGTACTATCAGCCTGCTGCAACATTGGGGCGGATCTGGAATGGTCACATATCGCCCCGGAGACCGTGCCTGGCCGGGAGCCGCCATCGCCGAATTGCCCGATGCCAACACACTGCGAATAACTGCTCGCGTCGATGAGACGGAACGCGGAGGGCTCGCGCTCCAGCAACCGGTGACGGTGCAGTTGAACGCCATTCCCGATCGCCAGTTTACCGGCCACATAGAACAGATCAGCGCCATCGCGAGTCTGGACTTCACCAGCGGCTGGCCGATTACTCGGAACTTCATTCTCGAAGTTGGAATGGATCAAACCGATCCCAGGTTCAAGCCCGGCATCACTGGGGACGTGACCGTTGTGGTGGATAAGGTGGCGAACGCCATCATCATTCCGGCGCAGGCGCTGTTTCAGAAATCCGGACAGAACGTGGCTTACGTTTGGCGGGGAGGAGAGTTCCAGGAGCGCGCTGTCGAAATCAGCCGGCGAAGCGCGGACAAGATCCTGGTGGCCAAGGGCGTTTCGGTGGGAGACAAAGTGGCGCTCAGAGATCCGACGGTGAAGGAGTGAAGCGGCCCAGATGAAAAGTCGTAAAGCAATCACGTGGGCTATCGTGGCCGTGGTTCTTTGTGCCGTTGTGGGAGTAGTTGCAGCTGCGCGCCGCGTCGGCGCTTCGGCGAGCCCCACGGATGTACCGACCGGGCGCGTGAAGCGCGGCGATCTCGACATGAAAGTGTTGGTCACGGGCGAACTGAAAGCGAGCCATTCCGAAATGCTGGCCGCCCCGCCCATCGGCGGAGGCGCATTGCAGATCACGCATCTGTTGCATACCGGCTCGGTGGTGAAGAAGGGCGATCTGGTCATGGAATTCGATCCCAGCGAGCAACACTACAAGCTCGACCAGAATCGCTCGGAACTACTGCAGGCCGAACAGGAAATCACCAAGGCCAAGGCGGACGCGGCGGTGACCGCTGCACAGGATAGGGTTGCGCTGTTGAAGGCCCGCTTCGATGTACGCCGCGCCGAACTGGAGGTGCAAAAGAACGAACTGGTAAGCACCATTGACGCCCGGAAAAATCAGCTGGCGCTGGAAGGAGCGCAGCGGGTCTTGACGGAACTCGAGCAGGACGTGAAATCGCGCACCGCGTCCAATCAGGCTACGATCTCGCTGGCTGAAGAGAAACGAAACAAGGCAAAGCTGGCGATGGAGCAGGCGCAGGGCAACATCGACAAGATGCGTGTCATTGCGCCGATGGATGGACTGGTTGCGCTGGAAAAAAACGAAGGCGAAGGGTTTTTCTTCAGTGGTATGTCGCTGCCGGAATTCCGCGAGGGCGATCAAGTTGAGGCGGGCAGAACGGTCGGCCAGGTCATCGATCCGAAAGGGATGGACCTCGTTGCCAAAGTGGGTGAACTCGAGCGCAATCGCATTAAAGAAGGACAGTCCGCCGATGTACAGCTCGACGCGCTGCCCGGAACCAAATTTCACGGCACGGTGAAGACGGTCGCCGGCAACAACATCCGCAGATTCTGGGACGAAGATACCAGCACCAAATTTGAAGTCGCGATTACTCTTGCTTCCACCGATCCTCGCATGCGGCCCGGCCTCACGGCACAAGTGTCCATCAACAGTGATGCTCGGAAAAATGCGCTCTATGTGCCACGCCAGGCGCTATTCCTGAAGGACAACAAACGTCTGGTCTACGTGCGCAGCGGCGGCAACTTCGAAACGCACGAAGTGAAGATCCAGGCGGAAAACGAGAGCCGAGCGGCCATCGAGGGCATTGAGGCCGGAACTGAGATCGCACTGGTGGATCCGACGGCCCCTCGAAAAGCTGCCAATCCAAGCGCGCATCCGGGCGGTGGAGCAGCACCCTAATGGCGAGCATCGCGTCGACTCCATCCGTCCGCATCCTGCGCGGCTATCAGCAGTGGCTCCCCGACCTGCAACTCGGTTGGCAGAATCTTCTGCTGCACCGGCTTCGTTCTCTGCTTACTATGTTGGGCATGATTTTCGGTGTGGCCGCAGTTGTTTCTATGCTTTCCATCGGCGCGGGTGCGCGGCAGAAGGTCATGGCTCTGATCGAGCAGATGGGCGTCCACAACCTCATTATCGAAGCCAAGGAAACGACGGAGTGGCAGGCACATCAGAAGGTCCGAAAGATTTCTCAGGGACTCACTTTTCAGGATTACCGGGTCATTCGCGACGATGTCGGCGACATCGTCGTCGGCACACCACGCAAACGGATGACTCCCTCCAAGACGATCCCAAAGTCTCAGCTTGATCCGCCAACGATCTATGGTGTCGCTCCCGTGTACCTGAACATTGCCGGCCTCCACGTGCTGCAAGGAAGATTCTTCAGCGATGACGAGCAGACCCGCGCCGCGCCAGTCTGCGTATTGGGAGCCGCTGCGCGTTCCAGTCTGTTCGGCTCAGTCGATCCGGTCGGGCAATACGTCAAGGCTAATGAAACCTGGTTCCGCGTGATCGGCGTGGTTTCTCCGCAGCTCAGTTCGCAAACGGAAGTCGCGGGGGTGCCTTCGCAGGATGTGAACAACATCATGTACGTACCCCTGAACTCGGCGATCCTGCGACTGGAAGATAACTACAGCGACGTACGCGACGAGATCGACGGAATTTATCTGAACATCCGCGAGGGCGCGGATATGAGTTCTGTGGCGCAAGTGGTGCGCGCGATTCTTGATTCGTCGCATCACTCCGCCGGTGATTTCAGCGTGATCGTTCCCGCTGAGTTACTGGCCGAGCAAAGGCGAACGGAGCGCCTGTTTAACGCGGTCATGGTGGCGATCGCCTCGATTTCCCTTCTTGTGGGCGGCATCGGAATTATGAATATCATGCTGGCCAGCATCCTTGAGCGCACCCGGGAGATTGGCGTACGGCGCGCTGTCGGTGCGCGCCAGCGGGATATCATCCGGCAGTTCGTCGTCGAGGCCGTCCTGATCTCCTTCATGGGCGGAAGCTTCGGCATCATGTTCGGCTTCATCATGTCGCGGCTGATCGCATGGCTCGCAGGATGGTCAACCATCGTCACCGCAAGTTCGATTCTGCTGGCATTCCTGGTTTCGATCACAGTTGGATTGGTGTTTGGGATTTACCCTGCAGTCAAGGCGGCTCGCCTCGATCCAGTCGAAGCGATTCGCTACGAGTAGGCGGGCTTCGTTCCTCAAGGTGCGTCAAAACGAAATCCTTAAGGAGTGTGGAAATGAGGCGCTCTCATCTTTTATTGGTCGCGTGTCTGCTGATGGTCTGCAACCTGCGAATGTCGGCACAAAAAGACGAAAGCTATGGCGCTCTGATGACGCCTCAAGTTCGGTCGGACAAGCTTGGCGCTCCTGAGCACCTGAGAACCTATGTCGTCGATGGCAAGTTGCGCCTCGGCCTGCGGGATGCGGTCGTGGTTACACTCGAAAACAACAGTCAGGTACGCGTGCAGGGGACGCAGGTAGAAACCTCGAAGTTTTCCCTGCTGGGAGCGCACTCTACGTTTGATCCTGCCGTCACGAGTTCTTACAACCTGTCAAGCAGCGCAGCGTCGCCCTTTACTCTATTCCAGGGTACAGGCGGTCTGAACATCAACATCAAAGACACAACGCGATCATTCCAGGTCGCCTATTCTCAGACTTTCGAAACCGGCACGAACGTGCAGGTAGGATTTTCCACTATCAAGTATTCGTCCAACTACTTCTCATTTCTTTACAACCCCTACATCGCGTCGTCTCTCAACCTTCAATTCACTCAGCCGCTACTACGTAACGGGTGGCTCTTTGCCAATCAGGCTCCTCTGTTGATCGCACGCCGTGATCTGCAGCAGTCGCGGGCCAATTTTGCAGTCGACGTCAACAACAGTATCTTGCAAGCAGTGGCCCAATACTGGGCGGTGGTTCAGACGCGCGGCAATCTGGAGGTTGCGCGCTCGTCAATGGAAGCGGCGGAAGCAACCTACAAGCGCGATAAGCGAGCGCTGGAATTGGGTGCGCTGCCTCCTCTGGACATCTATCGTTCCGAGTCGCAGGTTGCGTCCCGTCGCGTGCAGGTGATCCAGAGTGAATACGCGCTAAAGCAGGCAGAAGACGAGCTGCGATTAACCCTCGGAGCGGATCAGGATCCGTATCTGCAGGCGCTCGATCTGGAACTGACCGAGAAACCCGATCCGGAGGGTGAACTGCTGTCGATCGACAAAGCAGCTGCGCTGCAGAAAGCGCTGACGAAGCGGCCCGAGTTTGACGCGGCTCGCGCGGCCCTGGCCAACGACGAGACGCGAATCCGTTTGGCGCATAACCACCTCCTGCCTCAGCTTGATCTGCAGGGCAATTACGCAAGCAACGGCGTCGGAGGGACGTCTCTGGACAGCGCAAACCAGCTCGTCTCGACTTCCTCGCTCAGCCAGCTTTTTGGATTTGGGTATCCAACGTATACGGCGCAATTGTCTCTGAATCTGCCGTTGCGTAACCGGGCGGCCAAGGCGGAGTTGGGTACTGCTCTGGTTTCACGCCGAAGCGATCTCTATAACCAGCGTCGGTTGCAGGAGCAGATCACGCTTGATGTCAGCAATGCGGTGCATCAGCTCGAACAAGCGAAACTGAGCATCGTCGCGGGCAAGGACGCGCTGGACTTGGCGAAGAAGACGATGGCAGCGGAACAACGCAAGTACGAGTTGGGCTCGGGAACGATCTTTCTGGTGCTCGAAGCGCAGTCCGAAGTCGCTGCCGCCGAGCAAAGCCTTTTGCAGGCGGAAGTCGGTTATCAATTGGCGCTGGCCGCTATCGATCATGCGACTGGGGAGCTGTTGGAGCCGTATCACGTGCAGATCGCCGAGCTGACGAAATAGGGCGAGAGCCGAGTGCCCCACCCTTTGCGCCTCCACACAGTCGGGCGGCCCATCCTTTGCGCTTTTTGCAAAGGGTGGGTATTCGATGCTCTCTCCCCCATAGCGCTCGCAGCTAAGCGACCGTCCGAACCTTCATCACCGCCGCAGGCCACTGATTGATCTTCACCAGCCCCACTTCCCAAAGCCGGGTACAGAAACCTGGGGACAGATGGGACTTACCCCAGTTTTGAAGTAGTTTTGAAAGGGAGTGACGGGCATCACAATCCGATGTGACTTCTCCCCTTGCGCTCGACAATCGACAAAGCAGATCCTAGCCAAGGCGAAAGCGTGTAGATACGAATCAGTCGACAGGACCTAAGTCCCTGCGGCTCAAGATTTTGCCCCTAAACCATTGAGCGCCATAGATTACTTCGTGATCTTCCGCCAACTTCATGATTCAAATAGACCGGGAGGGGGGTGGGGTTAACCCGAAATCCTCCGGTTTCCCAAAATGAAACGAACGCGATCGAAAACTCCGCATCGCAAACCCGCAACCGCAAGGACTTACTCACCCTTACAAAAGGACTTCCTCACGCTACAATGGGAATCACTGCCATCCCCTCAAGCGTGCGAAAGTGGCGGAATTGGCAGACGCACCAGACTTGGAGGAACCAAGGCCGTCACTTTCAAAAATTATAGAAACTGTTGCTTTTATTGGCGCTTAGCAAAAGTCTAGTGTGGGGTTTCTTGTGTCAGTCCTGTAACGTCCGATTCGGTCCCTACGGGTACAGTTTTGCAGAATTTCTCGCTAATCGTTTTTTGCGGCCCTTCGTCTTTTTTTCCCGACGTACTTCTGTCGCGGCCTTGGACGCCTTGGAGCGATTTTTCCTTGCTGATAATTCTTGGTCTGCGCCGTCCCTGCTTCGGCTTAGATGGGTCGAAGCGCGCGCCACCACCGCGGGCAGACTCATCTCCTCGAAGTTGACTCTCCTGATTTCCGCGGGCTGAATGACTCTGCCGCACTTCGGGCAGGTAACGGAGAGCGACGCCAGAATGTCTTGGAGATGAATCTTTCCCCGTGGGGGGCATGGGGGCCATTCTAGCAGGGCAAAAGAAAAGCGAATGCATTTTTTGTTACGATTTTGCCCCTGGGGCCCCGTTAAACTCGATTTTTTTGACCATGCCTTTGTTTTGCCCGCTCTTGCAAGTGGAAGATCGTCTACACGTCCATGCACACCGTCTATCGTTTCTTTCTCGGCGAAAGTGTCCATCGTGCAAAGGCGAATTGCTGGATTCACAACGGAACTGCTACTGCAATCAACGAAAAAGCAACCGCCCAGGCAGGCGAGTCTGGCAAGTGCGGAAGCGGTCCCGCAGATGAAATCCAATCGAAAGCCTGCATCTTGTGAGCTATCCAGCCCCGTTCTAGCGGATCCCATCCAGAACTTGCTCCTCGCGCGGGAACGGCGGCGCTGATGATGAGTGTAATGGCCTGATTTCAACAGTTATCGACTCAATTGCTGACGCAAACGGAGGAATCCCGGAGAACTTGTGAGTCGCTGGTCATATCTTTCCCCGGACTTGGGACTCTCATCGGCAATCCGAAGTGGCTCCACGCAAAACACAAGAAGAGGGCGACCGAAGCCACCCTCATCTTCTATCCAGTGATGTGCTGCAGTTATTGATCGATCAGCGCATTGTTGATGGAGAGGCAGCCAGATGACCCGTCCGGCAGTGTGATTGTGACAGCTACCGGATTGCGCTTCACGGCGACGAGATTGACGTTGATTGCGTCGACTCGCAGGGAGTAGGAACCACAGGTGCCCGGCAGCCTTTTCAGCGTCCGCAAAACCGCATCTACGCTGGCTCCTTCCTTCGAAGAGCCGTTGAAATCTGCCAAATTGCTCCCGGGAGAGAGCGGGGTGAAAAAAGGAATCGTGACGTTGCTTTTCCGTGTCGTAGCACCGCAGAGACCCGGCTGAACGGTAACCTTCACTCCGTGAAGGATCAGTGAGTCCGCAGCCTCGCAGTGCCTCAATTCCTTAAACTCGTTATTGGTGAAGGTGGCAGTGATATCAAGCTGATCGATTGGTTCCGTGCCGGGAAAGTGGGTCACGTCTACGGTGGTGGCGTGAACCACAACGTCTCCTGCTTGCGCGATTGCTTTTCCAGTTGCGAAACCCAGAATCATCAGTGCCAAGCTAATCCGGGCTGAAAAGATACTCAAACGCGTCATAGTAAAACCTCCTTGGTAATGACGAAGCGGAGAAAAGCCTGTTTAACGAGTTGAAGCCACAACTGACGTGGATCTTCGCGGGGTTAAAGAGGTTACCGGGTTAAGCGGCGCAGAGGTGGACGTCACGCTACTTCACTTTATTGAGCGCAGTCAGTGATCCTCATCACATTTATCAGTGATGCTTGTCACTTAATGCGACATGACCGCTTGAGGGTGGTCGCTCTAAATGTAGGCGGGATAGTGCAACGGCTGGCTTTGGGGGTAGTCAATCAGGGTTCGCCGCTAGGGCGATAGTTGGCGCAAAATCGCCATTACGCTCAAAACCCCTCAATGAGCGACGCCTGATTACATGAAGCATTGCCGCGAGAGATCATCGCCTTTCAGCATGCGTCACTGCTTTCGGCCTAACGACCAGTAGCTGCCTCTAGCCAGCACTTTGCCGATTGCCGGGTTTTTTAAACATCACACGGATCGAGTGCGCGCCGGGATGCGGATCTTTTGGCACAAAGGCAAGTAGGTAGCGGCTGTGCAGGCTATTGGTAAATTCCAACATATGAATTTTGAAGCCGTCGCGTGTTGAAAAGGATTTGTATTCTCCGCCTGTCATCTCCGCAATTGCTTTCGGTGAATTTCTTCGGAGAGCCTGAACTCCCATCATGAGTTCGCCGCCACCACTCGATTTGACGGGATGGAGCGGCCAACAAGTCTGGGCCCTCGTGCATCTCGTCCGTGTTATTTCCGCGAAACGTGTCAAGCAGGTTGGAGCGCGACGGCGAGAAGCTCAGCGCATACATGCTGGTATTGCTGCTCCCCGCCAGAGTTACCACTTCGTTCAGCCGCCTCGCCCAAACGCTGCCGTGATCGCGGGTCTCGCTAATCAGTAAGAGTACCCGCTGTAGATTTGGCGGGAACCTTGTTCAACAGACTCTCGGAAAAAATAGACGGCATCGAGTATGGCCGCTCCGCCGTCGCCACGTTGTAGGTTCTTTAACTCTAGCGAAATTTCGTCGGCGTTTGTC
>CAVUOS010000047.1:0-112229 GCA_963743105.1 Terriglobia bacterium
GAACTTTCCGGCGATTCATTGCGATGGCCTCCTTAGTTACTGCAGCATGGCGATCTTCATCCTGCCGGAAATACGCCTCCGACCCTTCGCACTGAAAGAGGATCTTCCCCTGCGTGGTGTTGGCGTTGGTTTCCAGTATCGCGAGTTTCCCGTTGACAAAATACAAAATGCGATCATGATCCACCACTAGTTCCGCAAACATTCCATTTTCCGTGCGGCCGTTCCAAATCGTTGACCGCATCGCGGTGTCCGGTGACGTTGACGAGTGGCAGCCGGCGGGTTACATCCGGGTGCCGAATCTACGCGCCTAGGCCCCGATGTTGTGCTTTCATACGCCTCTTCCGTCCACCGTCGCACCCGTGCCGCCGATCACCCACATATCGCCGGTACCGCCTTCGTTGATCTGGAACTCCATCATCCGCGGCCAGACTTTGAGCGGTCCAGTGATGTTGTACTGAATGCCGCTGTCCCGAGCTTTCCCATCGCGCGGTGGGTACGTCTTTTCGCCCATTTAAACTCGGCACGCAAATAGTAATTTCCATATTGTTTCTGGGTTACAAGCCCGCCAAATTCCTGCCCCGTGATGTGCAGCACGTCTTTCTCAACCTGGAAGACTCTGTTGGGGTCGCTGTTGATACCTTGTTTCTCGAGCAGGGTGTCGAACCCGGTCAAGTCCTCCCATTAAATAGTGGCGCCAGTTTGCCATGTGGAGGTATAGAAGGCTTGTCCTGCGCTGACACGGGCACGAAGAGAGCATCAGCCCAATAGTTGATGTACCGAGCACTCGCAGCACCTGCGTCGCGACGCGAACTTTCATCGGCCTCCCTCGATATCTCAGAAGCATTCACGACTGAAGCGCGTGATACACGAAGTACCGTTGATGAAGCACACTTGACAGAGGAACAAACGCCACGGTTTGCCCCTTGCAGACTCCGCGGAACACCAGTTTCCCTTCGCCAGGCTGGAGCCAGCTCGCCGGATCATCAAGCATTTTTTCCTCTGAATTGCAAAGGGGGCGCAGGTTCCTGCTTGGTTTGTGCCTGGTAGTGGCGATACCACTTTTCTTTGAGCTCATCTTCGAATCGCGCGGCCAAAACCAGCAGCCGGGTATTGCCGCCTGGAGGCCCTCCCGGTCAGGCGTGGGTGCGGCGTGCAGTTGCATGGGCAGACTCAGTTGAATGCGGTCGCACCCGTGGTGTCCAAGGTCCGCGTAGAACAAGATAGCTGCTGGGGTCAGCGAAAGGCCGGCGGCGTCGGGGGGCCGTTTAGTTCGCTGCCGTCTTTCACCAGTACGGAATGCGCAAGAATTTCAAATCAACGTCCACCCGCTTCGCTGCCGAGACGACCGGCGTAGTATTCCTGCTCTTCCGGAAACGAGGTCTGCTGGCTCAGGCGAACTCCCTCTCCGGCCACTCCACGGTGGGAAGAGACATAAAGGTTGACGAAGATAGAGTTGCCGTCGTGGTAGTAGATGGTGTCCGTCAGCTTGGCAAACTCCTCGGCGCCCGTGCCGCTGCAACACCAGAATGAATCGAAGGGCCTGGCGAAGATCTTGGAGTAACCACCACCAACCGCAGAAAAGAAACCGTTTTCCAGTCTCCGGATCGATGGTTCCGGCGGTGATTGAACAGAAGCCGTTCGTAGTAATCCATATATTTCGCGCGCGGCGACCAGGGAATAGATGCCGCGTCAGCTTCATCATGTTGTACTCGCAGCAATCTCGGACGTGTCTCCGCTAAGTTGTGTTTGATAGCCCGCCGGGGTCGGTCTTCCCAAAACTCGAAGTTGCTGACGCCGCCCGTACAATAGGCGCGCTCGCTGGTCACCTCATTCCAGAAGTAGTCGGCTATGTTCCAGTAGCGCTTGTCGCCGGTAACTTCGTACAGACGTGCCGCGGCGATCACCTGCGGAATGTGCGTGTTTGCGTGCAGTCCCTTGAGTTCATCACGATGGGCGGCCAACGGATCGGTGAATACCTTCTTGTCGAAGCGTTGGGCGAGCTTGAGATATTTCTGCTTTCCCGTCACTCGCATATAAGTTCAGGAGCACTCGGCAATCCCGCCGAATTCTTCCTGGAGCACCCGTTGTACCTGCTGGTCGCTCAAGTGGGTCGGTCCAGCTCTGTGCCCAACCTGCCATCCTTCTCCGCGGTGTTAAGTGCCTGTTGGTTGCCGGCTAGCGTGTGCATGTAGAGATGCCCAGCCATGATCTTGTGGTAGGTGTAGAAGGGAGCCCAGACCCTGGCTCCGTCGCGCAGGCGGTCAACCAGGTGGATCGGGAACGCGCTGAGATACCCGTTCTTGTGCTGCTCCTGGCACTTGGCCAGTTCCGCGACCATCAGGTCGCCGTTGCGCTTGAGTTCCTAGTCTCCCGAAGATGCGAACGCCAACGCGCAAGCCGAAAGTTCGTGCCCTCCGGTAAAGTGGCCGCGCAGTTCACAGTCGGGCTTTTCCCATTCGCCGAGCGGTTCGGCGGAAGATGGGAGTCCGGCATTCAAGCGGAAGGTATGCGACGGCCGGTCAGGTGCGAGAGTCTTCAAATATCTACGATTGGCATCAGCCGCCGCACTAAAGACACCTGGTTCGAGCTTCACATTTTTCGTGGAAAGGGGACTCACCTTCCGGCAACCGCCTCGTAGCCCGCCGGCTTTGCAGAGACCGGATTAGCCTGCAATGCACTTTGGTTGTGATACGCAAATGCAGGAGCGCGAAGAACCCCGCTGGCTCCTACGGCGGCGGCGGTCGTAACAAACTCACGTCGATTGATGGTCCTCACAGCGATCTCCTTCTCAAAATGCGGCACTCGTCATTCAAAGCGCCGGCGCCACGCGCCTGTTCCGGGAGTAACCTTACTCCTCCCTACTGTCACTGGACAATTTTCAGAACCCATGTGGGCTTAGATCGTAGGTCCTCGGGGAGATCCGGCAAATCGAGCCCAGATCCGCTTTCGAAGCTTGCACTTCAGGGGCAGACGAACCGAGTAGCCATGCGGATTTGGCCCAGTCAGGTCTTTGCGTTTTGAATACGTCGAGGTGCCCATCGATTCTAATCACCAATGCCGATACCCATTCCCGCCTGTTCCATGCCGTCGTCGCCAGGGGCCCCACATGGCACCTTTTTCACGGAAAGTGTCAACACCATCCACCCGAAACCAAGTAGCCGTCAGGTGGTCGGTATCGCAATCGCAGATGGCCTGGATCATCTCGATCTCTTTTCGTACATTGGCGGATTCAGTGGAGCGGGCGGGATGCTGGTGCTTGGGGATCGGAAATTGGGTCCCAAAACCAACGGAGCGTTCGCTGATCCGGCGGCATTCGCCAAGAAAGTGCACTTGCTGTGGCTTGGTGTCGAACAAAGGAACCTGAGAGAATGCGCGCAGGACTTCAGCGGCTGCATACATCACTACTTGAGGCAAGCATTCAGCACATCTTCTATGAGTCACCGGACACCGATCATGAATGGCAGACCTGGCGCCGCGATCTGAAGGATTTTGCACCCAGACGCTTCTGACCAAGCCACAATAGAACACCCCGTGTACCGCGCCCCCAGTTACCGGTGATCACATTCGGCGATCTAGCGATTCTCAGCCACGCGGCAGACCAAAGCGGACTGAGAGCGGACTGCGGAAAAATTGCTCCGGCGTAACTTCTTCAGCATCATTCATCTGCGGAGGCGACGTTCAATTCCTTTCGTGCGTGCGGACCGAGAGCGGACTGGCGCCCATCGACAGAAGTCTGACTAAGTCCTTTGGAATCATGGTGGCCAGGGACGGAGTTGAACCGCCGACGCCAGCCTTTTCAGCTACGTTATACAGTGTTTTAACCAACTTAAGTGACTTCAGGTGGCCGCCTAAGTACTTGAGAAGCCGTGAGAGACAAGCGAATCGTGGGTGGAAATCGTGGGTTCAAGTCGTGCTTGAAAGGCAATAAGAGTGAGGCTGCCGGAGCTCATTTGCCAGTTCCAAGAACTCATCAATTGCGGCCTCTGCCGTGACAGCGACAATTTCGACGGTAACTAACTGAAAACACGCGGCACGGATAGCGCTGCAGAATCGTTTTAGTGATCGACGGGAACAATTCCTGGACTGTTAATGGACCATGAAATGTCGTCAGCTCTCGCAGCACTTCTCGCCAGCGCGGTTCATACGACCGCCTATCTTGCGGTCACCGGGCTCATCGCGTGGGTATCTATAGCAAGTTCGGCCTCGCGATTCTTGGGAAGGCCTCAATCTCAACCTGGTATGGGCTGCAGCACTCGTGGTCACCAGCGTGCTCACTCTGCTGATTTAGCCTCTTAGCTCTTGGCGGCCGCGGCGTAGACGCAACAGAACAGGGAAGGACATGTGTGCGGGGCGTTCCACGTCGGTTATAGCGTCTGCCCTTCACCGGATTCGCGAATTTCGTTCCAGCGACTCAAACCGACAATTCCCAATTCTGGTTGCGGGGGATCAGACAGCATTGAAAGCAATTCGAGCATATTCCCGTCTGGGTCACGAAAATAGAGAGATGCAGCGGGCATCCATCCAAGCACGACCGGTTCGTCGGTCGGCTGCCCCCAAAAGTCGAGTGGAACAACATTGGCGGCTCGAAGACGCACAGCGGCGTGCAGCAGATCCGGGAGATCGGCCCGAAAGGCAATGTGAAGGCTCAGCCTCTGGGGACCCGTCCCGACCTCCCACAAACCGAGCATCGAGTTGCCTGGCCCACCAATCCAATAGAAAGCAACCCGCCGCTCCCAAAACACCTCCGCAAGCTCTAATCCCAGCGTTTGGCCAAAAAAAACTCATTGAGCGTTGCAAGTCGGTAACGTTTAGATGGCTCTCAAAAAGATCGTGAACAGGAATCATGCTTACCTCCATCCTCACCCACGGTCAATCGCACGAACGGTCACGCTGATCCTAGGACCAAAAGCTTGCTACAACTTTAGACGGTATTGTCGATCTGACTCGCAATCCAGCTATTCGCTCCCTCAAAAATCCCCGCGCTGATCGGTGACGGGTGGCGTGCACACAAAGAGCACCAACCTGAATGTGACTCCGCGTGCACGCCCCGAGTTTTCGTCGACCGCACAGTGAAGCTCCTACTGGTTAGCGCGGTAGAAGAGGTAGTCGGCGGTGTATGGCACCAGCTGAGTCTGGCCTACCGTGCAGGCGGTCGTAGGAACAGCTCCTCCAGCGGTATTCAGGCGTTGAATGAAGGTGGTTTTGAACAGGAGGTTCCCGCCGGTGGGCCCCTTCTTGTTCCCTACGGACTGCAACTTGAGGCATTGAATCGAACCGGTATTCGGGCAACTCGCAATGCTGGGGTCCGGGTCGATTCCAGCGGCCTTCACAGCCCACACCCTGCTGCTATCGAGGGAGCCCTGCCATGTCGCGTTCCCGCTGAGCGGAGGAGTGACGCCTGGCTTGGGGCCTTCATTGATGCTCTGGAAGTGGGTGATGATCTGGAACTGCTGCCCGAAGAGATCCGAAAAGAGGGTGGCCTCGGGACGGGCGCTCGGGTTCCACGCGGTGCCACCTGTGCTTGTCGGCAGGCAAGTATAGCCTTGGCTACCGAAAGCGTGGCCAATCAAGTACAAAGAGTTTCCGTCGGGCACTGTGATCTCTGCCGGCGTCTGCGGGGGCGTGAGATTCTGCGCCAATGCGTTGTTGACTGTGCCGAAGGCACATACGAGCACGAGGGCGGCCACGAACAGGGTCCGAACTCGCGCAGTCTTGTTTCCTTGCTGATCAAAGTTGCAGCTCATTTATTTGTTCTCCAATTTTCTGTAATTTCAATTGCTAGTAATGGCTAAGTTTGTTGAGACACACAACGACCTCTAAGGCGCTGACCGCATTTCTGCATGCGGATCAGGACGGCCTACATAAAACGTGTCGTCAGTTATCGGGTGTCAGCTCTTCGAGCGCTCGGTCCCGTCGCTTTTAACTGCGTCCCTGGGAAGCTGGTTCCAACTCGCTCGAACATGCCGTACTGTGTACTGCTCGCTGCGCAAAAACAACGCAGCGCATTAGTGAAGACGGTCTTCAATGCATGTGAGAGGTTTGATTCAGCGTCACGGAGAATGGATCCCTCACTCGTGTCACATGTATGTCAAATGATGTTTGCCCCCGGTGACGACAATTCCGGATCAACCGGGCTTGTATCTGATGGAATGTGATTTGCATGCGATCACCCTTTGGTCACGCTTCGGTCGTTGGCAATGGTGGATGTTGTTGTGCTGGCCGGCTTCTGTTCATCGTTAATGGCTGCTTTGAAGCCGCGGATACCTTCTCCGATTCCTTTCCCGAGTTCCGGAAGCTTTTTCGGTCCGAAGACCAACAGGCAATTCCGACGATTACTAGCAGATGCATGGGCTGAAACAGTCCTTCAAACATATAAGCTCCCTAAAGATGAATGATTCGTTCCACTCACGTCCTGCGCTCCGATTTTCCTGTTTGCTGATCCCTTGCTGCGTTGCCCAGCTACTATCTAAAACTGCTTCACCTGGGAAATATTCCCCAACTCGAGAAAATGTCGGCGGATTCGCGTCCGAGTTCGGCCCTTGACCATCGGCTGAATGTGCCTCAGATCGCCCAAGCCCGGCACTACCGGAACGGCGCTATATACCAAGCGTAGTACGTCCCAACACCGGTGAGGACGACGATAGACCAAAGCGTTAGCTCCGCACGCATCCACCGCTTCCAGTCTTTAAAGCGCAGCGACTGGGGAAGAATGCGGGTGCCTGCGACGATGACAATGTAGAGTCCCAGGAACTCAGCCGCGCCTCCTACAAGCGAATGAATCGTAGCTACCGCGTAATACCATTTATGCCAACTCCCAGGAAATGCTGGCCTCACTTGGTGTTGGAACGAAGGCCACATCACCAATGCGATCATCCCCAGATTTAGAAGAAGCACCGTAGTTTGGCAAATTCCGTGAGCTACGTAGCGTTTTCGTTTCGCGAGAAGAGCTCCTGCGACTAGCGCTACTCCCATGACCACCTGTACCACGAGATTGAGATCCGCCTCAAACGTAGCGCCCGTGCCAAGGAAACCATTTATTGGAAAGATGGCCAAGGATCAAAACCCTTCAAGAACAAACGTCAACAGGAACGGCTCGATGGGGGCAATCTAGACCCTCAGTTCTGCGACTCTTGCCAAAGTTACTTTAGGCCGTGCGGCAATTTAAGCGGAGAGACATCTTGCCGAGGAAACCTTGCGACGCAGGACTGTGCCCGACCTAGGTGGGACCCGCGCATGTTCGTTGTCTTTCTGAAGTACTCGTTTAGCAGTTCGCGAAGCTGCAACCGAGCGCGCAATAGCCGCGCCTTCACTGCGGCGGGACTTAATTCCAGGACCTCTGCCGTCTGATGTATTGAGAGCCCTTCAATGTCTCGTAGCACAAAGACTGTTCTCAAGGCCGGCCGCAGATTTTCTAATGCATTGATTAGGATGTCGCGCAATTCAGACACCCGGTAGAGTTCTTCAGGATTGGGTGCCCAATCTACGACTTCGCGCGGAAGCATATCTCCGTCCGCCTGGAAGTCTTCATCCAGAGACACCTCTTTGGTTGTGCGCCGCTTTCGCAGCTTCATGAGCGCTTGATTCACGGTGATGCGAATCAGCCACGTCGAGAATTGCGAATGTTCCCGGAAGTAGCCCACATGTTGGAAAGCCTTCAAGAAGGCCTCCTGGACCGCGTCTTGCGAGTCTTCGCGATTGTGCGTAATGTGTTCCGCAATTCGCAAGAGTTTGCGATCGTAACGCTCCACGAGTTCCTCGAAGGCGGATACATCTCCACCCTGCGTCGCATGGACGAGATCCAGATCATCTCTGACAGGAGCCCTCCCAACGAATTGTGCCAAGTCCGCATTCATATGGTTCAAACGCTTGAAGAAGATATCTTTTGAAAACACTTCATCCTGACAATACTCACCACCGCTTTCGTAGGAGGCCATCTGACATTAGCGCGGTGTCACTGCACCACGACCTTCCCTGTCATCTTCGGGTGGACCGAACAAAAATAGGGATATGTCCCCGCCTTGGTAAACGTGTAGGCGAACTTCTCGTCCGTATCCCGCACCTTGGACTTGAACACACCGTCCGTGCTGACTACTGTGTGGGGAATATCATCACGGTTGGTCCAGACGACCGTCGTTCCAACAGAGACCGTCAGCGTCTGCGGCCCAAAACTGAAATTGTCAATTTTCACGTCTGCGCTTGCCCCTGACGGCTGGTCATTCGCTGCAACGCTCGGTGTTCCCGCCAGCAGCATCAGCGCAATCATGACCGTTGTTGCCAAACCTACAATCCATATTTTCTTCGTTGTCATTGTTCTGTTTTCCTTTTCTAGTTTTGTCTTCTGCTTGATCTTCGTTTGTTTGGACCGGATCTTTACCGATTTACCCAAACAGTGAGTCAACGACTGCCAGGCCACGTCCACTCCCTGAAGCAGAAGAGCCCGAGTCCCCGAGCGGCGAGTCAACGATTGCTAAGCTGCTACCGCTGACCAGATAGTTCACGTCGGTAATACCCAACACCCGCTGCAATTGGTCAGTGGGCACCTTCATTGGTCCGGCTGAAGGGGCTGTTCCGGGCGCAGGTTGGGGAAAAGCGGTTGACATCGCAGTGTGGAACGAAACCTTACCCTCGATCTTCTGCATAATCTGGTGAATGTGGCCATTCAACACTGTCACGGAACCGAATCGCTTCACGTAAGACAAGGCTTGCTCGCTGTCGTCGGTTCCCCAACCCCAATCGGGATAGATGGTCCATAGCGGAATGTGTGCAAAGAGCACAATCGGAGTGCTGGCAGAGCGGCCCTTCAGATCGCCCTCCAGCCACTCCAGCTGTTCGTGGCCGAGCGACCCCATGCCTCCGGCTTTCAAATTGGCGACATTTACGAGGGCAACGAAATGGACGCCCTTGTGATCGAAGCTGTACCACCCGGACCCTTTCGTGCCCTTTCCATAGCGCTTGAGATATTCCTCGCCGTTGTCGCTCAGCATGTCGTGCTCACCCGGCACAAAGTAGATCTGTTTCGCCGCCGCTCCTTTCAATGCCTGGTCGAGCGTATCGAATTCACTCGGCTTCGAGAGCTGACTCAAATCGCCGGTGTGAATAATGAAATCTGGTTTCTGCGGCATGGCATTGATCTTGTTGATCGCTGTTTGTAACGTTGCAGTGACGTCCGGATTGGCCGGCTTGCTAAAACCGATGTGGCTGTCGCTAATCTGCACAAAGCTGAAGTCCCCGCCTTTGCCGGCATGCTTGCCATAGACCTTGGCGAAGGCCCGAGACGCGGGAATCCCGCCGCTCATCGTCCAGACTAAGCCTGTACCGGCCCACGCCATGCACTTCAGAAATCCTCGGCGGTCAACGCCGTCGTCGTTAAGGTCCTGCAATCTCTGATCAATAAGATTGTGCTTTTTGGTTGTCATCTTCACTCCGTGGTCTGTGACGTTCTGCACTCATAACTGATGCGCGCTGCTTTTATTCCCAACAAAATCAAGAGGCAGATCAGAATTTTCTGTACTTGTTCGGAAAGCCATGCCGACTTTCTCAAGATAGAGAAACACGGCGACGCCTAACCAGGTCCGTTTACGCCGCTTAAGAAACCGCCCATGTATCCGGTGAAGGCGATGATGCAGACGCCGACGATTTCAATCCTCAGTCGGTAAACCGACAATGCTTCTGCCCGCCGGCGCGCACGGAAATGCAGCCACCAGACGAGCCAGATCGTTGCGCTCGAGATGCAGGCAAGCACCAGGTGCAGCAGCAAAGCGCCCTTTAATTTCTGACCCTCGAGTTGAAACTGCCACGCGACGATGCCGGTGGCGAGAACTGGAAATGTGGAAATCGCTGCTACCAGCAAGTTGTAGTACGCCGCGTCCGTCAGGCCGCGCAGCTTAGTCCACTGTGCGGTCAGGTCGAATGCCACTGCTGAAATGAACAGCGCGATTGGAAAGTGGATCAGCACAACATGTTGTGCGTGCTTCGCCAGCAGTGCCGTCTTAAGATCGAAAGGATTTATCATGCTTGCCACTTTTTCGCGTTCGTGCAACGCCCTAGAATTCCTGAAACTTCACAACTGCGCTTTCGGTGCTCGTAACGGATAACCGATCCGATCGCAAGTTATTCCCGCTTTGGAAAGATTTTTGTGTTTAGGGCACAAGCTTATAGCCCATGCCGTGGACAGTAAGAAGGTGTGACGGGTGCGAAGGATCGCTCTCCAGCTTCTGCCGCAACCTCAGGATGTGGTTGTCCACCGTTCGAGTACAGGGGTAGTTCTGGTAACCCCACACTTCATTGAGAAGTTCGTCTCGCGAGATCACGCGCTCGGCGTTCTTTGCCAAGAACTCCAGCGTCTTGAATTCCTTTGCAGTGACCGTGACCTTCTCGCCGCCGCGAGTGATCTCGGTTTTGGAAAAATCAACGATCACATCCTCAAAGACGTAGAGGCTTTCCGGACTGATCCGTGACGCACGGCGCATTAGCGCGCGCACTCGCGCAACAAGTTCCCTGGGGCTGAACGGTATGGTTAAGTAATCGTCGGCGCCCATTTCCAGGAGAAGGACCTTGTCGGCAACATCGGGGCTTGCGCTAAGAACGACAAGCGGGAGACCGGAAATCGAATCCGCAATGTTCCGGCAAAGGTCCCACCCCGACGATCCTGGGCGCTGCAGGTCGAGGATCACTGCGGAGAATGGTCTTTCACGAAGTCTCGCCAGCCCAGTGACGCTATCGGTGACCACCTCGACCTCATACCGTTCCAGAGAAAAGAGCCGCTGTAAAGCCTTCCGCAAGGCACTATCGTCCGCGATGACCAGAATCCGATCCATTGTGGCCGGTCGCAGTTCGGACAGTGGAGTGTTCAAAGTTGCTGCTAGGGTGGTGGTTGCCATCGCTTTTCCTCTTTCTGTAGATCGTCGCTTAATTCACTGCTTCATCTACACAGAGCGCAAACCCCTCTCGTACGCTTGGGGGATGAAACACGCCTCTCGATACGTGGTGCGCCTCGGGACCGCTCTTGAACGACTCGCGAATTGCCCTTCGAGCCCTGGCGAGCCGTGACATGACGGTTCCAATCGGGATCGACAATGTTTCTGCGATCTGCTGGTAGGACATTTCCTCCACTTCACAAAGAAGGAGGACCTCCCGGTAGTGCGCCGGCAACTCATCGATCGCTCTCTGCACCAGTTGGCGGTTCGAGCGTTCAATTAGGATCGTTTCGGGAGTCTCCCTCTCAGCTGCCAGTTCAGATCCGTCCTGCTCCGACTCCATCGCCACGGTCATCTTCCGCTCGAGATCCGAGCGCGAACTGAGAAAGCTATTTTTTAGGATTCGAAATATCCAACCTCGGAAATTGGTGCCAGGCCGAAACGATGCAAAACTGTGTAGAGCTTTTCGATAAGTCTCTTGTACGAGATCCTCGGCATCGCTCTGATTTCGCACAAGCCAGCGCGCAAAGTTGTAAAGGGAATCGAACAGGGGCATGGCCAACTCTTCGAACCCTGCCAACGATTTATCGTCCTGTGAGGATGAAGTCCCAAGTAGGACCATCCCTTGTGCACTAAGTCCAAAACGCGTCATTTGCCTTCTCCCGAATCAGTTCGAAACCCGGTCGCAGCTAGGCTGATTTCTTTATCTGCGAGCAAAACTCGATGATCTTTCCGCATTGCGGCTGAGGAGCGCACTTCAAGGTTTTTCGGAAGTTCCTCGGTATGTAAAACTCAATGACTTTTGCCATGACAATCTCCTTTGATCTTGTGATCCGGGCCCAATCTGACGCGGCAGTCGTCAGCCGTCAATTCACAGAGGCTATTCGCTCCATAACCGGCTCGTTGGCTGTCAACTAATTGATTGCTAAAGAGTTAGTGCTGCACATATGCTGGCTCGGGCCTGGGACTGGGGTCTGTAGAAATGCTAGACTCCCATGCGAAGCCCAAGTGCGCTATGGAACCACTGCGACAAACGTCCGTCGTGCGATTCGGAACCTATGAGGTGTCTCTCCAGTCGGGCGAAGTGCGCAAAGCGGGTGTGAAAATCAGAGTGCAGCAGCAACCAATGAAGCTGCTGAAAATATTGCTAGAGCGCCCAGGGGAAGTGGTCACGAGGGAGGAATTGCGCGGCCGAGTCTGGGCGGACGAGAGTTTTGGTGATTTCGACCAAGCTGTAAACATCGCAATCGGGAAGCTCCGGAGTGCGTTAGGCGACTCGGCTGAGAATCCGCGATATATCGAGACTCTTCCAAAACGTGGCTATCGCTTCATTGCGGAGGTGTCGGTTGTCGCAGAAGACGACCGCATCAAAAAGCCAGAATCTGCGACTGGAACTATACCTGGGATAGGCACTGGGCATCAGATTCAGGGCGCCGGATTGATCGTTGAGCCCAAACATCGGCAGTGGCCGGCGAATCGGATCATGGGTGCCCTGGCCTTGGCCCTGGTCCTGAGTTTGGCGATTCTCGCTGTCTGGCTATTTCGTTCGCGTGGCCCTGCGCCGACGGGCATCCGATCTTTGGCCGTGCTTCCGCTGGACAACCTCACTGGCGATGCTTCGCAGGATTATTTCGCCGATGGAATGACCGATGAACTGATTACCGATCTGGCACAGATCAGGGCTTTACGGGTAATCTCCCGCACCTCCGTGATGGCTTATAAACACGTGCGCAAGCCTCTCCCGGAGATCGCGCGCGAGTTGAACGTAGACGCTGTTGTGGAAGGCACGGTGCTGCGGTCAGGCGAGCAGGTCCGAATCACGGCTCAGTTGATCCAGGCGCCAGCCGACAAGCACTTGTGGGCCGAGAGTTATGAAGGCAATCTGCGTGATACGTTAGCACTCCAGAAAAAAGTGGCTAGGGCGATTGCCGAACAGATTCGGATCGAAGTGACTCCCCAAGAACAGGCTGCGTTAAAGAAGGCGAACGCTGTTAATCCGGAAGGTTACCAGTCATATCTGAAAGGGCGCTACTTCTGGAATAAGCGAACCGCGGATGGTTTGAAGGTTGCACTGGCTTATTTCAACCAAGCAATCGAAGAGGACCCGAAATACGCCCAGGCTTACGCCGGCCTAGCCGACACCTATGCTCTGTTGGGAGACTGGCAGTATGCAGTAATGCCCCCCAAGGAGGCACTGCCGAAAGCGAAGGCGGCGGCCATCAAAGCTCTGGAGCTGGACAACGCGCAAGGTGAAGCTCACAACTCGCTCGCATTCGTCTTGGATGGGTTCGACTGGGATTTGGACTCCGGCGGAAAGGAATTCCGGCGGGCCATTGAACTGAGTCCAAGCTACGCAACTGCTCACCATTGGTATGCCTGGCACCTGAGTCTCTTGGGTCGATATGATGAAGCAATTGTAGAAATGAGAAGAGCGGAGGAATTGGATCCACTATCTCTTATTATCAACGCCGATTTGGCAGAACTCCTCGTCCTGGCGCACTCTTATGACGAATCCATACGACAGAGCCGCAAGACGATCGAAATGGATGCTAATTTTGCCCTCGCACACAATCAACTCGCGCAGGCGTATCTCGGAAAACACATGTACGACGAAGCGGTCGCAGAATTGCGGAAAGCGGTCCAGCTTTCTGAGGGTAGCCCGACGTGCATAGCAAATTTGGCTCGCGCCTATGCTGCATCCGGCAAGAAGAGCGAGGCATTAAAACTGTTGAGCGATCTGAAGAAGCGCTCAATTCCTAGTCATTCGAATAGTTCGGAGATTGCCATGATCTATGCATCTCTCGGAGATGCGGATCAAGCCATGAATTGGCTCGAAAAAGGCTACGAAGATCGATTTAATCCGGGTGTCCTGCTGCGGCCTGGCTTCGACCCTCTCCGCTCCGACTCGCGTTTCCAAGACCTCCTGCACCGCGTTGGTCTACCCGGGTGAGATCCAGACGCGAAACACATCTGCATCGCGTCAAAATTTCTCCAAAGCACTCGCGAAGCCGCTAGTATTAACTTTTCCCGATACATCATTATTAATTAAGGTGGTTAGAAGCTCAGAGCGCAAAATCGATGAAAGGCTGCGCTCTTCAACGGGTCACATCGCAGCAAATCGATGACATCCAATGAGATGGAACTTCATGCGTCCCTAGCCGAGTGCGGGGTTCCACCCACGATAGACGGCGTTTTTGCTTTTGAGGCAGCTTTAACAATTTCTTCTAACTTATTGAAAACATGGTGGCCAGGGACGGAGTTGAACCGCCGACGCCAGCCTTTTCAGGGCTGCGCTCTACCACCTGAGCTACCTGGCCACGTTTCCAGAGCCGACGCTCGCCGCGGCTCGCTTGGACTCTCCGCTTCAGCCCGTTCGGGCGAGGGGAACGACCGAAGCCCAGCGGATTGCGACTGGAACGCACTCGATTATAGCAATGGCATCTGATTCCCTCAACGCTTCGGATCAGAAAGCGAGCCAAAGATTTGTGCGGATGACACCGCTGTGTCGGAATGCTTTCCGAAAATCGCCGACGGTCCATTATGCAAAGCTCTTCACGAATTCAACCAGGCTTCGCAGGGCGATGCCCGATGGGCCTTTCGCGATCCATGGCTTCTGGTCTTCCATCCACGCCGTGCCGGCGATGTCGAGATGAATCCACGGCGTGTCTTCCGCAAATTCCTTCAGGAACATGGCGGCGGTGATGGCTCCGCCCCATCGCCCGCCGGAGTTGACGATGTCGGCGATTGAAGACCGGATCTGCTCTTTGTACTCGTCGTCCAGCGGCATGCGCCACATTTTTTCGCCGGCTTTGGCATTGGCTGCATGGAAGCGGTTGTAGATGTCGTCGTCATTGGCAAAGATACCGGCGTTGCTATATCCGAGCGCGACCACCACCGCCCCGGTGAGCGTTGCGGCGTCGACCAGGTGCGTGCATCCGAGTTGGCGCGCGTAATAGAGACCGTCGGCCAGTACCAGCCTGCCTTCCGCATCCGTATTGATGATCTCGATCGACTTGCCTGACATGGCGATCTGCACGTCCCCGGGCTTCTGTGCTTTCCCTGATGGCATGTTTTCGGTAGCGCATACGATGCCGATGACCCTCACCTTAGGCTTGAGCAGGGCGATGGCGCGCATGACGCCAATCATCGTGGCGCCACCGGCCATGTCGTACTTCATCTTCTCCATGCCATCGGCCGGCTTGATCGAAATGCCACCTGTGTCGAACGTAATTCCCTTCCCGACTAAACCGAGCACTGGTTTTGCCGGCGCTCCGGCGGGCTCGTAGGTCATCACGATAAGCGCCGGAGGCTCGTCGGATCCCTGCGCCACGCTCCAGAAGGCCCCCATCTTCATCTCTTTGATCTTGTCGGCACCATACACCTCACACTTCAAGCCGACTTCGGCACACATCTTCTTTGCCCGCTCGGCGAGAATCGTCGGAGTCATGCGGTTCGAAGGCTCATTGACGAGATCGCGAGTAAAATTCTGTGATTCACCGACGACGCGGGCTTCGTTGGCCGCTCTCGAAAGCGCGCTCGAATCTCCGCTTGCGATGACAGTCACTTCTTCAATCTTCTGATCTTTCCGGTCGCTGCGGTAATAGTCAGGATCAAAATTCCCCACGTGGGTGCCTTCAATAATGGCCCGCACTGATTCTTCGGCTGCAATGTCCTGAGGAGCGACGAAGGCAAAGCTCCGGATCCCGCGCGACTTCAGCGCGCGCGCGGCCGAACCAGCGATTCGACGCAGATCGTAGCTGGAAAATTTCTTCGCCCCTCCACCCGAAATTAACAATAGGCGCTTCGCCTTCAGGGAAGCGGGTTTGTGAAGGAGATTCGTTTCAAAAGGTTTCCCGCTCACTTCACCGCTCGCCAGCAACTCGGCTGCGGCTGCTTGCACCGCAGGATCCGACGTGGCTACTTTCAATTCGGGCTTCTTTTCTTTACCATTTGATGCCGCATTTGAGTGATCGAGCACAACGGCAACCAAGGATTCGGTTTCAAGGGCAGACGGAGTAGTGGAAGAGATTGTCGTTTTCATAGTTTGGAGTGCAGTAATCGTGAATTCCTTCCAGTATCGTCGGCGGAGAGGCTATTGCGCAAGAGTGGCAGAAAAACAAAAGGGTTCGATGGTGGCCGATTTAGGCTCGACCGGGTTGACAGAGGGAATAACCACGAAAATTCACGAAATCTTTCTGCTACACTTTCGCGCATGAGGCCAACTACACGAAGACAGTTTGTCGAGCAGTGCACGATTGCGGCTGCGGCGACATGGCTCTTGCCTCCCTTAGCACTGCCGCGAGTTCGGAACCCTCCATTCCCTTTCCTACGGACCCGCGCGAGCGAGTCGCAGTCGCAGCATATCCGTTTCGCGAGTTCATCATCGGATGGAAGGGCTGGGATGGCAACTCGCCGAGTAAAGTTCCGCGAGACCAGCAGATGGAGTTGAAGGATTTCGCCGCGCACGTAGCCGAGAAGTTCAATGTGCATCACATTGAGCCGTGGAGCCCAATCTTCCCTTCGACGGATCCGAAGTATCTTGAACAATTCCGAGCCGCGGTAGAGAAGGCGAAATCGAGTGTCGTTGATATCGCGATGGATGGCGGGCACAGCCAGTACGCCATGGATAAGGCCGAGCGCGAAAAGGCTGTCACGGCGAGCAATCAGTGGGTGGACGTCGGCGTGGCGCTCGGATCTCCCAGCATTCGAACCCACATCGACGCAGCGAAAGACGCGAAGCCGGACGTGGGGAGGGCGGCCGATACGCTGGCACGTGTGGCGGAGTATGCGGCCAAAAAGAACGTTGTGATTCATCTGGAAAACGACAACCCCGTCAGCGAAGATCCGTTTTTCATCGTCGAGGTTATTGAGAAGGTCAATAGCCCATGGCTACGTGCCTTGCCTGACTTCGGCAATTCGCTGGCGGCGCATGATGAAGCCTTTCAGGACCGCGCAATGGAAGCCATGTTCAAGCACGCCTACGGAATCTGTCACGTGAAGGATGGTGAGGTGGACGATCAGGGCAAGGCTTCACATGTTGATCTGGCAAAGGCATTTGCCGCCCTGAAGAAGCACGGGTATAAGGGGTATTGCTCGATCGAGTATGACGCTCCCGGCGACCCTTACAAGCCGACGGCAGCGCTGGTGGAAGCCACGATCAAGTATCTATCTTAGGGAAATTGGGGTTAGGCAAATTGGGCCTCGAGGTCCCACCTTTCGAAAACCACGGAAGGTGGAGCAGTCTTCGTATTCTGGGGATTGGGGACGAGAATCATGGCAGGACAGGGGATTCAGCGGCGCGAGGTTTTGCGTATCCTTGGGACGGCTGCGGCCGCGGCGACGTTTCCGGGATTCAGTAAATGGGGATTCGCATGCGGGCACGTTGGGAATGCGGCATTGCCGATCAGGCCTGCGTCTTAC
Source organism: Terriglobia bacterium (assembly GCA_963743105.1). Classification (GTDB taxonomy): domain Bacteria; phylum Acidobacteriota; class Terriglobia; order Terriglobales; family Acidobacteriaceae; genus Sulfotelmatobacter. The sequence continues at coordinate 17,337 of CAVUOS010000047.1, forward strand.
CATCCGGTATTTTTCACTGCTCCTGAGTACGCGATGGTCGAAAAACTCGTAGAGATAATTATTCCAAGCGATGAGAGTCCGGGAGCAAAAGAAGCGGGCGTTGCGGAGTTTATCGATTTCATGGTGGCCAGCGATCCCGAGGAGCAATATGCGTTTCGCATGGGACTGGCTTGGCTGAATGCGCACAGCGAGCGAAACACGGGCAAGAAATTCCTGGCTCTCTCCTCCGAACAGCAGAGTTCCCTGCTCGTGCCGCTCGGCTTCAAGGACAAAGCCCGGCCTGGTGAGGAAGATGGGCGCCGATTCTTCGGGCTGATGCGCGAATACACTGTCACTGGGTTCTACACGAGTGAGATCGGATTTAAGGAATTGGACAATCCTGCACTGAAGTTCTACGCCGAGTCGCCCGAGTGTCCCCACAAAGATGATCGCGAGCACAAACATCTGTCGCAGGTGAAATCTTAAGCATGGCGAAACAAGTCTACGACGTGATTGTGATCGGGACCGGGGCGGGCGGCGGCATGGCAATTAAGACGCTGTGCGAAGCAGGATTGAAGGTGTGCGCATTGAACGCCGGACGCAGGCTCGATCCGGAGAAGGACTTTCGCTACCACCGCATGCCGTGGGACATGAAGTTTCGTGGGCTCGACGATCCGAAGCGCCGAAGTGAGTCCTACGGGTACATGGACAACGAATACACCAAGGCCGCGTGGGATCACGAAATTCCATTCACGGTGGCTCCAGGAACGAAGTGGATGTGGCCGCGCTGCAATGCGGTTGGTGGCAAGACGAATTTCTGGGGCCGAAGCTCCGCGCGTTTTGGCGATATCGATTTTCGTGCGGCATCGCTCGATGGTGACGACGTAGATTGGCCGCTGACCTACGCCGAAATCGATCCGTTCTATACGCGTGTGGAGAAGATGATCGGCGTGGCCAGCACAGTACAGAACCGTCCGAGCAATCCCGACGGACATTACCTGCCTCCTTTCAAGTTCCGCTGCCTTGACTACATCCTGGAAGCGGGCTGCAACAAGGTGGGAGTGCCGTATCTGCCGGATCGTTGCGCCCAACTCACGCAGCCGCATGAAGGCCATCCGGCTTGCCACTTTTGCGGAGAATGCACAACCGGCTGCGACGTGGGAGCATTTTTCTCGACACCATATTTTCTGCTGCCAAAGGCGGAGGCGACACAAAACCTCGAGTTGCGCACCGATGCCTTGGCCAAGAACATCCTCGTGGACGAAACTGGGCAGGCGACAGGCGTTGCGTACATCGATCGCAAGACCAAGCAGGAAGTGGAGGTATACGCACGCGCTGTGGTTGTCGCTGCAGGATGCATCGAGTCATCGCGAATCATGCTGAACTCGAAGTCGCGTCGCTGGCCGAACGGAATCGCCAATTCCAGCGGCCAGTTAGGCCGCAATCTCTGCGACCATCTCTACGGCGAATCGGCCCGCGGATACCTGCCGCAATTGCTGGGGCAACCCAGCTTTCCGGACCACGTTGCCGACAGCACGATCGCCTGGATGCCGCGCTGGCAGAACCTGAAGGATCCGCATGAGGAGAAGTTTATTCGCGGATATTCGGTCTATCCGGACGGAGGTTGCACGGAGTTTCCGTGGTTTGCGAATGCCCTCGACGGCTTTGGTTCATCGTTTAAACGCGAGATTAAACGGCGTTATCCCACACCGGTGAGCTTCGGGATTCAGGCGCCGACGTTGCGATCGGATGCGAACTACATGGATCTCGATCCTGATGTGAAGGATCCGTACGGCATCCCGGTCTCCCGCATGCATTTCGAATGGGACGAGAATGTGCTGAAGATGTGGGAGCACTCCAAGCAAGTCTGCGCCGAGGCGCTGAAGGCGTCAGGAGGTGAACTGGAGGAATCGGCCGATGCGCCGGAGATTCCCGGCTTCAGCCTGCATGAGACTGGAACCTGCCGTATGGGAAATGATCCAAAGAAATTCGTGACCAATCGATTTGGCCAGACCCACGATGTGACCAACCTGTATGTGTGCGACGCAAGCGTGTTTCTGAACTGCACGGACAAGACGACCACGATCAGCATTCTGGCGTTTTCGCTTCGTACGTCAGAACAGCTGATCGAAAACTTTCGGCGGGGCGAGCATAGAACCGCGTGAACAGCACGGACGCTGACCCGGCGGGAACACAGCAAGCCACAACCTATCTCGGCCGATTGCGCGAATTGGCGGTCCTCTTCCTGAAACTGGGGTCCATCAGTTTTGGGGGACCAGCGGCGCACATAGCGCTCATCGAGAATGAAATTGTCCGCAAGCGGGAGTGGATCACACGGCAACAGTTTCTCGACATGCTTGGAGCAGCGAATCTGATCCCCGGCCCTACGTCTACCGAAACGGCCATTACGGTTGGCTTTGTGCGCGCGGGTTGGGCGGGGCTGTGCGTCGCTGGCGCTAGCTTCATTCTGCCGGCCGCGCTCATCACGGGAGGGTTCGCCTGGATGTATGTGCGTTTCGGGTCACTGCCGCAAGCTGCGTCCGTCCTTGCGGGAATCAAACCAGCAGTATTGGCCGTCATCGCCATCGCGATCTGGCGTCTGGGAAAAACCGCAGTGAAGGATGCGGGGCTTGGACTGCTGGGCGCGCTCGCTTTGGGTGCGTTCTTCTTCCACGTAAATCCCATTCTGATCCTGTTCGGCGGTGGGCTACTTGGTATGCTCGTGAGGCAATCTTCGGGTCTTGGCACTGTAGTTGCTATCACCGCCATGCCTGGAAAGAACTGGCTCCCTCCGTCGCTGCGCTTCGCCGGCTACGCTGCTTCGGGATCAATCGCCGCCGGGGCTCTCGTACTCAGGCCATCTACTAGCCAGATCGGACTCTTCTTTCTCAAGGTAGGTTCGGTGCTCTATGGCGGCGGTTACGTGTTGCTGGCATTCCTGGAGCAAGGACTGGTTCAACAGCACGCCTGGCTGACGCGGCAGCAATTGCTGGACGCGGTTGCAATCGGGCAATTCACACCGGGCCCCGTACTGTCGACGGCGACATTCATCGGATATATTCTGGGCGGCATTCCGGGCGCTGTGGTGGCCACCATCGGGATATTCCTGCCGTCTTTTTTCTATGTGGCTCTGTTGGCGCCCGTATTATTTCGGTTACGGCAATCCGTGTGGATCGCGACATTCCTCGACTCGGTGAATGTCTCCGCCGTGGCTCTCATGGCGGGCGTGACGGTTCGCCTGGGGATTGATGCATTAAGGGGATGGCCGGCGGTCCTAATCTCGCTGGCGTCGCTGGCAATCTTGTTGCGGTGGAAAATCAGTCCGGCATGGATTGTGCTGGGCGCAGGAATTGCGGGACTATTGCTGGTATCTGTTCGTTAACAAACTCAGAGACTTTTGGAGGAAGATCATGACGCTAAACAGGGTCGTTTGCGCAGTTCTGTTGTTGACGTTCTCGGTCGTGGCGAGTGCGGCAGATCGGAAGTTCATCGTTAATCCGCGGCCGGCTGACACTAAAGCTTTGCCATTCAGCGATGCCGTGCTTGTGGGCAACACCCTCTACATTGCCGGCCACATTGGACTCGATCCGAAAACAGGGCAGGCTCCGGCGGATGCCGAGATAGAAGCGCATCTGGTCATGGATGGCGTCAAGAAGACGGTGGAAGCGGCAGGGTTAACGATGGACGATATCGTTTCCATGCAGATCTTCTGTACCGATCTGAAGCTCTACGACACATTCAACGCGGTCTACAAGACGTACTTTCACGGCGACTTTCCGGCGCGGGCGTTCATCGGAACCGACAAACTGCTTCGCAACGGCCACTACGAGGTGCTGGGGATCGCGGTCAAACGATCACAGTAGTCAGACGTTATTCGTGTTTTGTTCGCCTTGCACGTGCGAATTGTGATAGATGTATAGGCCATGAGAAAGGCGGTTCGTCATCTAAAGAAGTCTGATCCGGTCCTGCGGGCGATCATCGAGCGCGTAGGCCCGTGCCGGATGGAGTTTGGCCCGGCCGAGTTTGCCAGCCTGGCCGAAGCCATCGTCTATCAGCAACTGAACGGCAAGGCGGCCGTGACGATATTCAATCGCTTCGCCGCGCTGGCGGGGGAGCCGATCACGCCGGATGGCATCCTCAAATTGAGCGATAAGCAACTCCGGAGCGTGGGATTGTCGAAACAGAAGTCGGCATACCTGAAAGATCTGGCGGCGAAGACCGCGTCCGGCTTACTCGATTTTTCGCGTCTGCCGGAGTTGTCGGACGAGGAAGTGATCAAGCATCTCACTCAAGTCAAAGGGATCGGTGTGTGGACTGCCCACATGTTCCTGATGTTCTCTTTGCGGCGTCCCAATGTGCTACCTATCGGGGACTACGGCGTTCAAATGGCTGTTAAGAAGCACTATAAGAAGCGCAAGCTGCCGAAGGCCAAAGATATGGAAAAGATTGCCCGTGCATGGGAGCCGTATCGAAGCATCGCGTGCTGGTATATGTGGCGGAGTTTGGATATCAAAACTGTGTGACCAGTGTGGCCCCTGTGGTTAAATGGTTGAAATGGCAGACGCGAAGATTCGTGTGCTGGTGGCGAAGCCTGGCCTCGACGGCCATGACCGGGGCGCCAAGGTGATCGCGCGGGCTCTGCGGGACGCGGGGATGGAAGTCATTTACACCGGGCTGAGGCAGACGCCGGAGATGATCGTCACCGCCGCTCTTCAGGAAGATGTGCAGGTCATTGGATTGTCGATCCTCTCCGGGGCGCACAACGCGATTGTGCCGCGCGTGATGGACCTGCTCCGGCAAAACAAAATGGAGGACGTAATCGTGCTGGTGGGCGGGATCATCCCGGATCAGGATATCGAGGGCCTCAAGAAGGCCGGCGTGGCTGCGATCTTTCAGCCGGGCACAGCCATGGATGACATCGTGAAGTTTATCCGCACGCATGTGAAGGGGCTCGGCGTGCCGACAGCGTGATGCCCGGCATGGACGCGGTCCGGGCCAGGAAAATCCTTGCCGAGACAGTCGGACCGGCTCCCTGGTACTGGCAAACCTTTCCCAGCTTTCAATCGCATTCCAGGCAGCGCTTCGCGTGGACGCATCATGGAACCGAGGGACCGGTCGCGCATCTGGTCACTCTCGGTTTGGCGCAGCAGGCTGACACAGTCCGGCTCGCGCTGAATACCTACTGCCGTCCCTTTCTGGTTTCCGCGAATGCTCTCGGGATATGGTGTCCGGAAGGGCGCAACATTCGCCTGGTGTGCTTCGATCCTGATCATTTCAAAGCGTTCGCTGTGGCAGAGGTGGCGGGCTGGTTCAAGCAATCCTCAGAGCGTATCTACTCGGCCACCGCTCCGATTGCAGACTTCGAGGTTCCCCTGTCATTGACTGCCGGCACGCACAAGATTGAAATCCCTTCCGTTTTTTCCACGATCGACGAATTGATCATTCCTACCAGCTATAAATCGATGACTCCGGACGATCCCGCTTTCGCGCTATTCGTTTTTTATTTGCAGGCGGGGCTCGTGGAAGTGCTTCCGCAGAAGTGGTTCACGGCCGCGCAGTATCAAGTCGGACAGCAATGGATTACGCGGGCTGCCCGCGATCCCGAATCGCACCGCATTCTAGGCGAGTGCTTCGGAGCGGGAACTTTTCTGCTGGAAGAGGACGGTTGCCGGCTGGCGGAGTGGATCGAACGATCTTAGAATCTTGACTACCCGTATTTTCCTTCTGGTTACTCCCCCCTCCCCCCGGTCTATTGGAATCATCGGCTTGGGGGAAAATTGAAAATTAAATCTTGGGGCTCAATAACTTAGAGGCAAAATCTTGAGCGACAAGGAGTTACCTCTTGCCAGCGCTGTCAAAGATCGCGCACGTATGTTTTAGAGTTGCAGAAAGACAAGATGGGAGTCAATCGAAAACGTGAGAATGATGATTGACGATTCCCATTAAGGGAACGAGACTAGCAGGCTGCTGAAAAACTGTTTCTGATCCCAGCAATTCACCTCAGCGGCTGAAGTCGCCACTGATTATGCGGCACTTACGGCGCGGCTCGAAGCGCCCCTTCAAACGGAGCGAAATCCGATTTTTTTCGGCAGCCTGCAAGAGGCAGGCTTCTGCCCCAGTCGATAACATCGATGTCGCAGACTTCATTTCAGGTCGAAGACCATGCAGGCGTTAGCGTAGTGCGATTGAAATCTTACGACGGCACGAATCGACTGACCCGCACCTGCGTCATATCACTCAGCGAAAGGCTGCACGGACTGAGACGCGAAGCACGCGGCCTGATCATCGCTGGAAACAGCAGATTCTTTTCCGTTGGAGCGGACCTGGAGGAAATTGCCGCACTATGCGGCCCGGAAGCCTACGAATTCTCGAGAGTAGGACAGGCTTTAATGAGAGCGATCGAGAACTTTCCTGCCCCGGTGTGTGCCGCTATTTCCGGATACTGCATGGGCGGCGGGCTCGATCTCGCCCTGGCTTGTCATCGGCGGATTGCGGCGCCAAACGCAATCTTCGGGCACCGGGGAGCCGCTTTGGGTCTTATTACGGGTTGGGGAGGCACGCAGCGGCTGCCGCGCTTAATCGGGAAGGCCCGGGCGGTTGAAATATTCGTGGCGGCGGAGAAGGTTGGTGCCGCCCAAGCCCTTGGCATAGGTTTGATCGATAGGATCGCCTCAGATCCGACTGCGGAGGCGGGTCGATGGATTCGGGGTATTGGCTGAATGCCGCAATTCGGACTGCGCTGCATTGCGCGGTTCCGCCCCGCTGGTATACCGTAATCAGTCTGCTTATCGACCCCCATGGCTAACCGAACTGAAACACTGCCGGTGAATACCTCTGCAGCCGGTAGTGTGCTCACCACAAAGGCGGATCCCACCTCGGCTCGCTTCGAAGCCAACATGCGTTTTCTCGCCGATCTCATGTCGCAAGTGAGGAATGAAGGCGAGGAGATCTGCGAGGGTGGAGGCAGCAAAGCCGTCGAGAGCCAGCACGCCAAGGGCCGGCTGACGGCGCGGGAACGCATCGCCCTTCTGGCCGACCCTGACACGTTCTCTGAACTTGGACTCTACGCGGCGCATGGCATGTACGAGGAATGGGGCGGTGCGCCTGCTGCGGGGGTCATTACCGGCCTGGCGCGCGTGCATACGCGGCTAGTAATGATCATCGCAAATGACGCTACGGTGAAAGCTGGCGCGTTCTTCCCAATGACGTCCAAGAAAGTGATACGGGCACAAAACATTGCGATCGAGAATCACCTTCCCACGATTTATCTGGTCGATTCCGCTGGAGTATTTCTTCCCTTACAGGAAGATGTTTTCCCCGATACCGACGATTTCGGACGCGTATTTCGCAATAACGCGGTGATGTCAGCAATGGGGATTTCTCAGATTGCCGCGATCATGGGGATGTGCGTGGCGGGCGGAGGCTATCTGCCGGTCATGTGCGACCATGTGCTGATGACGGACGGCAGCGGACTGTTCCTTGCGGGACCGGCCTTGGTGCAGGCCGCCATTGGGCAGAAGGTATCAGCCGAAGAACTGGGCGGCGCGGCAATGCACTCGGCGATCAGCGGGACCGTCGACTTTCGCGAACCAAATGATGAGGCATGCATCGCAAGGATTCGCTCGATCGTGGAGAAGTGGGGATATCGGCGGATGTCGCCGTGGGATCGGAAGAAACCCGTAGAGCCGGCGTTGGCGGCAGAAGAGATCTATGGCATCTATGATCCGTCGCCCGCGCGTCCGTATGACATGAAAGAGGTGTTGGCGCGCATTCTCGACGCCAGCCGCTTTGATGAATATAAGCCCGAGTACGGGAAGACGCTGATCTGCGGATACGGCAGGATCGGCGGATTCGCGGTTGGCATTGTCGCCAATCAGAAGCTGCACGCTCAGCAGACCGATCACGAGGGGCACAAGCGGGTGGAGTTCGGCGGGGTCATCTATACCGAGTCGGCGGAGAAGGCTGCTCGCTTCATCATGGACTGCAATCAGAATCTGATTCCTCTCGTCTTCTTCCACGATGTAAACGGCTTCATGGTAGGGCGCGATGCGGAGTGGAGTGGCATCATCAAAGCCGGCGCGAAGATGGTGAATGCAGTTTCGAATTCTGTGGTGCCCAAGATTACGGTGATCGTAGGCGGCTCGTTTGGAGCTGGACACTATGCCATGTGCGGCAAGGCTTATGATCCGCGGTTTGTTTTCGCGTGGCCAACCGCGCGTTATGCCGTCATGAGCGGAGAATCGGCAGCCGGTACTCTGGTCGAGATCAAGGTGAAGCAACTCGAGCGCGGCGGCAAGAAGTTGAGCGACGACGAAAAAAAAGAGCTCTACGACTCGGTGAAGCGCACCTACGATGAGCAGACCGATCCTCGCTATGGCGCGGCGCGTCTGTGGATTGACAAGATCATCGATCCAATCGAAACGAGGGAAGCGATCACACAGGCGTTGGAAGCAGCCGCGCTGAATCCTGATGTGCCCGAGTTCAAGGTGGGCGTGCTGCAAACGTAGAAAAGCTTCCTTTGCCACGGATTCTCGTGATTCTCCGCGGATTAGAAGCAGACCAAACTGATTCGGAATCCGTGAGACTCCGTATTAATCCGCGGCTGAGATCTCATGGCTGAGACTGTCAAACTGATCGAATGTCCACGCGATGCCTGGCAAGGGCTGAAGGGGCTGATTCCTGCCGATTTAAAGGTGAACTATCTGAAAGCCTTGATCAGCGCGGGATTCAAACACATTGACGCAGTCTCCTTCGTATCACCCAAAGTGGTCCCGCAGATGGCAGACTCCGAAGAGGTATTGAAGGAACTTGATCCGCCGGATGACGTCGAGATTATCGGAATCGTCGTCAACGACAAGGGAGCGCAGCGGGCCATTGAGACACAAGCCGTGTCAACCCTGGGCTTCCCTTATTCCATATCGGAGACTTTCCTCAGGAAGAATCAAAATCAGTCTCCCGAGGACGCGGTTGAGGAACTGGAGAAGGTTCAGAAGAGAGCCGATGACGCAGGACTCAGCATCGTGGTTTATATTTCCATGGCTTTTGGAAATCCCTATGGCGATCCGTGGAGCGTCGACGAAGTCGTCGATGCGGTGGAATTGCTCGAAGCCGAGGACCTGCAGATGATCTCGCTCGCCGATACAGTGGGGATGGCCAGTCAGCAGCAAATCGCTGAACTCGTTCAGGCGGTGCGAACAAAATATGATTACCTCGAGATTGGCGTGCACTTGCACAGCCGCCCTGAGCAGGCTGGGGACAAGATCCTTGCTGCATACGACGCGGGCTGCCGGCGCTTCGACTCGGCGATCGGGGGACTGGGAGGCTGTCCGTTCGCACAAGATGCACTGGTGGGGAACATTCCGACAGAGAAGGTGATCGAGGCGCTTCGCCAACGAGATGTTCAGTTGCCAGCCTTGAAATCACTCGATACTCTTCTGAAAGCGACCGGGGGCATCGCGGCGAAGTATTCGGAACCGCAAGTCGCAGATTAGTCGCTATCGAACATAGGATAGATACACCAAAACGACAGGGTTTGCTCATGAGCTACCACACGGTTCAGCTTACGCATGAGGGAAGGGTGGCAACACTCACCCTGAATCGTCCGGAGAAACGCAATGCCATCAGCTTCGAACTGATCGACGATCTGGTGCGGGCCCTCGACGCAGTGGCGAAATCCGATGCGATTGTGCTGATCGTGACCGGAGCGGGAAAGGCTTTTTGTTCGGGCATGGATTTGGACAATCTGAAAGCCCTGCTTGGCCGGACATCGGAACAGAATCTGCAGGACTCGGAGACGATGGTGCAGCTGTTTCGATCGCTCTACGAGTTCCCAAAGATAACGATCGCCGCTGTGAATGGGGCGGCGATCGCAGGTGGCACGGGATTGGCGCTGCTTTGCGATTTTACATTGGCGGTTCCGGATGCGAAGTTTGGCTATACCGAGGTACGAATCGGCTTCGTGCCGGCCATTGTGTCGACATTCCTCCTGCGACAAGTTGGAGAGAAACAGGCGCGCGATCTGCTGTTGACCGGAAGGATCTTCGGCGCCGAGGAAGCCTCGCGGATGGGGTTGATCAACGAAATTGTGCCCGGCGAAAAACTGATGTCGCGGGCTCGGGAATTAGCGGAACTCCTGATGGAAAACAGCGCCTCTTCCTTGCGGGCCACCAAGCAGTTGCTTACGGATCATGCACGCCTGGAACTGGACGCGCATATCAACGCCGCGGTGCGGGAAAACGCGGCGATCCGGAGTACAGCGGATTTTCGCGAAGGGATTACCTCATTCCTGGAAAAGCGGAAACCGGTCTGGACGGGGAAATGAGTTCCAACCATCAACCTACAACCAACGAAACACGCTTGCGCGTCCGCTATGCGGAAACCGATCAGATGGGTGTCGTCTATCACTCAAACCACTTGATCTATTTCGAAGTAGGGCGTGTGGAACTGATGCGGCAGATGGGATTCTCCTACCGTGACATGGAGCGCGAGGATGGACTTTTCATCGCGGTCGCCGAGGCCAAGTGCCGATATCGCGCGCCGGTTTACTACGACGAGGAAGTGGTTGTGCGCACCAGAATAAAGACGGTGCGCGAATCTGTGATCAAGTTCAGCTATGAATTGGCTCGGGCCAATACCGGCGCGCTGCTGGCGGAAGGCGAGACCACGCATATCGTTACGAATGCAAAGATGAAGGTCTCAGTCCTTGCCGCATAAGTACCTCAGTGTGTTCCGTGCCGCAGCGGGGAAATAACAACCCGACTCGAGGACCGCTTTGAACGCTCTGCACATTACTGGAAACGATCTGAGACTAGAAGACGTACGCGAGGTCGCAGTGGCACGCCAGGCGGTTCTGCTGTCGCCGGATGCTCGCGAAGTCGTGAATCTGGCGCGCACCGTGGTCGATGACATTGTGGCCGGCAACAAAGTGGCGTACGCGATCACGACTGGAGTTGGCAAACTAAGTGATGTTCGGATTCTCGGCGAGCAAATCCGTGAACTGCAGGTCAACTTAGTACGATCGCACGCGTTCGGAGTAGGGACTCCTCTTCCGCTTGCGGAGACTCGCGCCATGATGCTGTTGCGAGCGAACTCGCTCGCCAAGGGCTACTCCGGCGTTCGCGGGGCTGTGATCGATACACTCTGCGAGATGCTGAATCGAGGCGTCACCCCGCTGATTCCGTCGCAGGGAAGCGTCGGGGCCAGTGGAGATTTGGCTCCCCTGGCACATCTGGCACTTGCCCTGATCGGCGAAGGCGAATGCCACGACGAGACGGGATCTCGGTTCCCGGCCTCGGAGGCTTTGAAGCGGGCACAGATCAAGCCGCTGGTCCTCGAGGCCAAAGAAGCGATCTCTCTCATCAACGGTACACAAGCCATGCTGGCGCTTGGCACGTTGGCTTTGCTGGCAGCCGAGACTCTTGTGGATACGGCTGACGTTCTGGGTGGACTTTCGTGCGACGCCTTGAAGGGAACCGATACGGCGTTCGATGAGCGAATTCATAAAGTTCGTCCACACAGCGGACAGATGAAGACCGCCGCGAATCTGCGCCGCATGCTCGAAGGCAGCCAAATTCGGGAGTCGCACCGCGAGTGCGGGCGAGTACAGGACGCTTACTCGCTGCGTTGCATACCGCAGGTGCATGGCGCTGTCCGCGACACTTTCGCACATTGCCGATCGGTATTTGAGATCGAAGCCAACTCGGCAGTGGACAATCCGCTGGTCTTCATCACAGATTCAGCGAACGATGAGGGCGACGTTGTCTCCGGCGGAAATTTCCATGGAGAACCTCTGGCGTTTACGCTGGACTTCCTGGCAATTGCATTGAGCGCGCTGGCCGGTATCAGCGAGCGGCGGATCGAAAGATTGGTGAACCCTGCTTTGAGCGAAGGCCTGCCGCCATTCCTGGCGCCAGGAGCCGGCCTGAACTCCGGATTCATGTTGCCGCAGGTCACGGCGGCCGCGTTGGTCAGTGAGAACAAAGTATTGGCCCACCCGGCATCGGTGGATTCGATCACCACCTCAGGGAACAAGGAGGATTACGTTTCGATGGGGATGACTGCGGCACTCAAGCTACGGCGTGTCGTCGAGAACACGCGGAATGTGCTGGCTATCGAAGCGATGGCAGCGGCCCAGGCGTTAGACTTCCTCGCTCCGCTGAAGACTTCAAAGCGCGGGCAGGCGGCGCATGCGGCGATACGAAGCGTGTGTCCGACCATTGAGAAGGATCGTGTAATGTATACAGACCTTGCACGAACGGCAGAAATGATCGCCAGTGGCAAAATCGCAGCAGCTCTGATGTAGTTCTTACGCTATGAAGACACTCACGGAATATCTGAAATTCCACACCAAGGCGCATCGGGCGTATGTTCACATCACGCCGCAGGTGGAGCAGATCGTGAGCAAGAGCGGAGTCAAAGAAGGCATGGTGCTTGTCTCCGCCATGCATATCACGGCTGGCGTCTATGTAAATGACAACGAAAGCGGGCTGATCGAAGACATCGACAAGTGGCTGGAGTACCTCGCTCCATTTCGCAAGGACTACAAGCACCACGACACCGGAGAAGACAACGGCGACTCTCACCTGAAAGCTCTACTGATTCATCATGAGGTGATTGTGCCGATTACTGCCGGGAAGCTCGACCTGGGGACATGGCAGCGGATTTTCTATGCGGAGTTTGACGGGCAAAGGGACAAGCGGGTCATCGTAAAAGTCATGGGAGAGTGACGAAATGTCGGAAGAATTGAACGAACTACAGGAACACGCCGAACACGCGAAGCATGATCCTAGTCTGGCCCCCGTATCGTTGACCATGGCAGTGCTTGCAGTGCTTGTCGCGGTGGTATCCCTGCTCGGACACCGTGCGCACACGGAAGAAACTGTGCTTCAGACCACTTGGGCCGATCAGTGGGCGCTCTACCAGGCGAAAAACGTTCGACGGCACATGGACGAAGTCTTCATCGACCTGACTTCAGTGGAGGCAACCACAGACGCTGCCACGCTTGCCAAGTTACGCGACAAGTACTCCCAGGAAGCGGCGCGCTACAAGGATGAGCAGAAGGACGTCGAAAGCGAGGCTAGCAAGTTGAAAGCAGAGGTCGCCACCCAGACGAACCGGGCGGATAGATTTGACCTGTCTGAAGTGTTCTTGGAAATTGGATTGGTGGTCACGTCGATCACGCTACTCTCCGGGCGACGAATCTTCTGGGGCCTGGGCCTTGTAATGGGCGCTGTTGGCATCGTGGTGGCCTCTATGGGATTCTTTGTGCATTGATCAGGCTCGAGTCCGCCGCCGGCATTTCACCTCGAAGGATTGCGGCCATCTTCTGTCAGGGCTGAAACGGTGATCGCTTCGTGGTCTCCATGACCGGGCTTCACGACTATGAATGGACCGATGGCGAGCACATCCATCCTCTTGGAATCTGACCAACAAACTCTCTTCGCTAGTGTTCTGACCGCTCCACTTTCCACACGTTCACTTTGGCATGGAAAACCCAAGCCCTCAAACCTATTTACATAAGCAGCTTGACGGCACCACTCCTCAGCCCCTCGTTGACTTGGTCTACCTGCCGCCCTAAGATTTCAGCCCAGTGATCGGCCAAACCATCTCACGCTCCGGCAATCCGCTCGCGCTTTTTGCACGCGGGCGCAGCCGTTCGATAATCGCTGCAACTTCCGCATGAGTAAGATCGTTGACGGCAGCATGTAGCTTGCGTCTAGGTCTTTTTATGTACATGCGATATGAGCCGCGCGACCAAGGAACAACCGCAATGACGGCACCTCTTTGTATCCTGACCACAGATCTGTCCGTGCCTGCCGGAATATTCCTTGCAGGGCTGGTGCTTGTGCTTATGTACTTTGTTGTTAAACGCTTACGGTAAACAGACTAAGGTTCGAGTTCGGTTATGGCTCGGTCGAGATTCCTCCTGTCGGTTTACACGTACAGGTTGTAGGCAGCTATCTGCCCGATGCGCATCATGCCCCATGGATGGAGATTCACTCTGTCTCCTTCGGTGGTAAGCCGGAGGCCTGATGTCAACTCTGACTGATACGACCTTAACAATCCGCTGTCCTTATTGCGTAATCGGCATCGAGTTCAGACCGATGATTTCTTATAAGGATGGGCGGTTCGTGCGTCACGAATGAGCGCAACGGTGCGTCGCAGGTGTATCGGTCTGGTTCTTGTTTTCGTTCAGCGCTTTCTTCTTGTCATCAGTCGTGTCGCCAGTCGGCCCGCACGGTCGCGCCGTTCTCGATAAGAGGCTGTCCGACTGCATCTACATGTGCAGCTAGGAGTGCCCCAGCAAACGAATCCCGATAGTTTTCTTCCGGCGTCTAGTGGACTGTCGCGAAGTAACCATTACCAGTTGCTATGCTTCTAAGTTGGTATGGCGACAGGCAGCGAAATCTCCCTCACCAGCGACCAACGTTCAGAACTCAGCAGCATTGCTCAATCGCGTTCTCTGCCTGCGGGCTACGTCTTTCGCGCCAAGCTCATCCTGATGCTGGCTCAAGGCGCGTCGTTCAGCGCGATCAAGCGGCAGTTGCAAACTACGGCGCCTACCATCGTTCGCTGGAAGCAGCGCTTCCTCCAGTCCGGACTCGACGGACTCGATACCTATCACCCCGGCCAGAAGGCGACGTTGTTGACTCCGGCTCTGCGCGCCCGGATCCTGTCCGCCACTCGCAAGAAACCCAGCGACGGTTCCACCCATTGGAGTTGCCGCAAATTGGCGGCGGCGCTGGGAGTCAGCAAGGACGCAGTGCATCGGGTTTGGAAAGAAGCGGGCCTGAAGCCCCACCGCCTGGAGCGTTATATGGCCAGCGACGATCCCGAGTTCGAACGCAAAGCCGCCGACATTATCGGCCTGTATTTGCGGCCGCCGCAGCATGCCGCGGTGTTTTGCGTCGATGAGAAAACCGCCATCCAAGCCCTGGACCGGCTCGATCCTGTGCTGCCGCTCTCGCCGGGACGCGCCGAGCGTCATGGTTTCGAGTATTACCGGCACGGCACACTTTCCCTGTATGCCGCGCTGGACACCAAGACCGGCCGGGTGCATGGCAAAACCGCGGCTCGCCACACCAGCCGCGACTTCGTTGCCTTCCTGGAAGAAGTAGTCTCTTTGTGCCCGCCCCGGCAACAGATACATATCATTCTCGACAACCTCTCGGCCCACAAAACAAAACTCGTTCGAGACTTCCTGCAACGACATCCCCGCGTGCAGTTTCACTTCACCCCTACTTACTCCTCCTGGCTCAACCAAGTCGAGATCTGGTTCGCCAAGATCGAACGCGAGGTCATTGCCCGCGGCATCTTCTCTTCGGTTCCCGACCTCGCTCGCAAGCTCCGTCGCTACATCAATGCCTACTCCGCCAACGCTCGACCCGTCCACTGGAAATACTCGGACCCTTCTCGCCGCCTACCTACTAACGAATTCATTGCGACAGCCCACTAGGCATCGACCAGTCAGCTCTTGTGCCTTCATGTCGGCATACTGCCGACTTGTCGGCACAAACCTATTGTCCTAAGCGGCTCGATCTTTGCGGCTCAATGGCTTAGCTATGCATACCGCCCTGGCCCACTACGTGCCGAGCCATGTGCGGAGGCTGAACGATGCTGAAAACGGAATCCACGGTAGAGGGGCATAAGTACACCTCTTTGCTTCTTCGAGAGAGAGTGCAGGAACTAAAGGTGTTAGAACAACGCCGTGAAAGGGGCCAGCTTAGTGACGACGAATATCGAAGGTGCCGTCGAGCCCTTCTCGAGGCAATTAGCGAGATGAACCATGTTATGGCTTCGAATCGGACGAGCTGATGATTGAAAGGATGTCCTTCGCGCCTTCCAAGGGGACGTGAAGGAGTAGAGTCGAGAACAGGTGTAGTGGCTTTAGTCTTCCGGTGGCTGCTGACGAAGCTTGACTGTACTAAGTCGCGGCTGAATCCATTGAAGGTAGTAGTCTTCGTTTTCAGGCGAGCAGGCATTTTGGATGATTCCCTTACGTGGATAACATGTGGCGGGTCCCGCGTTGTCGAAGACGTAGTTCGGCAGCAACCGAGTCAAGAACTCCCACGCATCGTCTTTGATTGGACTACGTTTCGGTGTGCCAGGCCATGGCAGAGTGGAGGCCTCCGGTGGTCGCACTCCTAAGCTTTCCTTCGAGAAACGGTGATCCCTTCCCTTTGGAGCTGGACCTTTTGTTCAGCTCTTGGACAGGTATCTTGAAAGGACGCTCCAATTGGACGGCTACGGCGAAGTCTCCACTGGGTCTCGTCTGCACGCGAACAACTTTGCCGCGAGCAGTCAATAGAGCGCCAATGTGGCTCAGATGCGCAACTCCAACATCTACGCCTACAGCGGAACCCTCAGGGATCATGACGGCGCTGGACAATAGAATGCCACCCATGCTGACATTCTCAGATCGGGTGCGGATTTCCTTATCGGCCAGTTTGACTAAGACCGGCAGATGTAGAGGGTAGCGAATGTCCCGCCATCCTGAGTGCTGAGGGGAGTTCATTGAGGTCATGGCTGTGTGTGGAGAGACTAGCGCCGAGGTCTACGTTGCTGACAGGTGACGAAGGTGCACTAGGGCGAGAAAAAAGAACAATCATAGGGACAGTAATCTGTTACGGACCTGGATCGGCTCCACGCAAGACTGGGATTGGACATCACACCGGCTTTGATACAATCCGGCACCGAGGGGGAACTCAATGTCCAATTTAGCGGGAGTGATCGGTCTGTTAAAGAAGGAACAAGATCAGTTGACCAAAGAACTTCATCGCATCGGCGCTGCGCTCGCAGCTTTCGGTAAGGCATACGTGAAAGGAACCGGCGGTCGAAAGCTCTCCGCTGCCGCTCGGGCGCGGATCGCAGCCGCCCAAAAAGCGCGTTGGGCAAAATACAGACAAGGTGCAGCCGCGAGCTCTCAGTCCAAAGCTGTTCCGACCCGAGGAAAGCGGACACTCTCCGCAGCTGCGCGAAGGAAGATCGCTGCTGCGCAGAGGGCGCGATGGGCGAAGGTGAAGGCGGCGAGGAAGACGGCTTGACACGGGTGCGTTGCAGAACATCTGACCAGCTAAACGGTTTTGTTTTCGGCCGATGTTTGGTTTTGGATCGTCGGCTATAAAACCCCGTCAAGAGCTGAATCACAAACCTTCTTCATGCCGCTCAATTCATACCAAAACCCTCCTGAAGCGAAGGGCTTGGGGTTCAGACGGAAGTACTTGCGAAATCGACACGCGCGGATCAACGGAAGAGAATCCGACAAGCGACGACTCTGTGCGCGCACAGGCTACATGCTGGCTCCGCAGATTGACTGGACAGAGGCACTGTGTCGTGAGATCGATCATTTCCCGCACTGCATTGAGCACGCAACGGAACCGGAACGCGGCGGTGGTGCCGGACTTCGCGTGGTCGAAATTATGCACCCGGCTTCGCAGTCGATGGCGCGACGGTCGCCGGGCGGAGTTACGACTCACTTTCCTGCAGGCGACGGCATGGATCCACAGTCACGAATGCAATAGAATTCAGTAATCTCATGGCAATCGTCAAAGTACCTTATCTCGACCTCAAAGCGCAGTATCAGAACATTAAGCCCGAAATTGATGCTGCAATTTCTCGCGTGCTGGAAAGTAGTCAATTCATCCTTGGCTCCGAGGTGGCGGAGTTTGAAAAGGAATTTGCGGTCTATTGCGGCGCGACCGAGTGTATCGCCTTGAATTCGGGTACCAGTGCGCTGCATCTAGCGCTGCTGGCAGCCGGAGTCGGTCCCAGCGACGAAGTCATCACTGTGCCGTTCACTTTCGTGGCCAGCGTGGCCGCGATCCTCTACGCTGGCGCGCGGCCGGTGCTGGTGGATATCGATCCCGATACGTTCACCATTCATCCGGGAGCCATAGAGGCAGCCATCACGCCTCGCACTAAGGCAATCCTCCCAGTCCATCTGTACGGGCATCCCTCTGAGATGGATCCGATCCTTGCAGTGGCGCGACGACATGGGCTGGTTGTCATCGAAGATGCAGCGCAAGCCCATGGCGCTAAATACAAGGGGCGTCCAGTGGGAAGTGTTGGGGACATCGCATGCTTCAGTTTCTATCCTACGAAGAACCTAGGCGCTTACGGCGAGGGCGGCGCGGTCACCACCGGTAACGCCGAGTACGCTCGAACGATTCGTATGCTGCGCGATTGGGGACAGGACCGGAAATATCATCACCTGCTACGCGGATTCAACTATCGCATGGAAGGCCTCCAGGGCGCCATCCTGCGGGTGAAGCTTCGTCACCTCGATCAGTGGACGGAACTGCGCCGCGCTGCGGCCAGCAAATACACCCGATTGTTGGCTGACTGCGGAGTCGAGCTTCCGAGAGAAATGCCTTGGGCGCGCCATGTCTACCACGTCTACACGCTGCGAACGAAAGACCGCGAAGCTTTGCAGGCGACTCTCCAGTCGGAAGGAATTCAGACAGCTATGCACTATGCCCTGCCGGTACACCTGCAGCCGGCATATGCTGACCTAGGATATTCTCGGGGAGCCTTTCCACAGTCCGAGAAAGCGGCCGAGGAAGTTCTATCGTTGCCGTTGTACCCAGAAATAACTGACACCCAGATTCAGAATGTAGCGCAAGCCGTGGCGAGCCTTGCGGCAGCACGGTAGAGGAGCTCTAGTCGTCGCCCAAACAAGACTTCTGGAACCTCTGCCGAGGATTTCTCCTCTAAGATCTCGGTTTTCGTAACTCACGCTAAACACTCGATTCAGAGCTGAAATCAATTCGAAATTGATTTAAAGTCAGCAGAAGGCCTTCCTCCTCGAGCGTCAGCGCGGTCCAGCAAGGAACGGAATGCTGGAATTCATGTTTCCCGGCGCTAAGGATGCGAACGTCAGCGCAAGAAAGGCCGCAGTCCAGCCCTGACACTCCGCCGCAGCTACGCAGTTTGAACCTCCAGCGCCGCACGCTGTCCAGAACACAGTGTGGGTATCGCAAAGGGAACTTCGGGGATAGAACCGGAGCCCTACGGTATCTTGCCTGGGCTGCCAGGGAAGTTCATCACGGATAAGGCTCAGTCTGCCGACTAGAGGATTCAGATCAACGAGCAATTCCGAGCGTACTACTCTTAGCAAATTCCGGTGTACACTCACTAGTATTCGCAGCTAGGGGCTCAGTGGCTTTTCCGTCGCTGGAACCACTGAGCCTTTCCGTATAGCAGAGCAAGGCAGTCTACGCGCGGTGCACCGCCACGAGAGCCGTGGATCGAGGCTTGGCGCGCAATCGCAGCCAAACATAACGACCTCCTAACCGAGTCCGAGTTAGTGCGACCCTCAGAGATGCATTGGGAGAGGCATGTTTGTCACGCCTACAATCTGCGCGCTGGCGACCGTGACGCTCTTCACGCGGCCCTCCAAGGGAAAGGCATTCAAACGGGTATTCACTATCCGGTGCCAGTCCACCTCCGACCGGCCTGCGCGGAGCTTGTGCATACGCCGCTGGCTCTCTCGCAGTCGGAGAAGGCTGCGCTGAGGTCCTCTCCTTGCCGCTGTTTTCGGAACTGACGATCAGATCCAGAAGGTGACGATGGCGTTTACGAGTCTTGCGACAGCACGGTAAGGAGAACCTTCGAGACTGGTCAATGTTGACGGCAATCAGGCGGGCTATGTCTTGGGTGCCTTCGACACGAGAAACTCATGTTCGGGGTCGGGATCAAGCTACGTCTGCACGGTGGAGCTTGCTTCCACCTCGCGAATCTCGGCCAAGTTCCTGTCGCTTTCGAGCTTCCGCAATGAGCTCGGAACAGGCCTCGAACTCCTGACTTAGTGGTGCCGCCTTGGCCTTTAGCTCTTCTTCGGCCTGATCAGGGGTGACCACGGTCGCTTTCGGTCGAATGTACGGCTGTTTCTTGGTGGATGAGCGGCCGTCATCTCGGCCACTCCCGTCATTTGCACTGCTAAAATGCATAGGTCGAATCCTTTCAACGTTCATGCGACACTTCGGCGCATGGCTAGTGACGATGCTGCCCAGTCACGGTCTAGCAGTAGGTTTTTCTTGACGAGAGTGGGGACGGTAAGATAACACACCAGGAAACCACAGCTCACTAGGATCAAGAGTCTGTTCGGAATTTGTAATTCAGTGCCACAAACTCTTCTACTGGCAGATTACATCAGCGATCTAACCGCATGAAAACAGATTCCCGTAGGCCGCTCCACGTACTAACACTTACGCCGTTTTATCCCTCGCGTGACGACGATGCGAGTGGTTGCTTTGTCTCCGAACCACTTGCATGGCTCGCCAAAATGGGTGTCCGCAATACGGTGTTTGTGGCGCAATCGCTCTATCGGAGAAGACATCATGCGAACGACTCTGGGGTTTCGGCTGAATGGCTTCGCCACTTCGCCGTGCCTGGAGCTTTCGGAGTTCCCATTGCCGGTGCTTTCGTTTTCGCGCGCATTGTCGGGCGAGTACGGGCACTTCATTGCTCACAAGCGATTGATTTGATCCACGCCCACGGAGCCTTACCCTGCGGTCATGCAGCAATGTTACTCAGCAAGGAACTGGGCATCCCATTTGTCGTTTCTGTCCACGGCCTCGACAGGTTTTCCAGTGCGCCGGCTGCTGGTCGCGTTGGGGCCTGGTGTCACCGCATTTCCCGGATGGTGTACGCTTCGTCGCGTCGCGTGATTTGCGTGAGCGAAAGCATCCGCGGAAAGGTGCTGGAAGGCATAGGCCGTAGTTGCCGGACGTCAGTCGTGTACAACGGTGTAGATCCCGAGTTGTTTCATCCGAGCGACGAGGCACCCTCTGAGTCGCCTCTCATCCTCAGCGTTGGGAACCTGCTTCCAATTGAGGGACACGAGCTCCTTGTGCACGGGGCGTCTTCCCTGGCTTCCGAGTTTCCGACCCTACGCTGGCGATTAATCGGCGAGGGACCAGAACGCTCTCGCCTGCAAGGATTGGCTCAGCAACTCAAACTGGACACGCGTGTTAGTTTTCCTGGACGCCAATCTCGCCAACAGATTGCCACAGCAATGCAAGCATGTACGGTATTCGCTCTGCCAAGCCGTCAGGAAGGCCTGGCGAACGTCTATTTGGAGGCGATGTCGACGAGCAAACCGGTCATCGGGTGCCGTGGCCAGGGGATTGCGGAGATTATTCAGCACGGCTCAAATGGCTTTCTCGTAGGACCGGATAGCGAGAAAGAACTAAGTCTGGCTACTGCAATCCTTCTGCGCGACGAATCGTTCCGCCGCCGGCTTGGGTCGGCTGCGCGCGACACTGTCATGGAAAGGCTCACACTGACCCATCAAGCGGACAGTCTGGCCCGGATCTATCGGGAATCGATCGAGTGACCTGCCGCCTTGGCAATTCTTATCAAGATCGGCCGCTGGCTGGAGAAGAAATACTCCTCGGACCGGTGCTTAGTCACACTCAGTTCCGGAAATCTGAATAGTTGCCGATATGGCATGACTCAGACCCTGGGACTCCCTAAATGGGATGAACAATCTTGGGTGTTTCGAACTCCTAGCCGCCGTAAGGCTCCTCTCAACATGACCTCCATTGAGCTACAGACCACGCTCGTCTGGCTCATAGAAACGAAAGGCAGTGATTGGAATCGCGTCCCACGGGCTGGGCATAGTTCTCGGGAGTCGGATACCGCAAGGGCAGTTCGGCGAAAATCCTGCGAGGGTTGCAGATCGGGCCGTCTGGGAGCACAATCTATACGCACGAAAGATGCCCGTTCGGGCAGCAGTGGAGGGTCGAGCCCCACTCGGGGAGTAAGTCGAATGAGGACCTGCATATTCCTGGCAGTCGTCATTTTTGCGCTTGCAGCATTCGCGCAGCAAACCAATAACAGTTCGTCGTCAAGTTCAGCCAGTGGAACAGTTACGCAGAGCGCCAATGACCGGGAGCCGCTTGCAGCCCCGCGCCCCGAGGATTTCTGGGACGGCGACGATCCCAATCTTGTGAACCTGGTCACCCATCCCTTCGCCAACAAGAAGTATGTACAGCGTCAGGTCACGCCTATTCGGGACCGCATCAATGAGCTGGAGCAATTGACGTCGGAAAACAGCCGCCTGATCAAAGACATCGATACGCGCGCGCAGCAGGGCATTCAGCTGGCGTCGGAGAAGGCCAGTCTTGCGGACCAGCATGCATCCGATGCCGTCAACAAAGCGCAAACGGCGCAAACAGCGGCCAATCAGGCTTCGACGCGAGTCTCAGCGTCGGAGCAAATGGTAGGTGATCTAGATCAATACACAGGATCCGCACAGACGGAGATCGGTTTCCGTCCCGGCCAGACCATCTTGAGCAAGAATGCGAAAGATGCTCTCGACGAGATGGCCGCACCCCTCAAGGACCAGCGTGGCTACATCATTGAAGTGCGTGGGTTCGCACGTGGCCAGGGTCAGGCCGCAATCCGCTCCTCGCAGAAGGTAGCGGATTCGGTGGTCCGTTATCTGGTGCTGACGCATAACATCCCGGTATATCGAATCTACGTGATGAGCATGGGCAACGCGGCGGTGAGTGGAGAAGGAAAACGCCCCAGCAGCGGTGCGCGCGTCGAAGTTAGCGTCCTGAAGAAGGATCTCCAAACATCGGCCAAGCAGTAACGATTCCCGCGACAATGAAAGGGACAAGCTAAGAACCCGTCTCTGTTTCTGCTTCGGGTAATTCGACCCTCGACAATCCGCCAGCGACAAACGCTCAGATGTAGACTCAATCGAAAGAAGTCGAAATTTGAACTGTAAACTCCCGGTTACACTCAACTAACCCGTCAACCAGCATCAGCGCTGCTTTGCGGGGATGACATTGGAGCACGATCACGGGTTTACATTCCGGCAAGAGATGGGCTGGCGAACATGTTGTTGGCGGTTCCTGCTTTTCCTGTTCGTACGGAAGTCAGTGATCGGCAATAATGGACCGCATGCTCAACCGGCGCACTTTCCTCAAGACCAGCGCAGCTTCCCTTCCATTGGCCGCCGCTATCCAGACGTTCAATCCTGCGACGATCTCAGCGGAAACGATCGTCGACGCTGCCATTAGCGGCACGGATCCGAAACTCATTCCTCTGCCAGCCAGACTGGCTCCGGTCGATCCGTCCACCTTGCCCTGGCAGCAGAACATTCGCCGCGTCGGTCAGAGCAACATGACCGAGCACGATCCGGCTGTGATGAACATTGAAGAATGGGCAGACTATTGGCACTCGGCCGGCGCCGACATCGTCTTCATCAGCGTAACCGGCATCCTCGCCTTCTATCCCTCAAGAGTTCAGTTCCACCGTCACGGAAAGTTTCTCAATGGCCGTGACTTCTTCGGTGAATGTGTCGCCGCTGCCCGCAAGCGCGGCATGCGCGTCGTCGCCCGCATGAGTCCAGACCTGAATTGGGGCGATGCCCTTGACGCCCATCCAGAGTGGGCCATGCGCGATGCTAACGGATCGGTTCTCCTCAGTCCCGAAGACTCGCGGCTATTCCGCACCTGCATGTTCACTAGCTATATGGACGACTACGTCCCGGCCATTATGCGGGAAATCAATTCGCTCTACGACGTGGATTGCTTCTACACCAACGGATGGCCTCCCATCGGCAGTCTGCCCAACTGCCATTGCGCCATCTGCAGCAAGCTTCCCCCGTCCAACACTGCCGCCTACTGGCGCGCTTTCAATGATCGCGTTCTCGAGTTGTGGCACAAGTACGACGCCATCGCCAAAGAAAAGAAGCCCGACAGCTTTTTCTTCGCAAACCTTGGTGGCAATGTCCGGTGCGGCCCCAACCTCGATCGCCTCGGCAAAACCGCAGTCTGGTTCCAGGCCGACAATCAGGGCCGCACCTCCGATGATCCCGCGGTCTGGGGATGCAGCCTGCAAGGCCGCGTGTGCAGCGCCATGATGGACGGAAAATTCGCCGCGAACGTCTCCGCCGCTTACTCGACCGGCACGGTCCGCTGGCGCAATGCCTCCAAAAATCCCGCTGAAGCAAGAATGTGGTTGAACGAAACGCTGGCCAGTGGCATGGCGCTCTACTACCACTTCATCGGCTCGGAGGCGGGATTCGGAGAAGATCGCCGTTGGCAAAAACTCGGCTCCGATTATTTTCAGTGGGCGAAGAAACACGATGCCCACCTGAAGCCCCGCCGATCTCTCGCAAACATCGGCGTTGTCATGGGACAGAGCACGCAACTTCTATATCCGGCTCCCGCCGCCGCTCACGCTCACGACTACATGCGCGAGACGACACACGGGATCTATGCGACGCTCCTCAACGGCCGATTCGCCTTCGACTTCGTACACGAAGACCGCCTGGACCTCGAACGGATCAGCAAATACCGAGCCCTGCTTCTGCCGAACATTGCCATGCTTAGCGACCGCCAGTGCCAGCAGATCCGCGACTACGTCCGTTCCGGAGGGTCAATCATGGCAAGCTTCGAAACGGGCCTGTACGACGAGAACCTGCAGCGGCGCGAGGAATTTGGCCTCGCCGACCTGCTCGGCATTAGCAAGGCCGGAGATGTTATCGGAACGAACGGCAACGCCTACTACGGCCGCATTGAACGCAGTCATCCGATCCTTGACGGCTTCTCAAACACCAACTGGCTGCCGGGCGCGCAAAACCGTGTGCCCGTGAAATCGGTGCCAGATCCGGTTCTCACCGTTGTCCCTGGCTTCGTGCAGTATCCTCCGGAATTGGCCTACCCACCGGCCTCGCACACCGATGAACCAGCAGTGGTGCTGCGTGATGTGGCCTCCAGCCGCCTAGCCTACTTTCCTGGAGACATCGAACGAACCTTCTGGCTTACCGGTCACGGCGATCTTCTGCGCCTATTGCACAACACCATCCGCTGGATCACTCAAGATGAAGCCGTCGTCCACGTTGACGGCGATGGATTCCTCGAGCTTTTTGCCTGGGAAACTACGCCGGGTTACGCCATCCACCTACTCAATTACACGAACCCGAACGCCCACCACGGCTGGCTGAGCACGGTCAACCCACTGGGTCCACAAACCGTCAGCATGACGTTGCCCAGCGGAGTGAAGGTCAACGCCGTGGACCTGCTTCG
This sequence comes from Terriglobia bacterium, assembly GCA_963743105.1. Taxonomy (GTDB): domain Bacteria; phylum Acidobacteriota; class Terriglobia; order Terriglobales; family Acidobacteriaceae; genus Sulfotelmatobacter. Next base: position 42,359 of record CAVUOS010000047.1, read on the forward strand.
CTCCGACAGGACAACTCCCTTCCGGCTCGAAGGCTCGGTCTTGCGTTTCACGATACCTCGTGTGGACGACTATGAGATCGCCGTGGTGACTGTCGGATAAGGAGCGTGCGTCTCCACCCGGCCTAACCTACGACATTTTCCGAACTATCCATGCCTTGGGTTAGCGGTTATTGCGGCTTTGGGGAACACAGTATGGACTGCGTTCCCCACCCTGGTGCGTGGTGGCTCACCGAGCAGACTTATTACCGCTGGGGGGCGAAGTATGGCGGGATGGAGAGTGGCGACGCGAAGAAGATGAAACAGCTGGAGGATGAGAACCGAAAGCTGAAGCAGGTGGTGGCCGAGCTGACGCTGGATAACCGTGCGCTGAAGGACGTGCTCTCAAAAAACTGGTAGTGCCTGCGGGACTTCGGGCAGCCGTGAGCTATGTCGAGGTGGAGTACGAGATGAGCGAACGGCACGCCAGGAGGCTGTTGGGGTTGGGGCGATCGACGCATCGCTATCGCGCACGGAAGGATCGCGACGCCGCGCTGCGAATGAGGATGAAAGAGTTGGCAGCCAAACGCATGCGGTTCGGGTATCGGCGACTGACGGCGATGCTGGTACGCGAAGGCATGCCGGCGAACCATAAGCGCGTGTACCGGCTTTATTGCGAGGAAGGATTGGCGATGAGGATTCGACAGGGCGCCGGATTCGGTGGAGTGGCGCGGCCGTTAAGCCTGTGGCGAGTCAACCGAACCAACGCTGGTCGATGGATTTCGTGAGTGATTGCGTGGGCAGCGGGAAGGTGATTCGGATGTTGACCATCGTGGACGATTGCACGCGGGAGTGTCTGGCGATCGAGGTGGACACATCGCTGGGCGGGTTGCGAGTGCGCCGGGTGTTGGATCGGATCGCCAGCGAGCGAGGATTGCCGGAAGCCATTGTCCTGGACAATGGGCGAGAGTTTCGCGGCCGGGCATTGGCGGCCTGGAGCGAAGAACGCGGCGTGCGGCTGGAATTCATCCAACCGGGCAAGCCGGTGCAGAACGCTTATGTGGAGAGCTTCAACGGGCGACGGCGCGATGAATGCCTGAATGCGTGAGGATCGAAAGGGGGGTACCTACGCACATACACCTGGCGTTAGAAAACCCTTGCCAATCTGAAGCCGTCTACGCCGCATAAACCTTGGCTCTTTACACCCGCGATCTCGTTGTTAGAAAGGTGTAGTTTTCTAACATCAGTATTCCCTGGCTACAGCCCCGCCTGAAACGTTCTGTAGCCAGTCAGGCAATCTTTTGGGAACGCTTGCTGGTGACTTCTCATTTGGAAGTTTTTGCGATCGATCGCCTTATGTATTGGGTCCGTGGAGCGCCAGTCTCTCTTTTCAATTGTCCGTGGATTCCTCGTGCCTGCGCCTCTTGTGAAAGCTTCTGAATCAGGATTTGCCTGTCCAACCCGTGTGTCCTCGTCTCATGACTAGCCGTGCGCCAGCAAACAGCGCGACAGCAAAGCCAGCGATGATCCGCCATCTGTATCGTTCCAGTGGATCGGGCGCCGTGACCGGTCCGTTCTGCCGTTAGGAGACCCATCCACGGCTGAGATTGCGACCACCTAATGTGCTAGCTCAACGCGAAAATCGTAGTGCTTTCCGCTTCCTGATCCCGGAAGCGGCGACGAGACGAGAAAAGAGTACACATCGGATTCCATTCCCTGGGCTGGTAAGTCGAACACCAACCGAGCGTCGCCAGAAGATGAAACGAGTGGTAGCAGCCGGGCTGACCAAATCGGCGCCATTCTCGCCTTGGTTTCTAGATGCACATCGAAGGGACCCGGGCTATGGCCTTGCAGAGCAATGTCCACCATGATCCGCCGTGTGGAAGGCTTGATCTCAATGTTGAGGAATCTGCGTGTCATCACCGCGAGAGCGATCGGAAACTAAAGTCAAGGTTATTAACGATGACTGCAATATGGGTGCTTCTTTTGCCAGGCTTGCTGAATGCTCTCGCTCTTGCACGATTTGGGCTTCAAGATGCGCTTGGTTCGTGCGAAGGACTGATATGTACATCAGACTCCCGATGCCAAGTACAACCAATGCGGCGAGTTGCCCATAGGTTTTGAAATGGGACGACCAAGGAATAGGCGCTCTATACTCAGAGCTCTCCCGCACAACATTCGTGTAAGCTGAAGGCCGCGTATCTGATATTGTCCCGACCAACTGATGCTGCTCTTCGAAATGATTTCTTAACAGCCTAGCGAATCGTAATTTCTCCTTGCGCTCAGGAGGCCGCAGAAAGTATGTATTAACAGCATCCTTGTCGGCGGAATCCAGCGTTCCATCCAGAAAATCCTCTATGATCTCTTCTTCGATCGATTCAACCATCTCCGATAATTCATCATTAGAAAAAATATCATGACTCAACTGCTCTTCAAGCTCCTTCTCGTTATCGAGTCTGCCCAGTAAGTACTCCCGAATCAGACTCCGATCGGGCAAATTGCTTTTCATGGCCCTACCTCAAAAAAGTATCAATTTAATAATTTTTCGTACACTCAACAACACAAATACGGAGTTCCTTTCGGATTCTGTGCACTCGGATGCGCAACGCATTCATTCCTCCAGCGCCATCTGCGAGCACCCTCCTGACTTGAATCTTGTCGCGCCCATGCTGGCCGTGATAGCGGGTTACGACATCGCGGTCTCCGGGCGATAGTTGACCCAAGCAACGGTCCAGACACTGAAGCTCCAGTTCGTGCACCTTCGGGTCCGGATGCTCTGGAGAGGCGACATCAACCTCCAAGGTGACAGATTTCCGCTCACGCGTGTCCTCGTGCCAGACATTTCTTGCTACTCCATAACAATAGGCAAGCGGGTTTTGATACTCCACGCACGATTCAACCTTTGCAACCACAATGTCCACTGTTTTATCGAACAGATCATCGGCATCCGTACAGCCTTTATGAATGAAGAACCTGATCAACTTCGCCCTGATCCGTTGGTACTCTCGCACAGCTAACTCATCGTCTTCAGACAGCAAGCGAAGAAACTTTCCGAATGCTTCCGGCGTGAGCGTCCTTTTCTCCCTCCCTTGCGGTGCCATAGGCGACCTACGAAAATGCAGCCTGATGAAGTGGTCCTTCTATCTGTAATCTCCCTGCAATACAAAAGCTGCCCAGTAGTACGGATTGGCCCAGTGTTCGTCCTGCACCATCTCGAGTTGTGCACCGCGCAAGGCTGAACTTGGGCTTTCGCCCTTCTTTATTCGTGCATAGAGGCGAGACATAAGTGTTGCGGTCGCATCGTCATTCACCTTCCACAAGCTTGCAATGACACTTTTGGCTCCCGCATACAGGAAACCACGCGGCAAACCTATGATCCCTTCGGACTCCAGATCCTTGCCCAACGCCGAGTCACAGGAACTGAGAACCACGAGATCGGCCGAAAGCTTCAATTTGTAAATGTCGCCCAGGCGCAAATAGCCATCTTGCCTTTTGCCCCTCGTATCTACCAATGACAGAATGAGCCCGGACATTTCTGGGTGCCGAGCGTCGACCACCCCGTGTGTTGCGAAGTGTACCAGACGAAAACGTGTGAGCCCATCCGTGAGTACGTTAGCGCGGCTAGCGTCAAAGTCCAGCGCAACATGCACAGCTTGAGGATCTGGGGAACGTAGCACTTTTGCAATTGCCTCAGCCTCGTCACGTGAAGCCGGCAGTCTGGCAATGTACTGAGATCCTCCGACGTCGCGGATGGCCCGGGTCAAACTGGCGGGGCGATCTTCATAGCTTCTCTTAGCGCCTGCACGACGCGTTGACACTCGCTCGTCATCTGGTTCAAAAACCGGATCGGCGAAAATCGCGGCGACGGCCGTAGGTGGAGCTCGCTTGCCAGTTGCTTTTCGCAAAATCCCGAGTACAGAAGCGGAAGGCAGTACGTCGATTTCAAAATGTTTGACCAGAAGTTCCTTGCCTGCACCTGAGCCAGGAAATGGAAGGGCAGCAAACGGGATGTATTGGAGAGATTCATCCGGCACAATGAGGAGGCGTTTTAGCCCTGAAAGAGGAAGTGGCTCAAGAAGCAATCGTGATAGTTGCTGAGCATGCAGGCGATATGCCTGGTCTGCATTACGCAGCTCTCGCTTGGTAGTCGACCGCACTTTCTCCATTCCTTAACTGTGCAGGAATGAGCGCCTTTCGAAAAGCATCCACCGATTGCCTGATTTGCGCTGACTTCGGCAGTTCGTGGGACGTGATCTGGTGTGGGCCTACGACCCATACATAACTCTTTTCATCACCGAGCGCGTATTCAAGCAGAGCCGTGTCTTCGTTTCCAATCTCCGCCTGTACCTCCTCCAGCGTGAGAGTCGGCGCCACTGACGGAGCTTCTTGTTTTGCATCGATGGCACGAACCTCGGTGGCGTCAACGGCCTCCAATTGCCTTTGCAGAAGCTCATCGCAGGGGGCGTCTTGATCAGATGTGGTCAGCAAATCCAGGAGGGACCGTACCTTGCTTCTTTCAGAAGCCTCAAAGGCCTTCTTCGCGAAGCCGAGTTCTGGGTCGCGTTGATGGAGCAACATCAGTACTTGTACATACAGAGCGTAGTAGCGGTGGACAGAGGCGAAGTACAAAGCGCGTGTGTCAAAATGCGAAATACTAATCCTCTGGTTCTCGACTATGTCAATTGTCTTCTCAATTGCTAGCCGCGAGTCTTCCAACCGATTTAATCGCCGATAAATCCAGGCCAACTCGTACTGTATCTTGGCCATCTCTTCAATCTGGCCTGTCTTTCCGTTAAGGGCGTCGGCCCGCTCGAGTGAAGCTATGGCATCTAGGTATTTCCCTTGACTTGTCTGTAGGTGACCCATGCGGATCAGAGTGTCGATCTCACCGTAGATGTGATCCACCGCACGGTAGGCTTTGAGCGAACGGCGATAAAAAGTTTCGGCTTGGGCAAGCCTGCTTTCTCCTTCGTAAGCACTCGCAATGTGCGCAAAGGCTGATGCCACCACCACAGGATCGTTTGCCCTACGTCCGAGGCGCAAGTCCGTCTGATAGAGAGGCAGCAGTCGTTTGTAGTTCTTTGCGACTGCCAAGGCTTCGCCCATCCCGCTAATTGAATCGAGTTCTCCCGGCAAATCCTGGACAGCCGCAAAGGCAGCCCTGGCAGCCTGGTAATATTCTACGGATTTCTGCCAATCGCCTGTTGCGCGGTTTACGTATCCTAACCCATTCAGCACACTCGCTTCGTCGTCTCGATCACCTATGTCCCGGAACAGCGGTCGGGCTATAGCGTAATTGCAATGCGCGGTTTCAAATTCGCCCCTAAGGACAGCGAAGATTCCCAGGGCAGCACGCACGCGGGCAACGCCATAGCGGTTTTCAGCCAACAAATACAATCGTAGGGCCTCTCCGGCGGCTTGTAGAGCTGGCACCCTTTCCCCGCCTTGAAAAAGCGCGTGTGCCAGCATAAGGAGGGCCTGCGCCTCCCCATTGTCGTCCTTTGCTGCGACGAAAAGGGTCCGGGCCCGTCTGAGGAAGTCCGCGCTCCCCGAATAGTCAGCACCAGAAAAGAGAGCCTCACCACGCGCTTCGAGGGCCTCGGCTTGTGCTCTTTCACTAGGGCGTTCGCACAGGCTCAGTGCCTGCCGTGAATACTCGTCCGCAAGAGGGTAAGGCCCGGTAGTAGCATACGTTCGAGCGATCCCGCTCAATGCACTGCATCGCAATTCCACGTCTTGTGCGACCTTGAAAGCTTCGTCTAAAGATTTTCGCGCCTTGTCGAACTCGCTGAGGATCAGATAGATCTCACCGATCTGAAGATGTGAGTCTGCCGCCTCGTCATAGGAGTGGCCAGCAGCAAAGAGCCGCGAACTTTCCCTGAACAGTCTGGTTGCAGCCCACAGGCTTTTGGCGTTCTGTTTCTTGCGAAGGACCGCCGCCCTTTGGGCCAAATCTTCAGCTTTTTTCAATTGAAAATTGTCGGCACTATCCACGTGGGATGTGCCGAGGGAACCGTCGTTGCGTTCCTCTCCCGAAGTTCCAAGACTGCCGATTCGTTCAGCGACGCTGAACTGTCTAGCCTCACTCATCGTGGAAGACGGGAAGAGAACGCACGCAAGCACTGCCGCAATGACGTGCCATCTCATAGTCCCCCGTTTCCACCCTCAGAAGCAATTGACACACCAGTAACTTGCATCCAGTCGGCAATGCTCAGGCTGTGGGTTTTAGCGCCAACTGTTTCAGTTCTTTGGTCAACTCTTCGTTCCGCTCCTGAAGGTGCCTGATCTGCTCGTTGCCGCCGTTCAGCGCTGCTGATAAATTCTGAGCGACCTTTTCAGCGGAGTAGTGCAAATCTAGCTTGTCGGGAAACCTCCGGGCCAGAACAAGTGACCATCCCTGCTTGATGAAAGCGCCCCAACCGTCATCCTTAAAAAAGGGCAATTGCTCAAAATCTGCCTCAAGTTCCACGATTCTCCCATTGCGTGCCTTCGTCGTATGGTCGCGTGAACCTTTCACCAGCGGTAGGTTTACGATTCCGGTTTCGTTGTCGCCCAACAATCTCTTGGTTTGCTGATTCTCGTCTTCCTGAACGGAGTACGGAAAATATATGGAAACGCCGTGACAATCTTTCACATTTTCTCTGGTTTCATTGGCGATCGTGACGTACTTTCCAGTATCGGTCGCATCAGGAATTTTGATCGCATCACGAATTTGCACTAACACGTTCTCCAATTCCTTGCTGTACTCCTTGTCCTGAAACAGCATCTTGTCCAACCCTTTCGACATCTTCTCGCAAAAGTCAGAAAGATCCACGAACAATCCCAAGACGAAGTCGCGAGAAGACTTACGGGCCTCGACGATTGCATTGCCGAGATCCTCGTCAGCGACATAGCGCAGCAGAAGACGAGCGAGTTTACTCACTGGGCCCGTGATGTTTTCAATTTTCTCTAAGTTGAGGCTCGAAAGCATGATCTCCTGCGCGCCATTGCGGTAAGTGATGCGATAGTCGCGAAAAGACTGTAGATAGATCTTAGGAATTAACCTGCAAACCTCTTTCGGATCCTTGCCTTGTCCTTGCAGTTGTTCCAGAATTTTTCCATAAGGGAAGCTCACATCGGGCACTTCATCCTGCGATGCAATCATGAAGCGAACGCAGCCCTGAAGCGCGCTGGCAAGTTCAATCATGCTCATAGAACAGGCATCAAAAGCAACGATGTCGAGCATGTTGTTTTTACTTAATTCGGTACTTTTCAGCGCAGTCTTAAGTTTCGCAGGAGTCAGATATCTCTCTCTTTTGATACCTGGATCCTGGTCCAGCAGCAGTTCAGTCCCGTGCCCCCACAGGATTAAACAATAATTTCTATCTTTGGGCTTATAGAGTGTTCCAGTTTTGGGATCAAAAGTTGCCCAATTCACGAAATCGGTTAAAGTCTTTGGGTCCGCCATGTTGGGAGCGTCAATTTCCTCTTCTTCAAAAAAGCTGAGTCGAGCCTTTTTAATTTCTTCCTCCTCACTTTTCTCTCTAGCATCGCTGAGTAGAGCGTCTTTTTTCTTGATCTCAAAACTGTATCGGAATGCCTTTCCATCGCCGTCATTGGGGTCGAATAGTGCCACTACTTTATCTCCGACGTCCGTCGCCGCGCTTCTGAATTGATTTAGAGAGTCGATTGCGAAGTTGGCCAAAACATCGTCAGCAGAGATGTAAACCATGATTGTCCAGTTCACCAGTTTGTCATTCGCAGGTGGGTAACTCAGGGGTTTGTTCTTCATATGTTCCTCTCACTCGTGGAATTGAAATCCATGGCCGGGCAGACCGGCAACGGCTCGGAACAGAAAGGGCGGAGTGGCTGTGTCATTGACCACCTCCGAGAGACTAGAGTTCCGTTCGGGTCCCATATTCAAGTGACCCGAACTCGGAAAACATTTCAGACCTTCGCAAACGCGGCGGTTGTGCGGAGGTCAGTCTTGAAAAACCGGAATTTTTGTCGATTGGGAACCGTTTGGAAAAGGTACGGTGCAAATCTTGCACCTTTGTCTTCGCAAAATCAATGAAAAGCTAGCGCCAAGGTCACCCGCCAAGAGCCGTTCCTTGCATCTTTAATGCTGGCTCTTCAAGCTACAGATTCCATTGAGTTTGCTGCGATTACGAGAGCCTGGCTCTCAGGAATCAATCACAGTTGTCGCTAGATTCGGGTTTCTTCCGAGGAAAAATCTCGGACCCGGATACTTCAGGGCCGGGTCTGAGGGGAGACTAGGCCATCAGTTCGGATCCCTAGCTACGGGATTGAAGCTTCGCACGAATGTACCGGCATTCGGATTTCTAACTTTCTTGTCCGCCCCCCGAGAAGCAATCCCGCCGGTTGGACACTGCTCGCGATCGAGGATATCGCCACAGCGATGGCGGTTGTAAACCCTCGAGAGCAAGGCAGTACTAAATGATGTCAGATTACGCAACGCTTACGTCGCAAAGCTTGCGCAAATTCTGCGCCGCAGAAGCAGGCTATCGTCGATGAGTGCCGAAGCTATTTTGCGCATTTCATCTCCTCATCCATCAGAGGCCAGCGATGCGATCAAACGCACCTGTTCGATAGTTGGAGTTGCTCGGGAGCCCGTATGCAGGAAAGACCTGAAATGTTTCGCGCTTTTTCTCATAAGAAGCAGAGGGTGTTTGTACCAGTTTTAGTTTGGCTCCACTGGGGGGACCCTCAAGGAGGAAATATGAAGCGCAACCTTTTCGGAATCCTGACCACATTGACATTGGCTTTGTTGATCAGCGTTCCGCTCTCTGCACAGACTATAGCGAAGGCAACCGTTCCGTTCGACTTCACGGTCGGACAGACTAAAATGCCAGCCGGCACGTACGAGATCAGTCCTCTCTCGCACGCGATTTTAATCACGGACAGGAAGACAGCAAAGAGTGTCTTGAGCCTCTTCAACTCGGAGGAACCTAGCAGGGGTGACAGCACGCCGAGGCTGGTGTTCCACAGGTACGGCGACAAGTATTTCCTGTCGCAGGTTTCCCGTGGAAACGGCGGCGCCGTTATGCAGCTTCCTACTTCCAAACTGGAGGAAGAAGTACGAATCGCAGGTCGCAGTGTTCCACAGAAGACTGTTCTCGCTGCGAAGTAAACGGCACCCTACGGCGACGGCCCGGAGCTAACCGGCTCCGGGCTTTTTCGTCACCCCAATGGCACTCCGGCAGGTCAAAAGACCTTGACGATTATTGCAGCGGCCGGTTCAAACACTCAATTATTATCACTGCAACTGACCGTCCAGTGAGACCTCACCCTTCGACACTCGCTTTGGCAGTGATAAAAACGTGATAGTTTTGTGCTCAAAACCCGTCGAATCTAGGCAGATCCGATCAAAACACAAATCTGGGAAGCGGTTGAGGAAAATAGTAAATTTCCTGAACGGATCAGAACACACTGGGTGATCTTCAAAACGGGGTGGTTGCCCGAACCCCAGCCTGTCATGAAATTGTACTGGTTGCACGATCAGAACGAATCATTTCCAAGCATAACGGGTCAAATCGATCATCTTGTAACACGTTGAAAAGAGGAATAGAGTAGAAGATTTTCATAACGGTTCAGAACCCACTTGTGTATTGCTAAACCGTTGTACGGGCTAACACCTGAACCGAGGGGTTGTGGAGAAACCTGTGTTCTCCACCACATAAAAGACCGATGCCACTCTTCGCAGGCCGCCAGCTAGAAGCACCCAATTCGCCTGCACACAAGGCTTTTCGGCGGGCTGCGTTGCAACCAGACAACTTATTTGAAATCAGTGATGGTGAAGTGACAATGATGTCAACTTCGTCAGTGATGGCAGTTTTGCGTTACACCAGTGTCACAAATGGGTCTCCGCTCCAGCAGGAGGAACTTCTCCCGCAATCGGGAGGAATTATGGTTCTACATGCGCCCCATCCGCCTGATGAATGGCCACAAGCTGTTTCAATCGATCGAGCAGCTCTTTCCTATCCGCGCCAAGGGCTCGAATCACCTCGGCTGTGAGCAGTGCTTCCTTCGGCCTTCCAACTCTATAATAGGAATCGCACAGCAAGAAGAGGACATCGGGATCCGCGGTTCGCGATTTTTCCAGATACTGAATGGAGTCTAGCCACCGCTCTTGCTGATATCGGATTCCGCCCATTCCTATCAAGGCAAGAGTTTCGGCGGAATCGAGCGCGAGAGCCGACTGGAAGGATTCTTCCGCTGCTGTCGCTTCTCCACCTGAAAGCTGCACTATACCAAGGTACGCCGCAATTCTGGCCGACTTCGGAGCCCTGGTCCGTGCAATGGTCAGCACGCGCTCCGCGTCACCCTTTCTCCCCATGCTGTAGTACATCGTGCCGACCAAGTAAAGTGGCCCTCCACTTTCGGGTGTGTCAGCAACCGGCAACTTCGCAAGCAGGTCCAGAGCCTCATGCTCTTTGTTTGCTTCGAGCAGCGGCTTTGCTTGCTTCCATGCTTCTTGTTCTTCAGAGCCTTCGAGTTGACGAGATGTATCAACCCGGTCAGTCATCGCGGCGAAAAGTGTGGCTTCATGCTGCCCTTCTTTGGTCCTCCCGAGTTGGCGGTATGCTTTCCCGAGCTGAAAGTGGGCCTTAATCAGGGAAGGCTGTAGAACGATCGCGTGCTGGAGCGGTGCGACGGCATCCTCAAACTGCCCCAATTCCACTCGCGCTCTTCCCAGTCCGTAAAATGCGGAACCTTCCTCATACCTGTGCGTCAGGGCGTACGAATAGAAATCGCGTGCTTTTCCCCAGTCGCCCAAGTTTGCCCAAGATTGCCCCAGATAAAATGCAGCCTCACCATTGCCGGCATCCTGCTTCAGGGCCGCATCGAAGTTGGCAATGGCAGACTGGAAATCGGTCAGTTCGAACTGTGTTCGGGCAATATCAAAATCAATCCGAGCCAGCTTGGGATTGAGGCGGCGAGCCTTCTCCATCCACGCAAGCCCCTCCCTGCGGCTCTCAATATTTACCGCCAGGTATTCTCCATACTTCTGACAGATCTGCGCATCATTGGGTGCGAGGCTGGCCGCCAGCGCAATGGTTTGGCGGGCGCGATCCACCTCGGCCTCCGCAAAAAAAGCTTCCGCGAGGTGGTAGAGAACCTTGACCTCGCCGGGCCGAGTGTTGATGCTGCGTCTATAGTTCTCGATCGCCTTGGGCCAGTTATGCTCTCGAAAGAACACCGTCCCTAGTCCGAAGAGAAGTTCCGGATCGTCAGGGGAACTGCGAAGCGCTTTCTCGTAAAGATTGCGGGCTTCCGCCAACCGACCCGCGGCAACGAGCGTTGCTCCTTGCTTGAGAGCTGCCGTTACATTCGGCGGCGCTTGCCCAGTCATGAGTGTCGATATCAACAGGAATGTGACTAGGGTCTTCATTCCTTCGCCATAGTACGATCTTCGTGATGTCCTGAAAACGCTATATGTTGCTGGCTCCGTTGCGTGCGCCCTCCGTATTGACCGATGATAAGCCATGCGCCAACTGATGCTCATCCTATCGGCGACGGCGGCACTTGGGGCGGGGCCTGGCTCAAGCCCTGGGCCGGGGATTCGATTTGAAGAAATTGCGGGACGCTCCAACCTCAACTTCACGTCCGCTGCTTCGCCCACCCCGAACAAGAATCAGGTCGAAACCATGGTTGCTGGGGTGGCGCTGTTTGATTTCGACGGGGACGGTTACCTCGATGTATATCTCGTGAATGGCGCAGCGATTCCCTCGCTCAAAAAAGAATCTCCGGCCTATTGGAACCGGCTGTTTCACAACAATCACGACGGAACCTTCACCGACGTTACTGAGAAAGCAGGAGTAGCCGGGACAGGTTACGGCATGGGAGTGGCCGTGGGGGACTACGACAATGACGGATGGCCGGACTTGTTCGTCGCCAACGTTACGGGGAACCAGTTATTTCACAACAATGGAGATGGGACTTTTACGGACGTGACCGCCAAGGCAGGGCTGCAAGGCGCGTCCCTAGACGGAAAGAAGATGTGGTCCGCGGGCGCTGGCTGGTTCGACTACAACAACGACGGATTGCTGGATCTCTTCGTTGTCAACTACTGCAAATGGGAGGTCAACAAGGATCCGTACTGTACCATCGGCGGTGGCGCGCGCGGTTACTGTGATCCGAAGTACTATGCTGCAACCCATAATTCCCTTTACCGAAACAACGGGGACGGGACTTTCACCGATGTTTCCGAGGAGACCGGGATCGCATCGAAATTTGGCAAAGGCATGAGTGTGTCCTTTGCCGACTATGACGGCGATGGTTTTCTCGATTCCTTTGTGGCCAACGACACGACCCGCAACTTCTTGTTCCACAATTTGAGAGGACAGAGGTTTGAGGAGGTGGGAGATTTGGCGGGGGTGGCCTATGGATCGAATGGTGCGGCCCTTTCTGGTATGGGCTCCGATTTTCGCGATGTGAATAACGATGGTCTACCCGACATCTGGCACACTGCTGTGGAATTCGAAACATTTCCGCTGTACGGGAACCGTGGGCATGGAGATTTTGCAGATTGGACGACAGATAGCGGACTGGGACGCTTGACCTCTCAAATGTCTGGTTGGGGAAACGGAATCGTTGACCTTGATAACGATGGCTGGAAGGATTTGTTTGTGGCTCGTTCCAACGTTCTGGACAATATCAGCGGCCTGGTTTCCGAACGCCAGTATCCGGAACGAAATTCTGCGTTTCGGAATCTGGGCAACGGAAAATTCGAAGATGTGAGTGCCGGAGCCGGCCCCGAGTTTGCCAAGGCAGCTCCACACCGCGGGGTTGCGTTCGGAGACATCGACAATGACGGGCGGGTGGATGCCGTGGTGACCGTACTGAACGGAGCGGTCAAGTTGTTCCACAATGTCTCTGGCGGAGAGAACCACTGGATTTTGTTCAGGTTGGTGGGAACAAAAAGCAACAGGATGGGAATTGGTGCCCAGATACATATCACTACAGAGGACGGCCGATCCCAATGGAACGAGGTAACAACTGCTGTCGGCTACGCTTCCTCCAGTGACAACCGGGTGCATTTCGGACTTGGGGCCAACCGTCACATCAAAGAAATCGAGATCCGCTGGCCGAGTGGCATCAAGCAGGTATTGCACGACGCCGACGTTGACCGGGTTACGACCATTCACGAACCACCGTATTAGGCTTCTCGATTCTCCCGCGGTGAACATTTTCAGGTCGATCGTTAGTGGACGACCAGGTTGCGCCAGTAGGCGTTCCCCGCCTCGTGTTGCGGAATCAGTACGCGCTGATAAAGCCGTAATACGACTTCCTGGTTCGCATACTTCGCTAGATTGACTTCGATGTCCTCCCATACCCGAGTTTCCGAACCGCCATCGATGAGTTTGTCTAGCACCTTGTCGTCATTCACATATACCTGTAGCTGCCAGGAGCGTCCAGAATCCACGCCCGCTTCGAACGTCAAAGCTGGATCCTTGCCCAGCCGCGCACTTCGCGTTAAGACGGTTCCGCGCACTTCATCGCGCGGGTATGTAGACAGGACATCGCCGTCCAAATAGGTAATGCCGCGAATGCCAGGCATGCCGCCTCCGGCCCCACCGAATCCCGCACGTTCCAGCTTCCAGTCGGGGTTCCAATACTGCATCAGGTCTGCCAGGCTGAACAGTTCTGCGGCTTGCGTCTCAGGTATTTGGATTGGAATTCGAAGCGCGCCTCCGTCATCGGTGGCCCAATGGGCGACAGCCATCGCGAGGGCGAGCTTTTCTGTGCGCCGCGCCAGTTCCGTGATGCCCTCGTCAACCGGAGGCGTCATCTGAAGGGGGCCCATTTCTCTACCGAAGATTCGGTCGTTGAGTTCAGATACTGGTCCTGGCGGCAAAGCCCTCATCCCGTGCATCGCGGCAACGACGGATTCGGAGTTGGCGGCATTGCAATCGGTGTCGGCGAAGTCCGCCGCATGGACGGCAAGCTGAATCGTCTTTTGAAAGTCGCCGCCGCCGAACCATACGCTGACTGCGACAAAACCGCCATTCACCACCGCATTGTTGGTGGCGGGATACTCAATTCCCCAGCGCTCATCGATTGCCCGGAAGACCTGATCAGGGCTACTGCCCGCGTCCGCCATTGCAATGATCATGTCGAGGCATTTGCGGTATGGCGAGTCAGGATGGATAAGTGATGCAGCCTTGCGCACAATTGCGTGGGTATCCTTCTCCACGAATGCGATGCTGATCATTCCGGCGACAAAGACCGCTCCATCGGTTCCTTCGGCATAGCCGTTGATGTGGCCTAACCGTCGCGCCATTTCGGCGGCCGCATTGGGCATTCCGGGATTCAGCACGCCGTAGACGTCGCTGCTGAATTGCGACCCGATCGTCCACCAAAGCTTGTTGTAGCGCGGATGCCCGGTGTCCGGAGGTTTGACGCCTCGTTTTAACAGCAGCAGTGCCTGCTCACTCGATCCCCAGGAGCCCGCGTTGTTCTCAAGCCACTGTTGCCCGAGCTGCTGCACTGTCAGCCCAATGCCGTATTTCTCGAAGGCGCGGATCGCAACCATTTCGTAGTAGTAATCGTCATCCACAGGAGCATAGCCCGGCAGGTGGGACAGCGGCGTGATCGGAAGTGTCGAGGCCGGCTTGTGTTCGAAACGACCGCCTGTTCTCTGAGCGATCATCTGTGCCGTCCATACGGCTTGCACCCGATCCAGGTACTCGGCGTGCGACAGTACCAGCGTTCCAGCGGCTGGGGCGGCCTCACGTTGTCCCGAAGTCTGGCCATGAAAAAACGACAGCGACAACACAACGCAGGCGAGGGCGCTGAGCAATTTGGTGGTCAGGCTTTTCATGACTTCGATTCCTTTCTTGGACAACCCGGGCTCCGGGCACGCGAAGATTCCACGCGCGAGATTCCTTATTGCGCATCCTAACGAAGAAAATTGAGAATGGACATACAATTTGAAACGTTTTATATTTGGCAGCCGCAAGGCTCTTGCCCAAACTGGAGCGCACTTATGAAACTCGTTATCGCACCTTTTGTGGTCGTGGCTTTAATCACTTTCGCTTGCACCGTTTCCGCACAGGACTCCCGCTTTCGTCCCGATCGTCAACAGATTCCCACCCCCGGCTGCCTCAACATGAAAGGAGCATGGGAAGGCGGTTCCGCACCTTGCACTCAGAATGAGCACGATTCCTGGCTCGCTGACATCCGTCACTGGCGCGAAGAACGCCGGATCCGCATCGGCTACGACGGCTCGCGCTACGACCTGCCGGCATTCAAGTGGACACAATCCAGCTTTTTCCAGCCGCAAATGATGGTGGAGGACCGCTATTTCTACGACCCCGTAGCACACCGCTATACGGTCGACCGTTATCTCGATGATCTGGAGAAAAGATACGGTGGGATCGACGCCGTGCTCATCTGGCCCACATATCCCAACATGGGCATCGACAACCGCAACCAGCACGACATGATCCGCTCCATGCCGGGAGGTATACCCGGCGTACGCAAGATGATTGCGGACTTCCATCGTCGCGGCGTGCGCGTCTTGTTCCCGATGATGATGTGGGACCAAGGCACAAGAGATTCGGGAATGCCGTGGCCGGATGCGATTGCCAGCCTGATGGCGGAAATCGGCGCGGACGGTATTAACGGCGACACGCAGGACGGAGTCCCGCTTGCGTTTTCGACTGCCGCCGACAAGACTGGCCATCCTCTCGTGTTTGAACCGGAGGGCGGTCCGTCGGACGAGGCGTTGGCCTGGAACGTTATGACGTGGGGACAATACCAGTACCCGTTCGTGCCCATGGTGGACAAGTACAAATGGCTGGAAACGCGCCATATGGTCAACATTTCGGATCGCTGGAAACGTGATAAGACGGATAACCTGCAATTCGCCTTCTTCAACGGCGTAGGTTGGGAAAGCTGGGAGAACATCTGGGGTATCTGGAACGGGATCACGCCGCGGGATGCCGAAGCCACGCGCCGCGTCGCTACCATGGAACGGGCGCTCGCCCCGTTTCTCGTAAGTGCCGATTGGGAGCCAATGGTGCCGATGTTGCGTTACGGCGTTTACGCCAGCCGATGGCCGTCTGGCCTGCAGACTGTCTGGACCATCGTGAACCGGAACGAGTATGACGTGGACGGCCCGCAGATCGAACTGGCGCCGGAGGATGGCGTCCACTACTTCGATCTGTATCATGGCGTCGAACTCAAAGCCGCGAAAAATCAGGCTGGCCGAAGTGTGCTGAGTTTCCAGATCGAAGCTCACGGCTATGGCGCACTTCTGGCCTCGCGTTCCGCCCCGGATTCCGGAATTCAGAAACTAATGTCGAAGATGAAGGAGTTGAGCGGGACGCCGCTCTCCAGCTACTCCCATGAGTGGAAAGTTGTGCCGCAACAGATCGTGCCGATCGCGGCTGTCAAGCCTCCCACGGGATCGCCCGCGGATATGGTGAAGATCCCCGAAGCGGACTTCGAATTTCGTGTGTCGGGCATCGAGATTGAAGGGTTCAACGACATTGGGGTAGACGTGCAGTATCCGTGGGAGGATACGCCACGCCGTTTTCATGATCATCCCATGCATATAAAGTCATTCTGGATGGACAAGTATCCAGTGACCAATGCGCAGTTCAAGAAATTTCTCGATGCGACGCATTATCACGCGCAGGATGATCTGAATTTCCTGCGCGACTGGAAAGATGGCAATTATTCCGTCTGGCTCGGACAACAATCCAGTGACGTGGGTGTCTCTGGAGGATGCGCGAGCCTATGCGACATGGGCGGGGAAGCGTCTACCGCATGAATGGGAGTGGCAATATGCGGCCCAGGGCACAGATGGGCGTATGTATCCCTGGGGAAATGATTGGAAGTCCGACGCCGTTCCCGTGCCCGACAAGGGCCGCACGATGCGCGGACCGGACGCGGTCGATGCACATCCGCAAGGTGCCAGTCCGTTTGGGGTTATGGACTTGGTAGGAAACGTCTGGCAGTGGACGGAAGAGTTTCAGGATGAGCACACGCGAGGGGGCATCCTGCGCGGAGGCAGTTATTACCAGCCCCAAGGATCGATATGGTATTTCCCGCAAGCTTACAAACTTAGCGAGCATGGAAAGCTCTTGATGACTTCTCCAAGCATGGACCGTTCAGCGGGACTCGGTTTCCGCTGCGTTCAGGATGCGCAGTAGGCCGTATAGGAACTCCTTCTTGTTATCGAAGGCGGAGGCCCATTCGGAAACGGCCGATCTGCTAACCTGAGTCTTCGTGTAGTCCGATGAATCCTCCGGTTACAATGCGGCAAATCGCGGAACGGGCCGAGGTTTCCATTGGCACCGTGTCGCATGTCATCAATGGCACGGCCAAGGTGCGGGAGAAACTCCGGCAGCGCGTACTGGACGCGATTCGCAGCCTGGGTTATCAGCCCAGCCAGTTGGCGCGAGGCCTTCGCCGCAACCAGACCAACATGGTGGTGATGATTGTTCCCGATATCACCAACCCGTTTTTCCCGGCAGTTGTGCGTGGCGTGGAGGATGTTGCCTATAAAGGCGGGTTTCGGCTGGTTCTCTGCAACACTGACAATGACGCGCAAAAGGAGAGCTTCTACCTGAATGAAATGCGGTCGTACCGGCCCGCCGGCTGGCTTGTGATCCCTGCGACAGACAGCAATATGACAACCCAACTGAAGTCGTCTGTGATTACGGGGTCTCCGGTTGTCTGCATCGACCGCCAGCCTCCGGGCTGGAAGGGAGATGTGGTCCTGGTGGCCAATGAAGCTGGAGCACATAGCGCCACGCAGCATCTTCTGCGCATGGGACATCGTCAGCTCGCCGTGATCACCGGACCGCTTCACCTGACCAATGCCGTGGAGAGATTGCAGGGATTCAAACGCGCCCTCGCCGAAGCCAAGGTGCCGATCGAGCCGGAGTACATTCAGGAGGCGCGGTTTAACCGTCAGAGCGGATACCAGGCGGCTATGCGGCTCTTGCGTATGTTGCCCCGGCCGAGTGCGATTTTTGCATGCAACGATCTGATGGCGATGGGCGTTCTGCTGGCGACCCGTGAGTTGGGCCTCCACTGTCCCGATGACATATCCATTGTCGGATTTGACGATCTTGACTTTGCTGAGTTCACTGCTCCGGCGTTGACTTCGGTACATCAACCCGGATATCAGATTGGCACGACTGCGGCGCGCCTCTTACTGGATCGAATTGACGGCTCCCGGATGTCCCCCCGGAAAATAGCGCTGCCCAGTGAGTTGAAGATACGCCATTCGGTTGCTTGCCTTTCCTCCACAGTTCCTCCTTCCAGGCCGAAACGGCGCGAGGCGGCTTTCGAGATTCGCTGAGTTTCCCGAGATTTCCCTCTTTACCTGTCGTCGGTATTCGTTTTATTTCTGCTTGACAACGGTTTTGCAGCGGGAATAAACTCCGCCGTTGTAGATTGAAACGTTTCAAAAAGGTCCGTTTTGCCGCCGCTTTCGCAGGGGTTTTCCATCAGCGCGGCATTCGGCGTGGAGGAGATTCTTATGCCCCGCAACCTTGGTCTGCTGCTTCTAGCCTTCTGCGTCCTTGCCACCTCGTTATTCGCACAAGTGGTCATCACCAGTACCATCGTGGGTACGGTGACCGACCCGCAAGGCGCAATGATCCCGGATGCCAGGGTGACCCTCCACAACCTGGATACCGGGATTCAATGGACGGCTGCCACCAATGGCAGTGGCGACTACCAGTTCCTCAATCTCATCTCTGGGCGTTACAAAGTCGAGATCATCAAAGAGGGATTTGCGAAAGCGGTCTCGACTGCCGTGCCTCTGGAGAACGGCACGACCCAGCGCGTGAATGTCACCCTGAAGGTGGGCCAGAGCGAGCAGGTCGTGGAAGTGACGGGTGCTGCCGCTCTGGTGAAAACCGATGACGCTAACGTATCCGAAGTGATCGAGAACAAGTTTGTGCGCGATCTCCCCATTGAGGGTCGTAACTGGCTCAACTACGCTCAGATCGTCCCCGGGTTCAACACTGGCACCAGTGACCAGTCCCGCATTGCATGGGGCCTGGCCTCAGCAACGAGTAACGGTGCCAAGCAATTGAACGTCGGCGGAACGGAATATGGAGTCGGCTACTACATCGACGGCCTGAACAATAACGATAACTGGGTTGAAGGCCCGGTAACAAACGTCAACGTCGATGCCGTGCAGGAGGTTAAGGCCGAAGTCATCAATTATTCCGCCGAGTACGGCCGCGACGTGGGCCAGATCAGCCTGACCACCAAGTCCGGGACCAACAATCTCCACGGCAGCGCGTATGAGTTTTTCCAGAATGCCGGCATGAACGCTAATGACCCATATTCGATCGCGTACGGCACTCCGAGAACGCCCTATCACCAGAATCAGTACGGATTCACCGTGGGGGGGCCGGTTTATATCCCCAAGGTATTTAACGGCAGAAACAAGCTGTTCTTCTTCGCGTCGGCGGAGTGGTTCCGTAACCGGTCGAACGGGACCATGCATGCCTACGTTCCTACGGCGCTCGAGCGTACTGGCGATTTCAGTGAGTGGTTGACGCGCTTCCAGGTAGATCCAGCGCAATGCGATGGATCGTCGAACTCGCCGGCCAACTGCCGCTACGTGATCTACGATCCTTCCACCTACAACACGACCACCTCAACTCGGCAGCCCTTCCCCGGCAACGTCATCACGAATCCTGATCCCATCGCCTTGGCGTACCTTTCTCACTATCCAACTCCCAATTTCACCTCGCCCGTCTCGACCGACTTCAACAATTGGGCCGGCCCGACGGCAGATGGAATCGACAACAACAACTATTCGGCACGCGCGGATTACAACATTTCCAAGCGCGACAGCCTGTACTTCCGCTATTCGCACGATTACGGGACGAAGCTCCACGAGGGCGGCCTGATCCCCGAACTGGCCTTGGGCAACGGTCCCGTCCATACCACCGACATGTATCAAACGCACTGGGTGCATGCCTTCAGTTCCACCTTCAGCAACGAATTTAACTTCAGTTGGACGCGCGCCAAGAACGCCAGCAACCAGGCGGGACAGATCAACAAGTTCATGGAAACGACCTGGCTCCCCGATTTGTTCCAGAACACCTCTACGGGCGGAGCTGGTTTCACTCCATACGACCTGAGCCTGCTTGGAATTAAGAACGACGCCACCTTCTCGGTGAATTTTGCCGACCCGCTTTTCGCGAACCTGAGCCTGGGCACAACCGAATACTGGTACCAGTGGGTGCCGATCTACCAGTTGTCTGACAACGCGGCGAAGACCATCGGCAAGCACACCATAAAAGCGGGCTTCTACTGGCAGCGGCGCGACGAGCGCGACAACGACGTCATCCGCTCCATGAACATTGGCGGATACTGCGCCGGATGTGGCGAAGCTTACAACTACACAGGTCTGGGTCCTTTTAGCGCGGATGGCTCCGGCTGGAACACTCTGGCGGAATTTGTTACGGGTGCTGTGGCTAACATGAACCAGCGTACTCCCCTGACCGGTGGTGACGGCAGTCTCTGGTTTCGCATGCCCGAGTACTCGGCGTATGTGAACGATGCCTGGAACGTCACTCCCAAGCTGAGCCTGACCCTCGGACTCCGGTATGACGTCGGCGTGCCCGCCTTCAGCGTCGACCATTACTGGGGCGTGATGGACTTCTCCTATCCGGGAGATCGGTTGGTGATGCCTGGATTGACTCCCGGCACTAACGCTCAACCATACCCGGCGGACAAGAACAACTTCGCTCCCCGTATTGGAATGGCGTACCGGCTGAACGACAAGACCGTAATTCGTGGCGGCTACGGTATGTTCTACGAAACCGGGCGCTTCAAATTCCTCGACCAGATGTTCTGGAACTCGCCTGGCTACGGTGGCATCAGTTTCGACTCGCAAGTCTATGCTGCCGATCCCAACCAGACGTATTTCCATCTGAGCGACACATTCCCCGCTCCGGTGTCTATCCAGAAAGGCACCTGGCCGGTTCCGCTCGGGACCGACGGCGGCCAGCTCTATTTCCGGCAGGCACCGGCCACCATTGACAAGAACAGCGCAGTCACTCCATACATTCAGCGCTGGAGTTTTGATATCCAACGCGAATTAGGGAAGGCACTGGTCGGCACGATTGGCTATGTCGGCTCCGGAGGAACGAAGCTCACCACGCAGTACGACCTCAATCTGCCCCCCGAAGCGCAGCCCTACGCAGCAAATCCCACCGCTTACTTGAATAGCGACCAGTTCTATAATGCGCGTCCACTGACGGTCAATAGTGATGGCCGGTGGGAGTCGATCAATGCCGTTCACCACAACCGCAGCAACAATTACCACGCCCTCAATGCTCAGATGAAGACGCAGAACTGGCACGGCTTGACCGGCCTGGTCAACTGGACCTGGTCGAAGCAGATGGATACATTCTTCGGTGAGAGTGGCGAGAGCGGCGTTCAGGTCATCGGCGGGCAGTGGCATCCCGAATGGTCCTATGGCCCCTCGGATGGAAACCACACCCATCGCTTCGTGGCAGCCTTGCTGTACGAACTGCCGGGAAAGAGTCTGACCAATCGTTTCCTGCGCGAGGCCGTCGGCGGATGGCAAATCAATACCATCACCACGTTTGAGTCCGGCGCACCGACGACGGTTTTGAACGGGTACACCAGCTCGTACGACTATATGGGCGACGTTCCAGACCGCACTTGCAACGGAAACCTTTCGGGCGGGAGTCGCACATTCACTCGCCAGTTCAACACTGACTGCTACGTCGAGCCCTCCGCCAGCGCTGATCCGTATTGGGTGAATCAAGGTGTGCTTAACTTCGCGGTGCATCGAGGCAACGAGCGCCGCAACAACCTGGTAGGGCCGGGCATCAACAATTGGGACATGTCGCTCAATAAGTCCTTCAAGCTGTTTGGCGAAGGCCGCGAGCTCCAGTTCCGGGCGGAGTCGTTCAACACCTTCAATCACACGCAGTGGGCCAGTATCGACACATATCCTGGTTCGGGGAACTATGTCTTGGACGATCGCCTGTCCAATCCTGCGAGTACGTTTGGCTATGTCACGGCTGCTCATCCCGGCCGTCACATGCAACTGGCTTTGAAGTTCGTTTTCTAATCCCCCACGCTGTCTGACGTGAGCATCCGACTCGTGATGCTCGCGTCAGGCTCTCAGTCATCTCTTCCCAACCAGAACGGAGCCCAGGGGCCTCATGTATCAACCGGAAGCGTACGCGATCGCGCTGTTATTCATGATCGGAAGCATGCTGTGTTGGGGTTCGTGGGCCAACACCATGAAACTGACGCCGGGCTGGCCCTTTCAGCTCTTCTACTGGGACTACATACTCGGCATTATTGCCGCGAGTCTTCTTTGGGGCCTCACGCTCGGCAGTGCCGGTGGAGGAGAACTCTCCTTCCTCAAAAATATCGGCAGTGCAGATGGAACTCATATTGCCTTCGCCCTGCTCGGCGGAGTGGTGTTCAATGTAGCGAACCTCCTGCTCGTGGCCGCAATTGATATTGCCGGCCTGGCCGTAGCCTTTCCCATCGGCATTGGGCTAGCTCTGGTCGTTGGAGTCCTGCTGAACTATTTCATTTCTCCCCAGGGAAGTCCCCTATTGCTGTTTGGCGGAGTACTGCTGGTCGTCCTTGCCATCGTCGTGGACGCGCTGGCGTATCGGAGACGTGAGACTACTCAGAAGACACTAAGCGCACGCGGCATTCAGATCAGCCTTGCGTGCGGAGTGCTGATGGGCGTCTTCTATCCCCTGGTGGCCAAGGCGATTACGGGAGAGCATTCACTCGGTCCCTATTCCGTGGCATTCTTCTTTGCTCTGGGTACCGCCGTATGTGCGGTACCGGTGAACTATTTCCTGATGCGGAAGCCGCTTACTGGTGGACAACCGGTGAGCATGGCCGACTACACTAAAGGGCGGGCGGCCTGGCATGTGTGGGGAATCGTGGGCGGAATGATCTGGTGCACGGGCGCCATTTTTAATTTCGTCGCATCGCATGCGCACATCATCGGTCCGGCAGTCTCGTATGCGATCGGTCAGGGCGCAACTATGATTTCCGCGATTTGGGGTGTTTTTGTTTGGAAAGAGTTCGCCAGCGCGCCTGCGGGTGCGCGAAGGCTGATACCACTGATGTTCATTTTCTTCCTCGTCGGGTTGGGAGCAGTCGCGGTGGCGCCGGTATTTCCCCGGTGACCCGGCCACAAACAATGCGGCACCGGAACCAACCGCAGCGAATGCAGGAAACG
Source organism: Terriglobia bacterium (assembly GCA_963743105.1). Taxonomy (GTDB): domain Bacteria; phylum Acidobacteriota; class Terriglobia; order Terriglobales; family Acidobacteriaceae; genus Sulfotelmatobacter. Next base: position 65,568 of record CAVUOS010000047.1, read on the forward strand.
AAGCCGGAATTTATATGGCGAAGCCGATCGTAGTTGTCGGAAGCATCAATCTTGATCTGGTAGCAGCGACCAAACGAATCCCGACTGCCGGTGAAACCGTGGCAGGACTCTCCTTCCGAACTTTTCCGGGCGGAAAGGGTGCGAACCAGGCAGTCGCGGCTGCGCGCCTCGGTGGTGCCGTGAGTATGGTCGGGAAGGTCGGAGCAGACGCTTTCGGCGTTGAACTGAGGGAGAGCCTTCAAGAATCGAATGTGAACACGGAAGCCGTTGAATTCGTTCCCGGATCCTCAGGCGTTGCCCTCATTACCACGGATCCGAAAGGAGAAAACGCAATCACCGTCGTCGCCGGTGCGAATGCTCAGGTCTCTCCGGCGGATCTTGATGCGAATATCACCCTCATCCGGAGCGCTGGTATTCTGCTCACGCAACTCGAGATTCCTCTCGCAACCGTGGAGTATCTGGCGGCGATTGCCGCCCAGGAAAGAATCCCGTTGGTCTTGGATCCAGCACCCGCATGCTTCTTGCCCCCTTCCGTGCTGCAGTCTGTCGACTGGTTGACACCGAACGAGACAGAGACATGCATACTGCTTGGACGCGGACCGCAAGTACTGTCCGAAAAGCTCGGCGAGGACGCAGCAAACGCCCTGCTCGATTGTGGAAGCCGAAACGTAATTCTGAAGCTCGGCGACCGGGGCTGCTACGTTGCGCTATCCGATGGAACCCGGCAGCTGGTGCCGGCCTATGCTGTCGAGGCGGTCGATACCACTGCCGCGGGCGACGCTTTCAACGGCGCTTTCGCTGTTGCCCTCATGAACGGGCTAGAGCCTCTTGAGAGCGCTTCATGGGCGTCGGCCGTTGCCGCAATCTCGGTTACACGTCCCGGTGCCCAAGCCTCGATGCCAACCGCTTCTGAGGTCGGTCGCTTTCTTGAAGGGAACCGCTCCGCCAAGTTCACTCGCGTTTGAGCCGGAGGGGAACATGGAGCTAAGCCGACGGGATGCCCTTAGGCTTATCGGATTGGCAACGGCTTCCGGACGCTTTGCGGCGCGCTTGGGAGTCAGCTGCCGGACTTAGGCAATCAACACACCGCCAGTGTACGGCGGCTGGGAGTCTGGGGCCGTCGCGGGACCGAACCAAAGCCTGCCCGGCGCGATCGGCGGCTTCTACCTTTCGGCCATGGCAAACTCCTCCGACAGCACCCACGATCCTCGAATTCGAGAACGCCTGATCTATATGGTTGCGGGGCTCGCGGAATGCCAACAGGTCTTTGATGACGGGTACCTTCTACACACCCGAATGGTCGCCAACTCTTCGAACGGGTAGCCGGCGGGGAGATCGTAACCTCAAATCCGCTGATTAACGGGGTATGGGAGCCAACGTACGTCCTTCCCCGCAAGTTGTTAATTCTGTGTGGCAAGGGGAACTCAAAATCTGCTGGCAACCCGGACATTAATGCCTTCTCCTGTCCCAAAATCATCGGTTCCGGCATAAACAAAGTTCTCGTATGGTATCCGGTTAAGATCGCGAGTTGTTGGCGCCGTATCAGCAAAACATTAGTAGCGAGTGCTCTCCCGTTGTGTAGATTGAACTCTGGAAATCTTCATCATTTAAGGGCGCTTAGACGACGTCCGTAACCGTAGCATCGGATCACCAAACAAAATATAGGTTCGCCGCACGTCCGGATCGATGTCCATCGATTTGGCTTTCCGAACTGCCTCTCCCACGGGCAAAGAGGGTTTGCTGAAGAGCAACCTGACGACATTCTGATCCATTTGCACTTGTGGTTCAGGTTGGGTTAATCCGGAAGAAGCCCAGACTGCTACCGCCCCGCCGTTCTTCGAAAGCAACAGCGCCTCCGCCAGACTCTGCGTGTACACGTCGTGAAAGAGGCCATTCAGGCAATTCATAACGAGGAACAAAGGAAGATGTGCGCCGTTGGACAAAGTTGACGCCGCCACATCGTCTAGCAGGTCATCGCCCGACCAGATTTCCACTGACCCGTGCCCAATGTAATTAACCAGGAGTTTCCCACTGTTGATGCCATCCAGGATCTCTTGTCTGGCCGCACTAGCATCCATGTCGCTCGCGAACACGTCTGTGACCGTCATCGATTTGGGGAGTAGGGCCTCAACAGACCGGCTATCCTGTGAAAAATCGGACGCGTCGTTTCGGTCAGCAACAAGCAAAGACTGCTCTGTCCAGTCTCCGCGATCACTGTCACTTTCGTAGCTGAGGGTTTTTCTCACCACGGTGTTGGCCTCATCACTCGTGCGCACCGGCAACCGGCCAGTAGCAACCTGTGGTAGGCCTTGGTTGTCAAAATCGGAAAACCAATCATCGGACGCCGTTTTAAGCTCGGAGGTCACAATAATCTTGGTGGGGACAAAATCAAAGAACCCGAAGTCAAGATAGTTCCGTGGATCCACCGAGGCATCTCCCACGAGCAGAAGATACTTGGGTTTGTATTGCCATCTCCTAGTGGCCGTTTCCAAGAGGTCCCGAATTGCACTCGGACTACGTTCGCCGAAATTGAACTCGTCATACAGTTGATCGACTTGGACGAGCGCGACAGATTTTCCCTGGTCGCGTCGTAACCGAACGAGTGGGCCGAGCGCGCCGAGGAACTTCGGATGCGCAATCATTACGACCTCGCCCCCGGGTTGGGCAGTGTGCCAACTGGAGGGGTGATTGCGAATAACCTGCCATGGCTTCGCAATGCGTTTGTCGGACAGCGCGAGCAGGATGTGTGTCCCGGGAACCGACTGCGGAATCTTCACTCGAAGCTTGTAGCCACCGTCTTCAGCGTCGACTTCGGTCTCAAGCTGTTGGGCGTGGGCGGAATCGGTGATGTCGATTAGTCGGCTTGGTGGTTCGTCGAAGCCATGCACCACAACCTGTTCCCCGGCCTCGGCCGTGAACTTCAGCAAATCCGATTGCGCGGTGTAGGTCCGGGGATAGGTGAGGTTGATGCGATCCACTAGGCTGAGGTCGTTCGCGCCACCTTGCGCGGTCAGGGTAACTGTGTTCACCCCCTGCTGCAGAATCCCGCGAGGAATTCGCAGCGTAACGGTGCCCAGGCTTTGGCCGGTGAAGTTCAGTTCCCCGAGGTTTGCTCCATTGATCGTCACCGAGACGTTGTGCGGCACGCCCTCGGTTACGCCCTGCAGGACAACCTGGAGCGCCGCCTCGGCTATGGATGTTGATGCGATACCGGGTGCTCTGAGGATCTGGTTGACAGGGGTTGAAGAAACCAGCGCCCCAAAGAAATTATCCGTATCTTCTCTCAGCAACGCCGCGAAATACGTCGTGCGCGGCTTCAATTCCACCGCTTCCGGAAAGCTCGACGGCTGCCACCCGCCATCGCCGTTGGCCGCCTCCCGCAGAATACGCTTGCCGGGTTGGTCACCCTCGACCAACCAGTAGACGCGCTTGTCAGAATACGGAGTATCGATGCCGGTCCCGTAGAACTCGATCGTCGCTTGCGGGCCGAATCCTCCACCGCCTTCGGCTACGCCTCTAATAGTGATCGGCTGTTCGGTGCCTTCAGCAAACAATCTCAAAAGAGTTGGGTCGACCGATGCGCTCAATCCTGCAGCCACCAGTTGCGGCTGGGTAATTCGGTACCATCCTTCGTGCTGGACGAATATTTTAACTGCAGGATGTCCGGCCAATTGGAACTGGGTCTCCCGCTGGTCTGAGCTAAAGCGCGAACCCGCTCTAGCCTCAACGACGTGACTTGAGGAGACTTCCGAGTCTTGGCTCGCACCGACGACGCTATTCAGTTGCTCAATCATCATGGCTTGCGGCGTGGCTGGCGCCAGAGCGCGTTGCGGGAGTATCGGACCGTGGAAAGTGCGCGAGCCGTTCAAGTCCACATCTTCCAGCCAATATGAGTTGCTTGCGACCGGAGAATGATCGACCCAAGCGTAAGTCTTGGCGGCATGCTGTGGTAATGAGTGCCGAAAAGTCAGGGCAGAACCGGCAATCAACCCAGGATTCACCCGGACGCGCGCCCCGTTTTCTTCTCGGTACACATTAAATCCCAGGTTCCTTGTTTCGCGGCCGGCTTTCCAGGAAAGAAGGACTCCCTCCCCCGTCTGAGTGGCAGTAAACGACTCTAGGCTGACCTGAGTGGGCGAGATGATAGTAATTGCCGCGGTAGCTGTGTTGTTGGCTGCGTTCGGATCCGGTTCGGTTGCGGTCACACTGGCCGTGTTGACGGCTGTCGAAGCACCCGTTCGTGTCACCGCCGTCACCACGATCGCGATGGTGGCGGTCGCTCCACTGTTCAAGGCGCCCAGATTGCAGGTCACCACGCCACCTGCCTGAGAACACGACCCCTGACTCGGCGTCGCGGAGACATAAGAAACGTATGCGGTGGGTAGAGTATCGGTAACCACCACGTTGGTCGCATTCGATGGCCCGTTATTTCGGACCGTCAAAGTATAGGTATCCGTGCTTCCTTGTCTGACCTGAGTTGGCGATGCCGTCTTGGTGATCGTCAAATCGGCGCTGGAAACAACGGGTGTGACGTCGGTAGCAGCGTCGTTCGTGGTTACGACCTCTCCTCCACCGGAAACCGTCGCCGTATTTGTAACCGAAATGGCCGCAGTCTGCAGTACGTTAACAGTCAGGGTGATGGCGGGGTAACTGGCGCCCGGAGAGAGAACAGTCGAGCGGGTGCAGGTCAGCGTGCCCAGCACGCAAGACCATCCAGTCCCGCCGATCGCCGCAGCCGTGAGTCCGGCGGGCAGAGTGTCCACTACGGTCACAGTTCCGGTTGTGGACGCGATTGGACCGGTACTGATGTTGATAACCGTCAGAGTGTACGTCCCGGTTTGGCCGCGGACGAAACTGCTGGGAGCATTGGTCTTGGTGATCGTGAGATCAGGAACGCATTCTGCTCCCGGCTGAGTGCCCGGCTGCTGGTTAAACACGGCGTTGGTTCGAGCCAAACCAGCCGCTCCTGGCGTCGCGCCGTAAGGAACCCCCGGAGTCAGTGTGGTACCGTTCGCTCCGCCGCCCACGCTGACGCTCGCTGCGGCCCCGGTGAGCAGCACCACGCCTCCACCACCTCCGCCTCCTGGCCCGTGACGGTCGGCAAGAGAGAACGGTTGAATATCCCATGCGTCTCCACCCCGGCCACCGCGTGCCGATAATGTCAGGCCGCTCTCGCCGCCGGTGGCCGAGAGAACGACGATGCTGCCGCCCGCGCCACCGCCGCCGCCAGAGTCGTTGGCTGTAACATTCGTAGCGTCCGACCCGTTTGCACTGATTGTTGCAGTGCCACCCAAGGCGCCCGCACGAATCATGACCATCCCGCCCCCGGCCGCGCCGGCACTGGCTGGATCGGTACTGTTGTTGCGGGTCCCGGCACCCCCACCGCCGCCCAGTGCGACGCGACCAACGGTTGCGGGGAATGCATGACCTCCCAAACCGCCGTTGCTCAAATTGCTGTTCCAGGAATCGCCGCCCGAGCCGCCGTTCCCACCGTTGGCGCCGCCGCCACCGCCAGAGTTCTGGTCATTGCCCGCGGGAGAAGCAAGTTGCGGGTCTCCGTCTGTACCACCGCCGCCAGCATTGCCGGGCGCGCCTTTGGCCATGCTCCCGTTGGGGTAGCCCTCAACTGCGGTGTTCAAGAAGAAAGGCGTGGCGGTGAGGGCCACAAAGCGTGGAGTGCCTGCAATGCCCTCACCCTTGGATGCATCTGCCCCAGCTTCGGCGGCACCCGCGTAATTGGTGGGCGCAGTAAACAGGTAATCAGCGTTCGTGGCGGAGGTGTCACCTTGCAGTTGCAGGCCGGCACCGCCTCGGAAGCCCAGTCCGTTCACACTGACTGTGGCGCCGTTCAGAGTGAGAGTTCCGCTCACATCAAGCGCAAGGATGCCTCCAGTTGTGCCGTTCCAGGGTGCTGCCGTCAGGGCCGCGCCCAGTGTGGCAGTCGAGTATGCAGGCACTCGCAGTACTTGAAACCTGCGCTGCCCTTGCGTGGCCGTCGCCGCCGCATTCGTGTAGCGGTAGATCAAACCGCCGCCCGGTCCAGCACCAGAGATGTTCACAGTACCGCCGCCCACGCCCATTGCATTTGTTGCCGTTACATATTCATAGACGCCGGCATTGTTCAGGTTTGTAGAGCCTGCCCCAGAGACTCCGTCACCGTAAGTCAAATCGTTCGCCGAACTGATCGCGGCGTCCTGCATCTGTATAACGAGCAGAAGATCATTCGCGGCAATTGGAGTCTGCGCACCGGTGGCTGAAGCCGCTCCCAAGGTGATAGACGTTGCGCCTGAAGCCAAATTCGCCGTGCCTGGAAAGTAGGTGTTGACGACTCCCGTCAGGGTTCCACCTGCTGACCTGTTTGGTGTGAGGGTGCATACGCTGGCCTGCGAGAACGCCAAGCCAGTGGCCGAGTTGTTTCCCATTTGATAGTCCGGCACTCCGGAGGTCACGCTCGCGGTATTCGGGTAACCTCCGCTGGCCGTCGGGTTGCCAACCACCGTGACCGTCGCACTTGCGCCGGAGGCCAGAGTTCCAAGCGAGCAAGAAATCGGAGCCGTCCCGCTGCAAGTGCCTTGGCTGGGTGTTGCCGAACCAAACGTTAATCCAGCGGCCAGTGTGTCATTCAACACGACACTAGTTGCCGAGGACGTCCCATTGTTCGTGACGATAACTGTATAGGTGAGTGGTGCCGGGTTGAATGCTGATGTTCCTGAGACGGCGACCGACAAATCCGCCTGATAGGGCCTAACCGAAAGTGCGCCAATGGACCATGTTGAGGCGGCGGAGAACGTCTCAGAGATCGGGACACTCGCTGCGCCCGTACGGGTTGAGCCAAGCCCATAGACGTCCGGATTGGCATTGGCAGCCGCCGAGGTGCGGGCCCATTGCTGAACCTGAGAATTAGTGACCGTGGCCGTTACATTGCCCGCAATCGCCAGCGTGTCTATGACCATTTCGCCGGGTCCGCTTGCCACATCGAGTTGCGAGCAGAAGACTCCTGTGCTGCAGGCGACAGCCGGCCCGTCGTTCGAAAGGAAAGACCTCACGGGAACGGCTTGGTCCACACCAGTAAACGTGGTCGCGCCTGCGACTACTCCGACCGTACCCGTTCCTCCGGGCAGACTCAACGTGACAATCACGTTATGCGCCCCAGCGGCAGGCCCGATCAGGTACCACATCTCCACCCGTCGGGTGAGGCCCACGTCATTGTGGAAACCCGCTCGCGTCAAGGCCACACCGTTGTATGTGACGCCGGTGACAGTGGCGCCCGTATTGCCGGTGATGTTCATGTCGACGCCAACTACCAGCAGAGTGTTCGTGCCCGCTGTCGTGTGGCTGAAAGTAACGGTTGGGGTTGCGCCTGTGACGTCTCCTCCGCCAGTGGTCGTAGTGTCAACAACGACTGGATTGGCTGCAACCGCGAACCTAATAGAGATGGCAACTTGGGACCAACTCGTAGCGCCGCTGAGGGTTTCCGACATTGCCACGGTAGGTGCGGCTCCGGCTTCGGTGGAACCAAATCCTCTCACGCCTGGGCTTGCGTTATTTGACGATCTCGCGGTCCATTGGGCTGTCTGCCCGGCGCCAGCACCCGCAGTGGTGTTTCCTTGAATGGCGAGAGTGTCGAGCACCATGTCGCCGGCAGCACTGGCCACGTTGAGAGTGGAGGGAGATGTTGTCCCGTCAGCGGAAGCAGATGCCCTGATTGGTAAGATCTGGTCAACTCCGGTAAATGTGATTGCGTCGGCAACTACACCCACCGCGTTCGTGCCAGTAGGCGCGCTGACTGTGACAACCACATTGAGGTTTGTCCCAGTCGGAGGCGCAACCAGATACCATATCTCAGCCCTGCGAGTGTTACCCGCATTATTATGGGCAGCGGCTTGAGTCAAGGGGATGCCGTTATAAGTTACGCCAGTGACCGTCGTCGTGGGGTTCTGCACGACATTCAGGGAAACACCAACCACGAGCAGCCGGTTCGTTCCTGCGGTCGTATGAGTGAAGGTAAGGCTTGTCGTCGTGGCCGTGGCTGTCATCGTTCCCGGAGTAGACGTGCTGTCCACCGCCACCTGCCCAAACGCTTGCGCGCCGAACAAAATTGTCAGTAATACAAAGAGCCCAGCCGCTCCGAGAATACGTTTCTGAATCAACATTCTTGCGCCCATAAGAAATGAAGAACGCCGTATCAATCGAGAAAACGCGTTTCGCGATTGCATGGCAAGAAACGCTGTTCTGGCCCGGGTCCCACACAACTGGACCACATGCGGCTTGCAGCCTGAGTTATCTTCCTTGGCCACAACTCGTCCTAAAATCTGCTCCAAACACAGCGGGGCATCCATCCGCCCTCCTGCATCTCCGCGCGTGAGGAAGACACTCCGTTCGTGGTCAACGACCACCAGTCGGTGCGCCCGGAAATGCTTGCCCTCGGCGAACAGCACGATGTCACCCTTGCGCAGTCTTTCGGCCGAGACCGGCTTCACGTGGAGGATTTCTCCATCCTGAATTGTGGGTTGCATGCTTCGGCCGCGTGCACGGAAACGAAAACCGAGTCCTTCGGAAAGCAAGGACCCGATGAGGGATCCAAACAGTGTCGAGTGTTCTTTGACGTCAACCATGGAAATTCAAGATCCCCAATACCGCGCTTTCGTCAGGAACGAAGCGAAACTGATAACAGGGCACACGGTTCGTGATCTGATGAAGAAAGGAAAGCGTGAACGTCAGTAGGCCGTGGTCGTAAAAAGGTGGAAAGCAACGCGCGAACAGTTCGGCCACTGCTCGAGCCTGGGGGAGTGGAAGAACCTCGTTTCTGTCTCCGTGTTCTAGCACGAAGATTTTCTCGACCTTCGTCTCCTCAGGGGAGGCGAAACCAGCTTCTCCGTGCCAGGGAGTCCCGTGCATCCAAATCTCACTCGACTGCTCCCGCAAGATGATCCGGTCGTCGCTCAGAACATGCGCCGCTCGAAGGGACCTCCAAAGGCGTGCTGTCGTGCTCTTTCCGGCTCCCGAGTGGCCCAGAAAGAGATGGCCGCCCGTTCCGCGATCAACCAGGCCACAGCCGTGAACCTCGACTCCCTTAGCCCTAGCTGATAGCCAGTTGGTAACCAGCAATTCGTCCAAGGGATACTCAAGCGGATAGACCCGCCTCCCCACCGGCAAGCACTCCCGATTCAACCACAACTGCGCGGCGGAGAATCCCCTGTCGACCGAGAGCCGCTTATAAGGCTGGTCGCCCAATACTGGCGTGGAAAGGTCGAAGACAAAGCCATCATCCTCTTCATGCAATACCCAGACCGATCTAGAGTCAAAAAGCTTTTTGCCACCCCTCCTTTGTAACCGATCCGTCCACTGAACGCTTATGTCGATATCGCAGTCCGTGTGAGGAGTCCGGAATCGTTTCATTTCGCGGGTTAGTTCGATATCGTCTGCGGAATCCGCCCTGAGACCGATCGACACGTTCCCGATTCGGACACAGGAACGACACATGCCAACCGGATGCGCACTCGACACACCGGATGTTTCAGCGTACATTCCCGCGCCGCCCTCGCAGAGTTCCATACTTCTCCGTATCAGGATCCGGGACTCATGCATGGGCCCACCGCTGTACACGACGAGGCAATTGGCCCCGCCGACGACACGTTCTTGCATGCTCCCAGCACAGCTTCCTCGGGACGCAAGCTGATGACTGTGACTCGCGGCGGTTCGTATGGTTCCTTCTTCTCAGGAGTTCCCTTTTCCAACATCAATCCTCCTCCATCACGACTACGACCGCCCTCCACATCCGCCGCAACCTCCGTAGGAAGGCGCGGACGAGTTATTCAGGATAGGCAGCAAAATCTTGGGGCTGGTCCATTCGCTCACATTGATTTCTTTCGACGCGATTCTGTGTGCCGATTCCTTAACCGAGTCATAGCGTCGGCCACCCGAGCAGAAATCGCATTCTCCGTGCCCCGGCACATTGAGACCCAATGCCATCGCGCGCAAGTGTGCGACTTCACAGAGGAAGTCGACTGGCGATTCCGCGTCACCATTTTCCAGTTCGCCATTGGCGGGACACATGCTGCACAGCGAGCGAATTCGGCATTTCACACATTTGGAAATTCGCCTCCGCTCCCGGGCACGTACCTTCCGGAGAAATAGCTCCCAGCCTTCCTTCACCGATCCCGAGCGGATGTCGTACGTATCCTGATGGGACAGCACGCAAATGCTCATATGCCCGTAGGGATCGAGGGCGAAGGAATTGATGCCCCCACCGCAGGAATACACCGTGTCGCTTTGTCCCGACGCGGAGGATAGCTTCAAATCCCGCTGCGCCGCTTCCCGGCGCTCGGCCGCGAGTTTCGGCCAGTGCAGATCGAGAAGGACCACTTCCTCAGGCGATAGCCGAACCGCAAGAGGACTCTGGGAGCAATCAATGCGCGGGTTGATGAGCGAATCGAACTGGAAATCGAGATGCAACTCCTGCTCTGCGAAGTCCTTCATCGCGACGACTTCGTGCTTGTTGACGGTCGTCGGAACTGTCTTCAGCTTCAGTGGCAGCCCACGATCCCGCAGCAGGACCACTCCACGCAGACAGCGCTCGTAGCTGTCTTCAATTCCGGTTAGAGCTTCGTAGGTTTCCTTCGTACGGCCATACAGCGTAATTTCAATCGCAAAGGGGGGCCATCGTTGAAGGTAATCCGCGACGCGTTCCGTGATCAATGTTCCATTGGTGAATAGAGTTATCAGGAACCCTTTTTGCTTCGCATACGTGTAGATTTCCAGGAAATCCTTGCGCGCAAAAATCTCTCCTCCGGTGTAGAGAAGCCACAAGCAACCCAGATCCGCTAGATCGTCCAACAACCGAAAGTGTTCCTCTTTATTCAGCTCTCGGCTGCGAGCTTCTTGGTCGGCCATCGCCAAGTTGTTATAGCAGTGCAGACAATCCAAAGGGCACCGGCGGGTCACTTCGATCGAGACACTCAGTGGTGCGCGCTGGCCAGAATAGTGGCCATGAACCGAGCGGCTGAATTCCCCGTACGTTCGTGCTTCCATGACCGTCCCCTTGCTTGCAACTGCGTGGCTTAGAAAACCGAAACTCGCCCTGCCTACAGGCGAGCGGTATGGTTGTCGGCGCTATCTCTGGTTCGCCGTTCCAGACCCGTTTTCGGAGTCGACCACGACTTTCGCCAAGCCAAGCGAACAGATGTCGCGCACGAAAAGCGCAACGTCTTCTTCCGCCTTCTCTCTGCCTATGTCATACCTGCCATCGATCACATCACAGAGGTCTTTGAAGCTCTTGGGCTTCTCCAGAGCTTCCCAGATCGCTGTTCCCGTGCCATTGAGGCTGTAAAAGCACGCCAAGTCGCCGATGTCCCCCCTCACTGGAAGAACGAGCGTCTCCCCGGCCACGCAGCGAGTGACGACGGGATTCGCCCTGACGTAGAGCTCTGTGGACCCCGCTGTCGCCTGCAACGTCGGCTTTCGCGATCGGTTGGCTTCGCGAAAGACCCCCGTTTTCGCAGTTGTTCTCCAGGGTTGCAACCTCCCTGTCAGGATCACGAGTACTTTTAACTTGTCGGCGATTCTAGCATGGGTACCTGAGCAACGATGTTGTCATTTCGGTGTCCGTAGTCAGAATCCCAGAGGTCAGAAACCTCATCTTGGCGGGCATGACAGCAGTAACTGCACATGAAGGCAACTTGTATAGCCTTGGCAAAGTCGTGAGCGGTTTACTCCAAAATAAGCCTCGCGCGGGCACGGTGCGTGGGTTGTTAGGGCCTTCCTATTTGATAGTGGTCGAATTTTACAGGGATGTTGACGGCAGCCGCCGGGATCTTGGCTTTTGGAACCGAACGCTGCCGGCAAATGCACACCTTCCTGTTCGAGATACTCAAAGGTCATCTGTATCTGCTGCGCAGGTTCATCGATATTCCGTTCGTCGAGACTGGACAGCAATAGCCCGTCCGGATTTTTAGCATACTGCGGTTGCATCGATATTGTGACGTGCACCGGCTCCGTCCTCCTGATCTCCCGGATGATCCAATTCTCGTCCAATTCAATTTGCCCGTCATTGACGCCATTCGGAGTAATTTTGTATGTACCACTCCGATGCTCAAGACGGTAGTCTCCTTCTGACTCAGGAATCAGTGGTTTGAATGTAAACATCCGCCAGTCATCAAGAGGCTGTTGGATACTGACCCGCACCAATTCGACCAACTTCCCGAGGTTGGCGAGACCTGCCGGAGGTTGTTCGTCCGTTCGCTCAACCGTGACATCTGTGCTCGACTCCGTCATCACGACGCTAAACTTGGTTTTTGACAGATAGGGCAAAGCGCGTGCTTTGGCATCTGCACCCGGTCCGAGCATGCTTGCCAGAATCTGCGGCCAGTCGGGGTGGGCATCGCACCGCAGTTCTCGCACGCCTTGACGTTGCAAGCTGTAGTACATGTTTCGTGCACGAGCGATGGCGCTCCGGTCGGCAGCACTTGGAGCAGACTGCGGCGCTGCTACAGCGGCGAGGACGGAAAAACAGACGGAAATGACGCCTAAAAGCTTGAGCATCTTCGCGAGGATAGCCTACGACGTTCTGGGTTGTCCAACCTAGCGCCTCACTTGGTTATGCTCGGGCGCTGCGAAACAGAATACCTGCCACAGGGGACGTTTATCACCAAGGCCCTAGGTCCCGCCGCAGCAATGGAAAACACCACGCCGTCGCCGAGCGGCTCTCCTTGAACTGGGGGTCCCCGCGACTGGCCAACAACACGGCTGGCAGCGGACTCGGCCACTGGTATCTGGCCCCGGCCAAAGCCCTCTCTATTGGGCTTTCCAAATGCTCACTTCAAATCGCTCGGACTTCCAACGTTGATCGATGGATGCTAGCGCAACCAACTCAAACCGCCGGATACGGACCCGTACGCACGGTGCTGTGGCAGGGGTCGGCGGATGACCGCCGCCCCGATGCCGATCAAACGCCACCGAGAGAATCGCCGCGATCTTTCGCACCTCTAGACTGCCGATGTGTATCCAGCTCTTCCGGCCCAGAGCCACGGGACGCATAACGGTGCTGCTCCGAATATTGCAATGAACAGCATCGCTGGAAGCTGCCCGAAATGACAATTGTCATTCGCGAGCCGTGATCATCTGCACTGGCACAGTGCCAGCAAGGCATTGATGATGCGTTACTGTAACCGCAGCCGAAAAGGTCCGTGCCAAGGTGAGCAATGAATCGCTGTGATGAAGACGAAAAATATTTCGCCCAAAGTTGTCGAAAATTACCGCTTTCATTCGTCTAAGAAATATATGGGTGAGGAGCCACCTCGACCCGGCAAGAAGTTAACCCGGAAGCCCGCAGGAGATTTTATGTCGTTACACATCAAGATGGAGCGAACAAGTGACGTGGCCGTGCTGCAATGCTGTGGAAGACTGGTGCGCGGTGAAGCACTCCACCTTCTGAAAGACGCGGTGACCCGCTTGTCGCGGCAGCGAGTCGTCGTACTAGACCTGTCCGAGGTGGAAATGCTCGACGCCGGGGGTCTAGGACTGCTGGTCTTTCTGCATAAGTGGACTCTCTCCTCCGGCATCCAACTGAAGCTTGTGAATCCTTCCAGCCTGGCGCTGGAAATGCTGATGCGAACCAGGCTGACGTCTGTGCTGCATGTCTCGTCGATAGACGATGTTATAGACATCTTTTGCAACTTGCGTCGAACGACCGAAAATGTGGATCGTGCGACATAGTTGATTTTTCGATTTGCACCGTAGCCTACTTTATCGCGACGGGCGCACTACAAGGAAGGATTACACTACGGCAGACGCGGCTCGTGAGAGGGCCAAGGCGCAACCTATCGCACTATGCGAGCAGGAGCAGGTTTGGCCACCCTGTAAATAGCGTTACCTGCGCGGAGAGACCAGCCGATGCGTCTCCGCCACTCTGCGGCATGGGACGAACTCAGCTAGCAGAGCGAATACTGACATTCATCGCGATTCGATTTGGCTTCTTTTCTACCAACTCGATCTCAATGTTTTCCTGTTTCAGTGATTCGATGGCAAATGGAAGCAGTAACTGTGCTTCCACTGATCGTCGATTGCTCCCCCGCGGGAACAAAGATGCTTTGCGTCGAATTTTCCGTAGCTGACGTTGATGCCCAGGTTTGAATAACCGAGGGCGATGTTCTTGATTCCTGGCATCGCAGCTTTCTTCAGATACTTCTGAAGTAAAAGCGAAGAGCCCGCCGCTGTCGGCGAAAGACAGTTTGCGTGCTTCAGGGAGGAACGACGGGGCAAGAGCAGCGCAGAGCGTCTTCTGCGTTTAAAATCATCCAAGAAAACCTATGCAGACTCGACATCTAGGCAACTCCGATTTAGAAATCACTCCCATCGGTATTGGCGCATGGGCGATGGGGGGCGCCGACTGGGCGTTCTCCTGGGGACGGCAGGAGGACAAGGAATCAATTGCAGCGATTCACGCGGCGCTCGATGCGGGCGTCAACTGGATCGATACGGCGGCCGTCTACGGATTGGGGCACTCAGAGGAGGTCGTCGGCAAAGCGATCGCGGGACGCGCACGCCGTCCTTACGTCTTTACCAAGTGCAGCCTGGTGTGGAATGACCAGCGCGAGATTGGGCACAGCCTGAAAGCCGCCTCGGTACGCCACGAGTTGGAGGCAAGCTTGCGCCGGCTGAGGGTAGATGTGATCGATCTCTACCAGATCCACTGGCCCGATCCAGAGCCCGAGATGGAAGAGGGTTGGCAGACGTTGGCCCAACTCCAAAAGGAAGGCAAAGTTCGTTACATTGGCGTATCGAACTTCAATATCGCCCAGATGAAGCGAGTCGAGAGGATCGCACCCATCACCTCGCTGCAGCCGAACTACAACATCGTGACCCGTGACATCGAGAAGGACGTTCTGCCATTTTGTCGTGAGCGACAGATCGGCGTCATCGTGTACTCCCCAATGAAGTCGGGACTGCTGACCGGCAAAATGACCCGCGAACGCATCGCGTCGCTGCCGCCAGACGACTTTCGCCCGAGAACCGCCAGCTTTAAGGAACCGCTGCTGAGTCGCAACCTAGGCGTGGTGGAAGTGCTACGCGGGATCGCTGAGCGTCACAACCGAACACCCGGCGAGGTTGCGATTGCCTGGACGTTGCGTGATCCAGTCGTCACCGGAGCGATTGTGGGTATGCGTTCTGCCGAGCAGGCAAATCAGATCGTGTGCTCGGCAGAATTCCGTCTGAGTCCGGATGAGGTTCTCGAGATCGAGGACTATCTCAAGGCGAATACGGTTGCTGCATGAGTATGGGAAACTGGTATCGAAGAAGCTAGCCATGAACGTGTTTGGGGCATTGGTATTCTTGCAGGACGCCGAAGAGCCTGTAAGCGATTCTGCAGCGATTTGGCTGCCGGGAGGGGCTTGGGGCGGTTCCTGCGTTTCAATCCATGTTGCGGGGCTTTGGGGCCAGTCCGAAGGGTTATGGTGAGCGTGGTGTAGCGCCTAGAATGACGCCTTTTGACCGAAAATCCACCCCTTCAAGTCTTCTCACTTTCTCGTCGTCCGGCTCCCCCAGACATTACTTCCGTTACGGGTACTCTTCCACCGGGCTGACTACAATCTAGTTGCCACGACGACCAAAACTCCCGCCCCGAGGAGAATGAACGTGTCTAACCCTGTAAGCGACGAACCCATCACCTGCGCTTCCTGTGAATATCGCTATCCTCGGAGTAGAGCAATTTGCCCAATGTGCGGGACCGCCGCACCAGCCGTTGAACCCATTCAGCCGCCCTCACCCGTTCCTAACGAATTCAGAACCAATCACCAAACCTGCCAGTCGAGTCTCAATAGTCAACCAAGACCTTCCCGTTCGCGGCTCAGGAGATTGATCCCCATCGTTGTTGTCTCGATAGTACTCATGGTGGTTTCATCGGTTTTTTACGAAGTTCACAAACGCAACCTTGCCAAAGAATCCGGATCAGCAGCCGACCTTACGGCCACATCGGCGCAGCCCAAGGTAAGAAACGCTGATCAACGACACATCGCCCGCAATCCGGTCAGACGAGTTCAGCATGTCATCCCGGCAAAAATGGAAACCGCCCAGACACCCGACATAGCGAAAGAGGATGATCCTGTCGAGTTGTGGAAGGCGGTCAAGCGAGGGAATGTTAGCGCGGAGGTCGCACTAGCCAACCTTTACCTGCAGGGAAAGTCGGTTCCTCAAAGCTGTGAGCAGGCGCACATGCTTTTACAGACAGCATCGACCAAAGGCAGCAAAGCTGCCGATACTCTTCTGAAGAGTAGCTATCCAGAACGATGCGAGTGATTGGCTCCGCTGGCTCTAAGCCGCCTTCTTCTTCGCCGCCCGGACCCTCGCCCACCGCGCCCGCTGTGCCGCCGCGATCTTCCTGCGGGATGATGCCGACATGGTGCGCTTCACAGGAGTCGAAGCAGTTGCCGCCGTTGGCTTCGATCCATTCCGAGCCTTTGCCCACCTCTTTTTCTGTGCGAGTCTGATCCGCTTGGCGAGCCGCCGCTGACAATGTACGATGCCCGTTCGAGCCCGAGCTTCCCAAAGCGGCGAGCGCGGCAGTAAACCGTTGGACTTCTTGCTGTGCTCTGTTCAGTTCTCTCTTCAAATGGCCTACGACTCCAGGCCGGCACCCAGGTCACCGTCACGGCTACGTTAACCGACGAAACTGGAGCCATATATAAAACCGCCTACCTGCACTTCCAGCCCATCAACTGCGGCGGAAACCTGCCCGTTACCGGTGGCAGCAAGTTCATCGTGCAGGATTCATTCGATCTTCGTCCGAGTCCGCCAAGTGGAACAATCAGCGGCTCAGTTGTAGGAAACGACCAAATACTTTGCGGGAACGTGGAATCAGACGTTACACCTTGATCCGTGGACTCCGAGATTTGGCCTTGACACTTGGGAACTTGAAATCCGGGCTTGGGGATGCGGCTGGTCTCAGTTCCGTTGATTTCAAGATCGTTTTCCTGCCGCTGCTCACAAACTCAATGTCGAGTTTGTCCTCTCGACTCTCGCTGACTTGCCCTAAGCCGAATGAAGCATGTTCGACCCAATCTTGTGCTTTCCAATTCTTCAAGGTCTGTTTTCGGAGGGCGGCGTGCACCATTGCCATGAATGTGTCTGCCTCATGCTGGTGTTGACCAACGCGCCAGAGTGATCGGGGCGGACTTGAGGGTCCGAACGTCGCCACTAACCCATGCCCGCCCACCAAGGACTATCCGCTCTTCGCTGGCGGACCGCCTTTTCAACCCGAAGAATACATCGCAAAAAGACAACCGAACTGTTCAGAATTGCTCACTTTTCGACGGCGAGGGCTGAGAACAAACTCGGCGGTCGCCGCCGATGCGGTAGTGGAGCGTGCGCTAGACTGCGGGCACCCTCTAGTGACTCGTACTGCAGTTTTGCTCAGACTCAGTTGGGCGATACGGTTACGCTCTAGTCAAGGATGGATATGATGGGGTCCAAGCGGACTGTCCTGCCTTAACGGTTGAGAGCCCGAAGGCGTTTACTCCGAATAGCCCTCGTCCGAGTCGTCATCTTTTTCGTCCCGATCATGCTTCTCTTCGTCGTCTTCCTCATCATCTGGCTCGTCCCTCAGGAGAATATTGGCGGGTAACGAGAGATCAGATGGGGCGGGGGCCAAGTATTCGGGATTCATTCGGTGCATGCCCAATGGTACGCCACGCCTTGGCCGTAACCGCGTGCAATTCCTTGCTGGCTCCGGCATCGCAAACTCCGACGACGCAGTTTATTCCGTTTTCGTAATACCTGAAGCATGTCGGAGTTGACGTACCGAACCTCGAATCGCATAATTGACTTTTCGCACGCTGAGGGTTCGTGGGCATCATTGAGCATTTGGGAGGCGTCAACCATGACACCCGTGGCAGCGTCCAAGAAACGCATCAAATTCGACCTCGGGACCTTCCTTTCGACTATCGACGGTGGCAGGACAATCGCGGCCGCCCCCAAAAAGCAGACAATCTTTGCTCAGGGTGACTCGGCCGATTCAGTCTTTTATATCCAGAAGGGAAAGATAAAACTCACAGTTCTGTCGAGCCGCGGGAAGGAAGCCACAATAGGCATTTTGAACGAGGGTGATTTCTTCGGGGAGGGTTGCCTCACAGGACAGCCCCGCCGCATGTGCTCGGCAACCGCAATGATCGATTGCACGGTGATGCGCATTGATAAGAAGTCCATGATGGATGTGATTCACCGGGAACGTGCGTTCTCAGATATGTTCGTGACATATCTGCTGACGCGGAATATCAGATACGAGGAAGATTTGGTTGATCAGCTTTTCAATTCGAGCGAGAAACGCCTTGCTCGCGTTCTTCTCCTGCTGGCTCAGTTCGGCAAAGACGGAAAGCCCGAAGTTGCGATTCCCAAAATCAGTCAGGAGACGCTCGCAGAGATGGTGGGCACGACCCGCTCGCGAGTCAATTTTTTCATGAACAGGTTTCGGAAGCTGGGCTTCGTGCGCTATAACGGTGAGCTTGAAGTCCACAGTTCACTTCTCAATGTGGTCCTGCTCGACTAGAACGTCGCTCCAGCAGGAGGAACCCAATTCTTGCAGACTTAACTACTTTCGGCTTCGCCATTTCCTTGATAACTTCGGCGAGGATAGCTTTAGGGGATTGCTTTGTTGCTTCTCTTTTACCCATCCTACCCATGATTCTATGAGTCCGAGCCAAATACAGGTCAATTTTGATCGCTCGTACCTGCTACAATAAAGGCTGGGGCGGTTACGTCCTTCTCCTCTTTCAGGTCCTCTGACCTAAGCCAGTCCATCTGAAGTTCTCCCACCTTAGGCTTTTCAGCGAAAGCGGTCTGCCCATGCCTTTTGCAGCGATCTTGCGCGAAGTCGATCAACTTCACAGTGTCAGCACGCGGCTTGAGGGACTGGCGGAACAGCATGCGCCCATAACGGAAGCACTCTTGACGATTGCGGGAAGCGTTCGCAATACAGCAACCGCATTGGCTGTGCTGGTCGTTGCAAAAGGCCCGAAGCCGATCTGAAGCACAGCAGGCTGTAGCCCAAGAGCCAACCAGATCGGAACGTTCCTACGCGGTAGAACCCGGAACTCGCAAAAGAAAGGTCGCTTTTATGAGCGCAACCAATATTTTTCTCGGTCTGCTCATCATGCTCTTCACGATCCTGCTGCTCCGCTGGATGCGCAGGCTGAAACCGCAGTTAGCTGGGTTTCAATCACAAAGGATATGCCCGTCCTGCGGATTGATCACGTCTCGATTAAAGGCGCGTTGCTTGGAGTGTGGCAAGCCGCTTTCCGTCGTGTACTCGACTTCAAAGAAATGAACCGCCCTCTATTCACGTTTTGTCCGAAAGGACATAAGAAATGAAAACCATCAAACTTGTTGTAAAAACTGAACCGAGGCGGCCGCGCCGCCGAATAGGTTCAGCGGGTTGATCCCACTCCCATCCACATGACAACCAATCCAAGCTTGCATTGCTCATGGGCAGGCTCACGGCCGAAGACGCTATCGAATCACTCGGAAACTCCCGGTACAGCCCCGAGTTGTTGTCCGTGCAAGTTGCATAGTGTTTGTGCCAATACTGGTTCCCCGTACCCTGATTTGCACGACTGTGCAAATTTGATCAGTCAGACCTTATCTGCTCGTCCTACCATCAGCGCACAGTAGTGAGGGTCCCAGTATTTCGGCCTTTCCGAAGATCATCGCGAAAGCCACGCTTTAGGAGCGCGTGTGTTGCTCAGGTAGTGTCAGCGCACACCAGCAGTAGAATCCAAAGGTCAGAAATCAAAGGAGGCCGTAATGACGCAGAAGATCATTGACGTGGTCGGAACTTCTAAAGAGAGCTTTGCAAAGGCGGCGGAAAACGCAGTGGCCGAGGCTGCAAAGACGGTTCGGGGCATGAAGTGGGCACGGGTGGCGGAATTAGAGATGGAACTTGACGGGAAGAAGATCGTCAAATACCGCACTACAGCCAAAATTTATTTCGACATCGAAAAGTAGCCGTGAGGGCCGCTGCTCGGCAGCAGCGGCCATCACTCAATCTGATTCTTTGCGAATCTTCTTTCGAGCACGCTTTCGCGCCAAGGCTTGATCCGCCACCTCGAGTGGCGGCCGGTCCATTTTTGTTTGCTCTGCGGTACATTCTCTTTCAGCTTGAGCGCGTCCAGAGGACTCGCGGTGGCGTTGAGATGCCGTCGCGAGAGATGGAGATAGATCGTGGTTTCTTTCAGATCGCGATGTCCCAGGAGTAGTTGAATGGTGCGATAGGTCAGCGCTGTTTTCCAGTAAGTGAGTAGCAAAACAGTGGCGCAGGGTGTGGGGATGAACCCGGTTCTGAAGGCCCGCCCGGTGGGCAGCACGTTGGCACGCATACCACACTGCTCGGGGAGTGATGGGATGATTGGAGTACTCGCGCAAACCTTCCAGCAGCGTGGGGCTGAGCATGACGTCTCGGTCCTGACGACCCTTCCCGCCGCGGATGTGGATCACCATGCGTCGGCTGTCGATATCGGGAATTTGCAAGCGAGCCAACTCGGCGCGCCGTACCCCCGTGGCATAGAGCGTCACCAATACCATGCGATGAAACCGAGTCTGGGAGCAGTCGATGAGGGAAACAAACTGGCCGCCTCCGTGTTTGGGTACCCGGCATATCCCGGCAAGATCAAATTCCGCGTCAAGTTCAGAAGCCGAGATGTCCCCAGTAGCTGGTATGAAATTCCTGCGCGTGGCCGATTATACCGTCCCAAACCGAATCAGCAATTTACCTGACAACCGGGATAATGGGCAGCACTACCTGCGAGAGGTGCTTTGCGTCGTGAAATACGCGAATGTGCGCCTTTTTCATCTCGACACTGTTCACCTCCGATTTTCCACTCTGTAGGTTGCGCGAAAAGTTCGGGGTGAAGCTTGCGGAGATCTGCAGGCGGATCCGGTGTCCCTGAAGAAACACGTTGCTGGTGATCAGGTTCTCCAACTTCAGTTCGTAGATTGTTCCGGGGGATAATAACTGCCGGCCCCGGCTGAGGTCGCGATAGCTTGCGCGCAGGACATCGAGGCCCGGACTCATCAGGTTCATCGCCGTTCCATCCGGGGAGACGTCCAGAAGACGGGTCCAAAGATCGAAATCGCGGCAGTCGCAGGAAACAAAGATGCGGGCCGTAATCGGCCCCGTTATTTCGGTATCTTCCTGCAGCAGAGCAGAATCGAAGGTCAAAACGTCAGCGCGATTAGCCAGCTTGCGATAGTCATGGGCGCCGGAGGACTCGTACGTGTTCACGACGGGAGTTGCCGGATCGGATACGAATTCGCTGAAACTGTCCGGGTTGTCGAAAGGCGTGGTTTGTAGTCGACCTGCACTTGAACCGTCGCTCGCGGGAGCGAGGAAAGCCGATGTTTCTCTCGCTGTCGGCGGCCACTGGTCCGCGTCGCGCCACTGGTTGCGCCCCATTACGAAGTAACGCACTGGCTTTTCGTGGTCGACGCCGTTGTTTATGTGCTTCAGGTAGTGATCCATCCAGCGCAGCACAACCTCGTCGTAGTCGATTGCCGCGTTCGGGCCGAACTCACGCTCTCCGGATCGCGTTCTTGCGGTATTGTCCACGCCATGAACCCACGGTCCAAGCAGCAGGTGAGTGCGAGGGTCGTTGTCGCCCTTCCTGGCCTGGAGCAGTCCTGCAAAGTTCGTAGTTGCGCCTTCCGGGCCATAGTTGTCGTCGTACCACGCCGAAAGGTTAAGAACCGCTGCGTGCGTGCGAGGGTACTTGTCTCGCAGTTCGCTCCAGTTCCACCACGGATCCTCCGGCGGATGCTGTAACCAGTCGAAATAATACGGGGCGGCTTGCTGCAGAGGCTTCACATCAAGCAGGGGCAGGGTATTCAACATCTTCGGCCCTTCTTCCTTCCAGGCAGCGAGGGCTTCTCGGTAAGTGCGCGGGCCGGGCAGGTTCTTTTTCGCGCGGGTATCCCAGGCAATGTTGTCCCAGATCCAGTCGATCCATGACATGTCCCACGTTCCGCCGGCGAAGAAGAAATTCTGCGGCGTCGAGAATGTCATGGCCGGTATCATGGCGCGCAAGTGAGGAGGGTTCTGAACCGCGGCGAGCCACTGCACCGCTCCGGGATACGAAAGGCCGAAAGTTCCCACGTTGCCATTCGACCAAGGCTGTGCGGCGGCCCACTCGATCGTGTCGTAGCCGTCTGGTCCTTCATTTTCGTAGGGACGGAAATCTCCATCCGAGTGGTGCCGTCCACGAACGTCCTGGATTACGACGGCATAGCCACGCTCGACGGCATGCTTGAAAGTCGTGTACTGCTGCTGCGCGGCATCCTTCCCGTAGGGCGTCCGATACACCAGGACGGGGAATTTGTCGGCCTCGGGTGGCCGCATTACGTCGGCGCGAAGAACCACACCGTCACGCATGGGCACGGGGACGTCTTTCTCCAGAACAAAATGCGTCTCGGAGTTCGGGGCGTCCTGCCCAGATATGACAATGGAAACTGCAGGAATCAGGACCAAGGCCCAGAGTTTCATCGGGCGTTGAGACTAACAGGGTGCAGATGTGGCGGCAAGTCCGCCGCCATTTCCTCCTGCTCGACAGGAAGTTGTGTAAAATCCTTACGCTGCGATCCCAGTGAATCGAATGCCCACTGCTGCCGGATTGCATCCCAGGTGCCGAGTGCCGAGTTCTAACGCCCAATCCGTTGCGACAACTCTACCGGCCCGCTACTACACAGATCCCGATCTCTTCCGCGACGAAGTCGAACGCTTCTACTGCCAGACCTGGATCTGCGCCGGGCGCGCAGATCAAGTCCCGACACCAGGCGACTTTTTTCTGCGAGAGGTTGCGGGTGAAAGCATCATCATTACTCGTGATGGCAGTAACTCGTTGCGCGCGTTTTTCAACGTCTGCCGGCATCGCGGCACCCGGATCTGTGCCAGCGCCGAAGGGCATTTCCCCGGACGGATCCAGTGCGGCTATCACGGTTGGACCTACGGACTCGACGGAAGTCTCATCGGCGCCCCCCACGTACATGACGGCTTCTGCCGCGAAGACTATCCCCTCAATCGCGTGCATTCCGACGTCTGGGACGGACACATCTTTATCAATCTTGGCTCGGAGCCCGCCCCGCTGGCCAGTCAACTAGAGGATCTGACTCAGAAATTCCAGAATTGGCAAATGGCTGGTCTGCGCACCCATCGGCGCATCGCGTATGAGGTGAAGGCTAACTGGAAGCTGATCATGGTGAACTACAACGAGTGCCTGCACTGTCCCATTCTTCATCCGGCGCTCAGTGCCATCACCGATTACCTCTCCGGAGAAAACGACCATCCCCATCGTGGATACATCGGCGGCTCAATGGAGTTTCAGGGCGGCGCCAGGACCATGAGCAAAGATGGCAAGCTGCGGCGCAACTACCTTCCCGGACTCAACGCAGAGGAGCGAGACAGAGTCTATTACTACGCGATTTTTCCTAATCTGCTGCTCAGCCTCCATCCGGATTACATGATGACCCACACGCTCTGGCCGCGCGCCGTGGATCGTACTGACGTTATCTGCGAATGGCATTTTCACCCTGACGAAATGGCCAAGCCTGACTTCGAAGCTGATGATGCGGTTGAATTCTGGGACATCACCAACCGTGAAGACTGGGGCATCTCAGAGCTTTCGCAGGCCGGAATAAAATCTCGTGCCTATAAGCCCGGCCCCTACTCCCGCTGCGAGTCGCTGCCCCACGCCTTCGACCAAATGGTGCTGGATCGTGAGAAACAAGTAATCAAGAAGCAGGTCCGCTAAACGGCCAACGCCCACCCTCGCTCTGCGGTCTTGTTCCCCGAGACCCATGTAAGTGAAGCGTGGCCGCATCGCAGAAACCACTAGCCGCCCGCTATGGCGCCTTGCCGGCGACCACGCCGATGTTGGCTACCGTCTCACCCTTCTTCATCGAGGGTACAGCGCAGACATACAGGACCACGCCGCTCGACGGCGCACGCGCTTCCCACACCGTCTTGCCGAACAGATCGGTGACGTAGCCGATTTTCGTGCCTTGTTGTACGTACCAACCGCGCTTCACAGTGGGATAAAAAACGCCGAAGGTTTCGCTAGTGACGCTGGCTATGCGCTCGATCCACACTGGGTTCTGCACCGGAGGCGCACTGCCCGGCAAGATCTTCAGATAGCGCATCACGTTCAGGCAGCCGTTGATCAGGGCCGTCACGTCTTCCGGTTCTACGGTGCCAGCATGGCCAGCCTCAGCCGTGAGGGACGGCTTCCCCCGCAGGCTGGCATTGGTTTCCAGATAGCGAGCGGCGTTCGGGTCGCGGGGGCGATCGGTTGAGTGGATGATCGTGTCGAGCCCGAAGGCCAGCACCATGGCGCGCGAAACGGCATCCTGCTGGGCGTTACCGGTCGGCGCCCAGTAGGAATACGGCCGCAGGCTTTCATCGAGATCGCCGCCGTGCAGGTCAATCAGGTAGTCGGATTTTTCCACGACCTGCTTCGTCATCGCCCACAACGCGCGCTCGGTCTGTGTTCCGTTGGGATTGCCCGGATAGAAGCGGTTCATACTCTTACCGTCCACCGGGTTCACATGCGGCACCTTCTGCTCAAATGACGCGATGTTCACCAATGGGACGATGATGACCGTCCCGGACATCTCCGCGGGATTGAGTTCCTGTATAAGCTTTTCGAGCGCAATGATGGACGCGTACTCGGTGCCATGCGCGCCGGCCACCAGGGCGAGCGTCGGCCCCGGCTTCGGGCCGCGAATTACCGCAACCGGGATGTTCGTGCCCACGTCGCTGCCCGCCGACACTTCGATGAATCCGGTAGCGGTCTGCCCGGTGACTGCTGTCGCGGTTCCCACAGTGAGCACCGATTGTTGTGCCGTGGCCGCCACGCACAGAACGCAACTCAG
This sequence comes from Terriglobia bacterium, assembly GCA_963743105.1. Classification (GTDB taxonomy): domain Bacteria; phylum Acidobacteriota; class Terriglobia; order Terriglobales; family Acidobacteriaceae; genus Sulfotelmatobacter. The sequence continues at coordinate 90,474 of CAVUOS010000047.1, forward strand.
AAGAATCAATCCCAGCCGCTTGCGCATACTTGCCTCCTCCACACCACGCTTGAGAGTCGGCAGAGTATAACGCCGCCGGTAGAAAGCTACATAGGACCCGCTGCTCTCGCCACCGACTTGCGCCCTCGGCTCGCGACAAACGCCAGGACTCTTAACAAGGAATTCATGGCGATTTCCTCGAAGCCGACTTATGGCCCTTCTCAACGTCTGGTTTACCTGTCACTCAGGGCCATTGCGGGCTGAGCGTGAAGTGCAGTGCATCGGATGCTGAAAACACGCTCAACTCCACATTCTCCAGTGTGCGTCAGGCGAACGGCGCGGCTGTCGCGCATCCGAACCAGCCACCTCATCTCAATAAAGCGGGAAAGCAAGGCAGCTCCGACGGCGCCTCCGATGTGGTGGTGTCGCTCTGTCCAGTCCAGGCACTTGTGAGCGAAGGAACGTCTTAGCGCACCCAGTGAGTCGGCATCGATGTCAAGAGTGTGCAGAAGGCGTCTGCCCGAGGGTGTCACGATGAATCCGTCCTTCCGATGGCGGAGCGCATCTCTCCTCAGCAGTTCGTTTCGCATGGCAATCGCAAGCACACCGGCGAGGTGGTCATAGCACGTCCGAGAACCATGCGACTTCCGCTATGGTGGCCATCGAGGCGTTGGGCGCCCTCGCTGACCAATGATCACGTTTTCGCGTCCTGAAAACACTGGTTGCGTTGAGCTCTTTACATTGGTTAGATTGAGCGCGCGATGAGGTTGCAATGCATGGAGGCGGTGATGGTGGATGCAGTAAGAAGTGCACACCGGAGAGCCAGTTGGAGCAGTGTCGGCGCTCGAAAGTTACTGAACTGGACCGCGATCGTTACATTGTCTTACCTTCAGTGACGCCGAGCGGAACGGCCGATGCGCAATCCATTACAGACAGCCCTGAAGGGCGGTCGTCGATCGTTCGTGTCGACGCGACACCGGGCCACGCCATCAATTCGTTCGATCCCGACAGCGCATTGGGCAGTTCGATCGATGTGCTGTCCCGCCGCGACATCGACAAGGTTTACTCGCCGCATATCATCCAGGAATCGCTCTCCGCCGGGATGGGGCCCGATCACTTATCGCAACAACACCGAGCTGCGCATGGCGGCATGGCACTGGACGGAGAACGGAACCTGGAGCGACGCGGCGCACCGCAGCGGATACTTCACCGGCAGCACGGAGCTGAAGGAACCGACGCGATACATCCTGGCTTATGCGCTGCCGCACCGCGGGTTCTGCGACCAGCGGCGACCGGCCGGTGCAGGGTCCGAATCTTTCGCTACTGGAAAAGCAATCCGTACCTCACCAGCAAGTTTACCGGCGAGAGCGACGCGCTTCATCCGCAATGGGTGGTTGTCGATTTGAAAGCCGAAAAGCCGGTGAATGCGGTGCGCATCGCATGGGCGAGCCCGTACGCCACGAAATATCAGGTGGAGTATTGGGTGGGAGCAGGAGATGCGCTCGACTTCGACGGCGGGCCCCAAGGGCGAATGGAAGGCTTTTCCGTCCGGCGTGGTGAACAAGGCCGCAGGGCGGCACGAGCACGCTGAAGCTTGCCGATACGCCGGTCTCGACCCGTTTCGTGCGCGTCCTGATGACGGAATCCTCGAACACCTGCGACGAGCATGGATCGGGCGACATTCGCAACTGCGTCGGGTACGCGATTCAGCAAATTGCAGCCGGCACGCGTTGATGGCGGCGGCGACTTTCTCGGAGGTCCCGAAAGATCTCAGCGAGAAGCGAACCACATTTTGCGTTTCGTCCATCGATCCCTGGCATTCCGCAGCCGATGGACGTGAACGATGGCGGCGGCTACCAGCACAGCGGCTTCGATCTTTTCTTCACCAGCGGACTCACCAACAATCTGCCGGCGATGATTCCGGTCACCATGCTGTACGGCACGCCCGACGATGCGGCGGCGCAGATCGCCTACATCGAGAAGCGCGGCTATCCGCATCGGATACATCGAAATGGGCGAGGAGCCGGACGGCAAGCATGCCATGCCGGAAGACTACGCCGCGCTTTACCTGCAATGGGCGACGGCGATTCACAAAGTCGATCCCAAACTCAAACTGGGGGGCCGATTTTCGAAGGCGTGAACGAAGACATTACGGTCTGGCCGGACGCGCAGGGCCGGACGTCGTGGATGGGCCGGTTCGTCGACTATCTGAAGGCGCACGGCCGCCTGGCCGACCTTGCTTTGTGTCGTTCGAGCACTATCCGTTCGAGCCCTGCACCATCACATGGAAGACGCTCTACACGGAACCGCAATTGATGAAGCACATTCTCCAGGTGTGGAGGGATGACGGCGTCCCCAAAGACGTTCCGCTGATGGTGACGGAGAATCATCTGGCCGCCGGCCTCACCGGGCCGATGACCACGATCTTTGCCGCGCTGTGGCTGGCCGACAATGTCGGGTCGTTCTTCGAGGGAGGTGGCGCCGCCTTCTACCACTCGCCCATTCAGCCCCAGGGCATCCAGAACAGCTTGCCTGGGCTGGGCCTCGTGGTCGAACTTTGTCTCCGACGAGACACTACGACATCAAGGGATATACCTCGCCCTATTTCGCCGCGCACATGATCAACCTGGAATGGGTGCAGCATCGCGCCGGCGTGCATTCCATGTATCCGTCGTCCGCCGACATCAAGGACAGCGAGGGCAATGCTGCTGGTGACCTCCTATGCGGTGCATCGTCCGGACGGGAACTGGTCGTTGATGCTGGTGAATCGGGACGAGACCAACCCGCATAGCGTGCGCGTGGTGTTTGAGGATTCCAAGAGCAAGCGAGAGCGTCGTTTTCAGGGCCGGTCACATTTGTGACCTTCGGCAGCGAGCAGTATGTCTGGATCAACGACGGACTGAACAGCCATGCTGATCCCGACAATCCGCCGGTGGCCACTACCGTGGCGGCAGAGCCGGGAACCACTTTCACTCTTCCTAAAGCTTCGATTACCGTGCTGCGGGGCAAGGTAGGCGCTCTGAGGGACTAAACTTCTCAGTGAGTCCTCCCTTTCATCAAACGGACGATTCGGAGGAGAGATTCTATGAGAATCAACACTCGACGAAATTTCTTTGGCAAGATGGCGACGATCGTGGCTTTTGTAGCCGGCGCACCGAAACTCTTCGCCCAACAAGCTCCCGCTGCCACACCTAAAGTTGGAAGCACGCCCGCGGAGGCGCCCGCCAAAGATACTTCTCGTCGCCAAAGCGGCGATCACCACACGCTCAACGGGATCTACTATTTCTCTGGGACGGGTTCTAATGATGGTTATTCCAAGGAGGATCACATCCTGGTGACTGACCCCTTCGAGAAACACGTCACTCGCACAATGGACGCGCTCAAGAAGTCGGTCGAGCGTGCCGGCTGCACTATGGATAGCATCATCCATCTCCAGGTCTTTCTCTGTTTACCTCTTGCAGACACCCTGCGCCGACCGGCCGGGCGCGCTTCGACGCACATAAGGCGCAGTACGATGCGTTGAATAAAATTTACGGAACCTATTTCTCTTCGGGCAAAGCTCCGTCCCGCGCATGCATGGCTGTCGAATGGATTCCCGGCGATTCGCTAATCGAAATCGTCGGCAGCGCGATGGTCGTCAATCCGCCCACACCAACTGCGGATCGATAATTCGCGAAGGAAGTCGAAAGGGCGCTGCGCATGAATTTGAAGTTTGGCTGGAATCGCCGATCGTTTCTGGCCGCGCTTGGGGCCATTTGGGGAAGTCTGTTCGCTCCGGCCGAGTTGAACGCCGCGGGCATCTTTGGCAAGAAGCGAAAGTCTTCCATGCCGCCAGTGGACGGCAGCCCTATCGTCCCTATCACAACCGGCCTTGGCTCTACCGGCGACATCTACGCCGAGCTGGGAATCACACCTCTCGTCAACATCAACGGCACGCTCACCGTCATTGGTGGGTCAGTGATGAAGCCGGAGGTCATGGAGCTTATCCGGAGAGGCAACGAGCACTGTGCTTCGATCGACGAACTTGAGATCGCAGCCGGTAAGTTCATTGCGAAACTGTGCAAATCCCCCGTCGGCTACACCGGTCTCGTGACGGGTGGCGCAGCCGCGGCCATGGTCGTAGGCTATGCCGGCATGATGACCGAAGACCTTGAGCCCCGCATGCGAGACATTCCCGACGTAAGCAGTTTTCCCAGGAACGAAGTCATCATCCAAAAGAGCCATCGATATCCGTTTGACCACCAGATCCGCCAGACCGGCGCGAAGCTGGTCGAAGTCGAGACGCGCGAAGAGATGATTGCCGCCATCAACCCGAAGACGGTAGCGATACACTTCACCAATATCCTCTCGGACAAGGGCAAGGTTAGCGGCCCTGAGACCGTCGCAATCGCCAAAGCCCATAACATCTACACCTTCAACGACGCCGCTGCAGACGTGCCGCCGAAAGAGCGGCTTTGGGAGTATCCGGCAATCGGCTTCGATATGGTCACATTTAGCGGGGGCAAGGACATCCGCGGACCGCAGGCATCCGGCATACTGATCGGCAAAGAGGAGTTAATCCGTTACTCCCTGCTGAACATGAGCCCGCAGGAAGACCGCATCGGCCGTTGCTGCAAGGTCGGCAAAGAGACTATTTTTGGCCTGCTCAAAGCTCTTGAGATCTTCGTGAATCAGGACTTCGATGCCGAGATGCGGATGTACGACGACGCGCGCACAGGTCATTACCGATGCGGTGAAGAAATTCGGAGTGACGCCCCTGCCTCGTGAGTTCAATCCTCAAGCTCTCGGTAACGTCACGCCCCATTACTCTTGGCATATAGATCCGTCAAAACTCAACACTACGGGACCGGAGGTAATGCAGAAATTGGCGGATACCCGGCCAATCGGTATCGGTAGTATGGGCGCCGGGGCGAGTGGCATGCGCGGACGCGATCCGGACGCGATTGCGGTTGAAGATCATGCCGGTCGTCATGGTCATCCCAGAGACCCGAATACCTTCGGCTTTGCTGTCTGGCAGCTCAAAGAGGGCGAGGACAAGTTGATCGCAGATCGGTTAGTCGAAATCTTCAGCGCAGTTCCGAAAGCCTAACCCTTCATGGAAGATGAACGGCTTGCCGCCGTTTCAGCGCCCCGTCATGGTCCACAAACGAGCTTCGGGGAGATCGCTAGGGATTTACCCCAAGCCGACTTCTGGACAACGTTCTCGGAGTCCGCGTGAAAACGTAACTTTCGGTTGGGCCGTAACTCGGGCATTGAGCTTTTGGAGGCACTCATTGTTTCAGAGCCAATTTTTACTAACGCCTAACTTTCGGTGCGCTTTAGCAGATAATCGAGGCCTCCGATGCGGAACCAGCGGTAGCCGTAGGGCTCAAGCAAAATGCGATGCTTGCCGGATACGTCGGGAGTGCTGTGATCGTTCGACAGGAGGTTGACGAGCTGGCCATTCACTTTCGCGCCAGCCCGAAATTTGACTTCTGTGGGAATGGGACTGAGATTGTGTACGAATAGAACGGAATTGTTGCGCCAATCGTAGCGGAGCGCGAGCACCTCGGGTTTCCCTGTCCCGAGGATTGAAAAATCGCCCCAGCCGATCTCGGGAACCTCTTTCCTCATGCGGATCATGCGTTCGGTCCAGTCCATGAGGGAGTTGGGGTCGCGCTTCTGCGAGGCGACATTTACGTGCTCGAAACCGTAAGGGCCTTCGGTGACTACGGGAATTACAGGTTTATCACTTTCCGTGAATCCCGCTTGCGGTTCATTGGACCATTGCATTGGTGTTCGGGCGCAGTTGCGTTCAGGCAGATCGAGGTTGTCGCCCATGGCGATTTCGTCTCCGTAGCGGAAGACGGGAGTGCCGGGGAGCGTCATCATCAGACTGTATGCGAGCTCAAGCCTGCGTCGGTCGCCTTGCATCATGGGAGCGAGTCGGCGGCGAATCCCTCGCTTGTATAGCTGCATGTTCGGTTCAGGACCGAACGCGGCGAAGACTGCCTGGCGCTGCTTCTTCGTCAGGCGACCGAGATCGAGTTCATCGTGGTTTCGTAAGAACTGTGCCCACTGCGCGGTGGCTGGACGTGGCTTGGTGATCTTCAAGGCTTTGACGAGGGGACGAGTGTCACCTGTGGCAAGCGCGTAGAAGAGGTTTTGATTCACCTCGAAGTTGAACATCATTTGCAGGCGCTCGCCGGAAGCGCCGAAGTAATTCATATCCACATAAGGGAGTACGTTTGCTTCGGCAAGAATGACGGCGTCGCCTTCGCGCCAGGTGAGAAATTCGCTAAACATGCGAAGCATGTCGTAGTGCTCGGCGGGGCGTCGATTAGTAGCGCCTTTGGTGGAAATGACGAATGGCACGGCATCCATGCGAAATCCAGAGACGCCTAACTGAAGCCAGAAACCCATTATTTTTAGAATTTCAGCTTGGACCTCGGTATTTGAAGTATTCAGATCGGGCTGAAAATCGTAGAACCTATGGAAATACCAGGCTTTTGCCGCGTCATCGTAATCCCATGTGGATTTCTGGACCCCAGGGAAGACCATACCTTTGTTTGCATTTTGCGGCTTCTTCTTTGACCAGACGTACCAATCGCGGTATTTGGACCCCGGATCTTTGCGCGCCTCCTGAAACCACGGATGCTGGTTTGACGTGTGATTCACGACAAGATCGATCAGGACACGAAGGCCGCGCTGTCTACATCCCTGGGTGAACTCGACAAAGTCTCCCAGCGAGCCGTAGCGGGAATCGACTCCGTAATAATCGGAAACGTCGTAGCCATCGTCGCGACCCGGCGAGGGCTGGAACGGAAGCAGCCAGATTGCCGTCACCCCCAGGCCCTGCAGGTAGTCGAGGCGGCGGAGAAGTCCTCGAAAATCGCCGACTCCATCAGCGTTCGTGTCGAGGTAGGTTCCGACGGACAGGCAATAGACGATTGCATTTTTGTACCAGAGGTCGTTGATCACGAGGAGTCCTCAGGTTACGGCTTATTACTTGCCGATCGATTTTAGCTTGAGCGATATTGGTTTGGGAATCTAGGAACCTGAGCGCATGCAGGATTCAAAGTGGTGGCAGCGTGGCGTTATTTATCAAATCTACCCACGCTCATTTCAGGATAGCAATGGGGATGGAATCGGCGATATTCCCGGGATTATTCGGCGCCTTGATCATGTTTTAACCCTTGGCATCGACGCTATCTGGATTTCTCCGATTTATCCTTCGCCCATGGCCGATTTTGGATATGACGTCACAGACTATTGCAATGTGGCGAGGGTCTTCGGGAACCTTGCGGACTTCGACCGATTGGTCGCCGAGGCGCATCGGCGAGGGCTCAGACTCATTCTGGATTTCGTTCCCAACCACACTTCCAACCAGCATCCCTGGTTTATTGAAAGTCGAAACTCACGCGCCAATCCGAAAAGAGACTGGTACATCTGGAGAGATGCTGGGGAGGAGGGCGCTCGCCCTAACAATTGGCTTAGCCGTTTCGGCGGGCCTGCATGGGAATGGGATGGTAGGACGAATCAATATTACTACCACTCGTTTTTGAAGGAACAGCCGGACCTCAATTGGCGAAATCCGGCGGTGAAGCGGGCAATGTACGATGTGCTACGGTTCTGGTTGGATCGCGGCGTGGATGGGTTTCGGGTGGATGTACTCTGGCTGCTCATTAAGGACGATCAGTTTCGAGACAATCCCCTCAATCCTGGCTACGTTCCGGGTGACTCGTCGCACGACCGGCTTTTGCCGTTCTACACCGCCAATCGGCCCGAGGTTCACGCGATTGTTGCCGAAATGCGGAGTGTAACGGATACGTATCCGGATCGCGTTTTGATTGGTGAGATTTATCTGCCGATCGAACAGTTGGTCACTTATTACGGGCATGATCTCAAGGGGGCACATTTACCTTTCAACTTTCAACTCCTTCAGACTGCTTGGAATGCGACGAATATCGCTCAGATCATGAAAGAGTACGAAGCGGCCTTGCCGTACGGGGCTTGGCCGAACTGGGTCCTGGGAAATCACGACAAGGAGCGGATAGCGTCGAAAATTGGTTCGGCCCAGGCACGGGTTGCAGCAATGCTGCTGCTTACTTTGCGCGGCACGCCGACCATTTATTACGGGGAGGAAATTGGAATGAAGGATGTTCCCATTGCCCCCGAGCAGGTTCAGGACCCGGCTGAGAAAAATGAGCCGGGGCTGGGATTGGGGCGCGATCCTGAGCGAACTCCGATGCCGTGGGATGACTCGCTTCTTGCAGGCTTTACTTCCGGAGAGCCATGGCTGCCTTTGGGCACCGACCACCCGCGCGTGAATGTAGAGAGTTTGCGCGAGTCTCGCCGATCGATTTTGAGCCTGTACCGGCGGCTGATTGATTTGCGACGAGACAAGCCGGTCCTTACACATGGATCCATCGATGCGGTGACCGTTCAGGGAAACATTTTGAGGTACGAAAGACGGCAAGGAGATCAGCGACTCGTAATTGCCCTCAATCTGGCTCATGAACGGGCGCGTGTATCGCTCCCCTCCGGGAGATTGCTGCTATCCACAGACCTTGACCGTGCTGGAGAGGATGTGAGTGCGAGCGCGTCACTTCGTGCGGACGAGGGAATAATTATACAAGGCACCTAACCCGATGGTGTCCCGTAAATCTTAGTGCCTCCAGATCCCGACTATCCAGAAACGGGCTTCGGAGAGATCAACGGTGATCTCCGCGAAGCCGACTTCTGGCTCGGAATAATTTGCGGATTGCGCTCGCTATCCTCAATCCTCCTACTCGTTGTGGCGCCGGACCCAGAATTGTCCGCGACCACCTTCATCCCCTCCGTTTGGCGTGAGGTCAAGATAGTTGTAGGCCGTGTTCATAAGGTCGATGTCGGCACGAATGAGTTGAATACCTGTGAAAGACGCTACCTGCCGTGTCTCTTGTAAAAGACGCTGACTCCCCAACTGTGCATTTAGAATATAAAAAGAGTTTTCCGGGTGCCAGCTTGGACTTCGGAGCAAATATTAACTATGATTGGATTTTCAACACGGCTATCTTTTGCGTTTCGCTGTTTTTTCTCGCTGCTGTTTCAGGGAAAGATCCCGCAGGACGTACTGCAGGCGCTGGGGTGGGCTAAGGTAGAAGTCGCACCCCTTGCCACCGCAGCAAAGGCGACTCCTGCCGCACCAAAGGTCAAAGGCGACAAGCCGAGCCCTGAATCGCCCGACCGGGCGGTGCAGATGCTGGCTTTGTTGCAGCGTGATGGCCGGCTGGTGGATTTTCTGGAGGAAGACGTTTCTTCCTACCCTGACGGTCAACTCGGGGCTGCCGTACGCAGCATTCACACTTCCTGCCGCCAGGTTCTGGAGCGCTATATCAGACTCGAGCCGATCCTCTCTTCCGAGGAAGACCAGCCCGTCACCGTACCGGTGGGCTTCGATCCGGCAGCTATCAAACTGGTCGGCAATGTAACCGGCGAACCACCAATTCGTGGGTTGTTGCGCCATCGCGGCTGGCGCGTCACCGAAGTGACCCTGCCGTCACTGCCGCAGGGTACCGGCAGAGCGATTGTGGCCCCGGCAGAGGTTGAGGTCCCCTAGCAAATCTGCACTTCTGCGCAGACCAAAGCAATCTTCACATGGCGCAATGCTGGCCACAGGAGACTTAGTTGGACTCACAATTCATCGTTGGCATCGACTTAGGCACTACCAATTCCGCGTTGGCATACTGTGAAAGCGCCGCCGCCTCGGAAAGAGCGCGCATCGAAGTTGGCACCATTCCTCAGATCGTCAATCCGAATGAAATAGCCGACCGGACATTGCTCCCATCCTTTCTGTACATTCCGGGTGACTTGGATTTTCCCAAGGGCAGCCTCCGCTTGCCTTGGGACGCGGAACCGAAGTTCGTGATTGGAGAGTTGGCGCGCAAGCGCGGGGCGGAAAGTCCGGGAAGGCTGGTCGCATCAGCCAAGTCATGGCTTTCCTACGCTGCCGCAAACCGCGCGGCGCCGATTCTGCCGTGGCAGGCTCCGGAAGAGGTCAGCAAACTCTCTCCGCTGGAAGTTTCTTCGCATTATCTGCAGTACCTCCGGACAGTATGGGACGTGCATCATGCGGCCGACGGGAAAGGCCACGCCTTGGCTGAACAGGACGTTCTGCTCACCGTGCCCGCTTCGTTTGACGAGGAAGCGCGAGAACTAACCCGGCGTGCGGCTGAGCAGGCTGGGCTGCAGCGCGTGACGCTCCTCGAAGAACCGCAGGCCGCATTCTACGCATGGCTCGAGAGCCAGGGGGATGGGTGGCGCAAGCGCATCAAGATTGGGGACTTGGTTCTGGTTTGCGACGTCGGCGGGGGAACCACCGACTTCAGTTTGATCGCGGTTTCGGAAGAAAATGGAGACCTGGCGCTGAAGCGTGTCGCAGTCGGCGATCACATCCTGCTGGGCGGCGACAACATGGACCTCGCCCTCGCCCGATTACTGCAACAGAAGCTGGAAGCCGAAGGCCATCGCATCGACACCTATCAGTTGCAGGGTCTGTGGTACCAGTGCCGCGCTGCGAAAGAGCAGTTGTTCGAACATCCCAAGAGCCAAAAGCAAGATGTCACCTTGTTGGGCAAAGGACGCAAGTTGGTTGGGGGCACGATCAAGACGGAGCTGTTGCGCGAAGATCTGAACCGCGTCCTCGTCGAAGGATTCTTCCCGAAGGTAGAAAGTGATGAAATGCCGGCCGGGCAGCGCCGCATCGGATTTCAGGAATTGGGCCTGCCGTATGCCGCCGATGCGGCAGTCACGAAGCACCTGGCGCGCTTTCTGTCCCATCAGGTACAGAACAGTCCGGAAGCTGGCAACATTCGGCGGGGACGAGACGGTTTGGCGTGCCCGACGCATGTTCTGTTCAATGGCGGCGTCATGAAGGCGGACGTGCTGCGTAGGCGGCTGGTAGAAGTGCTCAATAGCTGGCTGACCGAAGAGGGATTTGAAGCGCTTGGTGCAACCAATGTTCTGGAAGCGCCTGACCTCGAGCACGCAGTGGCGCGAGGGGCGGCCTATTACGGAAGGGCCCGGCACGGACAGGGAGTTCGCATCCGGAGTGGCACCTCGCGCACGTACTACGTCGGAATCGAAAGTGCGATGCCAGCTGTCCCAGGAATGGAAGCTCCGCTGAAGGCGCTCTGCGTGGTGCCCTTTGGGATGGAGGAAGGCACCGAGGCGGTGGTGCCCGAGCGGGAGTTCGGGTTGGTCGTCGGGGAGCCCGCAGAGTTCCGCTTCCTGAGTTCCACGATTCGAAAGCAGGACCGTGTCGGCGATCTTCTGGAGAACTGGGGCAGCGAGATTGAAGAACTCAACCCGCTTGAAGTCACGCTCAGGCTTGATGGCCAGCAAGGAACTGTTTTACCCGTGCGCTTGGAGTCACGCGTGACAGAAATCGGTACGTTAGAACTCTGGTGTGCCTCGCGGGACGGTGCCAACCGCTGGAAGCTCGAGCTGAACATCCGCGAGAAGAGCGCCTAATGACGAATCGACAGCAGCTGTTTTGAGACGGTGATGGAAGGCCCTTCCCGCTACCTGATTGGCATCGACCTAGGCACGACGAATTGCGCGGTGGCCTTTGTCGACACCCGCGAAAGAGCGAACAAAGCCGATTCGTCAGGAATAAGGGTCTTTGAGGTTGCGCAGCTCACCAGCCCCGGTGAGGTGCGCGCGGTGCCACTCTTGCCTTCGTTCCTCTATTTCCCAACCGAAGACGAAATCTCATCCGGTACGGTGAGCCTGCCGTGGGAAGAACATCCGTCCTCAATCGTCGGCATGATGGCCCGCGACCAAGGCGCTCTCGTGCCGGGGCGGCAGGTATCGTCGGCGAAGTCATGGCTGTGCCAGAGTGCCATCGATCGAAGGGCCAGCATTCTGCCACGCGAGGCGGAGCCGCCCGAACCGATGGTGTCTCCCGTCGTAGCGTCTGCCCGTTACCTCATGCATCTGCGGAACGCCTGGAACCACGCGAGGACGGCCGAGGACGCCAACAATCCGCAGCAGCTTTTCGAGAACCAGGAAATCGTTCTAACCGTGCCGGCTTCTTTCGACGAGGAAGCTCGAGAGCTGACGGTGGAAGCGGCGCGAGAGGCAGGGCTCGAAAACCTGACTCTGCTGGAAGAGCCGCTGGCTGCCTTTTACGCGTGGGTAGCGGGGCATCACAACGTTCTCGCTGAGCACCTGCGAGAGGGCGAACTGGTGCTGATTTGCGACATCGGAGGCGGCACATCGGACTTCAGCCTCGTACGGGCCCACGTCCAGGGCCGAAACGTCGAATTTGAACGCACCGCCATCGGCGAGCACCTCCTGCTCGGAGGCGAGAATCTCGACCTCGCGCTGGCGCGCCGCGTCGAACAGAAGCTCACCACGAAGCTCAGTCTGCGTCAGCGTCATGCATTGCGAATCATGTGTTCAGCGGCAAAAGAGCGCCTGCTGAGCGAGGAAAACATCGATCGCCTTCCCATCAACATTCTAGGTGGCGGACGATCGGTCGTAGGCCAAATGTTGAGCAGCGATCTGTGCCGTGACGAAGTGGCCGAGTTGATCACGAGCGGCTTCCTGCCGCTGACCAGGCCTGACGAGATGCCTTTGCGCACCCGCGCCGGTGGTCTTCGCGAAATCGGGCTACCGTACGCCACCGACCCCGCCATCACAAAACATCTTGCAGCGTTCCTCAAGCAAGCCGCCAGGCGATGGGCGCCCGAGAAAATTCTCGGTCACACATCGGAGAATCGCCCGCAGATGGCAAGGCCTGATGCGGTTCTCTTCAACGGAGGCTTTTGCATTCCCGCAATGGCTCGCGAGCGGATCATCGAGGCCATCGCCAATTGGGTTGGCGACGGCGGCGCGTGGCGCCCGAAGATTCTCAGCAACGAAGTCATGAGCAGTGCCGTCGCAATTGGCGCTGCCTACTACGGCCGCGTGAGGCGGGGAGCCGGATTGCGCGTCAAGGCCGGCAGCGCCTGGACTTACTACATCGGAATGCGTTCGGAACATGGCATCAAGGCCGTCTGCGTACTGCCTTCCGGCACGAACGAGGGCACGACATTGCCGCTGCTGGATCGTGAATTCTCCGTGCTGACAAACCGCCCGGTATCGTTCCATCTGTACAGCTCGACGATTCGTCATGACACGCACGGCGGAATCGCAGACTTGGACCCCGAGGAGGTCCATCGTCACGCGCCCTTGGTCACGTTGCTGCGCTATGGAAAGAAGCTCCAGCAGATGGAGCTGGCAGTGCGGTTGTCCGTCAGCTTTACCGAGGTGGGAACGCTCGAACTTTGGTGCGAGTCCGTGAGCTCACCGCACCGCTGGCGGCTTCAGTTCGAATTGAGACGCGAGGCAAGCTCGACGGATCAGAGCGGGTACACATCGCAGTCAGCGTCAACTGCGAATCGACATGACTCCTCGAATATTCCGGAGCAGTCGAAGGAATCTGCCGTACGACTGATTCGGCGTGCGTTCACCGGATCTGGAGTGGGCGAGGGCGTTCCAGTGGATCCTGCTTCACTGGTGAGCGAATTGGAGTCAGTCACGGGCCTGAAAAGAGAATCATGGCCCATCGCGACGGTGCGGGTCTTCTGCGATGTGCTTCTGGAGGTGGCAGACGGGCGAAAGCTTAGTCCGCGACACGAGGTTCGTTGGCTAAACCTGTTTGGCTATTGCCTGCGGCCGGGGTTTGGAGATCCGCAGGACAACCTTCGAATTATCCAGGCGCGCCGGATTTATCAGGCGGGATTGGCGTTCCCGCGAGAGCTTCAGTCCCAGGTCGATTGGCTGGTGCTGTGGCGAAGGATCGGGGGCGGCCTCAGTTCTGTCCATCACCAGGAGCTCCGGAACTACCTCGGAGACCTCGGTATTGGCCGTAAGAAGCCTGGCATGCGTCTGAACTCCCAGTTGGAGCATGATGGTTGGCGTTTGCTGGCCAGCCTTGAGCATCTGTCAGGTGCGACACGCGCGGCGCTGGGAAGTGAGCTACTTCGCAAGCTCAGGAGAGAACCCTCTGACAGCGGCTGGTTGTGGTCGCTGGGCAGATTCGGGGTGCGCATCCCACTCTACGGGTCGCTCAGCTGCCTGATCCCTGCGGAGACCGCGGCTGACTGGATCACTGCACTGCTGGACTTGCGTGAGCTAACGCATGAGACGGCGTCTGCGGTCGTTCAGTTGGGCAGACGTGTCGATCATCGCACCCGTGACATCAGCCAGGACGTATTGCGATCCGCTATTGCAGGACTGAAGTCAGCCGGAGTTGCAGACGATATTTTCTTGCGGCCACTGCACGAATACATTGCGCCGGTCCGTGCCGATGTTGTGCGCACTTTCGGTGAGCCCCTGCCAAAAGGTCTAGAACTGGAGAGCAGCGCGAATTGTTTGTCGTCGATTGCCGCCCTGACCTCGTAGCCGCGGAGAAACATCCTCCAAGCACTTTCGTGTGCTCGGCCAGCATTTCGAAGGGGGAACGAGTGCGCTCACTGGATACTCTGTGCTCCGCAAAAATTCCGTCCGGGGGCATGTAAAAATGTTACATTGAGGGAAAATCGTTTCGGATGGAGTTTTTGCGGAGCACAGTTACCCGGCGGACTCCTCCGCACGGGACGCACGCGCCGGCGCGGCCGCGCTGACTGTCGCCTGTGTCGGGGCAATTCAACCGGAACGGTCGCGTTTACGGAACGGCTCTGGCGTTGCCATCGCTGCAACGAGGGTGGAGATGTCTTCAGCTTGGTCCTCGCCGTGAACCACTGCGGATTTCCCGAAGCTCTCCGAGTAGTCGCCGGCCTAGCTGGCGTAAAGCTAGGCCGTTCTTCCAGCGCTGAGATCCAAGCAACGCAGCATCAGCACGAGCAGGAAGAAGTGGCGGCTGCCCAGTGGGAACGCCAGGAGCGCATGCTACGGCTTGAAGCCCGCGAAGACATCCATGCGCTTGATCGGGTCAAGCGTCTGCTTAGCAAGCACCCTGATCGAAAGGATGACGAGCTGGGGGCCCAGCTCGAGGCGGCTGATACTGTGCCTACCGAAAATTCTGTCTGTACCTCCAAGGCTTCCTCCAACGCCCATGGCTTCTTCCTCTCTCCCTCCCCCTCCCTCCTCCCCTTCCCCCTTCCCCCCCTCCCTCCCCCCTCCCTCTCTCCCTCTTTCCCCCTTCCTAACAGCGTTACATGTCCTTGAATGCACCTGCCTTCGTAAGCTTCCCGCCACTGAACTTCGATCTGGATGTTGCTGATTCTTAAGCTCCTCGCCCCCGATGATATTTTCGAGAACCACAGATTGCCGCACTACTCGGAACGATTTTGCCCGATTCTGTGTCCCGCTTCACCCGCTTGAGATCGGCACGCAATTCGGCGGCGGACTGGGGTGTTGAATTATATAACAATATATGTTATATTATTCATAGCTTGGAGACGAAGTAAGGATCACTATGGACGGGAACTTGTTGAAAGAGGCGCGATTGGAGAAGAACTGGACTCAAGAGCAAGCTGCCCTGGCGCTTGATGTCACCCAAGCCTATTTGTCGATGATGGAGAAGGGGCATCGTCCTCTGTCGGAACGATTCGTACGCAAGGCTCTCAAGGTGCTGAATCTGCCGGCTACGGCGCTGCCATTGCGATCCGAGGAAGTGGCTATGCCCGTGTCTTCGCACAAACGCGATTTCGGCGCGGAACTCGGGGCGCTCGGTTATCCGGGATTCTCCTATCTTCGAGGCAGGAGACGACGGAACCCCGCGGAGGTCTTGCTGGAGGCGCTGAACGAACCGAACCTTGACGCCCGTGTTGCTGAGGGGTTGCCATGGTTAGCCATGACCTACGTTGATATGGACTGGGACTGGCTGGTCCGAAACGCCAAGGTACATGATCGGCAAAACCGATTGGGATTTGCTGTCTCTGTGGCGAGCGAAGTGTCGGAGGGAGGAAGGAGAGCGAGCGGGCGAGAAAGCTTCGGTCGTGTTTGGAGGTTTTGGAGAGTGCCCGGCTTGCGCGCGAAGATACCTTCTGCCACGACTCGATGACCCAAGCTGAGAGAGCATGGCTGCGAGAGCATCGCTCGCCCGCTGCGGCCCACTGGAATCTCCTGACCGACATGAAGGGAGAACACCTTGCCTACGCATCCGAATGAAAGCATCCCGGAACCATGGCTCTCGTTCCTGCGCGAATTGGATGCGGCGGTGCACGAGGAAGTTCGGCTGGATTGCATGGGAGGGTTCGTCGTCACCATGGCGTACGGATTTTCGCGACCAACGGGAGATTTGGACGTCTTGGAGATTGCACCAGCGGAAGTCGGCCGCTCCATGCTGGCACTGGGCATGCGAGGTGGTCCGCTTCACAAGAAGTACAAGATCTATCTTGACCACGTTGGCGTGGCGCATGTTCCGGAAGACTACGAAGATCGGCTCACGGAGATATTTCGGGAACCTTCAAACATCTTCGGCTCTTAGCTCTTGATCCCTACGACCTTGCCTTGTCGAAGCTGGAACGCAACATCCAACGTGACCGAGACGATGTGCTGCATCTTGTGCGAACCGTCCCGCTTGACCTGGAAGTTCTTAAAGATCGATATCAGAAGGAACTGCGCTGGCAGTTGGGCAATCCGGACCGCGAAGACCTTCTCTCCAACTGTGGATTGATGCCATCAAGAGGAAAGGTCAAAGCAGTAACTAGCCACATACGAAGCACTGGGTGTCGCCGTAGCAATCGGCAAGGCTATCGGCTCGAGGAAACTTACAACAAAAAGCTCGCAAAGGCGGAGATTGATCCGAGCAGCGTCAGTGAATCGCTCGACGGTCTGAGGGACGTAGCGAGTTGGGAGTATAGGCTTGCGGGCGAGGGCCACTGATTCAGAATCAGTTGTCCGATCTTGACGCAAGGCGATTCGCAAGACCAAGCAAGGGATCCATTGTCGCAATAGAAGCGCAGGACGGAATCTGGTTGTGCTCCTCTCGCGAGAATCGAAGATGTGTAAGCGTCCAAAGTCGGCCGTGGTGACGAGCCGCATGGGCATTCGAGTGTCCGCTCTAAGGAATGATGTGTAGCGGTAAGGAACATGCATCTGGCGGATGCGTCGTGCCAGGGGAATCGGCGCAGTCTTTTGCGCTCGACGAGACCGGCCTTTATAGTAGCGCCATGAGCCGCATACAATTTCACAAGATCTGGGTACAACAGTGCCGGGCAACCCGCGGCATTAAAAGGCGATTTGGTGTCAAGAGCGCGCTCGAGTATCTGCTCGGGGAGAAGCTCATGAACTTTGCTAATGCAGCAGAGCAGCATCCGGAGTTTGCCGCCGAGCTTCCACGGTTTCAAGCCGCTGTGTGGAACATCTTCAACCCCTACGAGCTCGCGGGATATCTGAGTAGCCTTAAGCCTTCGAGGAGAAAAAAGCTCCAGGCGCTTCTCTACGTTGATGGTTGCTCGAGGTCACGCAGGGCAAGCTCGGGCCAAATCCGGTAGTTCCACGTAGAATCAGCAGACAGATAGATCGCGCCCGCCCAGGGGGTCGCTTGATCGTAAGCCTGCAAGTTCAAATCTACTTGCGAAACCGCACGTGAAATCTCTGCCAATTCCGAAGTGCTCAAGAGGCTCGCGAAGTACCTCGCGCAGCAATGTTTTCGGAAGACCATCCTCGAGGATCTGCATGCCGGGATTACTCCGGACTCGCAGATCGGCGACTACACAGAGGTGGTCGTACGGTCGCCCTACGGGGAGATTCCCGGCCAAACCTTTCGCGGCTGAACGAGCGAGGAAATGAAAGGCGCTGATGATCGATGTTGTGAACAAGACGTACCACACACTGATCGTCCTGTTCGACGACCGGCTCGGCGGCGAACTGATCAAGATCTTAGCTCAGCGAGATTTTTTACCTCATTGGAACGAACCGACCTTGACCACGACGGGCTGAGGCCGGACAAACCTCTCACGGCGCGAATCGGCGAAGCGGACGAGTATAGGAGTTGATTTCGTCAGTGTAGACGTGTGCCTCGCCAAAATTCTGTCTGGCCGTGAAATCAACACCTTGCGAGATTTCCTCAGCACGCTCACCTGCTATAACTCTCGTCCATGTCTCGCTGGTTCTGTCTTTGGTTCGGAGTGCTCATTCGCATCTTTCGTTCACGCCGGAACTTACTCCTGGAAAATTTGACACTCCGGCAGCAACTCACCGTGCTAAAGCGCAAGCACCCCAAACCCAAACTCCGCATGCTCGACATACTTTTCTGGGTGGTCACCCGCCGATTCTGGTCGGGGTGGAAACAGTCTCTCATTGTCGTGACTCCGGAAACCGTGGTTCGTTGGCACCGCGCAGGCTTCCGGCTGTACTGGGGCTTTATCTCCAGCGTAAGAACCCATGCGGGGAGAAAGGCGTCGGAAGAGAAAGCACTTGATCTTCCGCATGGTTGCCGAAAACCCCACCTGGGGTGCGCCGCGCATCCACGGCGAACTGAAGATGCTCGGCTTCGATATCTCGGAGCGAACCGTCTTGCGCTGGATGCAGAAGATCCTCGCCACCGGAACCGGGGCAACGATGGACGGCCTTTCTAACCAACCATCGCGAGGCCATCGCGGCCATGGATTTCTTCACCGTTCCGACGCTGACCTTCAGCGTTCTCTACTGCTTCTTCGTGATTGCCCATGATCGCAGGCGGGTCCTGCACTTCAATGTCACATGGCATCCAACCAGTTCCTGGGTCGGGCAGCAGCTACGGGAGGCGTTCCCCTATCAAACCGCACCCAAGTGTCTAATCCTCGACCAGGACGCAATGTACGGGTCGAGGTTCCCGCAGCGATTAGATACTGGGCATAACCTGCTCCAGACCTCCTTACGAAGCCCCTGGCAAAATGGTGTTGCCGAACGCTGGGTCAACAGCTGCCGTCGCGATCTGTTCGATCACGTCATCGTGCTGAATGAGCGTCACCTCAAACGAATCATGACCGAGTTCGTCCCCTACTATCGGGAGGACCGAACCCATCTTGGGTTGGGTAAGGAGACCCCTGGTCGGAGAATCCGCTCGGCGACTACGGGTCGGGCCATTTCTCATGCGCGATTGGGCGGTTTGCACCATCGGTACGACCGCGCGGCTTGAAATCGACCGTTTTGAAAAAGCTTGCGCGTTCGAGCCTTATGGGAGCGAGTGTCGACTCATTCCGCCGATACGACAAGATTTAGCCGCAGCTAAAACTGCCACGCCCGGCGGCTGGCCACATCTGAAGATCGGTAACCTCTGGAGCGAGCACTTTCCCGGTACGTTTTGCATTGTGGCGAATGACAACCTTCAGTGCCTTGAGCGCATCGACAACGTCGTTGCGGATGCCACGGGTATTAGGAATTCTGGAGTCGGGACCGACCCAAATACCGTCGTAAATCCCGTGGCCGAGATGCTCAGCGAACTGGCCAAAGATGTTGCGGTCGATCTTCATGCCGGGCTTGGACGCGTCCACAGACAAGACAATCTTCTGTGCAGCCGAAACGGGACACAGTTAGGGCCACAGGGTATCAGAGCAAAAGTAACGCGAGATGGGCCACATGGAATGTGATGGTCTCCGCCAAAGCCGCGTGAATGCAACGGTCAAAAACCGAAACATAAAGCAGTCTGCCGATTCGAAAAACCTGGATTGACAGACGAGTCCCGAGGTTATTGATTCTCCTCCGGAAGCATACGAATAAATCGCTCTTCTGCTACGAGGGACGGTCGTTGGTCCAACCCAGACCGTCATTCACAGCAGGTACTCCCAACCTTCTCGGGATTGCACCCACGTGGGGTATCTAATGGCACGCGGTCAGACTCTGCCCCAGCCATTGTTCGCGACCTGACCTGCACCCTCGCGAAGCGTTACCAGTTGATTCGCGGGCAAGCTCTTGTGAATTCTCATGCAGACCGGCAGGCCAGAATACTTCTATATCAACCGTGGTCACCGACCCAAGGCCAAAATGTAACCGGGGATCATTGCAGGAGTAGTAGCTGGACTGACTGATGACAGCTTGCGCCTGTTTCTTGCCCCCGTATTGACGCAATGACTCGGGCACCAATCGCGCTTCGGTTGGATTTCACGCCCTCCAGCTTCACCTTAATCCAATGCTGCTTGCGGGTTGACATCATTTCGCAATAGCGAGGCGGCTCATTCATGTTAACGATCAGAACGTCGATGTCGCCGTCGTTGTCGAAGTCGCCGAAGGCACACCCGCGGCTGCTATGCGGAGTTGTGATTCCCGGCCCGGCCTGCGTGGTCAGTTCTTCAAACGTTCCATTCCCAAGATTGCGAAACAGGACTCGCGGTGTCTTGTAGGGATATTGCGGGAATTTTCGCTCAACCTCCGGATAAACATTCCCGGTCACGATAAGAATGTCGGGGTAGCCATCGTTGTCGAAATCCACAATCGCCTGTGCCCCAGCTGGTGTAGCGCGTTTCCACGCCGACTTTCGCCAACCGCGTGACGTCTTCGAAATTGCCCTTCCCATCCCTTCGATAGAATCCTGGGTGTCACCCGATGAAGTGCGTCTTGAAAATGTCAAGGTGGCCGTCCAGGTTGTAATCGCCAATTCCCGACGCCCATTCCGGCCTGCTCCATTCCGTCTTCGCTGAGGGCGACGCCGCGCATTACGCCTTCTTCGCGAAAGGTGCCGTCGTGATTGTTCATGAAGAGGAGGCTGGGAGTGGAGTCACAAGCGACGAAAATATCGGGCCAGCCATCTTCGTCGAAGTCCGCTGTGACCACGGTCATGCCGTAGCTTTCGTGCCGCGGCAATGCCCGACTGCTTGGTGACATCGGTAAAGGTTCCATCGCCGTTATTGTGGTAGAGGATGTGTTTGCCAGTCGGCAATCCGCGGGGCCCACAATTGACCGGAATGCCTTTCCAGTTGCAGGTGGAGTTCTGCGCCGGGCACGGGAGCGTGTTCCAGATCGAACCGGATGTAGTTGGAGACGAAGAGATCGAGATGGCCGTCGCGGTCGTAGTCGAGAAATGCGCAGCCGGCGCCCCAGCGCGCGGACCTTCTTCCCAAAGGCCGGCCTTCTTGGTCACATCGGTAAACGTGCCATCTCCGTTGTTGCGGTAGAGGCGGTTCTGTCCGAAGTAGGTGCAGAAGATATCGTCGAAGCCATCGTTGTTATAGTCGGCGACGCAAACGCCGTTGGCCCAGCCAACTGCCCCAGGCCGGCCTTATCGGTGACGTCGGTGAATGTGCCGTCGCGGTTGTTCTTATAGAGCCGGTTCGTAGCTTCGGCGGGTCTCCCTCCAGGCGGGTCCCGGAGAGCAGGAAGATGTCCATCCAGCCATCGTTATCGTAATCGATGAAGGCGCAGCCGCAACCGTTGGCCTCGAGGATGTATTTCTTGCCTCAATGCCGCCATAATACGGGGGCGCGCAGCCAGCCTCTTCCGCGACGTCCGCGAAATGCGCGTTGAAGGGCGTTACCGAGGGAGCCGGAGCCGCTTGGGGCTTCACCTCACGCGACGCAATGCCTTGTTGACAATCGCCTTTTGGGCGGCTGCGCAAAGCGAAAACAAAACAAATGAGCGACGAGTGATCGTCATTACGAGCGGTTCACTCCTGACGCTCGACTGCCCGGAAGCTGCGGCACAACTCCGCTAATGCAACCCGGAACTGATGTCCTCCGGCACTATTCCGTTTGCCGCCCATATTCGAGAAGACCGACATACCCCGTCCAGCCGAAACGGGAATCCTGATGTTCGCCCTCAATCGCTCTCTGGTTGATCACATCTTCTCACCCGTGGGCGGAAGTGGGACGCGGATCGAAACAGCTTTGCCTTCAAACTCGACGG
>CAVUOS010000048.1:0-114051 GCA_963743105.1 Terriglobia bacterium
TTCTAGCCAAACACTGAAAGAAGATATGCAGTAGGCTTTTGCCGAAGAGGTGCACGCGCGGCGCGATGGTGAATACCTGCGTTGCGGCGCCAATGTGTTCTGCGGAGTCGAATCGAAAGCGGGGCAGTACTTCCCTAAGGTGATTGCCCATCGGTCTTCGCCAGAGTTCGCCGACTACCTGCTGGAAGTCGCGATCCGCTACCCGGAGGCGGACACCATTCATTTGGTACTGGACAATCTGAGTTCGCATATCCGCAAGGCGGTGGTGGAACGCTTTGGCGAGCAGGCCGGGAGCTGGTTGTGGGATCGGTTTACGGTGCACCACACTTCCAAGCACGGCAGTTGGCTCAACCAGGCATGGATCGCAATCAGTCTGCTTACGCGGGAATGCCTGGGCCAGCACCGGATCGGAGATCGAGTCTCTCTGCAGCGGGAAACAGGGGCTTGGAGCCGGCCGCATGAACCGCCATCGAGATCCGATTCAATGGGACCTCTACTTACAAAAAAGATCGGACGCACTTTCGACTACACATTCATACGGTCACGGTAGTTTCAAGATCGACTGGCGTCGTCGCAACCGGAAGCGGAGCGCTACCGAGATGGAAAACAAAATCAACGAAGCTGGTCCAGAGCACGTCAGCGCCAAGCGTCTTTCATATCAAGCAAGGGCTGGAAGTCGACTGACTCTTCTCCACTTTCAGTCGATGGAAAACTATTTCCCTTGACATTACCCTTTATAGAACAGGCGATTCCGCTCCCTCGAAAGTCGAGCGTAACTCGTCTGGAATCAATGAGCCTTGGCAACGGGCTTTCATCCCTATGGGTGGGCTGCAGCCCATGGGAACTCAAAACCCTGCGGGGAAATTTTTAGTGTATCCGGGATTTGTCGCCAGCTGTCGAACTCTGGTTTAGCTGGAATCACTGCTGTCCGAATTAGTCGCCGAGCCGCCTAACCGCTCCTGAAACCAAAGCACATCATGCCCCCCCGACGTCTGCACAAAGAGCAGGTTGGCCATCGTGAAGCGTCTTCTGCACAGGTATGCTGTCTAAGTTGCAGCGTCTCCTTACTCTGGATTTCCCGGCATATTCGAGAAAAGTGGCATCATCCGACAAGGTTGCTGTCCAACTCTAACCGAGCCCTAAAGGCAATTGTTCCAAAGCGGGTGTCACCAGCAGCGGTGGTTGAAAAGGATTGTCGATCCAGGCCCACAGGTCTCGGTACACAAACAGTTGCTGCCGTAACAGGGACACAAGGTTCGAGAGCGACCAGCCGAACGTCGCTCTCAGTTGCAGATACTTGATCAGCAACAGCGCAATCAGCGCCGTCCAGATCTGGATTTGCAAAGCATTCTCCGAGGTCCCAATAAAAGTCTTCACCCGCAGGTTCTGCTTCAGCGCCTTGAAAAACAATTCGATTGCCCACCTCTCCTTGTACACGGCAGCCACCGTGGCCGCTGCCAAGCTCAGATGGTTCGTCAAAAAGACCAACAGGGCATCGGTCTTCTCGTCGTAGTACTCCACCCGACGGAAAAAGCAGTCCACTCCCGCCCGCGCCAGTTTGTAAAAGAAGATGACCTGGTCCCGCCGCACCCCCTTGCGTTGCGGGATTTCGCGTTCTTCCACCACCGCATAATCCGCGTTGTCCTTTAACCGGGTCACAAAATATACCTTCTCTTCGCTGAGTCTCGCGAACCACTCGTAATCGGTATAGCCGCGGTCGATGGCCAGAATAGTCCCGGGCGCGAAATGCAACTGTCGCGCCACTTGCACTTCATGCAGCTTGCCCTCGGTCACCACCGCAAAGCTCGGCAAATGCCCGTCGTGGTCCAACAACAAATGCAATTTCACCGCCCCTTTCGTGCGCCGAAACTGCGCCCAATCAAACGCCGACACGCACAGGGCAATCACGGTGGCGTCCAAACTTAAGAGCCGGTTTTTGAAACGGAACTTCCGCTTCTTCTTTCCGGGTGCGCTAGCCACCACCTGCTGGCACTTCTCCAGCAGTTGCTGAAACACCGTCTGGTACAGCTGCCAGGGTCGGTGTTCGTTGGCATAGCCCAAGGTCGACCGCGCTGGTGCCGCCGGTAATCCCAAATGCTTCAATTTCCCCTCACTGGCGGCAAGACCCCCACATATTTCACGCAGCGATTGCGCATGTCCCAGCTGACAAAACAGCATGGCCACGAACTGTCCCCAGCAGGTGAAACCCCGGGCATGGCGCTCGGCTTTGTGTTGGCGCACCGCCGATTCAAATTCCAAACGAGAAAAAAGCTGCAACATCTGCGAAAATATGCTGCATACTCGATTCACAGCTGAGCCTCCTGAGTTTGTGATTGGTTCTGGCGAGAACTCAATCTCAAATTATCAGAAGCTCAGCTTTTTTCGTGTTAGTTCTCGGATTCACAATTTGGACAAGAGTGAGCTGGAATACAAGGCAACCGAGCCGTTCAGGCGGCACGCGTCAGCGCTAACGGCTTCCTCAGCCTGCAGCGGACGATAGCAGTTAAGAACTCACGCGTAATTTGGTTGTGTAGCGGCTTCAGTCGCTGGATCGGGACAAGTTCAAATTGCTCGACGGCAAAAGGGCTAATCTTGAGAAGCCCTTCGAACCGACGAATCGTCATTTGGTTCAGTCCACCCTCGACTTCGCTAAACTTCGTCGCTCCGTCATTCTTAAACTGAGCTCGCCATTGATTGAGAGCTTCTTCCTTAAACAGAATATGGGCCCAAGGGAAAACGGAAAACAAGTGACCGCCGAGTGGATGATACCAAGTGGGTCCAAAGCTTATAAAGACGGCCCCACCGGGTTGAAGCAACGAATACATTGTCTGCAGGATTGCATCCGGTTCCGCAAAGTGTTCGAAAGAGTCAATGGAAACGATGACTTCGACGGGACTAGGAAATGAGCTAACAAACTCGCATCGGGCAGTGATTCCGGCGTTTTCTGCCTGCTCTCGCGCAACGCGCAACCACTTCTCCGAGATATCGAGGCCAATCACACGTTTTGCCCCAAGCATCGCCATCTCCTTTGCTTCCGAACCTTCGCCGCATCCGAAATCAAGGACGACCTTATCCTTGATCTCAGCTTCGATCCCGGGCAACAGAACTTGCAGCTTGCTTTTCCCCTTATAGGCACCGCCGCTCATTGTGGAAGGAAGACCGGGCGCTATTAGGCGAAGCAAGCGATACTCAAGAGCAATCAGCATATGGCAGCCAAGATGCAATCCTTATCGTGGGTTCCAGAGGCCGGGAAACCGCCAATCGGGCAGAAACTTTAGCACACATCAGCATACCTTAAGACCGATCGTGGAATGTAGCCAGATGGACTGAGTTCTACATGCTCTTTCGAGCACAACGGATTATGAAAACGAGGTAGGCTCAGTGGAGCTAGCAGTACGGATAGTCAGCGGGATCGTACTCAAGGTCGGAATCTTGAATCAGCAAGTACTCGCCACGAGCATAATTCAAAGCGGTGCGGATCGACGCACCTTTGCCGTTGTTTCTTTCGTGCATAACGATCATGACGTTGTCGATGCGCGGTAGAGCCTGAAGCTTCTCGCGCGTGCCATCTGTGGACCCGTCATTAACTACGTCGACTTCTTTATTCACCGGAGAGGCCAAACCGCGTACAGCAATCGTCCAAATGCGCTTCTTCGTTGTACACGGGTACGATTACCGACACGAATGCGTGCCGGCAATCTCTCGTCCGTTCTTTGCCCTGATGCGGGACAATTTCAGCATAAATGCACTGCGAGTGGCCCTGAATACTGATGATTGACGCTACAGGAAAGACCCAAAAAGTTGCCCAGTTTGCACGCGTGCCGCATTGCAATTAATCTGCGCAGCGAGGCCATGCGATGTATGAGAACTCCGGAAGAGGTTTAAACGAAGGACGCGAGATTCCGGGATGATTTATGTACCCGGACGTCATTCATGACCTGCGGCGCAGCTTGCTACCTCACAGCAAACAAGGGGTCATGATTTTCTTTACCGGCCTTTCGGGCTCGGAAAAATCGACGATCGCGAACGTGCTGCTGACGAAATTCCTCAAAGTAGGCGACGCCGTGACCTTGCTCGATGGCGACCTGGTGCGCAAGACTCTTTCATCCGAGGTGGGATTTTCCAAAGAGCATCGAGATATCAATATTCGCCGTATCGGATAGTGGCTTCCGAGATCACGAAAATTGGCGGGATCGCGATCTGTGCACCGATCGCTCCTTACGATGCGATGCGAGAAAACGTTCGGCAGATGATCGAGCCCTATGTCGGATTCGTCCCCGTGCACTCTGCGACTCCTGTCGAAGTTTGCGAGTAGCGTGACCGCAAGGGGCTTTATGCCAAGGCTCGCGCGGGAATCCTGAAGGAGTTCGCTGGGATATCCGATCCATAGGGGGTTCCGGCGGACGCGGAAGTAACAATCAATACCGGAGAACCCCCACCGGAAGGGGCCGCGCAGGAAACTATTCTGCATCTCGAGCGGGAAGGTTTCATCGGAGTCAACGGGGCAGCTGCCTAAAGGTAGGCGGCTCATCAGCCATGGAACTGCTGGTACCAAAAGTTCTGGTTGGATTCGCGTCGGCATTCTGATTGGCTGAGCGGCGTGGGAGGTGGGGTGCTAATGCTTCCCGTGCTGATCTTCGGCTTGAGAGTACCGGCGCTGGTTGCGGTGGGATCAGACGCGCCTTCTTTAACTTCTTCACCAAAGTGCCTGCCAGCTTCATGCACCCGAAGAGAGGCACGGTCAGACGGAAAGTCGTACTGGCGTTGGCAGTAGGTAGTGTTCCCGGCTCCATCTGCGGAGTCAATACGTTGATGTGTATCCGCCACATCTGTGGCGAAGGGTCAACCATTTCATCAAGACCGCCGTGGCCGCGTTGCTCATCATTATTCCGCCGCTGTTGCTGTTCCAGCGTCATTTGAGGAGCGGGTTGCCAACCGTCCACCGAGAATGCAGGGGTTCGCAGGGATGGTAGTGATCGGCGCCGTTGCTGGATTGCTAGTGGGCATGACATCGGTCGGCTCAGGCAGTATCATCATGATGTTGTTGCTGCTGTTCTATAGTTTCCCGCCTAAAATCTAATATTGGAACTGACATTGTCCACGACGTTGTGCTGACCGGAGTTACCGGATTTCCTCATTTCCGGTTCGGAAGTGTCGATCCGAGTCTAGGGCGTGTTCACACTATCGTAGGGCCTCGATGTAGAAGGCAAAGTAAAGGAAGGCGAGAAACGGACATCGAGTTAATCGAAACGCGAGAAGATGCGGCGGAAGCCTTTCAGCCGTCGGAACAGGCGCTCCACTTGGTTCCGCTTCCTTTAGAGTTCGCGATCGTAGTCCCAGGGTTCGCGCCGGTTCGATTTGGGTGGAACCACCGGAATCATGTTCAACTCCAGCACCAATTGCCGGGTTTCATCGCTTTCGTAGGCCCGGTCCATCACCAGCGGAACTTCCGGCAGCGGACCTAGCTCCAGCAGCAGTTGCCGGGTCCACCGGGAGCATCGTGCGCTTCTCCGGGCGACAAGCAGAAAATTATTGCCGTTCGAGCATTCGCGGCAACCAGATGAATCTTGGTGTTCCATCCGCCGCGCGATTTCCCGATGGCTTGCGGTCCTTTTTTTTAGAGCCCCAGTGCCGTCGGGATGCACCTTCACCGAGGTCGAGTCAAGCTCGAAAGCTTCGATCTTGATGCGCAGAATCTGCTCTGGCTGCAACTTGTCAAACACCTGATCAAGACACCTTTCTTGGCCCAGCGATTCATGCGCATATAGATCTGTGCCAGTTGCCAAACCGCTTGGGCAATCCGCGCCACTTACAGCCTTGCTCGGCCACATAGAGGATCGCGTTCAGCAAGACCAAATTCTCGTGACGCACGTTGCCACGTTGCACCGGCAAGCAATCCTGGATTCGTTCATACTGCTCGGCAGTGATTTCCATGCCATCATCTTACGGAGAATTGTTGACTTAGTGTGAACACGCCGTAGTTTGGACGCTGCTGATCGGCTCCATTCCGGGGGGACTCATTGGCTCGCATCTGGCAACGCGCATACCCATGCTCTGGCTGCGGCAGATTTTATGCGCCCTTCTGCTGATTACGGGAGCCCGCATGCTCTGGCCCGCATAGCTATGCTTCAGATTTTGTGTCGAGTTTCCCAGAAATCGCTACGAGCTACGCACGTGCAACCTTCGGTTCGCTCATGCGATAACCCGTCTCACAACGTGAGGACATGCACGTTTTCAGCCGCGATTTCGAGATCCACCGGAGGACCATGCCGCTCACCCCCGGTTTGCCTGCCTTTTTTTAACTGTGAATCAACTTTAGTTCTTTCAAAACGTGACGAACCGCACGCGCTTGCATGATCGCAGCACCGACGGCAGCACCCAGAGTATTCGTTATGATGTCCGTGGTCCCAGAAAATCGTCGAGGGAGATAATATTGCAATACCTCAATCACAAAACTCAGAGTTCCGCAGGCGGCGGTAGCGATAAGGATTGCCTTCCAGCGGCTTTTGGTCCATGAAAGATATGCACAGGCAATCAACCCCAGCGGAACAAATCCTGCGATATTCACCGCCACGTCCCTTGCGTATGTCCAATTGGCCTTGAATTCCTTCTTCGCAGAACGCAAGAAGGCTTTGTGGGGAACTGAGAAAATCGCTGGTACTTCCAGGTTTGGTCCAAAAGGCACCTCATCACGAATTTCCCGACCCGTCGCCTCTGCGAACGCGTAACGAGCAATGGCGCCATCAATATCATGAGGTGCGCTCGGGTCCATCCATTCTCGATAGTGCTGGAGCACGTCCCGTACTGTTAACTCTTTCGAATAGATAGCGAGGCCCCGCAGTTCCCCTGCCCATGGTTCATATATCGATGGCGAAGTCCCAACGACAATCTGTCCTGACATCTCACTACGCGAGAGCTTGAACAGGGGAAAGCAGCCTGCGGTTTTGCCGTCCAGATAGACTGCAGTGCCCTTCGGCCCTGACGTTATTGTCACGAGAGCGAGTCTTCCAGGACGCAAGATACGGTCAACATGAAACTCTATTGTTTTGGTTCTATCGGACTGGATGCCGGCATCGTGGGTCACTAATAAGCGCTCGCCATCTTGGCCAATCAGGAGCTGTGTTGGACGCGCGTCGTTGTAAAAGGCCAATATCGCGCCTGGCTGCCGGTTCGCTGGCCGGACCAGGAGTTCCAGACTGTACGATTCCGTGGCCTGAGTTTCTGCCGGCTTCAAGTATTCCTTGCTTACGACCAGACCGGGGGACTCAAACTTGAGGCCTCTGATTCCGTGCAACCAAGTGACGCCGTTCCGTGTAAAAGGATCACACGGCCAAAGGGTGGCGATTAAAACAGCAATAACAGCCGCAATGAATACGGCTCTTGCCCTGTTCCGTTCCCCTGGAGCTGCGGATTGTTCGTCTAGTGGTGAACCAATGGGCATCAGAAGCGAATTGTTTAGGGTAACACCTAGGCTCACCCCGCGGATGGGTCAGTACTTTCTATAAAAACGACATCAACAAAATACTTCACGTCGCTCGAAGAACGGAAGGTTCTCGCCGCAGCGGACGGCAGTTTCGCGTCGCCCGGGAAGTGTCGTTTTGTTCATCCGTTTCCCTTTGGCGGTTCGTTAAGTTCGCGCAAAGACTGACGTTGTTCACGGTCCATCCTGATCCGACGAATACGGTTATCCACAGGACAGAGTGCTCGCCACTGCAAGTGGAACTACCAGATTCCACTAGTTTCTGGTCAACCGGTATCTATGCCCAAAAGTTTGCCAGTTCTAGAGTGCTCGCAGCATTTTGAGCACCAGTGCTTCCAATTTTCGATTTCGAGGATGTTAAATCATGGTTCTTCATAGGGAGTTCGCAGTTAACTCGATCCGCACGACAAAGCAAAAGTCAAAGCTTCCAATATTCCTTCTGTCGCTTCTACTCGTCAGCCTGAGTGCAGCTTCGCAGATCTTGTACGCTTCGACTTCCGATGGCCCAGCTGCATTACCAAGAGTCCTGATTCCAACCGCAATGGCGAATACGCCGGCTCCTGGGATTACGATAACCGTGAACAACGGAGGCAATCTCCAGGCTGCTCTTAACAATGCCCGATGTGGGGACACGATCCATTTGCAGGCTGGGGCGGTTTTTACCGGAGTGTTCACATTCCCAAACAAGAACTGTGATGACAATCACTGGATCGTCGTTCGTACGAGCAGCGATGATTCACTACTGCCTCCGGAAGGCTCTCGGCTGACACCGTGCTACGCTGGCGTTTCTTCGCTACCAGGCCGGCCGGCCTTCAACTGCAGTTGGACCAAAAATGTGTTAGCCAAACTGGTGATGAATCGGGGCGGCAGCAGCGGCCCCGTAGTGTTCGCTGCCGGCGCCAGTCACTACCGCCTGATCGGCCTGGAAGTAACGAGGGTCGCAGGGATTGGCTTGGTTTATGCCCTAGCCTCGCCGAGCTCCAAGTCTGTTACGAGCAAGATTATTTATGACCGAATTTGGTTCCACGGCACAGCCCAGGATGAAACCACTCGCGGAATACAACTGGGAGGGAGTAGCTACGTCGCCGTCGTCGATTCGTTCTTCACAGATTTCCATTGCATCTACGCAACGGGCTCCTGCACCGACGCGCAAGCCATTAATGGTGGAATCAATCAGCATCCCATGGGCCCCTACAAGATCGACAACAATTTCCTGGAAGCTTCCGGGGAAAACATCCTCTTCGGTGGAGGCCCGTCTACTTACACACCCCACGATATCGAGATCACGCACAATTACATGTTCAAGCCCCTTACCTGGATGAAAGGACAACCTGGATATGTGGGAGGAGCCAATGGAAGACCGTTCATCGTGAAGAATTTATTCGAGTTGAAAAATGCGCAACGGGTTCTGGTTGATAGCAACGTTATGGAAAATACGTGGGGTGGCTTCTCGCAAGTAGGATTCGCGATTCTCTTGACGGCGAAAGGCAATACCCCCGCGAGTCCATGTTCCATCTGCCAGGTTACGGATGTGACGATACGCTATAACTATATCAGCCACATGGGAGCGGGAATGCAACTCAGCAACGGCCTTTCCGATCACGGAGCACGTCCCCTGGATGGCGGACGTTTCAGCATTCACGATGTAATTTTTGATGACATCGATGGGACAAGATTCCACGGCACAAATGTTTTCGCGCAGGTTTCAACGCGTCCTGGCGCCCCAGCGCTTCACGATGTGACGATCAATCACATCACCGCTTTTCCCCAAAAAACATCATTCCTCATCGGCGGCGTTCTATCGGCAGATCCAAAGATGAAAAATTTTGTGTTTACCAACAGTATCATTAGCGCTGGACAATCTCCGGTATGGTCCACGGGCACAGGTGGAAGTTCCAACTGTGCGGTTCATAACTCACCGCTCGTCACGTTGAATGCGTGCTTTACCAGCTATGTCTTTTCCGATAACGCGCTTGTGGCGTCCCCGGCTAGCTATCCACCCTCGACCTGGCCAGCATCCAATTTTTTTCCGACCTCTGAGTCTGCCGTGGAGTTTGTGGACTACAGCGGCGGAAGCGCGGGCAATTACGCGCTGCAATCGACAAGCCCTTACAAGGGTGCAGGTACGGACGGCAAAGACCTGGGAGCAAATGTGACTGGAGTCAATGCGGCAGTCGCGAAGGTAAGGTAGCTTAGCGCCTGTTCGATTTCTGGATGCCCCGTTCAACGGGGCATCCAAGGACGTGGGCACTCCGATTGGCCCTTTTTCAACGACTTACGGCACACCCGTCGAACATGTTATTATTGACACCTGTTTTCACAGAATTATGAATTATGATGAGCCTAGCGTCTGACGTTTCCGTATTCGAACCACTAGTACTCTCCTACAGACCGGGCAATGGGTAGAACCTCCTATTCGCTGGATTCCTAACGACAGTCTGCAACACCTTGTTTAGCGGCAGAATTCGTGACGAAAAGTGCTAGGCCATGGGTGCACATGATTAGAAGACTGAGAACTCGCATACGCGACTATGTTGTTGAGGTTGGCACAGTAGCGCTGCGGAGGAAAATCGCAGGGCACAAGGTTCAAGTTTTTGACAACGACGTTTTTCTAGTTTCCTACCCACGATCGGGAAACACCTGGGCGAGGTTCCTGATCGGTAACGTGATGAACCCTGATGATCCAGTAACATTCGCCAACTTAGAGTTACGCGTACCCTCAATTTATACTTTTCCTGACCGAGTGTTGCGCGGCCTTCCTCGGATTCTCAAGAGTCACGACGTTTATGATCCCCGCTATCCACGCGTTATTTACATCGTTCGCGACCCCCGGGACGTAGCGGTTTCCTTCTACCATTACAATCTTAAAGTGCGCAGATTCACCGATGAGGTGATGTTGGATGAGTTTGTTGACCGTTTTGTCGCCGCCAAAATCTGGCCCAGCGTGGATCTCTATGGCACCTGGGAAAATCATCTTTTGAGCTGGGTGAAGATGCGCGGGGGAAGCGAGAACTTCTGCTTTGTCCGCTACGAAGACATGTTGCGCGATCCCGTAGCGGAGTTGAAAAAGATGAGTCCCGTGCTCAACATCAGTCCAAGCCCGGAGACACTAGCTCGCGCCGTGGAACTAAGTTCGGCGGACCGGATGCGTGCCTTGGAGAAAACCCAGACGGGATGGGTTTCGACCAAAGGCACCCGGAAGGACAAGCCTTTCGTGAGAGCGGCAAAGTCCGACAACTGGCAAAGCGCGCTGTCCGAGGCCTCCGTGCGCAAGATCGAGCAGGCATGGGGAGCAACCATGCAGAAAGTGGGATACGAACTCACCACGTCCCCGAAACTTGATCGAACTGAGACAGCCCCGGTCTTTTCTTCCCAGAATCAGACATAACCTCTCGGCTCCCGCGCGCCCATGTACGCTGGATCCCGCTATAATCGTAGCTTCCAATCCGGATGTTGGTGTTCCATTGCTCGGAAAAGAAAACATTGTCTTCCGGCCGCGCCGCCCGGGAAATCCGGCGAAATTTAAACGGTTGCAGATCCGTTAACGGAGGAAATCCTTTCCTCGAGAGCAATGGCTTGCACACATTTGCCATGAATGCCCGGCAACGCTCGAATAAAGATCGAAGTTGACCTGTATTATCAATGACTTAGCATGCACTTGAAGCACTCTATCCGGCATGCGACTTGCGTATTACGGGACAAGCGGACACTTTCGTATACACTGAGATCACATTTGATTCTCCGATCCACAATGGGTTCACGGTTTGTTGGTATGTCGGCCCCCCCGAACCGAACAATCAGCGTTAGGATCTGGTGCGAGACACTGAATTCACATGCACTTAATGCAAAATCACTGAACTTGGGAGCTTCATCCAAATTCCCATGCTCTGGCTGCGCCGAACCCTCTGCATCTTGCTGTTGAAAGCCCGCATGTTGTGCGCGTGATCGTATGAAATGAGTCGAGTAGCCATGCGTTCATCTGCTTACGCCGACATTCTTAAGCGCATTGAGGTTGCGCTCGACGCTGCCCGCGTAGTCTTCAGCCGTTTTCGCCTGGGCGCAATTGAGACCGAATACAAGATCGGTCACGATCCAGTGACCGAGGCCGATCGCGCCGTAGACGAAGTGCTGCGTCAAAACTTGCTGCGCGAAGGTGAAGGCTGGCTCTCCGAAGAGAGTGTGGATGATGAGTCCCGGCTCAGCAAAAATCGCGTCTGGGTGGTCGATCCGCTCGACGGTACCCGTGAATTCGTCGCCGGGATTCCGGAATTCTGCACTTCCATCGGATTCGTCGAAAATGGCCGGCCCGTTGCAGGCGGCATTTACAATCCAGCGACCAATGAGATCATGCTCGGAGCCATAGATTCAGGAGTCTGGTACAACGGGAAGCCGGCCCGTTGTAGCCAGAGAACGGCTTTGCAAGGATCGCTGATCCTGGCCAGCCGAAGCGAGGTCAAGCGTGGTGAATGGAAGCAGTTTGAAGGTGGTCCGTGTGAGATCCGCGCCATGGGCTCGGTTGCCTACAAATTGGGATTGGTTGCGGTCGGTCGTGCGGATTTAACGCTCACCCTGACCCCGAAGCACGAGTGGGATGTGGCCGCCGGCGCAGCCCTGGTACTCAGCGCAGGAGGCGTTGTTACTACCCCGGACAACAGCGAACTGCGTTGCAACCAGAAACATCCTCTCCTTCCCGGGTTGATTGGGTGTGGACCCTATCTGAGCAAAGAACTGATAGGCTACTTGAAAAGCCTTCCGAGTCTCGGGCAAACCCAGCAAGACACTCAAAAAGACAGCCTAAGCTCGACCCCTGGTGTCCCTCTATCCGTCACGCAGGAACGTCTCTGGGTGATAGACCAACTGCTTCCTCGCAACCCGGCCCAAACTCTGGCATGCGGACTGCGTCTGGCCGATCTCGTCGACAGAGGAGCGCTGCAGACGGCGCTGGATGCAGTCATACAGCAGCACGACATCCTGCGAACGGAATTTCGCGTGGTGGATGGAGCGCCTGTGGGGTTTGTGCTTCCGGATGCCCGGGTTGCGCTGAACGCTGTCGCCTTGCGACACTTGGCCCCGCAAGAACGTGAAGCGCAGTTATTTCGTCTTGCACAGCAGGAGACGCAGAAACCATTTGACCTTAGCTCAGGTCCTTTGATACGAGCCGTACTGTTTCATCTCACTGAGACGGAATACGTTCTCCTGGTGATCTGCCATCGCATCGTGTGCGACGAAGCGTCCCTCCGAGTTCTGCTGAGTGAAGTCAACTCGCTTTATGAAGCCCGGATGAGCCAAGAGTTGCAAGCAATCGGCAAAGTGCCCAAGCAGTACCACGAGTTTGCCGCACGGAATACAGTGCCCTCGGTAGCAGAGCTTGCTTTTTGGAAGCAGTGGTTGGAAGGCGCAGCATCAAGCATTGACCTGCCTGCTGATCGGCAGCGACCGCCAATGCAGACTTTCCGCGGCGACAAGCAGCGGATGTCAATTGAACCGCGGTTGCTGGAACGGCTTAGCGCCCTCAACCAGAGCCATGGTGCAACCCTCTTCACCACCCTCCTGGCCGCTTTCAGCGTTCTCTTATCGAGATATGCGAGACAAGAAGATCTGGTTCTGGGAACTCACGTCTCCGGCCGCGGGCGGCCTGAGTTCGAGAGCCTCATTGGCCCACTGGAGAACGCGCTCGCGCTTCGAATCGACACTTCTGGCGATCCCAGCTTTGCCGAATTGCTGAGGCGCGTTCGTGAAGTAGTGGAAAAGGCATTTAGCCATCAAAATGTGCCGTTTGAGATGGTCGTTCGAGAGTTGCACCTGGAACGGGATATGAGCCGCCATCCGATATTCCAGATCGCGCTCTCGATGAAAGAGACCGCTTCCGCAGCTCTTGCCCGGGGCTTGAACTTGGTCGAAGTAGAGAGCGCAACCGAGCCTTTAGATCTCACCATCGAATTCGTAGAGGAAGGAAACGAACTCTTCGCGTGGTTCAGTTACAACACCGAGCTTTTCCGAGCTTCGACCATCGCACGCATGATGGAGCACTTCAGGATTCTGTTAGAGTCGGCCGCAGATGATCCGAGGATCCGGATTTCGCGCATGCCTCTACTCTCTGAGGCGGAGCGCCAGCAGGTCCTGGAGGAATGGAATAGAACTCGGATTACCGATCCTGGTGTCGAATGCCTTCACCAGTTCTTCGAGGAACAAGTCAAGAGAACACCTGACGCTGTGGCCGTAAAGTGTGACGGGAAATCTCTCACTTACCGTGACCTGAACGAACGTGCGAACTGCCTGGCGCATTATCTAAGGAAAATGAAAGTCGGACCGGAGGTACTGGTCGGAATATGCACCGAGCGTTCGCTTGAAATGCTGGTCGGAATTCTTGGAATCCTGAAGGCGGGCGGAGCCTACGTCCCGCTGGATCCGGCGTACCCCAAGGACCGGCTAGAGGTTATCCTTGCCGACGCGAAGGCTCACATCCTGCTTACTCAGAAGAAATTGCAGAAGATTTTACCCCCCCAGGTGGCGAGGCTGGTCCTACTCGACTCAGACTGGCCTGAGATCGCTCGGGAACCGGCAACAAACCCCGCTCGCAACGTCAACTGCGCCAATCTGGATTATGTGCTGTTTACCTCAGGCT
The DNA here is from genome assembly GCA_963743105.1 of Terriglobia bacterium. Classification (GTDB taxonomy): domain Bacteria; phylum Acidobacteriota; class Terriglobia; order Terriglobales; family Acidobacteriaceae; genus Sulfotelmatobacter. The sequence continues at coordinate 14,106 of CAVUOS010000048.1, forward strand.
CTACGGGCCGACCTAAGGGTGTCGCCCTCGAGCATCGCAGCGCGGTGATATTCATTCAGTGGGCGCGACAGGCGTTTCTGCCCGAGGAGGTCGCCGGAACCCTGTTCTCTACCTCTTTTTGCTTCGATCTCTCGGTCTTTGAGATTTTCGTGCCTCTGAGCATGGGTGGGACCGTAATCATCGCGCAAAACGCGCTCGCGCTTCCCAAAATGAGAGATGCCGGTGAGGTCACTCTGATTAATACAGTGCCATCGGCAATCGCGGAGTTGGTTCGACTCGATGCTGTTCCGCCATCAGTTCGAGTAGTCAATCTGGCAGGGGAAGCATTGCTCACCACACTGGCTCATCAGATCTATGACAAGACGGAGGTCGGCAAAGTCTATAACCTCTATGGCCCGACAGAAGACACGACCTATTCAACCTACGCGTTAGTGCCGCCGGGAGCCGAGGTTACGATTGGCCGGCCTTTACCTAACACTCAAGCTTACATCCTTGACAAAAGCCATCAGCCGGTCCCGATCGGCGTTCCCGGCGAGTTGTATCTCGCTGGTGACGGCCTGGCAAGAGGGTACTTTGGTCGCGAAGATCTGACCGCTGAGCGGTTTTTGCCGAACCCCTACTCTCACCAGCCGGGCGCACGCATGTACCGCACCGGGGACCTGGCCCGTTGGCTGGAGGACGGCAACATCGAGTACTTGGGAAGGCTTGATAATCAAGTCAAAGTTCGCGGCTTCCGAATCGAACTTGAGGAGATAGAAAATGTTTTGCTCAAGCAGCCTGGGGTGCAAGCAGCAGTCGTCATAGCGCGCGAAGACAATCCCGGCGACAAGCGCTTGGTGGCTTACATCGTGCCGTCAGGACCTTCGGTTCCCGTCGCGCATCTGCAAAATCTGGTTAGGAAACAGTTACCTGACTACATGGTGCCTAGCGCTTTCGTCGAGTTGAACCAGCTTCCTCTCAGTCCAAATGGGAAGATCAACCGTCGTTTGCTTCCACCACCGGACAGTTCTACATTTGAGCCCTCAAGCGTGGTTCAGCCCAGGAATGACCTCGAGTTGAGCTTGCTGGAGATTTGGAAGAGAGTGCTCGGCGTCGAAAACATTGGCGTGCGCGACGACTTCTTCGATCTTGGAGGCCAGTCTTTGAAGGCCGCTCACGTCTTGGCAGAGGTGGGGAAGAAGATTGGAACCGAGCTTCCGCTGTCGGCCCTTTTTCGAGGCGCAACCGTCGAATCGCTCGCTCGAGTCATCCAGAGTCAATCAGAAACTGACAAGGATCCCGTGGCGATGGAAATTCAGCATGGGGACAGCAACCGTCTCCCTTTCTTTGCCATAGTTCCGCCTGGCGAAGACGCTTTGGGATATGCCTTGCTGGCGCGGCACATGGGGCCAAGGCAAACCGTTTACAAAATTCAGGGACACACACCTGTAGTTGATGGCAGCCGTCCTTATTCCGAGCAGGAAATGCATGACTTAAGCGAAGAATACATCGCAGCCATGCGATTGGTACAATCGCACGGACCGTATTGCCTCGGAGGGTTGTGTGATGGAACCCACATCGCCGAGCAAATCGTCCTGAGTCTCGAAGCCCAAGGCGAACAAGTAGGATTGTTTGCCATTTTTGATACCTGGGTGTTACAGCACAGCCAGATTCGCTGGCTATGGAAGGTGGACTACTATCGCCGTCGGCTGAGAGAGATGAAGGGGAAGAAGCTCACGGAACAACTTGCCTCCTACAAGGCCGTGGCGGAAAACAAGATGAACCTTCTGACCGGCAAGCAAACAGCGCGCACCGACTGGCAGCAGACCTACTGGCCCGAGGATTTTTCCCCCCCGCGATTCCGCGCTCCCGTCGTTCTGTTTAAGCGGCCCAAACAGCAGTTTTATTACATCAATGATCCGGAGATGGGGTGGGGCCGTAGATCTGAGAGTGGAGTCGAGGTCCACGAGATTGACTTTCTTCACAGGGAGATTCTGCGGGAGCCGCAGGTCCGGCTATTCGGAGCTGCACTTGCAGAATGTATATCGCGAGTCAGCCGGCGCATCCTCAAGCCAGGGCAGTCGACCGAATCTCAGCCGGCTTCATCTACCGTCTCGGTTCAGCACTTTCGGCAAGATTCATGAAGTTCGACAAACGCCAAATCTTCAGAAACGTCGGGTCGACCTGGTTCGCTCTGGGTTTGAATGTTGTGGTCGGAATCTTTCTCTCCCCGTACATCCTTCATCGCCTTGGGGATGACGCCTTTGGTCTCTGGATCTTGATCTTCTCGGTGACCGGATATTACGGGTTGTTCGACCTCGGCATTCGCTCTTCCATTATTCGCTACGTCGCCAGATTTTCCGCCACGAACGACCACGCCGAACTGAACCGATTGTTGAACACGGCTATGTTCGGCTATAGCGCCATCGGAATTTTAGCCCTGAGCATCACGTTGGTCGCCACGTACTACGTACACTCAATTTTCCCCAAGATCCCAAATGACTTCGTGCCCACAGCACGTTGGCTGCTCTTGATAGTAGGCACCTCGGTTTCCGCGGGCTTTCCAATTGGTGTATTCAGCGGCATTCTGGAAGGGTTGCAGCGCTTCCAACTTCTGAATCTCACGAGTGCGTGTACGACTCTCATCCGCGCTCTGCTCATTGTCATCGCACTGACGCATGGACATGGGCTTCTGACCCTGGCTTTGATTACGACCAGCCTGCCTCTGCTCGGTGGATTGGTCAACGCCGCTGTGGCATTTCGACTTGTGCCACTGCGCTTCGGACTCCAATATGTGAGCCGCGCCAGTTGCCGCACGATTGCGAGCTATAGCGGCACAACGTTCGTGATCATATTGGCAGGACGACTGCGCTTCAAGACTGATGCCCTCGTCATAGGAACGTTCGTGTCGGCTGCAGCGGTAACATATTTCACCATCGGCGCTCGTCTTGTCGACTATGCCTCGGAAGCCGTGAACAGCCTTTCTCGGCTTGTCATACCGATGTCGAGCGAGTCCCAAGCCAAAGGGGATCTGGATGGCGTGCGAAAGATCTTCGTGCTTGGGAACCGTGCCTGCGCCTTTATTATTCTCCCGATCGCCGCGATTCTCGCCATCCTTGGCAAGTCGGTAATCGAAGCATGGGTCGGTCCGAAATATGTTGCCGCGAGCTATCCGGTAATGCTGATTTTGCTCGTTCCCAACACCCTGATGTTGGCTCAGTCTGTCTCTGGACGCACCCTGTGGGGCTTGGCCAAGCACAAGACTCTAGCTTGGGTGGTAATGGCAGAAGGGATCGCGAATCTGATCCTCAGCATAATTCTCGTGCGGCGCTACGGCATCATCGGAGATGCTATCGGCACAGCCATTCCTCTCATCTGCACGCAAGTCCTCTTTATCCCGGCCCATCTCTGCCGGTTGCTGGGGATCAACATCGTCACCTATCTCAAGCGCGCGTTCGTGCTGCCCATTTTGCTGTGCGGCCCTATGGTCGCGGTCCTTTTGTTGATGCGGCTCTGGTTCATTCCGCATCACTTGCGCGGGTTTCTGATACAAGTTGGGATAGCGGGCTTGGTCTACGCCATCGGACTGGCCTGGGCATTCTGGAGCCACCGAGCCTGGGATGTGGGAGAGCTCGGCGGCAATCAAGACGATGAAGTATCGCTTGCCCTGGCGGAAACGTACCGGGAGGAGGCATAGCGTAGTCCCGTTTTGCAGTACTTTATTGAAGCCTGATGAGTGAGCGCTTCAAACATCGTCCCGTACTGATCCTCGGCGCGTCTCCGCGGGTTAGTGTCCCCATGGCACGCTCACTGCGGCGCCATGGCATACCTGTGGATATAGCCTCATTTCAACCAGAAGAACCACCCATCCGCTCCCGCGCCATCTGCGGTTTTCACCGGCTTCCGCCGCGCCGACTGGATCCTGTCGCATTTACCGGGGCTTTGCTCGACCTGGCGCGAGAGAGGCAGTTCGACACTATCCTACCGGCGGGCGATCCACCGCTCGCAGCTCTCAGGGACCTGTACCAAGAACTAAGTCCACTGGTGCACGTCGGCTGTCCATCTCCCGGTACAGTGGAACGAGTCCTCAACAAGTCAGTGACCCTGGAAGTAGCACGGCAAGTCGGCATCAGGGTGCCATTCACATGCACGGTCACAGCTGATCAACTCGACTCAGTTGCTCCGAAGCTGCGATTTCCAGTTGTGGCAAAGCCGGAGAAAAAAGGTGCAGCCGCATTCAAAATTTTTTATTTCCACAGCCTGCAGGAGTTGTCAGAGGCGCTGACCACCAATGCCTGGGGGCGAGTCATGTTGCAGGAATACTGCCCAGGTGTGGGCGTGGGTATCGACATATTGATACACAAGGGAGAATGCATCGCGAGATTTCAGCATCGCCGTTTGAAAGAAGCGCCCGTTACGGGCGGCGTTGCAATTCTCGCTATCGCAGAAGAGCCAGACCCGGAGCTATTCGCGTCCTCGATGGCATTGCTGCGTGCCCTCGAGTGGGAGGGCGTGGCAATGGTCGAGTTCCGGGTTGATCGGCCAACAGGACAGTCCGCTCTTATGGAAGTGAATGGCCGCTTCTGGGGATCCGTTTCCTTTCCCATCCTCGCCGGAGTCGATTTCCCCCTGTACTACTGGCAACTGCTCCACGGCGAGTGCCCAAGGGTGCCGCCTCAGTATTCCGTGGGTATGCGCTGGCGCTGGAGCCCCGGTTACGTCGATCGTTTGCAAAGCTTTTTGTTCCGCAATGCTGGGCGACCTGGCCCCAAGCCTTCGCTAGTGCGCGACCTGATGCGAACCCCGGCCGACTTCTCTCCGTTCGTTAAGGAAGCCGTCTGGTCGTGGTCGGACCCGCGACCTTTTTTCGACGAATCGGCCAGCGCCGTTTCGTCCCTCCTGGTCGCGCTTTCCAGATCCGCCTGGCGCAGACTGGCGCCAGGGAAACTGAAACAGTGTGCTGCAAGCTACTTCAGACTCCCGCGTCAGATTCGCCCTGCGTACGTCAGGCTTCGGATTCGAGATATGCTCCACCGTGGTTCTCGCAATGGTCGGCCTGCGATTAGAAACGCCCAATCCTTTTTGTTTGTTTGCTTTGGCAACCTGATGCGTAGCCCTATGGCAGAGGCCATGCTCAAGCAGGCCCTCGCCAATCGCGGAATATCTAGCGCCGTCGTTCGATCGGCGGGGTTGCATGCCTTGCCTGGACGCGAAGCTCACCCTTGGGCGATCGCGGTCTCTCGGGAAATGGGCCTCCCGCTAGATCAGCACCGGGCACAACTGCTAACACCGGAACTGATTAGCAGTTCCGACGCGATTTTTGCCATGGACTTCGAGAATCTCGCCGAACTGGAAACCTTATTTCCGACCGCGAAACACAAGATTTTTCTGCTTAGCAGTTACGCCGAAGGCAAAGAGAGGAACCACGAAATACCAGACCCATATTTTGGGAACATAGACACGACACGCCGCTGCTACTCCGCATTAGCGGAATGCATCGATAACCTGGCTCGCGACATTGCTGCGTCACGTCAGGAGTTGACCCTGTGCCGTTAAGCTGGAATCGCTTGCGATACGGAATCCGGGCTGTTTTGGGAAAAAATCCAGCGGGCAGGCGGCTCACTGTTTTCGATGATGATGTTTTCATCGTGTCCTATCCCAGATCCGGCAACACCTGGATACGATTTTTGGTAGGTAATTTACTCGACCCGGACGACCCAGTAACGTTTGCAAACGTTGAATCGCGTGTGCCGGAAATTTACTTCTTCTCCGATCAGCAGTTGCTCGCTCTCGCCAGGCCACGAATCCTGAAGAGTCACGAGTACTTTGACCCTCGATACAAGAGAACCATTTATGTGGTTCGTGATCCAAGGGATGTCGCGGTTTCTCTCTACTACTACTGCATCAAGAGAAAAACCATTCCCCAGGGTTACGCCCTGGAAGAGTTCATCCCGCGATTTGTCGGCGGCGAATTCTTCGATTACTGCGGCTCTTGGGAAGAGCATGTCTTGAGCTGGCACGCCACTCGAAAAAGCCATGCCGGGTTTCTGTTCCTCAAGTATGAAGATTTACTAGCTAACCCAGAGCAGGAGTTAGCCACGATTGCACATTCCCTGCAAGCCCGCGGCGTCCCCGAAAGGGTAGCGCGGGCCGTTGAGCTAAGTTCGGCTGCGCGGATGCGGAATCTGGAAGAGAAGCATTCCTCTGAATGGAGGTTGACCCGAGGCACTCGTCAGGACATCGCCTTTGTGCGTCAAGCCAAATCCGGCGGGTGGCGGAGCGAATTGTCTCCTACATTGGTCAGCACCATCGAACAGGCTTGGGGTGCAACCATGAAGAACCTCGGCTACGATCTGCTCGTGGACGGAGGTCGCGAGCTTGTGAAAAGCTGAGGACTTATGGCATCGCTGCGTCAAAATGTCCGAAGAGCGGTGGGTGCGCTGGTGACGACGGGCCGTGTTCTCACCGGTCGGCAGATTGCCGGCCGGGGAGTGACCGTTTTTCCCGATGACATTTTCCTGGTTTCCTATCCCCGATCTGGCAACACCTGGACTCGCTTTCTCCTGGGCAATTTGCTGTGGCGAAACGATCCCGTCACGTTCTTGAATATCGAATCGAGAATTCCGGAAATCTATTTCAACCCCGACCGCTTCATGCGCGCCCTGAAGCGTCCTCGTGTGCTGAAAAGTCATGAGTGTTTTCAGCCGCACTATCCGCGTGTGATTTACATCGTGCGCGATCCGCGCGATGTGGCGATCTCTTATTATCACCATAATGTTAAAGCGGGAAATGTTCCGGAGGATTACCCTATAGCCAGTTTTGTCCCACGCTTTATTGCGGGAGAGTTTGACCACATATTCGGCTCCTGGAGGGACAACGTGCTGAGTTGGACGGCACTGCGCCACGGAACCCCGGGGTTCCTGCTGATGCGCTATGAGGACATGAAACGGGATCCGGTGACAGCGCTGTCGGGTGTCGTCGCTTTTCTCGAAGGCTGTTCCTTCCGGGAGATCGATGCCAGACCGGAAGCGTTACAGCGAGCCATTGAACTGAGTTCCCCAGAAAGGATGCGCGCACTAGAGAAGGAGGAAGGGGGACAATGGGTTCTGACCAAGGGAACGCGCAGTGATAAACCCTTTGTGCGCTCAGCAATCAGCGGCGGATGGAAGGCGCAACTCGCTCCCGAGTCATTGGCCGCGATCGAATCGGCTTGGGGCGACCTGATGCAGAGCTTAGGCTACGAATTGGCTTCTGGGACCGTTGCTCCCACGATGGCCTGGCGTGGAGAGATCTCATGATACGGGAGACCACGAGGACCATCACCGGCGTATCGAAACATGTGTTGAGGAAATTCGTGCCGGATTTCCTACTGGAAAAGCGGGATATCGTCCATCTTCTCGGCCCAAAGGCGGGTCGAATCTATGCTCGATTATCTCTGCTGGACATGCTCGGAATCAGAACTGCCAACAAGCGTCTCGTCCCACAGTCTGCCCGCTCCTTTATTTTCGTCTGCCATGGCAACATCATGCGAAGTGCCATGGCGGAGTTCCTCATGAGGCAGACATTACAAGAGATAGGATTGGAGCAGCAAGTTCAGGTCATTTCCGCCGGCCTGCACGCCTGCGCTGGACGCGAGGCCCATATCTGGGCGCGAGAGGCTTCCGCGGATCTGGGGATCTCGCTAGCTGATCACCGGGCCAAGCCCTTGACCAAAAAAATGGTGGAAGGGGCAGATTGTATCTTGGCAATGGATTTTCGAAACAAAGCGGAACTCCTCATGCTCTACCCGGAGTCGCGAGAAAAAATCTATATGTTCAGCGTGTATTCGGAAGGGCCCTGGCAATACCGGGAGATTCCAGATCCTTATCTCGGAGATCTCGAGACGACCCGATTTTGCGCCCGCCAACTGCAAACCTGCGTTCGCAATCTGGTTCGGTCAATGTTTCACAATTTTCTCACTCGGGAAAGCGAGAAAACTGCTGATGCCGGAAAGGTGCAACGTCACCAGCAATCCGGGGTATCGGCCGCCCGCAATTTGGCGACAAAGACGAAATCGCTATCGCCTCCCTGAAGCGTCAGGGACCGGTTACTTGAGTTCTTCAACAGTCGCGGAAAAACATGTTCAAAATGGCGATCGCCGACAATACTTATGAGGGCGTTGTAGGGTCGATTCCACGAGCAATGGCGCAAGAAAATGTCAAAAGTGTTCGGTTAATGGATATCGATGACGATATGCACCTCCAAATCTGCCCCGGGAACGTGAACTGCGGCCGCAGCGCCCGGTTCACTGTAATCTAAGAGATGGCCAGGCTCTTATTCTGGTTCGCAGCCGGATTCCCGCTTTACGTCTATTTTGGCTATCCCGTCTTGCTGTGGGGGCTGGGGGCGATCTTCCGTTCTTCGATCAATAAGCAGTCCAGCTTCCGAGCGGGTTTGCAGCCGGTTGAGCCGTCGGTTTCGCTGCTCGTAGCCGCCTACAACGAAGCTGCTGTCATCGGCGACAAGATTCGCAACAGTCTCGAGCTCGATTATCCGACCGACAAACTGGAAATTGTCGTGGCTTCCGACGGATCACAGGACGCAACCGCAAAGATCGTTCAGTCTTTTGCTGGGCCCCAGAATGGAGGACGAGTGCGTCTTCTCAACTTCGAAAAAAACCGGGGCAAAACCGCGGTTCTGAACGACGCTGTACCGCAATTGCGAGGGGAGATTGTAGCCTTTTCTGACGCCTCCAGCATGCTGAGCAGGGATTCTATCCGCACGCTGGTTCAGCATTTCAGCGATCCCCGTACCGGAGCAGCCTGCGGAGTGTACCGGTTGGTGAAGGACGATGAGGCCCGCATCGGCCCGCAGGAGGATCTCTATTGGAAGTACGAAACCTTCATCAAAGTACAGGAGGCCCAGTTGGGCGCATGCACCGGGGCCCATGGAGCCTTGTATGCCATCCGGCGCGCGCTGTATCCATTTCCACCCCCAGGCACAATTAACGATGACTTCACGATTCCAGTGCGCATCCTCCAGCAGGGCTATCGCGTTGCCTACGAACCCGGTGCAGCAGCCTATGAAGAAGCTCATGAAATGGAAGGATTCTCTCGGCGAGTACGGATTACTGCCGGAAACATCGAGCAAATGCGCGAGATCAAACGCCTGTTATGGCCGCCCAGGCCCTTTGCCCTATTCTGCCTGCTCTCTCACAAGACGAGCCGACTGTTCGTCCCGCTGTTCATGCTGATCGCGTTCGCGGCCAACTTTGCTCTGCGGAGCCAATTTCCCTATAACTGGTTGCTCGTCGGGGAAGTACTCTTCTATGGTCTTGCCATATTGCAGCCTATATTCAGTCTTCGGCCGAAAATCCTCGGACTCCCCTATTATTTTTGCATGATCAATTCTGCGCTGTTCGCCTGGGTATATCAGGCGCTGCGCCATGGCCGTGTAATTCCATCGCGCGTAGAGCTTGATCAACTCGGCAATCACCCTCCCTCTGCCAAGAAGGATGATTGCTCCGTTTAGTCCAGATCGAATGTAGCATCTCAAGCCCCGAATGTTGGGATTTGCATTTCTGTCCACCAGGTGAGTTTTTTTGTTAGTCTACAAATGAAGATTCGGGAAAGTTTTTTGGGCTTTTGAAAACAGCTCCCTGCCATGAGACCTCGGTCCTATTTCACAGCCGGAATGATTAAGACGTTATTTTTCCTTACTCTGCTCGTAATCGGCACTACAACCGTGGCTCAGCCCGACAACCGATATTGCCGATCCGGCGACACTCCCGACTTTGGTGCCACCAAAGACGGCCCTGCCGCGTTGCCAAGCCGGTGTATGAATACAGCCCTCAGTTCCACACCATCGCCCGGCAAAGAGATTAAGGTGTCCGATCCGAAGGCCGTCGCAGCGGCTCTGCAATCGGCCTCCTGCGGCGACACCCTCGTCCTGAGCGCGGGTAAGACATTTGCTCCCTTTACGTTGCCCCAAAAGCCGTGCGATGCAGCGCACTGGATCACGATCCGTACCAGTGCGGAATCCGAGTTGCCGCCTGAGGGTACGCGTGTCACGCCGTGCTATGCGGGACTTACATCTCTCCCTTACCGGCCCGCCTATGGTTGCCCGACACCGAAGAATGCTCTGGCTCGGGTAGAACTCAAGGTTGGTGCCGGTGCCATCACCGTCGCAGCGGGGGCCAATCATTACAGGATCATCGGGCTGGAAGTGACCAGAACCCCCGGGACAGGCACAGTGTATGCCTTGATTCGCTTCGAAGATGGCGCTAACCACGTCGTCATCGATCGTTCCTGGATTCACGGAACGCCGCTGGATGAAAGCGTGCGCGGGATCAACTTGGGGGGCGGCAGTTACGTCGGAGTCATTGATTCGTACTTCAACGATTTCCACTGCATCGCAAAGACAGGTACATGCACTGACGCCCAGGCCATTATTGGCGGGAACAGTACGGTTCCTGTGGACGCTTACAAAATTGTGAACAATTACCTCGAGGCCGCGGCCGAGAACATAATGTTCGGTGGCGCACCTGGATCGCAGATCCCTGCGGATATCGAGATTCGCCGCAACTACCTGTTCAAGCCTCTCAGCTGGCAACCCGGTAGACCTGATTTCGTTGGCACGAAGTTCATCGTCAAGAATCTGTTTGAGCTCAAGAATGCAGAACGCGTCCTGGTTGAAGGCAACGTTATGGAAAACTCATGGGGCGGATACAGCCAAGTAGGCTATGCCATTCTTCTGACGCCGCGCGGTACTTGGGCAGCCGTGCAAGACGTTACGATCCGCAAAAACCTGATTCGCCACACTGGTTCCGGCATGCAATTAGCCGCGTCTTTGGCAGAGGCAAACAAGACTCGCTCGCGGCTCAACGCTGGAGCATCCACGACGACTTATTAGAAGACCTCGACGCTAACGCATATAACGGTGATGGGATGGTCTTCCAGATTTCCAGTGGGTTCTCGAAAAATGTACCACTGAACAATATTTCGGTGAGTCATGTAACGGTCGTAACTCGAGGCAGAGTGAAATGTCTAATCCTGGTGGGCGTAGCTCCGGATAATCCCCAGCTCCCATTTGCCATCACCTTCACTGACAATATTGTTCCTGCGGGCACAAACTCGGTCTGGTCGAGTGGAAGAGGCACTTGCCCTAAGTCCGGACAACCAGCGACCACGTTCAAGAATTGCTGGAGCTCTTTCCAGGTAAGGAATAACGTCATCATTGACTATCCTGGCCAACAGGGACCTTGGCCTCCAGGAAATTTCCTGGTGAAGGATATTCGCACGGTAGGATTTGAACGAATCGACGGTGAAGAGCCCGACTATCGCCTTTCAGCGGCTAGCCATTTCGCAGGCAAGGGTTCGGATGGTAAAAACGCCGGAGCCGATGTTGACGCCATCCGTGCCGCCATCGAAGGAGTGCGTTGAGTCGTAGCGGCAGCTTACGATGCCACTTGCAGCACGGAAACTGAATCGGTGGTCGTTTCGCCGCAAGTGTTTGACTTCACGCACTTCTAAATCATGACTTCGAGGTTGATCCCAAGATCGTCGGATTCCTGGATCGCGTTTTTCGTACCATCCCCGGGCGGTAAATCGGAAGGAAATCCGCCGTTAATCGCCCCTCACGCCTCGACATAACCCAAAGTACCAAAGTTTTTTCTCGCCATGATTAGGTACATCCCCGTGTACTTCTGATTTCAGTTGATTTCAGTCGATAGTCCAATGCCCACTGGTGATCTTTCACTCTCCATACTGAAACCTTAGATTCGCCTAAGGATCGGCCCGAAAGGTCCTAAGAGATTACATCTTGAGGTGTTCTTGATGACAGCTCCCCCGCTGTACGGTATCAGATCCGTACTCTCTTCTCGTCGTTTGAGCACACAACCGTCAGGCCTCGCGATCATCGTTCTGATTTCATTCCTCGCTACGTCGTGTGCCACTTTGCCGCAAGGAACGACCAGTTCATCCTCCGCAAAGGCGACCCTGAGTATTTCTCCCTCGACCACAATCATTGCTTCTGGTGAAACTCAGAAATTTGACGCCAACATTCGTGGGACGAGCAACACGGCAGTCAAGTGGATTACGACTGCCGGAAAGATTTCCAGTTCTGGCCTCTTCACACCGCCCTCGGTGACTGCGACCCAAATCGCAGTTGTGAAGGCAACCAGTGTGGCCGATCCGAGCTCGGAAGCTACAGCGACGGTCACAATCACTCCGGCAGGGGCACGACCGGACCCTCAGCCTCAGCCCAAGCCCCCGTCCTCTCCGACCAGTGCCGACAATCGATACTGCGGTTCTGGCGATCAGGCTCATTTTGGGTCGAGCGATGGTCCCGCTAGCTTGCCGCAAAGGTGTATCTATACCGCTCTGTCGAGCACACCGTCTGCCGGCAAAAAGAGACTGGTGCCAGCGGGTGGGGATGTGAATGGCGCGCTGGAGCATGCCTCATGCGGCGACGTGATCCTTTTGCAGGCTGGGGCGACTTTTAAGGGGCCGGTTACTCTCCCCGCGAAGAACTGTGACGCGCAACACTGGATCACGCTTCGCACCAGCGCCCCCGACAGCAGCTTGCCCTCCGAGGGTACGCGGATTACTCCCTGCTACGCGGGGGTTGCATCTCTGCCCGGTCGGCCGATTTACAGTTGCTCAGTGGCGCAAAATGTCTTGGCTAAGATCCAAATCGTAAATGGCGCTGGTGCCATCACCGTCGCTTCGGGAGCCAACTACTATCGAATCATCGGGCTGGAGATCACTCGTCAGCGCGGTACCGGCACTGTCTACGGTCTCGTCAAAATCCTGGATACAGCGGATCACCTGATCTTTGATCGGGTTTGGATTCATGGCACTGCACTGGATGAGACAACGCGCGGAGTCTACCTGGGAGACAGCACCAACGTCGCGGTGATCGACTCATATCTCAACGATTTTCATTGCATAGCGATCACTGGTTCATGCACTGACGCCCAGGCCATCAATGGCGGCAACAGTCTTCTGCCCACCGGTCCTTACAAAATCGTAAATAACTTTCTGGAAGCTGCTGCCGAAAACATACTTTGGGGCGGTGCGGGGGGTTCCACGGTGCCTGCCGATATTGAAATCCGAAGAAATCACATGTTCAAACCACTATCGTGGATGCCGGGAAGCCCCAATTTCATTGGCACGAAGTTCATCGTCAAGAACCTGTTTGAGATAAAGAATGCAGAGCGCCTCCTGCTCGAAGGCAACGTGATGGAGCACAGCTGGGGAGGCTTTTCTCAGGTGGGATGGGGCATTGTGCTTACGCCGCGTGGTTCGTGGGCAGCCAATCGCGACATAACCATCCGCTATAACAAAATCAGCCACGTCGGATCCGGCTTCCAGATTTGCGCATCGCAAAATCAGCTTCTAACGGGTCAGACAGTGGACTCTCTAGCTAGCGAGCGCATTAGTATTCATGATGTGACCGTGGAAGATATGAGCGCTTCTGCGTACAACGGCTCCGGAATTGGCTTCCAGATTTCCAGCGGTTTCTTGGTGAATCCGCCGTTGAACAACGTTACGATCAATCATGTAACCATGCTCACCGATCCCAGCAAGACGCTGCTGATCGTCGGAGCGGACGAACGTAATCGCATGCTACCCTTCAATATTGTATTCACCAACAATATTGCGGTAGCAGGCGAGTTTTCAGTCTGGTCTATGGGCGGAGTCTATAAGGGCGCCTGTGCGAAGTCCGGACAGCCCTTAGCCACATTCAATCAATGCTGGAGTTCGTATACGGTCACTAATAATGCGATCATTAAATATCCGAGCAGTCAAGGCCCTTGGCCGAAAGGAAATTTCTTTCCGGCCGGAGACGCTGCGGTTGGATTCACGGATTTCAAGAACGCGAAGGACGGGAACTACAAACTGCTTTCGTCCAGCCCCTATGCCCAATTGGCGATTCCAGACCAAACCGCCCTGGGCGCTGACATCAGCATGCTGAGCAAGAGCATTGAAGGAGTTCAATAGCGAGGCGTTGTCGCCGATACAGTGGCGCCAGCAATCTAGCCTTCATCGGAGCGATCGAGGTACGTACATTTGATCGGCGACCGCTGATGCAGGAATCCTGCTTAGCGAAGAATAACCTCTTATCTTGGGTGCCCTGCGAAAGCACATTCCAGGCTCCATTCCAGCGCTTCCACTGTCTCCCTGGAGCCAATGCGCTTAAGTCGCAGCGGATCGTCGCCTTGGCGGGCCAGGCCCACATTTGTAGTCACGGCAGTTGCATAGCCGATCTCGCGGGTGGTAGTAACAGTTCGCTCTGTCCAGTGCGGCGATAATGCTGGGCATGGATATGCAAAATGCAGCACTGGGGTTTGAAGTTCTTGCTCCAAGCGACGCTTCGACTCAATCATTTCATGACGCGCGACATCCGCATTTATGTATGCCATGTTCGGGTGAGTCAAGTGTGGGAACCAACGATATGCCCCTGCCTTACTAAGGCCCGCATCTGGTCGTAGTTCATCATCAGGGCCCCTGAGTCAACGGGTACCTGGGTTTCAAGTTCGTTCGCCACGCTCGCCACATACTTCTCCTGGACGGCGCCAGTTCAGCTGGCAACATTCGTCACAAGAACGCAGTAGCGCGCTTTCGCGCTCTTCGTTGCTGGACAGAGGCCAAATTCTGCCGGAAGAATCGGCCCATCTTTTCTTTTTCGTGTTACGAAAGCAAAATCTTAAACGGGCCGGCCAAGGCAGCGTCCTCCGATCCACGCAGTCCACAGTTGCATAGATTGTTGCCGGGACTCCTAGTTCGTTCAACACTGGAGCAGCGATCTCATAATTGTCTGTGTATCCATCGTCAAATGTAACCACTACGGCGCGATCGGGAATCTCCCCCTTCCCGTTTACGAATTGCTCGACTTGGTCAAGGCTCGTGGGACGGAATCGCCGCGCGAGTAATTCGATCTGTTGCCGAAAAACTCTCTGAGAAAGGATAATCTCTCCGAGATAGGTTTCCTGCGAGCGTGGATCCTCCATCACAGAGTGGTACATAAGAATGGCGGCACTGGGGCCTCGCAGGCGTCCAGCCGCTTGCAGCACACCGCTCCGCACTACTGTTCTCTTTATCAGGTCCTTCATTGTCGTTTGGAGGAGCAGTTCCTTCATGTCGAACGGCGATTGTCCTTCGAACCATGCTGCACAACATGAGTTAAATGGCTTGAAACGGCTTGGCTTCGGCCGAACCGCATGTTGCCATGTTGGCGGTTGAAACTTTGTCAGATCAACAGTCCGTGCAGCGATTATGTGAATCTCCTGTACAGCACACCGCGTTACCCATCCACTAGTGGGTTCCACTGTCTCCTTGGCCGCAAAACACGCCTTAAAGAAGCGTGATTCATTCATACGTGACAGCGAGCTTTTCTGAGCCGAAACCTGTAGCAGCGTCGCGATCCACGCAGACGCGCAGCCACAACTCCAAATTCAGCAGCCGCCAGATGCGATTCCCATGATCGCGAGCACCGGAGCGATGTTCGGCAAAGAGACGCTTCACAATCTCCCGTCGGAAGAGCCCCCGTTCCAGAGTTCGCGGTTCCATCAGAAGGCACTCCAAATGTTCCAATTGCGGGCCCTTCAGCCAATATTCCCAAGGCGTTGGAAAACCCATCTTCTTGCGGGTCATAATTGCCTTGGGCAATAGATCCGCCATGGCGGACTTAAGAATGCATTTTCCCGCCATGCCTTTGGTGGAGTATTTTGCGCGGGATCCTGGCCGTGAATTCGACGAGCGCATGGTCAAGAAAGGGCACACGGCTCTCAATAGAAGCGGCCATGCTCATCTGATCCTGCTTCATCAGCAACTCGACTAGGTACGTCTTGATGTCGGTATAGAGCAGACGGTGTAAGAGATCGCCCTTGGAACGGTTCCAGTAGCACATGGAACCGGCATAAGCGTCGCCAGGGGACTGTCTCGCGTCTGGAGTAAGGAGTTCGTCCTGGTCGGATGCCGAAAATGCGCAGTAAAAATTATCGAAGTAAAAAGAAGGCCAGGACGCACCGTCGCGACCAAGAAACGTATGCTCCAGCTTCCGTTTATAAACGCCAGAAATCGGAGTAACTCCGATGGCGTTTCTCACCAAAGCCCGTAGTCCGGCTGGGGTGATGCTGCGGTAAACACGATCCATCCGCGAGTTCAGCAGAGTCCATGCGTAGCGCGTATAGCCCGCAAGTGTTTCGTCGCTTCCTTCGCCAGTAAGCACAACCGTGACGTGCTCCCTGGCCAGTCGAGCTACGAAATAAAGGGCCACGCTGGAGGGCCACACTATAGGTTCGTCCTCGTGCCAGATCAGACGGGGTAGAGTCTGAAAGAATTCCTCGCCGGCTGAGATGAACTTCATGATGCTTCGACCGCAAGTGCTCCGCGACCGTGCGCGCATAAGGCAGTTCGCTGAACTTTTCCTCGCCATATCCGACCGAGAAAGTCTCAATCGGCTCCTTTCGGATTTTGGTCGTGAGCGCGGCGACAGCGCTGGAATCGAGCCCCCCGCTTAGAAAAACCCCCAAGGGAACGTCACTCATCAAGTGGCTGGAAACGCACCCCTCGAGTAGTTCGCGGTATTGGGAGACGTAGTGCTCGTAGCGGACGATTTCCGTCGTCCGACTGGATATTGAGATCCCAGTAAGCCTCAATTTGAAGTTCGCGCTTGTCCTCGTCGAGGGTCAGGGTGTGTCCCGGTAATAATTTCTTAATGCCGGCATACATCGTTTCTTCGCCAGCAATGTAGCCGAATGCCAGATATTCAGCGAGCGTGCTACGGTTGAATTCCGGCCTGACATTGGAATAATTCAGAATCGCTTTGATCTCGGACCCGAACAAGAACGTGTCGCCCTGGTAGCGGTAATACAGCGGCTTGATCCCCAAACGATCCCGAGCGATGAATACAGAACGACGAGCGCGATCCCAGATCGCGAAGGCAAACATGCCTCGCAGATACTGAACGCAGTGCTTACCGTACTCTTCGTAGAGATGAACAATAGTTTCTGTGTCGCTCTGTGTCCGGTAACAGTGACCGCGAGAGATCAGATCCTTACGAAGCTCGCCATGGTTGTAAATCTCGCCATTGAAGACAATCCAAATGCTGCCATCTTCGTTGCTGAGAGGCTGGTGGCCGGTCTGGATATCGATGATGCTGAGGCGGCGCATCGCCAATCCGACATTGCAATCTACAAAAAAGCCCTCATCATCGGGTCCACGGTGAGAAATCTGGCGGTTCATGTCCGACAGGACTTCGCGATCGATGCTCTGCATCTTATCGAAAATGAAGATCCCACAGATTCCACACATACTCACACACCCGTATCTTTCAATTCGCTGCCCGGCAGGAGCAGACCGGATTCTGCGAAGACTCGAACTAGCGATTGCTGAAGAACAAGCTCCTCTGACGATGACGGAAAGATCTGCACCTGCGACCCAGAACCCACCACCTCAGCATAGTTCACTTGACGCCTGAAAGTGAGGACCCGATATCCGTTCGCATCCACGTAGGAACCGTTGCACACAACCAGCACGAACTTTCCAGTTTTGCGGTCTTGCGACCAATAAATAAAATCGGCATCACTGGCCCAAGTACCCGCTTTCCATGCGACTGCCCGGGGAGCAAAGAAAAAATAATCACCTCGCTGAATGGTGGAATACTCAAATGCGCTCACTTCCTTGGGGACAGAATCGTTCGATCTCACCACCCGTCCAAAATCTTTTTGGGAAGTGTCAGATGCAACGAGAATTGTCGCGAAGTCCGCGGGAACATCAACGACCACACCGAAATTAACCACGCTGGCCCGCTCTCGGTACCCATATACGGGCGACCAGTGATCTCGTCGCACGCTCTGCGACCAACCGTGATTATCGGGAGTAAGCAGGGCAAGCGCTTCCCATTGGTCGGCGAACACGATCTCCTGCGTGTTTGCCGGCAGAAGTGAAGAACTGAGATGCCATGAAATATCCAATTGATGTCGACCCTCACCCTCAACCAAATCGCGCACAAACCAGAAACAACCCTTTCTGTGAAATACGCACCGCTGGTGCATCAACGGTGAGTAGCCGTCGTGAGTTGCCTGGATTAGGTTGAATTCTCTGCCCGTAATCCACTTCTCGATAGCAACGCGGGGTTGAGTTTTCCAGGAGAAAGGCCCGGCGCTCTGTGCTTGGTCGATCGAATCAATCTGCAAGGTGTTATGTGCGCCTGTCCCGCGCAAGCGCGCACGTTCACCGCTTGGACCGATATATGCAAATGTGCCGGTATCGATCAAGAGACTTCGCCCATTTCTCACAAGGACAATGCTGAGCGCATCTGCATGGCCATGCCCGCCACTGGCCGATCCGAGAGGCCCGCCGTCAACGATCAGTTGCTGCCCGTGATCCTCATCCGCCAGCATGTAAAACCCTGCGTCGGGCAAGCCTGTCGAAACTACAGTCGGTTCGGTGATGGGCAGCGCATCCCATTTGGCGAGGCCGTTCAGTCCCATTAACCAAAGCGTTTCTTCCCGGGGATTCCCCGCAAGAAACTTGAAATCGCCGCGTTGGTAAAGAATCGCGCCGGTAGTCAGTGGATCCAGCATGTGCTCGGCACGGTTACGCTCGGGGGCGAACAGTCTTCCGCCATCATCATCACCGAAGTTGGGCGCGACACCAGCGCGCCCGAGCAGGAGCAGTGCATTCAGCATCCGTTGCAATGTCTCATCGAAGGTCGCCGGAACCGGTACGGCGTTAAGGTCCGCAAGAATTCGGGCATGCAGAAACATGTCAAGCGCATAAACGTGATAATACGTGGATTGTTCGAAATAGAAGCCGTCGACGCGGACCTGTTTTGCGCACTCTTTTCCGAGGATATCCCAGCCTCGCCGCCACCATCGCGAAGCCGAGCGGAAACCTGGAAAAAGTGTACCGACTGAGAACAGCGCCAACGCCTCTCCGAGGAGGTGTGTATTTGGTGAGAAATACGTGGACAGATAGTTTTCGATGTGTCTTGCGTTCAATTCGAGCGCTGCCAGCCATTGGGAGCGCAACCCCGGTGTAAACAGCTCGGCGCCCAGCAGAAGAAAGAAGGTCCAGATCCATGACAATGTGCGGAAAGCCACTTCCAGGCTGCTTGCCCAATTCATTCCGATGGGATAGGGATTCTGCTCGTGCCAGTGCTTCCACTGAATGAAGATTTCATGGGCGAATCGCGCCTCACCCGTAAGCTGGAAAGCCTTGGCCAGCGTGACAAAGTGCTGGTGGCGATTCAACTCCCAAGTGACCTTAGAATCGCCAACTTCCTCGAAATCGAGATATCGGACCTTGAACCACGGTTTGCGAGGAGCGTGCTTATCGTGCACGATGTCGCAATGCCAATCAATTTCCGGGCCGTAATGGAGATCCTTGTAACCGAGCAGATCGAAACGGTGGGCACAAATGTTCTCCGCTCGAACAACAATTTGCTCAACTGAGCTCGGAAGAATGTATTTCAGGGTTTCGATCAATTCTGGCAATTGCTCATGAGAGAAATAAAACTGGCCAAAAGGCGTCGTGAATTCGCGGTAAGGGCCCAACGCGAAATTGTTTCCGGACCGAAATCTGACAACATCTGTGCGTGCGGTTGCATATTGCCGCGAACGCTCAAACAGTTCGTGGCCACTCATCGATGTGAGGCGATCGAACGTGCGGCGGAAAGAACGGGCCATTGTTAACAGTACCTTCCTTTGTCACTGAGGAGGTCCGTGTAGAGCGCCTCAACTTCTTGGACGAGTCTCTCGAAACTGAAATTCCGAACCGCAAATTCATGCCCTGCCTGGGCCAGCCGTCGGGCCAATGAAGGTTCCGCCATGAGCTTTAATAGAGCGGCCGAGAGCGCTGCAGAATCCTCAGACGGCACCACGATTCCTCTCACGCCATCTTGTACTAATTCGGAATTTCCTCCCACACGGCTCACGATGACCGGCAGTCCCGCCGCCATGTATTCAAGAACTGCATTGGGAAGCCCTTCCGCGCGCGATGGCAAAACTGCAATATCGCAGGAAGCGAGTATGTCCGGAATGTCAGAGCGGCGTCCAAGGAACAGAAAATTGCGGATGACTCCCAGGTCCTGAGCCTGCTTTTCAAAACTGGATCTTTGCTCGCCGTCGCCAACCAAGATGAACTGCGCGTCGGGGAATTCTCGAAGCACTGCGGGCGCCGACGCGATGAGCCAAGGATGGCCTTTAACGTCGGTATGCATGTTTCCGACAACTACCACCAGCTTGCCCTGGCAAGTATCTGGAAAAAGGCGAACGCGATCGTTCCGGGCCGATCTGAACTTGGCGATGTCCACGCCATTGTGAATCACATGCACTTTGCTGGGATCGAAACGGTCTTCCCTCACCAGAGCATCACGGATTGGAACCGCATTCGTCAGGACGGCGCCGCCCAAATTCTGAATCCATTTCAGCCAAACCCGCCGCTTACCTTGATACCACTCGAAATGAGACAGGTCGCGACGACTGGAAATAATCGCCGGAACGCCCGCCAGACGGGCCGCCGGAACTCCGATCAGATTCGACCAGAGATCGTGCGTGTGAACGATGTCAAAGCTCCTGAGAAACCAGCTCATCTGCAGAAGTTGACGAAGACCGGACGGACTGTCAATTCCGCTTCGCGAACGAAATTCGCGAATGGCAATCCCACTGCCCTGAAGGCGATCTTCCAGCGGCCCCTCTCGTTTGAGACAGCCGACCGTTACCTCGTATCCTGTCGCGTCTAGCCGTCGAGCCAACTCTACGGCTTGGCTTTCTGTACCACCCACGTTGAATGAATCGATCAGGTGAAATACTCGCCGCAGAACAGGCTGCGTCGGAGCCTGGTCGCAAGATGCCTGCACCTGAATCGAGCTTGAATTCCCCAGAGTCACGAGATTCCAGAATAATGCCAGCGATCAAAATAGATTGAGTTAAGCAAGTGCGCCCAAAGGTCTCCGAAAATTCAGTCTACGTGATTTAATACTAGCGGGGGCGACCGGACGACACGTGATATCCTGTATATTGTTGATAATAAGTGATTTTACCCGGCCAGTAGCGTTCGGCGCACAGCCTGATCTGTTCGCCCAAGCATGGCCTCATTATCTCCGAAAAAGAGGGAAAGAACCACCTGCATGACTCCATCGGTAAGTGTATTTGGCCTGGGTTACGTCGGAACGGTAACCGCAGCTTGCCTCGCGCACAAAGGACACAACGTCATTGGCGTTGATCTGAGCACAACCAAAGTGGCGGCGATGGAGGCCGGACGCAGCCCCATCGTGGAACCGCGAGTCAGTGATCTGATCGCGGACGCCCACAAGGCAGGCCGTTTGCGTGCCGTTTCCGACTCAGAGGAGGCTGTTCTAAACAGCGACATTTCGTTCCTTTGTGTTGGAACGCCTAGTCTGCGGAATGGCAGACTCGATCTGGGGCACATTCAACCTGCCTGCGAGGATATCGGCAGGGTTCTGAAGACAAAGAATTCCTTTCATCTGGTGGTCGTGCGCAGCACGGTTCTGCCCGGAACCGCGGAAACGATCGTTGTGCCAGCCCTCGAAAAAACATCCGGCAAAAAGCTGGGCAACGATTTCGGCGTCTGCGTGAATCCGGAGTTCATGCGCGAAGGAACAGCCGTTGCCGATTTTCTGGAACCTTCTGTTACCGTAATCGGCGCTGCTGAAGCCACGCACAGCGCCCGCTTGCGGGAAGTTTATAACTGGGTGCCCGGGCGTATTTTCGAGACTTCGTTCCGCTCGGCGGAAATGGTGAAATACATTTGCAATGCATGGCATGCCGTAAAGGTCTCCTTTGCCAACGAAGTTGGCACTTTGGCAAAGCAACTGTCTGTGGACACCGCTGCCGTGATCGAAATCTTCACCGCCGACACCAAGCTCAACATTTCGCCTACGTATCTGAAACCCGGGTTCGCGTTTGGCGGTTCCTGTTTGCCCAAGGACGTGAGAGCGCTGAACTATCGCGCCAAAGAACTGGATCTCAATCTTCCCTTATTTCGATCCATTCTTCCCAGCAATGAGGAACACATCGATCGCGCCCTTGAACTGGTGCTCACGACGGGAAAGAAGAAAGTCGCCATGCTGGGGTTAAGTTTCAAGGCCGCCACCGATGACTTGCGTGAGAGTCCGCAGGTCCTGTTAGTGAAACGGCTCCTAGGAGAAGGCCGGCAGATCAGGATTTGGGATGATACGGTGTCGTTAGGCCGTCTGATCGGCTCCAACCGGCAGTACATTGAGGAAGAAATCCCTCACATCGGCTCCTTACTTTCGAGCGACTTGTCGGAAGTCCTCAAAGACGCAGACGTAGTTGTGATTGGGACGCGAGGAGTGGACCGCGATAAACTCAGCCGTTCCCTTCGACCAGATCATATTGTCATTGACCTGGTTAACCTGGAACGCGCCGAGAGACCGGCAAGCTCAGCGGAGTACAAAGGGCTCTGCTGGTAAACCGGTGCCCGACTTCGGTGCTTCCGAAGAATTGCCTCAGTCCGGACGGCGCACCCTATTCCTTCCGCAATAGGAACTGTCGAGCTGCCAAATAGGGCCTGCCTGCGATTGTTTTGACGATCTTCTTGGAATTCCAAAACAGCCACTGTTGGAGACGTGCTTTCGATTTACCCGAAACCAGTCTCCCCGAGAGGGAGGGTGGCGTCGCCCTGAAAATATTGAAGCGACCGGCCAGAACACAGCCGAAGATATGACGAACTTCTGTCGTCGGCTCAGAGTTGAACAATACTCGCACTCCTACTTCGGCAGCGGTCTGTCCGACAAGCTTTGAGTAGTACCCCCCGGAACTGATGCAGTGTCCACCTGCTCGCCGAGAATGTCAGACAGGATCTGAACGCTTGTGGTCCATTCCTGCAGCAACTGCTCTCGGCTACACTGCGACATTCTGACGGGATGGGAAAAGGAATGGCTCCCGATGATGTGACCGTTGCTTCGGATTTCGCGAATTTGGGAGCGAGTCAAAAATCCTCTTTCTCCAATCTTCCCTGCTGTAACGAAGAAGTGACCGCACCAGCCATGTTCCTGCAGCAATCCCGCAATGCAAGTGGAAGCACTTCCCCCACCATCGTCAAACGTCAGCAGAAAGGGAAACGGTGCAGCACTGGGCTTTAGCAGGTCGTGCGCCCGATGCGGCGCGTCGCCTCGGACGTTAGCAATCGCTCCAAGGTGTGCCGCAAATTCACCGCGGCTCAGTTTGTATCGCGCAGTGCCCGGCCCCGTGAAACCGCTCGAATCCCAGTTGTTACTCTCGACCACATCATGGTACAAAAGGCAAACGACCCTCACAGAGCAGCCTTCCTTGCGCGAGATTTCCAGTGTAGATATTTAGTCAGCCAGGGTTGCCCCCAAACGGCCGAGTCCCTGCCGCTAATGTCCATTGGTCTGGCGGCACCATTAAAGATCTCAACAAATTTTCGCTGGATGCTATCCAAATTCTCCAGCACAACCCGGTGCTGGATCACAATGTGAGATTCCCGTGTTTCGTCGAACGCATAGCTGTAATAGCCAAAGCATGGCCCGGTATCAATGCCCCTGTCGATTCTCAGCAACGTCATGCCGACTTTACCTGTATCACCATTGGCGAGAGCCCAAAAGCACCCATGTGCATTGCGATACTCGGGACAGATTCCTGGATGCATAACCAGTGTGCCTTTGGCCGGGATGGAGAAGATGCTCTCTTTCAAGATCACCTTGCATCGAGCCAAAACGATGTCAGGCTGCAACTGTTTGATAAACGCCTCCGTTTCCCGAGTGTTCGGACTGACGGTGTTGAGAATCTGGGTTTGCGAGGTGACGTCAGGATAGATCCGAGACTTTTTCTGCAACTCTTCGATCTCCCAGCGCTGGTCCTTGTCACGCAATAACACGGAGTAGAAGAACCGGAAGGCGAGAACATCCAAAAACCGAACTATACCCACTCTTTTCAATTCCCGACGAACACGGCGACGGAGTTGCTGCGAACCCTCCTGGATGAGAACGATCCCTGTTAAATTCGAAAAAGAGTTCAACCAACGAGCCAGAACTACTCGATCCAAGAGGGAATCGTGGTGGCAGATCAAGAGGGTCTTCATGGCTTAAGGATGCACTTGAACAATTTCAACTGTAGAAACGAAATTACCATGCATTGGTCTCCAGTTGGTAAGCGCGACAATCGAAAGCTTGTGACCGAGGCAAGCGCCAGCATATCGTCTATTAGAATAATTAGGGTGTGCCATGAGAATTCTCTGGGTCAAGGCTGGCGGGCTGGTTCCGCCCGACACCGGTGGGAAAATCCGCAGCTACAACATCCTTCGGCAACTCGCCCGCACGCATTCAGTCACGTTCTTTTCATACTACGCCGCTCTGCCCAACGACACGCATGCGGAACTGAAGAGCATTTTCGATGGGGTTGTCTGTGTACCGCTTCAACTGCCGCCTCAGAAAAGTCCGGCGGAGAGCCTTGAGTACGGTATGCGTTTGTTTTCCTACCAGCCTTACGGCATCACGAAGTATTGCCGTCCCGAAGCCCGGAAACGACTCGGAAGCCTGCTGGAAAAAGAGTCCTACGACGTCATCGTCTGCGATTTCATTTTTGCGGCCGGAGTGATTCCGTGGAATTGGCCGATTCCCAAAGTGCTCTTTACACACAATGTCGAGGCAACGATCTGGCGTCGTCATTACGAAGTTGCAAAGAACCCTCTTTGGAAAGCGATTTCACACTGGGAATGGCGAAAAATGAATGCTGCCGAACATCGATATTTGCGTCTTGCGGACCGGGTTCTCACCGTTTCTGAAAATGATCGTGACACGTTTGCAACTTTCCTCGACCCGCGCAAAATAACGGTGATTCCCACGGGCGTAGATGTCGACTATTTCCAACCGCTTCCCATGGAAGACGTCCCGGATTCACTGGTCTTCACCGGCTCAATGGATTGGCTTCCAAACGAGGACGCGATTTTTTACTTTGTCGAAGCCATCCTTCCCTTGATCAAACAGCAACATCCATCAGTGTTTCTCGAAGTCGTGGGCCGAAACCCTTCCCGCAAAATGCAGGCTCTGCTCGAAACAGAAGAGTCGGTCGGTCTCACCGGCTGGGTCGAGGACATCCGGCCCTTCCTGGCGCGCGGCGCAGTTTGTATTGTTCCTTTGCGCATTGGCGGCGGCACGCGGCTCAAAATTTTCGAGGCCATGGCCATGGGGAAAGCAGTGGTTTCTACAACAGTGGGCGCTGAAGGTCTGCCGGTACAGAGTGGGCAGAATATTCTCTTGGCCGACACCCCAAACGATTTTGCCGCGTCGGTAGTTTCGTTACTGCGCAATTCTAACCAGCGCCGCCGATTGGGGGTCGCTGCCAGGAGACTGGTCGAAGAAAACTACGGTTGGCCTAAGGTAGCAGAGAGTTTTTCGCGCGCTCTGCAAGACGTACTAGGTCGATGATTTTGATTTGAATCGCTGCCGCAAGTGCCCACCGAACCAACTTCCTAACCCGGCGAGCCCGGGAGAAGGATCTCTGAACCAAACATCGGCGTAACGCATACCTGGATACCACGGCACCGAAATTTTTAGTAGGGTTTGAAAGAAACCAGGATAGGGCAGAGGCCAGCCCGGAGGCGTACCGTGGAAGGTGTGTTCCAGGTGCGTAAGTTCGTTCACCAAACGGCGGCAAAGAATGCCGTTCTTATATTCGATTTCTGGAGGCAATTTGCCGGTCAGGAGCCACTCCACCCAGAGAAGCGGGTAATCGATCCCGCACGCAATCGGGAGCGGGAGTGAGCCCCAAGGTCGAGCGTTGATTTCCATGAGAACTGGGGGACCGCCATCATCCGGTCGCTTGAATTCGACCATGCATATTCCGACCAGCCCGGTTTGCATGACCAGGGCACCGCTGGCTTCTTGGACTCCAGCCATCAGCGGAATTGACAGTTGCGCGCTGCTCCCCGATCCACGTGGATCGGTTTCCCGAACCCGCAGCCACATAAAGGGAAGGCAGACATTCGCCTCTGCAGCTAGACAAGAGAACCCAATGCCTGCTCCCTGTATGAATCGCTGAATCAGCACGTCTCCGGCTTCCTTCAGCCTGTGTTCCACTTTTTTTTTCAAGTCCTCCATGGAATAGGCGTAGGCCACGGAGCCGAGGACAGCGCGGTTGCCTTTCCACCGCATGGAGAAGCGATCTTTGACTACCACTGGAAAATCCCAGCTCGCGGCGGCGCGGCCCAGGTCCTCGGTCGAGGAAACGAGAACTGTCTCCGGCACAGGTATTTGTAACTCGCGCGCCAGGCAGATGGTTCGGAACTTATCGGCAGCGACTTCGATCGCCGCATGGGGACCAAGAGCCAGACGGGACACTCCCTGGAACTGATGTCGGTTTTGCGACATCGGTGCGATAGTAAAGTCTGTCACGGGAATGATCAGCTCGATTTCATTCTTGCGTGCAAATTGCAGCACCGTTTCGACGAAACCCGAAGCATCCTCGCTAGAGAACTGGATACCTTGTGCTCAGTCGGCAGTAGCGAGACAACTCCGCGGGGGCATCGATACCCCGGTTCGAGCCCACTGCAACCCAATGTTTTGCCCGGCCTAGAGATCGCGTAATCGCCAGGGTTGCCGCGCTATGGCCATCCAGCACAGGACTCGCGCCAATTATTTCCTCCCGTCGTCTTTCACGAGAACCGATTGAGCCGCATCGCTGTTCCGGGATGCGCGCCCGGCCGCCGCTGGAATAATCTGCCGGGCTGCCTTCCGAACGGTTAGCAAATGAGCCAGTCCACTCAACCAGGCCTCAAATTCAACCGCGCTGTGTGCCGAGGTATCTACCAGGCGGGGCAAAAGAAAAGGATTGCTTCGCCGGCTGGCCAGCCCGCTATCGCACGTCGTCGCAGAAACCACGTTCTCCATTTGCAACCAATTCAGAAATTCCGGCCTATAAACGCCGCTCGGATAGCAGAAATGGATTGCCGTTTCGCCCAGCTTTTGCAAACTGTGCCGGTTGTCTTGAATCTCCTTGCGGAACAAACGCTCTTCCAGAGGAGTGCGATGGCGATGCGTATGCAGTTGGAAGTCGACTCCGGCTGCCGCCAGCTCGGACCGCTCGGACGAATTCATGAGCTGGAATATCCGGCTCGATACTATCTCGTCATAGGAAATATCGAGAGACTTGGCCAAGGTGGCAGCCACATCATTCTTCTGAAATCTGGTTAAGTTGCTCGCGTCTGCATCTCGAACCAATTTCCGCACGATATTCATGCGGCCTCTTTCCGTTCTCAGATCCAAAGGGTCACTGAGACCCAGTTCTTTAGGGTTGTGCAGGACGCGATCCCGCCCCTTCCAAAGTAGATAAGAGCACACCAAATTAAAAATCGGCTTCTGATAATCACTGTAGTAGGTGGTTTGATACACGGTAACGGGAAATCCATAATCCCGAATGACTGGAAACGCAGCCGCGTAGAAATCGTAGCCGCCATCATCAAACGTCATCGCTACACTCTTCGGCGGCAATTCTGCGGCCCGCAAACGCCGGAGCCCTTCTCCAAGCGGCAACACGTTGTACTTACCCCCCTTCAGAATCTCCAGTCGCTGACGGAGAATTTCGGGATGCATGTACAAGTTTGGCCGCCACAAATGCTCGTCAAAGCGCGAAACACCGTGGTAGCAGAGAATCAGGAGCCGATTCTTCCGCCATTTGCTGTTCAGCACCAGGCGGAACACTCCGGACCTTCGTTGTAGGCTTAAAAGCGCTCGTCTGATATTTCTTAACATTTGTCGGAAGTGAGAGGTGCTCGAGTCCTCGAAATCCAAGGATACCCGAAGCCACCACGGCTACACATGCTGCGCTTTGAAAAAAAGCTTTATGCAAGACTTCGCTTGCAGGCAGAACATAAGTCCCACACCAAGCAATCGAGGACGACGGCATGTAAGAGCGGGATAATGGGGGCGATGCTACGGGTCGGACAGACGAGTGTTCACGCCCACAATTGTCGCCCAACGGTAGACGAAGCGCGTGATATTTTAGGATACAATTAGGAAGAATTTTCGCGCTAGAACAGGCATCCCCATCGAGGTTTCCGGGCATTGAACTCGTCTGAAAATACGTCCGCCGCAAGCCTCTGTGAAGAAGTTCGAGACATCCTGCGCTGCTTGGGTTGTCGCGGTCTTTTGCATCAAGACGCGACGGCTCTGGTGTGCCGCAAATGCAATCGGCTCTATCCGTTAACCAACGGCGTTTACCGATTTGTGGATGTGCAAAAATACGCTAACAGCTTTGGGTTTCAATGGAAGCTATACGCGCGCACTCAATTGGATGATGCCAATAGCCAAAGGTCAGAAAGCGCATTTCGGCGCCGCACAGGGTTCCGTCCAGAGGATCTGGCGGGAAAGCTTGTCCTCGATGTAGGGTGCGGCATGGGGCGATTCGCCGAAGTGGCGACGCGGTGGGGCGCGTACGTCGTCGGAATCGATCTAAGTTTAGCCGCCGACGTCGCGGCCCAGAACCTGAGAAACCGCTCAGCCTCCATCCTGCAGGCGGACGTGTTTGATCTGCCTTTTGCTCCGGACAGCTTCGACTACATCTACAGTATCGGCGTTCTACATCACACGCCGAATTGCGAGGAAGCATTCAAGACCTTGCCCGGGTTGCTCAAGCCGGATGGACGCATCGCTATCTGGCTCTACAGCGCTTACAACCCCTGGTATCGTATGAGCGATGTTTACCGCAAGATTACGCGGCGAATGCGCCCTCAGTTACTCCATAAGCTGTGCCGGATGGTGATTCCGCTTTACTGGACACATCAGGGATTGCGAAAAATCCCTATCGTGGGCAAGCCTGCTGCGGCAGCGCTCGCTTGGTTGATTCCAATGTCGTTCCACAAGGATGCCACGTGGCGCGTACTCGATACCTTCGACTGGTACTCCCCTTGGTATCAGTCCAAGCACACCTATGAAGAGGTTTTCCGTTGGTTTGAGGATTGCGGTCTGGAGGACCTCAAAGTGATCGAACAGCCCATCGCTGTACAAGGACGACGTCCGGCGGAGACCCGACCGGAACGGGTTCCCGAAACGTCGGAGATCGAGCGATGTGCGGAATAGCGGGCTTGGTCGTGCGGGCCGACGAAAGCGTTGACAAAGCGGACGTCCACCGCATGTGCCAGACGATCGTGCATCGCGGTCCCGATGACGAAGGCATTTACACCCAAGGGCCCGTGGGGCTGGGCATGCGCAGGCTGAGTATCATCGACCTTGCGGGCGGGCGTCAGCCTATTCACAACGAGGATAAAACAGTATGGGTCGTCTTCAATGGAGAAATCTATAATTTCCCGGATCTTCGCCGGGAACTCGAGGGTCGCGGGCATCGCTTCTATACCCACTCCGATACTGAAGTCATCGTCCATCTATACGAAGAGATGGGCTCAGACTGCGTTCAAAAGCTCCGCGGCATGTTCGCCATCGCTCTCTACGACCTCGATCGGAAGGTTCTGCTGTTAGCGCGTGACCGCCTTGGCAAGAAGCCCCTGCACTACGCCATTCATCGAGGGACAACTGCTCTTCGCCTCGGAGATCAAGGCGATACTTGCCGTCCGTCCAGAACTTGCACAATTGAGATCGCGAGGGACTGCTCCAGTACTTCTACTTTGGCTACATAACTGATCCGCACACCGTTTTCCAGCCAATCCGTAAGCTCCCTCCTGGCCACTTGCTGGAGTGGCGCGACGGGGCACTAAAGCTCCGTCGGTACTGGGATCTCCCGGCATACGGAACGCGACCAGCGATTTCCGAGGAGCAATGTCTCGATGAACTGGAGCAGCAACTGGCAGAGGCGGTTCGCATTCGGCTGATCAGTGATGTGCCACTTGGAGCGTTGTTGAGCGGAGGCGTCGATTCTTCCATTATTGTCGCCCTTATGGCGCGAGCAAGCTCCAAGCCCGTCAGGACTTTCTCCATCGGATTTAGGGCAGAAGCTTTCAACGAAGCAGAATATGCTCGCGCCGTGGCGAAACAGTTCGGCACTGATCACAGCGAACTGGTGGTGGATCCCGATCTCAAAGAGACGTTGCATTATCTCTCGACGCATGCTGGAAGAGCCGTTTGGCGATTCCTCCATGCTGCCCACCTATTACGTCTGCCGCATGGCGAGAAAACACGTTACGGTGGCGCTATCGGGCGATGGCGGAGACGAACTATTCGCAGGTTACGACCGGTACTTAGTAGCCATGGATCGTCAGAAATTCGATCGCTCTCCCGAATTGGATGGGACAAGCGTACCGCGCTGCGTACACGATCTGATTCCGGCGGGAATGTATGGCAAGAACTTTGCCTGGAATGCGTCGTTGAGTGCGCGGGATAGATATTTGGACGAGTATCCTTTTTTCCAGTTCTGCACCGGGAACGAGGACTGTTCACGGCTGAGTTTCTCGATTTCGCGAAACGCCTTCCCGATCCGCTGACGCCTGGCAGGCGATGTACGAAAATGCCCCCGCCCAAGATCCCTTGAGCCGGTTGCTTTATCTAGACACCAAAACGTATCTTCCTGGAGATATCCTGACCAAAGTCGACCGGATGAGCATGGCCACTTCTCTCGAAGTGCGAGTGCCGATGTTAGATCATCAGTTCGTGGAATGGGTCACGGCTCTTCCTGTCGAGTGGAAGTTTCAAAAACGGAAACAAAAATACATTCTCAAGAAGCTCGCTGAGCGCCTGGGGATACCACGCGCGCTTTTGGATCGCCCAAAGCAAGGGTTCCAGTTACCCTTGGTGGAATGGATGCGGAGCGAAGTGAAGGATGAGTTCTTGCATCTCCTAGTTGAGCCACGCAGCCTGCAGCGTGGTTATTTCAAACCAGCGGCAGTGCGTTCGCTTGTGGACGAGCATCTCCGTGGAAGACGGGACCGCTCCGCCCTGTTGTGGCGAATGCTCGTGCTGGAATTGTGGCACCGAAATTTTCTTCAGGAACTTACAGGATGGGATGGTCGGACAAGAAGCTTCGGCAGAGCCCCGGAAACTGCCCATCATACTGCTCCACCTGGTGTCGAGGCCACTAGTCATTAAAGCCAGGACGAGCCGTCACCCTCAATAGTTGCTCTCGCGAAGCACCTAGAGAGCTCATTATCAATCGTTTTTCATGACAAGCCCACCCTTGACCACAGCAATGAAGAGTCGAAAGAGAATTCTTCAGATTGGCAATTACCCTCCCCCGATGTGCGGCTGGGCGATCCAGACCAAACTGGTTACCGATGAGTTGCGTCGTAGAGGCCACATTTGCCAGGTGCTAAAGATTAACGAGAACCGACAGGTCAAGGATCCAGGCTACATCGATGTGCAGGGAGGCTTTGATTATCTCTTCAAAGTATTGCGGTACGGGTTTGCGGGCTATCGCCTGAATGTTCACGTCAATGGTCAGTCCAAAAAGGGATACTTACTGGCTTTGATTGCCGTGTTGGCGGGCCGACTTGCGTTCCATCCGGCGCAAGTCACTTTTCATGGTGGTCTGTCGCAAGCCTATTTTCCGCGCCCCGACAACGCTCGATTGCGTTTGGCCTTTGCACTACTCTTCCATCTGGCGGGCGGAATTGCTTGCGATGATAATTTTGTCAAGCAGGCAATCACGGACTATGGCGTCACAACCCAGAAAGTTGTGGCTATTGAAACGTTTTCGCCCCAATACTTGAGGTTTGATCCCGTCGCTTTGTCTGAGGAGATCCAGGAATTCCTGGAAACCCATTGGCCCGTTTTTTTTTGCTACGTTTCGTTCCGGCCCGAGTACCGGCTTTCGGTGCTGCGGGAGGCGATGTGCCGATTCCGTGGAATTCAACCCAACGCGGGGTTCATCTGGTTGGGATTCCCCGACCGGGAATTCCCGCTCGCCAAACAGTTTGTGAGTGAGTGGCCGCACGAAGAACGGCAAAGCTTGCTGCTGCTAGGCAACTTAACACACGAGAAATTTTTGACTTTACTGGGCCGCTGCTTCGCTTGCATAAGAACGCCAGCGTGCGATGGGGTTGCCGCCTCCGTTCTGGAATCTCTGTCTATGGGAATTCCAGTCGTTGCCAGCGAGAATGGCCGACGTCCGCCGGGCACCATTACCTACATAGAGGCCGATGCCGCAGATTTGTATGGCAAACTGGCTTCCCTCATCGACAATGATTCTGCCATTCGAGCCAGCCTTGAACGATTGGAGCGGAGTGATAATGTTGCCCGGATGGCGGACTGGCTTAGCGAATGAACCAACTTCGGGACGCACCTATCCGCATCACCCACATCAAACAGGAGTGTAAACTCGCTGACGAACCCTAATCGCAGTATTAACTGCCAATTTGTTCGTCCGTTCTTGCTCTTGCAAGCGTAATCGGAACAGCAGCGTCGTGTATATGACCATGTAATACGGGAAGAGTTCATATGCAGTGCTAGAGAAAAAAGCCCCCACAAGATATGCGATGAACGAAGCGCTCAGCGCGCTGGCATAGAGATGCGTCTCTTCGTTTTCGGGAATGCGTGGCATCTTCCGCAAGTAGAACAGGTTGAGGAATGCCCTGCGTAGCAGCAGAAAAAAGAGGAGCAGTGCCAGGATACCGCACTCGCAACTCAGCTGTGTATAGGTATTGTGAGTTACTCGCCACAAACCGGTGTAAGAGGGGAAATTCCCCGGCCCAATACCAAATACAGGGTGAGTGGCTGTAATTGCCAAGCTTTTGATCAGAAGTTCCTTACGGGCTTCAGCCGAACCCCGGTCATAATCTCCCTCTTGGAACCTCCCGACGAGTGTCTCCAAGCGTTTAACGTAGTTCCCTGGGGCCACAAATAGCATGCCCATCAAGCAGAAAGCGGCGACTCCAAGCAAGTAGGCGCGCCGACCGCGAATTCCGAAGTCCCAAAGGCAAAACAAGATCGCCACGGCGAGAGCCATAAATCCGGCTCGTGAATAGGTTGCCATCACTGCGTAAATCATGACCAGCATGGCGACCCCCCAGAACAATTTCTTTGCCACCCCGCGGCCGATTAGAAGAAACGCCAGGCAGAGGGGCCAATTCAAAGCGACATTTATGGCCAGGTCGTTTGGATTGGACAACAGTGCGTCGCCGATACCTGCAAGCCGACCCTGCATCCGGTTGTTCACAATCACGGCAGCAATTGTCATCAGCGCCACACCCAAAGCTTGCATGAGGATCAGGCGTCGCAACTCCAACATGCGGCCTACGGTTAAGGCGAGGGTCAAGGTAACGATTAAGATTCTGGAGAATTCGAAAAACACTACGGCGAAACTTCCACCTCTCCATGAGGCAAATGGAATGGTCAAAACCATCCACCCAAACATGGCGAAGATAATTTTGTTTTCGACAGGAAGTCTTTTTGAAGCAATCCTGTTGGCTCCCAGGAGCAAAGCAAATACTGCGATAAAGGCCGTAATTTTCGCCAGGTGCAACTGTGCGACCCCCGGAATGATGTCCCCTGGCCGCAAATAATAAAGGAAGGAAAAGACCACCATCGTCCAGTACGCAAACTGAGATCGCTGCTGAGGATCTGACAGGGGAAACAGTTTTTTCCGCCACTCTGCTGTCGACATTGCTGAGTCTTTGATCATTTTGCGCCACGCCCGAGCAGGACAATCTTCACGGTCTGGAACATAACCAGGAGATCCAGGCCGATGGATGCATTCTTGATATAAAACAGGTCGTACTGAAGCTTCTCGCGAGCGTCCTGGAGGGTGTTGCCGTACTCATACCGAATTTGCGCCCATCCTGTAATGCCGGGCCGCACCACGTGACGCAAGTTGTAATAAGGGATCTCCCGGCTCAACCATTCCACAAATTCCGGCCGTTCCGGACGCGGGCCCACGAAGTGCATATCTCCCTTGAGCACGCACCACAGCTGCGGAATCTCATCCAGACGCGAGGATCGCAGAAATTTACCCACCCGCGTAATCCGCGGATCATCATCGGCAGCCCACGTGGCGCCAGTATCGGCCTCGGCATCCTGCCGCATCGTGCGGAACTTGTAGCACGTAAAGACGACTCCTCCCCGGCCAACGCGCTTCTGGCGGTAGAGGATTGGGCCCGGAGAACTGTACCTCACCGCGAGCATGACGAGCGGGAGAATCGGCAACGCAAAGATGAGTCCGATCAGCGCAGCCGTAAAGTTCAGGATGCGGCGCAAAATGCGGTTGAACGGGCTGAAGCGGAACCCTTCGGCGAAGATCAGCCAGCTCGGATGTAACTGATCGACTTCGATCCGGCCGTAAATCTTCTCCAGCCAGGAGGTGGCTTCTTCAACCTTCACACCCTTCAAGCGAAGATTAAGCAGTTCTTCCACGGGCAGCGTGCCACGGCGATCTGGCATAGCAACAATCAGACGGTGCACGCCTCGCTCCCGAACCATGGAAATCAAGTGGGCCCCAACCGACTCTCGCGTCAGTTCGCCTTCAATGTTGCTGGTCGAGCCCACGACTTCGATTCCCAGTTCGCTTCGCTGCCGCAAACCATTCAGGAGCCGCTCCGCCCGATCTCCCGTTCCCAGTATGTAGACTCTCTCGCGGAAATAGGGCTGCTGGACGATCCACGAGTACGCCCTGCGCCACAAGAACAGCGTGAAGATCAAAATGATGATCCCAGTGAGCAGTGATCCATTGCCGGGAAGGAACTGGGGAAACAGAACTCCGATTGCTGAGAGCCCGAGAGCGACCAAACCCAGTACCAATAGGATCCGGAAGATCTGATCCCATTTCTCGTCTAGGAGCGACGTGTCATAGAGATCGAGCCAGTGAGAAAACAACAAAACTATTCCGGTCACACCCAGAATCTTCAGGTACCCACCCTCCACATTCAGCAGAAGCCACCAGTTCTCCTGGTTCTGCAGGGTGGTCGCCAAAACAAACGACAACCAGACGAGCAGGGCCTCAACCGCCAGCAGTACCAGCGCACGCAGCGGGTAATACACTCGGAAGAGCCGGATCACTGAATTTCTCCCTAAGACTGGGTCGGGGGTACTTTCTTCTCGTATGATTCGTAGTAGTAGCGGGCGTAATCAGCTTCGTCTCGATCGGTTCCGTTCAGCACAACGCCCACCAGCATCTGGTCGGGGAACTCCATGCGCGCTTTTCGCGCCACATCGGACGGCGTCGAGTTGGAACGAACAACCATCAACACTCCGTCGCAAGCTTTGGCCAGCACGCTGGCATCGGAAACAGGAATTGCCGGAGGTGAGTCGATAATGATCCAGTCAAACACCGGTTCCACGCGTTGCAAGAGGATCTTGAGCCTGCTGCTCGCAACCATCTCCGCGGGATCCTCTATGCACTCACCGCTTGCGATGAAGAACAATCCCTCCATGGGGCCGCGTTGAATCACCGAGACTTCATCGGCCTTTCCCAACAGGTACTCTGCAAGACCGGGGCCCTTAGGCGCGCCCAGCATCTGATGCAAGCGTGGTCCGCGCAAATCGGCATCGATCAACAGGGCGCGTCGGCCATGCTGCCGGACCATGACTTGGGCGAGATTCGCCGACGTGAACGATTTGCCCTCCTTGGGAAGAGCGCTGGTCACGAGCAGCTTCTTGAGGGGCATCTTCTCCCGTATGTGATACAGGCGGGACCTCAGGGTGCGGTATTCCTCGGTTCCCTTCGCGCTGTCGTTGCCGTTCATGAAAAGCATGGTCTGCGGGTCTGGATTCCACCCTGGCTGCGAACAGCGGGCCAGCAGCGTCTCCAGGCTAAGTGGGCCGCCTAGGTCCGGCATCCCCAAATTAGGGGTCACACGAGCTATCTCAATGTCCTCATAGCCGGGAACTTCGGCCACGGGAGCTGTCGTGAAACTGGACGGAACTCCCCCCTGGGTACTGGCCCGCTCCTGCTCGGCTTTCTTCAACGCTTCATGAATTCGGCTCATAGGTTCCTTTCACAGGGGAAGTCTCTTTTTCTTCCTGACGTAACCGGTCGGCCAGAGTTGCCAAAGAACGCAAGGCATCCACCAAGTCGAACTTATTCCCGTTGCTGCTGGGCGGGGGAGCCGTCATCGCGCCAGAGGAAGTGTTGTCACCTAGATCGAAATCGCGCGCGACTGCATCGACCACGGTGGGCTCAATCACCTTCTGTTGATCCACGAAGGCGCTGACCAGGCAATGCTCGCAGAGCAGGTTAATGACGCGCGGAATACCAACCGAGTAGCGGTGAATCGATATCAGTGACTCGGGAGTGAAAATCTGCTGCCCGTTCGAACCTGCGATCCGCAATCTCTGCTGGACATAAGCTTTGGTTTCGTCAAGTGTCAAAGGGTGTGTCTTTGCGCGCAGCGTTAGACGCTGCCGCAGCTGCCGAAGTTGTGGCTGCTTCAATTTTTGTTCCAGTTCAGGTTGCCCCACGAGCACAATCTGGAGCAGTTTCTCGGTAAATGTCTCCAGGTTCGTGAGCATGCGAATCTCCTCCAGCACTTCCTCGGAGAGGTTTTGCGCCTCATCGACGATGAGTACGGCGGTCTCCCCAGCGCGATAACGATCGAGCAGCCAGTTATAGAGCCGTAGCAGGACTTGGCTCTTGGACCGGGAGTCGCACGGAATCCCGAAGTCGGCCATCATGTAATCGAGAAACTGGGGTACGTTCAGCCGCGAATTGAAGATGAAGGCGGTCGCAACCTGCTGGAGCCGCAGCCATTCCAGAAGCTTGTTGATCAGCGTGGTCTTCCCCGTTCCCACTTCGCCCGTCAACAGCACGAAGCCTTTGCGGCTTTGAATGCCATAGGTCAGGCAGGCCAACGCTTCCTCCGTGTGCCGCGTCAGAAACAGATAACGCGGGTCAGGATTGACGTTGAACGGATTCGCTCGTAGTCCGTAGAAATCTTTGTACATGACGTTTCCTGGAGGCGATGACGCTTATGCTCTCACCACCGCACTCCCATCCCCTGGTGTCTTCTTACGCTGCCAGAACTTGAACTTACCGTTCGTTTCCGCGGCCACCGTCGCCCCCACCCAAGGCACGGCAATCAAAGTGGGCAACTCGAGGACGGCCTCGGCATCACGCTCGTTGCGAATGGAGTTGTCCTTCAATTCGAGCAGAACGGAGATTCCAGCCCCCACTGCCAGGCCCGCGCCAAGTCCGCCCAATGCGAAGATCAGCCGATTGGGAAAGCTTGGGCTATCAGGAAGATCGGCCGGGTTGAGTGGAAACATCCGCTCACCAACCGCCTGGTTATTCATCTTCACCGTCAGATCAGCGGAACTCTTCTTAGCCAGGAGGTCTTGATAGCTCTTCTGGGCGTTGTCATAGTCGCGGGTCAGCGCCTTGTATTGTTCTTCCACCGCAGGGCTCAGGGAAATCTTTCCTTGATAAACGGAAATCTCCTGCTGCAATCGCTTCTGATCGCGGGTCGCGGCGGCGATGAGTTCTCCGTATTGATGAAGCTGCAGTCGCAACTGGCGGATTTCCGGCGATTCGATCACCGAGCTTTTTTCGCTGCTGTCTCCTGTATTGTCGGAGGAGGCCTTATTGATATCGGCCAACTTCTTTCGCACGCCCTCGATATCGGCCTTGGTTTTGATCACATCGGGATGATCGTCGGTGTACTTCGACTGCAACTGAAGCAACTGCGTCTGCAAGTCGGATAGCTGCTTTTGCAGGGTTTCTGGATTGGTGGAATTTTGCGAACTCCTCCAGGCCGCCAACTGCTGAGCCAGCATCGACTCGGTGTACGTCCTGTCTTGTTGCGCGCGATTCAGTGTCTGCGTATTGGCTTCGAGTTGCGAGTTCAACCCAGTTAGAATCTTCAGATTGCTCTCTTCATCGCCCGGGAGTTGGCCCACGTACTTCTTCTTGAACTCCGCCAGCTTCGCATCCATGCCGTCGAGATTGTTTTTGGCATCTTCGATTCCGCGGTTCAGCACTTCCGACGTACCGGCAGCCGCATCAGAAACCTGTCTTGAGTTTTCATCCACCAACAACGTGGTGAGTTCATTACAGATGAGTTGGGACTCACGTGCGTTCGGAGCAGTGTATTTCACATAAAAACCGGGAAAAGGACTGACATTCGGCTTCTTTCCTTTACCCGAGGTACCGATGCTTAACAAATCAGACGGCACGGGCTCAACCGACATGTTCGCCCGTATCGTGTCGATCATCGCCTCCGACTTCGGCTGGATTCTTTCCCGGGAAAACGCGCTGTACCAGGGGCCGCAGTTTGCTCTCGGCCAGAACCTGTTGCTGCAGCGTGGACACCCGAGCCGTTAAATCCGAGGAGACAACCGGCTGCACCATCGATTCAGGGACCTTCTGCCCCTCGATCAGGACCACGGACTGGGAGGTGTACTTGGGCGGGAACGCATACGAAATCAGATATCCCACCAAGGGTGCCAGCAGGGCCGGAATCAAGATGATCTTCGCCCGGCGGTGCAGCATCGCCGTATAGTCCTGTATGGTCAATTCACGATTTGTGATCATTTCCTAAAGTCCAATCTGGCCGCTCTCGCACTACGGATACAAGTGAGCAGCCGGAATCAGTCAATGCGGATCGGCCGAGGGGTCCAATCCAATCCAAAAGTCACTACGTGTCGATTCGAGATCCGATCGCACGGCGTACCGGATATACAGAAAGAGTGATCGAACGCCACCTCGTTGAACTGGTAACTCAAGTAGCCGTGGAATTGGCGGCCGAAATGGCGGTGCAATGCGACTCCGGCATAGCCGTCGTTATAGGTTGTCGCGTCGCCGGCCGGACAGGCGGTCTGGGAACTTTGAGAGCCGCTGATGCACGAAACCTCCTGTTCCGGAGTCAATGGTTGCAGGCGATCGTTGTGCCTGAATCCCAGATCCGCGGACAAACTCCAGACACGCGATAAGGGATGCTCGACACCAAAGCGGACCATGTCTGTTTGAGCTCCCGCAAATAATCCGCCGCCGCTGGTTATAAAGTGCTCGTATCTCAGATCAAGGCTACTCTTCGAGAGCCGATAGCGGAGGCGCGCTTGGGCCGCGACTCCAAGCCGTGTGCTTGGAACCGTGCCGACCGGGCCGTTGGGCCCTAGTGTGCAGTGTGGATTGCCAGCCAAGATGTCATCCGAAGTGCAAGCGAAACCATTCTTCGTTATTTGCGGACCAGCACCCAGCAGGAAATCCATCCTGCCGGTGATACGGTGTCCGTACATTCCTTGGACCAGGTGAGAGTGAAACGACGTACCGGCTACGCTGAAATCGAATCCCTGATATCCGTAGACGACAGCGATTTGAGTATGCGGGGTCAGGATCCGGTTGTACCCGCCTTGGGCAGAAACTTGCGAACTCCCGATGAAGGAATCGCCATTAGCGTCATTTCCGAAAAAGTGCGTGAATGCGTATCCCCCGGTTGCCGTGACTGCCGACTTTGGATTCAGGTTCTCAGACAGTTCGACCAAGCTAACATTCAGGATTCGCGGCACCAGTCCAAAAGCTCCAAGTGCATTTCCGCCCCA
Source organism: Terriglobia bacterium (assembly GCA_963743105.1). GTDB lineage: Bacteria > Acidobacteriota > Terriglobia > Terriglobales > Acidobacteriaceae > Sulfotelmatobacter. The sequence goes on from CAVUOS010000048.1 coordinate 53,484, forward strand.
CAAACCACCTGGGGCACTGCCGATGCCTGCAATACCGACGGAGCCGAGCGAACCGTACGCGCCTCCAAAATTTCCTTCGGGAAGGTAGCTGAAGTTATCGCGCAAGGTGAGTTGGCCGCGCTTCCATTCGATCTTCTGTGCGATTCCGAGATCCTGCAGTTGCCTCCATCCGATCCCGCCTTGGTTGTAGTAGGCAGACTCCACCCATGTAGTCGAGCGCAAGATCGTAGTGGCTCCACAGTCTTCTCAAAGTCAGAGTTCCAAGGCCACGCGTGATAGAACCGAAGTCACTTCCACCGACTGTGTTCCCGATGTTGGTGCTCGCGGATTCACTGAATGTCGCTCCTGGCTGCAGATAACTCAGCGGAGCTGCGTGCTCCTGCAACGAGGGCAAATCCAGCCCTGAAAGAGGCGGATTCTCGTTGATCGGTGCAGGCGCATTCTCCTGCCCATACGCGGCGACGGGTTGCTGGGCCAGATGCGCGTCAGACGGCGTCGCCGCATCATCTTGGGCCCAGACCATGCCCAGCGCGAAAACCATGATGCCCGCAACTCCAATTATTTGGCGTCTATTCATCACTGTTCCTTTAAGGCACCACAATCGTGTCACCCGGCTTCAACTCGATGTTCTGCTCCGGATGGTTTCCTTTTACGACTTCCTTGTAGTTAAAGGCTATTTTCTGCTGTTTTCCGTTCTCGATGCGAAGTAGGTAGATCGCTTTGGGATTGGCGAACTGAGTAAACCCCGCCTGCGCCAATGCCTGCAGAACGGTCATGTGCGGCAGCAACGTCATTGGCCCGGTATGCACAACCTCTCCCGTGGCAAAGACCCTTCGGCTGTTCATTCCAGTCACCACTACCGTGACCCGGGGATCCGCGATGTACTTCTTCAGGCGTTCGGTAATCTCGTCCCGTAATTGCAACGGAGTCAGCCCCGCGGCTGTGATGTCATTGAGCAGCGGCATGGAAATTTTGCCGTCGGGACGAACCGGTAGAGTCTCGGTGAGATCAGGCTCTTTCCATACCGAGATGTGCAGAGTGTCGTCAGCCCCAATCACATAATCCGGCCCAACGTTGGATACCTGCACCTCGTCGCTGGACTTTGCGCTATTGGCGGCGTCGGACTTCGTCGCAGTTGCGTGCTGCGTACCGCTGGTTTGCGACAGCATTGCCCTGGTTGAAAAACCCATCCACAGCAACACTGCCAGATGGATCACTTTCTTCATAGACTCTCCACGCATTTACGAGGCTCCATAACCTTCACATCCAATTTGCTTCAGCTTGTACAGCAGCGCTTTATAGCTGATCTGAAGTTCCTCCGCCGCTCGCCGCCGATTCCATCGCGTACGCGTCAGGACACTGAGAATGAGTTCCTTCTCCGCTTCATGGGAAGCCGCCTTCGAGGCGGCTTTCAACGACGTCCTTCGGCCCTTACGAGCCGAGGGCGATTTCTGCAGCAGAGCCCGCAGCCCACCCATAGCCAGGTGCTCATCACCGAGCGCCACGAGAATTCTTGCCGCTGCTTCCAATTCGTGCAGGTTTCCGGGCCAGGAATAATCCTGAAAAAGGCGCCGGGTTTCTTTGCTTAAGGCTGGAATCGGGCGGCGGAATTCCTGCGCATACTTGGCGAGAAACTCCTCCGTCAGAATTGGAATATCTTCCCTACGCTGCCGTAATGGCGGCAAACGCAGGCACACTCCGCTGATGCGGTAATAAAGATCTTCACGCAGGCGTCGCGCTTTGACTTCGAGCTCCAGGTCCAAAGCGCTCCCACAGATGAATCTAGCCTTCACACTCTCGCGGTGGTTGCCCGCCCGTTGCGAGAGCAAGCTCTGCAGGCATGCCTGGCACTCCGCATTCAGATCCCCTAATTCCTCGAGGAAAATTGTGCCCGCGGACTCGTGATCTTCGCCCGCAAACTTCTCGAGATCCTCAGCGCTAAGGGTGGAACACAAAAATCTTCGAAAAGGTCGCGCATTGCGCCGCGACAGGTCATGAATGCGCCGTGCAGTAGCGTGTTTGCCTGCACCGCGCTCAGCCAGGAGCAATACCGGCACGTCGCTTTGTGCGAGTTCGCGGATGACCGCTTCCACGGGCCGCATACTCGCGCTGGCACCTTCCAGAAATGTCGTCATAACGCCATCGACGGCCATCTCACAGTTAACGGTAAGTACCGGATCGCCCCAACTCAGGGATGGTTTGCCCATTTTTGCCCTTCCAGTGGTTTCAACAGAGTCGAACCCCAGTTGGTCTCTAGACAGAATAAGAGCAAGAGACTCGCCGAACTTGCCAGCTGCCATCCCACCCGAACATAAAATCGGACGTAAGCCTTAGATTTCAATAGCTTACACCACAAAACACATGTTCCAAAAGGGGATACTTCAGCTCTGGATTACCCTTACATCTAGGCGCTGGACAGCAACTATGGGAAAAACTTTTCTCACTTGCACCGGCATCTCTCTGTGGGCGTAACAGTGCTTCAATCCCCAGACGTCCTCTCAGCTTGCAGAATAGAGTGGCTTCGGAGTTCCCGTATCGTTACCGCCGTAACTCAGGGATCCGTTACCAAAGCGCGGGGAGGAACCAGTGGCGATCGTTACGCGGAAATGAAAATCGCGCACGGAATTCGCCGCAGAACATGGGTTCCTGCGTTTCAACTTCCGCCAGGAAGCACTTCGAAAGTGCTCGTTGCGTAAGACAACCCTACTGGCTTATCCTTAACTATCCCCCGGCACTTGGCATTCCTTGGATCGTGAGCACCCTTCTGCAATCCGACCCTTCGAGTGCGCGCCGGAAGTCTGGCATCCTACCGGCCGTACCTCTGTGGCAGCTTGTGGTCCTGTCGGGAATCATCCTTTGGCTCTACCGGTCTATTCTGATCCATCTGGTTGGACAGTGGTGGCATGATCCCAATTTTTCACACGGATTTTTTGTGCCGCTCTTCTCCGCACTGGTAATCTGGCAAGAACGCCATACGTTCTCCAAACTTCCGCTGCGGCCATCGTGGTCTGGCCTGGCGATTGCCGCCCTCGGGATGTGCATTCTCGTGGTTGGCCAAATGGGAGCAGAGTTATTCCTTTCCCGATTCTCGCTGCTGATTCTCCTGGCTGGCCTCATAGTTCTGTTCTGCGGATGGACGTACTTCCGGGCCCTGATGTTTCCATGGGCGTTCCTGATCCTGATGATCCCCATCCCTACCGTTGTCTTTAATCAGATCACTTTTCCGTTGCAAGTGCTGGCGTCGCGAGTCTCCGGTCTGATACTTCCTCTGCTCGGGGTGCCGGTTTTGCGAGAGGGGAACGTCATCAATCTGCCCGCCATGGCGTTGGAAGTCGCTGAAGCCTGCAGCGGCATTCGATCATTAACGTCTCTTGTGGCCCTCGCCATCATTTACGGATATTTAATGGAGAAGCGGCTGTGGGTACGGTGGATACTGGCTTTCGCCTCCGTTCCGATTGCGGTGGCGGCGAACAGCGTGCGGATCATCGGAACAGGTCTGCTCGTCCAGTATTGGGATCCGGAGAAAGCGGAGGGCTACTTCCATGCCTCGTGGGGATGGATCATCTTCGTCATCTCCCTGCTGATGCTGTACGGCCTGCACTGCCTGATCACTGTGAGTTTGCAGAAGGCAGGTGCAAAAAAATGACTCGGTCAACTGCGCGTTTTCTCCCCGTCGCTCTTCTGCTCATCGCCACCGCGATCTTTCTGCATGCCCGAACTCATGGGGAGGTATTTCCCCCGCGTCAGGCGTTGCCGTCCTTTCCACAGCAAATCGGAAATTGGGAGGGAACCGATGTAGCCATTGATGACGATGCGCTTAAGGTCCTGGGACCGGGCGATTTTCTCCTGCGTGTATACCGCGACGAACAATCCACCCAGCCTCCAGTGGACCTCTTCATCGCATACTTTCCCAGCCAGCGTGCTGGGGACACGATCCATTCCCCCAAGAACTGTCTACCGGGAGCCGGCTGGTCGCCTGTGCAGTCCAGTCGCATCATGCTTTCGATGGCGAACCACGCGCCCTTTCCCGTCAACCGTTATGTGATCGCCAAGGGCGATGCCCGTCAGCTCGTTCTTTATTGGTACTGGGCACATGACCGTGGAATTGCCAGCGAATATTGGGCCAAATATTATTTGGTCGCTGACTCGATCCGGATGAATCGCAGTGACGGCTCACTGGTGCGGCTCAAAACCGTCATGTTGCGCGGCGAGAGTGCCGACGCCGCGCTGCAGCGGCTGCTCCCGTTTGCCGAACGTATCCTGCCCCGATTGGACGATTACATTCCGCGCTGATGAAAACTGATTCGCTGATTGGCCAACCGCCAGTGACTCCGGTAATTCCTGCTCCCGTTTCCACTACAGTAAGATCGATGTATTCAAAATCAGATGTTTCGTTATTACCCTGTGTCCCTCATCGGAGAAACACTATGAGTCGTTCCTGCGTTGTGCGCTTGCTGCTCCTGAGTTCCCTTCTGCTTGCCGTCGCTACCGGTTGCTCGCGCGACCCAAATGTTCGCAAGCAGAAGTTCTTTGATAGTGGGGAAAAGTACTTCGCCAAAGGCAAGTACCGGGAGGCCGCGATCCAATATGCCAACGCCACGCAGATCGATTCACGATTCGCTGAGGCGCACTACAAGCTCAGCCAGGCATACTTGAAGCTCGGTGACAGCAATCGCGCCTTCCAGGAACTGAGTCGCACTGTGGAACTCACTCCCGAAAACTATCGCGCCCATACTGATCTGGCGAACATGCTACTGACTGTGCGTAATCCTGATGGTTCCCTTTCTTCGGATGCGTTCAAGCAAGCCAAAACTCACCTCGATCTGTTGCGCGACAAGCAACCGAACAATCCCGAAACCCACGAGGCTTGGGCTAATTATTACGCTGCCCAGAACAATCTCACGGCAGCTATGCAGGAAGTGCAACAGACCATCGCCCTCGATCCCAGCCGTTCAGAGTCTTATCTTCTGCTGGCTTTGCTGCAGCTTCGCTCGAACATGACCGATCAGGCAGAAGCGAGTTTCAAGAAAGCTGTCCAAGCCGATCCCAAGGCCATGAATGCTCAGCTGGCTCTCGGCGGCTTTTACCAGTCTCACAGTCGCCTGGCCGAGGCCGAACAGCAGTTCCGGCATGGCATTGATATCGATCCGAAGGATTCTGCGCCTCGCGCCGCCCTGGTTCGTCTTTTGATGCAGGAAGGCAAGAGAGACGAGGCGGAGTCCTTCCTGCGGCAGACCAAGAAGGATCTTGCCGATAGTCCAGATGGGTATCGCATGCTGGGCGATTATTACTTCGCGGTCGGCGATCTGGACAAGGCGGTGGCCGAGTATTCATCTCTGCAGAGTGATCATCCCAAAGATCTTCAAGTCAAAAAGAACTACATTCAGATCCTCATTCTCAAAGACCGGCTCGATGAAGCCGGAAAGCTCAACAATGAAATCCTGAAATCCACGCCTCATGATGTGGATGCACTCGTCTACAAGGGTCAGATTCAACTTCGGCAGAATGATGCTGCGGGCGCAGTCCAATCTCTGCAATCCGCGCTGCAGAGCGATTCCAACAGTGCCGTTGCCCACTACCAGTTGGGACTGGCCTATTCACGACAGCGGGACTTGCACCGCGCCGAATCGGAGTGGCGCGAAGCTGTGCGCCTTAAGCCGGATTTGACCGAGGCGCAACGGCTGATCGCCGGCGTCGAAATCAGTCGTGGCGAGGTGGATGCGGTGATGCAGACTGCAAACCAGATTATTCAGGCACAACCCTATTCCGCAGATGGTTTCCTGATTCGGAGTTTGGCCGAACTGGCCCTTCAGAAGTACGCCGACGCTCAAAAGGATGCAGAGGAGGCGAAGAACAGAGCGCCTCAGAGCTTCGCGCCTTACTTCCAGCTGGGTAATGTGCAACTGGCCCAGAAGCACTTTTCGGAAGCCGAGATGTTCTACCAGCAATCGCTGGATAAAGACCCGTCATCCGCCGACGCACTGAGTGGATTGATGAATACTTATGTCGCGCAGAAGCAATACGACAAGGCCATCGCTGCCGCCCATACTCAGATCGCCAAGTCCCCCAATACCAGCAACTTCTACGATCTGCTTGGAACTGCACTTTTTGATGGCAAGAAGGACTATGCGGGAGCTGAAGCCGCGCTTCGTAAGGCAATTGCTCTCGATAAGAACAGCGTCGATGCCCTTGAGAAACTCGGCAAAGTGCAAATCCAGGAAGGCTCGATGGACCAGGCGCTCGCGACCTATTTGCAAGCGACTAAAGACAATCCCAACGAAGTACGCTTTTACATTCTCGCGGGCGAAGTCTACGAAGCCAAACACGACTGGGATCAGGCTAAGGCCATGTACCAGCAGGCTCTCAGCCTTTCACCCGATCATCCCCTGGCCTCCAACAATCTCGCCTATGTGCTTCTCGAGCAGGGTGGCAATGTAGACGTAGCGATGGGCATGGCGCAGACAGCACGCCGTGGTCTGCCCAATTCTCCCAATGCCGCCGATACGCTAGGTTGGGCCTATTACCACAAAGGCATTTATCGGTCGGCGATCAGCCAGTTCCAGGAAGCTCTGCGCCTGAACGAAAGAGCCGGCGCCCCCGATGACGCGGTGCTGCACTATCATCTCGGGCTCGCCTACCAGAAGGCCAATCAATTATCACTCGCGCGGCAGCAGTTGGAAAAAGCTCTGAAGCTAAAACCCGATAACGCCGACGCCCGAAAAGCGCTGTCGGAGCTGCGCACTTAACCGGAAAGCGCTGCGAGCACTCTCTCGGCATCCAACAAAAAACCCCGCCTTGTGAATAGGGCGTTCGCGAGATAGTTCTCTGCGATCGAGTTGTTGCCGGTTACGTTCAGAGCATGGGTCCAAAGCGTGATGCTGTCGCGCCAGTATCCCATCTGATTCCAGATCACGATCCCTCGAGTCAGCCGAACCTCATGGGTCGCTAGTCGGCAGCGATCTCTTGTTCAGGTTCAGGGACCGCCTGCGCTGTCTGCGATGGCTTCGGAGAACGATTTGATGGTAGACCTGCGTCCCTGATCTTGTAGAGCAATGCGCGGTAGCTGATGCTCAACGCCTTGGCCGCCTGTTTACGGTTCCAGTGATGATTCTGCAGAACCTTCAGAATCACCTTGCGCTCAAGCTCGCGCACCGCCTGGCGAGTCAGTTTCTTCAGAGAGATCTGCCCATCCACCGGAATATCGGTGTTGAAGAAGTCGTTATTACGCGGCGCCAGATCAGCGGAGATTACTTCCTCGTTGCCCAGGATCACGTACCGCTTGACCAGATTCTCCAGTTCGCGGATGTTCCCCGGCCAGTGATACTTTCGCAGCGTTGTCATCATTTCGCCAGAAACGGGCTTCGCGCGGCAGTTGTATTTGCGATTGTGATACTCGAGAAAATATTCCACTAACTGGGGAATGTCCGCGGCTCTGTCACGCAGCGGAGGCAGGTGAAGATTCACAACATTGATGCGGTAGAACAGATCGGAGCGGAACGTGCCGTTTTCGATTTCCAGTTCGAGCTTACGATTGGTCGCGCAAACTACGCGCACTTCGACTTTCTTATCCTCCTGCGCGCCGATCCGGCAAAACTGCCCGTCCTGCAGGAGCTGCAGCAGCTTCGACTGCAGCGACATATCCAGCTCAGAAATTTCGTCTAAGAAAAGCGTGCCGCGGTGCGCCATCTCGACGCGGCCCGGCTTCACTCCATAAGCGCCGGTGAACGCTCCCTTTTCGTAGCCAAACAATTCGCTTTCAAGCAGCGTTCCGGGAATCGCCGGACAATTTACCTTCACCCACGGCCCAGTTCGCCAGGGCGAAGCCGCGTGGATCATGCGAGCAATAATGTCTTTGCCCGTCCCACTTTCGCCCTGAATCAAAACAGGCACATTCGCGCCCGCCAGTTTGTTGAGGCGGTCGCGTACCGCTTGCATGCCTTCGGTCCGCCCAAAAACAATCGATTCCGGCGGCATCTCCCCTAGAGGCTGGACGAGTGTGTTTACGAGGTTGCTGGTCATGGTGGAATCTACCAAGCGAGGGGAGAGACTTTATCCTGCATCCAGAGAGCCAAAGCTGGCAGGCTCCGAAGAAATCGAGAAAGTCAGAGTATCTCTCTGAAAAGTATAAATTTACCAGCGAAGCCCAACAGGGCACTCAAGTAACCGAGACTTGGTGGCCAGAGTAACATTTCCCAGTCACATATGCGCAAATATTTTCACAATCTTGAAAGAAGTTTCCTTCGGCGTGCTGGCGGTTTTTCGGAGAGGAGCAGCGGACGTGCAAACTTCAGTCCGAGAAGATAGTACCCGTCTGCAGGGGTAGTGCGAAGTGTTTTGGCGCTCAGCGTCCGAGCGGCTCGCGGCAACAGCGCCATGGCGGCGACCGGTGCGCTAGGGATCTCCAGCCGAATCTGGGCTACAGCAGGCAAAGTGCGGCGAATCGCAACAAGCATGCCGCCAGCGCTTACGTTCAGCGATGTGGCGAACTCGAGAAACTCTTTGCCCTTTCCGTCTCGACTGCGAACGAAAACAGGGATGGCCAGCGGTAGCCGGGCCCACTTCCGCCGCTCATTTCGGGACCTTGCCCCGTTCATGCAGACCTCTCCATCGCGCCCTCCCCCATACTCCAAACTGCACCTCGGGTGCCAAATCCTACCAGAAGATCAGGTACCTTCGGCACAAAACCGGGATGGCGGCCCCCAAAAGACCACCCAACAGGTGGAAGAACGGCTGATTTCAGGTGTTATCTTCGCCTTTTTTTCGTGTCGAACAAAAACGATCTTCCGCCAAGGAATCGACGGGAAGTGCAAGCTTTTGCTATACTTGGGTAATTCCGTTGTATTTTCCATTGACAATGGATTACTGTCTGTCTTACGCTTCTTTTTACTGGCACTCCGTGTTGACAGTTTCGAGTGCGGCGTTTCTCTCCCCGTGTGTCAACCTGTGGTAACTCTCATGACCTCTGCCCACAAGAACACGTGTGCTTCGGACGCGGCAGTCGCTACTGAGCCGACACCACCGGTCGTTCAAAGCGACGCAGATGTCCCCACCCCAGAGAACCTCCTGCAGGAATACAAGGAGTTGCGCGAGCGCTTTCAACGCACCACCAACGCTCTTGCCTCGGCAGCGCACGATCTCAAGACACCGTTGTCCATCCTCAATGGCTACGTCGAACTTCTGCACAGCGAGAAGCTGGGTCCTCTCAGCGACCGTCAACGCGAAGTCCTGCAGGATATGCGCGACAGCGGCAAGCGTCTGCAGCAATTTATTCAGGATTTCTTGACTTACAGCGCGCTGGAAACCGGCGGCCTGCGCATGCAGTTCGAAACGGGCAACATCAACGACTGTTTGTCGGGAGTGTGCCGCCTGTGGTCGAACCGCTTTCAGCAAAAGGGGATTGCGCTGTACTTCCTTGCCAACGATAAGCTCCCGCTTTTCCCTTTCGACACTCCCAAGCTGGAGCGCATTATTTCGAATCTGCTGGAAAATTCTTTCAAGTTCACACCGCAGGCGGGAACGGTATGGCTGCACGCCGAACCCTATATGTGGGAGCGCCGTACGGCATCGATGCCTTCGGCTTCGGAGCGCCGGCGCCAGAATGTGAGCCATCCCAACTCGGTCAAAGTGAGCGTGTCCGATACTGGACCCGGAATTCCCGCGGAGTTCCATCTGGAAGTTTTCGACGACTTTTTCCGCCTTCCAAGCAACCAAAACCAGGACGGCATGGGCTTAGGTCTCGCGATTGCCCGTCGGCTGGTGCAAGGTATGAGCGGTAAAATATGGGTCGAGAGCGATTCGGGTGCGGGTTGTAAGTTTTCGTTTTTGATCCCGTATAAACCGGCAGTCTCCGCCGCCACCAAAGGAAAACATCGATGAAGCACACCGCCAAGATCCTGCTGGTGGACGACGAACCCGGCATGCTGCGGTATATAAAAACCCTGCTGGAGGTGGACGACTACAAAGTCGAGACCGCAACCACCGGCGAAGAGGCTCTGCAGAAAATCGAAAAAGGTCTCCAACCCGACCTTGTGCTGCTCGACGTCCTCATGCCCGGCATCGATGGCCTGCAAACCCTTGAGCAACTGCGGCAGAAACAGCCTGCGACCAAGGTTGTCATGTTGTCCTGCGTGAGCGATACGCGAAAAGTCGTCCAGGCGATGAAACTGGGCGCGCAGGATTACCTCACCAAGCCATTTCAAAAAGCAGAACTGGATTCCGTCATCGACCTTAGCCTCGGCCAAGGCAAGCAGTCGTTCGGAGGCGAAGTCGAGGAACTCGCGGATGATGTATTCTTTATCGCCGCCAGCCCCGCGATGCGCAAGATTCGCTCCCAGGCAGCGCTGGTGGCCAACGTCGACATTCCGGTTTTATTGCTGGGCGAAAGCGGAACCGGTAAGGAAGTTCTCGCGCGCCTGATTCACAAGCTCTCACCTCGCGCGCATCGCACCTTTCTCAAAGTGAATTGCGCCGCCGTTCCCGCCGACCTCCTGGAAAGCGAATTGTTTGGATACGAGCCTGGAGCCTTCACCGGCGCCACGCATGCCAAGCCCGGCAAGTTCGAACTCTGCAACAAAGGGACAATCCTGCTCGACGAAATCGGCGAGATGCCGCCGCTGCTGCAGGCAAAGCTGCTTCACGTTCTCCAGGATCAACAATTCTCCCGCCTCGGCAGCCGCTCGGTGATCAAAGTCGACGTCCGGATTCTGGCAGCAACGAACATCAACATCCCCGAAGCGCTCGCTACCAAGCGGTTGCGCGAAGATCTCTACTATCGCCTCAACGCCTTTACTCTCACCCTGCCACCATTGCGCGATCGGCGGGAAGAAATCCCGGTTCTCCTTAAACACTCGATGACTCGCATGGCAGAGCGCTATGCCCGCTCTCCGTTGCCGCTCTCACCCAACTTGCTCCAGGCCTGCCACAATCATTCCTGGCCCGGCAATTTGCGCGAACTGAACAACTTTCTGAAGCGCTACCTGATTCTGGGGGATGAGAGCCTCGCCGTTTCCGAGCTTCTGCCGCGCAACGATGGCACGGGAGGAACACCCGCGGAGTCCTCCAAGCCTAGTGATTCCGGAGGTTTGAAGTCGCTCGCCCGCTCGGCGAAAGACGAGGCGGAAGCTCTCGCTATCACTCGCGCCCTGGAACAGACCAACTGGAATCGTAAGCAGGCAGCCGCCATTCTGCAGATCAGCTACAAGGCTCTTCTCTACAAGATTCGTCAATATGGCATCGCCGAAGCGCGAGGGCACCACAAACTCTCGGCTGGAGCGTAGATCTACCGGTCTTTGGCGGCTAAGAAAAAAGCCCACGCACCAGTTGCGTGGGCTTTTTGCTCTCCTGAATTGATTTGCGGTTACGGCACGCTGAGCCCGATCGACTGGCTCTTGGAATCGGTTCCCGCCGCAGCCGTTACCGTGATGGTGTAATTGCCCGCTGGTGTGCCGCTGACAGGGGTTTGCGTCTTGCTGCTGCTGCACGCCGGCACAAGCAGTAAGAGGGTGAACAACGTACACAGCGCAAGTATCCCGAAGATCCTCCGCCGGCCCGCGGTGACCGCCGATTCCCACCAGCGCCATCCCGGGAATCATCAGCCAGAACGCATAGAAACGTCGCGTGAAGATGCTCACAGCCGTTGTGGTGACTGGACGAGGCGTCGTATGGATGCTCAGCGTCACCGAGCTTCCACTCGTGCTTGTCAGATTCACCGGGCTGGTGCTGGGACTGCAACTTGAGGCGGCTGGAAGTCCCGAGCACGAAATCGTAATGCCCGATGTGTACACGGGTTTCGGAGTCAATAGCACCGTATAAGTCGCGGTATCTCCGGCCACCGGAATACTCCGGTTGCCTGGCTGCACGAACATCGTGAAGTCTGACATCTGTGCTGGGACGGATGTCTGCGCGAGCACAATATTGCCGGAACCGATGGCCTGCACCGTTCCGCCGTTGAAGGGCACGGCTGAATTCGCGCCGCTTGCGGTCGGAGTCGCGGTGATGGTAAGCGTTGCAGTCGAACCAGACTGCAGCGAAATCGGTCCGCAACTGATACTCGGATTTGTAGACCCGCTGCCGCTGCAAGTGCCGGCCCCGTTCAGAGTGCCTGAAACATTCGTCAGTGGCACCCTCGTCACAGAAAGGCTCAAATCCGCCGTAACCACGATGTTGCTCGCCAGGTCCGGCCCATTATTCGTTACCGTGTAGGTGAAGGTCGCCGGGGTTCCGGCGCTGATGTATTGCTGGTTTGTCCCCACGCTCAGTACGCCTTGAATCGACAGGCTCACCGCAGTTGCAAACTGCGTAACGAAAGAATCGAATCCGCCGCCGTTGGTCGTTTGCAGCGCTTTCGCAACCTGCAAGTCCGTCGAATTCGTTTCCCCCGCCAGATAAATATTCTGGTTCACATCGAGCGCAACACCTGTGCCCGCATCAATGCCGCTCCCGCCGAAATAGCTGGCCCACGAGGCTGTGGTCGTCTGCCCCACGGTTGCTCCCGTATTCAACCGCGCAATGAACCCGTCCTGCGTGCCGTTGAGACTGTTCTGAATCGAACTCGGAAACGGAGAAACGGGGAAATTCCCATCCGTCCCGGCAGGTAGAACGAAGGGTGATGTTGTCGATCCCGTTATAATTGCGCCGCTGTTCGAGTCCACGGTGATCGCGAGGCCTTGTTCCTCGTTTGCGCCGCCCAGGTACGAGAAGTAATTCAGAGAAATATTCGTCGTACTGGTACTGGGATTGCTCAGTCGCGCCACAAAAGCGTCATCCGCCGAAGTCGTCGGCACCGGGCACGTAACGGTTCCGCTCGCAGGAGTTGAAGGAAGATTGTTCAGGCACTTCTGGTATGGTGCGAAACTTATGATGGCGCCGGTGCTGACGAAATCTGGAGAGTTTGTTGTCCCAACGACATACACGTTCGCCGCCCCAGCATCGACGGCAACACCCACACCCGAATCGTTCTGAGTGCCACCCAGATACGTCGACCAGATCAATTGCTGTCCCTGAGCTGCGTTGGGATTCAGCTTCGCGACGAAAGCATCGGGAGCAGTCTGGTTCGCCGTATTCGCGCACGACTGGGGATTCACGATCGTGGTCGCTGGCGGAGTATTCAGACAGGGCTGGTAAGCATTGAGGATCGGGAAGTCAGTCACGCTGCAGCCAGTACATCCCGCATAAGTAAAGTTCGTCGTGCCGGTGAAATATATGTTCAGGTTGGCGTCTACTGCGATGCCCCCACCGGTGGCAATTGGTGTGGCAGTACCGAACGTTCCCCCGCCAAAGTAGGTCGAGTAGGGAATGCTCGCAATTCCCCCCGCGGTCGTGTCCACCTTGGTTACGAAGAACTGAATTGCAGCGCGCGGCAACGACTGGAACGCGAATTCGTTGGGAATAGTACTGGCCGGAAACTGATCACTGAAACTCGCGGTGTCATTCGAGGTCGTTGTCCCGGTGACGTAAAGAGCTCCCGCCGGATCGATCGTCATTCCGCTCGCGATGTCCGTCCCGTCCCCCGACAGGTACGAAGAATACGCCAGTGCGCTAAAGTCAGACGTCAGCTTCGTGACGAACACGTGCGTGCCGGCACTGGCAGGAGTTGACTGGTAGGCATTCGTTCCACTTGTTGGAAAGTCTCCGGATGTGGTCGTCCCAGCCACAAAAGGATTGCCTGCGCCATCCACTTCGATTCCCACAGGATAATCGGTGCCGCCGCCACCAAGGTAGGTCAACTCCATCAACTGCGCCTGTACGGAGCCCAATGGCGGCTGAATCTTAGCCACATATACATTCTGTGCACCGTTGAGGGTTTTTTGTTTTGCGCTTGCTGTAACGGGAAGATTTGGGGAGGTGGTGGACCCGGTGAGATAGATGTTCAAGTTGCCGTCGACCGCTACGGAAGTGTGGTGCTCGTCGCCGCTGCCGCCGAAGTATGTCGAGAAATTCAGGATCGGATCGATGATCAATTCCCGCGAGTGGTCGTAGGCTCCGACTGCGAAACCAACCCGATTCGCTGCCCGCAGCACGAATGCTCCCTCGATCGCATGCTTCCGTCCAGCGATCTCCTGATACACATTCGGCGCGTCGAATCGGACGGTTCCATTTTCTCCCCGGATGACCAAGGAACCATCGTTCACTTCGAGTTTCTTGGCCCCGGTGATTTCAAGTTCGGCCTTTGAGGGATCCGACTCCGGTGCCACCTGGAAGTCATACTCCAGATGTCCCTCGTTTCCGTAAAAAACCAGGTTGATGCCGGGATAAACATTCTCGTAACGCACGCGGGCAAACTGTGGCACACCCATCCGCCACTTCGCCGGATCGTTTCCGATGAAGTAATTGCTCTTTCCCGGAAGTTGATCAGAGGCACCCAGACTCGCGTTAGGATTGGCGCGGGCAAGCTTCATCCGCAAGGTCTGGACCCGGGTTTTGGAGCGGGTTCTGGAAACCAGGCTCAGGATGGCCCCTTCGTTTCCCAGAACCATGCTGTATCCCGATCCGTGGGTTACGAACTTGGCGCTGGGGTCGGCGGGGTTTAGGTCGGCCTGCCCCAAATTCGGCTCGAAGATAAGCGGCAGCCCGGCCAGGATGGAATGCGCCCGGGCTTCGATCCCCGCACTCTGCTCGAGTCCAACGAGAGATGCCTCCGGAGCACCTGCGCGATTGCGAACGGTCTTGCCAAAGCGGGTCCCCCACCCGAGAACAGCGCATCCGGCCCCGAGCAATACCAACCCGGCCGCCAGAATGCGAACCCTTACCACGGATGTGCCCCACCAACGGCGATCAACGTTCACGCGTTCCTCCGATGAATCAGGTCAGTTCTTGCGCTCATGTGCTTTCGTCCAGATCGTTTTTGACAAACCAGTGGTGAAATGAGGGATGCACTATCTTATGCAGAGCCTCGCGACGGAGCATCTCCCCGGGCGAGCTCTGCCCGCAGCTGCTGGTCACTGGAACTGGCGGAAAAAAGTAAGTAACTACTTAAACATCTGACGGATAGGCAAGTCAAGCCGACTCCTTGGCGACAACCCGGCTTGGCAGACTCTGAGCTGTCCAGCAAGGAGCAATGGCAAGCCGACAACCTCATCGCCGTAGCCAGCACACAAGAAGCATGAATGCGTGCTCGACAGGTCTGATGCGCCGGGCTGTCGGCCAAGATGCCGAGCTCGCTGACAAAAATGTGTCCAGAGAACGCTACTGGGTACTTGTACTGGTGCTGGATCCTGAAGAAGATCGACTCGTCATCAAGCCCACACCCAGACCCGCAACTGCTCCGGCAAGGATTCCAAGCAGAACTAAGCCAACTACAGTCTCCAGAATTGAGTCTTTGGAACTCATGGAGCCCTCCGCCTTCCTGCAGCAGAATGCTATCGGCCTGCATTCGGGATATTCCGCAGGATGCATAGATTGAACACGGACACACTCCCAGAGTTGCGCACCGGTTCTTCGGCTTGACCTGGTCAGCGCTCCAAGAGATCCGCGTTTCTTGCAGGTAAGGCAATCCCTCTCCTTGAGGCTCCGGGAGAGTTTCTGATATTGAGGCATTGGAGAATTTACCGGGTCAGCTCCGAATGGCATTTTGGGCTTGCAAACTGCGAACAAATCTATAAATTGAGGGCTGCAGGTGCTCTTAAGTCTTCTGAGGATGTTGCCGTCTGCCATATGCTGCATCAGGGACTACTCGGGGTTAGGCGGTCCATGGAAGCAAACTCACAAGAACGACGGGCTATGCGGCGCTTCGATATGCGCCTGCCGGCTATCGTCCGCCTGGAAGGTGCGAACGAGTTCCACACGGAAACCCAGAATGTCAGCGCCCGCGGTGTTTTCTTCTATGTCGATCGCCCTGTAATCGCCGGAACCCAGGTCGAAGTCACCCTGACCTTTCCTCCGCACATCACTCTCACCGATGCGGTACGCGTCCGTTTCTCAGCCCTCGTGATTCGCGTCGAGAACCCGCTTCCCTCCGCCCGCGTCGGCGTTGCCGCCATGATTGAGAACTACGAATTCCTCCGCTCCAACGGCAGCTCTGACTTCTTCACCACCCTTCAGAACGAGTGCAAGGGTCAGAACTGAACCATTTGGCGCTCAACCTCTCTGTTAGAATCGCTAGCCGCCAAGCACACGTAAAGAAACGAAGGAACCTGTTGTCAGCGAAATCCTTCGTGGCCCTTCGTGTCCTTTGTGGTTCATGCGCCTCTACACTAGCCTCTTGCGATGAAACTCTCGGTCGTAATGCCCGTTTACAACGAACAGGCGACGGTGCGCCGGGTAGTGGAGCGCGTCATGTCGGTCGGCCTGGAACTGGAATTGTTATGCGTCGACGACGGGTCCAGCGATGGCTCGCGCGAAATCCTGGCTGAACTCGAAAAGCAGTCGCCCCGGATGCGCCTGTTTCTACAGCCCCACAACATGGGAAAGGGCGCAGCCCTGCGGCGCGGGATTCAGCAAGCCACCGGCGATTACGTCATCATTCAAGACGCCGACCTCGAATACGATCCCAACGATTACCGCCTCCTGCTTGCACCCCTCGAGAGCGGACAGGCCGACGTCGTCTATGGCTCACGCTTCGTCGGCGCTGGCCCCCACCGCGTCCTCTATTTCTGGCACTCGGTCGGAAACTGGTTCCTCACGCTGCTCTCCAACATGATCACCAACCTCAACATGACCGACATGGAGACCTGCTACAAGGTTTTCCGCCGCGAGGTCATTCAGTCGATCCCGCTCGAGGAGAACCGCTTCGGCTTCGAGCCCGAAGTGACCGTGAAGATCGCCAAACGCAATTTGCGGGTTTACGAGGTCGGCATCAGCTACTCCGGCCGCACCTATGCGGAAGGCAAGAAGATTGGATGGAAAGACGGAGTGCGCGCACTCTGGTGCCTGATCAAATACGCGGTCAAGGAACCGCAGTCCAGAGCCTAGTAATCGTAAGCCGCAGCCATGGCTGCGCAGGACACTAAGATCTGTCGTCATTCCACGGCTCTACAACCTTTGTCATCCCGACCAAAGGGAGGAATCCGCTTATGGCCGGCACCGTTGTGCTGCCGCCGTCAGCAGATTCCTCAACGGCGTAACACCGTTTCGGAATGACAAGACCTTCAGGAAACGTGAGATGTTCCCGAAGAAGCAACCCGTTTTCACACCCGGTCCGGGTCGCTACTTCCCTTTCCCCAACTCGCGAAGCTCCCGCCGGAGCCGGCTAAACCTCCGTGCGATAGTACTGAGATAGAAAACATGAATCACCCAGGTCGCAACGTAAGCGGCGAATAAGAATTTGACTCCGTTCATCGGGCACTCCTGCTCAGCGGAAGGCTCGCCTTCTCCGAAACTCCCGCCCCAGCCAGCGACTCCATCGCGTGCGCTGCATCGACTTCCCGTTGCAGCATCTCAAGTCGGAATCGTGACCAGCACACGAGGAAAGCAAAGCACGAGAACGCGAGCCAGTTAATCAGTAGGACATGCCACATCCGCGGATCAAGCGAACCGCCGCCCCCAATCACTGGCTGCGGGTGCTGGGTGCGGAAGAACCAGATTGAGAAATAGACCAGTGGCACATCCAGCGCCCCAAAGATGGCCAGTACCGAGGCCAGCATAGGAGTCTGTGCGCTGTCCGAGAAGCGCCGCAATACCAAGTAGCTCACGTAGATCAGCCACAACACAAGAGTCGTGGTGAGACGCACATCCCATGTCCACCAGATCCCCCACACCGGCCGAGCCCATATCGGCCCTGTAACCAGTACGATCGTGCAAAACACAACACCGACCTCGGCGCAAACTACGGCCAACGCATCCGCTTTCGGATTGCGTCGAATGAGATAGATCACGGAAGCCACAAGATTCGCGGTAAAGAGAAGGAACGCGGTCCAAGCCGATGGCACGTGGTAATAGAAAATCCGTTGCACGTCACCCATGGTTCGCTCTGTGGGAGCAACCACTAAAGCTTGATACAGGGCATAGGCCAGCAGCACTGCCGTGATAACAGACAGGATGGGGAAGGCCCTCTTCATTCCGCGTGCAGAACTCTCTCAAATAAAGCCAGACAAGCAGTAGTAAACACTAGATCATATGTGAGAAGCAACACGATCCAGAAACGGGCCGCGCCTTCGCCCGCTAGGATGATCCGCGTGGCCTCGACCATCGACTGAATGGCCGGGATCGAAATGGGAAACAGCAGTAGCGGCAACATAATCTCGCGGCTGCGAGTGCGCAGCGACATTGCCGCGAAAAATGTGCCGTTCACTACCAGCGCCCATGTTCCCATCAATCCGACCGGAATCAACTCCCATGCCGGACCCAAGGCGCGCAGATTGTAAAACACGATGAAGAGCGGCGCCATGACGGCTTCCAACAGGGTGACGAGAATAAAGTTTCCCAAAGCCTTCGCCAGGAAGAGCGAATTCGACGGTGCCGGAGAAACCCGATAAGCATCGAGCACCTGGTTGCGCAGCTCGCGCGCCCAAGTCTGGTTTAGCGCCACTACTGCAGCAAACAGAAACGCCACCCACACCAGTCCGCCAGCGATCTCGCGGGACTCCTCAGCGTTAGGATCGAAGGAAAAACTGAAGATCACCACGACCAATAGCGAAAAGAACAGCATGGAGTTCAGCGCGTCCTTCGAGCGCCACTCCAGGCGGATGTCCTTCACCAGCGTCGCCGACAGGACAGCCCAGAACGATGTCATTGCGCCCGTCCGCGCTCGGCCGTGGCTGTCCGATCGACAACCTGCCCCGCCTCCATCCACACGAACTCATCGGCAACGCCTTCCAGCAGGAGTGCCTGGTGAGTCACTACAAAAATGGTCTTACCCGCATCGCGCATGCCTCGCAACAGGCCAACCATCTCCCGTGCGGAGTGCACATCTACGTTGGAAAATGGTTCGTCGAGCAGCAGCAGCTTTGGGTCGTGCAGGATCGCCCGCGCCAGCGACATTCTCTGCCGCATACCCTGCGAGTATTGGCCCACGCCACGCGTGAGTTCCGGATCAAGCCCGACGGCCCGAATCGCTTCCTCGCACCGGGCATCACTCTCAAGTCCGTACAAGCCTGCGAAGTAGCGCAGGTTCTCCATACCGCTCATCTCGTCATAGAGCAGCGACGGATGCGCCATGTACCCAATCTCGCGGCACGCTTCCCGAGGATTCTTCCCAAAAATCGAAATCGTTCCCTGTGTGGGCTGGGCAAGCCCGGCTAAAGCGCGCAGTAGCGTAGTCTTCCCCGCCCCGTTATCGCCAAGAATGGCGTGAAAGCGTCCCGGATCGAATTCGGCCGAAACGCCGCGCAGGGCGGCGAAACGCCCGAACTGCTTGATCACATTCCTGACCGTGATAGTCGATGAGGCTGGGACACTCGCGGGAGCACTCACAGCAAGAATCTATGGATTTCAGGGATTTTTTGCAAAGGAGAGAATCGTCGAAGGCAACAAAGGTATCGCGTGCACTCCCGGATGAAGGAGCGAATCCAAAGCACTCCGCGCCCTGTCATCCTGAGCGAGGATTGTTCGTTGCGCGGCGAGCGCAACGAACAACCGCAGTCGAAGGATCCCTGCCCGACTCAGCGATCGGAGGACTTTGATCCGTCCTCGTCGGCCATTTACGGCCAAAATGAGGGGCGATGAAAAACCGCCAATAAGATGCAGCGGGAATCCGAGTCTCGACCTGTGCTTTTTAGTTCGTGCGCTCCGGCGAACCAGTCTGAACCTGAGTCATGCTCTTGGCCGGCGCCGACGCCGGAGTCGCTCCCGGCTGCTGCGGAGCATACTTCGAAGCGCATTTGGCCTGAAGTTGCTTGGCATGGAACACGCCATCCCGCCCGAAGCTCCCATCGGCCAGCGCCTGTGACTCATCCTTAAACGTATCGGGCGGGGCTTCCGTCCCGGTGTAGTCGACCGAAACCGTCTGATCTTCCTCCACCAGCACGAACTGCACGTGCGTCCCCGTGCGCTTGATGGATCCCGGTTGCACGTTGCCTGCCACCCGCAAACGCTTCGAATATGCCCCGTCGCCCATCTTGTGCAATTCTTTGATTGTGACGTAGTAGCTCTTGCTGTCCTGCACTCCCGTGTAGGCCAGGTACGCAAGCAGCAACAGGATCGCGACCGTCGCGCCACCGAATTTGAAGTAAGTTTTCAATTGACTGGACATGGCAACCCCAGAGAAAGATCTACCTGTTAACTCTACGCGACCTCCACCGCCATATCAAGGTTCCCGAAGGCCCGCCGACACTGACCTTTTGCCTGGAAAGGTTTAAACTCTCTTGGTTTCAATCATCCAGGTTACTCGCGCGTTACTGAAGCCCTGAGGCGCTCCCGGAGGAGAAAGAATCCATGTCTGATTCGTCGCGGAAGTACCGGTTATCACTCCTTTCATCGCTAATAGCCTTCCTGCTGTTGTTCCAGTTCTCGAACCCCAAACTCCTGGCTCAGACCCGCCCCAACCCCAAGGATCTGCTGCGCCAGATGACGGTCGAAGAAAAAGTCGCCCAACTCTCCCAACTGCCGGGCTTTCCGATCCCCGAGTTCATTCAACAGGTCGGGAACCCGGAAGATGTCATTGGCAAGTACGGAGCAGGCTCCGTGTTGTGGGTTTCTGATCCGAAGCAGATCAACCGCATACAGCACATCGCCGTTGAGAAGTCCCGCCTTCACATCCCCATCCTGTTTGGGCTCGATGTAATCCACGGTTACCACACCATCTTCCCGGCGCCGATCGCCATGGCCTCTTCCTGGGATCCCAAGTTGGTCGAGTCAGCGCAAACCGTCGCCGCCCGCGAGGCTCGCGCCGCCGGCATCGCCTGGACCTTCGCCCCCATGCTCGACATCGCCCGCGACGCTCGCTGGGGACGCATGGTCGAAGGCGCAGGAGAAGATCCCTACCTCGGAGCAGCCATCGCTCGAGCACAGGTGCTCGGCTTCCAGGGAACGCAACCCGGCGCGCCCGACAGAGTCCTCGCCTGCGCGAAACATTTTGCCGGATACGGCGCAGCCGACGGCGGCCGCGACTACGACTCTTCCTACATTCCCGAAGAACAAATGTGGAATACCTACCTGGTACCGTTCAAAGCCGCCGCCGATGCTGGTGTCGGCAGCTTCATGAGCGCCTACATGGACCTGAACGATGTTCCCGCCACCGGCAACCGCTGGCTGCTGCATGACGTCCTGCGCGAGACTTGGCAGTACAGCGGATTTGTGGTGAGCGACGCCAACGCCGTCCACAGCCTGATCACACACGGCTATGCTCGCGACGGGCAAGATGCGGCCATGAAAGCATTCTCCGCAGGCCTCAACATGGACATGGCCAGCGGCACGTACCTCAAATACCTGATCGCAGAAGTGAAGCAGGGCCACATCTCAACGCAGCAAATTGACGACATGGTTCTCCCGATCCTCGAAGCCAAAATCAAACTTGGATTGTTCGAGCACCCCTACATCGATGAATCCCGCATCCTTCAAGTGCTCAACGCTCCCGAGCATCAGGAACTGGCCCGCGCCGCCGTCCAGCGCTCGGTCGTGTTGCTGCGCAACGAGCAGAACACGCTGCCACTGAACAAATCCCAAATTAAATCCATCGCCGTAATCGGCCCGCTAGCCGATGCCGAAGCGGATGTCCTCGACATGTGGGGAGCAATGACCAAGCCCGGGCCCACCATCAGCATCCTGCAGGGAATCAAGAACAAAGTTGGCGATACGGTTCACGTCGAATTCGCCCATGGACCCAATATCCGCCGCGATATCCCGTCATTCTTCGAAAACGTTCCGTTCGTCCCTGTCAAGGAACAACCAAAACAAACCCCGGAAGAAGCTCGAAAAGCTATGGATGACGCAGTCGATTTGGCGAAGCGCAGCGATGTTGCCATCGTCGTGCTCGGCGAAATTGCCCTGATGAGCGGCGAGGCTGCTTCGCGATCCTCTCTGAAACTTTCCGGCGGACAGCAGGAACTGCTCGAAGCAGTCTCGGCTATCGGCAAGCCGGTTGTGCTGGTGCTGGTCAACGGACGTCCGCTCGAAATCACTTGGGCCGCTGCGCACGTTCCCGCGATTTTGGAAACCTGGTATGGGGGAAGCCAAGCCGGAAACGGCATAGCCGACATTCTCTTCGGAGACGCCAATCCTGCCGGACATCTTCCCGTGAGTTGGCCCCACAACTCCGCGGAACTCCCGCTTTACTACAACCACACCCTGACGCAGGCTCCTGAAGACGCCCCCGGTTTCACGTCGCGCTACTGGGACGCCCTGAGCACACCGCTTTATCCCTTCGGCTATGGCCTGAGCTACACCACCTTCTCCTACGAAAATCTGCAGCTCAGCCAATCGCAAGCAAAGGTTGGCGCGACGCTAGATGTCACGGTCGATGTGGCCAACACGGGCAACCGCGCCGGAGATGCGGTGGTTCAGCTCTACATCCACCAGCGAGCCGGAAGCGCCTCGCGGCCGGTAAAGCAGTTAAAAGGATTCCAGCGGGTAACTCTGCAACCGGGTTCCAAGCAGACTCTCCACTTCAAACTGGGCCCAGAAGAACTTCAGTTCTGGAGCGCCGCCCTCAAAAAGTGGGTAGTAGAGCCGGAAGCATTCGACGTCTGGGCCGGCGACAACTCCCAAGCCAAGCTCCATGCCGAATTCCGCCTGACTCAGTAACTCGAGACTCAGTAACTGAGGGCCCCACCCTTCTTTCGCGCTTTCTGCGAAAACGAGTGGGGTCGTTGACTTCCTCTGTGTTCCTCTGTGCCCTCTGTGGTGAAAGATCTTGATCCTTTGATCCCGCAATTCCTTCAGCAAATGCCCGTCCGCTACAATGAACATTCTCGGAGCAGAATGCTTCCCCTGTGATCCATCCTTGGCACGACGTGACTCCCGGCGATAAACTCCCGCAGGAATTTGACTCCGTCATCGAGATCCCCTACGGCGCAAGCGTGAAGTACGAACTCGACAAGACCAGCGGCTTGATCCGCCTCGACCGCGTTCTCTACTCCGCGGTCTACTACCCCGCGAATTACGGATTCATCCCGCAAACGCTCGCCGAAGATGACGATCCACTCGACGTGTTGGTCCTCTGCCAGGAAACCGTTGTGCCGCTGACCATCATTCACGCCCGTGCCATCGGCCTCATGACCATGATCGATGCCGGAAAACAAGACCACAAAGTCATCGCCGTCGCCACCGAAGATCCCGAGTTCAACTCGTACCGGGAGGCCGCAGAGATGCCCCCGCATCGCCTCATCATGCTTCGCAGATTTTTTCAGGATTACAAACAACTGGAAGGCAAGGCCGTCGAGGTTGACGAGATACGCCCCCCTGCAGAAGCGTACCCCATCATCCTCGATGCTTTGCATCGCTACAGTGAGCAACGCCGCAAAGGCTTCAAACCCAAATCGTAGCGTCTGCAACAGCGTAGCGCCGTCAACCTGCCGGCTGTCGCGGAGGCGCTTTGCCCCCGGCTGCGGTTCACCCCTCCGATCACCGCAACAGACAGCTCTACATTCCCTTGAACACGAAGCTGATTTCCTTCATCTGGTTCGCCCCGATCGTCACCGTCTGGGTCGACGTTCCCAGCTTCTCGTGCCAAGCCTTGATCGTGTAGGTTCCCGGCGGGAGATTGCTCAAATCGAAGCTGCCATCCTTCCCAGTCACAGCGAAGAATGGATGCTTGAACACAGCGATGTATCCCCGCATCCAGGGATGCACATTGCACTTCACCGGAATGGCCACTTCTTCGCGCGCAAACGAATCTTCCATCTTCGTTCCCGGCGGCTCCGCTTTATTCCACTCACGATTGTTGGTCGGCACGGGATGAATGTTGTGCGAGGTTGGATCGTCGTTGACCAGTTCCAGTTTCTGATTCGCCCGCACTGCCATCACGTGCGGCTGATACATGCATCCCTTTTGCTCCACGACCACCGGCTCGCTGGGCGGATCGAACTTCTGATCTCCCAGGCCTTCCGCGACAAAGACAACCACGTTCTCCAGATCGCCCTTGGAGTCAGCCATGATTTCCTGCGCCATGAGAGGGGAGGGATGCTGCTTGGCGCAGACCGGATCGGCGGCCATGCTGATCGGCTTCGCCAGCGGAACCTTTCCCTCATAGTGGACTGTACCGCGGACGCTCGCGGTGGTCGTCGGCGTGGCGCCCGCCGCGATCACCCGATGCGGAACAGAGATACAAATGGCCAGAGCAATCATAACGATCGAAAACAACTTCTTCTCGTTCATAAGACACCTCAATGGAGAACCTGTCGCAGGGGGGAGTTACATCTGGAGAACGCTGATTGCGGTTGTTTCCGGATTCACCTGGTTTCCGGAGCTACTTCAATTCACTATTGCCGTGAGGGTTCCTCCCCAAATCCTTGTTGGTAGCCGGCGGCGAATGAGGCGCGGTCCTTTTCCGTGGACCACCTTCCAATCGGCGGATGCATCTGCCGCTTCGCGGCGTGTGCGAGCTTGCCAAGATACAGTCCATCTCGATAGGCGGCATCGTTGGTCAGTAGCACATCCGCACTCGGTTTTTGCCACGTCGTCACATCTCGCTGAACCAGCATCGCGCTTGTCCCCACGCAACCCATGGCCAGCACTAATGTCAGAAGTCTTTGCATTGTGATCCTCCTCTGTCGCGCATCCCCCGGACTCGTTTGTTCTCACCTTGGAGCACACAAGTCCCGCGGCGCGTGCGCGTATCGCTTTCGCGTACACGTTCCCCCTCACCCAGAAAGGCGTACTACTCCGGGCTTATTCGAAATTTTCTTTCTTGACCTGGGTCCCAGACGCCGTCGTAGGCGTCTCGTTCATCGCGTGCGGTACTTGACAAACTTCGCGATCGTCGCGTCAAAAATTAACACTCGCCGAAGTTTGCTCCTTGTCCTGCGACAACAAACTCACTCTCGTCGAATCTTTTTACATTCTCTTTACAAGCTCCGAGCCGGGTCGTGTCCATTCGGAAAAACTCTAGTTCATTCTCTTCCGCACCCAGTTATTTCAATAGTGTGACAGTACTCGGTCGCCGCAGTGACATCGTCACAGCCGGGTCAAATGAAAGTCATTTCACCACTAACACCGTCACGCGACTGCAGACCACGGTAACGCCAGCATCCTGGCACGGCCGCGGAGACATCTTGCCTCCGCGCAAGTCGGCGTAATTCGCAACTGCTTGAATTGCTTCATAAAAAAACTATTGACATATTGTACTAGTTCTATAGTACATTAGTGCTTGTGGTTAAGAATTCTCAAAACGGCCGCTTCGCCTTCGCCCTCGATCTCCATACCGGCGTCCCGGTCTATCGCCAGCTCATCGATCAGGTACGGGCGGGCATCGCCTCCGGCTCCCTGACGGCCGGCGACCAGCTTCCTACCGTCCGCCAACTTGCAGTGGATCTCGCCATCAACCCCAACACCGTGATGCGCGCCTACCGCGAGCTCGAACTCGGAGGCTTGCTCGAAACCCAACAGGGCACCGGAACATTCATCAGTGATAAAAAGCCGGAAAAGAAAACGGTCGAGCGTGAACGTCAACTCGGCCAGATGGCGGGGGAATTCGCGGCCCGAGCGGGAGCCGCTGGATTCACCCTGGAAGAACTGATCGACCGAATGCGCGAGCTTCTACCGCGTCCCGCACAAAGGAGATAGTCATGCCAAAATTACGAATTCAAAATGAAATTAACGGCGTAGCGCTTCTGCTGTTCACCGTCTGCGTTCTGACAGGAGTCGCAATTACGCAAGCCACCAAACAGAACGCCTACGCCATGGCAGGAGTCATGGTTGGACTCTATTTCCTGTTCTCCATGAAGATCGTGCGCCAGTGGGAGAAAGTCGCCGTGTTGCGGCTCGGCCGCTACGTCGGCCTCCGCGGCCCCGGCCTCTGCCACATCGTTCCGATCTTGGAGACGCTCAGCCCCTATGTCGATCAGCGCGTCCGAGTCGCCAGCGTCTCCGCAGAGTCCGCGCTCACCCGCGACACTGTGCCCGTGAACGTCGATGCCATCGTCTTCTGGATGGTGTGGAACGCGGAAAAATCTATCCTCGAAGTTGAGGATTTCGTCCAAGCCATCAGCCTCAGCGCGCAAACTGCTCTGCGGGAATCCATCGGACGCCACGAACTCGCGCAAATGATCACCGAACGCGAAACCCTGGGACGCCAGCTGCAACAGATTCTCGACGAGAAGACGAACCCCTGGGGCATCACCGTGCAGTCAGTAGAAATTCGCGATGTAAAAATCCCGCAAGCCCTCGAAGACGCTATGTCACGCCAGGCGCAAGCCGAACGCGAACGCCAAGCTCGCAACATCCTCGGTCAGGCCGAAACCGAAATCGCTGATAAGTTCGCCCAAGCGGCCGCAATCTACAGAAACGATCCGACCGCTCTGCATCTGCGTGCCATGAACATGCTGTACGAAGCCATCAAGGAACGCGGTTCGATGGTGATCGTTCCATCCTCGGTAGTAGAAACTATGGGCCTGGGCGGCATGCTGGGCACAGCTTCGCTAGGCGGTGCCAAACCGTAGCGTGCCACAAATCGTAGCGCCGGCGTCCCGCCGGCTGTCCGCGGGGACATCTTGCCCCTGCACACAGCCGACGCCACTGAAAAACGCGAAGGCCCGGCATCCGGGCCAATCACAGCGCAGAACGCGGCTTCAGCCGCTGAGGGCCACTGCCCTCGAAGGAGATCCTATGTCTTCGATCAACATCCAAAAGCCTAACTCGCGAATACACCTTAACCTGATCCTCACTCCACTCTTCGCAATTTTTCTGGCAACTTTCAGTCATGCCCAGCAACTCAGCCAAGGCATCAGCGTGCAGATGGCGCCCACTACTCACGCGGTAGCCTATCTCGCGGCCGACAACGCCGACGCCTGGATCATCGCCCTCACCGCGGAAGGTCAACTCTATTTCGGGGTGAAGCCTGTCACGCCTGATCAATTAGCGGAAGAAATGAAAGCCACTCCTCGTCACCGCGACCAGAATCTCTACATCAAAGCCGACGCCCGCGTGCCCTTTGCCAATGTGGGGAGAGTGCTTCAGGCTGGACGTGAGGTCTGGTTCGAAGCGCCAGTACTACTCACGGCACAACCGGCACCGAGTGCCTCCGGAACCATGGTGCCTCCAAATGGGTTGGAGGTGCTGGTTGGTCCGTCGCTGCCCGCTGGTACGGTCGCAACCGTCGTGCAGTTGCTCAGTTCGGGGCAACCACGGCCTTCGCTCAGGGTAAACGGTGATGAGATTTCCTGGTCAGCCCTCGAAACCACGCTTAGACGGCATTTCCAGAAAGGCGATGAAAAAGTCATTCTGCTGAAAGCCGACGAGCACCTTCCCTTTGAGCAGGTCGTGCAGGCGATCGACACATGCCGTGCGACGGGAGCCAAGGTCATTGTGGACACGTCCGGACTCTAGAACCAATGCCGATGAGCTGGTGCAAAAGTTATTCTTTGCACCAGCCCAGGGGTAACAGTTACCGTTGATTTGTCTGGCAGTTCGGGTGACTCAAGGTGGTGATGTTTCTCGTCGATAACTGGAGCATGGACCCTTCTTCTATTGCTCTTCAGGGATGAGGTCCAACTCAACGCGGCAGCCGCCAGCATCGCCTCGGCCGGCTCGTCCTCCCCCGAAGGAGCCAACCTGGATGTCGTCGATCTCAGTGCCGAAATGGTTGCGCTGATGTCCGCTCAGTCGGCACGCTCGAAGTGAATCTCGCCACGCTCAAGACTGCCGATCAGATGCAGAAAGGCCTAATCGATCTGACAGCCTGAGCCTCACCATACATGGCACGCGTTCTCCGCCACCATCGGCTGCCCCGCCTTGCATCCCCACGCCTTCTGAAACTCCGGCATATTCTGCACGACTCCATTCACCCGGTACTTGCCTGGCGAATGCGGGTTGGTGGTGACTTGCAGGCGCAGGTTTTCCGGACGTTGCTTCTCGCACCACACGCGCCCGAATCCCAGGAAGAACCGCTGCTCGGGCGTGTAGCCGTCAATGCTCTGCCCTTCCTTCCCAGTCTTGTCCTCGGCGATCATGTGTTCGAGCGCTGCCAGCGCAATCCGCGCCCCGCCGTTGTCCGCCGTATTTTCGCCCAGGGTGAGACGCCCGTTCAGCTTCATGTTGTCCACGGCCACAAAGTTCGAATACTCGTCCGCCACGCAACTCACCCGCTTCTCAAACTCTTTCCCATCCGTCTCCGTCCACCAGTCGCGCAGATTCCCCTGGGGATCATACTTGCGTCCCTGATCGTCAAACCCATGGGTCAACTCGTGCCCGATGACCAGTCCGATGCCGCCAAAGTTCACCGCGTCATCCATACTCTTGTCAAAGAATGGAGGCTGCAGAATTCCGGCGGGAAACACGATCTCGTTGTAGGCCGGGCTGTAATACGCATTCACCGTTGGCGGAGTCATGCCCCACTCTTTCCTGTCCAGCGGTTTTTCGATCTTTGCGATTTGCCGCTTGGACTCGAATTCGTTGGCCCGCTCCACATTGCCAAGCAGGTCATTCGGCTTAATCACCACCGAACTATAGTCGCGCCATGCATCCGGATATCCGATCTTGTTGCGGATTGCCTGCAGTTTAACCTTCGCCTGCTTTTTGGTGTCGTCGCCCATCCACGACAGACCATGAATATCGTCATCGAGCGACTTCTCCAGCATGTCCACCATCTTCAGCATGCGCTGCTTGCCTTCTGCACCAAACGTCAGCTCGACATAGCGCTGGCCGACTGCCTCGCCCAGCGAGCCATCCACAAGATTCACGCAGCGCTTCCACCGATCCTGGATCTGCTTCTGTCCCGTCAACGCCTGCCGCATTTTGAAGTTGGCTTGCACGAAGGGCTCCGAGAGCCACGGTGCGGCGCCGCGCAGTGCATGCCATGTCACGTAAGTCTTGAATGATTCCAAGGGCAGCGCCGCCACCACTCCATTGACCTGGCGGAAGAAGTCCGGCGTAACCACATTCATCGCTGTGAAATTCGGGGCTCCCACAGCCGTGAAGTAGCGATTCAGGTTAAAGTCCGGCGCTAGCGCAACGACCTCTTCCCGAGTCATTTTGTGATCGCGATTCTTCGGATCGCGCAGCTTGGTCCGCTCCATCGAGTCGGCCGCCAGCAGGGTCTCGACCATCAGCACCGTCTGCGCCGACTTCGACGCCTCCTCCGGAGTCTGGCCTGCCAGCTTGAACACCTCGGTCGCGTACTCGACCAGGTGCTTCCTCATCTCCACCTTGTCCGCATCGTCCTTCACGTAGTAGTCGCGGTCCGGCAGCGATAAGCCGCCCTGGCCGATATACGCAATCACTTGGTCCGCATTATGCAAATCCGAGTTCGAATAAAAGTTAAACAGTGGATTCGGTCCGATCAAGTGCAGGTGCGCAATCTCTTCGATGAGCGCACCCTTATCCTTCACTGCGGCAATGCGGTCGAGCTCCGGCTTCAGTGGCGCCAACCCTTTCGCATTCACCGCCTTCTCATCCATGCACGAGCCGTACAGATCTCCAATTTTCTGATCGATGGCGTCTCGTCCCGGTCCTCCCGCTGCAGCCTTCTCCAGAATTCCCTTCTCGATCTGCAGATTGTTTTCGTCCAGCTGCGAGAAACTCTGCCACGAGGACCGATCCGCCGGAATCTCCGAATTCTTCATCCAGTTGCCGCACGCATACTGATAGAAGTCAACGCAGGGATCGACGCTCTTATCAATGTTGTCGATACTGAATCCAAGACCTGGCTGAGCTGATGACGGCGCAGACTGGCAGAAGGCCAAAGCATTCAGGGCACAAAAGATTACGAGCAGTAGACGGAATGCACGCATGAAGATTCTCTCCTTTAAAAAACGCGCACGAGCAGGGCGAACCGCAACGAGCGATTCTAAGCCCGCAATCCGAGATCAGCAAACAAGTCAATATTGAACAAACATCGTTCCATTTGTTGTGGCACGCTAGGGATACTCTCGGGACGAAACCAACCTGCAGCACCTCTGTGACCCTCTGTGCCCTCTGTGGTGAAATCCTTCAACTCTGTCTATCGAATGGAACGCATCCTGCGCGGCGCATCCAACCCGTTTATAATCAGGATTCACAGACTTCTACAAAGGTTGGCCTAGTCATGACTTCCAGCAATGGCACCAACGGCGGAGGATACTCCGTTCCCAAACCCCGCGCAGAATGGATCTCCCGCCGCAAGCGCGAGAACTCCGACGGCAACTTCTCCCAGATGCACTACGCGCGCCAGGGCGTAATCACGGAAGAAATGTCCTTCATCGCCCACAAGGAGAAGCTCACGCCCGAGGTCGTCCGCGACGAAGTCGCCCGCGGACGCATGATCATTCCCGCCAACATCAACCATCCTGAGCTCGAACCCATGGCGATCGGCGTGGCGAGTCTCTGCAAGATCAACGCCAACATTGGCAATTCGGCCGTCACCTCGGAGATCAACGAAGAACTCAAGAAGCTTCACACCGCCGTCCACTACGGCGCCGACACGGTGATGGACCTCTCCACCGGCGGCAACATTCATGAAATCCGCGAGGCCATTCTCCGCCACTCGCCCGTCCCGATCGGCACGGTCCCGATCTACGAAGCCATCGCCCGCGTGAAGCGCGTAGAAGATCTGAATGCAGAAGTAATGCTGGAAGTGATAGAGGAGCAGGCCGCCCAAGGTGTGGACTACATGACCATCCATGCCGGAGTACTGATTCAATATCTCCCGCTCATTTCCAAGCGCATCACGGGCATCGTCAGCCGCGGTGGCGCTATTCTCGCCCAGTGGATGGCCTACAACCACAAACAGAATTTTCTGTATGACCGCTTCGACGATATCGTCAAAATCTTCAAGAAATACGACGTGAGCTTCTCCCTCGGCGACGGACTCCGCCCCGGCTGCGTTGCCGACGCCAGCGACGAAGCGCAGTTCGCCGAACTGAAAACTCTCGGCGAACTCACGAAGAAGGCTTGGGCGGAAGACGTGCAGGTCATGATCGAGGGCCCCGGCCACGTCTCCATGGACAAGATCAAAGAGCAGGTCGACAAAGAAGTCGAACTCTGCTCCGAGGCCCCGTTCTACACGCTCGGGCCACTAGTCACCGATATCGCTCCCGGCTACGACCACATCACCAGCGCGATCGGCGCGGCCATGATCGGATGGTACGGCGCCGCCATGCTCTGTTACGTCACGCCCAAAGAGCACCTCGGCCTGCCCAACGAAAAAGACGTGAAAGACGGCATCATCGCCTACAAGATCTCCGCGCACGCCGCCGACATCGCTCGCGGACGTCCCGGCGCCCGCGATCGCGACGACGCCCTAAGCTACGCCCGCTACAAGTTCGATTGGGAGAAACAGTTCGCGCTGTCGCTCGATCCCGAGACCGCCCGGGCTATGCATGACGAAACCCTGCCGGATGACTACTACAAAGAAGCCGCCTTCTGCTCCATGTGCGGCCCCAAATTCTGCTCGATGAACTACTCGTCGAAGGTGGACGAATACAACAAACAGGTCCACGGCATCGAGAAGAAGGACTACTCAGATTTGGTGGAAAAGCTGGTAACGTTGAAGTAGCACTACCGAAGGCCGCACTGTTTCAAAGGAAGCATGTTGTATGTGGGGACAGCCGCCTTCGGCTGTCCGCCGAAGCGAAGCGAGGCCGACCCCGCCCCCTCCCGATTCCTCCTTCTTCCCACCTCCAAAATATGAAATCTCATAAACAACTCCCATACACATTCCAATTTATGTGAAGTCCACTCGTCGTTCCCGGGGGAGATTTGTTTTGATTCAATGTCTTAACGCGTATATAAGTTTTGGACTGTCAATTGCCAATTGTTGTGTACATCTGTCTATTTACGTTATGTGGGGAGTTGCTCGACCCGGTTTCTTCCATGGGGCTCGCTCCATATGTTCGACTCGCTCGGTTTTGGGCGTGCGAGTGAATGACAGCTGCAACGCTGAAAATCACTAGGGGGTCAAACCAGATGATCTACACCCGCAGGCGCGTGTTCGCATTACTGACAGCGCTACTCATGACGGTCCTCACCACCGGCTATCTACTTGGCCAAGCCACAGCTACAGGCACGATCCAAGGCACTGTGACCGATAAATCGAACGCCGTGGTATCGGGAGCGCAGGTCGTCGCGACTTTCAAGGCAAAAGGCGTCACCCGCACCGCCACGACCACTGATACCGGCACTTACCGTTTCGATCTCGTGCAGGCCGGAACCTACGAGGTCAAAGTCACAAAGCAAGGTTTCGCCACCGTCCTGCAGAACGCCGAAGTGCAGGTCGGTCAATCGGCAACCGTGAATGTGTCTCTTAACCCTGGAGCAGCAACTGAAGTCGTAGAAGTCTCTGGCGAGGCTGCCGTCGTGGATCTCGCAAAGACCAGCGTCAGCCAGAACATCACGCCCAGCGAAGTCGAAGATCTTCCTCTTGCCGGCCGCGACGCAGCCAACCTCGCTTATTTGGCTCCCGGCGTGAAGGCCGCTGACTCTTACGATCCCACCAAGAACCGTTACGCGATTCTTTCCATCAACGGATCTGACGGCCGCAATATCAACACGACCATCAACGGAGTAGACAACAAAGACAACACCGTCGGTGGCGCGGTCATGCAGATGCCCCTCGAAGCCGTGCAGGAATTCCAGATCAGCACCCAGCGCTTCTCCGCAGAGAACGGACGCTCCCAGGGCGCCGCTATCAACATGATCACGAAATCCGGCACCAACCAGTACCACGGCTCGGTCTTCGGATACTTCCGTGACGCAGCCTTGCAAACGGCGCAAAAGGTTGCCAATGGGGACGGAACGTCCACATCCCAGAGTCCAGACTACAGCCGACAGTTCTTCGGTGGATCCGTTGGCGGTCCGGTCCTGAAAGACAAGCTCTTCGGCTTCTTTGCCATCGAGCGCCAGCGAGAGAACCAGTCGCTCGCTGAGGCGACAACCGCCTACAACGAGCTTGTACTGGCCCAGCAAAATGGCCTCGCCGCTGAACCGTCTTTGACCATCCCTCGGCCCTTCCACGAGTGGCGCTACAATGGCCGCCTTGATTACACGATCAACAACAAGAACACCGCCTACGTCAGCTATAGCTCACAGGCCAACGACAGCTTGAACGACCAATCGGGCGACACAGGTGACTTGACCGAAGGCAACTTCACCACCAACCACCTTCAACTCGCCAACTTCACACTGAATTCTCAGTTTTCGCCGTCGCTCGTCAACCAGTTTACTTTCGGTTTCCAATATTGGAACAACCTGATCGCCAGCAAGATCAGCGCGCCGCTCGTCACCTTCCCTGATGCCTCGTTTGGAACAAATGGCAACGTTCCGCAGCAGTCGTTCCAGCGTAAGTGGCAATTCAAGGACGACATCTCAAAAAGCTTCGGCAAGCACACCATCAAAGCCGGAGTTGACTACATCTATAACCCAGTTTCAGGGGGATTCTTTGAATTCAACTCAACCCTGGAAGCTGACTTCCTGGTCAATCCGAGCACGATTCTGGGTGACACTACCAAGTACCCCCAAGGCTTTGCGACGCCCGGCCTGGTCGGTGGCATGTCGTTCTCGAACGGCGATCCGTACTTCCTGGTTCCAACCAAACAGCTTGGGTTCTATGGGCAGGATGACTGGAAGGTTAACAACCGCTTGACGCTGAATCTGGGCCTGCGCTGGGACCGCGACTTCAATTGGTTCGGCTCATCTGACATTCCCCAGAGTCGCTCCTATCAGTCGCTGCTTGCCATCGCATCCGTCAACCCGATTGCGGCCTACAACACCAGGCACACAGCACAGGACGACACCAAGGACTTCAGCCCACGCATCGGATTTGCTTATGATCTGACGGGAGCGGGCAGACACGTATTGCGCGGCGGCTTCGGCCTGTACTTCGGCAATACCTTCCAGAACGTTCCTTTGTTCATGGAGCAACTCGCGAACCCAACCATCTTCCAGACCGTGTTGAGCCTGTCGGCTCCTACTGACACGCTACCTTGCGGCGGGACACTTGGGTCGTTCTCCTACTCGCAAGCAAACATTGCGGCGCAGGAGGCATGTTTGCCAGGTCCTTCAACGACGGCTGCGGATGGAAGCGTTGGCCGGCTCATGGACCCGAACTTCCGGAACCCGGTATCCGAAGAATTCAACATCGGCTATTCGTGGGCTGTTAACAACAACTCGGTGTTCGAGGCCGAATACACCCACGTTCTCAGTCTGCATGAGGACAAAACGATCAACATTGACCAGAAAGTCGTAGATAGCACCAACCCGACAGATAGCACCGGTAATGCTTGCACCAGTCCCGGCCTTCCTCTCGGATGCAACATGAACTTCGGCAACGTCAACTTGATTCGTCCCTTGAGCGCCGATTTCACCGCAGCCGGGCAGCCGGTGCTGGCCAGTTTGCGCAGTGACCAGTCCATCAACCGGAGCCAATATGATGGAGTGAACCTGAGCTTCCGTCAGCGCATGAGCCATCATTTCTCGCTCATCGCTAACTACACATTGTCATGGTCCTATGGCTTCGATGGTGGTGGTGGCGACACTACCATCTTCCGCAACTATGCCCGCGATGGCTATCGCCCGTTTGCCTCCTACGAGTGGGGGCCGAGCACCAACGACGAGCGCCACCATATCACCCTCGCTTCGGTGGTCGATTTGCCCAAGGGATTTCAGTTCGCGCCGATCCTTCAGTTCGGCACCGCTCGTCCCTATAATCTGACCAATTCCTACAACACCATCAACGCCGGAGGCGGAACCGCTCTCGCCGCTGTGGTGCCGAACAACGACCTGAAGAACTATACCTACGGGACGGATTACATCAATACGTACGTTGATGCCGCTGTTGCAAATGGTGCTAATCCGGATGATGCAACCGCCGCCGCACAGGGGAACATAGCTACGTGCTACTATACGGCGCAATGCACGATCGCTAAATATGACCCGCTTCGTGGACAGGCGTTCTTCCAGCTGGATGCCAAGTTGGCCAAGAACTTCAAACTCGGCGAGCGGATGAATCTGCAAATCGTGGCGCAGGCCTTCAACCTCACCAATAGAGCCAACTACGGAAACAACTTCGGCAACAACATTGCCAGTTCAACGTTGGGTCACCCGACCGGATTCTTTGCTCCCAACGCTACCTTCATCCCGCGCTCCATCTGGGGTGAATTCGGCGTCCACTTCACCTTCTAACTTTAAAACTTGCTTGAGGGCTGGCGTCATCGCCAGCCCTTTTCTTTTGCCGGGCAGGTGGCCGGCGCTTTTGATCTCCCTGACACTACCAAGCTGTGGGCG
This sequence comes from Terriglobia bacterium, assembly GCA_963743105.1. Taxonomy (GTDB): domain Bacteria; phylum Acidobacteriota; class Terriglobia; order Terriglobales; family Acidobacteriaceae; genus Sulfotelmatobacter. The sequence continues at coordinate 88,707 of CAVUOS010000048.1, forward strand.
CCCCGTCCTTCGCGGATTTTTGCGAAGGGCGGGCGCCCGCGTCTCATCTTCGCATCTGATCATGCTCGATTCAGCCGACTAGTATCCGATGCACAATTTCCGCGTTCTCTCGGACTTCATCCTTGCCGCGTGGGAACACTCCCACCAGGACTCCGTCGTTCGGCTTGATGCTGCTGAAAGCCGTGCGGAAGGCCTGTTCCACGCCATGGTCGTCGACTCGGCCGGCAGCGAGAATCTTGAAAGCAAAGCAAGGCTTCCGAGTCTGGCGCATCACGTTGTACATTCGCGGCGGATCGCTCTGCAGGTAGATCTCGTGTGGCATTTCCGTGATTTCGCCGTTGAGAACCTTCTTCCATTCTTCCTGGGTTCGCGTGCGGTTGTACACGCAGCCGGCGTAGAAGTCGACGTCCCAACCCTCTTCCTCCACCTGGCTGATGACTTCCGGCTTGTGCGTGCCGACTCCGACGATGATGCCCAGATCGCGCACCATCTTGCACCACTCCCGAACGGTATTCATCTTGCCCTGCTGGAAAGCCCGATCGACTACTTCCCCTTGGCGGAACATCGCCACCGGCTTCAGGGTCTTTGCCTGTTCAATGGTTGTTGCATTGTCGTGCAGCACTTGCATGATCAAGTGCATCTGGCCGCCCTCTGCCTGAAAACGTAGCCAGTCCTGCGGCATGCGGTCAAGAGCGACATGGTTGAATGCGTTGACGCCGAAGCGCGTGGCCTGATGCATGACGGCGCAAACCCGGTCCGATGTGTACCACTCCCTCATAGCACCGGAGTAGTTGTTGTTGTAATGGGAGTATCCGCAAAATGGGTTCACGCCCAGCACCATGCGGCTGATTTCGACGTTGAAGAACCTCATCTTCGGAACTTGCACGTCAGCGGCAGGCTTGGGTGCGCCCGGCGGTGTAGGGCTCGGTAACGAAGGCTCTGCCAAGGGCACACCGTGGGCATCGAGGGCAGATGCACCCGACAGTGCGGCCGCTGCAACGGCACTCGACTGTAAGAAAGCTCTTCTCGTCGGCATAATGTGATCTCCACCTTGGAGTATTGAAATCACGGCAAACCGCTCCATATAGCAGTTCCAGAGTGGGGCCTGTCACGTTTATACGATTCTGGATGCGAGGCTGTTGTCTGTGACGGCTGTCACATTGAGGGGTGAGTAGGACAGCGGGACACTGCGTGCCGCGTTTCTTTGCTTTGTGCTCGCCACAAAACCTCTCGGTTTCGCAAGAGTAGATGCGCACTTCAAACGATGGGCGTATCGCGGGCTGTCCTCACGGATTCGCATCCGTCGGAGCAGTCCGCCAAGGCAGCCTGGCGTGATCCAATGCATCTTCGATCGCTTTTCGGATGTACGGCGCGGCCTCGCACCCAATGTATTCACCCAACGCCCGGTAGCTTTCAAACTGCAATTCATCGAACCACTGATCGGCTGTCGTCTGATGGGGAAATGTGGAATGCTGATCGCCATATCTCCATACGTCGTCCGGCAGTCTTCGAAGCGAGGGGTTGGCGACCACTGCGGCTCTCGGTGGCATGCTTGCCTTGACCAGGATAAGAATTCCAACGTCGTTACCGTTGTAGTGAATCTTTCCAACGGCAAAATTCTTGGGAGACTCGCGGCTGCCCACAGGCGGGCGGACCGAAGCGAAATCGATCTCGATCCGCACTCCGAAGTCTGTGCGCGCCTTCTCAATCAGACTTAGCAAATCGCTGAATTGGTAAGCCGAATCCGCATCCCCATCACATGCCACAATCAGCCGGCAGCGACGCCGGATGAGTTCGTACACTGCCAGATTCTCAAAGTGTCCGCCATCGGAGAGATATACGTATTTCTTCTTCTGATCGCTCTGCCCAAGTAATTCCGAGAACAGATAGCCCAGCCCCAGGGCTGGACCACAGCTGGCCCATGCTTGCGGACTGCGTGAGTTGCCCATCCACCAGCCCAATCGAACATCGAACAACGCCATGAAGAATGCCGTTGCGGGGCTGGTGTGATAACCCATGTTCGGACTAGCTGCCGCCCCTGAGATGGCCATGGCAGTCCCAAGCGAGATTCCGCATTCTGCGGGGAACTTGCCCACACCACCAACCGATCGTCCGTGTTCTGTTTTCGAGTAGCTTGGGTCAAAGCCGTGATCTCGCGTGAATCGCTGTTCGCCCTCTCCGGCAGACCCGAGTTCATAGCCGCAATACAGCGGAGTAAACGCGAATGATTTCGCTCTGCGCGTCGCATATCCCAGTTCCTCGCCGCCGGTGATATTCAACGCCGCATTCAGGATCGGATAAGGACCGGGATAGTCCTTGTCCAGCGAGCACAACGAAAGGTCGTCGTCAGGATCGAATCCCGTGAACGGTTCTGCCCTCCGCAGCGGATTTGAGGCACCCAGATAGCATCTCACCAGCCGGTTTCGGTAGAAATGGTGCAGCGAGAACTCATTGACATCGACTCGCCACGACAGCAAAAGCCCCGCAACGAAGAATATTCCGCCAATCAGCAGCAGGCCATAGATTGAGCCGGAATTGAGGACCATCCAGTAGGCATTTTGTATTGCAGGCCAGTCCAAACCATTTCGAAAATGCCAGACCTTCGCGGCGGGATGGTCGTAGATTTGTTCATCAAACCAGAAACCTGAAGCCACGTGCACAACTGTACTCACGAGCAAGATCAAGCCCACGAGGAAAACGTAAGGAGCGACCTTGGCCAGGAGACTCAGGACTTTCGGTGAAGCAAGTGCGCTCTTGATCCCCGATCCTGTCCCATTGTCAGTTGTGTCTCGGATCGCTGCCTTCTTCACGTTGGCGTCGTTGGCCTTGCCGCTGGTCTTTGGACTATTCGCCGCGGTAACCCCGAGGATGTTGTGAATCACCCAGAGCACAGCTGCACTGATGGAGGTTTTGGGAAAGTGGAAGATCGCCCAACGGACCACCAGCGGCGCAAAAACACAAGTCGCCGCCAGCAGGAGCCATCCAAAAGTAAGCAGACTGACGTAGCCTCCCAGCCGCGCCCACCATTCCCGCACTACATCCATCGAACCGCGGCCTACGAGTCCGATATGGAAAACGCCCACCAAGCACATGACCGCCATCAGCACGCCACTGCCGAACACGAGAACAATCCAATCCGTGCCATCCCAGTCAGGAAGGTTGCGCAAAAGCAGGACGTATGCAAAAAAAAGGCAGCCTCCCACCGCGCCCGCCACGGGCGATCCCACCAAAAGAACACGAAGCGATACTCTGGGCTTTACCGGTTGTCCTTGTACCTTACGGCGCGATCGGCGGGCTAGCGCCAGGAGAGCTACAAATCCCCAAACCACAAAATAAAAACCCGCTCCAATAAGCGCCCACCACAACAGGGGGAAATCCCCAAGGTCGGTTCGCTCCCACAGGGCAGAATTCAGCAACACACAGGCCAGCACAAAAGGCAACATCACCGTAGCGGTGATCTTGATTCGCTGAAACCAATTCCAAAAAATCCTGCCCGGAGAAACTTCCGCTACGACGTGAATCGCCATTGATATGCACGCCACTGACAGAAAAAATCCGCCGGCGATGAGCAGTCCGAAGTCATTCTCGTCTTCGGTCGCCTGAATCAGCCGCAGAATCAGAGCCTGACACAGCACCAGCGCAGTTACAAAGATCATCCCAAAGATGGTCTGATTCAAGATCGTATTGCGCATCCACGTTCCCACCATCGCCCAGGTGTCTCCTGAAATCAGCCCGGCGTGCGGTGTCAGATAGTTGCTGTACAGTCGCAAGGAGTGCACGACTGGAGGCTCGCTCCGTTTGTCGGGCTCATATCTCGCAGGCGTCAGAGCTGCCTCGATGTCGGCAAAGGAACCTTTGGGCCACGTCGCCGCGTGTGGCGGATCAGTTTGCCGCTTTGTGAATGCCGCGAGCCAGGAACCGATGTAGCCGCCGCCCGATACGGTGGAGAGGTAATCGAATTTGCAGAGCAGATGATTCTGGGCGAGTGCTTGCAGGATCCCCAGATTGAAAGTCGCGCTCCGAATGCCTCCGCCGGAAAAAGCCAGACCGATCAGGTTGTCCTCGTGCGCTTCACCCACCCGTTCCTTATGCTTCTCCCACTCGGCGTCGCGCAATCGGCGTGCGTCATTGATTCGGTTGAGTTCAGCTTTCAAGACTTGATCGAAAGTCGTTGCGGGTTCCGACACCGTCTTTTTCTTATCACGACGAGATTGGTGAACGTGCGCATCGTTAGTGCCTACTTTCCGAGAAGACGACATGGCGACCTCGAGAAGGGGATCAGTCCCCTTGGCGGGACCCACCCTAGCAGAATCGGCGTTGCGAGAGCGAGAAAGCAGTTTTTTTGTTCGGAAAATGGAACAGGCAGTCAATGCTCGTGGATCTCATCGCGGTTTGCAGTTTTTCCGCCGTGAACCGTGCGTGCATCCGGATGATCGCGGGTTTTCTGGCGTTGTAAGCTGAAGGCGGGGAGCTTTCTTTGTCGCGGACTAGTTCCCTTCCAACTTGATGTCTCCCACTCCGACGTGTGCTCGCAGCTCGAACTTCCCGTCGCCGTGATACTTGAGCGTCTTGCCCAGCCAGCCGTGAGTCTCGCCGTAGCCGTCACTGTTGACGTCGCCGATGCCGGTGCTCGCGTTGACCAGGCGATAGCCGGAACGCCCGGTAGAGACGCGGATGTCGCCGACTCCCAAGTTCAGGTCTTTATCGCCCTCGACGCTGTCGACGGTCAAATCGCCGACTTTCTGATGTATGTCGAGATGAGTATTTGCGGGAACTTCCAACTCAACATCAAATTGCGTGTTGCCGCCTGTCGGAGCGTGGAACTCGACGGTGGCGTCGTTTCCACGAATGTCGAAATCGACGCGCGCCTGCTTCACATGGCTCTCCCGGCTCGACTTCACCGTGTAGTCCAGCCGGATCTTTGCGGAATCGCCGCGCCTGATGTGCAGGTCGCCAACGCTGAGGCGCAGATGCACGGAGCCGCCGGAAACGAACTCGCGGACGTCGGTGTGCGTCTCTTCATAGCGCCAATCGCTCGCCGCGCAGAGCGGAACGAGGAAGAGACAAGACAGAACAACTTTGTGGAATTGCAAAGCTTGAAGCGGAGATCGTCGAGACATGGAGCACCTCTTGGGCGCACCAGCGCCATCTCTTGGTACGCACGCTGGAGAATAATGGTTCCAGCAGAATTAAGAGCCGATTGATTTGGGCAAGCTGGGGCTTGAACTCAACTCCTGAGGTCGACTATGCCGTCCGAAACCAACTGAACAGCGATGGCCAGGATCAGAAATCCGAAGACTTTATTGATGGCACCCACCGCGCTCGGTCCCAGACGGCGCACCAATGGTCCTCCCAGCCAGAAGAACAGCACCACGCTCAAAGCGATGGCAGCTATGCCGATGATCATCCCGACATAGGCTTCCCAGTTATCGACATTCGCTGCCAGGGCCATAACCACGCCGATTGCGCCGGGTCCCGACATCAGTGGCATCGCCAATGGGGTTAGAGAAATGTCTTCCTTGTCTTCAGCCTCCTGGCTTTCTTCCGGAGTAATGCGCGCATGGGAGGTCACCATGCCCCAGGCGGTGTTGGCGACAATCAGTCCGCCGGCAATTTTGAGGACAGGAAGCGAGATACCGAAGAAGTGCAACACGAATCTGCCAAAGAAGAGAAATGTAACCAGGATGACCAAGACCCAGATGCCTGTCTTGAGAGCGGTGCGGTACCGGTCTCGTGGGGTCCACGATGAGGTCATCGTGAAGAAGACCGGGATCCCGCCAAAGGGATCGACGATGGGAAACAGAGCCAGGAAGGTGGCGACGGCAGAGCCCGACAGGGTTCGCAGGAAATGTCCCAGTGCATGAGCGGGTGTCATGGCTCAGCGGTATCCTTCTAGCGTTTTCGCTGCGCGCTCTAAGGCTGCGGTTAAGATGGCTAATTGTTGGCGAACCCGCTCGCTATCGCCTCTATCGATCGCCTCGTTCACTCCCGGGATCACCACCGCGGCGTAGCCGGTGTACTCTCCCGGCGCGTAGATGGCATGGCGGAACCACGGCCGATGCGGCAGGCCCTGAGGCACAAGCAGCGCCCGCTCGGTAGCCAGCAGCGCCTGGTTCAGCCGCGAAGCGTCCGCCGGTGGATTCTTTTGCTTCGCCAGGACCTTCGCTCCGGCCGAAAGGAAATGGTGTGCCGCGGCGTTCACTGCATCGAAGTCGAGCGCATGATTTCCAAACTTGTCGTCAGCCCGCTTTTTCGCTGCATCAAGATAGGCGGCAACTTCTTTCGCGTACTCTTCGTAGTCATACGGCAGAACATCGGCATTCGCCATGCGTACCGCTTCGAGCCCGAACACACGGGCCATCTGCTGTTCGTAGACGAAATCCGGATCGCCGAACTTTTTGAACCAGGCAAAGTCGTCGAACGTGGAGTGGTAAACGCCGTAGGGCCCGCTCGAACTCACGTCGCTCGAGGGAACGCCGAGATGCTGCAGGAAGGCGGTGTAGTCGGATCCGCTGCCCAAGTCACCGACAGGCACATCGGATTTTACCTGCGCAGCCGGCATGCGGCGGCTTTCTCCAATCGCCTCGGCCGGCGATTGCGTCGAGGGCGTTGTTTCCGGCTGTGACCCCTTCTGCCAGGCCTCGTACACAGTGCCACCTTTCGGACTGGGCACAACCTTGGTCACGTCGCGCAGGAACTGTTTGAGGCTGGGAACAGCAGAGGCGCCGAACTTTGCTCCCGAGACCGCTACGTCCATATTGAAGTACGCCGGGGAATTTCGCAGTTCGACCTCATGCTGCTCCACCCATTCGGTTGATCCCATCAGCCCCTCTTCTTCTCCGTCCCAACTCGCGAATAGGAGCGTGCGCTTGGGCTTCCAGCCTGCCCGGAGCAACTCACCAACGCCGTGCACGGCTTCAAGCATGGCTGCAGTGCCGCTGTTGGGATCAACCGCACCGTAGACCCAGGCATCTCGATGATTGCCCGCGACCACCCATTGCTCCGGCAACTCCGTGCCCTGCACGCGCCCGATCACGTCCCACAGGGTACGGAATTGATAATCCTGTTTCAAATGCATGCGCAGTTTTGCCGGGCCGGGTCCGACGTGATAGGTAAAGGGCAGCGCCCCCTGCCACTCGCGCGGCGAATCCGGCCCGCCAAGATGTTCCAACACCGGCCAGATATCCTGATACGAGAGCGGAGTCACGGGAATTTTCGGCATCTGCGCCGAATTGTCGGCTGCGATTCTCTGCGAGTCGGGTAACGATGGAGTCGACGCCACGCCGGGAGTAGTCGGATCGCCGGGGAATTCGAACATGTAGCCAATCGATCCGCGCTGCACTCCGGTATCGGGACGCCAGGGGCCATCTGGATACTTGTCGCCGCGGCGCCATCCGTCGTCTGCGGGATCGGAATAGATGATCATTCCGGCTGCGCCGTGTTCCTGCGCTACGAACACTTTCACGCCACGGAAGTTCTGCCCGTAGCGCACGAGCACGATCTTGCCGCGCACGTCGACTTTCAGCTTCTCGAGTTTCTCAAAGTCTTCCGGGGCGCCGTAATTGGCGTACACGACTTCAGCCTCGACATCTCCCGAAGGAGACATCCCGCTGAACGGCATAACCACGCGCGGATCATCCTGGTACGGATCCTTGCTGACGTGCTCGCGCGTGGGGCCGTGCATCTCGACACCGGCGGGCTCGGTCATATCAACGCTGATCTCGGCGGGATAGTTGATCCAGACCTTGTACTCGACGATTTCAGTATCGAGACCGGCTTCGCGAAACTTCCTGGCGACATAGTCTGCCGTGGCTTTGTCTTCAATGGTGCCCGCCATGTGCGGCGCCTTGGTCAGGATGCGTAGATGTTCTTCGGCAAGTTTGGAATCGGGCACGGACAGGAATTGAGTTTCGGCAGCTGTCTCCGCGGCGGCCTTGCGGAAGCCGAAGATCGATGTGGGTGTGGAACCGTTGTGCTCGGCGCTAATCGAGGAGCCAGTCAGCAGAATTGCGCACCAAAGCAGTCCCGCAAAGAAATGTTTCATGGGAAGTTTTCCCGGGTTCGAATTTAGTAAGGTAGCACAGCGGAAGGAATGACGCGCGGATCTAGGGCCGGATTTGCCCGGTTCCGATGATCTCGTACTTTGACGACGTGAGTTCGGCGAGAGCGAAGGGGCCGCGGCAGTGAAGTTTCTGTGTGCTGATCCCCATCTCCGCTCCAAAACCAAACTCGGCGCCGTCTGTAAAGCGCGTCGAGGCATTCCAATAGACCGCAGCGGAATCAACTTCGCGGAGGAACTTGCGCGCATTCGCCTCGTCGCTGGTGACGATCGAATCGGAGTGCCGGGTCGAGTATTTGTTGATATGGGCGATGGCATCATTCACGTCAGCCACCACCGCGATTGCCATACACAGGCGCAAATATTCTTCGTACCACTCCGGCTCCGTCGCCGGAGAGACTGGCAGTCCGGCCGCCAGGGTTCGTGATTTGCCATCACCGCGGAGTTCCACGCCGGCATCGATCAGCTTCTTTGCGATTCGGGGAATGTATTCCGCTGCAACACGCTCGTGGACGAGCAACTTCTCGGCTGCGTTGCATACCGAGGGACGCTGCGTCTTGGCATTAATCACAATCCGGTCCGCCATATCGAAGTCCCCGGAGGCATCGACGAAAATGTGACAGTTCCCTGCCCCGGTTTCGATCACCGGAACCCTCGAATTCTCAGTCACGAAAGTGATCAATCCCGCACCGCCCCGGGGGATGATCACGTCTACCAGGCCACGCGCTTTGATGAGGTCGTGCACTGTCTGACGGGTTCCTGAGTCGAGCAACTCGATGGCTCCCTGGGGAACTCCGGGGGTGGCAGACATGATCTCTACCAGACTTTGATTGCTGCGGGCCGCTTCTTTCCCGCCGCGGAGGACAATGGCGTTGCCGGTCTTCAACGCGAGCACTGCGGTATCGACAGTAACGTTCGGGCGGGATTCGTAGATGATGCCCACAACCCCGAGAGGCACGCGCACTTTCCGGATGCGTAGTCCATTCTCTTTGGTCCACTCGGCGAGCGTGTCACCGATCGGATCCGGCAGCGCCACTACATCGCGCACGCCGCGGGCCATCTCCTTGATTCGGGACGGCGTGAGCAGCAGGCGTTCACGCATCGCACCCTCGAGACCCGAATGTTCAATATCTGCCCGATTGGCTGCGAGAATGTTTTTCTCATGCGCTTCGACGGCGTTTGCAATCGCGAGCAGCAGCGCGTTCTTTTGCTCGGTCGACAACTGTGCCAGCTTCGCGCTGGCCTCGCGGGCGCGCAGCAGTTTTTCCTGCGTCGAAGCCGTGTTGGCGAGAGTGGTGGCCATCAGCTTGCCTTCCGCGGAGGGAAATAGGTTCCAATTTTGCGAGCCATCCCCTGCGTAATCGCCTGCGGATGGCGTCCGTTCACGATTGCGACGTGGACTCCGCCTTCGCTCGCCAGCTTCGCGGCCCGCAGTTTCGAAATCATGCCGCCACGGCCAGATGCACTCTTGCCATTGCATTGCGCTTCCAACTCAGGCGTGAGCTTGCGGATGACGCGCTGAATCTTCGGCTTCTTTCGTCCGTTGGGAACGAGGAATCCGTCCACATTGGTAAGCAGAAGCAGCCAGTCGGCCTTCACTGCCGTAGCCAGCAGAGAGCTGAGTTCATCGTTATCACCGAAAGCGCCTTCGAGTTCGCGCACCGAAACGCTGTCGTTCTCATTCACGATCGGGACCACCCCCAGGCCTAGCAGTTCGGCGAGCGTGTTCTGAAGGTTCCGATAGCGAACCGGCGAGGTGAAGTCGTCGCTGGAAAGCAGCAGTTGCGCGACCACCTTCTTGCCGAAGAACAAGCGCTCGTAGGTGTGCATGAGCTTGCTCTGACCGACGGCGGCGCAGGCCTGCATGCGTGGCACATCGCTGGGACGCTTCTCGAGGTCAAGCCCCGACATTCCGGCGGCTATAGCTCCAGAGGTAACGATCAGGTATTCGTTCTTCGAGAGGTCGAACTGGTCCACCATGCCGCGCAGCAGATGGATATCAATCTGCCCACCGGGAGCAATAAGACTGGTGCCGACTTTGATGACCACGCGCATCTTGTGCTTGGCTGCAGCGGGGCGCGAATACCGCTTGCGATTCGCTGCCGTGTTGCTCCGACGTGGGGAACACGGCCTCCCGCGGGGTGGGACAACATCTCTATCCTGCCGTTAGAATGGCTTTCTTGGCAAGGTGAAAAATCCTGCCGGGTTATTGCGATGCCAGCCTCCAACGCCACCAGCCGCTTCTCCGACCGGGTCGAGAACTACATTCGTTACCGGCCGGGATACCCGCCTCAGGTGCTTGCGACTCTGAAGAAAGAGTGCGGACTGACCTCTGCCCGCGTGATCGCTGACGTCGCTTCTGGAACTGGAATCTGGACGAAGATGCTGCTGGAGAACGGGGATTCTGTGCACGGAGTGGAGCCCAACCCAGACATGCGGCAAGCGGGTGAGCGTCTCCTGGCCGGATTTCCAAAGTTCACCAGCATCGATGGGAAGGCCGAGGCGACAACGTTGCCCGACGCGAGCGTTGATTTCGTCACTGCGGCGCAGGCGGCGCACTGGTTTGATCGTGAGCGTGCACGACGGGAGTTCTCGCGAATACTGAAGCCCGGCGGGTGGCTGGTACTGCTGTGGAACGAACGCGAGGTCGATACGACTCCGTTCTTGCGCGACTACGAGCAGCTCTTATTGACCTACGGCACAGACTACGAAGAAGTGCGGCATGAGCGGACCACTGAAGCGGTGAATGAGTTCTTCGATCCGGCTCCTTACGAGGAGCGCATGTTCCCGACGCGGCAAGAATTCGACTACGCAGGGGTTGAAGGGCGGTTGCTGTCGTCTTCCTATGCGCCGGGGCCGGGGCATGCGAAGCACGAACCGATGTTGCGCGAATTGCGCCGCATCTTTGAGGAGCACGCCCATGATGGGAGCGTGGCCTTCGATTACAAAACACGAGTCTATTTCGGAAAATTGAAGTGACCGGAGAACGACGTTGTCTGACGAAAAATCTTTCCATATGACCCCCGACGAGTTCCGCCGCCACGGCCATGCCGTGATCGACTGGATCGCCGACTACCAGTCACGAATCGAATCCTTTCCCGTGTTATCGCAGGTGAAGCCGGGCCAGATTCGTGCCTCACTGCCGACAAATCCGCCGACACACGGCGAGCCCTTCGACACGCTTCTCAAAGATGTCGAACATTTGATTCTGCCCGGCGTCACACATTGGCAATCGCCAAACTTCTTCGCCTATTTCCCAGGCAACGTCTCGGGACCGGGAATTCTGGGTGACCTGCTCTCTTCAGGCCTAGGCGTACAGGGAATGCTGTGGTCGACGAGCCCCGCGTGCACTGAGTTGGAAACGCATGTCATGGACTGGCTGGTCGGGATGCTCGGACTGCCGCAGAAATTTCTCTCGTCGAGTACCGGCGGTGGAGTGATTCAAGACACCGCTTCCAGCGCCGCGCTCTGCGCACTGCTGGCGGCGCGCGAGCAAGCCAGCGACTACTCCACGAACAAGAAGGGTGCGAACGGTCGGCTTGTAGCCTACGCCTCGACACAAACGCATTCATCGCTGGAGAAAGCCGCGATGATCACGGGAATTGGCACCGATAATCTCCGGCTGATTGAAGTCGACGACAAGTTTGCGATGCGACCCGATGCACTGGCAAGACAGGTTGAAGCTGATCGCGCCAAGGGGCTGATTCCCTGTTTTGTCTGCGCCACGGTGGGCACGACGTCTTCTAATGCGATGGATCCCGTCGCACCGATCGGAGAGATCTGCCGCCGGAACAATCTATGGCTGCATGTCGATGCGGCGATGTCGGGCACCGCGATGGTCTGCCCTGAATTCCGGCACCTGCAGGATGGCGTCGAACTGGCCGACAGCTACAATTTCAACCCCCATAAATGGATGGGTGCCAACTTCGATTGCAGCTGTTTCTGGGTAGCCGACCGCAAAGCGCTGATTCAGACGCTGAGCATCTTGCCGGAGTATCTGCGCAATCAGGCCACGGAATCGGGAGCAGTGATCGACTACCGCGACTGGCATATCCAACTGGGCCGGCGTTTCCGATCACTAAAGCTATGGTTCGTAATCCGGCACTACGGGACTGAAGGCTTGCAGCACAACGTTCGCGAGCATGTTCGCCTGGCGCAAGAGTTCGCTGGCTGGGTAAAGAGCGACGATCGATTCGAACTGGCCGCCCCGGTCCCGCTGAACCTTGTCTGCTTCCGTCACAAAGGTGGAAACGCAATGAATCAATCGATCATGGACCGTCTGAACCACAGCGGGGATCTGTTCCTCACGCACACCAAGCTGAATGGCAAGCTGACGCTCCGTTTGTCGATAGGACAGTTGAGCACGAAAGCGAGGCACGTGGAGCAGGCGTGGAGGCTAATCAAGGAAAGCGCAGACCGCAACACTTGATTTTCAAAAAACCCGGCCTCTGCGGCCGGGCCGATGTTGGTTTCGCTACGGCACTACGATGTGGGGACCGCCCATAGCGGCGACGCCACTGAGTAACTCCGCCGCACCTTCGATCTCTGTCCCTACATAAACCTCGTAAGATGTTTCGACTTGCCTGATCTCATCTCTCACCTCCAGGGAAGTTTGCCTGTATGCAATCAATGGGATCGATCCCTTGTTGAATACCGTTGGATTACTGAATTTCAGCAAGCAGTCATGATCGGCACGGAATGTCACCGTTCTTTGTTTGTGCAAGCCGACGGACTCCTCCTGCCGGGAGTGGATGAGCGCAGTGGACTTACCTAGATTTATGTCGATGTCAATCCAGAGATTCTTCCCGTCCGGTTTCGGCGCGGGTCTGTTGACGACGATTTCTGAAAGCTTTATTACCGTGATGGTAGACATGGTTTCTCCTCCAGGGGCCGGCCTGCCCATCAGGGCTTCTGCTGGGCAGGGCTAGAGTTCTTGCTAGGTTGTCGTGCGATCTCGCGAAAGCGAGAGTCCAGAATTAACTCTCTTTGTCCGGGATTGTTCGCCAGTTCCTCGAGCGTCAGACCACGTGCAAGCGCCCTCTTCACCAGCTCAAGCGCGAAGCTTCGGTCGCCGAGGTTTTCTTGCGCCTCGCTGGCTGCAGCAAGGATGTTGGGATCGTCCGGCGCACGGGCCAACGCTGCCTCGATGAGTGGCAAGGCCTTCTCTCGCAAGTGCCATTTGGAGTAGACGAGCCCGAGTTCCGCCCGCACTTCGGCGTCATCGCCGCCGGCCTTTAAGAGTTCCTCCAGCCGGACCTGCTCGTTGCGATATGCCTTTTCGGCGTCGCTTTTGCGATCCAGCCACTCACTCGCGAGGCCCAGGTTGGCCCATGCATTCCAGTCGCTGGCGTTAATCTCTAACGCCCTGCGCGTCGTCGATGCGGCTTCAGCCCAGCGCCTCTGCCGCAAGTACAACGCGCCGAGGTTGGTGTAGGCGGCATAACTCGGCTGCAACTCGATGGAACGTTTCAAATGCTGCTCGGCCTCGGCGTCTTTGTGCAGGAGTTGCATTACTCCCCCCAGGGTCGCGTGGGCTAAGGCATTGTCTGGAGTGATTTCGAGAACCCGTGCGAACTCAATAGCAGCTTCGGTATTGCGTCCACACCGGTAATAAAAGGCTCCCAGTTCGTAATAGCCGCCCCAATCCTCCGGGCGAAGTGCTACAGCCCTCTTAAAGGTGTCTTCCGCCTTGTCTTGCTGCCCCATGCTGGCGTACACCGTTGCGTCCGTCAGCAGCGCGTCGGGATTTCACGGTTCGAGTTGTAGAGCGTGCTGAATTTCCTGCAGCGCCAGGTTGTACTGCCCTCTCCCGTTGTGAACGCGGGCCAGTGTGACGTAAACGGCCGGCAGTTCATGTTTCAGCCCCGCGGCCTGCCTGCAATTCTTCTCGGCTTCCTCAACCCAGCGGGAATCGTGATCGAGGCGGTACCTTGCCCAATCTGCCTCTGCCAGGGCGCTGTAACCGAGGGCGAAATCAGGATCGGATTTTACGGCCTGTTCAAACAAACGGATCGCATGATCCAAATTTGCCGGTTTGTCCCAACGCTCGAGATATTTTTGTCCCTGCAGGTACGATTCGTGTGGAACCAGGCGCGTATCAAGTGATTCGCCGGAAGAGCCCGGCGGGAGAACCGGCGTCGAGTGGACTTCGCCGCCGTTGTGCGGCATGACGAGAAAAGCGAGCGCAAGCGCCCACAGCCATGGTCTCCACCGCGGCCGCGTCTGAGACGATGTCATCACGGCGCCCAGTCGCCGCAGGTCGATCACGATTTCGTGTGCGGACGTAAAGCGGTGTTGAGGGTCCTTCTCGAGGCACTTCTGGATCAGAGCGTCGAATGCGGGATCAATTCTGGGGTTAACTTTGCTGGGAGCCGACGGAGAATCGTGCAGAATCGCGTCCGTCAGCGCCGCTCCCGATCCGAGAAATGGCCGCCGCCCCGTCGCCATCTCGTAGAGCACACAACCGGCAGCCCAAATGTCGGTACGTGCATCCAGTTTGCCTCGAAGCAATTGCTCCGGCGCCATGTAGGGCAAAGTACCGGCAATTCCCCTGGTTTCCGTCAGGCTTTCTGTGAGAGCTGTGGGACCCGGTTCGCCGCGCAGGATCACCGCCAATCCGAAATCCAGAATCTTGAGCCGCGCATCGGGGGTGACGCGCACATTCGCAGGCTTGAGGTCGCGGTGAATCACACCATGCCCATGTGCCGCTGCCAAGCCTTCAACCAGTTGCGACCCTAGATTGATGATCTCTTTGTCCGAGAGAGGACCGCTCGCTAGCATCACGTCAAGAGACAGGCCATCAATGAACTCTTCGACCAGAAAATCCGTGCCGTCCTGAGTATCGAACTCATGCACAGTTGCGATGTTGGGGTGATTAAGCTTTGACAGCATCAGCGCTTCTTTGTGAAAGCGCTTGCGCGCGTCAGACTCGATGCTATTGCTAGGAGGAAGGACTTTGAGGGCAACATCGCGATCAAGGCGCTCGTCGTGGGCTCGATAGACGACACCCATACCTCCAGCGCCGATCTGCTCGAGAATACGGTAATGGGAAAGCGTGGCCTGCATGGGGATTCCTGGCCGCGTCTGTCGACTCGGTCCCCTTGGCCTGGTTCGATCGATACTCTAAGTCCGTAGCCCCTCTCAAGGTCGCTGATTCGCATGGCAGAGGCTATCGGAGTTGGCGGGAGAAGTTAACGTAGGAATAGTCACGCAAGACCTGCAAATGCGCAGTGATCGGGCTCACATCTGGAAAGAAATTCAGTCGGCCGGCATCGGCGCCGTTCGCGGCTCGGCAGGGCGCTCTAGCGTGGGACACATGGCGTCGGCAGCCGTTTCGATCCACTTGCGGACCTCCGGTAGCGCCTTCCGCATCGCCACCTCGCCGACTTTGATCAGGTCTGCGGAGCGTTTGAAGTCGTCATAGCCGAATCCGGCCACATCAGGTTCCACGACCAGGTCAGCAGCACTGCGCCACAGAGAACCCATCGCATCCTGTGCGATCGCAAACGATTGCCCAATCACGTCAAAAAGATGTCGCGGAGGACCGCCGTTCGACCATGTGCCCTTCAGGTGTACCGCCAGTACGCGCTCGGCCCCCATATCGCGGAGCGGGCGCGTGGGCACCGGGTGCGACAACATTCCGTCGACCAGGTGCCTGCCGCGAATCTGCACCGGCAAGAACATGCCGGGATAGGCGCAACTGGCACGGATGGGATCGATGAGCGTCCCGGAGTGAAACACTACTCCTTCTCCGGTGTTGAAGTCGGTTGCCGTGACTCCCAGCGGAAGGCGCAGGTCTTCGAAAGTTTTGCACTTCAGCGTGCGGGTCAGAAAGGCCACCATCCGATCGTTGGACGCGAAGCCGTAGCGAGAAAGAGTCCAGCGGGCGAAGCTGGTAAAGCGGCTGTTGCGAGCCACTTCTTCCATCTCGTCCAGCGACAGTCCGCTGCAGTAGCACGCGCCGATGAGGGCTCCGACACTGGTGCCAGTAACCACTCTGATCGGAATGCCCTCTTGCTCGAGGACCTTCAGCACGCCAATGTGAGCGATGCCACGGGCGAAGCCCCCGCCTAATGCCACACCGATGGCCGGGATGCGGGTAGCGACAGGTGGAAGAACAGGCTTGCGGGAAAGTTCGCGCCCGAACGCCTGAACCGAGCGAATGATCTTCCCCAGACTTTTCACGGCGCCAAACTCCACATGATCTGGCTTCGACCAGCCAGATTCCCCACTGTCATATAAGATGCCACATTCCGGGCCAAGGCTGTAAGGGCACGAGGGTGCCACCTGACGTTACTCCAAGGGAAGTAACTAGTTACCATCGAAGCATCATGCAGATGACGAAGTCCCTGAATTCCTGCTAACTTGCCGACAGTATGGTACGCGAGATTTCGGCCGGGGGGGTGGTCGTCCGGCAGCAGGACGGGGAGTGGTGGATGGCGGCGATCGAGCCGGCTGGAGACCCGTCGCCTGCGCCAAACCCCGGGAAACGAGCCTCCGGCACGAAAAACAAGGCCGTGCTCTGTTTGCCAAAGGGCCTGGTGGACCCTGGAGAAAAGGCTTTGGAGGCCGCTCTGCGGGAAGTGCGCGAGGAGACCGGGGTCACAGCATCTCTGGTGACCAAGCTTGCCGACATCAAATACATGTACGTGCGCGTCTGGGGAGACGGCCAGCGGGTCTTCAAGATCGTCAGCTTTTACCTGCTGCGCTACGAGTCAGGTCAGATCGACCACATTTCTGAAGCGATGAGAATTGAGGTAGCGCGAGCCTCCTGGATCCGGCTGCAGGACGCGGCGAAACTGCTGGCCTACAAGGGCGAGAAGCAGATGGCGCAACAAGCTCTGGAGTATGTGATTACGCACACCGACTTGTGATCGGTTGCTCTGGAAAAATACCCCCCGGAGCAATTACCATGGCCACGACACAGTCCCGTCGAGGCGCCGGAAAGTCATCTCTCTTGCCACTCCAGTGTTTCTCCCAAAATCCGACTAATGGAAGCGGACTCACCGTCGAGGCCTGATCATGAAGCGCATTCATAAAGTTGCCATTCTGGGCGCCGGAACCATGGGCGCGCGTATCGCCGCGCATTTTGCCAACGCCGGTGTTCCCAGCTATTTGCTCGATATCGTTCCGCCCGATGCCGACGCGCCGGCGCGGAACAAGATCGCGGCCGCTGGTCTCGATGCCGCAAAGAAATCGAAACCGGCCGCGTTCATGGACGCGTCGCTCGCCCGCCTGGTGACAGTAGGCAATTTTGAAGATGATTTGAAAAAATTAGCGGAGGTCGATTGGATTATCGAGGCCGTGGTCGAGAACCTCGATATCAAGCGCAGCTTGCTGAAAAAGGTAGAGGCGATTCGCAAGCCAGGCACGATTATCACAACGAACACGAGCGGTTTGCCGGTCGGCAAAATTGCAGAAGGCTTCTCCGATGACTTCCGGCGAGCCTGGTTTGGAACGCACTTCTTCAATCCGCCGCGATACATGCGGCTGCTGGAGATCATTCCCACACCAGAGGCCGACCGCGCATCAATTGATGCCATCTCCCATTTCTGCGACGTACGCCTGGGGAAAGGCGTCGTCATCGCCAAGGACACGCCGAACTTCATCGGCAACCGCATCGGCACGTTCTCGGTGCTGAATGTCATCCGGCTGATGCAGGAGATGGACCTGACTATCGAAGAGGTGGACGCGCTGACCGGACAAGCCGTCGGATGGCCGAAGTCGGCGACATTCCGCACCATCGATCTGGTCGGGCTCGACATCCTGGGACACGTCGTCAGCAACATGACCGCGAACGTCCACGACGAGCGCAGCGATCTGCAGTTGCCCGAGTTTTTCAAGAAGATGCTTCAGAACAAATGGCTCGGTGACAAAACCAAAGGCGGTTTCTACAAGAAAAATGTGGGCCGGGCGCCCTCCGCCGAAGCTGGCCGGGAAGACGAACGTCTCGCCATCGATTGGAAAACTCTCGAATATCATCCGCGCCAGAAGCCGAAGTTCCCGGCCCTCGACATGGCGAAGAATATCGAGGACACGGGCGCGCGCCTGCGCATGCTGCTGGGCCTTGAAGGCAGCGGCCCGCAGAAGGCCGATAAGGCGGGGGCCTTTCTCTGGGCAGCGCTCTCCGATCTGTGGACCTATGCGGCAAATCGTGTGCCCGAGATTTCCGATTCGATTGTTGAGATCGATCGCGCGATGAAGCTCGGTTTCAACTGGGAACTCGGCCCCTTCGAGTTGTGGGACGCGGCAGGCGTCGACGCCACCGTGACTCGCATGAAAAAAGAAGGAAGGCCCGTAGCGCCCAATGTCGAAAAGTTGCTCGCGTCCGGACAGAAGTCTTGGTATGTCGACGATGCCAAGTCACCTTCCGGGCGCAAATACTGGGAACTGAGAACTGAGAACTGGGAACTGCTCCACGTTCCCGCCGGTGTTTGGTCCGTCACAGTCGCAAAGAAATCCAACGGCGTGATCAAAAAGAACTCAGGTGCTTCGGTCGTCGATCTTGGCGACGGCGTGGCTTGCATCGAGTTTCACAGCAAGATGAACACGCTCGGCACCGACATCATCGGCCTGATTAACCAGACGCTGAAGCCGGGCGGCCCGGGCGACAACTTCGACGCCTTTGTGATCACCAACGACGCGACGAACTTCTCCGTCGGCGCCAACCTGATGCTGCTGCTGATGAGCGTGCAGGATGAGGAGTGGGACGATGTCGACCTTGTGATTCGCCAGTTCCAGGGAATGACGCAGGCCATAAAGTTTTCCCCAAAACCGGTCGTGTCAGCGCCGTTCGGGCTCTGCCTCGGTGGAGGCACCGAGATCTCTCTCCATGCCGCGGCACGCCAGCCGCACGCTGAACTCTACACGGGATTGGTAGAGGTTGGAGTGGGCCTGTTGCCGGGCGGTGGCGGATGCAAGGAAATGCTGCTGCGAGCCGTCGACAACGCCGCAGCATCGAAAGGCAAGTCTTCTGGTGAAGCTCTCGCAGGCTCGGTCGAGATGCTGGAGGCCATGAAGAAGGCCTTCGAGACCATCGCGACGGCCAAAGTGGCAACGTCCGCGCATGAGGCCCGCGGATTCGGGTTCTTGTCCGATTCAGACCGGATCACAATGAACCGCGAGCGTGTGCTCTCAGATGCGAAAGCCCGAGCACTGGAGTTGGTGCGCGGAGCCTACGAGCCACCGACGCCTCGCACCGACATTCCAGCGCCGGGCGAGAGTCTTCTAGCGGCGCTGAAGATGGGCGTGTATCTCATGAGGCAGGGCGACTTCATCACCGACCACGAGGTGAAGTTAGGCGGAAAGATCGCAGAAGTCCTCTGCGGCGGCAACGTCACCCCGGGCACGCCGGTCAGCGAACAGTACATCCTCGATCTGGAACGTGAGGGATTCAAGTCCCTATGCGGCGAACGCAAGACGCAGGAGAGAATTCAGTACACGCTAAAGACGGGGAAAACGCTGAGGAACTGACGTGCGAAATCCCGCCAGGGTTTTGAGCGCTATGGCCTGTATCGTCAGTCATCATGGTTAGAATTGCAGAATGAGCGAGATGCGTCCAATTCGCATTCGTGCTGACTTCAATGGACTGTTCAGCGAGTTGTGCCTGTCTCATTCCGAAACCTGCGTCGGAGAAGGCGGTCAAGATATTCAGGTGCATGAAGGCATGACAGTGACCGCTTTCGACGAAGACGTTGATGATGAGGGGAAGCCTGACTACCTGATCGCTTCGGGCACCGTGGAGCGCTCTCCTAATTGGCTAAGCTGTCGAGGTTCACGGTGGGTGCTCAGAATCGACGAGACCGGCGTCAGGCACGAATCTGACCTACGACTGTCGTCGGGTCAATAAGCGAAATGGCCTTCTATGAGAAGGTCATAAAAGTCAAGGCCGACGTGGCGGCCATCCTTATTAATTGCTTTCCATCTGCATAAACCCTCCGGTGGTGGCGTGGGGAGCTGTCAAGGGCGCCCCCGAACAGGGGGCGTTCATCTTGACCCTTGACAGCTCCCCACGCCACTGACAATCGAGCTGGGAACGAAGCGAAACGCAGTTCAGTGGAGCATCGTTCCTTAGTGGATTCGGTTTTCCGTTCGTTCACAGAAGTAAGCTCATCGGCTTCGTACCTATACGTTTCTCAAGATCTTGCTTGCGACCACCACTCTTACCCGGCTTCTATCCGCACTCTCAAGGAGCCACAGTGGGCCCGGTGCACGTTGGGGTTCGATCTCAAACCTGGCCCCATCACTATCGTGACGGGACCAGGCTGGTTGGGTGCTGCCATCTGTTTGGCGATCTCCAAGGATCTGGCCATTTCCCGCAGTCACCCGAACAAGGCGAGTGGATGTCGTTGCTGCAAACCTTTCCGATAACGAATCGGCCTCCGCGTCATCAAAGGATCTTCTGTTCACTGGGCTTCTGTCTTTTCGCGATTGCGTCGGTTAAGTTTTATGAAACATGGTTAGATCCGGCTTATGCCGCCGTTGCTTGGGCTGTCCTGGTTTCTGCCCCCGTGTGATGTAGCGGTTCATAGACATCCCCGGTCACCCACAGGTGATGCAGCAACACGGCCAGCTTTCGTGCCACCGCCACTACGGCTCGCTTTTTCGCATTCTTTCCTCCGCGTTCACACAATCGCAGCCCGTACCGCCGTAAGTCGGTGTCCGGTCCGAAGGCTCCCAACATGTATTGCGAACTCCCCACCAGCAACCGTCGTAACATTCGATCTCCGGTCTTACTGATTCCTAATTGCGGCTGGCTCTCCCCGGAATCTTCCTGCTTCGGCACCAGCCCCAGATACGGTCCGACCTCGCGACTGCTGCTGAATCGTTGCGGATCCTCCAGGGTCAACACGTAGGCCAGAGAGGTGATCGGGCCCACCCCCTTCACTTGTCGCAGCAAGGTCGTGTGTCCATACTTGTTCTGGCCCAGCTCTTCAATCTTCTGGTCATACCTCGCAATGCAATCATTCACCGTCTCTACCAACTGCACCAAAGGCAGCAGCGCTTCCCGTACCTCGTCCGGAATCGCATCCTTTACCTTTTCTGCAAAACTCGGACTCGAACACCCCGGCAGTCGTGTGCCCATACTTTTCACCAGTCCTCGCGTGGTGTTGATCAACTCCGTCCGTACCGATACCAACGCGTCCCGGGCTCGCAGCACCACCAGATCCTGGCGCACTTCCCGGCTGCGGTGCCGAATCGGGTGCAACGACTGCGGATCCACCCGCCCCAATCGCGCCAACTTGTGGGCATCGATGCGATCGCTCTTCCGCTTACGACGCTTCGACCCTTCCATCAACCGCGGGTTGGCCACCAGCACCTCGTGTCCCCACTCGGTGATCACGTCCTGCACCCAAGCCGAGTGAGTTCCCACTTCGATCACTACCCGCGCCACGGTCAATGCCTGGAAGAACTCCCTGACATCTTCCTGCGTGGTCCGCAACTGTCCTTCGGCCAGCGTTTCTCCCGCCAAACCCAAGAATGCAGTACTGACTCCAGCGGTCCCCCAGATCCACGCCCACCGTCAGACGATCTCGATTGGAGCCAACTGTGTTTCCCCGGCGACTTTCTTTTGCCCTCGTCGACACCGCCGGCGCATCCAGTTTTCCCGTCAGCTTTCCCAGCACCTCCGCCATCACTTCTTTCACATCTCGCTGCACCGGACCTCGCGCTTTCGTCCGCTTCAAGGTTGGTTCACTCCGCTGCGAAGACTTGCTATGCTTCTTCAAGGGTCGATCTCCTGTTCATGTGATTGCACGTTGAGTGCGTTGATCACCGCTAGCTTAACGCCATCCGTGATCGGGGATCGACCTTCTCATTCCATCTGTTTGCGTAAATTGATAATCTTTGAGCTATGCGTGGTGCAGTCGTTGCCGCAGTGTTTCCACGATCAGACCGACCAGCGCATAGGTAGCTGCATTCGCAAGAATAACCAAATAGAAAGACATGCCGAAATGGAAATAGGAACCGATAAACACAACTGGCTGAGTTAAAGAGCCGAGAATGTATACGATCGGTTCTATCGGATTGTTCTTGCTTCTCATTGCGAAATAAAGTGCCCAACAGGCCGCAACGAGAAAACCTGCACTCGCCCACATACCAATTCGGTATTTCATGTTGATGCTCCTGTTTCTACTTTGTAGCGTTTTCGTGAAGGAGACCGCGAATCTTACTCTCAAAATTATCCTTGTCCACCACCCCGGCGTGCGACTCGGCAATCTTGCCGTTGCGATCAATGAGCAGAGTGAGAGGCATGTTTATCAAACCAAACTGCTCTCCCAAATCGTCATTGCCAATCACGACGGGATAGTTCAGCTTGTGATCTGCAAGGAATGGCTTCACCGATTTCCACCCATCCGCATCCATGGACACACCGATAGCGGAGAGTCCGGCGTCCCGATATTTGTCTTGGAACTCAATGTACCAAGGAATTTCAGTCTTGCAGCCACCGCACCAAGTTGCCCAAAAATCGAGCAGGACCACTTTTCCCCGGTATGCGGACAATCTGATGGGGGCACCGTTAGCGTCAGCAAGAGAGAAATCGGGAGCGGGTTTGCCCGTGGAAGCAGGAGAGGGTTTGTGAGTACAGTCAGCTAAGAGCAGACACAGTGCTGCGAACACCAACGGGGTAAATGCGCGATGTGGCATTTGAGGCCCCCCAGAAGACTTTTTTCAACTCTAGTTGAATCGAAAGGGAGTTACAAGTTTTCCTGGCTATTCATGTTGTGCGTGCGAAGTCCGTCCACTGCACAGGGCAATCTTAGCTGTTGATCGCGGTAGGGACACTCGTTGCTGAGTGCCCCCCGCACAGACCCGGACGGGCGCTGATTAGCGCATCCGGTTCTTATCTCGGATGAGTGGCGGCGAAGCGTGCATCAGGAAAGGGATGGAGCGCACGCGGTTGAGGAAGCCATCGCTGAGCCAAAGCGAGAGTGCGTGTCCAGGAGATTCGGCGTTTCTGGCTCCGGCGACGAATAGTTCGCCACCAGAGCGCGATCATCCGATCCCGGAACACTCCCAGACTCTGGAGGTTTCCTGGTACCGCGTAGTAGTGGAAGTAGCCTTGCACGACCGACTTGAGCCATCCTCCGGTTTGGGGCAAGGGATCATGCATACGCTTGCGGAGTTGCTGCTTAACCTCTCGCAGTTTGGCTCGCATGCGTTTGCGGATCGTGGTGCGCCGCACCATGAATCGCCCTAATCCGTTCTTCCCGCAGATGTGCGTGAAGCCTAGAAAGTCGAACGTTTCCGGCTTGCCTTCCCCTCTTCGTTCCCGGTTGTGTTCGGCAAACCGTCCGAACTCGATCCGGCGCGTCTTTTCGGGATGGAGCTCCAACCCAAACGTTCCCAGCCGTTCCCGAAAGTTTTCCAGGAAACGATCTGCTTCTGTCTGATGCTGGAATCCTAAGATAAGGTGAGTAGCCCCGGGGAGTTTCACCCCGAGGCTCTCTCAGAACTGTACATGAACCTCTCAGCTCATACAGCTCCCACCATGGAGCCACGCCGCACCCCCATCTGCCAGTGAGCAAACAACTCCGGAGCACGCCGCGAAATGCGCGCGATCCAACGTGCCGCCCGTCGGTGATGGCGACGCAGCTTTTTGTATTTACGCTTGGCCCAAAGGACCAGATCTTGGTTCAGTTCGCGCATCGTCGGGTAAAGTGCCGAGCGATAGTATCGCCCGTAATACTGGAGCCAACCTCGGATAATCGGATTGAACATCCGCGACAGATCTTCAATCGCCTTGTCACTGCGGTTAGGCAGGTTCCAGCGCCGAAAAGTGTCGCGAATCGCCTTCGCTGCTTTGTTCGAGACTGCGGGACTGAAATTGATGAAGAACTTCCCCTTGTGATTCTTTGATCTCCGAGGCTGAAAGCTGTAGCCGAGAAAATCAAACGTTTCGTTTGGGTAGTTCTTCCTTTTCCGAAAATCATCCTTGCAATAGACGATTTTCGTCTTCTCCGGATGGAGTTCCAGTCCGCAAGTCTGCAAACGTTCAGCGATGGCCTTCCTCATTTCCTGGGCTTCCTTCTCCGTCTTACAGTGCGCGATGACATCATCGGCGTACCTCTCAAATGGCACCTGAGGATAGTGCACCGCCAGCCATCGATCTAACGCATAATGCAAGAACAGATTCGCCAGCAGGGGGCTGGCTACTCCACCTTGAGGAGTGCCCTTCTCACGCGGAACCAACCGCCCATCCTCTTCTTGCACTGGCGCTTTCAGCCAACGCTCGATGTAGAGAACGATCCACCGCTCCTTGGCATGCTTCTTGACTGCCCGAAGTAGTAGGTCTTGTGAAAGGTTGTCAAAGAAGCCTTTGATGTCCAGATCTAGAACCCAGTCATAACGCCAGCATCTCTCTCGCGCTTGACCCACTGCATCCAATGCCGACTTCCCCGGTCGATATCCGTAGGAGTCAGCATGGAACAGCGGTTCTACTTCCGGTTCCAGCCTCGCTTTAACCACCTGTTGCGCAATGCGATCGGCTACTGTGGGAATACCCAGTTTTCTTTCGCCACCGTTTTTCTTTGGTATCTTCACCGTCCTCACCGGTGGTGGAAAGTAGCTGCCCGATGACATCCGATTCCAGATTTTGTAAAGATTCTTCTTCAGCCTCTTCTCAAAATCTTCGATCGATTGTCCATCGACCCCGGCTGCTCCCTTATTCTCTTTCACCCGCTCGTACGCTTCCCAAACCTCCTTCTTCGAAATACAAAACGGCTTTGCCTCATTCATCGGGCTCCTCCCATTGCTGGTTGGCTCATTGAATCAGGCTCCTTGACACAGCGCCTTCGCTCCATCCCTTTGTCGAGGACTTCCCCGCTACTACGCGCTGTTCCGCCCCTGAGTCTCCGCCTCCGTACTCTCGTCCTTGTGGTTCTGCCACTTGTGACTTCTCCGTTCGCATCGGAGTCTCAGGTTCCCACGTTCCGCTCAACCGCCTCCTTGGCAAGCTCAGTCCACCTCTCATGCCGGATGCCGCTCCGCCCGTAAACAGGTTTCGTCGGAGCTTGGTCCCGTGATAACGACTCCCCCACGGTTTTGACATCGTCCCTACGCTTTCGACACTTCCATAGTGGTTCCCTTGCGGTACTCTTCTTGCCTGTCACCTGACCTGGTCCTTGCCAGGCCTTTTCCTTCTGTGCTCACGACCATGGCTTTTGTCCACAGCCGCCGAAGGTGGTTTGGAACCTGTCCCTGCAGACCGGCTCCGAGGGGCCTACCCTCATCAGTTAAGCAGTTGCGCACTACTCAGCCTTTCAGCCTTTCGTGCTCGTGGCACAC
>CAVUOS010000049.1:0-86552 GCA_963743105.1 Terriglobia bacterium
GTGCGATTTGGAAATCAGTTGGGTTGGGAACTGCTTGTTCGTTTGTTTGAGAACAGTCTTTTCGACCTTGACCTCATAATGCGCAGCCTGAGCCGATACGGCCTCTTCAATAACGAGCTTCGGCACGCAGGTGATGTCTTCCCAACCCGGTCGCGAACAGCGGAACTGGGTGTTGGTGCCGTTCCAAACAGTCTCGGACGTATTCTTGAAGGCGATTTTCCAGTCAGCCATTTCCTGCGTTTGCCAGTTCTTGCGATACCAGGTGGGGTTGTCTCCCGGGATCGGAACCGCGATCTGACTGTCATCCACGGAACTGGCAACAAAGTTAAAAAATACCTTTAGATACACCCTCAACTCGTTCTGCTGAGGAAGGTATTCCACGTCGAAGCGGCCACCGTTCAAGGGCCCCTCAAACAACTTTCGCGGAAAACTTGCGGTGAGAAACCGATTCTTCGCCCGCGCGCGTATTCCCGCGTAGCGCGTCGAAAGTTGTTCAGCTGTAAATGGCAGGGGTGGCGGTGTGGCCATGAAGCTCCTTTGCGTCCAACGAGTGCCTTCCTGTACTGTGAAATCGCGATCAGGACTGATCCGCGCGAGTAGCGAGTATATTCGGCCTCACAAATCAGGACAACACAGTCGCGCAAACTGGTCGTTAACACATCAAATGTCCGGTCGAATGAACACGTGATATGTCCGCTTTTCCAGCGGTGAGAGTAGGAGACCACGCGAATCATGGACTCCTGCGTCGAATGCGGGTGCCCATCCTTGCGTTCTTTGCAAGGGTGGGCATTCGATGCTCTCTCCCCGTGGCCCTTGCAGCTAAACACTCTCCGAACCTTCATCGCTTGTTTCCGGCTAAAGAGGAGGGCTCGGTTCAGAACGAAAAAGGCGATGTCAAGATCCAAAGCGGTTCAGAGTTGGGAATCGCACCCTTTGCAAAAAAAGGCGCACGCAAAGGATGGGCCGCCTTGATCTGTTCTGGGTTGAAAAAGCGGGCGACCCGTCAAGAATGTAGCCAAGAATGCAAATGTCTGTGGAAAAGCAGTGCTAAAATAAAGCGAACGGAAAGCGTATGATGGATCCTCCGCAAGGGAGGCGAACAAGATGGCCGACCGCAAACAATTCTTGAGCGATGTTGATCTCGATCCGGAACTCACCAGAGTACTGGAGGCTTCGAAGTCGAAGGAGGTCACTGAAGACGAACTGCGCCAGCAACGAATCAGCTTCGCATTCGGCAATGCACCATTCGGCTCGGAAGACCGCATTACGAAGGATAGCGTCAGAATAGCGTCCGAAAATATCAAGCTGCTGCCCTAAAGCAGCAGCTTATTCCCTGCTCCCTCCCGATGTCTGTCAGAGAAAAAGACGACCCCGCCTTATACACAAAAATTCAGGAACAAAACCTTCTCCGACAGTATGACCTCCTCTCGAATTGCATCGAAATCGGTCTGAAGAAAGGCATCGAGTCATTCGACAAATACACCCTGTGGGCATTGAACTATGCCGCGGTTTCGAACATCTGCCAACTGGGAGGCCGCTTCCGTGATGGACCGATCAGAGTCGGAAATCACTTGCCGCCGCATTTTCATGATGTGCCCAAGCTCATGGATGCATTCTTTTCACTTATCCATGAAAATTGGACTATCGTCGACCATCCGACAACGCTCGCCGCATTTGCCCTGTGGAATCTCAACTGGATACATCCATTTATAGAGGGCAATGGCAGGACAGCGAGGGCTGCCTGTTACTACCTGATTTGCATGAAGCAGGGGAGGATACTAGGCGGGAAGAAGACTGTTCCCGAGCGCATTCGTGAGGACAGGGCTCCATACATTGCCGGACTACAAGCGGCAGACCGCGCCTACGAAAAAGGCCAATACGATGTCAGCGAGTTGGCCAAGTATCTCGCAGGACTCTTAATAAAGGGCCAACTCTCCGAGCCGTGATGCACGTCAGCCTCTGGCGTGCCGAGTGGCTCCAGATGCTTGCCTCTGGCAAACGTGCGTGCACTCGATTTTCCTACCCTTCGCAAAAGCCGCGAAGGATGGGGCACCCGGCCACCCATCCCTTCGATGTATTCAGCTTGCTTCATTAGTGCGCCGCCTTTGCATCGTGCTCCTGACGCCACGTGATCACCTTATTTCCAAGATAGTCAATTCCCCTAAATTGAACATCTAGACCGTTCGCGCTGTAAGCCTCGATTATGTCTGCCTTCTGTTTATTTGATAAAGGCCACTCGTGATAAATAAACACTCGACCTGAGAATATTAGTTCTCGAAAGCTTGTCACTCCTCCGGAATCTCCACCAGTGACTTCTATTCTCTTTGCCAAGTCGCCGATCATCGGTCGCACAGAGTTGGCAAGCGTCAAACATGACTCTGCTTCATGTTCGGACGACGGTATATAAAATGCGACGAAGTCGGTCCTAGCGGAGAAATCAAGGACAACGCGCCAATTTACGTGGATGGTTTCTCCACCTGAAGATCGGAGATCGAATCCCTTATCGGTTAAACCTGGCATGCCGGAAAAATCTTGGTTGAATAGATCCATTAGCGTCGGCGGCCTCTCATTTTGTGCAGCTGAAGCAGCCGAAGACCTCTTCCTCTGGTCTTTCGGGGCCGGCACAATGGAGGGTGGAGATGTAGGTGCCTGTTGTTTTTTCTCTTCTGATTCTTGAACCGTTGTGACACTTTTGCTTGGGCCAATACTCATCTGTTTCTTCCAAAAGTCCGGAAAGATCCACCCTACCATCGTGGCGCCGACGCTCACTATTCCGATGCAGAAAACGAACCACTTGTTCGTGGGAAGAGCGTGCCATTTTGCCTTGAGTCCGACTGCGTGCTGATAGCAGACGCGCGCTCCACGTGGAATCCTGCGCCTACACGGCGTGCCGTCGGACTTTGTCCCCTGGCAAGTCAAGATTTCTACGGGCTCGGTTGGGGATTGGGGCATTTGCCGCCATTGTAACCACTATTGGGAAAGGCGGGTGGACCACCATAGAGTTGTGTGATTGTGTTCATAGAAGGATGGCGGCCGGTGGCCCACTCAAGCCGGTTTTGGCTTAAGGGGGGCAGTTCAGGCGGCGTTACCTTGGAAACCCAACTGACAGAAGCCGCGGCCCCACCGTGCTTCAGGAGAGAGCAGAATCACAGCCCGATGTGATCTCGGTCGTTGCGCGCGATATCGCGAGAGCAGATCATAGCCAAGGCGAAAGCGTGTAAGCACGAATCAACCAATAGGATCTAAGTCCTTGTGGCTCAATATTTTACCCCTAAGCTGTTGAGCCCCATAGATTACCTTGAGATTTTCCGCTAACTGCATGATCCCAAGAGACCGGGGAGGGAGGGGTACCCCCGAAAAATGCGTCGCTTTCCCAAACTGAAGCTCAGTTAATCTCGCGTTCTCGCCAGTCTCGCTCAAAAAAATTTCCGTCCAGCCGCGACACCGGTTGTCAGGTTTACCGCAACTTATATTTCTAGCACTGAACCATCCTTCCTTGTTTCCCGTGTCCGCCTCTGAGTAGAATTCTGTGGCTCCACGGAGGTGCCTCGATGCATCCTGTTCGTCCGTCGCGTATGTTTGCGACTCTGCTGCTGTTCACGTGTTCCATAGCTACTCTCGCTCAATCGGCCTTGATCCCTCGCAGCGTTCTCTTCGGCAATCCCGAGCGCACCGCGCCTGAGATTTCTCCTGACGGCATAATGTTGGCGTATCTCGCACCCGATCAAGGTGTGTTGAATGTCTGGGTGCGCACGCTGGGCAAGACCGACGATCATGTCATCACCAACGACCGCAAGCGCGGCATCCGCAACTTCGCGTGGCAATACGATTCCAAGAACATTCTCTACGGGCAAGATCAGGGCGGAGACGAAAACTGGCGCATCTACCAGACGAACGTCGCCAGTAAGCAGACCAAGGATCTGACTCCGTTCGAGAAGTCGCGGGCCGACATTCTGTCGTTCGATCCCGATCATCCGGACACGGTTCTGATCCAGTCGAACAAGCGTGATCCCAAGGTCTTCGATGTCTATCGCGTTGATCTGAAGACGGGCGGAATGACGCTCGATACGCAGAATCCGGGCGATGTGCAGGGATGGCAGGCGGACCACAACCTCGAGGTCCGCGCAGCGCAGGTCACTACCGAAGACGGTGGAACGATTATCCGGGTGCGCGACGACGTCAAGTCTCCCTGGCGCGAGTTGATCAAGTGGGGACCCGAGGAGACGCTCGGCAACGTCGTGAATTTCACCCCCGACAACAAGGCGCTGTGGATCATGACTTCCCTCGATGCCAATGCTGCGCGGCTGATCTCAGTGGACCTCGCAAGCGGGAAACGCACGGTGATCGCGGAGGACCCGCAGTTCGATGTGTCGTTTACGGTGGAGCAACCGAAGAACCATAAGTTGCAGGCGGTGGTGTTTCTCCGCGAACGGCGGGATTTCCAGATCGTCGACAAGGACATCCAGCCCGACTTCGAGGCGCTGCATAAAGTGCGCGAGGCCGACATCAGCAACATCAGCCGCGACCTGAAAGATGACAAGTGGATCGTGACCTTCGAGGGCGACGATTCTCCCGTTTACTACTACCTCTACGACCGAGCGACGAAACAGGCCACGCTGCTGTTCAGCAATCGCCCTGCGCTCGAGAAGTACAAACTCGCCAAGGTGCAGCCCATCGAGTACACGGCTCGCGACGGCATGAAGATTTATGGATATCTCACCACGCCCGCTGGAATAGAGGCGAAGAACCTGCCGATGGTCGTGTTTCCCCACGGCGGCCCGTGGGGACGCGACTTGTGGGGATACGATCCCTACGCGCAATGGCTGGCCAATCGCGGCTATGCGGTCCTGCAGCCCAACTTCCGAGCATCGACTGGATACGGCAAGCAATATCTGAATGCCGGCGACCGCCAATGGGCGGGCGCGATGCATACTGACTTGCTCGACGGCAAAGACTGGGTCGTGCAGAAAGGTGTCGCGGACCCCAAGAAGGTCTGCATCATGGGCGGCAGCTACGGCGGATACGCCACGCTGGCCGGAGTTGCCTTCTCCCCCGATGCCTTCTCGTGCGGCGTGGATATTGTCGGCCCGTCGAACCTGAATACTCTGCTGAAGACAATTCCGCCGTATTGGTCCACGTTCCTGGCGATCTTTCACAAACGCATGGGCGACAACGAAGAAGTCCTGAAGTCGCAGTCTCCACTGTTCAAGGCGGATCAGATCAAAGTACCGCTGCTGATCGGGCAAGGGGCAAATGATCCGCGCGTCAATAAGGCCGAGAGCGATCAGATCGTGGCTGCGATGCGAAAGAATAACAAGCCGGTGGAATATTACGTGTTCCCCGACGAGGGCCACGGCTTCGCGCGTCCGGAGAATCGCATGGCGTTCAATGCGGCGTCGGAGGTATTTCTGGCGAAATATCTAGGGGGACGATCGGAGCCGCCGAGCGACGCGGAGAAGAAGTTGCTGGAGAGCGTGAAGCAGTAGAGTTTGTGTGGGGGCGGACTCCTTCGTCCGCCCTGCGAGCGAAGTGAGCGTGCCATAGCGTGTAGCGACACGGAGTCTGCCTCGCGTCCCAACCGTCCTCATTGCGCTTCGCGCAACCCTGGATGAATGCGTCCGGGGCTACATTTTCCGGATCGGGATCAGCTCTCGCAGTCGAGTATCTCGCAGAAACAGGCCTCCCCACGCCAGCATCCCGAGTACGACTGGCATTGGATAGGTCGGGTCAGCTATGCGTAGATTTGTAATGGTCGCGCCGCCCAGTAGCCCCGTCATCAGGATCGCTCCCAGAACGGCAGTCTGAGGAATCAGGTAGATGATCACGCAGATCATTTCAATGGTGCCGACGGGAATGATCAGTCGCTCGGGGACTCCGGCGCGTGCAAATCCTTCCATGACAGAGGCGGTCTTCATAAGCTTTACGACACTGCCAAAGAGCACCAGCAACACTGGCAGAGCACTCATCACCCGGCCGGTCCAGAGTGCAGTCTTCGAAATAGGGGAAGTGATTGGCATCTCGACTCCTTTGGAGGTATGGGGACCGATACCGCTGCTGCATAAGATCTCTGAACCTGGCTTCGGGTTTCGGTAATTTGGATGAAGTCTGCCGGCGAGCAACGCAGTTGATATGATGTTGCCTCGCAAGAATGGGGAGTTCGCGATGCGATTGCTGTCCCATCGATTTGTCCTGATCACTTCTCTGAACGTGGCCGTCGCTGTTTCGGCAGCTTCGGCGCAGACTACCACTGGGTCACCGGCGGCTGTGAGCCTGGATGCGGTCTCCACATCCGAGCCGCTCCGCGACGGCATCCAGATTCAGGCAGGACCGGCCGTGTTGCGCATCACGGCGCTGCGCAACGACATCCTGCGCGTGCGCGTTTCCCCAAATAGCGTGCTGCCGGAGGACGCCTCCTGGGCGGTTCTTCCCGAAGCCCGGACAAAATCGATCGACGTTCAACCGTCGCAAGACACCTCGTCGGTGGGCTTTCGGACTACCACGCTGGATGTTCGTGTGGAGCGCGAACCGTTTCGGATCGTCATCCGCGATCTTGAGGGCAATGTGATCTCCGCCGATGCCGTTGGGCACCCCACAAAGTTTCAGGCCAGCGGATTTTCGGTGTACAAGCAGATGCCCGGCGGTGAGCACTACTTTGGACTGGGTGACAAGACCGGCGCGTTCGACCGAAGGGAACAAGCCTACTCGCTATGGAACACCGATGTCGGTCCGCAGGAATCGGTCGACCCACTGTACAAGGCGATTCCTTTTTTCCTCGCCATCAAGGGCACGCGGAGCTACGGGGTCTTTCTCGATAATACCTGGCGCACCTGGTTCGATTTCGGCAAGCAGGTGCGCGATGCGTCTGCCTTCGGCGCGGAAGGAGGTCCGCTCGACTACTACTTCATTTATGGCCCTACGCCGAAGCAGGTCGTGGAAGGCTACGCATATCTCACCGGGAAGCCACCGCTGCCTCCGCTCTGGGCGCTTGGTTTCCAGCAGTCGCGCTACAGCTACACGCCTGAGTCGAAGGTGCGGGAAATCGCAACGCGTCTTCGCACTGACAGAATCCCTTGTGACGTCGTTTATCTCGACATCGACTATCAGGACCGGAACCGTCCCTTCACCGTCGATCCTAAAACGTTCCCGAATTTCCCGGGGCTGGTTTCCGATCTGCGCAAGCAGCACTTCCGTCTGGTCAACATCACCGATCTGCACATTGCGCACGCAGCGAATCAGGGTTATGCGCCTTATGACACGGGACATGCGGGCGATCACTTCGTGAAGAACCCGGACGGCAGCGAGTTCGTCGGCCTTGTGTGGCCGGGGCCCGCGGTTTTCCCGGACTTCACCCGCGCACAGAGCCGCGAATGGTGGGGAGGTCTTTACCAGGAATTTGTGAAAGACGGCGTTGCGGGATTCTGGAATGACATGAACGAACCCTCGGTGTTCGACGGGCCCGCCAAAACCATGCCGCTCGATACAGTCCATCGGATTGAAGAGCCAGGATTCACGACGCGGACCGCCACGCACTCAGAGATTCACAACATAGTGGGACTGGAGAACGCTCGCGCCACCTACGAAGGTCTGCTCAAGCTGCGTCCCGACGAGCGCCCTTTTGTCCTCACCCGCGCGACCTACGCTGGAGGACAGCGCTACGGATTCACCTGGACTGGCGACAATTTCGCGACGTGGAACCATTTACGCCTGGCAACGCAGATGGTGCTCAACCTCGGCCTCAGCGGCATTTCGTTTGTTGGCGCCGATGTCGGCGGATTCAACGGGACTCCTTCCTCGGATCTGCTGACCCGGTGGGTCGAACTGGCCGCATTCTCCCCGTTTTACCGCAATCACTCCAATAAAGACACACTCCCGCACGAACTCTGGGTCCACGGGCCAGAGCAGGAGACGATCCGGCGGCACTACGTTGAGACCCACTACCGGCTCCTGCCTTATATCTATTCTCTGGCAGACGAGTCTTCGCGCTCTGGGCTGCCGATGATGCGGCCGATTTTCCTCGAGTTTCCAGAAATTTTCGCGCCGTCGGCACCCGGATTTGATCATTGGGATACGGAATTTCTACTCGGCCGCAGCATGCTGATCGCGCCGCAGCCATTTGGGGAAATGGTGGACGACTATATCGTCTCGTTCCCGCCAGGCGCGTGGTTTGATTTTTGGACCGGGGAGAAGATGGCGGCGGCGCCCGCCGCGCCATCCATCGTGGACATCGCCAATGCGAAGCCGGGGACCAAGTTTCCGGAGCCCCGCAAAGGTGCATCCGAAGCTCGACACCATGCCCGTGTACGTGCGCGGGGGAAGCGTGCTGCCGATGCAGCCCCTGATTCAGAACACGGAGGAAACTCCACGAGGTCCGCTGGAACTGCGGGTTTATCCTGGCGCCGACTGCGGAGGAACGATCTATCTCGACGACGGCCACAGCTTTGCGTATCAGCATGGCCAATACCTACGGCAGAATCTCAGTTGTGTCGCTGACGCGAAGTCGGTGCGACTGAAGTTCCACGCGCGAGAGGGTTCATATGCTCCCTGGTGGAAGTTTGTCGAGGTGGTCGTTTATGACTGGCCTTCGGCACACGCGGAAGCCAGAGTCTCCGGCAGCACTTACCCGCTCAAGACGACGTATGACCTCAAGCAGCACGCGCTGCATGTGACGCTGGCAGATCAATCGGGAGAGGTGGAACTCAGCATTCGGGGCAGGACGAGTCCGTAAGCGTTGTTAGAACCATCCGCCCAATTTCGCTGGCCTGCAATGCGTGGGTTCCGGCGATTCGGAGTTCTCGCCTATCCGTATCGTGCTGCAGATGCCGAATGGGTTGCGAGGCAAAGAGACTTAGCGCCGCCATTTCCCAATGAGATACAGGATTAAGGTGAGCAGTACGCTCAGCAAAATGCAAGTGGCTAGCGGAAAGTAGAAGGTTGTGTTTTTGCCGCGGTAGAGAATGTCGCCGGGGAGGCGTCCCAGCGGGACGTGCAGGCGGCCGAGGAGAAGCAGAACGATTCCGGCGAGGATGAGCGCGGCGCCAAGAAGGATTAGAAGTTTGGCCAAGTCTGTCCTGCCTTACGACCACGGGGGCTAAAAGCCCTTTTCATTCTAGCCGCTTTACGCGGTGCTAAAGCACCGCTCTTCCACGAAGTCCTTCTCGGGATTGACCTCATGTACTGCTGAGTTTGAGGGCCGACCCAAATTCTGGGAAACTGATGGCCGCAAAAAGCGTCTCATCGTCCTCTGTCGTGGTATTTGAATCAACTTCAACCAGCATTTTCCCTTCCGGAGGTCCTGCCATGCCGATCACATCCGCATTCTCTCTCTCTTCTCGCGCCCTTTCTGTGCTCATTTTTTTTTCGTTGGTGTGCGTCGGTTTGCTTCCGGCATTCGCGCAGGATGTGCTCACCTATCACAACAACAATTCGCGCACCGGCCTCTACACCAAAGAGACGATTCTCACGACGAGTAACGTGAACGCGGCTTCGTTCGGGAAGCTGTTCACGCTGCCAGCCGATGGACTTGTGGATGCCGAGCCGCTCTATATTTCGGCAGTGTTGGTCGGAGGTGTGACGCGCAACCTGGTCATTGTGGCGACGGAGCATGGAACGGTTTATGCCTACGACGCGGACACCGGAGCCAATGTGTGGCACATTACGACATTAAAGCCGGGCGAGAGGACTTCAGACAATCGCGGGTGCTCGCAGGTGACGCCGGAGATCGGGATCACGTCGACGCCGGTAATTCGGCGGCCAACGACGGGGAATCCGGTAATTTATGTGGTCGCGATGTCGAAGGATGGTTCGGGGAAATATCATCAGCGGCTGCATGCGCTGGACGCGACGAGCGGTGCCGAGCTCCACGGCGGGCCGGTAGACATTGCAGCGACGTATCCAGGGACTGGAGATAACAGCTCCGGGGGAAATGTGATTTTTGATCCGGCGCAGTACAAAGAACGCGCCGGGCTCCTGCTGGCTGGGAGCAACGTGTACCTGGCGTGGGCGTCGCATTGCGACATTCGTCCGTATACCGGATGGATCATGGGCTACAACGTGACTACGCTGAAGCAGACGACTGTGCTCAACGTCACTCCGAATGGAAACGAGGGAGCGATCTGGAACGCGGGTGCGGGGATGGCGGCAGATGGGACCGGAAGCATCTTTCTACTGGATGCGAATGGGGTGTTCGATACGACGCTTAACGCGTCGGGGTTCCCGATCGATGGTGACTATGGGAACGCGTTTTTGCGGGTGACCATCAAGGGTGGACTGGCGGTTGCGGATTATTTCGAAATGGACAATGAGGCCTCGGAGAATGCCAACGATACAGATCTTGGTTCGGGAGGAACGCTGCTCGTGAGCCAGAAGGACTCCACAGGTAAGCTCTGGCAACTGGCGGTAGGGGCGGGAAAGGACGGGAACTTGTACGTAGTAGATCGCACGAACATGGGAAAGTTCAACTCCACGAGCAACAATATTTATCAGGAGCTCGCGGGCGCGCTGCCGGGCGGGGTCTGGTCGATGCCGGCCTTCTTCAACGGGTCCGTGTATTACGGCCCGGTGGGGTCGCCGATTCTGGCGTTCCAGTTCAAGAATGCGAAACTGCTGACCTCGGCGGTGGCCAGGACGTCGAATGCTTTCGGGTACCCGGGAGCGACGCCGAGCGTCTCGGCGAACGCAGGGAAAAACCCGATCGTGTGGGCGGCGGAGAATAGCAATCCCGCGGTGCTACATGCCTACAATGCGAAAACTCTGGTGCAGCTGTATAACTCCAATCAAGCGCCTAACGGTCGCGATCACTTTGGTGTGGGGAATAAATACATCACACCGATGATTGCGAATGGGAAGGTGTTCGTGGGGGCGACTAACGGCGTAGGCGTGTTCGGGCTGCTGAAGTAAAAACATTTGCGTGAAATGCTTGCTAGGCGAGAAGCCCTCGCGACAGCCGGGAGTGTTCCGGGGCTACCCGTGTGATTTATTCCCGCGTGCAGCAAAGTTGCACAGGTCCTTCGCGGGCAAGATACGCCGCTCAGGGTCACAAGACCCGTTTACTTTGCGTCGAAAAGTACTTGACACTAGAATATTCGGCGCGCTACGCTTTCTGCATGTTTGATCCTCAACCGCATCGGATACGGCGGTTTCACCGGTCGACCCGGCCACTTCTGACACCCAATGTCGCTGAGGATCTCCGTTATATTCGCGACACCATGGAGCGTTCTGCGGCCTTTACGGCTGTATCCGGGTGGGGACAGGTTTTGCTGGGTGGAACCGCTCTGGCCACGGCACTGCTTGCGAGGCGGCAGGTTTCACCGTTTGGCTGGTTGCGGGTGTGGCTGGCCGAGGCGCTCCTGGCGGCCGTCATTGGATTGCTGGCGTGTACCTGGAAGGCGAACCGGCGCGGGCTGCCGCTGTTCTCGGGACCGGCACGGAAAGCGGCTCTGGGATTGGCTCCGCCGCTGGTCGCGGGCGCGTTCCTGACGTTTCTGCTGGTTCGCTCGGGGCTGGAGTCGGCGCTGCCGGCGATGTGGTTGCTCCTGTATGGGGCTGGAATCATGACGGGGGGCGCGTTCTCAGTGCCCATTGTTCCGGTCATGGGACTGTGCTTCATGCTGCTGGGTGGGCTGACGGTGCTCAGTCCGGCGAACTGGGGAAACTGGTTTCTGGCAGCCGGGTTTGGCGGGCTGCATATCGTGTTTGGATTTGTGATCGCGAGGAGGCATGGTGGGTAGGGCGCTGGCATCGCACGGCAAGCATGGCAAGCCCGAAGCCCGGGTGCGGGAGCGCGGGCGCGAGCACGGTGTGGCGCGGACTCCGGAATTGCCGGAGCTCGATCGTTTGATCCATGAACGCATCCGGCTGGGGATTGTGAGCGCGCTGGCGACCAACGACTCGCTGAGCTTCAACGATCTGAAGCGCGTGCTCAAGACGACCGACGGAAATTTGAGCGTGCATGCGCGCAAACTGGAAGAGGCGGAGTACGTTTCGTGCGTGAAGTTCTTTGAAAGGCGCGTGCCGCGGACGGAATACCGGCTGACCGCGAAGGGGCGCGCGGCACTGGCGGAGTATCTGGATCAGATGGAGGAGTGGATCCGGGTGACGCGGGAAGAGCGTTAGTCCGTCGGCTCATGATGAACAAAGCGTCTGCACCAACCGCTGGTGTAGAATGACCAAGAACCCCTCCGCTGGAGGCCAGCGCGGCGAAACCTGCGCACGGCAGATCAGCGGAATCCTTCCAAGTCGGGACGTGGCTCAGCCTGGTAGAGCACTCGCTTGGGGTGCGAGGGGTCGGCAGTTCAAATCTGCCCGTCCCGACCAATGATTCTCTTGCCCTCCTTTCAGCAGTTGGCTGATGACCTCATTCTTCACCTGTGAACTGGATATTGGAATTAATGCTTGAACCAAAAAAGCAGAATTCCATATCCGACGCCGGCGGGATCTGTGGTGCGCGCACTCTGGAACGCCATGAAGCGGCCGTCGGTTGCGATCACCGGATTGGACGCCTTTCCTCCTTCGTAGTCGTTGAAGTGCGTTAGCCGGGTGAAATCTTTTCCGGTTCCATCGAGCCTGAGCTTCCAGATATCAATATTCCCCGATCCTCGCTGGCCACCGAGCTGTTCGCACTGGCGATCCGCCTCAACCGCTGTGTGGACGCCGTCGGGAAAGACTCCTTCGACCTCGTTGTAGGTACCGGGAGCTTTCGAAAAGTTCGTGACCTCACCAGTTTGCAAGTCGATGCCCATCACCGATGCGCGCCCTTCAGGTTCGTAGCAGGTAAAAGTCATCTTACGGTCGTTGTCGTAGAAATCCTGGGCTTCGATAGTGCAGCTTCGATCTTTGCTTTCATAGACCACTTTCTTATTGATCAGCTTCGGTGTGGCGGAGAGGTCGAGGTCAGCCACGATCAGACGAGAAGCTTCGGGGGTAAGGTCCGGGGCTTGCTCGGCAGTCTGCGAGAACGCGAGTTTCAGAGTCTTCTTGGAAACCGCCGCGCCTTCACTCATTTTCTGATCGAGTTTGATAGGCTTCGATCCACGTTCTTTGCTGAGGTACCAAAGCTCGTTATCGCGGGTACGGCTGATATGGGTATTTTCAAAGTGGTCAGGGCCGATGAGGAGGTAGTCTCCGCTGACCAGGTGCATCACCCGAAGGAAAGCCGCCGCGGGAACATTGCAGGTGAGGCATTGAATGACGCGGGATTTGAGGTCAATCACCATGGCGTCGCCGAAGCTCTTTGCCATGAAGGCCACGCGCTGGTTGTCGGGAGAAATGTCAGCGCGCTCTCCAAAATGCGTGAGAACTTCGATGTTCGAAGGTAAGTGTTGTAGAGGATCCTCTGGAGATCTCTGCCCCAAAGGTAGCATCAAGCAAGAAGACAGGATGACGGCAAGGGTTCGCACCGAGAAATCGTATCATTCAGGCAGCACCGGTGCCGCACGGTTTCAAATGCGCCACTGAAAAGTCAGCTTCGAATCGGGAGCATTTGTGACTGCGAAATTCTTTGCAACGCCGCGACTGAGAGTCGCCTCAAAATCCAGTATTGGCAAAGAAGGTCACACGGAAACCACCGTTAGTTGTGCGAGTAATCGCGATTTCAGTCCTTGACCATGACGTGCAGAACGCGAGTTCGACCGTTGCTTCTGGCCTCCGCGTGGATCGCCTGTATCGCGATTGTGACGATTCTCGCTCAAGAAGCGAAGCCACCGGCCACCGGCCAGCCTGATCCTGCAGTGATATTGTCCGACGCTCAATCCCTCCACCGAAAGGGCTCTTTCGATCAGGCGCTTGCCAAGTACAACGAAGTGCTGAAGATCGACCCTCATTCCGGAGATGCCTACGCTGGCATTGTTCGCTCGTACTTGAAGCAGGACAAGGTGCGCGAGGCCGACGACGCTCTTCGCAAGGGCCTGCACGCGGATCCCGCCCGCCCCGATCTGAAGGTTGCGGAAGGAGAACTGCTTTTCCGGCAGGGTGAAATCCCGGAGGCGGGAAAGTTGTTTGACGAGGTCATCACGGCTCCTCCATCCCCGGCCCAGCCCAATGTGCCGCCCAATGCGCGAGCGTATCTCGGCGCCGCCAGGGTAGCGGAGGCGAGCACTATGTATGCCCGCGCGCACATACTCTTAACGCGAGCCCACGCGATTGATCCTTCCGACCCAGACATCCAGAAGGAATGGATGGAGACGCTGTCGACTGCCGATCGCATCAAGTCGCTCGAAAACTATCTCGGGCAGACTACAAACGACGACACTGATACGCGGCGCCGCTTGCAGGAACAATTGGGCTTCCTCAAAGCGTCTCAGTTCGCACAATCGGGCGGCTGCCGCCAGGTTTCAGACGTGACCTCTACCGACACGGCTCTGACTCGCGTTCAGTCGCGAAGCGGGAGTGCACAGGGAACCGGCGTTCACGTGACGATCAACGGGCAAGATTCCGAACTTTTGCTCGATACAGGAGCTCCGGGAATTTTGATTACCAGCAAGCTTGCCAGCCAGGCAGGACTGAAGTTGGTATCTGACTTTCGAATGACCGGCGTTGGAGACAAGCCCGACGTGCAAGCCCATATCGCATACGCCAACTCAATTCGGGTTGGCAAGCTAGAGTTCCAGAATTGCCGCGTTCAGGTCGTGGACCGACTGCAGGCGGCGGTTGACGGAATTATCGGCACCGATGTTTTTTCCCAATTCCTGATCGAAATGGATTTTCCCAACTCGGTGCTGCGACTCAGCCAGTTGCCGCCCAGACCAGGAGAAACGCCGTCCAAAGCTTATTTGAAGACCAGCGAGGAAGAGCCTGCTGAGGAGCACGAAGCGAAGGCCTCCACGGACTCGGGTGCTCGGCCGCAATCCAAGGCCTCCACCTCGAAGTACTTCGATCGCGATATCGCTCCGGAAATGCACTCCTACGTTCAGATCTTCCGCGTCGGTCACATGTTGCTGGTGCCGACCAAAATTAATGAAGGATCCGAAAAGCTTTTCCTCTTGGATTCGGGTTCGTTCGACAACACGATTGCTCTCGAAGCTGCGCAAGAGGTAACCAAGATCCACCGCGCGCCCCGAATCGAAGTAAAAGGGATCAAGGGCGATGTGAAGAAGGTCTACGTGGCTGATCGGGTGGTGCTGGACTTCGGCCACCTTCGTCAGACGGTCCCCAATATGGTCGCCATCGACATGTCGCGTGTCAGCCGCGAGGCCGGCACGGAGGTCTCCGGCACTCTCGGGATGGTCATGCTGGGACTACTCAAGGTCCGACTGGATTATCGCGATGCCCTGGCTGATTTTCAATACAAGCAGCCACCCCCCCGACACTAGTGTGGCCAGAGGCGACCAATAATCTGGTTTAACGGAACCCCTCGACGAGGACGATGTCTCCCTCGGAGTGCTCGAGTCCAACGAAGAGAAAAGTATGCCCGTCTGCGGAGATGGAGGGCCTTCCGGCATCGAACAAGCTAGGCAGATCCGCGATTTTGCGTGCACGCCGAGTGACAAAGTCGAAGTAATTGAGAGAAAAGTGCCGCGGAAAGCCATTGATGAAGTAGATGCCATTTCGGGCCGGCACCCATGGTACGTCTGCGGACATTCCAGGGACGGAACGCTCGTCGCCGCCGTTGACAGACACAGACCAGGCCTGTAAATGGCCGGCGTCAATTCTGTAGAAGAACACACGTGTTCCGTCCATCGATTCCTGTGGCGAATGGCCTGCCCCCTCGCTGGTCAATCGAACTGACGCGCCGCCGTCAACCGGCGCTTTCCAAATGGTGTTGGGCCGTTCCGTGTTGAAATAAATCCACCGCCCATCCGCAGACCAAAACGGCCCGGATGCGTTGGCCGTTCCGACAGGAAATCGCTTCGGAGGCCCTCCTTCTATGTTCACAATGTAGAGATCGGCATTGCCGGAAATGCGCACGTCGAAGACAATCCGACGGCTGTCGGGCGACCAGCTTGGCATCCCAATTTGAGGACCGCCAAAGGAGCTCAATTGGACGGGATTTGATCCATCGCGCTCGCACACCCAGAGCTCCGGATTCCCGGAGCGCCACGATTGGAAGGCAATGTACTTGCCGTCCGGCGACGTCCGCGAATTTTCTTCTCCACGGCTTGACGTGATGACCTTAGTGGCGGGACCCGCTGGTTTCGCTTCGCTGGTCAATTCAATTCGCCAGATACTGCTGGGATGTCGCACCTGAGCATAGGCGAGTTTATTGCCGGTGCGTGCAATCGCGACTGATTCCACATCCTGCGCGAAGAGTAGCTTCTCCGGTTCCCCGCCCACGCGCGGAACGCGCCAGAGATGCTGGTCCGAGCTGTACAGGAGCGACTGGCTGTCCCGCGCCCAGGTGAGACCCGAAAAACCCGCCGAGGATCTTGCATCTGCCACTTCGCGCGCTTGTCTCCCGTCCGGGGTTTGCACGTAAATCTTAGAGACGCCCTCGGTGAGCATACACACCGATGCGAGATATTTGCCGTCTGGGGAGAAGGCCGGCTGCCACACGTTGGCGCAGTCGGGAGAAGGATCGGGTAGGATGCGTTCTTCCGTGGTCTCCACATTTGCCAGGTGGATGCTGAAGTGGTCGGGGGACAATTCTTCCTTCTTAGCGGACGGCCTGCCTTTGGGAAACGCCACCCATTTGCTATCCGCCGACCAACTCAGGGCAATCGGATCCCAGCCTCCGGCGTATGGAGTAAAGTCGCTCAGTTTGTGCTCCGACCCTCCCAGCGAGGAGATCAAGTAGATGCCGGTCGCCTCAGGCTCGGCTTGTCGCATGAATGCAATGGATCGTCCGTCGGGAGACCACGCAGCGGCAAGAAATATGGCGGGGTGATGAGTAAGTTGAACAACCCGTTCCTGGCCAACCTGCTTGACATAAAGATAAATTGGAACTCCTTCTCGTAACCAAACCAGGCGAAAACGATCTGGTTGCCATCCGGCGAAAAACTGGGACTAATTTCAAACCCAGGAAAGGTCGTAAAGGGAGTGATGGTTAACTTATCGGGCGATGCTTGTGGCCGAGTTCGAAGCAGGTAGCCGCCAATCGCCGCCAGTACTAATAATCCCATGCCGAGGGCCGCGAAGCGCCATCCCAAACTCGCAGTTCGATGTTGCTTCTCGCTGGGAGCAATGGGAGGAACTACCGTCGGTCCCGGCCCTATTGGCACCACGCGTTGCAGCGGGTTGCCGCGACTTTGATCGGCCACCCATTCCACTGGGGCGATGAAGCGGTAGCCGATCTTGGGCAGTGTCTCGACGAACTTTGGGCCTTCGGCTGAGTCTTCGAGCGCCTGCCGCAGCTTCTTCACGGCAGTGTTCACCCCGTGTTCGAAATCAACGAAGGTGTCGTCCGGCCAAAGGGCTCTCCGCAGTTGCTCGCGCGTGACGACCTTACCCTCCGCCTCCAAGAGCAGATGTAATACCTGGAGGGGCTGCTCCTGGATCGGCACCCGCACACCCGAGCGGAACAGTTCGCGGCTGCTCAGGTCGACCTGAAAGGAGTCAAATCGTGCGCACGCCCGGCGCAGAGAACCGTAGGTAGCCAACTTAAACCTCGACTAAGTGATGGAAGTGTACCTTAATTTCCCCTAAGGCTGGTCAAATTCGGCTGTTGGTATGCGGCTAACTGCCGCGTTATAGCAGAGTTGCAGAGTTCACCTCCGGT
The DNA here is from genome assembly GCA_963743105.1 of Terriglobia bacterium. GTDB lineage: Bacteria > Acidobacteriota > Terriglobia > Terriglobales > Acidobacteriaceae > Sulfotelmatobacter. Next base: position 17,648 of record CAVUOS010000049.1, read on the forward strand.
TCACCACTCGATTCACCTTCAGTGCATTGATCGCCCCTGTGAGCCGTGCGAATGTGCGGCCAGACTTGGGGATTCAATCGACGTCCAGTATCCAAATCTGAACTCGGAAGAAAAAAATGGGAGGCACTATGAAATTTCGCATTTCGTTGTTCTTGCTAACTCTTGCCCTGGCAGCATCGTCAACCTTGGCAGCTCATGCCGGTGCATGCAGCAATATGACTATCAGGGGCACCTATGCTTCTACCATCCACGCAACAGTATTCCTACAGGACGGGTCTACCCTGCTCCTGGATGGACTTGCAAAGCAAACGTTTGATGGTAACGGTAACTTCACGCAAGTTGACGCAGTTGCGGCCAACGCAACCTGCCGCCGGGTTGGCGCCCTGGCTCGGGCACTTACTCCGTGAACCCGGACTGCACCGGAACGTCGACCATCGTGATCGCGGGGATGCCCGACCTGCATACGCAGTTTATCGTGAGCCAATCGGGGAACATAATCCGCGGCATGGTGACCGACCCAGGGTTTGCGTCCACGGCGGAAGGGGAGCGCGTCCACAGCAGTAAGAAGTGAGGCTGCTCGCGAACAGGAGCGGGGAAATTCCCCGCTCGCTCCTTCTCAACCTTGCCGCGATCCCGACGCACGATGCAACCTGAAGCTACAGCCGATCATTCCTGTTTCATTTCTCACTCACTGTCCAGAACGGCTGGGTGGCGGGCACGAATTCCACGGGCACGTCTTTCACAAAACCTTTTAGCCAGCGCGCGCACTCCTCCATGCCGGGCTGCTCGCTGGGAATGTGTCCAATGACAATGAGCGCCTTCTTTCGGCCTTCGCTCACCGCATCGGCCACGTACTCGACTGTCTCCCACTCCCGCGTCTCACCTACAAGCAGCACCTGCACGTCATCTAGTTCGAGAGCGTGAATCTCACGCTGCGATCCCGCTGCGCCCGGGCTGAATCCCACCTTCGTGATCTTCATGCCAGGATCGCCAACGACTCGCACTACCGACGAGCCGAGTTTCTCGCTGACTTGTTTCGCCAATTCCTTCAATGTAGTTTGCGGGATCACGAATAGATACTGGTTGTCGGCGCGTTGAAACTTCTCCCATCCCAGCGCGTGCACGTTGCCGGCCTCGATTCCATCCGGCGTGCGCATATGCCAGTGATCGTGAAAACGCCAGACCACCATACCGTGCTTTTCGATGAACGCCCGCTTCTCCGCCCACACCGGATCGTCTTCCGGCACTCCTTCCGGCGTGTCGAGATGCGCATAGAACGTGGGCTCGTGGGTGATCACGAAATTCAGTCCCTTCGCCGAGGCGCGCTGCAGAACGTCCATGGTCGCCATCATGGTCACGGCGACGCCGGTCACTGGTGCGTCCGGATTTCCCGCTTTGAAGGTGTCTACGGTGTCCTTCTTCCACTCGACACCAACCTGCTTCTGGATTTCCGTGACGATTTCCCGCGCCGTGATTCGGTGTTCTTGAGCGTCCGCTCCGGCGACGGTTACAAGTAGAGTTGCGAGGGCAACCGCTGATCTCACTGGTCTGACTTTCATTGGCCTTCCATCTCCTCGGCGATCGCGAGCATGGCTTGGACGCTGTTCCAGTTGCGAGCCGTGCCCGTCACCTTGAGAAGCTTTTCAACTGCGGACCACGGGAGCTTGGACTTACCGGCTCCATTCGGGAAGTAGATGTAGAGTTCACGACCCTTGAGATGCACTTCCTCCGGATAATCCTTGAATTTATCAAAGCCAGCTCGAGCTTCAAGCGGCGGATCAGCCGCCAGGAATGTCACCAGGATCTTGCCCGGCTCCAGGTCGGGCCGATCGGCAAAGGGTGTGGCAGCCATTGCCCTTCGCAGTTCCTGGGTCGTACGGAGGATCACCTCGGGGCTGCATTTGAACTTCTTTTCAATGGCCGCCCGGATTGTCAGCGCCAGTTGATTGCTGTTCTTCTCTTTCGTCCGGAAGATGACGTTGCCGCTCTGCACGTAGGTGCGGGGAGTCTCGAGCTTGAGCGACTCATATACCGCCCGCAGTTCATCCATCTTGATCCGGTTGTGCGGACCGACATTCACGCCACGCAGCATGGAGATCAGAACAGGCATGGATTTATTTCGGAACCCTGCGAAGAGTGATGCGACGATATAGCGTCTTGCCCTGATCGATCATCAGCCTGCCCGACATGGTATCGCCCATGACGTGGAATTCCCAATCGTCCTTGTCTTTGGTACTCGATGTGCAACTTAGCGCCGCGGTCTTCGATTCAAAACGGCATGCGAGAGTTCCCATGAATTCCGGGGCCCCCTCGACAACCTTATAGCCATCGAGATTCAGCTGGAAGGGATCTTTCTTGTCCACCGCGATCTGATACAGCACGTGCTCATCATGGCAAGGTGAATCGGGAACCGTGCACTTCGAGTCTCCTTCCCAGGAACCAAGAACGGCCTTGTCGGAGGCAAACCCAAACGAGACTGTTAGACCGAGAAAAAGAACGATGGTGACTGCGCGGGTCATGAAGATTACCGCATCATAGCCGAAGCCGGGATTCTCGCCTAGGCAACACCGGGACTGACCACTCTCCTCCTAGTCCATACAATTTGTCTTTCCGAAGCGGCGCTAGCCGTTGAGGAATCTGCTGTCGCATGAGCCGGTACGCGGCCCGGCAACAATCAGATTCCTCGCTTCGCTACGGAATGACAGAGACTTGGTCCCGGGACGGATGAGTTCTGCACGGATCGGTTGTCATGCTGCGCAGGTCGTCTTGTCGCCGCGATGGCCTGCCGAGTTCGATGGAACCAAAAGAATCACTTCTAGCTCAAGCCACCACCTCCCAGAATGGTGAGAAGGTTCGGTTCGCGCCACTATCGTCGAAAGCGCTCTTCAGTTCGATCGATCTTTCCAGCCGCACGTCTATGCAAGAGGCTGATCATCCAAGGGGAGAAGTACATGTCGGGACAAGTCGTTCTCTATTTCGACGATCAGGCCGATGCGCTCCGTTTCGCGCTGGCCGCAGGTCAAGTCATGGCAGGGGAAAGCGGCAAGTTCACGAGCGAACTGCTGCAGGAAACTACACGCGTCACCCGCATTCGGCTAGATGCGGCGAATGCCGGCCAGGTGAAGAAGCCGAAGCCCGGCCACGCCGCCTAAAACTACGAACTGCAGAGTCTGGCGTTCTACGCCGTCCCTGCGTTCGTGAACGCTTCGATGGCATCCGACAAGGTTGGGAACATCAGCAGGATCTGCTCGACCTTGGTAATCTCAAATACTTTCAGCACCCGCTTATTGACTCCGGTGATCGCGATGCGGCGCCCGGCCTTGGCGCACGAGGTGCAGGCGCTGACCAGCGATCCCAGGCCGGAAGAATCAAGGTAAGGCACACCGGAAAAATCCAGAATCATCGTCGGAGCAGTCTCGCGGCGCACCGCGTTCATGAACGGAGTCACGTTTTCCATAGTGAGCGGACCGCGGAAGCTCAGCACTCCCCGATCCAACCGCTCGACTTCCAACGGCTCTGTCGCCATGGCAGGATGCGATTCTAGGCCAGAAGTCAAGTAACGTTCAAGTTAGCCCGCCTTCTTGTGTAGGGGCGGACGCCTTCGTCCGCCGCCGAGCGGAGCGAGGCATGGCGTGGCTGTAGCCGAACTCCATTTCACCACTCCCCGCGATCAATCGTCCTCATTGCACGTTGCGCGCAACGCCGGACGAAGGCGTCCGGGGCTACATGTTCCGCTTTTTGCGACTTCCCACGCTTTGTAATCTTTTTGTGTTTTCTTCCGCCAGGCAGTTCGCGAGCGACGCCAGACAGCTACGATGAGAGTAACGGCGTGTGGGGGGAAACGGATGATGAGAAGAAGTGGAAATCCAAACCCCGAGTGTCACAAGTCCCAGCCGCGTTGAACGACATCCCAAAGGAACGCAAGCCCGTATCCTGCTGAGTTCGGTCTTCGGACCGTACGCGCAGGACGATGAGTTCGGCAGCCGCTCCATCAATCCGATGGAGCTCTATCACAATCAGGTCACACGCGCGCAGGGGAGCTTTTCGCTCCGCATGTTCCATCGTTCGTGGGGAATCATGCTGATACAGGCGAACGTCTCCGCCCCCTGTACCGTCCTTGACTTTCCTACCCGGAAAGATTTCGAGCGCGAGATCACCGCGCATCGCTATGACGTCATCGGAATCTCCTCGATCATTGTGAATGTCGCCAAGGTGCGCGAGATGTGCCGCATGATCCGCATGCTGTCGCCGCACTCGGCGATTGTCATTGGCGGGCACGTGGCGGCTATACCCGGGGTCGAGAAGATGATCGACGCCGACCATATCGTGCGCGGCGAAGGCGTTTCCTGGATGCGGCGCTACCTGGGCCAGGACGAGAGCGCGCCAATCCGGCATCCGGCTATTGTCTCCGGCATGCGGACCCGCATCATGGGCATCCGCCTGCCCGAGCGTAAGGGCGCCACCGCCGCGACCATCATCCCCTCGGTCGGCTGCCCCATGGGATGCAACTTCTGCACGACTTCGGCCTTCTTCGGAGGCAAGGGTAAGTTCGTCAACTTTTACGAGACCGGCGACGAGCTGTTCGAAGTCATGCAGCAGATGGAATCCGAGCTAAAAGTGAAGTCGTTCTTCGTCATGGACGAGAACTTCCTGCTGCATCGCGAACGCGCCATGCGCCTGCTGGAGCGTATGAAGGAAGCGCACAAGTCCTGGTCGATGTCGGTCTTCGCCTCCGCCAATGCGATTCGCAAGTACACGATGCAGGAACTGGTGGAACTCGGCGTCTCCTGGCTGTGGATGGGCCTCGAATCCCCTCAGGCCAGCTACAACAAGCTGCAGGGCACCGACACACGGCAACTCACGCGCGAACTCCGTGAGCACGGCATTCGCGTACAGGGATCGACCATCATTGGGCTGGAACATCACACTCCGGAGAACATTGTCGCGGAAATCGAGCACGCAGTTTCCCACGACACCGACTTTCATCAGTTCATGCTGTATACGCCTGTGCCGGGCACACCGCTGTATCAGCAGATGTCGGAAGAAGGGCGCATGCTGCGCGACGTCGACTTCGCCGATGTCCACGGCCAATTCAAGTTCAATTTCCGGCACGCCACCATTTCGCGTGACGACTCCAAACGCTTCCTAGATTGGGCGTTCTGGCGCGACTTCGAAGCCAACGGTCCCAGTCTGTACCGTATCTCACGCACCCTGCTGGCCGGATGGAAACGCTACAAAGATTGGCCGGATGCGCGCGTTCGCGAGCGCTTCGCCCGCGAAATGCACAAGCTCAATGGCGTGTACAGCTCTGCGCTGTGGGCGATGGAACACCAGTTCCGGAAAGTTGACGGGAAAGTCAGCGAACAGATCCGTGCGCTCCGGGAAGAGTTCAGGAAAGAATCGGGAATCGTCTCGCGCATGATGCCCGTAGTGCTCGGCCCCGTGCTACTGTGGAGCACGCGCCGCGAAGAGAAGCGTCTGTCGCGGGGAAAGACCTACGAACCGCCGACGATCTTGGAGCGTAGGAATTGGGTGGAAGCGTGATTATGCGGTAGAAATTCGCTATCCAGTTCGGCGAGCCGAGAGCAGATCGAGAATCTCCCGCAGCCCTTGCCGAATGTGTTGAATCTCTGGCGCTGACTGCGTGGGGAACGGTATTGCAGTCTGCGACTTGTCCGACTTCGTCTCCGCGCGCAACTGCTGGCGCGCGCCGGAAATCGTGAATCCCTGCTCGTAAAGCAATTGCTTGATGCGCAGCACGCTCTCGACGTCGCGCCTGCGATACATGCGCTGACCGGTGCTGCTCTTGATTGGTTTCAGCTGAGAGAACTCGGATTCCCAGAAGCGCAACACATACGCCGGCAGCCGGCAAAGCGTCGCCACTTCGCCGATCCGAAAATACAGCTTATCGGGGATGAGGACTTCATTCGCCGCGTGCTTTCCGGTGCTCTTCTTCCTCGTCGCCATGCCGAATCGCGCGATGAATGCCGCGTCTTCCGCCTATTGTGACACAGGTCGAGCGAAGAATCGCACAATTTCCATCGCTCTTAAGGACATGTCAGCTGCGCCGATCCAAATACCTTCATCTTCGGACCGGCATCAGGCATGGGCGAAGGATCTTTGATCGGTTTCCCGGCCAGAACTACGGCTGTTCCTGTGAACAATGGCAGGCACTGCGCCCGCCCGTTCTGGTCGACGCTGCCGCCTGGGTTGGCATTCCCCACGCAATGCCCGTCGCTGCTCCCCATGCACCACAAGACGTCCTTGCTGGTAAGTTGCGCAGGCGAGGGTGGCTCGCTGAATGTCCCCGTCGCTGTGAATTGCGCCTGGCTGGTAGCCGCAGGAGGATCGAGCTTTACGCTTTGCAGTTGCCGGCCGCTACCGCAACTCAAAGCCGCCAGAGAGAGAAGCGAGAGAGGCCCGACTGAGAGCAAACGAGATCCAGTCACGATGCACCTCCGAACGAAATTCGATGCCGGGTGGGATGAGACCGTGCGCGCGGCAAGTTGCCCGCGGCTCTGTCAATTCTACGTCCTCGGTCAATCCTGCGGGATGTTCCGCGTCATCAACGGAAAAGCCTCTTAAGAGGTGCTTCTCTCAAGAGGCCAGTGAAAAATCGTAGCGTATGCGAGTATCGTCTCGCTGCCGGTTAGTGTTTCTTCTTTTTTGCCTTCTTCTTGGTTGCCATTGAAGGTGCCTCCGTGAACGATTTTCCCTTGCAAGGGTTAACGACTTTGGGCCCTTATCCTGAAAGACCAACCCTACTCGTGGTATGGGAGGGTCCTATAACACAAGATATTGCGGCAGTATTAATAAAGTGTCAATAGAATTCTTCATTTTTCAGGGGAATTCTTGTCGGTGGTCGTCCGTCGTTCGTCGTTGGCCAAACCGAAGCCGATGCCACAGGTGTCTGGGAACGGTTAACAACCATCGATCAACGACTGCTAACATCGCGTCATGCGCGATCCCGTCGAAGTGGAAATCTTCAAGAACCTTTACCACTCTATCGCTGAGGAGATGGGCGCGGCACTTCGCCGAACCGCCTTCTCTGCGAATATCAAAGAGCGCCGCGACTACTCCTGTGCCGTCTTCGACAGCCGCGGACAAGTCATTGCCATGGGCGATCACATGCCCGTGCATCTCGGATCGATGCCGATGTCTGTACAAGCCGCGATTGATGCCGGGCCGATGGGACCGGGCGACGTGGTGATGCTCAATGATCCCTTCCAGGGCGGAACACATTTGCCCGACATCACCCTGGTCGCGCCGGTCTACATTCAGCAACGCGGGTTGCGGAGCCCCAAACGTCCAGATTTCTACGTTGCTTCGCGCGCTCACCACGCCGACGTGGGCGGAGCCTATCCCGGATCGATGGGCCTTTGCCGCGAGATCTACCAGGAAGGCGTGCGCATCCCTCCCGTAAGACTGATGCGCGCGGGTGTCACCGATCGCGACGTTCTGGCGATGCTGCTCAACAATGTACGCACACCCGAGGAGCGCGAGGGCGACCTCGGTGCGCAGATCGCAGCCTGTCACACCGGCGCCGAAAGGCTTCGCGAGGTCTGCGCGCGCTATGGCGTGGAACGGGCCAAGCGAGCCGCGGGTGATTTGCTCGAGTACGCCGAGGAACTGATGCGGGCGTTTCTGCGGCGCGTCCCGGCCGGCGAGTACCGAGCCGAGGATTATCTGGATGGCGATGGCATCACGGAGCGCCCGATCAGGATTGCCGTCGCGATCACGGTTCATGCACGTGGCGGGAAGCGGCAGCACGATGCCGCTGCGACAGCCCGCGGAGACGCCGGCACTACTCAAGTCACAGTCGATTTCACTGGGAGCGATCTGCAGGTGGAAGGCAGTGTCAATGCAGTTGCGGCCATCACCTACTCCGCCTGCTTCTACGTCTTCCGTTGTCTTCTGACCGAGGATGTCCCTGCAGCGGCCGGACTGATGCGGCCCATTCACGTCATCGCGCCGGAAGGAACGATTGTGAATGCGCGGCCGCCCGCCGCCGTAGCGGGCGGAAACGTAGAGACCTCGCAGCGGATCGTTGACGTGCTGCTGCGTGCGCTGGCACAGGCACTTCCCGACTGCGTTCCGGCGGCCGCTTCAGGAACGATGAACAATCTCACCATTGGCGGCACCGATCCACGCTCGGGTCAGCCTTTTACTTACTACGAGACGATTGCCGGTGGTATGGGCGCGCGCCCGGGCAAGCCTGGTGTCTCGGGTGTGCACACGCACATGACAAATTCGCTTAACACACCTGCCGAGGCGCTGGAGTACGCGTACCCGCTGCGCGTGCGCTCCTATTGCTTGCGCTCAGGCAGCGGCGGCGCTGGCAAATTTCGTGGTGGAGACGGGATCATCCGCGAAATCGAAGTGCTCGCGGACTGTGAGGTAACACTGCTCGCCGACCGCCGCTCGCGCGGTCCTTGGGGATTGGCAGGCGCCGAAGACGGCGCTGCGGGGAAAGCCATAGTTGTGCGCCACGATGGCTCGCTGGAATCGATGCCCGGAAAGTTCAGCACACGCCTGCACAAGGGCGAGCGTATCCGGATTGAAACCCCGGGCGGCGGCGGATGGGGAGGAGCTTAGGATCGCAGCTTCTGCAACCAGACAATACTCGTCGAATCCAATCGATGTTGCGTGAATGATGCGCACCTACGTCCCGGAGGTGTAGTGATATGACCGATGCGGCGACTCACTATCTCGAAGAAGCGCGCCGCCAGTTGCGCGGGCACAAGCGCATGGGTGAAGGCGCGATGAGCCAGCTGCGTGACGAGGACTTCTTCGTTACGCTTGATCCGGAGGCGAACTCCATCGCGATTATCGTCAAGCATCTGGCGGGTAATATGCGCTCCCGCTTCACCGATTTTCTCACCAGCGACGGAGAGAAGCCGGATCGCTTCCGCGACCACGAATTTGAAATCGGTCCTGTGACGACGCGCGGCGAAGTGATGACCTGGTGGGAAGAAGGATGGGCGTGCGTTTTCGGGGCGCTCGATCCACTCAAGCCCGAAGACGTGATGCGCACCGTTACGATTCGCGGCGAGCCCCACACCGTGTTGCAGGCAGTCAACCGGCAGATCGCTCACTACGCGCAGCACCTCGGACAAATCGTGCTCATGGCCAAGCATCTGCGCTCAAGTGAGTGGAAGACGCTGAGCATTCCGAGAGGTAAATCGGAGGAGTTCAATCAGAAGAACTCGGTGTCCACTGAGAAGTTCGACCGCGGGGTGCTTCGAGAAAAATAGCAGGCGGGAAGCGGGAGAGTTAGTTTTCCGGGCCCGAAGTACCGGTAATGGCCTGTGATCTTCCAGTTAAATAGAACATCCTCCATCTTCGGCCCCTCGCCAATGTTGTGCACCACCATGTAGCGCCCGCTTCCGCCTGACTTCTGATCCACCACAATCCCGATGTGCGGCACACCGCCGCCAAGGTCCCAGGTCACCAGATCACCGGGCGCGTAATCGGCGGCCTTGGTCGTAATTGGCCGCGATTCTCCCTTGCGGTGAAAGAACACCATGAGGTTCGGCACGCGGCGGTGATCAATGTTCGAATCCGGATGGGCCAGCAGCCAACGCCGCTTGTTCGGATACGCGCCAAAATTCTGCACCATGTCCTCGTGCACTTCCTTCTGCAGATCAACTCCCACCGCCCGATACGATCGAATGACTTCATCCGTGCAGACACCGGTATCGGCAGGGACATCTCCGCCCGGATAAGGAATGCGCACGTAAGTGGAAATATAGCGGACTGAGTGATGAGTACGCTCCATCGCCGCGGCAACCAGGCGCCTGGTAAAGTCCTGGCGCGGCCTGTTCTCGCGGTCCTGCGACATCGCCAGACCCGCACCGTATGACACCAGGGCGACTAACGCAGTTGACCGAAGATTTGCCGAGAAGCTGGACGGCACCTCGTCATTGTACCGGCAAGACCGGCCGGTTCCAGTCAACCGAGGACTTCATCGCTTCTCCGCGTCCGCATTCTTGGGCTCGGCTTTCTCCGACCGAGGCCAGACGGGAGAAACCAATTCCGTGCGCCACAAAGGACCACCGAGGTACGACAGCGTCTCTGATTTGACGAACGTCGGGGCTTCCCCACCGATAATCCAGATATGTCCGTCCGGAGGCTGCTTGCCCAGCAATGGCGCCACGAGTCCCGCGAGTCCTCCGATCTCAACTTTAATTATGTAATGCAGCGCCTCGCGCCGCGATCCGGCAAGAGTGAATGGATCCTTCCCCTGCGAACTGATGGAAAGCTTTACGATGCGTGGCTTGGGAGTAGCCACCACTATTGACATTTGCGGCGGCTCGCTCCCCGGTTGCAGATTCTTGAGCAGGGTCAGGACTAATCCATTGGCGAGGTCAGACGGCAGTTTGAGGTGTTCATTTTCGGTTTTTTCATTCCCCTTGTCATCGGTATATTGCACTTTGACCTGCCCGGTAGCGGTCACCACCGAAATCTCCGTTGGATGTGGAAACGTCGGGCCCTTCTGGATCAGACGATAGCTGATCAGGGAGAACTTCTGACGCTGCGAGAAGACGGTGGTCTCATCCTGCAGAGATCCATCTTTGAAATGAATCACCAGATGAATCGTCACCTTGTTGCCCTGAGCCACCTCAGTGACGTCGCCAGCCGCAATCGGATTCCCTTCCAGCGTGCTGAGCACGAGAAAGCCGTGGGTCAGGCCTTCCTTGTAGCGGACCGGAACATCAGAAGCACAAAGCAGCGCACCGCTGAAAACTGAGCTTATTGTAATCAAGCTTGCAAGAAATCGGGCAATCACTGAGTCATTCCTCTCCGTGAACGAACCTTCGATGCACATCCAGATGCGAAGGCATATTCGGGGGCCTGTGTTTTTGCAATTGATTGACAGTTCTTGAGGTTTAACCGGATCTCGACACTACGAAACAAACCGCTCGGTCGGTTGGCGTGGTCGTCACGGTGCTAGAATCATACGTTTTGGTTGTGGCGTTTTTGCATCGAATTTATAGGTGGCAATCATGGCTGGAACAATGCTGGCCGTCGTCAAGCCAGAGGCGGCACCCGGGGCTGATGTTCGTGAGGTAAAGATCCCCGGATTCGGCCGCACCGATGTCCTCGTAAAAGTCAAAGTCGCATCCATCTGCGGTACCGATCTTCATATCTACAACTGGGACCGCTGGGCGCAGAACCGCATCCATCCTCCGCTGATTCCCGGGCACGAGTTCTGCGGCGAGGTCGTGGCTTTCGGCGACGAGGTCACAAGCGTCAAGGAAGGCGATTTCGTTTCCGCCGAGATGCACGTCGCCTGCGGCAAGTGCCTGCAGTGCCGCACCGGTGAGGCCCATATCTGCCAGAACGTGAAGATCATCGGCGTCGATGCCAACGGGGCCTTCGCTGAGTACGTGGTCATTCCCGAGTCGAATATCTGGAAGCTTGATCCCGCCATTCCGCTGGAGTACGCCTCGATTCTCGATCCGCTAGGCAATGCTGTGCACACCGTTCTTGCGGGAGAGATCGCGGCCAAGACGGTGGCAATCACCGGCTGCGGACCGATCGGACTCTTCTCGATTGCTGTAGCCAAGGCTGTCGGGGCGACCTCCGTCTTCGCGATTGAAGTCAATGAGCACCGTGCCAAGATCGCCCGTGAGATGCAGGCCGACTACGTGCTCAATCCTGCTAAAGAAGATGTGCGCGCCATCGTGATGGAAAAGACCGGAGGCCTCGGAGTCGATGTTGTACTCGAAATGGCCGGTCACCCTGACTCGATCCGGACAGCCTTCGATATCGTGCGCCGCGGCGGACGCATCTCGCTTCTAGGGCTGACCTCCAAGCCCATCCAGCTGAACTTCTCCGAAGACATCATTTTCAAAGGCATCACCATCCAGGGCATCAACGGCCGTCGCATGTATCAGACCTGGTACCAGATGACCGCGCTGCTGAAGGCTGGCAAGCTCAATCTGCATCCGGCGATCACCGACCGCATCTCGATGAAGGATTTCGGCAAAGCCATGGAGCGCCTGAGGACCGGGGAGGCCAGCAAGATTCTGGTGTACCCGAACGGGGTAAGGTGAGACCGTGTGGCGCGGGCGCTTTTGCCCGCGAACTTCTCTTCCGCGGATTCACGCCGATGAACGCGGATCCGCAATATCAGCTTGCGGTATTAGACTTGTGAAAAGATTCAATCCGCGTTGATCCGCGCAATCCGCGGAAAAGAAGTTCCCGAGGTGCCCATGGCTACCGCAACCCGCACCAACCCGCTTTCTTACCTCACCGACCAGCTCAACGAGCTCAAGGCTAAGGGCACGCACTTCAAACTGCGCGTGCTTGAAGACGAACAGGCGCCGGTGTGCACGTTCGACGGGAAGAGGGTCATTAATCTTGCGTCGAACAATTATCTCGGCCTGACTACGCACCCCAAGCTGCGCGAGGCCGCTCTGGAAGCAACGCGCACGCTCGGTGTGGGATCAGGCGCCGTGCGCACCATCGCCGGCACGATGAAGATCCACATGGAGCTGGAGGAGAAAATCGCCCGCTTCAAAAACGTCGAGGCCTGCGTCGTCTTCCAATCGGGCTTCGCGGCGAATGCGGGAACGGTATCTGCAGTCCTGGGGAAAGACGACTTCATCATCTCCGACGCGCTCAACCACGCTTCCATCATCGACGGCGCGCGGCTTTCGAAGGCCAAGATTCTCGTTTTCCGCCACAAAGATATGGCGCATGCCGAAGAGCAGCTCGCCAGCGTGAAGGCCGAGCCCGGCAAGAAGCTGCTCATCACCGACGGCGTCTTCTCCATGGACGGCGACATCGGCCCGCTGCCCGCGCTCTGCGACCTCGCCGAAAAGTACGGCGCCATCATGATGGTCGACGATGCCCACGCTTCAGGCGTCCTGGGACGCAACGGGCGCGGCACCATCGATCATTTCAAGATGCACGGCCGCGTGGATATCCAGGTTGGCACGCTCTCAAAAGCAATCGGCGCCCTTGGTGGATACGTCTGCGGCACCCGGGACCTGATCGATTTCCTCTATCACCGCGCTCGCCCGTTCCTGTTCTCGACGTCGCACCCGCCGTCGGTTGCGGCAACGTGCATCGCAGCATTCGACGTCCTCGAGGAGGAGCCCGAGCGCATGGAAAAACTCTGGGAGAATACCCGCTTCTGGAAGAAAGAGCTCGGCCTGCTCGGATTCGACATCGGTGGCAAAACCACTCCCGCCAGCGAGACTCCGATCACCCCGATCATCATTGGCGACGGCAAACTCACGATGGACTTCTCGCGCGAGTTATTCAAAGAAGGCGTTCTGGGCACGGGCATCGCGTTTCCGACAGTGCCAGAGGGCAAGGCCCGCATCCGCACCATCATGACTGCCACGCACACGAAAGATGAGTTGGAGAAGGCGCTGGAAGTCCTGAAAACAGTCGGGAGGCGGATAGGAATCCTGACAAACTGAGCGTCTTAGTTCGGCTGCGCTTCGCGCTAGCCAGACAGCCGAAGGCGGCTGTCCCCACATCAGTCCCGCAGTGGCTGGGTCTTACGACTGCACTCCTACTCGGGCACCACCTCGATCGCCGAGACCGTCGCATACCGCGTCACCGGCACGAATTCCAGCAACAGCTTCCCTTGCGCGTTGGGCTCCAGGCCCTTGATCTTGTGCACCAGAGGCCGGTTCTCCCCCACCTCATCAAGAATATTCAGCTGCGCCAGCACCGTCTTCCCGTTACAGAAGACGTTAAACACGCGATCTTGCGAATTTCCGGACGCGTCGGCTTGCGGAACCTCCGCATTCCCCGGCGCGGCATGATGTTCGATAAAGTGCAACGTCACGGTGTACTTGCCTGGCGGGACTGGGATCGCATACGAAAAATGTCCCCAGCGCTCGGTCTCGTAGAACTCTGGATCGTCCGTTTCCTGCGCCGGCTCCTGACTGCTGCTGATCTGTCCACCCTTGAAGTAAGCATCTGGACTCCACCAGCGGCTGTCGTTCGAATAGTAAGGCACGTCGCGCGCTACGATGCGCACCGGACGAATCTGCCCGCGCACTCCGGGCAGGATCTCGATCGCCGATAGCATCGCGCTGCCATTCCTTCCCGAGAAGCTGAGATGGAGTTGACCATCGCTGGCCGGAGAGATGTCTGGAAAGACTTTCACTTCTGCCGTCCGTTCGCCTCCCGCATCGGCCAACACGTCGAAGTCTCTGAGCACAGTCTCGCCATTCGCAGTCACCGTCATGGTGCGGCTGCCCTCGCCGCCTCCACCCGCGTTCTCCGGGCCATACTGAGTCTCTGCGAAGTGCAGGCGCAGTTCGTACGTTCCCGGCTTGAGTGGAATGTTGTAGGTGAAGTCCCCCTGGCGGCTGCTGCGATAGATGATCGGATCCTGCGTCCGCCAGATGTGCTGCACCGAACTTTGCGCCGCGCTTCCGCCGGAAAAGTAAGTATCCGGATTCCACACCTTGCCCGCGTGATCGACGTACTTGCGGCTCGATCCGGACAGGATATGGACTTCCTCTCCAACGGGCAGCCCGACCGAAGGTTCGGCAAGCGGCTGTGAGTCAGAGTAAGAAGGAGTAGCTACTGACGCGGTCCTATGTCTCTTCCCAACCCAAAATGCGGCAGCCACCAATCCACATAACAAAAGGACAGCTGCGCCCATGAACCAGAACGGGCGCGAGTTCCTATGTCGCCCGGTTTCCGGTGCAGGAGGCTTCTCGTCGAGATTTGGAGCTATGGGATTGGCTTGAACATGCGCGATCCGCTGAAACAGGGGCACATACTGCCCGACCGGAATCGTGATGTGCAGCGGGTGTGCAGATCCCTCTCCGGCGTAATACTCGCCCAGGCGTTTGCGGAGCCGGTTCGCCTGCACCCGCACAATCGAATCCGTATCCTGATCAAACGAATCCTGGCGATCAAACACGTCGAGAGCGACGGTGTACTCCTTTATTTGATCGGTTTGTCCTGCGAAGGTTTTCTCGCAGAGATAAGAAAGAAGGTGACTTAGGGCCGGGGATCGTGCAAAGACAGGCGACCGCAACACGGCCTGCAACTCAGCCCGTTCTTCTTCCCAGGATATCGACACCGTCGTGGTCGAAGGCACCCCGAACCTCCCTCACTCTGGAATTGCGCGCCTTCTGCTCCCTTTATACGCCTGTTCTGAGATTCCGGTTCCTGCAAACGGTTACTTAACCCCTGTAACCCTCCTTTGTTATCAGCCCGTTAGCGGCGTGTTGTCTTTCGCATCTCCTTCAATAAGTGCTTGCGTGCGGAAAACTTATCGGTCTTCACAATGTTAATTGTGGCTACCTAACCTCCGGTAGCGGATATAGCGTTGTAGCAATTCGTCAATCGCGGGATAACTAGTTCAGTCGCGGAGAGCAGGACGCCCGAACCTGGGCACTCGCGAGAAAGAGGCCAATATGCGGAACACCATACTCAAGATCATGTTGCTGGCAATGTTGATGACGCTGTCGAGATACAGCGCTGCCACTCCGGCCCCCGAGCAGGGCACTATCAAGATGGATACGATGACGGTCGCCGAACTGGAAAAGGCCGGTGACCAGGCACGCGCCGCAAAGGATTACGTCCTGGCGATCGACTATTTTCAGGCGGCACTTCGGAAAGATCGCAAGAACGCCGTCCTCTATAACAAACTCGGACTCGCTGAGCTTCGCAAGGACGACCTGAGTTTGGCCCGGACGAATTTCGAGCGAGCCGTAAAGGTGGATTCCAAGTACGCGGAAGCCGTCAACAACGTTGGCGCAGTGTATTACATGCAAAAAAACTACGGCTCAGCGGCAAAGTACTTCAAGAAGGCCGTCGCCCTGAACGAGACTGATGCGACCTTCCACGTGAATCTTGGAGCCGCATGGTTCAGCCAAAAGAAGATGGAACGCGCTATCGCAGAGTACATCCGAGCTATGGAACTCGACCCTGACGCCCTCCGCCATGACAACCGGACCGGCGTCTCGGCGCAGATCTCGAGCCCCGAGGAGCGCGCGCAGTATTCCTACTTGCTGGCCAAGGCCTACGCCAAGCGCGGCGACATCGATGGCTGCCTGCAGTGCCTGAAGCGGGCTAAGGAAGATGGCTACCGCAATCTGGCGAACGTCTACAAAGACGAGGAGTTCAGCCGCTTGCGCGAGAACCCGAGGCTGCAGGAGGTTGTACCTCCGCCGACAGCGAAGTAGAACCAGACTCCGCGGCTTCTCCCCTGCCTGGGACAGGGGAGAAGCGCGGCGGGGGTGTGTGGCACCCTCCTCAGGAAACCGACCCACCCCGGGTCGGTTTCACTTCTTCTGATTCTCAAAGAGCTGCCGGTTCAGTTCCTCGGCAGACGCTGTTTCCGGGTGCTCGGCCTTCCAGCGCATCGCCGCCGTAATGCGGGTGCGCCCGCTGGGATGATCGTAGAAGATGAATTCCTCGATCGGCCCGGGATCCAGCTTGCGATATTCCCCGAGCATCATGTCGACGTTCGCTTCTCCATCGGGCTGCTGGGCGGCATTCAGCCCGTACATGTCCGCTTCAAATTCCATGGTACGAGTGACCGTATTGCTGATGGGCGTTGTGACGAACAGATAGGAGAAGAACAGAATCGCGGCCAGCGGCAGCACCGCCACATCCGTGATCCCGCGAATATCCCACGCCGAGCCCCATCGCGCCAGCGCAAAATTAATCCCCCAGTTCACGAATGCAAAGCCTATCAATATCAGCACTCCACTGATCACCAGCCCTTTGTACTCATGATTCAGGACGTAATGTCCCATCTCGTGCCCCATCGTGGTTTCGATTTCAGGCAGCGTGCAGCGCTTCAGAAGGGTGTCGTTCAGCGAGATTCGCATCGTGCTGGCGAAACCGCTGACGTTGGCGCTTACACGGTTCGATTGGCGCGATGCGTCGAACTCATAGACATCTCTGGCGGGAATGCCGTTAGCGCGGGCCATCTGCAAGATCGAGTCCTTGACTCGGACGTTTTCCAGGCTCTTGTACTTGTTGAAGAGCGGTGCAATGTAAACCGGGGCAATCAGGCTCACGAATGCACCGAACACAATCATCAGCACGGCGCCCCATACCCACCAATTCTTCCCGACCCGCCGAACCAGCCCGAACAAGGGCACCATCAGTATTGCTCCGAGTACAATGCCGACTGCCAAACCAACCAGCTCATCGCGCATCCACTCGCCGAAGTTCTGATTCAAGAGTCCATATTTGTGCTCGCGGAAGTAGCCCTCGTAGATACCCAGAGGAAATGTCAGGAGGGAAAATACAAGAATGAACTGTACCCAGTACAACGCGGTCTGGAGCGGCCGAAAGCGCGTGATCCGCTCGGCAAGGTTTCGCATTTTGGCCGACCAGCGGAAGCGCAGCATGAGCCACAGCACGAAAGCGGAGGCCAGGAAATCCCACCAAATGAGCCAGTACCCTCCTTCGAAGTAGGAGTCGGATCGGGCGCGCTGCTCGGCCGGCATTTTGGCGAGATACGCATCGACTGCAGCCTTGACATCAAATTGCAAGGCTGTGTTTGAGGATGTAGCGGGCGACGTCGGAATACTAGTTTGGGCGGACGCCAAAAGGGCGAACAAAAAGATGGCTGGAAGAAGAAATCTGGCCGCTCGAAACATTACAACCTCCATTCTTTGAGGAGCAACGTGTAGTAGCCACAGAGTATTTGACGTGTCTGACGAGCGTTAATTACATGCCGTAGACGATTTTTCCCGCAACGATCGTCGCTACGACCTTCCCCGTCAACTGCCAGCCGTCGAAGGGCGTGTTGCGCGAGAGCGAGCGCGAGTTTGCAGCTTCGAAGGTCCAGCGTTTCCTCGGATCGAAGATGGTGACGTCGGCAAAACTGCCGCGAACCAGCGACCCGCGTCCGTTGAGGTCGAAGACCCGGGCTGGCCCTGAGGTGAAGAGCTCGATGATCCGTGCCAGAGGGATCTTGTGTGCCCGGTACAGATGCGTAACCGCCAGCCCCAACGCCGTTTCCAGTCCGGTGATGCCAAAAGCAGCGCGCTCGAACTCAACTTGTTTTTCATGCAGCGCATGCGGGGCGTGATCCGTGGCGATGGCGTCGACAGTTCCATCCGCCAGTGCTACCAGAATGGCTTCACGATCGGTCGCAGAACGCAGCGGCGGATTCATTTTGAAGCTTGTGTCATACTCGCCCACGTTCTCATCGATCAGAGTGAAATGGTGCGGCGTGACTTCACACGTCACTCGCGCCTTGGCGCGCTTCCCCCGCCTTACCGCCTTCAGCGCGTCCGAGGTGGAAAGGTGCGCCACGTGCAGCCGCGATTCTCGAATCTGCTGCGCGAGCGTGACGTCGCGATCTACAACCGTGGCTTCGGCTGTCCCCGGCATGGCCCGCAGTCCCAGACGGAAGCTGGTCGGGCCAGCATGCATCGAGCAATTCTCAGTTATGCGCGTGTCTTCGGCGTGCTGCACAACCGGCAAATTGAGTTCCGCACCGAGCCGAAGCGCCATGCGCATGACGTCGTCATCGAGAATCGGTTTGCCATCATCGGTCACGGCGACAGCGCCCGCGCGTTGTAGCGCACTG
Organism: Terriglobia bacterium; assembly: GCA_963743105.1. Lineage (GTDB taxonomy): Bacteria > Acidobacteriota > Terriglobia > Terriglobales > Acidobacteriaceae > Sulfotelmatobacter. The sequence goes on from CAVUOS010000049.1 coordinate 36,189, forward strand.
AAGTCGGTGAGCGTTCCTCCCTTGCTTCCGCGCGTTGCCGCGGCAATCGGAAACACATTCACCACGGCTCCCCGCTCCGGCTGCCGCAGCCAGCTCACCCACTCGGCGGTGTCGACCACCGGTGCAGTATTGGGCATCGTGCAAACTGACGTAAACCCGCCCGCGGCAGCGGCGGATGTCCCGCTCGCAATCGTCTCCTTGTAGCTCTGGCCCGGCTCCCTTAAATGCACGTGCAGATCGATGAATCCCGGCGCCACGATCAAACCCTTCGCGTCAAACTTCTCGTCCCACCCACCGCGAATCTTGTTCGGCAGCGCAACCTCGGCCACGCGCCCGTCCCGCAGCAGCACATCCATCGGCGCATTGATCTTCGCCGCCGGATCGATGAGGTGCCCGCCCTTGATGAGCGTGCTCTTGGTCTCTTGTCGACTCATCTGCAGCTCCCGGGCAACTTCTTCTCCGCCGATTCACGCGGATTTCGCGGATTTTTTCTCTCGTTCTCGAATACGTAGCGCTTGAATTGTGCAGTCGGCCCAAAATTGAACAGGAGGCCAACTTCGACGTCAGTAGCACGAAGATAGTTCAGCAGTTGCTTTTCCCACGCAGAGTCTATGTCGCGCCCCGTCTTGAGTTCGATCAAGACCTTCCTGTCCACCAGAAGGTCAGCGCGAAATTCGCCAATCTTCTGCCCGTGGAACCAAACCGGAATCGCAATTTGCCTTTCGAAGAAAATGCCGTTTTCTGCGAGGACAAGTGAGAAAGCCTGCTCGTAAACAGATTCTAAGAACCCATGCCCTATTTCGTTGTATAAGTTAAAGAAAATGCCGATCAGTCTCTCAGTAAGCTCTGCATGTTTCAATCCGCGTTGATCCGCGTACATCCGCGGAATAGAAGTTGCCGACCTCATCGCGCCTTCCCCAGCGCACGCGCTAGAATCGCCATCCGCGTCGGCACGCCATTGTGCACTTCCTCGACGATCGCCGACTGCGGGCCATCCGCCACTTCCGCCGTCAATTCCAGTCCGCGGATAATCGGCCCCGGATGCATCACGATTGCATCCCGCTTGGCCAGCTTCAGCCGCGCCACCGTCATCTGATAGCGCGCAATGTAATCCTGGAGGCGAATCTTCTGACCGGCCAGCCGTTCTTTCTGCACCCGCAGCAGCATCACGACATCGGTCCCGCGCAGCGCATCTTCAATGTGACGCGTTACGCGCAACCCAGGCGCAAGCGTCGCCGCCACCTCCGGCACAAACTCCGGCGGACCGCACAGCGTGATCTTCACTCCCAAGCGCGTCAGCAGGTGACATGCGCTGCGCGCGACACGGCTATGGAAGATGTCTCCGATAATCGTCGCTTGCAGCCCTTTGAAGGACTTCTTGTGCTTGAGAATTGTGAGCGCATCCAGCAGGGCTTGCGAAGGATGCTCGTGCATTCCATCCCCGGCATTGATGATCGGGATATCGAGGTGGATCGCCATCAGGTGCGGCGCGCCCGCCGAAGGATGCCGCATCACGATGCAGTCCGCTCCCACCGCTCGTAGCGTGTATCCGGTATCGATCACCGACTCGCCTTTCTCGATGCTCGATCCCGTCGACTGCACCAGTGTGGTCGTCGCCCCCAGCGACTTGGCGGCGAATTCGAAGGAAGATCGCGTCCGGGTAGACGATTCGTAAAACAAAAGCACGACCCGCTTGCCCCGCAGCAGAGGACGCGCCTTCTGCGGATTCATCCCGCGCGCCAGTTTCAGCAGGCCCACGATCTCTTTCGTGTCGAGATGTTCGATTCCTAGCAGCGATCCTCGTGCGGGTTTATTCATTGGACCGGTTCATCCACAAAGTGCAAACGGTGCATCATACGCGGCAGGCGCACACGCCGCAAGAGCCAGCGACACCTCGTTATCCTCTTCTTTTGTCGTTGGTTGGAGGCATCTTCCCGGTCGAGCTTACTCGACTGGCCGGGTGCTCTTTGGCGCGTTTGGATTTACAATCCTTGCGGCTACCGGCCATCGAGAAATTCTCCTGCCTTCCGAAAATCCGATCTCCGTCGCGGTGGTGGGCGTGGGCGTCTTTGGACGAAATCACGCCCGGATCTACAAGGAGCTGGAACAACAAGGGGAACCAGTCCGGCTGCTGGGAGTCGTCGATCCGGACACCGGCCGCGCCGACGCCGTCGCACGCGAGTTCGGATGCAAGGCGTTCGGCTCGGTCATGCAGCTGGTCACCACCCACAGCGAGGTGCAGGCTGCCTCGATCGCCGCCCCAACTGTGCAACATCTTGCGGTGGCGTCCGAGCTGATGAAAGCAGGCGTCGACGTGCTCATCGAAAAGCCCCTGGCGACGACCCTGAGTGAGGCCGAGGAACTTTCGAAACTAGCGACCGCACATAAGAGAATTGTGCAGGTCGGACACCTTGAGCGGTTCAATCCGGCGGTGCAGGCAGCGCTGCCCATCCTGACGCAGCCGATGTTTTTCGAAGTGCATCGGCTAAGCGTCTTCACTCCGCGATCGCTCGATGTGGATGTGGTGCTCGATCTGATGATTCACGATCTCGACATCGTCCTCGCTTTCGCCAAATCGCCGGTACGCGAGGTGAGGGCCGTGGGCCTTCCGGTTCTGTCCGGAAAGGTAGACATCGCCAATGTTCGTCTGGAGTTCGAGTCCGGCTGCATCGCCAACTTCACCGCCAGCCGGGTTTCGACCGAGCGCGTGCGCAAGCTGCGATTCTTCCAGCCCCGGCAGTACGTTTCCCTCGATTACGGCCGCCAGGAAGTGCTGGTCTTCACGGTGGGCTCCGACGGCGCTGCGGCGGGAATGCCTTCGGTGAATCCGCAGATCGGCGTCAACAAGCTTCCGGTCGCGAGCGAGGAGCCGCTGCATGCGGAATTGAGGTCTTTTTTGCGTGCCGTGCGACAGCGGTCGAGGCCAGTCGTTTCGCTGGAAGACGGCCGCCAAGCGCTGGCATTGGCGCTCGAGATTGTGGGAGCTGTTCGCGAGCATGCCAAGAAGGTTGGGCTGGTCGGAGCAGCAAAGGCGAAAAGCTAAATTCCGTCCCTAATCCCCACGGATTTTCACGGTTACCCGTTTGGAATCTGTGGCTTTATGAGTGGCGATCCGTGAGATCCCTCGCGCTTTTACATATATTTACAGACCAAAGGCGCGTGCGAAATGGGAGGAGCAGAATCCCGCGAAAGATGCGAGAATAGAAACACCTTGGTTGTAGAGCAGCGCGCACCGTTGGCAGCACTTCCACGACAGCCGGATGCAACGCCGCGACTGCATTACGTCTCTAAACGACAGGCGGATACAGCTAAGTCCCATTAGCTAAACCAGCGCATGCCGATCACGCAAATTCCATTCCAGGATCCGGTCGCCCCGCCTGAGAAGAGCCAGCCGGAACAACTTGGGCTCTACGACCAACAAGACTGGGAAACGGCGTATAGGGAGCTGGATGCGCGGGTACCGCACCTGCTCATCCAGCTACAGGATGATCTGCAGCGCTCGCGAAAGCGCGAAGCAGTGTGGATGTCGATCATCGCCCACCTGCTGGTGTTCATCGCGCTGTGGAACCTGCCGTTGATTGAGAAGACAATTGGATGGCACCGGGTTGTGGCTGTCCCGGTGAGTCCATTGCAGGATAAGAATGTCACGTTCCTGCCGCTGCCGCCGGATTTGCAGAAGGTTCCGCGCAAGCCGAATACGAACATCGCATCTGATAAGGATCGCATCGCAATGTCGCGGCGCCCGCAACTGGATCCGAAGGAATTGCAGAAGATCCTCGCGACCCCACCCCCAGGTCGGCCGGGCCCAAGCGGCCCACCTACAGCGCAGCCTTCTCCGCAGGCGATGGCGCAGAATCCGCCCTCGAGTCAGCCGCAGCAGGGCGGGCAGGCAACACAGCGTCCGCAGTTTGAGAGCAACCAGACGGCGCAGTTGCAGACGTTGCAGCCGAAGAACTCATTCAGTAAGTACGCGCAAGGGATGAGTGCCGGTTCCGCGATTCAGCAGGCGACAGAGGCCGCTGCCTCGCGGCGCGGTGCGGGCGGAGGCGGGCAGGAGGGTGACTTCGGACTCGGCACCGGAGCGCATGGCCGCCAGCAGGGCGCGCTCGACATTTTGAGCGATACGCAGGGCGTTGATTTCGGGCCTTACCTGCAACGAATTTTGCAGGATGTCCGGGAGAATTGGTATCACCTGATTCCCGAGTCAGCCGAGATGAAGAAGGGCAAGCTGGCGATAGAGTTTGCAATTACCAAAGACGGACAAGTTGCCGATATGCGACTCGTCGCTTCTTCTGGCGATGTAGCGCTCGATCGGCCCGCGTGGGGTAGCATCACGGCATCCAATCCGTTCCCACCGCTGCCCCGCGAGTTCAACGGCCCCTATCTTGCCCTGCGGTTCCGCTTCTACTACAACCCTGACAAAGCGGACCTGCAGTAGTCTCGGATCCGAGGTTTTCCTGCCAACATAGTCTTGTTCAATTCTTCCCGGCTGCATTGCCGCTACTCCCGCCTGATGCTTCCTGGAAGCCAGGATCCCCCAACTGCCAAAGCAGGAACGAATACTGATCGGTGAGCAAGTTCGTGTGTTGGGTGCGGGTCGCGCCGATTCCGCCGTGGCCTGCGTCGTAATCGACTCGCAGCAGGACCGGCTTGCCGCTGGTGGTTGCAGCCTGCAGGCGCGCAGTCATCTTGTTCATTTGCCACGGATCGACGCGCGGATCGTTGATCCCGGTGGTGAGTAGGACGGCGGGATAAGCGGTTTGATCTTTAATGCGATGGTAGCCACTGATGCTGAGCAGATGATGAAAATCCTGCTCGTCCTTGACCGTGCCGAATTCGGGGATGTTCGCCGGTCCATTGACCTGTAATTCGGCGCGAAGATCGTCGGACATGCCGACATTGTCGAGCGCTGCGCCAAAAAGGTCAGGACGTTCGGTGATGGCGCCGCCGATGGTGATTCCGCCGGCACTGGTGCCTTCGCCCGCCAGATGCTGCGGAGCAGTGAACTTATGGTCGATCAGGTATTGAGCACAGGCGATGAAGTCGGTAATGGTGTTGAGCTTCGTGGCTTTGCGGCCGCCGTTATGCCAATCCTCACCATACTCTCCGCCTCCGCGGATATGGGCGACCGCAACCACGCCACCGCGCTCCAGCCAGGCGAGAGACGAGGGGTCGAATCCCGGGTCGTAAGTAATTCCGTAGGAGCCGTATCCATGCAAAAGCGTTGGGTGAGAGCCGTCGAGCTTGAGTCCGCGCTGGTGAACAATGGAGAGCGGCACCAGGGTTCCATCCGCCGCTTTGGCTTTGACCTCTTCCGATTCGATCGCGGAAAAATCTACGGGTGAGGGCGGAACTATCTTGGTGTCGGCAACCTGGTCTGTCTTAGGATCGTAATGCAGGTAAACGGGAGATTTGGTCCACGAGGCGGCACGCACGTACACACCTGGCTCGGTTGGGTTGACGAAGAGCTCCTGAATGGCGCCGTCGAAGGGCAAGGGAACTGGCGTGGCTGGTCCGCCTTCGAAAGAAATGCGAAAAAGGCGTCCAATCCCGCCATCGAGCTTCTGAACATAGACCGCATCGGCCGCAACGCCAACGTTCACCACAACTCCTTCGGACGGAGGCACCACGACCTCGGCCGTTTGAAAATTTCCATCCGCAAGAGTAAGCCGCACGACCTTGAAGCGTGGCGCATTGTGGTGGGTCACGATGTAAAGATGGTCGCCGTGAATATCGAATGCGGTGGAGTCATCGGCGACGTCAACGATCTTGCGCCAAGGTGTGGTGGCGCCGTGAACGTCCGCAAGTTTGGCGGTATACAGCGTGACCTCGTTCTGCACGCCATGCGCGTCGATCGCGACGGCGTACTTCGAACCAATTGGCAGGCCAACAAATGGAAGATCGCTCTCGCTGATCGAAACCGAGGAAGAGAGGCCATTGCCGAATACGGGAGCATCTTTGTCAGGATCTTCCCCAAGGTGATGGAGATAGGTTCGGCTGTTCAGATAGTAGGAGGTACGGGGCTCGTCAGGACCGAGCTTGTGCAGGCGGTTGTAGAAAAATGAGTGGTTGTCGGGCAGCCAAGCAATGGCGGCGAACTGGGCGCGATCGATGCGCTCGCCAAGATCCTTGCCAGTGGCGGCGTCAAGCACATGCAGCACGCTGTTCTCAGAACCGCCGGGCGAGATGCCGACGGCGATAAGTTTTCCGTCGGGCGATGGAGTGTAGTAGTCGATGGAGTAGTGCACGCCGTTGGCGGTGAGAGTCTCTGGATCCAGCAGGAGGCGCTCTGCGGCCGTGGCTCCGTCTCGCGTATAGAGTCTCTGGTTGTCCTGGCCGGGAGCGCGCTTCAAATAGAACCAGTGACCACCGCAGGATTGGAAGGAGCTCACTCGAATTCCGGTGTCGTCGAGTTGTGCGATGCGGGCGCTCAGCTTTTCGCGGCCCGGGATGTGGTCGAGAACCGACCGCGTGTAATCGTTCTGCGCTTTCATCCAGGCGGAGACTTCGGGACTCTTCAGGTCCTCCAGCCAGCGATACGGGTCGACGATCTTCGTTCCGAAGTATTCGTCCGTGACTGCACGTGTTGGCGTATCTGGAGGCTTGGGTGCCGTTGCCTTCGCGGAGGCGAGGGTTTGTGCCGAGAGGGTTGCGTTCAAAAAAAGCGAGAGGGCAAAAAGGCTGATGGAGCGGGCAGGCATAAGTGAGACCTCCCTTTTGCCGCGAAATGCGGCACCAATTTTACACCTTTGCTTTCGCGCCGCTTGACGGCACGACCCTGCAGTCTAGGGCCCGAAATCGAAAACCCAACTGTTGATTGCGGCCAGGAAAAACCGCTTACACGGTCGCAAAATTACACGGCTACCACACCCGACAACGGTTCTCATTCACCATCGGCTGGCCGGATTTGCAGTGAAAGGCCTCCTGGAACTGCGGCATGTTGGAGACGACTCCGTTGGTGCGGTACTTTTCCGGGGAGTGCGGATCGATAGTCGCTCGCATGCGTTTGCTTTCATCGCGAACGTGACCGCACCAGCTCTGTCCGTAACCGACGAAGAAGCGCTGATCCGGCGTCAGGCCATCGATCGGATCCAGCTTCTGGCCTTTTGTGTCGTCCTTCCACGCCATGTAGGCGAGCAGTAGTCCGCCGAGATCGGCAACGTCTTCGCCGAGCGTCAGCTTGCCGTTGATCTTGATGTCATCGATGATCACGTACTTTGAATACTGATCGGAGATGCAGCTCGCGCGCTTCTCGAATTCCTTACCGTCCGCTTCCGTCCACCAGTCGCGCAGGTTGCCTTGGGCATCGAACTGACGGCCTTCGTCGTCGAATCCGTGAGTGAGTTCGTGGCCCACCGTGCCGCCGGTATCGCCATAGTTTGGCGCGGCGTCGGAGTTGGGATCGAACGCCGGCGGCTGCAGAACGCCCGCCGGGAAGTTGATGTCGTTCATCTGTGGGTTGTAGTAGGCGTTTACGGTGGGTGGGGTCATATCCCACTCGCCCCTGTCGACGGGCTTGCCGATCTTCCCCAGTTGCCGGTCGAATTCGAACTGGCGTGCGCGTTCGACATTGCCGAGATTATCTCCGCGGACAATTTCAAGCTTCGAGTAATCGCGCCATTTGTCGGGATAGCCGATCTTGTTGGCCATGGCGTTCAGCTTGGCGAGCGCCTGCTGCTTCGTGGCTGGAGACATCCAGCTCAGGCTGTGAATGTCTTGCTCCATGGCGCCGCGAATCTCTTTGACGACCGTGAGCGCTTGCTCCTTGGCCTTAGGGCTGAAATACTTCTCGACATAAGCCTGTCCCAGTGCCTCGCCAAGATAGTCGTCGATGTCCTCGGTGCAGCGCTTCCAGCGCGGCTTTGGCTGCTCGCTGCCCTGGAGAGTCTTGCCGAAAAACGCGAAATTCTCGTTGAAGATCGCGGAGGAAAGATGCCGCGCATTGGCATGCGCCAGGTGCCAGCGAAGATAAGTCTTCCAGTCGTCCAGGCTATCTTTCGAGATCTCCTCATTCAGCGTCTTGAAGAAATCTGGTACTGCCACATTCAACGACGTAATAGTCGGCAAGCCGACTTTGGTGAAGTAAACCTGCCACTGGAATTCTGGAGAAATCTTCACGAGCTCGCCGCTGGCCAGCTTGTGATCCAGTTTCTTGGGATCGCGCCGGTCGACGCGGGTCATCGAACCCTTCGCCAGGGCGGTCTCGATGCGCATCACGGTTTGCGCCTCGGCAGCTGCGACATCAGGACTGTCGCCGAGAAGTTGAAACATTTTCTGCACGTGGGCGACGTAAGCCTTGCGCAACTCCTCCGACTTGGCGTCGGTCTTCAGGTAGTAGTCGCGGTCGGGGAGACCAAGTCCGCCCTGATCGGCATTAGCTACGACCTGGGTGGCATCGCGGAGGTCCTGAATAGACTCGAAGCGGAACAGCACATTGTCGGTGGCCATCGCAGAGGCAACGTCGGCGAGTTCGGACTTCGAACTGATTTTCGCGATTCGATTCAGTTCCGGTTTGAGCGGCTCGATACCTTTGTCTTCGATGGCCTTCTCATCCATGCACGAGGCGTAGTAGTCCCCGATTTTCTGGTCCACGGCCTTTCGACCCGAATCAGGTGCGGACGCCGCCTCCAATATGCTCCGCAACTTGGTCTTGTTTTCGTCCTCCATCTTCGAGTACAGATCCCACGACGACTGGTCAGGCGGAATCGGATTGCTCTTGATCCATCCTCCGCACGCGTAGGCAAAGAAATCGACGCACGGGTCGATGCTGCGATCCATCGCGGTGATGTCGAGCGCGGGTGTGTACTTATCAGAACTGGCTTGTTGGGCGTTGGCCAGTGAAAAGCAGAAGACGACTGCGAGCACAACAATATTCACACGCAGAGTTGCCATTGAAGGACTCCCTTGCTGGACAGAAAATTCCGAGACCCCAAAGTATAAGCGTTAACGCGAAAATGAGTGCTCTGCACGGCGCGAGCACGAGTCGCCCTCGCGACAGCCGGCCAGAAGCCAGCCTACCCTTTTCCTAGATGAATGGACCCGTCACCGGTACGAATCGTCAGCAGGCTGCCGCCGCCGTTGAGCTTGCCGCGAATCTCGTTCTGGCGAATCTTTCCTTCCGTCGTCACGGGCATGTCCAGATCGATGTGGCCGTCGCTGGTGTGCAGATCGACATCCGCTGCAAGGTCGCCCGGCACTTCCAGAGACACGCTGCCGTCGCCCGTCTCAAGCCTCCAGCCTGCAGTCAAGGCGGAGCCGCTCTTGGCGCGCACGTCGACATGGCCGTCGCCCGTCTTGAGACCAAGTTCGTCAAATCGTCCATTGGCCTGTATGTGGCCGTCGCCTGTCGTCGCGTGCAGCTTACCATCGACGCCATCGAGATTAATGGAACCGTCGCCCGTGTGCAGGTCCATGTCGCCCTTGAGTCCGGCGACCTCAATCTTGCCGTCTCCGGTGCGCAGGTTGACTTTTCCTTCGCGGGGCATTTGGATAATAATTTCGACCTTGTGCTGTCCCCACTCGACGTTGAAGTTGTGGTGAGGATAGTGCACGTCGATCTCGACCGAATCTCCCGTCTGGCGCTCTTCGACACGAATGCCATTTTCGCCGATTTTGTAGTGCGTGGTGATGACCTTGGCTTCGATCGTGTTCTGGTCCCAGGTCGTGACGCGGATGTTGGCATCCGAGGTTTCGACGCGCAGGTCAGGCTTGCCGCTAATGTTATAGGTTTTCGACCATTCCTCAGCGCGGACAGGCAAAACCGCGACGGTGAAGGCAAGAGCTGCGAGGGAGAGACGGACGACAACTGATTTCATGGAGTCCTCCGGCGGGAAGCACACCTTGGCCCCGCCCTGTTAGACGTGGTTACGGCGAATCGGTGAGGTTGGTTCCATCCAACCGGCGTTCCGGTGAAGCGGGCCGAACATAAGCCAGCCGGATCAGCGTCCGCTCAGAGAAGGGCAGGTAGAGCAAAGCAGCGCTGGCTGCGAATGCCGCGCCCAGGCCAATCTTCTCCATCAACAGAAATGGTGCGATGGCCCAAAGCTGATCGAGGGCCAGGACAAACGGGAATATCTGGCGGAATTTTTCGTCCAGACGCTGGTGGTCGAAGCCTACAGCCGATAAGAGATAACAGCGCAGCGGAATCCCCACGCCTGCCGTGACCATGACGGCTGCGGCGAGCGTGGTCGCAGCCCACAAGGGCAGGAACGAGTCGGCGATCCTTTGAATTTCATGCAGGCGAAACAGGGCCGCTAGATAGAAGCAGAGATACATCACCTGGATCAGCGCGAACAGTCCCCGCGTCAGGCCGCGACGGGGGATCGGTACCTCGAGTTCCGGATGCAGAGTGGGTGCAGGCGGAGGCGGCTCATGAGGCGCGGGTTGGACTGAAGCAGTCCCGCCGCTGTCGGCAGCACCGTTGGCCGGTGGTGCCTCAACTGGAGCCTGCACGGGAGCAATAAATCGATAACCGCGCCGGGCAAGAGTCTCCACGTAGCGAGGGCTCGAAGCGGAGTCTCCCAGCGTTTCCCGCACCTTGTTGATCGCCGTATTCAGGCTGTGATCGAAGTCGACGAAGGTGTCGGACGCCCACAGCATCTGCCGCAACTCTTCGCGAGTCACTACGTCGCCCGCACGTTCCAGGAGAAGAGTCAAAACCTGGATGGGCTGCCCCTGCAGACGAAGTTTCACCCCACCTTTGCGGAGTTCGCCCGTGCCGAGGTCGAGCTCAAAAACTCCGAACCGCGCGATCCGGTTGTTGTTTGGCTGCACTGCCATGGACGACGCCGTAGTTTAGCACCGCAGGAACTTCTTCTTCCGCGGATTCACTGGGATTTCGCTGATTTTTCGACCATTCATCCGTGTTACATCGGGGTGCATCTGCGGGAACAAAGTCGCTTTTCGCGACTCAGGGAGTAATTGCCGGAGATACAATAGGCGCGTGCTCACGCCTAAGTCCCAACAAGAGGATGCGCACCGGCATCATCGCCATGCCTTGTATGCCTCGGAAACCACCGGGCTGCTCCTGATTGCCGTAGTACTGCTCGTCCTTACCCTGGTCCGATACTGGCATCAGATCCACTGGAGCCTGCGCTGACGGTGGCTCCCGACCCTATTGAAGCCCGTTCCTCTGATCCGTCGATGCTGGTCATCCTCGGCCCCACGGCCAGTGGCAAGACGGCGTTATCGTTATCACTTGCCGAGAAGTTCCACGGCGAGATCGTTAACTGCGACTCCGTCGCCATGTACCGCGAGTTCGACATCGGCACGGCGAAACCGACTCGCGCTGAACGCGCCCGCGCGCCGCACCACCTCTTCGATTGCGTCGATCCCATGCAAGATGTGACTGCCGGTGAGTATGCGCGACAGGCACGGCAGGTTTTAGAAGAGATCAAGTCGCGCGGTCATTTGCCCATCGTTGTCGGCGGCACCGGGCTTTATCTGCGGGCGTTGCTGGATGGCTTGTTTGCCGGACCACAGCGTTCGGAGGAACTGCGTGAACGCCTGCGGGAGCGGGCATCGCGCCGAGGCTCTCCCTACGTTCACAAAATCTTGTCACGTCTGGATGGTGCCACCGCGGAAAAGATTCATCCTAACGATACGCCGAAGTTGATTCGGGCCATCGAAGTGTGCCTCGCGTCGCGGCAGAAAGTGTCGGACCTGTGGCAGCATGGCCGCGATCCGTTGCGAGGATTCCGTATTCTTCGCCTGGGACTCGATCCTGACCGCACTGCCCTGTATGCGCGTATCAACCAGCGAGCCGAGCAGATGTTCGACGAGGGTTTAGCTGAGGAAACGAAGAGGCTCATCGCGAAGTATGGAGCAAGTGCACGTCCACTGGGTTCGCTCGGTTATAAACAGGCGGCTCAATACATTCGGAAAGAGTTTACCAGTGAGCAGGCATTACAGATGGTTCAGCAGGCGCATCGCAACTATGCCAAGCGGCAAATGACATGGTTCCGCCGCGAGCCTGAGGTGATGTGGTTCCAGGGCTTCGGAGAGGACCCGGAGATCAACGAGAGTGTCTGTTCCGTGGTGGCGAGGTCGCGCTCTGGCCACCCCGCCATCTGAATAAGAATGCCTAGTGGCCCTCTGTATCCTCTCTGGTTCATTGTTTTGCCTCACCACAAAGGGCACAGAGGTTCACAGAGGCTGAGGCCGAAGGTTGAGCCCAAGACCTAACACCCGCCCCTCTGCTATCGTTCCTGCATGCCGAAAATCTTAACGGTGCCGCTTCTCGCACTCATTCTCTGTCTGCCTTCGTTTGGAAAAGATAAATACCAACATGCCGGGCCAGTCCGCCATAGCAGTGCCGCCGACAAGTGGGCAGAGAAGACGCTGCACAAATTAAGCGTCGAAGAGAAAGTTGGCCAGCTTTTCATGATCTGGTGCCGCGCTGGATTTCTCAATGTCGATAGTCCGGAATACCTGGAGCTCCGCGACGCAATGCAGAAGTATCACGTGGGTTCCTTCGCAATGACCGTTCATGTGGATGGCCCGATCCTCCTGCGCACCGGTCCGTACGAGGCCGCAGAACTGCTGAACCGCTTACAAAAAGATTCGAAGCTGCCTTTGCTATTCGCCGCGGACTTCGAACGAGGAGTAGCAACGCGGCTGGTGGGCACGACCAATTTCCCCCACGCCATGGCCTTCGGCGCCGATGGAAAGATGGAAGACGCCGAAGCCTTCGGCCGCATCACCGCCCAGGAAGCCCGTGCCCTCGGCGTGCACTGGAATTTCTTTCCCGATGCAGATGTGAACTCGAATCCCGCCAATCCCATTATCAACACGCGCTCGTTCGGAGAAGATCCCAAACAAGTCGGGGATCTTGTGGCCGCGTACATCAAAGGCGCGCACGAAGGTGGAATGCTAACAACGGTGAAGCACTTCCCTGGCCACGGCGACACCGCGACGGACTCGCATCTCGGAGTTGCCAGTGTGAGTGTGGATCGTGCCCACCTCGACTCCATCGAACTGCCACCCTTCAAGCAGGCGATTGGCGCTGGCGTCGATTCCGTCATGGTCGCGCATGTCACCGTCCCCGCACTCGATTCCGACCCAAACCATGTTGCCACCATCTCCACCAACGTGGTCTCGGATCTGCTCGAAAAGCAACTCGGATTCAAGGGCATCATTGTGACCGACGCTCTCGACATGGCCGGCCTGACGCATTTATTTGCCAACGACATCGGCCGGGCAGCCGTTGAGGCCTTCAAAGCCGGCAACGACCTGCTGATCATTCCGGCGGACCTGCCAGCTTCCTACCGGGCCATGATCAAAGCCGTCTCTTCCAGCGAGATTTCCCGCGAGAGGCTTGACCGGTCGGTCCTCAAGATCCTGAAAACAAAGGCGGCACTCGGACTCAATGATTCCCGCACCGTTGATTTAAAAACCATTGCAAACACCGTCGGCAAGCCCCAGGACATCGCGTTTGGCCAGCAGGTCGCCGATTCGGCCATCACCCTCGTACGCGACAACGGCAAGCTGCTTCCCTTGAAATCGAAGGGAACCATCAAAGGGGCCCTTCCGTATATGACCAGAGAGGAGACGCATAACGACGTCGTCGCCGTATTGTTGTCCGACGACGTGCGTTCGGAGTCGGGCCGCGCGTTCGGACGCGAGTTTCACGCTCGCATTCCGGATTCGCGCGTCATTTATGTTGACCCCAGAATTGCCGCCGGTATGAGCGATGAAGTCCTCAAAGCGGTCGATGCGGCGCAGACGGTCGTTGCCGCGGTCTACGTGATCCCCACGGCAGGGAAGATCGGGAACTCCGTGGCTATGGCTGACGCCACAGGCACACTCCTGCAGCAGGTGCTCGATCGTGGCGCTCAGAAAACGGCGGTGATTGCCATGGGGAATCCATACCTAGCAAGCGACTTCCTCAAGATCGAAAACTACATGTGCACATTTTCCAATGCGACGGTTTCCGAAGTGGCAGCGGTCAAAGCGCTCTTTGGAGAGATTCCGATTCGTGGCCATCTTCCAGTCACGATTCCCAACGTCGCTCAGCGGGGCGCTGGACTCGAGCGTCCGGCGCAGGTTGCCAGGGAAGGAGCGGGCAATGGGCAGAACTAAGTATCGGTTGGCTGGCATTGCATTTGCAGTGGTTACAGCCCTGCTGCTGTCTGCATGCAGCATTAACGTGAAGAAAGAGAAGAACGGCGAGGACAAGCAGGTCGACATCAACACGCCGATGGGCGGCATTCACGTCAGCAAAGAAGTGAACCCGGAAGACGTCGGCATTGCCGTCTATCCCGGGGCCACGCTGAAAGAGAAAGGCAATGGCGAGGATAAGAGCGCGAATGTAAACCTGTCCAGTTTCGGATTCGGATTGAAAGTTGTAGCGCTGGAGTATGAGTCCAAAGATTCGCCCGACAAAGTGGTCGCGTACTACAAGGATCAACTCAAGAAGTACGGCGACGTCCTGGTGTGCCATACAACCGGCATGAACTTAAATGCAGGTATCAAGAAGCACGACGAGGATTCACACGAACTCACTTGCGAGGGCGCCAACGGCCACAATATAGAACTCAAAGTCGGCACCCGGGAGAATCAACACATCGTGGCCGTTGAGTCGTCGGGGAGCGGATCGAACTTCTCGCTTGTCTACGTTCGCACGCACGGAAAAGACGCCGAGATCTGACGCGCTTCGTCGGAGGAGTGTTTCATGTATCGCATCACAGCCATCGCAGTATTCACCTCTCTCGTCCTCAGCCTGCCAGTCGCGGCACAGAATTCGGACAAGGACAAGAATCTCGACGTTCGCAGCCCAATTGGCGACCTGCATGTTGGGAAAGATGCCGACGCGCAGAAGGCGGGCCTTCCGCTGTATCCTGGCGCGCGTCCGCAGCGCAAAGAAAATGACGATGCTGACGCCGTAAATCTGGCGCTGGCCACTGAAAGCCTCGGCATGCAGCTGATCGTTGCGAAATACGAGACGAATGATCCGCAGGAAAAGGTCCTCGCCTTCTATCGCGAGAAGATGAAGAAATACGGGAAGGTTCTCGAATGTCACAGCACAGCTGACAAGAGTGGATTCCACAGCGATGACGACAAAAAAGAAGATTCCCAGCCGGTCAAGTGCGAAGGCGACAACTCCGGCCCGGTGCGACAGTTGAAGGTTGGGACCGAAGATAACCAGCACATCGTTGCGATCGAGGATCCCAGCGGCAAGGCAACGACGTTTGTCATCATCTACCTTCGCAAGCACGAAAAGGGAGATATCTGACTTAACTTGCCCGGCTGAGCCAAATTTATCGGTCGCGAGAAGCTCCCATAAACGCCCGCACTCGTTGGTTGCGCGCACGAATTAAGGTGCGATACTTTCAAGTGCAACCAACCCTTCCATGGAACAGCCCTGCTACAAATGCGGCCAGACGGTGGACGAAGGCCGCGTATTTTGCCCGCACTGCCGTGCTCCGCAAATTCGGGTGGTCCTTGCCGGGCCTGCTGCGGCCATGCCAGCAACCAGCCCGGTGCAGCAGGGCGAACTTACTGCCTCCGAAACGGTGCCGGTAATCGCTGTTCCAATGCGCTGGGACCAGGCTGCCCAGCCCTGTGCTGTGGCCGCCTTCATCGCTGCACTCGGCATGGTGTTGAAGTTGATTGTTCCCGTGATAGCGGCTATCGGAGCAGGATTCCTTGCCGTGGTGCTATATCGACGCCGCAACCCGGAACTTGCAATCCGTCCGCGCACTGGAGCCCGACTGGGCGCCATCTCTGGTTTCTTTTGCGCTGGGATGACGGCAATCCTGGGAGCATTGCGAGTCGCCATCCTGCATGAGGGTGGCAAGGTCCGAGCGGTCCTTCTGGACGCTATTCAGCAGCAGGCAGGTCGATATTCCGATCCGGAGTTTCAGGCGAGTCTGGACTTCTTCCGGTCCCCTACCGGACTGGTCTTGATGCTGGTGTTCTTTTTGATCGTGGTATTGATCATACTCATCCTCCTCGGAATGCTTGGCGGCGCCCTCGGCGGCATCGGACTGGGCCGGCGCGACCGGAGTTGATTGCGACCTCGGGTAAACCTGCAGCATAATTTCGCCTCTGATTCTCTCAACCCCTTTGGGCGGGAACATGCTCCAATGCTCTGAGCATCGTTCTGTTGGATAACCCGAAGAAAGAGGACCCCAACGGTCGCCGCCACATTCAACCGAAAGGACCATCCGCCACATGCGCACCATCGCACTTCTCACCATCTCAAACATCTTCATGACCTTCGCATGGTACGGACACCTCAAGTACCGCGACGTTCCTCTCTACAAAGTTGTCGTGGTGAGCTGGCTTATCGCCTTCTTCGAATACTGCTTCCAGGTTCCCGCCAACCGTATCGGCTCCTACGAATTCACCGCCGCGCAGTTGAAGACGATCCAGGAGGTCATCACCCTCACGGTGTTCGCAGTATTTTCCGTGCTGTATCTGAAACAACCGCTGCGCTGGAATTACCTGGCCGGGTTCGCCCTGATCGTCGCCGCCGTAGCAGTGATTTTCAGAAAGTGGTAGCGAGACGGCCGCGCCGCCAATCTGGAACCGTAGGCCCTGGCGACCCGCCGGCTGTCGCGAGCCGCCTCGCCCTCACTTCTCCCAAGCAATACCATCCGCAGAAATGAAACAGACGAACAGCCCCGAAGGGGCAGCATATTTTAGCCCAGGACGTAAGTCCTGGGTGGCGTTCGGAGAGAAGAACCAGTCCCGTAGGGACGGCACCCCCCCGTGTGCTGATCCACGACTGTCCGAGCCACTGTGGAAGAGCGGCCCTTCAGGGCCGCGTCAAAGAGGCAAGCAACTGGGGCTTTAGCCCCCGTGGGAATTCTGCTTCGAGAGACAAGCCTTCTTCAAAATCGCCATCTGCCCCGCATGATACAACTCATGCTGCGCGATCCCGTGCAGCATGTGATAGAAGTCATACCGTTTCCCCGGCACCTGATCCCGCAAGCGTTTGTCCGACAGCGCCGCAACAGTCTCAACAAGCGCATCGTGCGTGCGCTTCGCAGCCGCCACGGTCTCGCACCACGCCGGGTCCGTCGGTGCAGGCACCCGCGGAAAATTCGCCGCACCCTTGAGTTGGCACTTCTCGCCGCCCAGCCGCCGCAAACCGGCACGATCCCATGCGGCGACATGCAGCAAGAGCTCCCAAATACTGTGAACATCCGCCAGCGGCGTAGCTGCCGCCGTGGCCGCATCTACATCTTTAAGCAGCTCCAACACCGCCGGGCCATGCCACGCGCTCCCGTAGAATGCGCGGTGAAGCTGCTCCGCAATCCGGGAGCCTTCCGATGTTCCCGCATTCTGTTTCTTCTTCATGAATGCTCTCCGCCCGCGGCAATCGCGATCCCCGCCGCATTCGCCGCCTCAATTACCTTCTCCCCATCCAGCAGCAAGCACTTGCCAGCGTCCACCGCCAGACACGTCGCCCCCGCCGCCTGCATCACCTCAATCGTCTTGACGCCCACCACCGGCACATCAAACCGCATATCCTGATTGGGTTTCGCGATCTTCACCACGGTCAAGTCCCGGCTCAGCGTCGACGCGTCCCCATGCAGCGATCGCATGATCTGCCCGGCGCGCTCGATGGTCGCATCTGTCCCTTCCATCGCCTCAACCGCAACGCAAACCGACTCCGCGATCACCACCGTCTGCCCGATATCGTGCTTCGCCAACTGGCCCGCTACCGCCCGCCCATATTCAATATTCTTTTGTTCCTGCTCGGTTGGCTGCCGTCGCGTCACCACACCCGGCTTCACCAGCAGCGGCTCCAGCAGCCATGTGGATTTCTCCAGTGTGATCCCTTCATCTCCGAGGACTTTCGCCACCGCGCCCAGGAGCGAATCGGTATTCCGCGTCGTCAGCGAAAGCAAAAGCTTCGCAAGCTTCCAATCTGGCCGGATACTGGAAAAAATCTGTTTGTGCTTCACCTGCCCGGCCATCACCGCACGCCGCACGCCTTCCCGCTGAAACGTCTCGATCAGCTTCGAAAGCTCGCCCAGCGATAACCAGTGCACCACCGCCGCACCGCGCGATTCAATCTCCGGAAAGGTCTCCTCTTTGATCGCCGCAACAACAACTTCATACCCCTGCGCCCGCGCCGCATCCAGCACGAGAAAGGGAAACTTGCCATTACCCGCGATCAGACCAATTTTTTCTTGTTGAGAGGACATAGAGTAAGGCGCGGAGTCAGTCTAGCATTTGGCTATGAGGAGGAATGCAGGAAGCTGCCCGCGAGTCGACAAGTCCGCATACGCGGCCAATGGCCGTTATCGCTTGCTTTCGCAAACAATGGAACAATTTCAGCCGGAACGGGACTCATGTGGGACACAATACAAAAATGCGCCCACTTTCGCGGTAGGCTTCTCCTCCGTGCACTAGTGACCCAACCCTTTTGCCATCGTCTTCGTGAGAGTGCCATTGGCATCGTCATCTTTGAGTGCCCAGAAGAACGCCCCGCCCAAACCTCCGGGAACTCGGTGCTGGACGTAGAACATCTTGATGCTCACCGACCTGTGTGTGTCGTAAGTCCAGAACGTCTGACTCGCCGCGTCATAGGCCCACTGCGCCAGGCTGATGGGATCGAAGTAGTGCTGAAATCCAGTCTGGGCTACCAGCGTTCCATAGGTTGCGACGCCATCAGTTTGCAGAACGTCTCCTGCGGGAGACGGAGCGGGTCCGGTGGAAGTCTGATACAACCCATGATTGGTTTTCGGAACACCGGTCCAGCCACGCCCGTACATCGGAACGCCCAGCAGGAGTTTGCGTGCGGGCACGCCGGCGGCAAGGTAGGCAGCGATCGTGTCTTCATCGTCGAAGCCTTGCCCGAACGAAGGATCCTTCGGACTGTCAAACAACGGTGAAGCGTGATTGGTCGTCGTCTCCCACGTGCCATGCATGTCGTAGCCTTGTACGTTGAGGAAATCCAGCTGCCTCGCAGCCTTGGCCAGTTCGATGTTCGAATAATTCTGCGATCCTGCGGGCGCAAAGATCGAAAGCAGGTAATGGGTGTCGTTCGATTCCCCGAGCTCCTTCAACTGCTTGCGAAACTCCCTCAACAGTAGCGTGAAGTTCCGTGTGTCAGTGGCGGTGGGAAATTCCCAGTCAATATCGAATCCATCGAACAGGCCGGCCGCCGAAATGCCCGGCGCAACGTTACCCTTGATGAAGAGGTCGATACAGGAAGCCACCAGTTGGGAACGCAGTTGCCTTGTACTGGCTGCATAAGAGAAACCCGCAGTGTTGGCGGCGGAAGCTCCGCCCAGAGAAATCAGGACCTTCAAGTTCGGGTGCAGCTGTTTCAACTGCAACAACGCCGCGAAGTTGCCGTATAGGGGGCCCGTGTAGGGCAGACCGTTCACGCTGGGAAGGTAGGGCGTCTGGTAGTCAGCCCAGTCGTCGGCAAGGTGGCAGGTTGCGTCAGGCGGTCCCGAGACCGGAGCCACGTTTCCAAAGGCATAAATGAGGTGCGTAATTTTGCTGGCGACATGATTCTGCTGCAGATTTGCGACGTTGTAGTTCGCTCCGTAAATGCTCCATTCTTCGAAATACCCAGCCAGAATTTTGCTTTTGTGTTCTGTGGGCGCGAGCGTGCCCTGCGCCATCAATGTCAGTGAAAACAGAAGAAAGCTAAGCGTCCATGCCAAAGAAACAGAAAAGCGTTGCTTCATGGGAGTAACTCCTGCATTGCGAAATACGCACGGGCCAAAGTATAGACCTCTATAGCAGTACTCAACCAACCCGCGCGCAGGAATGCCCGAGGTCGTGCATCTTATCGGCGCGCATCCTTCGATCTATCCCTCGACCAGCAGTTCACTTCTTGACCGCCGACGCTGTATACCCCTGCCAGACATACTCCAGCGCCTCGGGAAGCGTCTGTTCTTTCACCGCCCGGTCCACGTGCCCGGCGTTACGCGCAAATACAAATTGGTAGTGATATCCCTTGGCCGCGAGCACCTTGGCCATCTGCTCGTTGGCCAACACCCAGTCGTGCATGTTGTCGCGCATGACGTTCGGGTTGAGCAAATCCCGGTCTCCAACTTCCATCCAGATTCGGATCGGCTTCGCCGGGCTCTCTGGAATGAGGTGCTCGTGAAATTCCCACGCTCCGTGCGGCGTTTGCGGATTGTACGGCCACTGCTGGTTGATGAATGTCCCCGAGTAAGTAAGCACACGGTGATAAAGCTCAGGGTGGTACCACGCCATGATCAACGCACACGAACCGCCTGAACTGCCGCCCATCGTTGCCCTCCCGTCCGGATCCTTCGTGAGTTTTACGTGCGCCTGGGATTCGACCAGAGGCAACACTTCCTTTTCTACGAATTCGGCGTACACTCCCGACATCGTGTCGTACTCCAGCCCCCGTTCACTCCCCTGCGCGTCGCCGCTTCCGTTGCCGATCGAAATCGCAATCATCACCGGCACTTTGTGCTTGGCAATCAAAGCGTCCAGCGTCGAAAACAGCAGCGGGTCAGGCCCGTCTGCCCCGACGATGAACGGCGCGACACTGCCCGGCACGTACTGCTTGGGAACATAAACCGCTACCTTCCGTGTGTAGGGAGCTGGATGGCTCGTAGTCACGATGAGTTTCGCCGGGTCAGACGGATCAGGCGTTCCAAATGTATTCGCCTCCCGCGCAATGCCCGGATAGATCTTGCTGTCCGCCGAGTTCATGGTGAACTCAATCACGGTTCCCTTGGGAATCCCCTCGGCCGTCATCTCGGCAGCGGTACCATAGGTAGGACCGATGATGAAATTGCCATCCACGTTCGGAGGAGGGTTTGCGCCAATGGGCAACTCCTTCGCCGTGACATAGCCGGGAGTCTTTGGATCACGCGTTGGCGGAGTCGGACGCGCCGCGTTTTGTTTCGGCGGACCACTCTGTCCCCAGGCGGCAGCAACAAACGCCCAAAGGCCGATCAGAAGAAAAATACTGTGAGAATGTCGCGAGGGAAGCATCTCGTCATTGTGCAGCATTTCGACATTCAGCGGGAGTGGCCTGTCGACGAATCCTGCCAAGTGCAATAATGCTTCGGACAAATGCAACATACGGAGGCACTGTCTTGCGATCTCTCCTGCCCCTCTTACTCGCGATCCTGGTAGCAACTGTCGTTCGTCAGACTGTCGCACAAAGCACCGGCGCAGCTCTCGAAGCCCGCCGCGCCGAGTTCAAGCACCTCCTCAACGACGAATGGGAATATACCCTGCGCACCGCTCCCGAGCTTGCCACCAACGTGGGCGACGATCGTTACAACGACCGCCTCAGCGACTTCTCCGACAAAGCCATCGCCGACGATCTCGAGCACACGCGCCAGGCACTGAAACGATTCGAGTCTCTCGACGTCACCGGCTTTCCCGAGCAGGAAAAACTGAACTACGCTCTGATGGTCCGGACGTTACGAGAATCGGTGGACAGCGCGCGATTCAAGCACTGGGAAATGCCAGCCACCCAGTTCGGCGGCATTCATCTCGAATACGCATCGCTCTCGTCCTATGTCCCTTTCCGCAATGTGAAAGACTACGAAAACTACCTCGCCCGCCTCCACCAGATTCCTCGCGTACTCGATGAGGCCGTTGGACACATGCGCGATGGCCTGCGCGACAACTTGATGCCTCCAAAGTATCTGCTGGAAAAGGTGGCGGCCCAGGCCCAACAGGTGGCCGATGCGCCTCTCGGCAAGAGTTCGTTCACCGAGCCGTTGCGGAAGTTTCCGGATTCGATTTCAGCCGAGGATCGCGCGCGCCTGCAGGCGAGCATCGAAGAAGCGGTTAAGAATCAAGTCGCACCGGCCTATGCCCGATTTGCCAGGTTCGTCCGCGAGGACTACGCTCCCCACGGCCGCCTTGACCCTGGAGTCTGGGCTCTGCCCGACGGAGCGGCACGCTATCGTTTCGCCGTCCGACATCAGACGACCACCGATTTCACGGCAGAACAGATTCACGAAATGGGCCTGAAGAGCGTCGCCCAGATCGAACAGGAAATGCTGAGGATCGCCAAGTCGCAGGGCTTCGACGATCTGAAATCATTCAACGCTCACATTCGCCAGGATCCCGCGCTGCACGCCAAGTCGGGCCAGCAGCTTCTCGAGCTCTACACCAAATATCGCGATCAGATGTACGGCAAACTCCCTGAGCTCTTCGGCCGCCTGCCGAAAAACAAGCTCGATGTCGTGCCCATGGAAGAATTCCGCAGCGCCGACAGCGTACCCGCCGACTACTCCATCGGCGCTGGCGACGGTTCACGCCCGGGACGCATCAACGTCAACGAATACGCGCCCGAAAAACGCCTGCTCCTGAACGTCGAAGCCATTGCCTATCACGAAGGAGTGCCCGGTCATCACCTGCAATTTTCAATCGCGCAGGAACTCGCCGACCTGCCACCATTCCGCCGCTTCGCTCTCGATGTGAATGCTTACACGGAAGGCTGGGCGTTCTACTCCGAGCGGCTGGGAAAAGAAGCCGGCTTCTATCAGGATCCCTACAGCGAGTACGGCCGCCTGCAGAACGAAATGTGGCGCGCCGTTAGATGGGTGGTCGATACAGGCGTGCACTCCAAACAGTGGACCCGCCAGCAGATGATCGACTTCTTCCACGAGCACACCGCCATGGACGATCAGAATATCGGGACCGAAGTCGATCGCTACATCGCCTGGCCCGGGCAGGCGCTCTCCTACAAGATGGGCCAGATGAAAATCCTCGAGTTGCGCGAACGCGCGCAAAAAGAGCTGGGACCGAAGTTCGACCTACGCGCCTTCCATGACGCTGTCCTCGATCAGGGCCCGCTTCCGCTGGATGTGTTGGAAACGAAAATTACTGAAT
Source organism: Terriglobia bacterium (assembly GCA_963743105.1). Lineage (GTDB taxonomy): Bacteria > Acidobacteriota > Terriglobia > Terriglobales > Acidobacteriaceae > Sulfotelmatobacter. The sequence continues at coordinate 58,992 of CAVUOS010000049.1, forward strand.
GGATAAAGGAGCACAAATAGGATCGGCGAAACACCAGCCAATGCCTCAATGTAAACCTTCGCCGAACCTCTGTGTGCTCCGCGGCATTCCTCAGCGAACTCAGCGGTTAGAGGCTCTTTCGCAGCGGATGATCACTTAATAATCCCCCGCTCCGAGGCCTCAACAAACCGGATCAGCATCTCCACGTCCTCCCCGCGATCAGGTTCCGATTTGAGCTTTTCCAGCGCCTGCGACGTATTCATCTTAGAAGTCAGCAGAACCTTGTAAGCATGATGAATTTTCGCAATCCGCTCTTTAGAAAATCCCCGCCGCTGCAGCCCCACTTTGTTCATGAGATACGCATGAGTCTCGCGCGCCGCTGAGGTCATGGAAAAAGGCAGCACATCCTGCGTGATGGTTGTCCCCCCGCCAACGTAGGAATGTGCCCCGATCCGCACGAACTGATGCACCGGGCATAGCGCGCCGACCACAGCCCACTCCTCGACAATCACGTGCCCACCCAGCGTCGCTCCATTGACCAGCATGGCGTGATCCCCGATCACGCAATCGTGCCCGATGTGCGTGTACGCCATGATCAGCAGATGACTCCCAATCTTAGTGAGCCCTCCGCCCTTCACCGTGCCGCGATTGATCGTGACGTATTCGCGAATCTCGTTGTGATCCCCAATCTCCAGCCGCGTCGGCTCGCCTTTGTAAGTGACATCCTGCGGCGCCATGCCGATGGCACTGAAGGAAAAAAATCCGTTGTCGGCGCCGATTTTGCTGGGCCCTTCAATCGCAACGTGCGACACCAGATAACAACCCTCGCCCAGCTCGACGTCCGCCCCAATTACGCAATAAGGCCCGACCTTGCACGATTCAGGCACCCGAGCGTTGGGATGAATAATCGCGGTGGGATGAATGTTTGCAGATGTCATCGAGAATTGGTGATGAGAGCCACCAAGGTTTTTCTCTGTGCTACTCAGTGCCCTCTGTGGTGAAATCTCTTTGCTGAAACCAGAAATGGATCCGCGCAGCAATCAACCCTCATCATTGCCACTGTCGTTCGAAGCCCGCCCGCGCGAACTATCGATCAACTGGCAAGACACAGCCGCCTCCGCCACGCGCCGTTCGCCCACGAACGCGTAGCCCTGCATCTTGGCGGCGGTCATGCCCGGCACTACGCGCCAGCCCTTCACTTCCACTTCCAGCCGCAACTGATCCCCGGGCCCCACCGGCCGCCGGAACTTCGCCCGCTCGATTCCGGTAAACACCATCACCTTGTTCTCCCGATCTTCCACTTCCGTCAGCAGCAGCGCCCCGCCGGCCTGCGCGATGGCTTCGACAATCAACACCCCCGGCATAATCGGCAGCCCCGGAAAGTGTCCTGCAAAAAACGGTTCGTTGATGGTCACGTTCTTGATCGCCACAATCCGCTCTTTGCGCTTGAGGTCGAGCACGCGGTCAATCAGCAGAAACGGATACCGGTGCGGCAGAATCTTCAAAATCTCGTGGATGTCCAACCCAGTCTTCCCCCCATTAGGAAGAGCTTCGGGCGCAGAGGTGCTCTCATTCATAGTTCGCGTCAATCAGCCTGAAGATTATACTGTACGACTTGTGCCTGCAGCCTGCTGCGGCATTCAGTTGCCAGCCGCGTAGCGGCGAAAGAATGCAGCCCACGGCGCAAGCCGTGGGAAGCCAAGTTCAGAATGAACAAAGCTCCGAAGGATCGAAAGAATGCTCCGTATTCAGGCCACCTAATTCTACGAAAGAGCTCTTGAATGCCTGCACCGACGAAAATCGCCCACTCCAACAATGAATCTTCGCTCGATCGTCTTCACTACTTCGATTCCCATCAGGACGCTCTCCTCCAAACCATCCGCGAATTCGTCGAGATCGAATCCCCCAGCGACAACAAGCCCGCGGCCGACCGTATGGGCACCCATCTCGCCCAACGGTTCGCCCTCATCGGCGGACGTTCCCATCTCCATCGCGCCGAAGAATTCGGTGACAACCTCCAAGTCGACTTTCCCGGAATCACCAAGACGAAACCCGTCCTCCTCCTCGGTCACTTCGACACGGTCTATCCCTTGGGAACGCTTCCGACCATGCCTAGCCGCATCGACGGCGGACGCCTCCACGGGCCCGGGGTCCTTGATATGAAAGCCGGCATCGCTCTGATGCTCTTCGCGATCGAAGCCCTGCAAACCTGGCACGGACAATTGCCGCGTCCCGTCACAGTCTTTCTCGTCTCCGACGAAGAGGTCGGCAGCTATTCCTCCCGCAAGATCACAGAAGACCTTGCCCGAAAGTCCGCCGCGGTGCTCGTCCTCGAGCCCGCTGCCGGACTTCGCGGCGCAGTTAAAACCGCTCGCAAAGGCGTGGGCGGTTACACCCTGACAGTCAAAGGCGTCGCCGCTCACGCCGGACTCGATCCCGGCAAAGGACACAGCGCCATCCTCGAACTGGCCCGCCAGATCGCCGTCATTTCAAAGTTGAATGACTTGAAGAGCGGAGTCTCAGTGAACCCCGGAGTCATCCGCGGAGGCACCCGCACCAACGTGATCGCCGCCGAAGCCATCACCGAAATCGATGTGCGCATCAAGAGCGCTAAGCAGGCCGCCAGCCTCGATCGTAAACTTCACGCCCTCACGCCTTTCGACAAACATTGCAAACTCCACATCGAAGGCGGCATCAACCGCCTGCCCATGGAACGCACTGCGGGCGTGGCAGCACTTTACAAAAAGGCGCAAGCCATCGTGAAACAAATCGACTGGAAGCTGGAAGAAGCCGCCGTCGGCGGGGGCTCCGATGGAAATTTCACCGCCGGTATCGGCATCCCCACGCTCGACGGTCTTGGCGCCGTCGGTGAAGGTGCCCACGCTGTTCACGAGCACATCGTTATTTCCGAGCTACCGCGCCGCGCTCTGCTTCTCGCCGGCCTCATCGAATCCGTTTAACGGCCGTGCTGAAGTTTATGGTAGTTCTCTACCGCCGGCCTGATCTGAGTCCCAGACAATTCCGCCATCATCTCGAACAGATCCACGCGCCCTTGGCCAGGAAACTTCCCGGACTCAAAAGGTACAAGCAAAACCACGTAGTTGGTGATCCCAGCCGGCCCCATCCCGAGTGGGATGCGATTGTCGAATTCTACTTCGAGAGTTGGGAATCCATGGAGGCCGCCTGGGCAAGCCCACAAGGTGCTGCCTCAGACGCCGATCTCCCCCTGTTCGCCGACCCGACTCGAACGACCTGGTCCGTAGTGGAAGAAATCACTCTCCTGCCGTGAACACAAGAAAATAATCCATGTTGTCGCCTTTTACGAAGTCGTATTGTCCCGCCAGCTTGTATCCGGCCTCTTTCGCTTCACGAACCACCACATCACTCCCAACGCCGTGATTCTCTCCATTTCCATTACGGTCAATGATTCCAACCTTCGCTCCGGTCCGGAGCGCCGGCCGCAGATTTTTAAGCAACTCCACCGGATGCGCCACCTCGTGGTACGTCTTCAGCAGCAGCACCGCATCCACCGAATCCCGCGACAGCAGCGGATCGTCAGCCTTGCTCAAAATCGCTTTCACATTCGGCAGTTTCTCTTTCTCGGCTCTCTCGGTGATGTGGCGCACGGCTTCTGGATTGATGTCAACGGCGTACACCGTACCGCCTTTCACGCGCTTCGCCGCCCGCACCGTGAACCATCCCGACCCCGCGCCAATGTCGCCCACACTCTTTCCCGCACTGATTCCCAGAATGTCCATCACGCGATTGATCTGAAGCCGCTCCTCCCGCCCTGGCGACTCGAAAATCGAAAGGTCTCCCGTGTAAGGCTCGCTGGTTTTCCGCTGCTGCTCGCTAGCCGGCGCAGGCTCCTGCCGTCTCGCAAGAACCGTGGACGCCCCGGTCCACAGAATGCACAGCGCCAGTACCACTCCAATCTTCCGCATCGTTCACCTCGAAATGCTCACGCCTTCAATAGACTCACTCACCATCGCTCGGTAAGCTTCCACGCTTACTTTTGACTCCCGGAGGTTGGTAGCCTAGAATTTTGTTTAGATGCGGTGTACCTGCCGCGAGCGCTGATCAAAGGCGCACCTGAGGAGGCTGTCACATGGAAGGAAAAATCGGAATCTGGGAGATCCTTCTCATCGTTGGCATCGCCCTCCTTCTATTTGGACCCAGCAAGTTCGCTTCGCTGGGCAAAAGCATCGGCGAAGGCTTGCGGAATTTTAAGTCTGCCATGAAAGAAGAGCCCGCCAAAAAGGACGAGGGCAACAAGTCATAGTTGTCGGCCCCTACTCCCGCAGATCACTTTCCCGCAGCATCCGGTACACCAGCGCCACCGGCAATCCCACCACGTTGCTGTAGTCCCCTTCAATCCGAGGAATCCATCGCGACGCAATGCCCTGAATGGCGTACGCTCCCGCTTTGTCCATGGGTTCTCCGGTGGCTACGTAGGCGAGAATCTCCTTATCCGAAATCTCGCTCATCGTCACCAGAGTTATTTCGGAACCAGTTCTCAGGTGTTCTGAATGCTTCGATTCGTGGCCCCTGACCCCTGATGCCTGACCTCTTGATTTTGGACTTACCAGGCAGACCCCAGTGATCACCCGATGCCCGCGTCCGGAGAGCATTCGCAACATGCGCGCCGCATCGCCGCCGTCCGCTGGCTTTCCCAGGATCGTCCCATCCACCACGACGACAGTGTCCGCTCCGAGCACCACATCCTGCGGTCGCGCCCGCCAAACTTTCAGCGCCTTCTCGCGCGCCAGCCGTTCCGCGCACTCACGGGCATCTTCGCCGGGCCGCGGAGTCTCATCCACATCCGCCACCTGCACCGCAAACGAAATTCCCGCATTGTGCAGCAGTTCCTGACGTCGTGGAGAGGCCGAAGCGAGAACGAGCATGTGAGGTCTGATTTTATAGGAAGGCCGGGGCAGGTCTATTCGCTGATCAGCTCGATTCGGTTCCCAAACGGATCGGCGATGTGGCAACGCCGTACTCCCGGAATGCTGGCATCATCCAGCACCTCGATCCCAGCCGCCTTGAGCCTGCTGACCAGTCCGTCATACTCAAAGCACCGCAGCGCAGGATGCGCCTTCCGCGCAGAACGAAAGTCCGCTTCCACTCCAAGATGAATCTGGACGGGCCCGCACTCGAACCAGCACCCTCCGCGTTTGGCCAACTCCGGAGGCTTGGGAATTTCTCTCATCCCGAGCAGGCTCCCATAAAATGCGCGAGCCCGTTCCTCGCCGCCGGCAGGCATAGCCAGCTGCACATGATCAATCGCACTGAACGGATAAGTGCCCACAAAACGCCTCCAGCACCGGCGCCGGTCCATTAACTCTTCCGTGATCTAAGCAGATTTCCTCCGCGACCTTTGCGGACCTTCTTCCCGATCTTTGCGGTTAAAAGCTTCTTCCTGGGCCCGCTAGCGAATCCCCACTGCCCCCCGCACCGATTCAATCAACTTCGCCGAGTCGTAACCCACGCCGTTCTTGAACACCGTCTCCACGTTCTCGATGTCTTCAATCTTCTTCGCCGGATCTCCCTTGATCACGACCAGATCCGCTTGCTTCCCCGCCGCAATGGTCCCGATCCGCTCCAGTTCCCCCAAATACTGCGCCCCGTTGTACGTAGCAATGTGAATTGCCTCCAGCGGTGTGAACCCGGCCTCCACCAGCAACTCCACCTCGCGCTGATCGCCAAATCCAGCAATCACGCCTCCCATGCCCGTCGGATCGAGCCCCGCCAGCAGCAGCCCTCCGGCCTTCACGAACGCATATTCGAATTCCAACTCTTTCTTGAATGCGGCCGGAAGTGGTGACTCTTCGCTGCCGAAGTTGCGCTTCAGAAATCCCGCATCGCTGTAGCGCACCCGATTCGCCAGCCACGCACTTTTCGCGTCAAGTGACAGCGCGTCGAGCTGCCGCTGCTGGACCGCAGGCCGCCCGGGGAAACTTCCCATCTCAAACACTGGCAGCGTCGACGTCACCGCCACATGATGCTGCACCAGATACTGAATCGTGTCGTGCAGTGGTCCGGAATTCACGTCCAGTTTCGCCATCACGAAGGGGTCCTCGGGCTTTTCCGGACACTCGTCCGGTTTCTTCCCGGGAAGGAACTCCGTGTCTACGAACAACCCATGTTCCAGATCGTCGATGCCCAGATCAGCCGCCTCTCGAAAGTTAACCGCACACAAGTGGCCCGTCACTTTAGCGCCGCGCTTGTGCGCCGTCTCGACCGCCGCCTTCAACTCCGCGCGCGTAATGAACATGTATGCTTTGAAATTGTCGACGCCTTCGTCGAGCCAATAGTTCACCGTCTTGACCGCATCCTCCGGCCCAGTCAGTTGATGCAACTGGATAGCCCACGATCCTTTCCCCTCGAGATACGGTCCCGTGACATGAATCTTCGGACCCGGCGTCTGCCCGCCATCAATGGACTTCTTCAATTCGAGATCGGTGTAAGGCTCAAGCGACCCCGTCGTGCGGATCGTTGTCACTCCCCCTGCAAGATAAAGTCGCGGGAAACTGAACGCCATCTCGCCAAACACGCCACGCCCGACCGGATAGAACATGTGATCGTGCATCCCCACCAGCCCGGGATAACCGTATATCCATGCAGGTCGATCACTTGCGCATCCTTCGCCACACTGGCCGACGACGCGTCGCCCACCGACTCAATCTTCCCTTTGCTGATGACCACCGTCTGATCTTCTCGCGCCGCCGCTCCCGTCCCATCAATCACGCGCACATGCGTCAGCGCGACCAAGGGAGCATCCACCTTCACAAACCCGCGCACATCAGGTGACAAACTCTGTCCTGCAGCCAGTGAACCGCAACCAAGTAAGATGACCGAAAGAGCACGCCGCATTGATTCCTCCTCGAACTAACCCAGCCGCGTAGCGGCGAAAGAATGCAGCCCACGGCGCAAGCCGTGGGTGGAATTTGGGATACCAACGAGCCCCGAAGGGGCGAAAGAAACGCCGTACCGCAGAAACCGCACAGCCGCGCTTCGCTGTTCACGATAAGCAACGAAACGTCAGAACCACGTCCCCGCCCGATACTTCCGGTATTCCTCCCCAAACGCCGACTCCAGCACCGCCGATTCCTTCCCCGCCCGCAGGATTTGCAACGGAATCACCAGCACGAAGATCAGCAGCCAGACCGGCTTCCCGAACACCAGAATCCCGCCCGCCATCACGCACGATCCGAACACGTAAATCGGATTCCGAATCTTCGAATACAGCCCGCGCGTCACCAACTGCCTTGCCTCAGCCTTCACCGCAAACGAAGCACCCAGCTGAAACCGAGCCACCGTCCAGAGAACGAATCCCAGGATCATCAGGCAAAGTCCCGTTACCGGCACCGCTGTCCACGCCACCGGGGGATGCTGCCAGAGCACGGCGCCAATCGCCCCACCCACAACCAGAGTGAGCACAATGTGTTTTCCAATCATGATCTCGACTCAGGCAAACGAGGGTAAATCACCAGCGCACACGCCGCAAGACGCAGCCAGAAACACAAAAGGCCCCGAAAGAATCGGAGCCTTCGAAATGGTTAGATTAGTTACAGCACCTCGCGACAAAATCAGCATGATGCCGTCGTACACAACAGTCAAATTACTTTCGTAGGGAGCTTATCCTCGCATTTCGCTCCCACAGAACCAACGCTCCACAGAACCGAAGCGTGGACCCGACGGGATTCGAACCCGCATCTGCCACCATCGCGAGGTGCTGTGTTTCCATTACTCCACGGGCCCAACCCGACTGTAATTTCCATGAGAAGCTCCGCTGTGTTCATCATCACAATCGATGCCAAAATTGAGAGACCCTGGCCGAAAACGGGAACTTACCACCTGTTAGAATCAATACTTACCGCGCCCTCATGGATTCCCAGCACATCCGCAATTTCGCGATCATCGCGCACATCGACCACGGCAAGTCCACGCTGGCCGACCGCCTGCTGGAACTCACCGGATCCCTTACCGCGCGCGAGATGCAGGCCCAGGTCCTCGACTCCATGGACCTCGAGCGCGAACGCGGCATCACCATCAAAGCCCACGCCGTCCGCATGGTGTACACCGCGCAAGACGGCCAGACCTACCAGCTCAACCTGATCGATACTCCCGGCCACGTCGATTTCTCCTACGAAGTCTCCCGCTCCCTCGCCTCCTGCGAAGGCGCGCTCCTCGTTGTCGACGCCTCGCAAGGCGTCGAGGCCCAAACGCTTGCGAATTCCTATCTCGCCATCAATCACGGGCTCGAAATCATCCCCGTCATCAATAAGATCGACCTCCAAAGCGCCGACATCCCCCGCACGAAAGAGATGATCGAAGGCGCCGTCGGACTCGACGCGACCGACGCAGTCCTGATCAGCGCCAAGACCGGCCAGGGCGTCCCCGATGTTCTCGAAGCTATCGTCAAGCGCATCCCGCCGCCCAAAGGGAATCCCGAAAACCAGCTCCAGGCTCTGGTTTTCGACTCCTGGTTCGACGCCTACCGCGGCGTCGTCGTGCTCGCCCGCGTGTTTCAGGGCACGCTGCGCAAGGGTCAGAGAATCCGGCTCATGTGGAACGGAACCACCTTCGACGCAGAGACTCTCGGCGTGCTCACGCCCAAGCCGGTAGAAATCGATCAACTCCAGGCAGGCGAAGTCGGCTTCCTCATCGCCAACATCAAGAACGTTGCCGACACAAAAATCGGCGACACCATCACTGACGACACCAACCCCGCCATCGAACCCCTGCCCGGCTTCGAAGAAATCAAGCCCATGGTCTTTGCCGGGCTCTACACCGTCGACGCCCACGAGCACACGGTTCTGCGGGAAGCCCTGGAAAAGCTGCGCCTGAACGACTCCTCATTCTTCTTCGAGCCCGAAAGTTCCGTCGCTCTCGGCTTCGGCTTCCGCTGCGGCTTCCTCGGCCTGCTCCATATGGAAATCATCCAGGAGCGCCTCGAGCGCGAGTTCAACCTCGACCTCATCACCACCGCCCCCGGCGTCCGTTACAAGATCACCAAGACCGACGGCGAGATGGTCGAAATCGACAATCCTTCCCGCTGGCTCGATCCCAGCGAGATCGCGAAAGTCGAAGAACCGGTAATCCTGGCCACGATCCTGACCAACGAAGAGTACGTCGGCGGAATTCTCGCGCTGGTCGAAGAGAAGCGTGGCAAGCAAAAAACCTTCGAGTATGTCAGCTCCTCGCGCGTGATGCTGCACTACGAGTTGCCGCTGAACGAGATCGTCCTCGATTTCTACGACCGCCTGAAATCCGTTTCCCGCGGATACGCCTCGCTCGACTATCACCTCGCTGGCTACTGGGACTCTCCGATGGTCAAGCTCGACATCTTCGTCGCCGGAGATCCCGTCGACGCGCTCTCCATCATCGTCCACCGCGACTTCGCCTACGAACGCGGCAAGGCCCTCGTCTCCAAAATGCGCGAACTGATCCCCCGCCAAATGTTCGAGGTCCCCATTCAAGCCTCCATCGGCGCAAAGATCATCGCCCGCGAAACCGTCCAGGCCATGCGCAAGAACGTCCTCGCCAAGTGCTATGGCGGCGACATCACCCGCAAGCGCAAACTGCTCGAAAAACAGAAGGAAGGCAAGAAGCGCATGAAGCGCATCGGTCGCGTGGATATCCCCCAGGAAGCTTTCCTCGCGGTCTTGAAAGTAGGAGAAAGCAGCAACTAGTCGAATCGTCCCGGCTGAACCCGTCTGGGGACAGCCGCTGCCTGCCCTGAGCGGGTCGAAGGGGCTGTCCGGCGAGCGAAGCTCGCCACTCCGGCAGCGGAGCGATGGTTTTCCAGCGGCCCATTGTTCGCAGTGGTCGATGATTCTCACTGGTTGATGGTTCTCCGTGGTCGATGGTTCTCCGTGGAAGAGCGCCCTTCAGGGCCGCGTTGACTCATCCCAAAAAAACAGGGCTTTAGCCCCAGTCGGCTGCGACATTACCGCCCACTCTCGCGTCCATCCTGACTTTCAATCGAAGCCCTCAACGCCTTCGCCACTTCCCCGGCGATATCTTCCTGCACCAACAATTTGTCCACGAGCGGTCGATCGTAAGTTTCTGACCAGATCACATACCCGTTCTCCGCGCGAACCAACCTCGCTGCTACCCGAAACCTCGCCGCCGATTTGCGCACGCTCCCATCCAGCACATAAACGACACCTAATGTCTTCGCGATCTGCTCGAGAGGCGCTTGCTTCCCTTTGAAGTAGAACGACGCCGTAGCAGCTGGCACGCGAAAATCCGGGATCTTGCTCAGCTTGTCAATTAACTCCTCAGTCATCCCGTCGGCAAATTCCTCTTCCTTCATGCCGTCGGTAAGGTCCAGAAAAGGCAACACCGCAATGGACTTCTGATTTTGCGAAGCCACTTGCGAGGTCGACGGATTGCCCGCCGACCGGCTTCGTACGAGGAAAGCCAAAGCGCCCACGACTGCGACGCCCAGAATGACCATCGCCACAGCCACCCACTTCGCCCTGATCCTCGGACTCTTGTTGAGCGAGGCCGTCTTTTCCGCCGCCGGGCTTCCCGGTGCACCGGATTCACTGGCTTCGCTTGCACCGTCAACCCAAGGTGCGACCGTCGCCACCATCCGGTACCCCAACCGCGGCACAGTCGCGATGTACCTCGGCTGCTTGGGATCGTCCCCCAGTTGCCGCCTCAGCGACGCCACAACCTGATACACCGAGTCCGGCGAAACAATAACTCCAGACCACACCCGGTTCAGCAGCTCGTCGATGCTGACGACCTCACCCGCGCGCTCGGCCAGGCACAACAGCAGAAGCATCGCCCTCGCTTCGAGACGTAGCGTCTCTTCGTCGCGCGAAATCTCGCCACTGGTGGGATTCACCCGCCATGCGCCGACGCGGAGCATCGTCCTGGCTGGGCCTTCCATGCAGAATTCTTTTCTTTCAGGAATCGGCTGGCGGCGATTGTATCAACAGCTTCGCGGAGGATTGTCGTGCTGGCCCGTTCGGATCTCCGCGCCATGCCACCCAACATTTCAGAACGATTCAGAACGTTTCAGACCCGATTCAGGACTTCCAACACTCCATATGGCTACATTCCGTTCGTGCCTGGATTCACAGGAGTGAGCAAATGATCGCAGACTCTGCATATGGAACCGCTGCGACTAAGCAATCAACAAAACACAATGCTGTGTTGGCCATCTCTGTTGGTGGCGTGGTCGCTGGAACGCTGGATCTTCTCCAAGCCTGCCTCTTGTTTGGATGGGATATCCCCTTATCTATCGCCGGAGGTCTTCTGGGCCGGCAGGCAGTCCATGGTGGGGCAGGTACCTACATCCTGGGCGTGCTGCTGCACTTTTTTATCGCCTGCTCGGCTGCGGCTGTTTACTACGCGGCAAGCCGAAGACTGAGATTTCTCACCGACCACCCTCTCGTGTGCGGCCTGTTTTTTGGCGCCGCTGTCGAAGAAGTGATGAACCTGGTCGTTTTGCCCCTTTCCGCACTTCACGCCAGGGGTCCTTACGAACTCCACGACCTTATCCAAGGTCTCCTCGTTCACATGGTCGTAGTCGGTCTGCCGATTTCCTATAGTATTCGGCGCTTCGCAAGATAGAGAACCGGCTTCTCGATTGGCCTAGCTCGTCGCCAGAACCTGGCGGGTGTAAGGGTCGGAACAGCGATCACGAAAATTGATTCCTGGAATCAGCCTCTTTGCTGATGATCAAATCCCGGCATGCCCCAAACAAGCCAAAATCGCGCGAAAAACGAAGGTGCTAGAACTCCGAAATGTGCAAATCTCAAAAGCGGAAGGATTCCGGTTTTATCTGACGCCCGGTCATGTTAATACCAGGTGAATTGCATAACTGGTTACTATTCAGATATTTAAAGCTAAGCTCGTCGACGCGCAGGAACCGACCGATCGGTCTTTCATGCGAGCAATTCTAATGGCGGCTTTCACTTCCACAAGCTTTTCCACAGGGCGGGCAATCTCTGGATATGTGTTGCAAACTTAAGCCACTACAGTACTTATCCGCTCGGGCTACTGGAATCCCTGTAGGTGACGTCTCTATTCTTCCGAGGCGACTCCGCCCTCTGCCAGTGACTCGAATCTGGTGCAGTGCTTGAGGAAAGCCATCTTCACCCGGCCGATGGGACCGTTGCGCTGTTTGCCAATAATGATCTCCGCCCGCCCCTGCAACTCGGGATCGTCCTGCTTGTAGACTTCCTCGCGGAAGATGAACATCACCAGATCCGCGTCCTGCTCGATCGATCCCGACTCGCGCAGATCCGCCAGCTGCGGTCGATGATCTCCGCCGCGACTCTCGGGCGCGCGGCTCAACTGCGAAAGCGCGATCACAGGAACACTGAGTTCTTTCGCCAGTGCCTTAAGCCCGCGCGAAATCGCCGAGACTTCCTGCGTGCGATTCTCAAATCTCTTCCCACCCCCGGACATGAGCTGCAGATAGTCCACGATGATCAGATCCAGCCGCCCCTGCGACTGCTTCAGCCGCCGCGCCTTGGCCCGCATCTCGCTCAGAGAAATTCCCGGCGTGTCGTCGATGAAGATCGGTGCGTGCGCCAGCTGCTCCATCGCACGCACAACTTTTTTCGTGTCGTCTTGCCATAGCGACCCGGTCCGCATCTTGTGCGCATCGACTCGCGCCTGCGAACACAGCAAGCGCATCAATAACGCTTCTCGTGACATTTCCAGTGAGAAGACTCCCACCACCTGCTGATCTTCAATCGCCGCGTTCTCCGCGATATTCATCACGAATGCCGTCTTGCCCATCGAAGGCCGCGCCGCAATGATCACGAGGTCGGATCGCTGCAGCCCGCTAGTCATTTCATCCAGGTCGGTGTAGTGGGTAGCAAGTCCGGTGATCCGCTGTCCGCGTTGCAGCAGTGCGTCGACTGATCCAAACGTTTCCCGGACAATCTCCTGCACGCCCATGAACCCGCGCCCGATGCGCTTTTCCGAGAGCTGAAAGATCGCCGCCTCGGTGTCGCTAAGCACATCTTCAGCGGCGTCCGACTGATCGCTGGCGCGCGCAATTGCCGTGGTCGCCGCCGAAATCACTCCGCGCAGCAGCGCTTTGTCGCGCACGATCTTGACATAGTGCTCGATGCTCGGCCGCTCCGGCACACCTTCGACCAGGCTCGACACGTACCCCACATCGCCGATCGCCTGCAGATCCTTGTGCCGCTCGAGCTCCTCGATCAGCGTGATCATGTCGATCGGCCGCGAGGATTCCGCCAGATCAACGATCCGCGAATAAATCCGCCGGTGCGAATCGAGCGAGAAATCCTCGATGCGCAGATGCTCGGCCGCCTGGTTGTAAGCAAAGTTGTCGAGCAGGATCGCGCCTAGAATCGAGCGCTCGGCATCCACATTCGCCGGAAGCGTGCTGATCGTGTAATCAGAAGTGGCCAAGAATTTTCCCGAGCACAAATTTCAAAATCGTATGACGAACATTACCCGCACTTCCCTTGTGAATGCGACGCGCACCCTCTGGAAAACTCAAAACAATTCAAAAATAGTTGGCGAGCAAGCTAATGTGGCGACGGCCGCCTTCGGCCTCCCGGCGAACGCGAAGCCGAGCGGCACTTTCACATCTTAGAATTGTAGGCGAATAAAAGACGAACATCAAGCAAATCACGAAATCCGCACGAAATCTGGAGTAGGTAGTCCGAGGTTGAGGTCCAAATACTGAGAGCGAGGACTACGAGCTAGAAGTTAGAAGCTATAAATTCGAATGCGGTCCGGGGCCAGCCACCCCGGACCGCATCGTTCGTGTATTCCTGACCTGCCTGTCACCGCGGAGGCGGCGCCATGACCGCTTCAGCCAGACAGCGCCCGCCCAAGCGAGTGCCACATTTGCCGAAGCCCAGCTGCAGACCAGTCATTTCGCAATGACGAATCCGCAACTCTGCGGTTGGCCGGCGGCCGTCTTTTGCTCCAAAGAGCAAGAAGGGGGAGGAGGCCGCAAAGCCCGGGCAACCAGTCGCGCAGCGCGCGTTTCTGGAAGTTCCCCCCGGCCATTCACTCTCGAGAATCGCCGGTGACCGCTGGCTCTGCCGCAATCATTCGGCCCAGCCAGGAACTCTCACGTTTCGCTGAACACACTTTCCGTCACTTTGTTATGCTCCGCAAGTCAAAAACCTCGACCCATTGTGCAGAAACTGTGGACGTCGCGACTTCCCTGTGGAAGCCCTTGGAAATCTAAGACAGAATTTTGAACATAACCAACTTTCATCCAAATAGCTTCAATCACTTACATGCTCGTTGCGGCGACAGATGGATTTCGTCCATTCGGAATGGCAAAGCCGCGCTGTTCCGACTCCGAACGGCCCGGCACACTGAACTCTATACCTCACCATAAGGGTCAATCAAAACGAATCCTGGATTCTCTGTGCTCCTCTGTGCCCCCTGTGGTGAGCGCTTTTGGAGACAGATCGGAATCACAACTAGCCGCTGTCCGATTCCGTACACCTAGGTCCGCTGATGGTCAAGATTCTCTCTTGATTACAACCTACTTCCTTTCAATACAACCAATTAGAGCTTGAACCGGTGGCATGGAATTTGCACTCAAACTCCACTGGGTCACTCCTATGCAAAAGCTCCTTCAAGACCTGCGGCATGCCCTGCGCGTCTTGCGCCGCAGCCCCGGCTTCACCGCCGTCTCGGTCCTCACGCTAGCTCTCGCCATCGGTGCTACCACCGCCATTTTCAGCGTGGTCTATGGAGTCCTGCTGCGTCCTCTGCCCTACAACGATCCCGACCGCATCATGGCAATCCACGAGGTCAACTCGCGGGGCACGTGGTCGCGCCTTGCCGATCCGAACTTCGACGACTTTCGCGATCAGAACCACACTCTTCAGGCCATCGCGAAATACAGCGCCAACATCGCCTCGGTCTCCGGAGGCTCGCAGCCGACCCGCTCTATGGTCGCGGCCGTCTCGCCTCAATTCCTGAGAGTCTTCCACCTCCAGCCTTTCATCGGACGCGACTTCACCAGCGCCGATGCCCACAAAGGCGCCGCTCCCGTTGCCCTAGTCGGCTACGGATACTGGAAGCAACACCTCGGATCGTCTTCTGATCTCTCGCAACTTCACCTTAAGATCGATAACGCGATCTACTCGGTGGTCGGGGTGCTCCCCGACGGTTTCCAGTTTTCCGCCGACACCGATCTCTACGTTCCCGCCGATCTCGACGGCGAAAACCCCAGCCGCACCTCGCACAACTACGATGCGGTTGCCCGACTGCGTGATGGCGTTACGCCGGAACAAGCGAATGCCGAGATCAGCGCCGTCGCCCGGCGCATTCACGCCACTTCGACCGAGCAGAACGATTATCTCAACAAGGACGCAGCCGTAGTCCCGCTGCAAACCTCAATCACAGGCAAAACTCGCCCGGCATTGCTGATCCTTCTCGGCGCTGTCGGATTCCTCCTCCTCGTAGCCTGCGCCAACGTCGCCAACCTGCTTCTCGCGCAGGCTTCCGTCCGTCAGCGCGAACTCGCAGTTCGCAGCGCGCTCGGCGCCGCCCGCGGACGCTTGATCCGCCAATTCCTCACCGAATCATTGCTCCTGTCTCTGCTGGGTGGCGCACTCGGCGTTTTCGGAGCCTTCGCCGGAGTCTCGGGTCTCCTCGCGCTCGCCCCGCCAGATCTCCCGCGCCTCGACAGCATCTCGATCAGCGCTCCCGTTCTTCTCTTCGCCGTTGCACTCTCCACCGCGGTCGCAGTCGGACTCGGCATCTTCACTTCCGTACGCGCTACGTCCGGGGACATCCGCGAAGCCCTCGGCGAAGGCGGCCGCTCCCAGTCCGGCTCGCAGCGCAGCCAGCGTGTTGGAGGCGCGATCGTTGCCGCACAAGTTGCCATCACGCTGGTTCTCGTCGTCGGCGCCGGCTTGCTCGGCCGCAGCCTCCAGAAAGTTCTCGAAGTCGATCCCGGATTCCGCGTGGATAAGATCGTTACCATGGACGTCTCGCTGCCGTGGGCTGAGACTCCGGAACAGAAGTCCACGCAAATCACCTTCTTCTCCAGCCTGATCGATCGGCTCAAACAGATTCCCGGCGTGCACAAAGTCGGCGCGACCAGCGGACTTCCCATGACCGGAGGCCTTCCTGACGGCATGTTCCTGCTGATGACGCAGGAAGAAGTTCCCAAAGTTAGCCTTGAGGACCGCGAGGCGTTCGGCCGCGCCTTCGACCTGCTCTTCCAGCAAAAGGAACGTTTGGGCACCGCCGACTTCGGTGTCGTGACCGACGGATATTTCCAAGGTCTCGGCATTCCGCTGCTTCGCGGACGCCTCTTCGACGATAGCGACACCGCCGATTCCGCTCACGTCGCCGTGATCAGCGAATCGCTTGCGCGCACGCGCTGGCCCGGACAAGATCCGATTGGCCACACAATCGAATTCGGCAACATGGATGGCGACATTCGCCTGCTGACCATCGTCGGCATCGTCGGCGACGTTCATGATTATGGTCTCGACGCCCCGCCGCGTCCGACGGTGTACGTAAATCTCTTCCAGCGCCCGCGACCGGCGATTACGCTCACGATGCTCACTGACGCCGACACGCAGATAGTCACCACCTCGGCGCGCGGCATCCTGCACGAACTCAATCCCGAAATCCCGCCCACGTTCCGCACGTTCGCCCAGGTCTATTCTGCGTCGCTCGGATCGCGCCGCTTCAACCTCATCCTGATCGCGTTTTTCGGGATTGTCGCGCTCTTGCTCGCGACCGCCGGCGTCTTCGGCGTGATGGCCTACTCCGTAAGCCGCCGTACCCGCGAGATCGGCGTTCGAGTCGCGCTCGGCGCGCGCTCCCGCGATGTTCTCACCATGATCCTCAGCCAGGGCATGCGCACAATCGTGATCGGCCTGGTCATCGGGCTCGCTGGATCGCTGGCGCTCACCCGCACGCTGTCGTCTCTACTGTTCGGTGTGACCGCAACTGACCCGCTGACGTTCGCCGCAGTAATCGCGCTGTTGGTCGCGGCAGCGTTACTCGCGTGCTACATCCCAGCGCGCCGCGCTACGAAGGTCGATCCCATGGTCGCGCTGCGGTACGAATAGGGGAGATTGGGCGATTGAGTTCTTATGTGATTGGGTTATTTTGAGATCGGGTGGGAGTACCCCCTCCCCCTCGGTATGTTTGGAATCATCGAGTTAGCGGGAAATCTCAGAAAAAATCTTGCGGCTCAATCACTTGCGGGCAAAATCTTGATTTCAAATAACTTAGAAGCCGTAGCTTCGGGCGCCGTTCCAAAATGGGACAAATTGCGACTCCGCGCGTCGTCACCGCGGGGTGCCCCACTTCTCCCAGTTTTCGGGACAATTGAGGATTTTGACGTTCTGTCGCTTTTGCAACCCCTGCGCGCGAGCCCGCGCAAATAAACAGCGACTCCGCTTATATCTCTTCCTCTACGGTTCCAAGGCAGAAACAAGTCAGGCGGCAATCCGGAAAATCGCGAACGCCGCCTTATGCTTCTATTGGAATTCTCTGACAACCCCAAGGCAAGCAAATTCCGAACGAAGCGAGGAAACAATTCCCAGAACGGGAAGCCAATAAGCAACATCCAAGAACGCGGTTCTTTGTTCCGGAGGGACAATTGATAGTAGCCCGCCAGTTCACTGGCGGGTGGGCGGCACCCAACCGTCACAGTGCCCCGTAGGGGCACCTGAGCCAACGGCCCATTCCCTAGTTGGGAAGGGAACCCGCCGGCTCTCGCTTTTGTCGGTGCTCTGGACGATTATCACCTCCTACACTGGAATCCATGGCGCACACATACGTCTCCGGTCTCGTGCATTGCGTCTTCTCGACCAAGCTGCGTCGAAATTTGATCAAACCGGAAATTTCAATCGGATCTTTGGTATTTTCTCGGCGGCATCGCGCGCAAGAACAAGTGCAAAGCCCTAATCGTCGGCGGGACCGAAAATCACGTGCACATTCTTTTGTCGTTGCCGTCGGATATGCCGCTGGCGAAAGCGATGCAACTGATCAAAGGCGCATCGTCGCGCTGGATGAACGAAACTCACACAAAAGATTTCGCATGGCAAGAAGGATACGGCGCATTCACGGTAGGCATCTCACAAAAGGTCGACACGATCGCGTACATCCAGTCGCAGTCCGAGCATCACCGCAAACGGAGTTTCGAGGAAGAATTCATCGCGTTTTTGAAGAAGGACGATGTGGAATACGACCCGCGATACGTGTGGGGATAGCGTCGTGCTGCGGGTTCAGGCGTCCCTACGGGACCTGTCAAATCCAATGATGTCTAGCGCACCGAGTATTGTTTGTCCCGCACTCCGCCATTCTTTGCCCCTCGCCCCAGGATCATTTGTCCCGGAGGGACAATTGAAAGCCGCCGTGGAATCCCAACCGGCGTCGCCCCGATCTTCCAACAGAGGGAGGGCCTCTTTTCAAGTGCCCATAGCCTCACCAAAAGATCGGGGCCAAAGCGCCGTGGTCAGTGATCAGGACGGAAATCTGAAGGGAAGGGGTGGAATCCCACCCGGCGGGCCGCATCAAACTAACGTTGATCTGGCCGTCGCAAAGAATACGGCGCTCACGGAGAAGATGAATCTTGAGCTTCGGGTGGAGTTCTTCAATATTTTTAATCATCCGCAATTCGCAAATCCGTCGACCAATGTCGACCTTACTTCTCCACATTTGGGCAGGTCACTTCGACGGGATCGTTCCGCAGCTCTGGCCCGCGAATTATTCAGTTGGCGGCGCGGTTCAGCTTTTGAGAAAGGATCCTGATGAAAAGGAACGGGCGAAGTCGTGCCGTTAATTAGGTCAAACCACTGCGGCTTCAGCCGTTGAATTTCGCTGCTGAGACGCAGACTCCACCCGCTTGCCCGGATTGCCCCATGCTCCAATTAGTGCTTGAAGTAAGGGTTACTTCGGCCTCACGCTTCCGTTGCCACCGGAGGTGCCGGAATATTTAGCCTCGGCCCTTGTCCCAGGGACGGGACATCCCCATGATCACTTTGGCTTCATCTCCCCACCATAGTACGACTCAGCATACTTGGCTTCGCCCGGCTTCTTGATTTTGCAGGCAAACTTGTAATCACCCTCTTTCTTTACTGTCAGAACCTCCAAGCTGTGGATAGGATGCTTCTTTCCTTCGAATGGCCAGCCATTCTGGAAATCGATTTCGACTTCACCAGCCGTACTTGAGAAGCTAACTGTTTGTCCAACTTTCAGGTCAGCCGGAACAGCCGCCTCCTTGTCTGGATGCACATGCACGATGTGATCAGCTTTTTTAGGTGTGGTTGTTGTCGACATAGTTTATTTACCTCCACTCTTGATTTTGTTCACTAACTGTTGAAAGCGCGGATCCTGGCGAAAGTCCGCCAGATCGGGTTGACGATTAAGCTCATGAAGCATCTCTGAAGTCGCCGTCTCAAGGACTGCCAACGCCTGTTCACGCTCGTGCAGGGTCTCATAAGTTAAGACTGCTCTGCGTTTTACCTTGTTATCACCCGGCGAGAGTCGGAGCGCTTGGCCGATTTCCTCTTCGGCTCTCTTGCTGTCACCAACCCTTGCCGCGAAGTATCCGACGAACGCACGAGTACGACCAAGGCGTGGATTTTCCTTTAGCTCTTCGAGTGCTAAGTCCATCGCCTTGCGGTATGCCGCATTCGCGTCTCCAAAACGATTGAGTCGCCAATAAGAATCCCCCAGATTGAGGAGGTATAGATATTCGGAGGGATCCAGGGCTACGGCGCGGGTAAAGTAGGGAACAGCATCTGCGTCTCGTCGCTGATAGACCCGCATCGCTCCCAAATCATTCAGCGCGGCAGGGGCCTCTTTGATGTTCAGGGAGGCGAGCAGGGCCTGCTCCCCCTCTGCGTATCGGCCCAGGTCACCGAGCACAGCGCCCAGGCTGGTGTAAGCATCCGCCACGCCAGGAGCCCTATCGATTGCCTTTTTAAATTGTTCGGCCGCCTCCGGATACCGCCCTCGATAGTAGTAAAAGAGTCCAAGTTCCTCGTATGGTTCGAAATATTTCGGATCCAAATCAATCGCCTGCTTGTAAGCCTCGATGGCCTTACCAGGCATGTCGGATTTGTCATAGGCGCTGGCAGTACGCAGATATGCCCCCACATTGCGCGGCTCCAACTCCAGTACGCGACGGTAGTCTTCAAGCGCCTTCTGGTCCTGCCCTTCCGCCTGGTTCAACATGCCATCTGCAAGGCGGACTCTCGCAGAATCGGGGTTGAGGCTCTCTGCGTCCCGCAATGCTCCTTGGGCTTCCACAAGGCTGCTGTGCTCCTTGGTCCTGTCGAACTTCACGATCAACGCCTCCACCAGCGCCGCAGGGGGCAGGGGCGAGTTCGGATCCAATTGAGCGGCCTGCTTGAATAGCGCAATGGCATCCTCAAAGGCAGAGCGGTCGTTACGCAACAGATAGAGCCCCTTGTCGTAAGGGGCGGTGGCATCAGGAGACAGAGCTTCTGGAACTGCCGCGCCAGGCAGGTGCAGCGCCAGCGACACTTCGCCGGCCAGCGCTGAGGGAAAGGCCCCCATATTCGCCTGGGAGTATCGCGCGGAGAAATCGCCAAGGTGAGCCGACGTTGCCAAGTCGATGACGGAGGCCTCAGCGACATACTCGTCCCCATCGCGCCGCACCGATGTCTGTAAGGCGTGGGTCGCATGCAGAACCTTCGTGGCGTGCTCTGGAGTTTGAACGCTGTATCTAACCTCTTCGGCAGGCGAGATCACAACCAAAGTCCGCCGTGCGCTGGGCAAATGCCGCAGGCGGTCCGAAACATCCTGCAGCGCTCCTTCCGCAATCACTGTGGCCTCAGGCGGGCCCTGGAAGGGAAGAATCGCCAGTCTTATGTGGGCAGGCATGAACAGATCCATCGCTCGCTCTCGAATCGGCGGTGTCAACGCGGCGGCCACGAGCACAGCGATTGCGACTAGCGGCGCCTTTCTGAGCGGGCGCTTTTCAAGCCGGGCGATCACCTGGCCAGCGTCGGAGGGGCGAGCCGCAGGCGAGTCGCTCAGACAGTCCAGAATCACCCGATCCCATCGTGGATCGAGGCCCTTGGCGAGGGTACTGGGCACCGGGGGACGGATCAGACGACTGTCGAGTGATTTGCAGTCGAAGGGCAAGCGGCCCGTGACGATCTCGTAGAGGATGACTCCCAGGGCATAAACATCGGAAGCCTTCGACGCTTTTTGTCCGCGCCACAGCTCCGGCGCCATATAGTCGGGCGTGCCGCCGACTTCGGGCGACGGATGGTTCTCGCCCCTGGCCAGCCCGAAATCGGTGATAACCGGACGCAAGCTTCCATCCTCGTTTTGGCACAGAATAATGTTGCCGCTTTTCAAATCGCCGTGGATGATCCCGCTGCGATGCGCTTCCGAAAGGCCCGCGCACAACTGCCGCGCGATATTGAGAGCCTGGCCGGTATCGAGCTTGCCGGCTTTCTCCAGGTGGGCAGCGAGCGTCTCTCCCTGGAGGAATTCCATCGAGAGGAAGTCGACCTCGCCTTTATCGGTCTTAGTGGAGTGAATCTGATTCACCAGGCAGATGTTGGGATGCCGCACCTTGAGCGCGCCCTCCAACTCGGGCGACAGCAGCCGCTGAAAGCCGGGCTTCGCTGACTTGATGGCTATGCGCTGGTTACGCTTCCGGTCGATGGCTTCGTAAACAACCCCCATGCCACCTTCGCCGATCACGCGCACGATCTCGAATCGCCCTTCAACAACTTCACCGGGTTGAAAAGGCCGCGCCACCACGGTGAGCGCGATGAGCGGCTCCTGCAGGAAGCCGCCCATGCGAGCTTCCCACTCCAGCGTGTCGGTGATTTCCTGATAAAGAAGGGGGTCGGTTTCACACTCCCCGCGCAAAAAGGATTCACGCTCCGCGGCAGACCGTCGGCGTGCCGCAGTGACGAGTTCCATGACCCGTTCGTCGTGTTCAGGAGTGGTTTCCATTGTCCCCGCCCAAACGGCGATATAACCACAGGCGCGCGCGATGCCACTCGCGCTGCAAGGTATGCAGCTTGAGGTTCAGCGCGTCGGCCGCCTCTTCATCGGTCATTCCCAGGAAGAACTTCAACTCCACAACCGAGCGCTGCTGAGGCGATTCCTTGTCCAGTTCATCGAGCAAGGTATCGATGGTCACAGCCAGCTCCAGCGGGGTATGACGGCCCAAAATGCGCTCGGGAAATCCATCCATCGGCAGAAATTGGACGCTCGGCTGCCCGCGGGCATGATCGATCAGATAACGGCGCATGATCCTAGCAGCTAAAGCGAAGAAATGGCCGCGATCCCGCCAGTCAATATTCTTAGCGTGCACCAGCCGGACAAAGGCTTCGTTCACGAGGGCCGTGGGTTGGAGGGTGTGGCCAGGCCGTTCGCCGCGGAAGCAGCAACCCGCAATCTTGCGCAGGTCTGGCATGAGCAATTCGAACAACGCAGACTCGGCGTGCGGATCTCCCGCGCGCCACTGCTGTAGGAGTTGTGTGATTTCGCCAGGGCCGCTTGCCATGCTGCCCCCCAAGGCTTGGTGGCTCGATTATATCTGAGTCGCTTGAATGCCGTTCGGCTTCCTCCCGATTCGCGGGAAGCACAGCCGGCAGCGAAATCTTCCATCGATACTGGCGGGGTTTTTCACCTGGGTGCGCTTTCAGTCTTGTAAGGCAAGACAGCTGGCACTCTGCCAGAATCGAGGAAAACAAAATGAAGAGGAATTACCTGTTACTCGCTGCGGCACTCGCCCTGTTGGTTGCAACGGGTGTTAGTGCTCAAACGGTTAGGCTGAAAGCAGATGTGCCTTTCAGCTTCGTCATCAACCATGCCACTCTGCCTGCCGGGGAATACTGGGTGGAATCCATCGGCATCGGTGAAAGCGCTCTCGTCATCCGTGGGGTGGACACAAAGAGCGCGAGTCTGATCATGTCCCATGCTTGTGAGTCGCTGAAGGCAGCAAGCCACACCGAGCTCGTCTTCCATCGTTATGGAGGCCAGTATTTCCTGAGCCAGGTGTGGGTTGGGGGAAACAACAGAGGACATGAGCTGCCGCCGAGCGCTCGAGAGAAAGAAGTGGCGAAGGATTTCAGAGCGGAAAAGGTGATGTTAGCTGTCGCGGGGCGCTGAGTCTTGCCCTCGCAAGGCCACACGGAAAATCCGGGGGGATTTTGGGGAAGGTTCTCCTGGTTTTTTCGTGATGGAGGAAAAAGGCACGGCCTAAGCCGTGCCTTCATTTTTTTCAGTGGCTTCGTGTCTCTGTGGTGAAAACCGGACGGCCGAAGGCGGCCGTCCTCACATGACGCAAGTTTAGTCCCGCACACCATCCATAAACGCCCGCAGCTTTCGCGAGCGCGATGGATGCCGCAACTTCCGCAGGGCTTTGGCTTCGATCTGGCGGATGCGTTCGCGGGTGACCGCGAAGCTCTGCCCGACCTCTTCCAGCGTGTGCTCCGAACCGTCTTCCAGCCCGAAGCGCATCTTGATGACTTTCTCTTCGCGAGGGGTGAGCGTGCGCAGGACCTGTCCTGTCTGGTCCTTCAGGTTGACGTTGATCACCGCCTCGGCCGGAGAAACTACCGCGCGGTCTTCGATGAAGTCGCCCAGGTGCGAATCTTCCTCTTCGCCGATCGGGGTTTCGAGTGAGATCGGTTCCTGCGCGATCTTGAGCACCTTGCGCACTTTCGCGACTGGAATGTCCATGCGCTTGGCGATCTCTTCCGACGTGGGCTCGCGTCCCAGTTCCTGCACCAGCTGCCGCGAGGTGCGGATCAGCTTGTTGATCGTTTCGATCATGTGTACCGGGATGCGGATTGTACGCGCCTGGTCGGCAATCGCGCGGGTGATGGCCTGCCGAATCCACCACGTGGCGTAGGTCGAAAACTTGTAGCCACGTCGGTATTCGAATTTGTCGACGGCCTTCATCAGTCCAATGTTGCCTTCCTGAATCAGGTCGAGGAACTGCAGTCCACGGTTGGTGTATTTCTTGGCAATCGAAACCACCAGGCGCAGGTTGGCCTCAATCAGCTCGCGCTTGGCCTGCTCCGCGTCCATGTCGCCCTGGATGATCTCGCGCTGCGTGCGCTTGAGCTCCGGGAACGACACTCCGGTTTCGAGTTCCAGCTTTTCCACTTCGCCGCGAATCGCGCGCGCCTGCCGGCGATATTCTTTCTTCTGCTCTTCGCTGCGGGTAGCTTCCGACTTGCGCTCGAGGTTCGTCGCCTGGCGGTCGAGCGAACGCATGCCGTCGACGGTTTTGTTGAGCCGCTCGATCAGCCGCTTGCGCTCGGTGTTGGTGAAGCCGAGGCGCCGAAGTGCGATCGACACGGCAACGATCGCGCGCGCCAGCTTGCGCCGGGTGCGCCGATGATCGCGTGGATTTTTCTTCTGCGAAACTTCCCTGAACTTCTCTTCGAGCACGCCGGCCTTCTTGTACAGCTTGGCCATGTCGTCGATCTTGCCGGTGAACTCGTTGAGGCGGTTCTGCAGGATCTCGTCGGTGATCTCCTCTTCGTCGAAGGTGACCACTTCCTTGATCGAGCGGACGTTTTTCTTGAGGTCTTCGCCCAGGGTCAGCAGCTCGCGGATCACGATCGGTGAACGCGAGAGCGCCTTGAGCACGCGGATCTGTCCGCGCTCAATTCGCTTGGCGATTTCAACTTCACCTTCACGCGTAAGCAGCGGCACAGTCCCCATCTCGCGCAGATACATGCGGACGGGGTCGTTGGTTTTTTCGAGAGCGCCGGGGGTGAGGTCGAGTTCGACGTCCTCCCCTTCTTCCAGTTCTTCGAAGCCCTTCTTATCGAGTCCCGCGGAAGGCAGCTTTGGGCCTTCGAGAACGTCGATGCCTTGCGTTCCAATTGTAGTCAGCAGATCGTCGAGGTCTTCGGGACTGTGCACGTCATGCGGTATGAGGTCATTGACCTGGTCATACGTGAGATATCCCTTCTCTTTTCCTGTGTCGATCAGCTTTTTGATATCGTCGAACTTGTCGTCTAGGGCCAAAAGGTGTCCTCTGAAAATTCAATTTCACTCACGCCGGGTGCGTGTGGTAAATTCCGGATAGGTGGGAATCTGGGTCCAGCGGGATTGTGCCAGCTAGCACAAACTTATAGAGTTTAGCACTTCTGCAGTGCTGTGTCTATCGAGCGCCCGCTGTAAGTCCCTCTTCTCCGCGCCTATCCTGCCCGTGCTGGTCTTGCAATCCGATTAAATACTTAGATGGCATCCGAAGCTATTTTGTTTCAAGCGCTTTTCGGCTTTCCTCAGGGGCTGAAGCCCCAATCCCTATCGGACCTGACGCAGCGCTTAAGCGCCGCTCTTCCACTAAAACTTTCCTTAGCTGCTCTCTTCCACGAAAACCTTCCGTACAGGGGGCTGGAGGCCGCTAGGAAGCTCTTTTGCCCTCTTCTGGCTGGCTGGGGTCGCGAAGGGCGCGGCTAATGCGCTCCAGTTCGGCCAAAAGCAGCCGCAAACGGTCTTTATCGGCTGCTAAACCGGGCTTCTTGAGCTCCCCCTGAACCTCTTCCTGACGGCGGCGCAGATGGACGCGCCGGAGGGCACGGACGGCAGCCTCCAATATCTCGGCCGTCAGTTCCTCTTCTTCCTTCAACAGGATGGAAGCCAGCATCCGGCGGTCAGCTTCGGATGCCGGGATCTCGAGGACGTCCGGGGCGTCTGCGCCTGCGTTGAGCAGGCTTTCGGCAAGGGCCTCCGTCGCCAAGCCAAGGTGTAGACCCTCGTTCTGGAGGACGAACTGGGCCTGGCGGGCGGGATCGAATTCTTCTTCGGCCCCGTCGCGCATGGAAAGATGCTCTCCTGCGGTCTGCATCTGGCGGGCCGAGGCGAGGGCGCGGATTAAAACCTTCTCCGCCTCTGTCACCTGCGCTTCGGCGGGGGCCTTGACCGCAGAGATCGCGCGAGAGCTGGCTGCGTGGCGTAGCTCCTGCCGGAGGACCGCGGAATCGATCTGTAGTTTCTGGGCGATCTCCTGGGCGAGTTCGTCGCGCATGATGCGGCTGGGAACACGCTGGATGTGCGGCAGCAGATAGTTGACCGCCTTGTGCTTGCCCTCGGCGCTGCGGATGGGGAACTGCGTTCGGGCGCGCTCGATCAGATAGTCGAAGTACTTTTGCGAGTGGCGTAGCGCGTCTTCATAAGCGTCTTTGCCCTTGCGGCGGATATAAAGATCGGGATCGAATCCTTGCTCGAGGGTGAGAACCTTAATTTGGAATTCTTCTTCGATGAGCAGTCCCAGGGTACGTTCGGTCGCCTTCGCGCCGGCGGTGTCGGGGTCGAAATTGACAACGACGTTCTTGCTGAAGCGCCCGAGCAGCTTGGCTTGCAGCTCGGTGAAGGCGGTGCCGGAACTGGCGATGACGTTGTGGAATCCGGCGGCGAAGACGGAAATGCAATCCATCTGGCCCTCGACGAGGATGGCGTAGTCAAACTTCTTGATCCACTCCTTGGCGAGGTCGAGATTGAACAGCACTTTGCTCTTGGAGTAGATCGCCGTCTCGGGGGAGTTCAGATATTTCGGTCCGGCCTTTTCGTCGGTGGAGAGAGTGCGCCCGGTAAATGCGATGACCTTTCCCGCTTCGCTCGCGATGGGGAACATGACGCGGTTGCGGAACTTGGAGTACATGGAGGGCACAGCTGCTAGCTTCTGGCTACTAGCCTCTAGCTGGTTCGGATCGCTAACGGCTGCACCTTGGTCGTCGCTCTTGGCAGACACATTCTTGTCATTCCGAGCGGAGCGAGGAATCTGCTCTGGCTGACGGCTGACAGCTGATAGCTGAGAGCTGTCTTCCTGCTTCCACGAAAAGAGCCCGCTCTCGCGCAGCATCTCTTCGCTGAATTCGCCCTTCAGCCGATCACGGAGCAGAAATCCGGAGTCTGGCGCGTAGCCGATGCGGAACTTCGCGATCATATCGTCGTTCAGGCCGCGGCCTATCAGATACTCGCGGGCGCGGGCGCCTTCGGGACGGCGCAGGCAATCCTGGAAGAAAGCAACCGCACGCTCGTGCACGTCGAGCAACTGTCCGCGCAGTCGCGCTTCTTTGGCTTCGCCCGGAGTGGAGTAGCTGGCCTTGGGCAGCGGAATGCCCAACTTCTGCGCGACCAGGCGGACGGACTCCGGGAAGGTAATATTCTCAATCTTCTGCACGAAGCTGAAGACGTCCCCGGAGATGCCGCAGCCGAAGCAGTGATAAAACTGGCGCGTGGCGTGGACGGAGAACGATGGCGTTTTTTCGCCGTGGAAGGGACAAAGTCCTGAGAAGTTCTGCGCCCCGGCCTTCTTCAGCTTGACGTAGTCGCCGACGATGCGGACAATATCCGCCTGCAGCTTCACCGTGTACGAGAAATCGCCGGGGTTCGACATTTTCGAGACACAACTCTCCGAAGGAATTGTCAGCTGAAAGTGCTGAGTTGAATATACCGGGTAGGCTAATTAGTTGTGGAGAAGCTGTGGGAAACGAGGGTTATCGGTTGACCGTTATGGAAAAGCGGCTAATCGAGTCTAAAGGCCGGGGTATCCACTCGTGAGCGCTAACGTTAGGTGCAAGAAACTGGCCTGGTCTCTGGGCCTAACTTCTGAGTAGC
>CAVUOS010000050.1:0-103460 GCA_963743105.1 Terriglobia bacterium
CACGCGGCGTCAGAAATCATTGACCGCAGGCTAGAACGAAAGAAGTGGTCGGTACCCGGAATCAATCCGCTTCCTGAAGGGCGATGCGCGGGCCCTCGAACCAGCGGGCAGTGACCGCTCCGAAAATAAAGCCTCCCACGTGCGCGAGATAGGCCACCCCGCCGGTCTGCACCTGCGCCACCTGACCGGCATGAAAGAGCTGAGTGAGGAACCAGAAGCCGATCAGAAGCGCGGCGGGAATGAACGTTATTTTCACAAAGATGAAAATCAGCAGGACGGTCTTAATCCGGTCGCGAGGATAGGTCACCAGGAACGCGCCCATCACGGCCGCAATGGCTCCGCTCGCCCCGAGGTTTGGGACGCTCGAATGGGGGCTGGCAGCGACCTGCGCTAGTGTCGCTGCCAGTCCTCCCAACAGGTAGAACGCAAGGTATCGACCTCGGCCCATCGTATCTTCGATCTCAGGACCGAATGCCCAGAGAAAAACCATGTTGCCGATGATGTGCGACCAGTTGCCATGTAGAAACATGGAGGTCAGGATCGTGATCCAGTGGTGGCCGGAAACAATCTGGGCGGGAACCATGCACCACTGGATTACAAACTGGTCGCCGCGCATTAATTCCAGCACAAACACGCAGAGGTTGATCAGGACGATGAAGGCGGTGACAAGAGGAATTCGTGTGGGGCGCCTCGACACATCCTTTAGCGGAATCAGGCCTCCCATCTCGTTCTGCTCCATTCCCAAACCAGCGCTTGGCGACAAAAATAGTCTCCACGACGCTTCCGGAAGCTCCTCATTTCGGCCGGACTATGCTGCTTTGGCCCTCGGCAGTTCGCTTCGCGTGGCCACGGCCTTGCGCACAGCTAGCGACAGGAACACTCGCGTAATACCGCTGAGGATCATGCTCACGCCGACGAGTGTGCCGATTGCCCAGGCTGAACTCGATGGCCACTGCATGTAAATCATCAGGCCCAGCAGCAGCGTGATGACCCCGTCGATCAGAACCCAGCTCGATCCTCGCATTGAGCGCATCTGGAAGAACAGGACGATATTCAGTATGCCCTCAATCAGAAACAGCGAGGCCAAAACCAGAGTGAGCGATGCGACACCCAGCACCGGGTGCGCAATCAGGTAACCGCCGAAGAAAAGGTAGGTGAGCCCGACGAGCAGTTTCCAGATCACGGAGCCCGCTCGATGGGCCTGAAAAGCGAGGACAAGGTGAACTACACCGGCTAGCACAATCAGCCAGGCCACGAGAACGTTAATGGCAACAGCGGCCACAAACGGCTCTGCAACCGCCACCATGCCGAGGATGATCAGCGACACACCCCACAGGATCGACCATGTCGAAGCTTGCCGCAGGAATTCGGTCGGAGTCTGCAGTGACATTGGAACCTCCTTGACCAATGTTCCATCTCGTACTTCTACAATGCCGGCATTTCGATGATCTGCTCTATGAATTTGCGGGTCCGACTTCTCAGGGCCGAGGAATTCGCCAAATTCTATCCCTATGCCGTCATGTTCACAGCTGTCCCAGCAGATCCGCGCTGATTCCTCTGCACAAAGGAACGTGATAAGGTGCCTCGGGCGGAATTCCCGCTACGGTGAAAACCATGCAGAGACGCACATTCATGAGCATGACGGCTGGCGCGGCGACGGCACTGGCGTTCAATCCTTTGGCGGGCGCCACGGGACAGGCGAAGACTCCGGTCACATATCCCGATCCGGCGGTGGAGATCGTCGATCCGCGCTTCGCCAAATATAGAGTCCTGAGCGCCGCGGTCGAGCGACTGTACACGGGCACGCGTTGGGCGGAAGGTCCCGTTTGGTTTGGCGACGGGCGCTATCTTCTATTCAGCGACATTCCGAACAATCGCATGTTGCGATGGCTCGAAGATACAGGGGAAGTCAGCGTGTTCCGCAGTCCTTCCAATTACAGCAACGGCAACTCTCGAGACCGGCAGGGAAGACTGCTCACCTGCGAGCATGATGCGCGACGGCTCACCCGGACCGAGAATGACGGAACCGTCACGGTGTTGGCGGATCACTTTCAAGGCAAACCGTTCAATTCTCCGAATGATATGGCGGTGCATTCCGACGGCGCCATCTGGTTCACCGATCCGGGCTATGGGATTATGTCGAATTACGAGGGGCACAAAGCGGCATTCGAACTTCCCACGAACGTGTATCGTCTGGATCCGAATACGCGGGACGTTACCGTGGTTGTCAGCGATATGGACAAGCCGAACGGCATCTGCTTCTCTCCCGATGGGAAGCGGCTCTACATCGTCGACACCGGAGAACCGAAACATTCCGGCGATCCCCACCCGATTCGCGTGTACGACGTCGAAAATGGCGTGCGGCTGAAAAACGGCCGGATGTTTGTGAACATGGCGCCGGGTTCATCGGATGGCATTCGCTGCGATGTGGATGGCAACGTCTGGTCCGCCGCTGGATGGGGTCCCGACGGATTCAACGGTGTGCACGTGTTCGCGCCTGATGGCGTGCTGATCGGCAAGATCCATCTTCCGGAGACCTGCGCCAATCTATGTTTCGGTGGCGCCAAGAAGAACCGGCTGTTCATGGCGGCAAGTCAGTCACTCTATGCAGTCTATGTTGGCACCGAGGGCGCTCAGGTGCCGTGAGCCGCTGTGGCCGACATAGGAATCGGCTGCCGCAAGAGCAAAGGGGGAAATCCATGAGTTTGGACGTGAATCGCCGTGAATTTATGAAGATCGCCGCTGGCGCGGGAGCCGCCCTGACTATTCCAACTCCAGGTCGCGCGGCAGTTTCCTCCAAAATGGTCGGCATCCAAGTAGGCGCAATTTCGTTTGTGGATGAAGGTACGGAGAAAGTCTTGGATGTCCTTCAGGAACGTGGCTGCGTGAATACTCTTTTCCTTGCGGTATTCACATACGGTCGAGGGATCGCCGGGCGACAGATTCCGGGACAACCGCTGCCCGATCACGGCAAGCAGGAATACGATCTCAATTTTCATGGCGGGAATTTCGCCACTCCTCACCCCCAGTACTACAAGAACACGGTTCTCAAGGACACACGCGCGCCCGACCACGGCGACCTCGATATCCTGGCCGAAGTACTGCCCGCGGCGAAAAAGCGCGGGATGAAGGTCATCTGCTGGCTTGAGGACGTGTTCCGCACCGACGTGCCGAATGTCCAGAAGGTGCAGGAACGCGATCTCTATGGACGGAATGCCGAGACGCTGTGCGTTAATAATCCGGACTACCGAAATTTCCTGACGGGTCTGGTCGAAGACTACGCACGCTCCTATGACATCGACGGAATCATGTGGGGATCGGAACGACAGGGTGCGCTCTGCGACAGCCTGGGCACAACGCATGACACGCCGCCGGTCGATCCGGGGAACGTGACCTGTTTCTGCGAGTTTTGTCAGAGTAAAGCAAAAGACCGCGGCATTAACGTCGATCGCGCCCGCCAGGGATTTTTGGAGTTGGAAAAATTTGTTCGCTCGGCGCGGAGCGGCAAGCGCCCTGTAGACGGCTACTACGTTCAATTCTGGCGCCTGCTGTTGCGGTATCCGGAGCTCGCCGCATGGGAGATGCTCTGGACCGACAGCCTTCGCGAGACCTATGCCGCGATCTACAGGACCGTAAAGACCGCCAAGCCGGCCGTGCCGGTCGGTTGGCACATCTGGCACAACAATTCTTTCAATCCGATCTACCGCGCGGAACAGGACCTGCATGAACTCTCGAACTATTCCGATTTTATAAAGGTCGTAATGTACAACAACTGCGGCGGCGAGCGGATGGCGCTCTACGCCGACAATGCGGGATCGACACTCTATGGCGATCTCTCAAAACAGGGCCTGCTCGACTTCAACTATGCCGTGATGGGGTTGAAGGAGGGTAGCTACGGCCAGATTCCTCACACCGGGCTTTCGGCCGATTACGTTTTCCGCGAGGCGAAACGCGCGCTGGAGAGCGTCGCGGGCACGAAAACTTTGATCTGGCCCGGCATTGACATCGACATCCCGACCGAGCCCGATCACAGCAAATGTACGGCGCAAAGCGTGAAGCAGGCAGTTCTGGCAGCGTTCCGGGCGGGTGCGCCGGGTGTGATCTTGTCTCGCAAGTATTCCGAGATGCTCCTCGCGGACCTGAGCGGAGCGGGAGATGCGATCCGCGAGTTGCATCTGTCGACCTGAGAGCAACTCGCGGATAGCCCGTCTTTTCGCGGGTGCGAGTGGGTGGGGAGTTTCGGATGATTTAAAGTATCTGGGAATGAAACGCGTTCTTTGTCTTCTCTTCCTGATATGGAGTGTGAGCGAGGCTGGCGCTCAAGAACATCCCAGCACTCCCATGTTCGAGATCAAAACAGCTGAGCGGTTTGCGAATCTGGCTCTCGCCTGTGTCCACAAAGAGTACCCAAATCACATCAGCCACACCTTGAACAGCGATGCCGATGTCGCTCCGCCGCGGAGACTCACGCCAGCATTCTACGGTTGCTACGATTGGCACTCTTCGGTCCACGGACACTGGCTCCTGGTTCGCCTGGTCCGGACATTTCCCGACGCCCCGTTCGTGCAAGCGGCTCGCGAGGCTCTGCGGCAAAGCCTGACAGCAGAAAACCTCGCGCAGGAGGCCGCATATCTTCGGGGAGCAGGACGCGCCAGCTTTGAGCGCCCGTATGGGCTTGCCTGGCTCCTTCAACTGGTTGCCGAACTGCGCGAGTGGGATGATCCGGAGGCCAAAGAAATGGCTGCCAATCTCCATCCTCTGGAACAAGTCGTACTGGAGCGGCTGAATAGCTGGTTACCCAAGCTTTCAAATCCGGTTCGAATCGGCGAGCACGACCAGACCGCGTTCGCGCTCGGGTTGATGCTCGATTATGCGCGTGGCGGAGACGACCAGAAATTTGCGGAACTGGTGGTCTCCAAAGGGAAGCAGTTCTATGTGAATGACAAGAATTGTCCGCTGGCGTATGAGCCCTCCGGTGAAGATTTCTTGTCCCCGTGTCTCGGAGAGGCAGATCTGATGCGCCGCGTTCTGCCAACCGTGGACTTTGCAACGTGGCTCAAAACATTTATGCCGCAAATTTCCATCCCGGGCAGCGCTGCATGGTTGCAGCCCGTGGTGTCGCCCGATCCAAGCGATCCCAAACTGGCGCATCTGGATGGTTTGAACCTCAGCCGCGCATGGATGTTGAACGGCATCGCCTCAGCCTTGCCGAAGAACGACAAGCGGCTGACCTCAATCCTGTCTGCTGCCGACGCGCACGAGCGCGCGGGATTGGCGGCAGTGACCGGGGAGCATTACGAAGGTGGCCATTGGCTGGGCAGCTTCGCCGTGTACCTTGTCACGCGCAGAGGCATTCCAGCGTCCCTCACTCGATGAAGGGAAGTGCTGTCGAAGGAAGACCTTCTTCTTTGCACCAGACATTCCCCCTTCTTGCTCTCTTCCAACTGACGGGCGGCAGTGGTCTCGGAGAATCGGGCAAGAAGTTCATCGAAACAGGCAAGCGTCCAGACCGCCAAGAGCCTATTCTGATTCAGGCCAGTGCAGGTCATCCTGCTCCCGGCAGCTTGAAGGAGAAACGATGCAGAAGCGCAAACTTGGAAAGAGCAATTTGGAAGTTTCGGCTATCGGACTTGGGTGCATGGGACTGAGCTTCGGCTACGGTCCGGCCGTGGAAAAGCAGCAGGGCATTTCCGTCATCAAGGCTGCGGTCGAGCGCGGCGTCACATTCTTCGATACCGCCGAGGTGTACGGCCCGTTCACGAATGAAGAACTCGTGGGTGAAGCTCTCGCCCCATTTCGCGACCAGGTGGCGATTGCCACCAAGTTCGGGTTCAAGATTGATCCGAACACCGGCAAACAGTCCGGACTGGATAGTCGTCCAGAACACATTAAGGAAGTAGCCGACGCCTCCCTCAAGCGCCTCAGGACTGATGTCATTGACCTGTTCTATCAGCATCGCGTCGATCCGAACGTTCCCATCGAAGACGTCGCGGGAGCTGTGAAGGACCTGATCCAGCGAGGGAAGGTGAAGCACTTCGGACTCTCAGAAGCCGGCGTGCAGACCATCCGTCGCGCACACGCGGTCCAGCGGGTTACGGCGCTGCAGAGCGAATATTCGCTTTGGTGGAGAGAGCCTGAAACGGAAGTGATCCCGGCCCTCGAGGAACTCGGGATCGGGTTCGTTCCATTCAGCCCACTGGGCAAAGGATTCCTCACCGGCAAGATCAGCCAGGACACGCAGTTCGACAAGACCGACTTCCGCAATATCGTTCCTCGCTTTACGCCCGAGAACCGAAAAGCGAATCAAGCAGTCGTCGATTTGATTGGCGAGTTCGCGCAACAGAGAAAAGCGACGCCTGCGCAGGTCGCGCTTGCGTGGTTGTTGGCGCAGAAGCCGTGGATAGTTCCGATCCCGGGTACGACCAAGCTTCATCGACTCGAAGAGAACATTGGAGCCGCCGCTATCGAACTTACGCCCGAGGATCTCCGGCAGCTCGACGCCGCAACCTCAAAGATCGCGGTGCAAGGTGCTCGGTATCCCGAAGAGCTGCAGAAACTGGTGGGCCGCTGAGTAAACGACCTATGGGCTAGGAGCCGAACATGAAGAAACTGCGTACGCTGGCCGTGGTGTCTTTGTTCATGGGGATGACCGCGATGACGCTGTCCGGCAGACGGGATCATGCTGGAAATGCGGGCGCACAGGACAAGTTGGTTGGTGCGTGGCGGTTGGTCGCGCTCGAGAATCAAGGTCCGGACGGGAAGACTAGCAGGATTGAATGCTGCGGGATGTTCGTCTTCACGCGCGACGGGCACGCGTCGGTCCAAGTCATGCGGCGCGGCTCTGAGGC
The DNA here is from genome assembly GCA_963743105.1 of Terriglobia bacterium. Taxonomy (GTDB): domain Bacteria; phylum Acidobacteriota; class Terriglobia; order Terriglobales; family Acidobacteriaceae; genus Sulfotelmatobacter. The sequence goes on from CAVUOS010000050.1 coordinate 6,849, forward strand.
ACAAACTACTGCCGCACCAGATCAATATTCACGAGGCGGCTACGAGGCCACCTATGGCAGTTATGTGATCGACGAACGCGCGCGCACTTTCACGTTTCACGTCGAGGGCTCACTGATGGAGCCGCTCATCGGCAAAGACCTGCCGCGCACATACGAGTTTTCGGGCAAACAGCTCATCGTAAAGTCGATTCACCCGGAGGAGCACTGGAGAGTTTTCTGGGAGCATTACTAGGCCGCCTCCGCAGATCATGGCACGCATAGTTTGTGTAGAGGATGAGATCAATGCAAAAACGCAAACTTGGAAAGAGCAATCTTGAAGTCTCAGCCCTGGGGCTCGGCTGCATGGGAATGAGCTTTTCTTATGGCCCACCCAAGGACAAGAAGGAAATGAACTCTGTCCTACGTGCCGCCGTGGAACGTGGCATCACGTTCTTTGACACGGCCGAAGTTTACGGCCCGTACTTGAACGAAGAGCTTCTGGGCGAGGCGCTCTTGCCTTTCAGAGGGCAAGTCGTTATCGCTACCAAGTTCGCCTATGAGCTCAAACCCGACGGAAGTCCGGGTTGGATACGGCTCAATAGCCGTCCTGAGCACATCAAGAAGTCCATCGAAGGCTCGCTCAAGCGGCTCAGAGTGGATGCTATCGATCTCTACTATCAGCACCGCGTGGACCCGGAAACTCCGATCGAGGACACCGCTGGAGCCGTGAAGGATCTCATTCAGCAAGGCAAAGTCAAACACTTCGGCATGTCGGAAGCAGCCGCAAAGACGATCCGTCGGGCACACGCGGTGCAGCCTGTCACCGCTGTGCAGAGTGAATACTCGCTTTGGTTCCGCGATCGTGAGACGGACGTGCTGCCAACCCTTGAGGAGCTTGGAATCGGCTTCGTTCCCTACAGCCCGCTGGGGAAGGGTTTTCTCACGGGAAAGATGGACGAAACCACTCCGCTTGACAGTACCGACTTCCGCAGCACGCTCCCACGCTTTACGCCGGAAAACCGGAAAGCGAATCAGGCGCTGGTGGACCTGCTGGGCAAGATCGCCCAAGGGAAGAAGGCGACATCGGCGCAGATCGCGCTGGCCTGGTTGCTGGCGCAGAAGCCCTGGATCGTTCCCATCCCGGGTACGACCAAGGTGCATCGCCTCGAAGAAAACATCGGTGCAGCTGCAGTCGACCTTACAGCCGACGATCTCCGCGAGATCGAAAGTGCTGCCTCAAAGATCACGGTGCAAGGGGCCCGTTATCCCGAACACATTGAGGCGATGAGCAATCGATAAGGGAAGGAGTTCAATCGATGGACATCAAGAATCCTGGCTCAAAACCTTCCGGCAAAGGCACGAGTAGAGAGCCTTCAGCAGCCCAGAAGATGATCGGCGACTTCGCGCCCAAACTTGTCGATCTAACGGATCGCGTCCTTTTCGGCGATGTTTGGGAACGCCCGGAGCTATCCAAGCGCGACCGTAGCCTCGCCACAGTGGCCGCACTGGTTGCGATGAACCGCCCGGACCAGCTGCGATTTCATCTGACTTATGCCGTCCAGAACGGAGTCAAGAAGGAAGAGTTGATTGAGGTCATCACGCATTTGGCGTTCTATTCCGGCTGGCCCAATGCGATGAGCGCCATCATGGTTGCAAAAGAGGTGCTCTCGAAGGCATGAGAGCCGGGGTTTAGCCTGAGAACTTCGGTGAGGAATGCGCATGACGAAGCAGAACCATGATCTAAAAGAACGTCTTTCCCGACATCAAGAAATCAACATCAGCGTGACCGGCAGAAAGTCAGGACGCACCATCTCAAACCCGGTCTGGTTCGTATTTGATGAAGACAAGCTTTACCTGCTGCCGGTGAAGGGATCCGATACACAGTGGTACAAGAACGTGCTCAAGAATCCGTCGATTCGGATCGATGGACGGGGGGAAGAGGCTGAAGTCAGGCTTGTTCCGGTCACTGACAGCAAACAGGTGTCCTCCGTCGTCGAGAAGTTTCGCGCCAAGTATGGCACCGACGTGAAGAAATACTATTCAAAGTTCGACGTTGCGGTTGTCGCTCAGATTGGTTGATCGTGCGTCATCTCGACAAGCGAGTTAAAATGTCCGCAACAGCCAAAACTGATTTTTGAGCAAACGTACTGGGGCAAGCGAAACGCTGGGGTTCTTCACCAAAAGGGTTATCCGAACTCGGATAGTTTGGAAGGGGATTCTCTATGACTACGCTGAATGTGAATGGAGTCCGTCACGAAGTCAGTGCGCCTGACGACACTCCGCTGCTTTACGTGTTGCGCAACGATTTGGAACTGATCGGTCCGCAGTTCGGGTGCGGACTGGCGCAGTGCGGAGCTTGCTCCGTCCTGGTCGACGGCAAGGAAGTGCGTTCTTGCGTTACGCCTCTTGCGAGCGTCGCTAATCAAGAGATCATCACGCTCGAAGGCCTGCCTGCGAGATGGGCCAAGCAGAAGGGGCTCTCGGCAGCGGAAGCAAAAAGCACGCTTCATCCGGTGCAGCAGGCCTGGATCGAAGAGCAGACTCCGCAGTGTGGTTTCTGCCAGAACGGGATGATGATCAAGGCAACAGAGCTGCTCGAAAGCAATCCGAAACCGACGCTGGCACAAATTAAAGAGGCCTTCACCACATCCGGGCCATCGCCCAATCTGTGCCGCTGCGGAACCTACGTCGCGATCATTGAAGCCGTACAACACGCCGCCACGATCATGGCGAAGGGGAGGTAAGCGATGGCAACCATGAGCGAAAAACCAGCAAGTGTTTCCGGACCGACGCTATCGCGCCGTCAATTCATCAAGGCGGGTGGCGTCCTCGCCGTGGGGTTCAGCTTCGTTGGCCCGGAGCTACTGAAGGGCGAGGCCCCGAGGCCCACCCCGTTCAAGAACTCACTCGATCCGACGCTTAGCAGTTCCTGGATTGAGATCCATCCGGACAACTCCGTCCTGATTCGCACGGGGAAGAGCGACTTCGGGCAGGGCTCAACCTTTACCGCTTACCGGCAAATCGTCGCCGAAGAGTTGAGCGTCCCCTTCGAAGCGATCACCACGGTCGTGGCGGGAGATACCGATCGCACGCCCGACGGCAGCGGCGCCTTCGACTTCCTCGGACACGGAACGCCGAATATCCGCAAGGCGGCCGCCTATACGCACCAGGCTCTGCTGGACCTCGCTTCCGAAAAACTCGGCGTGCCGAAAGACAAGCTTTCGGTGAAGGACGGCATCGTCTCGGGAGGCGGCAAGAGTATTTCGTACGGCGACCTGGTCAAAGACCAGCAACTGAAACTCACAATCCCGGTCAAGGGAGACCTCACGAGTATCTTTGGATTGACCATCGAGGGCAATCCGCCGATGAAGCCCGTCAGCGAATACACGATCATCGGCAAGTCGTTCAAGAATTCCATCATCACTTCGAAGGTGGGTGCAAAGGAAACCTGGGCAACCGATGTCCGCCTACCCGGGATGTTGCACGCGCGCGTCCTGCACCCCAAGACGCTTGGCTCGACTCTTATCGCGGCCGGTCCAGTGGATAAATCCAAGTTCCCGAACTCGCAAGTCATCGTGAAGGGCAATCTGGTCGGAGTGGTCGCGCCCACGGAGTGGGAAGCGATCCAGGCAGCCGATCAGGTGGCCGGCAACACGAAATGGACAGAGTGGAAAGGGCTGCCGGGGAATGCAAAGCTCTATCAGCATCTTCGCGAAGAGGCGGATTGGACTTCCGCCCCAGTCTCAAAGAGCGATGCTAACAAGGGCGATGTGGCTCCCGCGTTAGGATCGGCTCACAAGAAGCATTCCGCCACTTACCAACTGTCTTACATGAAGCACGCGCCAATTGGCCCAACCATGGCCGTTGCTGACGTTAAACCTGATGGCGCGGTGCACATCTATACGCATAACCAGAATCCGCAGGCGCTTCGCGGCGAGATTGCGATGATGCTTCGCACCACGCCCGATCATGTGGTCGTGCATTCGTATCCCGGACCGGGTCACTATGGCAGGTCGAACGGCGGAAATGCAGGCGCGGAAGACGAGGCAGTGCTGTTGTCGCAGGCCGTCGGCAAGCCTGTGCGCGTGCAGTGGACGCGCGCCGATGATATGCAGTGGTCCACGCAAGCGGCGGCTGCTTTCTCCGACGTTCAGATCGCCGTCGACGAAAAAGGAAAAATAGCCGCATATCAGATTGACCACTTCATGCCGGCCATGCAGGATGATCGACCGATTGGTGGGGTGCTTGCGGGATTACCCACCATGGCGGCGCCGGAGGTTCATTCCGATTCTGTAACTTCCACCGTCAACGGTATTGAAGATCCATGGGTCTACGCTCCGGTTCCGAATGTGAGTGAACGCGGGCACGGAACATTCCAGGTGGGACAGAAGGCCTCGCCTCTTGCGGTCGGTCTCCGCGACCACAGCATGCGCACGCCAGGCCAGTTCCAGCAGAACTATCCGCGCGAACTGGCGGTCAGCGAGGCTGCAGCGCTTGCAGGCGCCGACGCCATCCAGTTCCGCATCGACCACGCCAGCGAGGAACGGGCCATTGGAGTGCTGAAAGCGGTCCGTGAGGCTTCCGGCTGGGACACACGGCCATCCCCGCGTCGGGATGCTGTCGCCACCGGGTCAACGGCTGTACGCGGCCGTGGAGTGTCGCTTATGTTGCGCAGCGGAACCTACTGGGCCTGCGCCTGCCAGATCGCGGTGACGCCCAGCACCGGCGCGATCAAGGTGGAGAAGTACACGATCGCGGTCGATCCTGGGATCGTCGTGAACCCGATGCAACTGAAGCGGAACGTCGAAGGCGGCGCGGTGATGGGAATCGGCCATGCGCTCTTGGAAGAGGTTACGTTTAATGAGAGCGGAATTACCACGGAGGACTGGAATTCCTATCCCATCCCGACCATGGCGGACATCCCTGAGATCAAAGTCGTGCTGCTCCACAATCCGAAGGTCGGAGCGTACGGTGGAGGGTCGGAAGCGGCGAATGCACTGGCTGCGCCCGCAATCGCGGCGGCCCTCCACGACGCGACGGGCAAGATCATGCGGCGGCTTCCGATGAAGCCGGCGTATGTGCAGGAGGCTTTGAAAAGTTGACCGAGCATCAGCCGCGCACACTTTCCTGTTGTCACGGCTGAGGCTCGGCAACCACTGCGTCCAGACGGAACGCATCCTAGTCCTTCGAGTCGGTCACGTTGCCGTGTAATTCTGGATGCGGCTCTTGTTCGACCTGGTCGAGCTTTTTCTTTTGCTCGTCATTCAGGATCGCGCGGATTTTTTGGTCCGCCGTGTAGCGCGAATCCCTCAGTTTGCTGTTGTAGTCTTCGCGTGACATGCCTTGGTCATGTACGAGCTTCATGGTGGCATCGTGTAACTCGTGCAGGATCGGCTTCATCTTCTGTTGCTGATCGGCGGTGAGATCGAGCTTCGCCGTGAAAAAGTTAAGTTGCACTTCGGCGGCCGGGACGATGGCGTGATTGCCGGCCGAAGAGCCTTTGGCTGGGGCAGCACTGCCGGTGGTAACCTGCTGCGCAACTGTCGTTAGAGCGAGCATCAAGAAGGTCGCGATTGCAAGCAAGCGGAAGCGGTTCATCGTTTTCTCCTTTGCTGGATGAGTCGCACTGTAGCGGTGAAATGTGGACGAGTCGAGGACGATTTTGAGTTGCTGAACAAAGAAGTGGTAGATGTCCAGGAATGTGCAATCCAGGTTGCAGGAACATGCCGCGCAGGGGAAACATCGAGTTATGCGGCGTCGCAACCTTGACCAGCGTGTCCGGCGTACGCACGAGCGACTGGGGCGTGCTCTACTGGAATTGATCCTGGAGAAGGCGATCGATCAGGTGACGGTTCAGGAAGTTCTCGATCGCGCCTCAGTCGGACGCTCGACTTTTTATCTTCACTTCCGCGACACGGACGACCTGCTCCTCAGCCAACTCGAGGGATTTCTTGAAATCATGAGCACCACGCTTAGCGTAAGTAAAGAGAAGTCGCATCGGGTAGTTCCGGTCGCGGAGTTGTTCGCGCACATCGGCAACCAGAACAGGCTCTACCGCGCACTGGCCGAGTCTGAACGGCTCAGCGATTTCTTCGATCTCGCGCAAGGCTACTTCGCGCGGGGGATTGAGCAGCGCCTTGCGGAATCCGGGCGGCTTGCGAGAGTTCTGCCCTGTGAACTGAGCGCCTGCGCCTCTGCACTGGCCGGCAGTTTGCTATCGCGGTGGTGGCTGGATCGCGGCGAGAAAGAAACACCGGACGCGATGGATACGTTGTTTCACCGGATGGTGTGGAGTGGAGTCCAATGATTCCCAAAAGAATGATTGCAAAAAGAGGTATCCTCGAAGTCGTGAAGACCAACGGGAGAGTCGCGTCTTTTCCGCGGCCAGAAGAGATTGGCGGGCCGAGCCGACTCGAACTGGCGAAACTGGGCCGCCTGATCGCTGCCTATGCCCCTCACGACGGCAGCTTCGAGCTGCACGTCCCCGGCTTGCATGCCATTCGGCTCTCACGCGTCAACAAAGAATGTGTACATACTGTGCGTTTGCCCTCGTTGTGCATCGCCGCACAGGGGGCGAAGACCATGATCGTCGGGCAGGATATGTACGAGTACGACGCCACCCACATGATCGTGTTTTCGGTGGCACTGCCGGTTGCCGGCCAGGTCACGCGGGCCAGCCAGTCCGAGCCGTACCTTGCACTCAAACTCGACCTCGATCCGCACAAGATTGCCGAGCTGGTATTGAAGGTGTTTCCGCACGGCCTGCCTCCTACGCAAGAGAGAATCGGGGTGTATGTCGCTGCGGTCGAAGACAGCGTTGTGAACGCCGCTACGAGATTGATGGAATGCCTCGCAGAGCCCTGCGACGCTGAACTGCTCGCCCCGCTCGTGATGGATGAGATCCTGATCCGGCTACTGCGCAGCCCTATCGGCGTTCGCGTAGCGCAAATGGGATTTGCCGAATCCAGCGTGCAGCGAATCGCGAAGGCGATTTCCTGGCTGCGCGAGAATTATTCTCAACCCATGAAGGTCGAAGAACTGGCAGACCTTGTGCACATGAGTGTTTCCTCGTTCCATGAGCACTTCAAGTCGGTCACGTCGATGAGCCCGCTGCACTATCAAAAAGTGCTGCGCCTGCAAGAGGCCAGGCGTCTGATGTTGTCGACAATGATGGACGCAGGTGCGGCGAGCCAGCGCGTGGGTTATCTAAGCGCCTCGCAGTTCAGCCGCGAATACAGCCGCTTCTTCGGCAGCGCGCCGACGCGGGACATCGCCCAGTTGCGTCAAGAAACTCGAATGTGGGCGTAACCAATCCAACATGGCACAGACCACGGCACTCGCCGGCTGGGAAAACTTCTATGTGATCGTGGGGTCGTCTGCCGGCGCGCTGATCGGATTGCAGTTCGTGGTCATGGCGCTGATCGCTAACTTGCCCCGGACGCCAGTGCAAGCGCAGGCTGGCCACGCATTTGCGACTCCCAACATTGTTCATTTCGGAACCGTGCTGTTCCTCGCGGCGGCTTTATGCGCTCCATGGCACGGCATGGGCCCGGCCGCAATCTGTTGGGGCCTCGTGGGCCTCGGTGGAGTTGCGTATGCCCTGATCGTGGCTCGACGACTGCGAGCGCAAAACGTATACCGGCCCGTGTTCGAGGATTGGATGTTTCATGCACTGCTGCCTTTCACGGCGTATGCAACGTTGGCGGCATCAGCCTGCGTGGCTCGCGCTCATCCATACGGGGCACTGTTTGCGGTCGCGGCGGCTGCGCTGCTGCTGCTCTTCGTCGGCATTCACAACGCCTGGGATGCCGTGACCTACCACATTTTTGTCCTGACACCAAAGCTGCGTGATACGGAACCTAATCAATGAGCAGGCAGGCCGATGATGGCTCTTTTCTTCGCTGCTTTGCGGTTAAGGGCACCGCAAACAAGAACCCGGGTCTGGGGGTGAGCACCTAGACCCGGGCTGGCTGTCCCGCGCGTACGGAGAGGAAATCCGGCGGTCCGGCGATGTGCCAGATCATGCCGGCGAGCGGATCACTCACTCTCCCTGGTCACGTGTGCTTGCTTGCAGGGCGCGACCTCGCATCAGGGAACAGCAATCTCGCTGACTTGTCCTTCTACCTACTACCTACTATTTCTTCTGCGTGTCGCGAATATAAGAGACGATCATCTTGATCTGGTCCGGCGTGACGCCCTTGTCGGCGAACGCATGCGATGCCTTCTTGTCTTTGCCGCCGTTGGCGATCGCGTCGGTCAGGTCAGCATCGGAAAGTTTCTTGGCGTCGTCGGAAACCAGGCTGGGAATCTTCGCGGCCGGCTTTCCACCGAGATCGGCACCGTGGCAAGCCGCGCACTTGGTTTTGTACACGGTCGCGCTATCCTGCGCCCACGACAGATTGGGCAGAATCAGGAAGAGTGCAAGGGCGATCATCATTATGAGAATGACGAGCTTCGTTATTTTCATGATTGCTTTTCCTTCTTGCAAATGTCTTGCCAGCTTTGTCCAGGAACGAAGTGCACCCGCGGACCAGCCTCAAGATTCGATGAATTCTCCCGAACGTCTAGAAGTTTCCATGCAGGAGGCACAGATGGTCAGTGATTGCGATCACGTCCGGTCGTGATCGCGGTCGGCCTCTAACCCGCTGAAGGCGTGGGGGATCGCGCCAAAAAACTCCTCCTGCCGCGTCATATGCCGCACTGATGCGAAATTGAACAGTCATTCGGCCGCACAAACCGGCGGAAATCCTTGAAAACAAACAATTGCAGCAGGTCCTTCGGCTGAAACATATTTGGCACGGTGCTTGCGATTCCAAGGATGCAACTTGCGCCGAGGTGTTCGTTTTGGAACCAACGCTCATGGTCATCGGGCTGAATCACCGCACGGCACCCTTAGCCATGAGAGAGCGATTTTGGATCGGCGAGAACCGCCGGTACGAAGTTCTGCGCAAGCTGAAGCATGCCGAAGGCGTAGAAGAAGCGCTGGTCCTCTCCACGCGTTGCCGCACCGAATTCCTGCTTTGGGCGAGCGAGCCGACTCTGGCCGCCAATTCTGTTCTTCAATACCTTAGCAACGAGCACGGCCTGAAGCTGAGCGAGTGGGAGCACTTTTACCGGTTGCTGGACGAGGCCGTCCTGACTCATGTTTTCCGCCTTGCCTGCGGTCTCGACTGCCAAATCTCTTGTGGTTCCGACGTGGTCACGAACCTGACAGGGGCTTGGGGACAGGCACGCACTGTGGGCGCGACCGGGCGATATTTGAACATTCTGGTGGAGCACGCACTTCGCGTCGCAGAGAAGATTCGTAAGGAGAAACAGATCGGCGAAACATCCGCGTGCCTTGCCACAATGGCTCGGGATCTTGCGAGGCAAGTTTTCGGATCACTCGAGGGGCGCAGACTCCTTCTGCTCGGATCGGGAACAGGGGTGGAGAATTCCGCGCGGTTGATGCTGGAAAGTGGCGCCGGGCCGCTGGTTGTCATTGATAAAAATCCACCAACCGCGCAGGACACTGCCCGAAAACTGGGCGCCAAGGTCGCGACCCAGACGGACCGCTGGGGCTGTCTGCTCAAGGCCGACATCGTGATCTGCGCAAGTGGGTGTCCGCATTATGTGCTGACCCGGGAGGAGGCGGAGCGAATTGCGGCCGAGCGCAATCGCGTGGCGCTGCTCATTCTCGACGCCAATCTGCCACGCGACATCGATCCAGAAGTGCGACGCGTGGATGGCGTTCTGCTGTATGACCTCGATGGGCTGGAGCGCACTGTGGTTCGGCCCGCTGCCAATCGTACGCCGGCACTCGCGGAGATCGAGAAGATTGTGGCCGCCGAGGTGCAGGCCTTTCGTAGTCGAATGCAGCACCAGATGGCCGCCCCCACAGCCGTAGCATTGCGCTTGCGGCTGGACGAGATTTGCCGGCAAGAACTGGAATCCTTCATCGCAGAGCGCGGGCCTTTTACCAGGGAGCAGGATCAACTGCTTCACGCAATCACATCACACGTTATCCATAAGATTGCCGGCTCCTTGGCTCGCGAACTCAAGGATCTTCCGGAGGAGGAGGATCAGGAGCAGATGACGAAAGCCGTCGCGCGCCTGTTTCACCTGGAATCGCCGCCGCAGGCGCTTGCCGGCACCAGATCGAAGAAGGAAGAAGAAGATGAGCGAAGAAAACAAGCAGCGGTTGCCATCAATTACTGAGCTCGCCACGCCAGCCGCATGGACCAGCGCGAAAGCCTATGTGCTGGCTGCATTCTGCCTGGTGCTGGGAGTTGCTTTGGGATATCTGTTTCGCGGATCAGCGTCCGTACCGCAAGTTGCGGCGGCCCCTCAGAGCGCTAGCGTTCAGGAGGACAGCACCCAAGCACAGGCCGCGTTACAACAGTCCGCTGCACCACTTCTGGAGGCGGTAAACAGGAATCCGGCTGACTACGATGTTCTGGTGAAACTCGGCGACCTCTACTACGACGGGCAGCAGTTTCCGAAGGCGATTCAGTACTACGAGAGGGTGCTGGCAATTCATCCGGAGAATCCCGACGTGCGCACTGACCTGGGTACGGCGTACTGGTATACGGGAAACGCAGATAAGGCGCTTGCGGAAATGGAGACATCTTTGAAGTACAAGCCGGGGCATCCCCAGACGCTGTTCAATCTGGGCTGGGTCAGATGGCAAGGAAAAGCTGATGCGGAGGGTGCTGTCGAAGCGTGGCAGAAGCTGCTGAAGACAAATCCCGACTATCCGCAGAAACTGAAGGTCGAGCAATACATCGCCAAAGCAAAAGAGCACGCTGCAAGGGGATAGGGCTTATACTTCGCGCCACCTCATACACTACATAACTGGCGCAAGGGCTTCCGCAAGGAGGCCTTTTTTTTAATCCCGCCAAGTAATGGCAGGGTGGGCAGATAGTGTGAAGGGGTTGCGAAGCAGCTTAGACGGATTTTAACCCGAAGCATTCTCCGACGGCACAGAGTCGGCCGCTTCTTCCTCACCAGCCGACACAAGTTCGAACTTCTTCAGCTTGTAGCGCAACGCGTCGCGGCTGATGTCGAGCAAGCGGGCGGCTTGGGTCTGATTGTTATTCGCCTGGCGCATCGCGAGTTCGACCATGGCACGCTCGACTTCTTCCAACGACGTCCCTTCTTCCGGGATATACAATCGCGGGAGCACGCGGCCGTTGGGAAGAGGCTTGCCGCCATCGCTGCCCGAGGCGCTGCTGGCCTCGAATGCCGTCAGGCCACTGCGCGCGGCTTGTCCAACGGCGAAGGGCAGGTAAGCCGGACGCAGGATCGATTCATCTTCAAGAATCATCGCGCGCTCGATGGAGTTCTTGAGTTCGCGTACGTTGCCCGGCCAGGTGTGGGCCAGCAAAAGGCGGCGCGTTTCCTGGCTGATGCCCCGCACCGATTTCTTGAACTTGCGGTTGTACCAGTCGATGAAAAAATCGACCAGTGGCAGAATATCCTCGGTGCGTTCGCGCAGCGGCGGAATAAAGATGGCGATGATTGCCAGGCGGTAGTAAAGATCCTGACGAAAGTGGCCTTCGCGGACGGCTTTCTCCAGGTCGCGATTCGAAGCGGCGACGACGCGCACGTCGACCTGCATGTCGCGCACGCCTCCGATGCGCCGGATCACCTGGTCTTCGAGCACGCGCAGCAGTTTGGCTTGCAGCAGCGGCGAGAGTTCACCGATTTCGTCCAAGAAGAGCGTGCCGCCGTGGGCCGTTTCAAACAGGCCCTTCTTCATCGCCTTGGCATCGGTGAATGCGCCTTTCTCGTGGCCGAAGAGTTCGGCCTCCATCAGGGTCTCGGGGATAGCTGAGCAATTGATGGCCACGAAAGGCCCGTTCTGGCGGGAACTCTCGTAGTGAATCGTCTTGGCGATAAGGTCTTTTCCGGTACCGCTCTCGCCCTGAATCAGGATTGTCGTGGCTTCGCTCTCCGCCACTTTCTGCACGAAGCTCATCAACTCGGCGCTCTTGGGCGAGACGGCGACGACCTCGTGATATCCAGCGTGACGGCGAACTTCCCCGCGCAGCGACTGGACCTCGGTGCGAAGACGCGTGGCCTCGAGCGCATTCTGGATGGTGACGCGTAACTCCTCGAAATCAAGCGGTTTACCGACGAAATCGTAAGCTCCCAGTTTAAGTGCGTTCTTGACGTCATCCAGCTGGGGATCGGCCGTGATCATGATGACGGGTGGAGCGTCGGAGGCTTTCTTGATCTGCTCCAGCACCTGGATCCCGTTCATGTCGGGCATGCGCACATCGAGCAGGATGAGATCGGGAGACTCCTGTTGAGCGAGCCGCAGGCCGGGTTCTCCCGCGGCAGCTTCGACGACCTGATACCCCCATTCTTCGCATTTCTGGCGGAGCGACCAACGAACCAGGCGCTCATCGTCTACCACCAGAATCTTCTCGACGGGCATTGATTTAGCTTACTACGGAAGGGAGGCGGAGGGCACGTGGGGATCAATGGGAAGCCGCGAATTTGCGGTCGAAGAAGTCAGTGATGCTAAGGCGATGTTCCGCCGACAACACGCTGTTTCCGAGTTGCTGACCATTTGTTAATTCAAAGTTTGAACATGTCTCTTGAATCAAGGCCAGGTCAAGATCCAAGTACTTTATCTGGCATCGCTCATCGACCAGCAGCTAAAACCCCAGCCGCAGTGCAAACTGCACCTGGCGGGCAGTTCCGGTTCCGACCGGACCAATGTTGATGGTGGAAGCAATCTGGCCAAATCCTTTGGCCGAAACATCTGACGCGGGCGCCCCATACTGCGGGTGGTTGAAGATGTTGAAAATGTCGGTTCGAAACTGCAGTTGGAAACGTTCTGTGGCGAACAGACGCTTGGAAACGCCGGCATCAATCTGCCATGCGCCGGGTGCGCGCAGGAGGTTGCGCGGAGAATTTCCCCAGGTGCCCGCGGCGGGAGGGGCAAATGCGGCCGGGTTGATCCAGGCGCCAATCGATTGGCCTCCGGGCGGCGTCAAGGAAACTCCGGGAACGAGGTCAGGACGCTGGTTATTTGTATTGCCATCCGGGATAGCCGTGGAACTTCGGTCAATCGTGACATTCACGGGGAAGCCAGTTCGGGCATTGACCAGTGAGCTGAGTTCCCAGGAGCCGAAAATCGTGCGCAGTGGTCCCGGGCTGCTCAAGTGCGCCTTGCCTTCGCCAAGGGGAAGTTCGTAGACTGCGTTGAAATTCAGAACATGACGTGCGTCAAAAGCGCCGCTGCCCCGCTCACAGGGCATGCAAGAGACATTCTGCGCGACCAGCGAGTCTCCATCGCCGCTACCATTCGAACCGTCGTCGATTTCGTGAGACCACTTGTAATTGGCCGCAAAGAAAAGACCTCGCGAAAAAGAACGCCGAACGGAAAGCGAGAGTCCCTCGTAGTCGCTGTTGTTCTCTGTCCCGCGCCAGTCAATCTGACTATTGAATGCGGGAGCATATGGACGTAATCCCGTGAGCGGATCCTTAACGTTGACTTCGGAAAGCGTCAATAGATGCGTACCCTTGCTTCCTACGTAGGAAATCGTGGCCACCACTTCGCTCGGGAGAGCCTGTTGCAGCGAAAACCCCCACTGCGTGACATAAGTGTCCTTGCGCCTGCGATCCTGCGCACGGGGAGAAATTATGCCCGTGGTGTCCTCGAGAAACGGATCGATTGGAAAGCTCAAGCCCGGCTGTGATGCACTCGACAGCGAATACCGGAGAACGATGTTGGAATTAGGTAGATTCTGATCGTCGAGTTGACCATCTTCATGGTAAATGCCGAATCCGCCGCGGATCACAGTCTTTGAGCCGAACCTTTCGGGCGCCCACGCAAAGGCGACGCGTGGATCGATGTCAGCATAGTTCGGCTCACCAAAGCTTGCGCCGACACCACAAAATCCCTGTGGCCCGCAGGTGGCAAAGTCAAACGGATTCGAGCGTCCGTCCGCTTCGTGAAAAATGCCCAAGAAGCTGTAGCGTGCACCCAGGTTCAATGTCAGATTCGAGCGCAGCTTGAACTCGTCCTGGATGAAGCCATAAAACTGTGTCTTTCGCAGCCCCAGGATGGGTTGTGTGCTGGTAAGGCTGGCGGAACTCACTTGGTTATTGATGAGGGCGTCTACAGTCGGGAACGTAATCTTGCCGTTGGCAGAGCTTCCCTGGTTCATCTGGATGCGGCGCACTTCGGCACCGGCTTTGATGACGTGCTTGCCATGCACCCACGTCAAGTTGTCCAGCCAAGAATAGGAATTGCCCCCGCCATGACTGATGCGGTTATTGTTCAAGGTCGTGAACGGAGAGGAAATCGCGTAGACCAACTCCGTCGTGTTGACGTTGGTGTTGATAGCTGTGCTCCGGTTAAACCCAAACTTGACTTCATTGATCAGTGCGGGCGAGAAAACATGCAGCAGCTCGATGACGCTGTTTACGGGTGAGGAAGTGCTCTGAGTCTGATCGTTAAGGTAGTTACTGTTAGCACCTAAAGGAGCGCTGCTCCGGGCTTCATCAATAATGGCACGGACGAACGCTGTTGTCTTTTCGGAAAATCGATGATCGATGCGGAACATGCCCGAGTCTTCATTCACAGCCTGTGTGCCGTCGCCCACGAAGTTATCGGTCTCTTCGTCGAAAGGCGTCTGCCCCTCCGGGAAAGCATTGACGATCGGAGCCAGGGTCGGCGACGTGGCTAGTATCTGGGTTCGGAGAGCGGCGTTGGGCACAAAGCCCGGCAGCGTCTGGCCTAGCCTTTGCCGATACCCTTCGTAAGACAAATAGAAGAAGGTTTTATCTCGAAAAATCGGCCCACCGAAACTTCCGCCAAATTGGTTCAGGCGGAATGGCGGTTGTTCCCGATTCAAGCTGTCGATCGGCTGCCTTGCATCCAGGACATTGTTACGGAGGAACTCGAATACACTGCCGTAAAAGTCATTGGTTCCCGAGCTTGACGTAACCGCCAACTGTCCACCCGCCGTTGCCCCTTCCTCCGCAGTCGCAAGCATTGGATCCACGCGGAATTCCTCGATCGTGCCCAATGGGATTGCCAGGCGCACGTAAGGCTGCTGTGCCTGGTTGATGACCTTTGTTGCGTCAATGCCGTCGTAGGTGAAATTGTTATCGTCGCGGCCGCGTCCAGCGAACCGCACCGAGCGTTGGTTGCTGCCTCCTGTGTCGATCGCTGCCGGAACTAGCGTCGTCAAGTTCGCCCAGTTCCTCCCGTTCAAAGGAAGCGCCTGCGACTGTTCACCCTCGATCACGGCGCCGAGTGAGTTGGTCGTCTGGTCCAAAAGAGGCTCGTTCCACGGAACTTCGACGTGTTCCTTCGCCCCACCGACTTTTAGAGACACATTCAGCGTCCGAGTCTTTGAGAGTTCCTGAATTACATTCTCGAACGTCAGCGGCTGAAATCCGTCTTGACTGAACGTCACCGCGTAGAGACCCACCGGCAACTCCGGGATCGAGTAAGTTCCGCTTCCAGACGTAACCGTCGTGCGCCGAAGTCCAGTGGAACTGTGGACAGCAACCACTTCGACTCCAGGCAGAACGCGTCCGTTGGGATCTGCGACCGTGCCGTCAGAGCGCTGCGGTCGACTTGTGCAAGACACGCACCGGCCAATGCAAAGGCGAGGCAGAGTCGAGTCAGCATTCTGCGACTTCTCGACAATAGTCCAGCGGTCAGTGCTGATAGGTTCTCCTCGCTCCCATGCTGCATATGCACTCCTCCTCATTGGGTGTCCAAGTCACGAGTTAGTCACTGGACTTGAGCGGCTACTTAGCTTTGCTGTTAGCGGACCGAAGGTCCTGGTGCGTTCCCAAAGAAGATGGAAGCGTAGGCGTGTTTTATTAACCGCACGTAACAACCACATTAAACTATAAGAAAAAGTGTCGATGGGAGAATTATTATTAGAAATACTACTACCGCCGGTACTATTACTGGCGATCATTGAACCGGACTACAAGTCACCACTTTGCGGCATTGTTGAACGTTCTGTTAAATCTGCGTGGCGACAGTTGACCCACAGCCTCTCTAGTCATAAATTTGGCATGTCCGCAGAAATGCGACTGACGCTGATTTACGTTATGGAAGACCTATTTACTTTTTCCGATACGTCTCTCCGGGCAGAGCTCGGACCCCTCGAACAAAAAGTCCTCGATGCCGTTTGGTCGTTGGGAACGGCGACGGTGCGCGAAGTCGTGCGCGGCGGAAAGCTGTGGCAAACGTATCCCACGATCATGACGACCATGGACCGTCTTTTCAAGAAAGGACTTCTCAATCGGGTTCCAGATGGGCGGGCATTCCGTTACTCCCCAAGATACAGCCCCGAAGAGTTGGAGCGGGCAGAAGCAATTAGCGGAATTCGACGCTTTTTGGGTTCACAGAATGTATCGTTGCACCTTTCCTATCTAGTGCAAGCAGTCGGTGCTCAAGATGGGCGATTGCTGGACGAATTGCAGTCCTTGGTTGAGCGGCAAAGAGCTGCTCTCAGGAAGGATAAGCCATGATCTTTGTCTTACGTGCAATCATGGTTTCCCTTGCATTCTTTGCGCTTCTGTACAGTCTCCTGTCTCTGTTGCTCGTGCTGACGTGGCGGGGCCTGCGTTTCTGCCACCTCCAGAAGCACATTGCCGCCCGCAGTTTCTTCAGGCTGCGTGTGATCCCGTTTGGGATCTCAGCGGCCGTCTCCCTCTTTCTAACCCTGCCGTCCTTTCTGCTGCTCGAAAGGCACTCACTGGATGAGGACCTCGGCACGTTCGTGCTCAGTGGGTGTGCAGTGCTGATTCTCGGCGTGGGCATTTATCGCGTGTTGGCCGCAGAGGCACGGACTCGTCGGGTCGTTTCAGCGTGTTTGGAAGGTGCGATCGGCGTGGAACGCAAAGCGGTCACTCCCACAATCATTTTGTCTCAGAGCATTCCCCCGGTGATGCTGGTTGGCATTCGGGTGCCGCGAATTCTGATTTCCGCATCAGCGCGCAAAGTTCTGAGCGATGGAGAACTACGAGCAGCCGTGCGTCACGAGACGGCGCACTTTCGGTCTCGCGACAATCTGAAAAAGGCAATTCTCAGTTGTCTTCCTTTCCCGGGCATGGCAAGCCTGGAAGAAGCGTGGCAAGAAGCATCCGAATTGGCGGCTGACGATGGTGCGGTGTCCAGCCGCGATGAGGCGCTGGACCTGGCGGTGGCGCTGATCAAACTCGCCCGCCATTTTCCCTGTCAAGCCATGCCCGATTTGGCTACGGGGCTGGTGAGTGCCGTCGGCTCGGTCACGAGCCGAGTCGAGCGTCTTATGGCGTGGAAGGAATCCGCTGACGTGAGTCCGAATGGTTGGCGGTATGTTATTGCTGTGGCGTTCATTGCCTTCGGCTTAGCAGCCAAGATTGGGCCGGCGCTGGTCTTGGTCCACTCCCTTACGGAGCGACTTGTGCCCTGATCCGGGGTGCATCAAGCGCTGAACGCTCCTTCAGTCATGAAGGACGTCTGCGCTGGCGATTCCGATGACCACGCTAGAGTTTTCACGCTAGGTGATATGTCCCAATCTCCAAACCCCGCCGCGTCGCAGCAGGTAGCTCCTCTGCTTGCGCTGGCCACTAAGTTGCTCAGAGCCGGGCGACCGGCCGACGCCATCGCGCCGTTGCGCGAAGCAGCGCTGCTCGAGCCGTTCAATTCCATCATCCAGCACGATCTCGGCCTCGCCTTCCTCGAAGTCGGCAGCGTACCCGATGCCATTGCGGCATTGCAGTGGGCCGTCGCCAGCAACCCGCGCTATACCGATGCCCATTTCCGCTTGGGAATCGCCTTAGAAAAACTGGGCGACATCGGCAGGGCAATTGTTGCGTACGACCGTGCCACTCAACTGCTCCCATCGCTGACCGAGGCGTGGTTCCGCGCCGGCGCCCTGGTCTACACACTGGGCCATCGCGACGAGGCGATCGGCTGTTTCCGCCGCGCGGCGGCGACCGGAGGTAAGAGCGGCTTCGGCCGCCTTGGCAAGGCGCGGGCGCTGCTGATCGAGGATCGCAATCAGGAAGCCGAACAAGTGCTGCGGCAGATGCTGGCGCGCGATCCGGGGAACGCCCTGGCGCATGATCTGCTGGGCAATCTGCTATCTGAGTTCGGCCGTTTCGACGAGGCCCGCGAATGCTTCGAAAGTGCGATTGCGATCGCACCGCTGCTGGCGGGAAGCTACTACGATCTGGTCCGGTGTCGCGCCGTCACGAGCGAAGATGATGGTCTGCTTCAAGGGATGGAAGCCGCGTTGGCCACGCCGGGGCTGGAAGCGGCGCAACGCTTGCGGCTTCACCTCGCGATCGGCAAGGCGGCGGACGATATTGGCGACTACGCCTTGGCCATGCAGCATTTCGACGCCGCAGACGAAGTGCGCCGGGGCTCTGCGTCGTTCGACTCGGCCGCGTTCTCCATCGAGATCGACCGCCTGATTGCCCGCTGGACGCCCGATTTGATCGCGCGGGCGGCGGAACTCGGCAGCAGCGATGCGACGCCGGTGCTGATCATCGGCATGCCGCGGTCTGGCACAACTCTCGTCGAGCAGATCGTCTCCATGCATCCCGAGGTCGAGGCCGGCGGCGAGTTGAATTTCTGGAATGAGCGCGGGGCGGAATGGCACCGCTCCGGCACGGCCGAGAATGAGACGCCGTTGGTCGCCAAGGAGTTCTTGGCCAAGGCGGCGTCGGACTATCTCGGTGTGCTGCGCGAGATCGGGCCAACAGCGGCACGAGTGACTGACAAGATGCCGTTCAACTTCCTGTGGGCCGGGCTGATCCATCTGGCATTCCCGCGCGCAATCATCATCCATTGCCGCCGCGCTGCAATCGACACGGCGCTGTCGATCCATCAAACTCATTTCCATCCGGGGCTGGTGTTTCCTACCGGGGGTGCTGAACTGGTCGCATATTTCCACAGCTACCAGCGGCTCACCGAGCATTGGCGAAGCGTTCTGCCGTCGGATTGCTTCATCGAGGTTGATTACGAGGACCTGACCCGCGTGCCCGAGCCAGTCATCCGGCGGATCATTGCGGCCTGCGGCCTGGCGTGGCACGACGCGTGCCTGCGCCCCGAATCCAATCCACGGGCTGTGAAGACACCCAGCAAGTGGCAGACCCGGCAGCCGATTTATCGCACCTCCGTCGCCCGCTGGCGACGTTACGAACCCTGGCTGGGGCCCCTGCGCACGCTCGTCGACGACGGGTCGGAACTGGGCGCCGGTATCGCCGAATCCTGATTGGGCTGTAGCCCACCTCTGCCGAAAACACGACAACACCCACGAAACAGACTCTCCTTGACGTGGAACTGCGCCCGTCACGATCCGGAAATAATAGATGTAACAGAAAGTTCACATGATCGTCATCAAGCCGTCACAGATCGTCTGTTTAATTTGGCCACTACGATTTACATGGGCGTGGTTGTATTTCTACTCGGATGTCGCACGGCCGATCCCCGGTTGTGTGATGAAGAAAATCCAAGGAGGAGGAACAGTATATGTCCCGAAAAACATCTCGAAAAACGTTTCGAGATAAATCTAGAAATAAATCTCGGATCAATCCTCTGCGTCCGCTCGCCGGCCTGCTGGCAGCGGGGCTAAGCCTTCCGGGGGTCGCAGCTGCTCAGTCCAAGCCGTATCCGACCTACGTCACCGGCCCGCAGCCGAACGGCTCGTGGGTCGTCGGCGATGGCCAAGTCATCACCCCAGCCGGCACTCAAGTCGATCTCGGCATCCGGGTGCGCGCGAAGGCCATCGCGCTGAACCCCAATCGCCATAATCACACCGCGGCCGTCCTCACGCTGGGCGCGTCGGAGGCCGTCGAGGTGTTCGACACCAACACCGGCGTTGTCCTGCAGAACTACATCGCGTTAGGACATGATTCGAGCGGCAGCTACAGCGGCATCGCCTATTCCGCGGACGGCAAGTACCTGGTGTTCAGCCAGGACAGTAGCAATGTCGCCATCGCGAAGGTGACTGATGAGGGCTTGCTGGAAGACGACGCCCAGGTCAGCGTGCCGCCGAACAATTCCTTCATCAGCTGCTTTCCGAACAGCCCTGTGGGCGCTTATGCGAGACCCTGCGGTACGTTCTATACTCCGAGCACTGCTTATCCCGGTGGCGTCGCGTTCTCAAACGATGGCAAGAGTGCCTATGCCCTGCTGAACCAGAACGATACGCTCGCCAAGATCGACCTGACGGCGAAGTCGCCGAAGTTGGTGAAGGAAATCCGCGTCGGCAACGCGCCGCACAGCATCCTGATCGACGGCACGACCGCCTACGTCAGTAACGAGGGTGGCCGGGCCGCTACGGAGGCGGACTTCCAGATCTACTCTGCCGGTACTGAAATCGTCGCCGACCCGGTGGTTGGCGCCGCGATCACCGGTACCGTTTCTGTAGTTGATCTGACCACCATGAAGGTCACCGATACCATCTCGACCGGTCTGCACCCGACCGGGATGGCGATGTACGGACGGTCCCTTTTGGTCGCTAATACCTATAGCGACAGCATCTCGGTGATCGACATGGGCACCAACGTGGTGCTGCGGACGATCGACCTTGGGCTTCCGATCCGAGTACCCGGCGAAGGCAAACCGGCCTACGGCGCCGCGCCGAACTCAATCGCCGTCGACGGTAAGAACGGCATTGCCTACGTCGCGCTCTACAATGCCAACGCGATCGGGGTGATCGACCTTAGCAGACGCGCAACGACTCCCGTCCTGGGCATGATCCCAGTAGCCTATGCCCCGAGCTCCGTCGTGCTGGACGAGGCCGAAAACGTGCTCCTCGTTGCCAACGACAAGGGCATCGGCACGCGTTATTCGTTCGAGAACGACTACGGCGTCAGCAGTTACAATACCCACCAGGACAATGGCACCGTCAGCATCGTCCCCCTACCGGATAGCGGGACCCTGCAAGCGATGAGCGCGCAGGTTTTCCAGAACAACCACTGGGATCTGACGAAAAATATCCAGTCTGCTTCCGGTGGCAGCCCGCGTGCCAAGCCGGTCGCCGTCCCGAACAAGATCGGCGATCCGTCGCTGATCAAGCACGTGTTCCTGATCATCCGCGAGAACCGCACCTATGATCAGGTCCTGGGCGACGTGGCCGCCGGCAATGGCGACTCCTCGTTGGCGGTGTTCGGCGGCAAGATCACGCCCAACGCGCACAAACTGGTGAGGCGCTTTCCTCTTTTCGACAATTTCTACGACCCGAGCCGCCAGTCGGCTGACGGTCATCAGTGGATCACCGAGGCCATGGCGCCCTACGCCGACGACATCCAGTCGCCTGACTGGAACCGCAGCTATCCAGGCGGGAATGCCGGCGATGCACTCGCCTATCACAACAAGGGCTTCTTGTTCTCGGAAGCGTCGGCGAAAGGTTTGCCGGTGAAGATTTACGGCGAATACGTCGAGTACGATACGTTCCTACAGCCGAATGGGTCGACCGACGAGCCGAGCTGGAGCGACTTTTACTCCGACGCGAAAAAATTCGAGTCTGGGCTCGAGAGCACGCTCTATTATCAGAACACGATCCAGGCACATTCCTCTGTCCCTGCCGTGTCTAACCACCTTGTCAATAACTTCCCGATATTCGATCTGGGCATTCCCGACCAGTTCCGCGTCGATCTTTGGGTGCAGGACTTCAAGAAAGACGTGAAGGCCGGTACCGTGCCAGCGTTGAGCATTCTTTGGGTAATCGACGACCACACCGGTGGCCCGCCGACTCCGGAAGCCCAACAGGCCGATAACGATTTGGCCATTGGGCGCATTATCGACTACATTAGCCACAGCAACGTGTGGTCCTCGTCGGCGATCTTCATTGAGGAAGACGACGCGCAGAATGGTGTCGACCACGTCGACGGTCATCGCAGCCCAGGCTATATCGTCAGCCCATACGTTGTGCAGGGCGGATCCACCGACCACACCTACTACACGCAGATCAACATGACTCGGACGATCGAGCAAATCCTCAGTCTGCCACCCATGAACCAGTTCGACCTCGTGGCATCGCCGATGAGGACGGCATTCGTGAAGGGCACGCCGCCCGCAGACAACTTCAAGCCGTGGGCGCACGTGAAAAACCAGGTCCCGCTGGACGAGGGTGTTGTGGCGAGCGCAGCCCCCACAACGGACAGCCCTCAGGTCGTGGCGCTGAGGAAGGCATGGCTCCAGAAGAAGGCGGAGATCTTCGCCGGCAAACTGACCAGGCCAGACGCCGAAGACCCGGACGCGGTCAACCACCTGAACTGGTACCTGACTACCGGGTTTAAACGGCCTTATCCCGGCGAGAAGACGGTTCGCCCCCCGAGCGACTTCAACAATCCGGCACCGGCTGGTGAAGACGCA
This sequence comes from Terriglobia bacterium, assembly GCA_963743105.1. Taxonomy (GTDB): domain Bacteria; phylum Acidobacteriota; class Terriglobia; order Terriglobales; family Acidobacteriaceae; genus Sulfotelmatobacter. The sequence continues at coordinate 29,164 of CAVUOS010000050.1, forward strand.
GACGACTAAAACACGTTCCGACTGCAAGTACCCTCTCCCCGATCAGCGGGGAGAGGTTTTTTGTGCACCTCAAACGCAAAGTCCCAACCTGAACCCGCCCCGCCACAGCGTGAGCGTTACTGCCTGGGTTCGTCCCGCGACAACGCAAAAAAACACACTGCCTGTCGATTTTTCGTTAATCATAGAAATTTGGTGAAAAAGGCAATCCGAGTTGCGCCGTGGAACAAGAAGGAAGTTGGAATTGCTTCGTCGGCGTCACGCGCACGAAGGAGCGTTTAGTGCTGAGGGGTCGGGAGTTATCGTGGAAGCGCGACGTCGAGTATCTGGCCGTTCATTCGCGTCGGTCCGCCCTTTAAGGTAGAAGATTGGTACGTACGATCAGGCGGGGCGCGTCATCTTTTGTCTATGATTCGTTCCAGCTGAGGAACCGGACGCATGAATAAAGCGGATGGTCAGGACGCGGCAGACCGCCTCTCTGAAATTATAGCGAACTCCCTGGACACTCAGGCGAAAACGCAAGATCTGGCGCGCCAGGCGTATCAAAGCCGCACGCAGTTCCACAGGTTGTTCCGAACCGTGGTCGAAGAAACTCCGGCAGCCATGCGACGGCGGCTATTGTTGGAAAGGGCAGCATATCAACTGGGGCATACCGGAATGTCGGTCACGGACGTCGCCTTGGACGCCAATTATGGTTCGTTGGAGGCGTTCACTCGCGCTTTCCGAAAGGCTTTTCGGACTTCTCCCAGCATCTACCGGCGCATGCGTGATCCGCACTTTCATTTGCCAGCGTCCAACAAAATTCACTTTTTTGCCCCTGGTTCCTTAACAAAAGGAGGAAGAGACATGGATTTATTCGATCGTTTTGCAGGTAATGACTCTTGGCACACGCGGCGTCTGTTGGAATACGCGGGTACTTTGACAGAGGAACAATTGGATCGTCCGCTGCCTACGGTCGTAGAGCTGCTGCCCTGGCGGGAGGCGAACAAGACTCTAAGGCAGCTGTTAGAAAACATTATCTTCACTAAGGAAGTCTGGACCGCCGCGCTGTCGGGAGCCGATATGGATATGAACGGCCCTCCCAAATCGCAGCGCTCCCCGCAAGCGCTGTTGCAAAGGCTCGAAAAGACCGATGCTGAACTGCATCGTATTTTCGGCGAGATCCGAAACCGCTCGGCCTGGGATGATACGTTCGTCGACGCTCTGTGCGAGCCGGCTGAGACCTTCACGTTCGGCGGCGTCTTCGCCCATATCATGACATTCAACGCGCATCGCCGATTAATGGCCTTGGACGCTCTACGCCAACTCGGCATCCAAACCGAAGGCTTCGGCGATCCCATGGAGTATGAGGAAAGTGTGGCACCCTGGAACCAGCGGGTAGCTCTCAAAACGCCATGAGAGTCAGACTTCTGTCTCACTCTCGGCAGCAAGGGGTGCGGAATCAACAAAGGGCAGCTCAGCCGGGGACGGAGGGCTTCTCCGGTTAGAGCTTACGCACGTACCGGACCCGCTGACCTTCCGCAACTTCGTGTACCCCTACTCGGGCGAAGCCTGCTTTTTCGGCGACGCGAATCGAGCGACCCTTCTCCGGCGCGATCCGCAAGACGATCCCTCTCGCCTCCGTGGCGCTGCGAAGATATTCGGCCACGAGGTCGATGGCACGCCCGGCGAGTCCCTGTCCTCGCCACAGGGGGAAAATCCCATATGAGACATTGACCTCCGCAGGATTACCAAGAAGCTCCAGGTTCGCCTCGACAAAACCGATCAGCTGATCGTTACTGCAATTGAAGACACCGAAAGCACGACGCGGGCCGCCGGTGCGCCACTGTTCCTCAAACTTGTCGATGGCGGTCTGAACGGTGGCAGCGGTGCTGCGTCCACCACTGAGCCATTTCGCCATCTCCTCATCCTCGCCGGCTAAATGGGTAGTTGCATCCGCTTGCGTCAACGGACGTAGTTGGATGACGCCGTCGGTGAGGCGCGGCATGGGAGCGCGTTCCATCATTTATGTGGTGGCAGGTGTGCCGCACTTGTCCGGTTAGCCGACGATTCTGAAGTTGAGGCGATAAGCCCGTCTATCAGTACCAATCCTAGTCTTTCCCCGCCAAACAATCTCAATGAGTGACACGCCCTGAATTCGCCAGACCACTTCGTTAACATCTATACTAAGATATCTATATAAAGATATCTAAATATGGCAAAGACCGATGCTCTGCAAGGTTCGCTAGATTTGCTCGTGCTCAAGATATTGTCGCGGCGCCCGCGACTTCACGGATACGCAATCATGGCTGCCATCGCCAGTACATCCGGCGAGGTGCTGCGCGCAGAGGAGGGCTCGCTCTACCCCGCGCTGTATCGGATGGAGGAAGCAGCCTGGATTCGCGCCGAGTGGATCAAGAAAGACTCCGGTCGCCGCGCCCGCGTCTATGAACTGACCGTCGCAGGCAAAAAGCAACTGGGCGTGGAAGAATCGCGCTGGCACTCAGTCAGCCTCGCAATCAATCGGGTTCTCCGGGAGGTATGACATGTCTTTGTGGTCGCGTATTTCGAATGCCGTGCACGGCGAGCGCTTGAATCGGGAGATCGATGAAGAGTTGCAGTCACACATTAAAGAAGCCATTGACTCAGGACGAGATCCCAAGGAAGCGCGCCGTGCATTCGGGTGTGCGCTGCATGCCCGCGAGGCGAGCCACAGCATTCGTGCTGTCGGATGGCTTGAGTCGCTTCTCGCCGATATAAGTTTCGGCTGGCGGCAGCTCTGCCGCAACAAGGTCACGTCCGTGGCCGCTGTGCTTTCCCTCGCTCTTGGCATCGGCTCCTGTGTCGCCGCCTTCCGTCTTATCGACGCCCTGCTCTGGCGCCCGCTACCGATCTCCGGTTCCAGCAAGCTCTATGTCCTCTCCCGCGAGTTGACCGGCCCCGAGGGCAAGCCTATCGAGGACGGCTACTGGGCCACGCCGGACTTCAACCTCATGCGCGATGCCGTCAAGGACCAGGCCGACCTCATCGCCATCAGCGACGCCGACCGCACCGACATCACCTGGTCCACCGACGACTACATGGAGAAGGCCCACGTCGCTTATGTGTCCGGCAACATGTTCCCGCTCTTTGGCCTTGAGCCCGCGCTCGGCCGCCTGCTCGCTCCCGTCGATGACCGCGGCCCCGGTCTCGCTCCCTATGCGGTCCTCTCCTGGGACTACTGGAATCACCACTTCGGCGGCGATCCCCGCGTCCTCGGCCGCTCGCTCCACGTCGGAGACCTGACCTTCGAAATCATCGGCGTCGGCCCTCGCGACTTCACTGGAACCGAAAAGGGAACTGTCACCGACACCTTTCTGCCCCTTAGCATGAACAGACTCGCCACCCGGGACAGCGTTACCTGGCACCGCACGTTCCTGATGTTGAAACCCGGCGTCAACCCGGCCACCGCCCTCGAGCCGCTCCGCCAGCACCTCTCCGCCGTCAGCCGCGCCTTCGAGCTCGAGTGCTCCACGTGCCTCCGTGGCATGATCCCGGCGACCATCGATCGCTATCTCAATAAGAACCTCGTCTTCAATCCGGCCGGCGCTGGCATCTCCGAGCTCCAGAAGGACTATCGCCGATTACTCGGCGTCCTCGGTCTCCTGGTCGCTCTCGTCCTGCTCATCGCCTGCGTCAACGTCGCCAACATGATGACCGCCCAGGCCGCCGCCCGCGCCCATGAGATGGCTCTCCGAATCTCGATCGGCGCCGGCCGTCGTCGTCTCGTCCAACTCATCCTGGCCCAAAGCGCGCTGCTCGCCGTCCTGGCTTCCATCCTTGGTGCATCTCTTTGCGGCGTGGTCAGCGCCCTTTGTGCTCAGCCTCATAAATCCGCCCGACAACCCTGCGCGCCTCGCCCTTCCCGCCGACTGGCGTGTGCTTCTCTTCGGCTTCGGCCTCATTATCCTCGTCGTCCTATTGCTTGGTTTGCTTCCTGCTCTCCGTGCTTCTGCCGTCCGGCCCGTCGCCGCCCTCAAGGGTGGTGAAGATCCGCACTCGCCACGCCGTCTCATGCGTGGAGCCATCGCTCTTCAGGTCGCTTTCTGTTTCCTCGTCCTCTTTCTGTCTTCGCTCTTCGTCATATCCTTCCAGCGCATGCAGAACCGCCCCCTCGGTTTCTCCACCGACCGTCTGCTCCTGCTCGAAACCGTTGCCAGCAAAGGCCAGTTCCCCGTCGTCTGGAATCAAACTGCCGAGGCGCTCCGTGCCGCCCCCGGCGTCGACTCGGTCGCAATCTCGCGCTGGCCGCTTCTCGGGCGCATCCGCATAAACAGCGACATCTCCATCAACGGCGCCCCTCCCAGTCCGACTCCCGCCTGGTTCCTGAACGTTTCCCCGGGCTGGCTCTCGACAATGAAGATCCCAATCGTTTCCGGCCGCGACTTTCGCCCGGAAGACACCTCGCCGGGAGCCACCATCGTCAACGAGACCTTCGTCAGGACCTTCTTCCCCGGCCAGGACCCCATCGGTCGCACCTTCGAACGCGGCGCCAATCAACCGGTCAACAAGATCGTCGGCGTCACCCCCGACGTCCCTTACCACGACCTGCGCGAACCCAGCCGCGCCGTCTTCTACGTCCCCTTCGACCAAATCGACGACAAATCCGCCCCCAGTGTCGTCGACTTCGCCACCTTCGCCATTCACACCAACGCCCAGAACCCGCTTGCCCTCGCCAACTCGCTCCGCCAGTTCATCGCGCAACGCCACAACGGCCTTCGCGTCTCGAACGTCACCACGCAGCTCGATCTGGTCCGCGACCAGACCGTTCGCGAGCGCCTGATCGCCATGCTCGCCGCCTTCTTTGCCATCGTCGCGCTGCTCCTCGCCGGCGTCGGACTTTACGCTGTCCTCAACTACTCCGTCCTCCAGCGCCGCCGCGAGATCGGTATCCGCATGGCGATTGGCTCGACACGTGCTGGCATTGTGCGCATTGTGACTCTCAATATCTTCCTGATGATCGCGCTCGGAGGCTGCGCGGGCGTCGCGCTCGGATTCGGCGCGGCGCGCTATGTCAAGTCGCTTTTTTACCAGGTCAAAGCAACCGACGCGGATATGATCGCTTTGCCGACGTGTGCCATTCTGCTCACTGCGCTCGTTGCCACACTGCCCGCCGTGCTTCGCGCGCTGCGAACAGACCCCACCGAGATCCTGCGCACCGAGTGAGGAACGAGTCCTGTTGATCACGAATTTGCAGATGGTGCTCGATGTTTGCGGGCTCGTTTGACGCCAAATCGCCGAATCACTCATCGAGCCCGGATTTGTCCTGGGAAAGTCGATTTCAGAAACTCCTGGATCACGGGCAAAACCGGAACTAACTGTAAGTCAGAAATTACGGAAGCGGATCGTAGTTCTCTCGAAAGGCTCAGCGCCTTCGTTATTGGGCTAAGACGCAGAGACGGGTAGTGCTACCGCTGGAGCGGTAACACCACCGAGAACGTCGTGCCTTGGCCGAGGGTACTGGTCACGTCGATGCGCCCGTGGTGGTCTTCGACGATGCGGCGGGCGAGGGAGAGCCCGAGGCCTGTGCCGTCGCCTTTAGTCGTGTAGAACGGGCGGAAGATGTTGGGCAAGTGGTCCGGAGCGATGCCGCGTCCGTTGTCTTTTACTTCGATCACGGCAGTAAGTCCCTTACGCTCCACCGTGACTTCAATCTTTCCCTTTGCATCGATCGCCTGCTGCGAGTTGAGCAGCAGGTTGAGCAGCACCTGGTGAATCTGATCGCTATCGTGCTCGACCTCCGGCAAGGATGGATCTTTGTGCAGCGCGATCTCGATTCCTTTCGCCATGGCCTGCTGGCGGCCGAGCATGACGGCGTGTTCCACCGTCGTGTTCAGATCGCTCTTCCGCACCTTTGGCGGATGCGGGCGAGCCGTCTGCAGCAGGTCGGTCACGATGTGATTGATGCGCGCGATTTCCGAGCGAACGTCTTTGACTACGGCACGGGCCGGGCTGGACCCAGGCAGATCGCGGCCGATGATTTCGATCACGCCGGCGATACCGGCCAGCGGATTGCGGATTTCGTGCGCGAGTCCGGTCGCGACTTCCCCGAGTGTGGCGAAGTGCTCGGCGCGCGACATCTGGGTCCGATGCAGGCGTTCGATTTCCTCGCGGCTCTCACGGAGTTGCTGGACCATCTGGTTAAAGTTGCGGCCGAGGTCTCCGATTTCGTCATTGCGATGCGCAAAGCTTACAGAAACGTTGAGATCACCGCTTCCGAGTTCGGCGATCTTCTGCTGCAGTTCGACCATGGGCCGCTGCACAGTGTAGGTGAGAACAACCAGCAGAGCGCCGCAAATGGCCACCGCGCCCGCTCCGGCAACCAGAAGCACAAGATGGCGGTGGGGATCGCGCCAGGAGAGCGTGGCGAGCAGAAACAGCAGCATCCCGCCTAACAGGACGCACGCAATTGGCACCAGGGCTTTGATTTCCCAGTTGATGCGCAGCCAGGGTAATTCGGAATCCTCGGCTTGACCAACACCTGGTTCCGGCGTCGACGCCGAACTCTGCGTTATCAGCCCCGAGTCGGTAGCATCGCCGGTGCTGAACGAACTGGTCCGTGCTCTTGGAGAATCTGGCGCCGGATCTGGTTCTGCGCGCAACCCTGGGTTCGTCATTGGTTGTTTCGCGACATCAAGCATACGAATGCAATCCGTTAAGCAGGTACGTCACTCCGAAGAACGTGAACATGACAACTCCGAATCCGAGGATGGCGAAGTAAGCGGCACGCCGCCCTCGCCAGCCGCGCGTAATGCGCATATGCAGATAGCCGGCATACACGAGCCAGGTAATCGCCGCCCAGGTCTCCTTGGGATCCCAATTCCAGTAGGAACCCCAGGCCCGATTGGCCCAGTAGGCGCCAGCGGCGATCATCAGGGTAAGCAGGGGGAAGGCTATACAAATCGTCTTGTACGTGATGCGGTCGAGCGTATCGGCATCGGGCAGCAGACGTTCGAGATCTTCGCGCCTCCACAGTAGCAGTAGGTAAAGCAGGTTCGCGAAAATTCCCGCCACCAGCGCGGACAGAATGAACGGGCTCGCCGCCAGATTGGTTGAATAGAGACCATCGGCATCGAGTGAAGGATACTGGCCTTCACGGACGCGGATCACGAAAAAGACCAGCACGAGCGACTGCAGCAGGATGCTGATGAAGACCGCTCGATTGGCGACCGACAGGAAGGCGTCGTTCTTCCGTATCCGCGCGAGGACGTACAGCGTCAAAGGCGCGATGACAGCCGCGAACACCAGCAGCATCAGCCAGCCTAGATCGGGGATGGTGACGAACAAGCGCACGTTCTTGGCGAGGAAGACTTCAGATTTGTTCTCCGCGTCCCACGCGATCACGTTGAATCCTCCCAGACCTTCGAAGCGCGTGAGGATTGCGGCGTAGATTCCAACGGTGAAAACACTGGTCGCGGCCAGAAAGTTTTCGGTATTCAGTTTGTCCTGGATGAGGAACATCATCGCCAGGGCAAAGCTCAAAGCGCAGGCGGCATAGGCCAGCATCGCCAGCGTGACATGCACATGCAGCCAGGTCGACTGCAGCGCCGGGACGAGCGGGCGGACGTCGCTGCGCAAAAGTTGCATCAGCACCACGCCGACGATGGCCACCGGCATAGTGACCGTGCCGATTACCTTTACTGCGTAGCGCTTTTCGGCAATCAGGGTGAGAGCGGCCAAGGTCCATACGAAACTCAGCAGCATTTCGTACAGGCTAGCGAATGGGGGATGGCCGGCCTCGTACCAGCGGTGCGCCACCGCTGCCGTGTTAGCGATGAGGCCGGCCCAGGTGGCCAGAGACGCAAACTTGATGTAAGACTCCGTTCCGGTGACTCCGAAGCCTAGATACAACGCGCCTGCTCCCGCGTAGAAGACGAGCGCGGCGTAGAGCAGGTTGGCTTCACTCAGGATGTCTCCGCTCTTGACGACATTCAGAAACGCGATGAACAGCAGAAAACAGATGCTCAATCCCACCATGACGACCAAAGTCATTCCGGTCGCGGGATGCTGTTCGACTCTTGCTCGGGCCATAGACTGGCTTCCTTTCCTTGTTTAATCTTTTCGATCTGCCGGAACTCACCTTCCGGCAGTCGTGGTTCTCGGGAGTGTCGCGGCTGGCGTTTCTGCGGCCTCCTCGAATTTGGGTTTCAGTTCTTTCTCAATCTGCTCGACCAATCGTTTGAAGGTTTGCTCGAAGGCGTCGCGGTTGCGGTTCGCCGACCCTCCGATCCACAGCCCTAACTTGCCGCTGGCATCTTGCACAGGAACCACCCAGAAGCGCACGTGGACGACGTAGAAGACAAAGGTCAGTCCGATCGCCATCAACACAACGCCGGTCCACACCGCCCACTGGCCGGGTTCGTGCGAGACTTCCAGACCCGTGAAGACGCCTGTCTTCAGGTCTTTCGGTTCGAAGTTATAGGGGGACGATGCATTCTCGGCCACGCCGGGAATTTCCGGCAGCCAGAAGTTCACAACTTTCTCGTTCTTCTCCGAGGTGATGATTAGGTGCACTGCTGGATTGACGACCTCATTGCTACGCGCATAGACGTGCCCATCCTGCAGAACGAAGTCGGGAATGAACTCCGCGACTTGAACTTTAGTATCAGCGTCCAGGGAAACAATCTGATTCTGACCTAGAGAAATCTCCTGTGCCTGGCCAGCGCCCTTCTTCGAAACTGCGTTGAGGACGAGACGATCGAGTTTGCCGGTGCGTCCATAGCTGGCCTGATAGAAACGCACTCCTTGATAGACCAAAGGATCGTTGACCACGATCTCTTTGCTGGAGATCTCGCGTCCGTCGTTCACTACAGCCAGCTTTGACCACCACCGTTTGGGAGTGCCGTCCGTGTAAGTCTCTTCGCCGGTACCGTCGCAGCGGATGGAGAAGGGAAGCGTGCGTGTCAAGCCGTTCTTCATCTCAACCTGATTGCCGGCTGCGCCAGGGGTTAGCATCAAGAAGCCGCGCCAGCCGTAGAGTCCGTCAACGATGGTGCCGAGGAAGATCAGCAGCAAGCTGGTGTGGACGATGTAGACCGCCATCTCCGAGATGCGATTGCGTTCGGCGAACAGAGAGAAGCGATCGGGACGCACAATGCGCTCCGATTTCAAGTGCATGTGACGGAAGGCGCGTTCGGCGGCGCCCAGTCCTTGTTCCTCATCGGTGATGGCGAGATGCGCATGGATTGGATGAGCTTTGCGGAAGCGCTCGTCGGGGCTCTTATACGGACGCGCGAAGTAACGCCAGGCGTTGGGGAATCGCTGGACCGAGGCAGCGATGATACTGAGGCTCACCAACAGCATGAGGCCCACGAACCAGCGCGTGTGATAGACATCGGTGAGGCCGGTAGCATCGAGGAAGCGCAGCATGGCCGGGGAGTACGCGCGCGCCATGTCGTCCGGTTCGGCCATCGGCCGCTGCAGAATGACGGTGCCAGCGGCGGAGAAGATAACAACCAGGATGATCAGCACGACGCCGGTCTTGATCGAACTCAAAGTCTTCCAGATACTGCGGGCCGCGGAGGCAAGTGAAGGAGCCATGACGTTCTTCTTCCTCACTTGATCGCAATGCACGTACTGCACCAATTCGGAAAAACTCCCTGAAACGCTTCTCTATTAAGGAGTTGTAGCAAAGCGCGCCAATTTGGGCATGGTCAAGAATGAGGCATAACACTCATCTACCGCCCTTCATCGCCTGTGATTTCACCCACTGCAAACGCTGTGATCTCAGTCACAAAAAGGAGGTTAGAGCGTGCGCGATTTCACCAGTCGCAGTGTGGGAGAAGGCCCATTTCCGTCGGAGCATGGGACTTGTGGAAAATCGCCACACTCGAGTCGAGGTCGCGAACTCGTTCTGTTCCAGATAGTTGCACTTCTAATCATTTTTCCTCCCTCCTAGCAGAAATACGGGCACGGTCGTGCAAATCACAGGGTGGCATGGTCCACGAGCTACCAGGTCGAAGCGCAAGGTCAGCAGCAAGCGGTGGTCGAGCCCTCCCCAACTTCCTGCGGATCGTCTGCTTGTTGGTTCTGGCAGTTTCACCCGCTCTGGCAAAGACTCACCCGGTTCCCCTCGAGAAGAACGTCGACTCGGCGAAATGCCTGGAGTGCCACGAAGATAAGAGCAAAGGGAAAGCGGTCCACTCGGCGATCGCGACTGGGTGCCTGAGCTGCCACGAAGTCAGGGTCAGCCGCGACGTCACCCGAGTCAAGCTGATCACCTCGACGACCCAGGCGCTGTGCCTCAGTTGCCACGACGAGAAGAAGGTGCAGGCTGGGCAGACGATCCATCCTCCGGCGGTACGCGATTGTGTGAAGTGCCATGATCCGCATCAGTCGGACAATCCCGTTCAACTTGTAAAAGCGACATCCGGCACGACGCGGGACGAGAATCTCTGCCTACGTTGCCACAACACTGGGCTGAATGTTCCGAAGGAGGGCAGCCGACACGCCGCTCTCGACATGGGCTGCGACACCTGCCACCTGACGCATAAGAACGGCAAGCGGGGAAAGATCGAATTCGAAGCGCACCTCAAGAAAGATGTTCCGGCGCTGTGCGTGGAGTGCCACGACACCAAGGATGTCGGCCTGCAGAAGGCGCATAACAATCAGCCATTCGCAACCGCCAACTGCCTGCAATGCCACAATCCGCACCAGTCGGCGAAACCGAAGCTGATGCAAACGTTCCTGCATGTTCCGTTCGAAAGCAAGATGTGCGACAGCTGCCATCAGCCGTCGGCGGACGGGAAAGTCGTTCTGACCAACAGCGACTCGCGGGCTCTCTGCCTGACGTGCCACGAGGAGCAGGCGAAGAAGATCGAAGCCGCAAAGGTGCAGCATCCAGGCGCCCAGGGCGATTGCGTCGCGTGCCATAACCCGCACGCTGGGAAGTCGCCGGGCTTCCTGCAACCCGATCCGGTAAAAGCGTGCCTTGCTTGCCACAGCGATCAGGCTGAGCAAATGAAGAAAGCAGTGCTGCACCAGCCTGCATTCGACCAGGGTTGCGCGACTTGCCACGAACCCCACGGCGGTGACAATGCACACCTGCTGCGCGCCGCCACTCCCAACAAGCTTTGCCTCGAGTGCCACGGGCCGGAACCCAATCCGCAGAAACTGGAGAGCGAGCACCTGGTCACGATTTTCGACGGCAAGGTGAAATTGCCAGAAGACTACTTCAAGAAAGTGGTCCTGCTGCCGCTGCAGTACGGGCACGGCCATCCGGTTGAGCGGCATCCGGTGATCGATATCGTCGACCCGTCGAACATGAATCATGTGCTGAAACCGATTAATTGCCTCACGTGCCATCAGCCGCACTCGGGCGCCCAGCAGGGAATGCTGGTGAAGGATCAGGCGAACGATATGGCGTTCTGCATGACTTGCCATGCAGACATGACGCAGGGGAAGGGCCCACAGACGCAAGGAACGAAGCCTCAGGGCGTACCGCAGGGCACGCAGCCGCAGAGCAGACAACCAGAAGGCGGAAAGACAAAATGAAAACGCCTGCGACGACAATTCGGTTTGCCGTGGTGCTGGCCGGGTTGATTTTCTGGCTCAGCGTGGCGACGACGCCGATCTACGCCGGAAAGAAAAAGAAGGAAGAAGCGGCAAAGCCCAGCACGAACGTCCTCGACAAGATTGATTACTCCAAGCTGGTTTGGCCGAATCCGCCCGCTCCAACCCGGGTCAAGTACCTGAATTACTTCTGCTGCGATAAGTACGCGCCACTGGCGGACAAGAAAAAAAGTTCGTGGATGGACCGTATGGCTGGCGGCGAAACCGAGCAGCAAAGGCAGATGGAAAAGCCACTGTTCGCGCTGTGGACGCCCTACGGATTGGCTGTCGATTCGAAAGGAAGCATTTACATCGCTGACGGAAAAGTCGGAGCGATTTTCATCTTCAACACCGAGACCAAAGAGCTGCAGATGATCAAGCACGGGCGGGACGCGCACTTCGGCGACATCATCGGGCTGGCCATCGACGACTCCGACCGGCTGTTCGTCTCGGATACCAAGCTGCACCACATCGTGGTGTTCGACAAGAACCACAAGGTAGAAGGCTCGATTTCTGAAGGCGTGGTCGATCCGGGCGGTATGGCGATCGACAACGAGAACCGATTCCTCTACGTCGCCGACCCGGCGCTCGATCAGGTGCTGGTTTATGACGCCGACAAGCTGACGCTGATCCGGAAGATAGGGACTGCGGGCAAGAAGCACACCCTTACGGCGCCGGGCCAGTTCTCGGTTCCCACCAATGTGGCGGTCGATGCGGACGGCAATCTCTACGTTACAGACATGTACAACAACCGCGTGGAGATCTTCGACGCGGACGGCAATTTCATTCGCGCATGGGGCAAAGCCGGCGACCGTCCAGGAACGTTCTCGCGGCCGAAGGGAATCGCCATTGATGCGGACGGGCATGTCTGGGTCGCGGATGCCGTAATGGACATCCTGCAGTGCTACACGCCCGAAGGTCAGTTCCTGATGTGGATGGGCGGGCACGGATTGTTCCCGGGGCAGTTCCGGGCACTGGCTGGCCTGTATATCGACAAGAACAACCGGATGTTTGCGTCCGAGCAGTATCCCGGGCGCGTGCAGATGTTTCGCTACTTCACCGACGACGAGGCGCGGGAGCAGATCAAGCAGCGCCACGCGGAAGTGGACAAGAAAAGAGCGCAGGGAAGCAAGCCGGCAGACGCGGACGCTGCCGCCACTGCGCCGAACACGAATTCCACGGCTACCAAGCCGCAATAAGTTTTGGTCGTTCCGCGGATGGCCAAAAACCGGGGCCGGTGCGAATCGGCTCCGGGCAGCAAAGCAATAGTGAGCTAGCTGTAGAGGTGGCTGTAACAGCTGTTACAAACAGGAGGTTGTCAGATTTATGAAAAAGCTATTCTTCGTCTTCCTCGTGGTCGTGATCGCTGCCGGGATGGCAGCGGCGCAGACCTACACGTCGGGCTCGGGATTGGTCGGTGCTGATATTCTCGGAGCTCACCAGAACGGCGGCCGCGGTTGCGCAGGCTGCCATGCCCCGCACAGCGGCGCAGCGGGCGGTGGCGGCAACGCAGCCACCAATGCAGTACCTTTCAATGATCCTCTGAGCGGCAGCAATGCACTGTTCGGACAGGACGTAACTCCTCTGTTGGGCTACTCCATCACGTTTGGCGGCGGCTTCGTGGAAGCTCTGCCCGGCGAGGCGGCCGCTTACAGCACGCAGGAGGACGAAATGCGCCAGATCACCATGTGCCTAGCCTGCCATGACGGTGTTGTGGCAAAAGGCCAGATGATGAACGGCCAGTCGTGGGAGCAGAGAATGAACCTTCTGCCCGCCACTGCCTACGGCACCCGTCCAATCCCGACGCTGCTCGGCAACGATAGCGGCAACGGCAACCAGTCCGGCTACGGCAACGACCACCCGGTGGGAACGCAAGCCACTTTGGGCGCAGCCCGCGTGTGGACGAACAATACCACCACCAGCCCGACAACCATCACGGTTGACGCGGTCAACGGCATCACCAACATTGCTCCGAATTCGGCGGCCTATACGAGCTTCGTAGCCAACTACGGCTATCCGTCGCTCGCGGGCAGCCCGTGGGGCTGGGGCGTCTCGATTCCCAAGGGCGACACGAATCCGGGCGATGCTTTCCTTACCTGCACCACGTGCCACAACCAGCATGTGATGTACATCTACCAGGCTCCCCGGGGCAAGCAGACCACTGCTGCTATCGCGGGCGGAACTTACCCAACCTACTTCTTCATCAACGCACCTTTCAACCCGGGCTCTGGCAACAACAGCCCGACTATGGCCTCGTCTGCAACGCAATTCTGCCGTCAATGCCACTTCGGCGAAGCGAACGAGAACTACGGTGTGACCACGGTGAAGACGCAGTTCTAATTTGTGAACCTGGGGGAGAGGAGATTTCTCTCCCCCGCTTTTCTCAGTCTGGAAGGAAGGGGATTGCGATGAGGTTTCAAATGAGGCACAGACGAACGGTGATTGGCGCCGGGATGCTGTGGGTGGCATTAAGTTGCGGAGCGCAAGTTGTCGCCTCGCATGCTCCGACGCTGGCTTCTCCTGCGACCGCGGGTGCGGCTTCCGGCGTGGTAACGCCAGTTCGGGCTCTGCCGCCGGGATCAGGCAATCCGGTCGCGCGGGTGAATGGAGCCATTCTGACGGATCGCGATCTGATGCGCGAGATCGAAACGATCTTTCCTTACGCGAAGATTCACAACGGCCTTCCAAAAGATATGGAGCCCGAGATGCGCAAGGGCGCTCTCGAAATGATCATCTTCGAGGAGTTGCTGTATCAGGATGCGCTGCGGCAGAAGCGGGCTGTGGCTCCGGAGCGATTGAAGCAAGCGGAGGCGGAATTCCGCAAACAATTCGCCAGCGAGCAGGAATTCAATCAGGTTATGCAGAGCGAAGTGCATGGCTCCAGGCAGCTGATGCGCGAAAAGATTCGCCGCTCGCTGCTGATCGAAGACATGCTGAATACGGAAGTGCGCGACAGGGCGCGGGTAAGTGAAGCGGCGGCGCTGGCCTACTACAAGGCTAATCCGAAGAAATTTGAGCGTCCGGAGTTGTTCAGTTTTCAGTCGATTTCGATCATTCCACCTCCGAATCCGACGCCTGACATGCAGGAAGAGGCGCGCAAGAAAGCGGAGAGCGCCCTGAAACAGGCGAAGGCCGCGAAGAGTTACCGGGAGTTCGGATTGCTGGCGGAAAAGATATCGGAAGACGACTGGCACGTGAACATGGGCGATCGCAAGGCCGTGGAAAAAGACAAGCTTCCTCCGCCGATCGTGAAAGCGGCGCTGGCGATGAAGCCGGGACAGGTGAGCGATCTCATCCAACTGGGTCCGGCTTACACGCTGTTTCGCCTGAATTCGCACACAGCAGCCGGCATTGCGCCATTTGGAGAGGTCAAGGCGAACCTGATGACGGATCTGCAGAAGCAGAAGACCGAGCAGCTTCGGGCAGGACTGAACAAGAAGTTGAGAAAGACAGCGAAGATTGAGGTCCTGTGAACCAACTGGCCAACGCGGCGATAGGACGATTCGCGCGTGGGCTCATGGGGGCGGAAATCAGGTGGGCAATGTGGGCGGTGCGCGCAAGAAATCGAGTTGGGTGGTGCGCTCTGGCGGGTATTTTCGTTTTCGCCATACCCGCGGCGGCGCAAATGCAGGTCGGCGATAATCTCCGCATGAACCTGAACGGCAACGTCGGGTTCAACTATGCAGGAGGAATGAATCAGGGGCAGTCGGATCACGCGATGGGCTTTGCGGGGAATGGCCAGTTGACGGGCAATTACTACAGCCCTAATTTCCTCAACTTCAACGTAGATCCCTTTTACAACCGTGTGCAGTCGGACTCCGTCTTCGGATCGTTGACGAATACAACCGGCGTGACCTCGAATGTGAATCTATTCAACGGCACGCATTTTCCCGGTTCCTTCTCCTATAACAGGATCTTGAACGGGACCAGTGCGTTCAACGTTCCGGGATCCGATCTTGGCCTGGCGCAGCACACGAATTCGCAAACTCTGGGGATTGGCTGGAGTGCTCTTGTGCCGGGGCTGCCGACCCTTTCCGCAAGTTATGCGATGGGCAAGAACACCAACAATATTCTGGGAGAATCCGGGGAGAATTCAGAAAAAGATCGGACATTGAACCTGCTTTCCACGTACAAGTGGGATGGATTCAACATGACAGGGCAGTTCCTACACCGGACGATGAATGCTACTTACGGTGAGGTGCTGCAAGTGGGTTCCTTGCCGGTGACGACCAACAGTTCCAGCAACAGCTATGGCGGCACGGTGCAGCATGCGCTACCGTTGTCGGGAGGCTTTTCGGTCAGCTATAACCATCTGGGCTATGGCTATAACTACGAAGATTCTTACACAGCCAAGAATTCAGGCTCTACAAGCACCGTGAATGGCAATGCATCATTCCATCCCACGCAGAAGCTGGCGACGAATTTCTTCGCCAACTATAACGACAGCCTTCTGGGCGTGATCCCGCAACCGGTGCTGAATAGCGGGACGGCCGTAAACGTCAGCACGGCACAGACGTTCCACTCTACCGTGGTCGGATCGAATGTCTTCTACCAGATATTCAACTGTCTGGGCGTAAGCTGGGAAGTAAACCATCAGCAGCAAAGTTTCCTGGGCCGGACGTACTCGGCAACCCAATTTGGCGGCAGCGCGAATTTCAACATCGGACGCACGATTCTCAAGGGTCTGTCGTTCTCCGTAGGAGCGGTCGATACCACGCAACAGGCGCAAAATACCGGACTTGGATTTGTGGGGAACCTGAACTACGACCGCAAGCTGTTGGGATGGGATGTGAGCGGGAATTTCAGTTACTCGCAGAATGTACAAACCTACATACTGATCTATACAACGTCATCGTATAGCTATCTGGCGAGCATCCGGCGGCGAATCGGAGAGCGCAAATACTTTATGGCGGGATACAGTGGGGCGCATAGCGGGCTCAGCGCCAATTCGGGTACGAGCAGCAGCGCCGAACGGATCTGGACAGGATTCATCTTCCGCGGCAATTCATTTAACGCGTATTACAACAAGTCCGATGGTTTGGCGATTTTTACGCCGAACGGACTTGTGCCGATTCCGCCCACCTTGCCTCCTGGGGTCCTTCCGGAGCAGGTATTTACTACGTACAATTCGAAAGGGTGGGGGCTCAGTGCGGGTACGACCCCGACAAAGCGGCTTTCATTGAGCTTTGGGTTTGCGAAATCGAACGGCAGCACAATCAATCCTGCGCAGAGCATCCTGGCGAATAACACGCTGATGAACGCCGTCATGCAGTACAGAGTGCGAAAGATTTTTTTGAACGGCGGCTATACGCGCCTGCGGCAATCTGTGGGAACACCAGGAACGCCCCCCCTCGACGTGACAACTTACTACATCGGGCTCTCGAGATGGTTCAACTTCTTCTGAGGCTCGCGATGACACGGACCGCGTACATCGGGGTGCGGGTGGCGTGTATTGGTTTTCTGCTGGTAGTTCCGCTTTCAGCCGCGAAGGCGAAAAAGGAAAAACCTGCCGAGCCCCCGCCACCGGACCTGCTGCTGGAAGGTGGACGCAAGCTGCATTTCGAGCGCAGCTTCAGCTCTGAAAAAGAAGTCGAAGGGAAGCGCGGCTTCTTCACCAAACTGGTGGATGTGGTCGCGGGGGAGCCGGACCATCCGCATCTGATGCGGCCCTACAGCATCGCTGTGGACTCGCGGGGGCGGGCCGTGGTGACCGATCCGGGAGCGAACGGCGTTCACATCTTCGACTTCGAAAATCACAAGTACAAGTTTCTCGAACGCAGAGACAAGGGCAGAGACTCCATGCATTCTCCGCAGTGCGTTGCGCTCGATGCCGAGGACAACATCTATGTGACCGACTCGGAGGCGGGGAAGATTTTCGTGTTTGAACCGAGCGGGAAGTTCCGGCGCACCATTGGCAGCCTGAAAGGCGGGGAAGGCTACTTCAAGCGGCCGACCGGGATTGCGGTCGATTCAGCGGCGCAGCGGATCTACATCACGGACACACTGCGCGACAAGATTTTTGTGATGGACATGAACGGCTCCGTTCTGCAGACGATTGGGAAGAGAGGGAACGGCGATCTCGAGTTCAACCTGCCGACGGAGGTGCTGGTGCGCGATCAGAACCTCTTTGTCGTGGACGCCATGAACTTCCGCGTGCAATTCCTCAATCGCTCGGGAGAATTCGAGACCGCAGTCGGAAGAGTGGGAGACAGCAGCGGAACGATGTACCGTCCCAAAGGAATCGGAGTCGACTCCGAAGGGCATCTTTATGTGGTCGATGGCCTGTGGGGTGTGGTGCAGGTGTTCGACCAGCAGGGGAGATTGCTGTACTACTTCGGCACACGGGGCACGGGAGTTGGGGAATTCCAGTTACCGGCGGGATTGTTCATCGATCACGACGACCGCATTTTCGTGGTGGATTCCTACAACCGGCGGATCCAGGTATTCCGCTATTTTGGGTTACCGAAGAGAGCGCAGGGAGCACCACAATGAAAAGGCTCTTCTTGACTCTCGCGGTCTTCACCCTTGGCACTATGTGCCATGCGCAGATCTCCGGCGACGTGCTGGGTTCGCATAACTTGTCCTTGGGTGGATCGTCGCCCGTGAAAGGCGCATTGGATCCTTGTTTGTATTGCCACGTGCCCCACTCCGGGGTGCAAAATCCCAATGGAGCATTATGGAGCCAGACTCTTTCCACGCAGGTCTACAAGAGCTACACCAGCACAACCCTGCATAACACGAGCCTGCAGCCGATGCTCGGCGGCGATAGCAGCCTCTGCCTGAGCTGCCACGACGGGACCGTTGCGGTGGGGCAGACGCAGCCTTTCGGGCAGATCCAGATGACCGGCAACATGTATCCGGCGGATAAGTTCGGGAGCGATCTGCAGGGTTCCCATCCGTTCAGCCTGAAGACGCCGCTAGTCGACGCGCCGGACCTGGTGCAGTCGCTGTCTACCAGTCACACTACAGCGGACCCGCTGCAGGCCGTCAAGCTGATCAGCAACGATGTGGAGTGTACGAGTTGCCATTCACCGCATGCGCAGATGATCGATACGGTTTCGAAGAACTTCCTGGTGCGGGATAGTTCCAGCGGGCAACTGTGCCTGTCTTGCCATGAAGTGAACCCGCGCACGGTCAATGGGCAGAGCAATCCTTTGGCACAGTGGTCGACAAGCATTCACGCGACTGCGGGGAACGCGATCGCGAATGCCCCGATGTTGGGTAGCTACGCGACGGTTGGGCAGAATGCATGTCTGTCGTGCCACATGCCCCATAACTCGGCCGCGGGGCCGCGGCTGCTACGTGGTCCGCAACCGCCCATCGCGAACATGGACTCCTCGACGCAGAACTGCATGACCTGTCACAACGGGGGGACAAACATCTCACCGGCGATACCGAACGTCTATTCGGAATTCTCCAAGATTGCTCATCCGTATCCGTCCGGGATCAATACGCATGACACAGGAGAGGCGGCACTGGTCAACAACAACCGGCATGCTACGTGCGTGGATTGCCATAGCCCGCACGCTTCGATGCAGGAGACCTCGTTCTCGTCGCCTCTGCCTCCGGCGGTTCGGCCGCCGCAAGCGGGTTCGGTCGGAGTCAGTGTGACGGACGGGACGACGGTGCTAACTCCGGCGGTCAACCAGTTTGAGAACTGCCTGCGTTGTCACGGCAGCAGCACGGGTAAACAAGTGCTGGCAATATTTGGCTACATGCCGGTGCGCGCGATTCCCGGAACTGATCCGCTAAATTTGATTCCGCAGATGACAACCACGGCAGCCTCCAGCCATCCTGCGATGCACGACCGCAGCAGCGCGCTGGCCCAACCAAGCTTGCTGCCTAACATGCTGAACCTGGACGGGAAGACGCCGAGCCGGACGATGGGAACACGGATTTATTGCACGGACTGCCACAACGCAGATGACAACCGCGAGTTTGGCGGGACGGGCCCCAACGGTCCGCACGGATCAAAGTGGATGCATTTGCTGGAGCGACGTTACGAGTTCGCCCAAGCTCCGGCGCCAGGACAGCCGATCACAAATTTGTATCCGACTCCGGATTTCAGCGTGAACGGCCCGTACGCGATGTGCGGCAAGTGTCACGATCTGGTGAACCAGGTCAACAACAACACGAGCTGGGCGCAGCACTCCCGGCATATCAACGACGGCTTCAGTTGCTCGGTTTGCCACACGGCGCACGGCATGCAACCGGGAACTGCTAATGTTACCGGCGAACGTCTGGTCAATTTCGATGTTAACGTCGTGGCGCCCAACGGAAACCTGCCGGTTTCCTATGATCGGGGCAGCAACACTTGCTCACTGGTGTGCCACAATCACACGCACAGTTCGGCCGCTGCGGCGAAAGGCGTCGTGATGCGGAGTTCCGGGTTGCAACGATAGAAGTGGACGAGCACTCCTGGGGCGTTTCGAAGCCGTCCACTAAAATGTCCGCTTGAATTCATCAGCCAATCCTATCGTGGTGGCGCGACCGGACCACGCA
Source organism: Terriglobia bacterium (assembly GCA_963743105.1). Classification (GTDB taxonomy): domain Bacteria; phylum Acidobacteriota; class Terriglobia; order Terriglobales; family Acidobacteriaceae; genus Sulfotelmatobacter. Next base: position 49,231 of record CAVUOS010000050.1, read on the forward strand.
GCATCATGGTCGCAGGCCCGGCGCGCGGTGCGGCTTTTTGCGCTGGTTGCGCTGTTTTCCACGACGGCCATTTATGAGTCCAACCATCTGACTGCTTTGACGCGACCTGAGGTTTGGGTACATCTGCGCACTGGGAGTTGGATTCTCGAGAACCGGGCGATTCCCCACACTGGGCTGTTCTCGCAATATCCGAATCTGGCTTGGAACGATTCGAGTTGGCTTTTCGATGTGTTGTTCGGAGTTACTTACAAGCTTTTCGGTTTGCGCGCGATTCCGATTTTCCTGATGTTGTTGAAGGCGGTATTCGCGGCTGGAACATTCCTGCTGGCGTACTCGCGCCGCGGAGACTTCTGGAAGGCCGTTGCGCTTTCGGCCCTGGCGCAGTACGTGCTTTCTGGGCTGCAGCCGCTGCCGTATTTGTTTTCCATTCTTTTCTTTGCCATCGAGCTGCGGTTACTTGTGAGCAGCCGGCATTCGGGATCGACGCGCGGGCTCTGGTTTCTGCCACTATTGTTCTTTGTCTGGGCCAATCTGCACATTCAGTTTGCGACGGGATTAGTGATGCTCGGAGTGTTCCTGATCGCTTTGCTCATCGAACACTGGTTAAGAAGCATGGATGTGAACTGGTTGAGCCGGCGGATCGTACCGCTGCTTCTGATTCAGGTGAGCGCAATCAGCGCGGCGTCCTTTCTGGCGACGTTTGCGACGCCTTACGGATTTCGTCTGTTACCAGCCATTGTTAGAACTCTCTACAGTGATATGGCCTTTGAACACTTTGCCGAGATGGCCTCGCTGAGCTTCCGCCGGCCACAGGATTACCTACTGATGCTGCTGGTGATGTTTGCGTTCCTGGCTCTGGGACGGCGGCGCTCGCTGGAGGTGTTCGAGCTGTTCATCCTTCTTGTGGGGACCTTGGTCGCGTTCCGTATTCAACGCGATGCCTGGCTGGCGCTGCTGCCGGCGATCGCAGTACTTTCGACGGCTTCGTTCGTGGAGCCTCGGGAGAATGAGTCACCAGGCACGAGCGTGCGTGGCTGGAAATGGAGCGTGGTTGCTGCGGCGACGGCATTGGTGCTGGTTGTCGCCACGGTTCGCCTGCCAGATCGCAATGCGCTGATGAATCGAATTGGTCGGAACTTTCCTGTTAAGGCGTGCGACTATATCGCTTCGAACAGGTTGTCAGGGCCGCTATTTAACGAGTACGCGTGGGGAAGTTTTCTGACCTGGTATTTGCCGGAGTATCCGGTGGTGGTGGACAGCCGCGTGGAACTTTATGGCGACGACATGCTGAAAAAGTATTTCGACGTGGTTGGCGGGAAGGAACGGTTGGACTCCGATCCCATGGTCGCTCGTGCCGGAACTTTATTGTTGGAGCGGAACTCGGCGATGGCTAAGGCGCTGAGGGATCTGCCTGCGTTGACTTCGCAGTATCGGCTTGTGTATAGCGACGAACTTGCCGACGTTTTCGTGCCGACGACCAATGAGCCATGAGCAATGAGCTGTGAGCGAATGAGGGATCAAGGGGGTCGGCTCACTGCTCATCGCTCATGGCTCATTACCAATTGCGGGCGAACACTACCGCGAGATCATCGCGATAAATCAGCCGGAAGCGGCGATCGAGGAGCAGGCGCGTGGCGATTGGGAGCTTCTTCTTCAGGAGCACAACGCCCGCTTCATTCAAAATCGGGTCGTCCACATAGGACGCGTCCGCTTCCTGCGTGGAGTAGTAGTGCTCGTCCATCGCGTCGCCGTAGAGGTCGGTGCGTCCATCGATCGAGACGGGATACTGGGGCATGTAGAAGATGAGGAATCCGCCCCAGTCGAAGCTGTTATAGAGAGGACCGCCGACGGGATTGCGGCGCAGGAAATTTACGGCATCGACCGGGTATTCGCCGCTGATAGCGCGGTCGAGGCCTCGCGTGGTGAAATCGGTGCTGCGCATACTGGCCAGCAGCAAGACGACGCTGGCGGCGGTCACAATGGCCCAGCCCGAAGGGCGGAGTGGCGGATCGCGTTCTTCTTCAGCGGCGGGGAAATCTGCGATGATGGCTGCTGCAACGACGCAGACAAACCAAGCATCGCGCCAGGTACGGAACGCAAAGACGGTGGCAACGACCAAGAGGGCGAACTTGAATGGATCAATCTTCTTCTGCCAGCCAATAGCAAAGTAGGCGCCCACCGCCAACAGCAACTCGAGATACTGGTTGAAATACTGGAAGCTCAGCGCCTGCAACTCGCGGATGATCTTGTACATGATCTTCGATTGCGAGATGACAAACGCCTCGTAGTAGAGGTGGTAGGAGTACGGCCCTATGCAGGACGCGAGAACGCAGCAGGCCAGAACGGCGAATGGTGGAAGGGCAGGAAGTGTCGGAGGCGGCAGGGAATCCGGATGGATCCGGCATCGCAGCGCGATGCGCTGCAGGAGGTTTACCCCTGCGAACAGGCCAACAACGGCGAGTCCGTAGATGAACTGAATGTGGATGTTTGCCCAGACTAAGAAAACGAGCGGCAGCCAATAGAGTGATTCCACGCGCCCGTTGCGTTGCGCCTCGAACAGCAATGTCAGCGTGATTGTGAACAGTATTACGGAAAAGAAAACTGGTCGGGGCGCGATGTTGAACAGGAACGCGGCGTAGACGACTACCGACAGCGCCCAAGCTACCCAGAATCGTTCGGAAATGCGGTAGAGCATGCGGAAGATGGCCAGTGCCACCCCAATGGTGAGCACAGTGCCGAAGGTGCCCATCCCGATAAAACTGAACCAGCCGTAAGCACGCGAGAGCAAAACTTCGTATCCCCAGCTGTAAGCCATCCAGGGGCGAGTTGCCGCAGTGTGCGAGAAGATTCCGTTATGCGGAAAGGATCGATTCTGGACGATCCAATCGCCGACGCTGAGATGCCACCACATGTCGGGATCGAGGACTGAGAGCTTGGTAAGGAAGCACTCGATGCCCACCCCAACAATTAGAGCCGTCAGGGCCAGCAATCGCAGCAGGCGCAGCCTGGATAGGGCGATCAGATCGCGCGCCAGACTCATCGCGGGAAGGGCCTCGGGATGTTCGTCGACGTCCCACTAATTCGGAGGGGATTTCTCATGCTAGAAGCTATCTCACAACTGAACTGTGAGGGTAAAGTTGATATTCCCACTGGGACCTAAGCCCGCGCCCCTTCAAAGCATGCAAAGACAATTCTTACTCCTCAATAACAGCGAGGAGAGGATACCGGCAGTTTACATCGCGGGCTTTTCGGTCTTCGTGCCGGCGGGGATGCTCAGGTGCTTTTTCGCCTGCGCCAACATCTGCTCGACCTGGGCTCTCTTCGGGCTATTCGGATCAGCTTTCAGAAAAGCCTGCCAGGCGGCAATCGCGGCTTTCGGGTCGGCTTTGCCCTTCCATTCGAAGTAGCCGAGATTGAAGAGGACCTGAGGATTTTTTGGGTCGATAACCAGGGCCTGGTTGAGCATCGCGATGCCTCGATCCAAGTCGCCAAGTTTTACGTAAATGAAGGCCAGTTCGTTAAGTGCATCCACTTTGGGCTTTGCGGCAATGGATTTCTCGTAATATTGCTGAGCGCTCTGAAACTGTTGCGCGGCCATGTAGGCGTGAGCGATTTTGGCGAGCAGGTCGGGGTCATTCGGATGCTTTTCCAAGTCGGCCAGCAAGGGCGCAACCTCCTTGTCGGCCATGCGCTTCATGTCAACGGCTGAGGGCATTTGCGGCGTAGCAGCGGCCGGCGAGGCGGGTGCTGATACCTCGCTGATCGATGGCGTGGGACTCGCCACGGCGGGCGCGTGAAGCAGATAACCGGCAGCAATGCCCAGAATCATGCAGATCACCGCCATGCTGTAGGTTTGAGCATTGCTCCAAAACTTCGAATCTTGGTCGCTCACTGCGATGGTCTCCTCCAATGGGTTCCAGAAAACCGGCTGCGTTGCGGGACGAAAATGCACAGGACAGCCACATGCTGCAGACGCACGTCGAATGCCAATAGACCTCCACAGCGTCCAAATATAAGTGGCGTATAATCACCTGCTTACTGCCGATCGTTGTAGTTTCGGCCGAGTTCTCAGAAGCCCGGAGCGGGGGATTCCCCGCCGTCAGCGGCTTATCACCCACAGAAATCCCCGGCCCGTCGCAATCTCGTGAACTACTGATGTAGCACGCCCTCGGCGCCTAAAGGCGCTTCTTCGCTGGCGATGTTACGGCGCGGCTAAAAAGCCGCGCCCTTTCAAGACAAACACGCGAGCAAGATACACTTTGGAGAACGCCCACCCGGAAACAGCCAGTTCGGAAACCGCTCTGCATATGCGATTCGCGAACGCACGGCCGAGTGTGATTTCAATCACACCCTGTCGGCGCAGGTCACGGCAGAATGCGTTTGTCTGTGGATTGGGGAAAGGAGATCTGTCATGGAAGGCAAGGAATCTGGTGTGGGGACTAGCACGCAAGCGTATATGCTCTCGGTCATTTGCCTGCTGGTTGGGGTGGCGGTTGGGTACCTCGTGCGGGGCTCTGCCCCGTCGAACGATGCAGCGACGCAGGTTCGCGCCGGGGGAATGGCGCAATCGCCGACAGGTGCTTCGCGGATGAGCGGTGCGCCACAACCGACTCCGGAAGAGTTGCGCCACATGGCAGACACTCAGGCGCAACCTTTGCTAAAGCAATTGGAGAGCGATCCGAAGAACGCAGGGCTGCTCTATCAAATTGGGAATCTTTACTACGATGCGCAGCAATATCCCGAGGCGGTGAAGTACTACGAGAATTCGCTGAAGATCGATCCAAAAGCGACGGACGTGCGCACCGATATGGCGACCGCCTATCACCTGATGGGACAGCCCGAACGCGCGATCCAGGAGTACGATGCTGTTCTCAAGATCGATGGCAAACACGCCAACGCGCTGTTCAACGAAGGCATGGTGAAATGGCAGGACAAGAAGGATTTGAATGGGGCGATTGCATTGTGGAAGCGGCTGCTGGAGGCTCATCCGGACTATGCCCAGAGGAATCGGGTGGAGAAGTTGATCGCTCAGGCTGAACAACACGAGACCATGAGGCCCGGAAGCGAGGCGGCGAAGTAAAACGTGAATCCACAGGTTGAGAGTGCCGGCATGAATGCAGAGACGCAATCAGTGCGGGATAAACTTGCTCAGCGTTGCCGATGGATTCTGCAAGTTGCCGCCGCCACTCTTCTGCCTGTGGTGGTGCTCATCGTGGTCGAAGGCGCTCTAAGGATGGCGGGTGTGGGCTTCAGCACCAGTCTCTTGATTCCGTGCACCGTGAAGGGAAGTCCCGCGTCGTGTTACAACCTGTTCTTCGCGACTCCCTACTTTCCGGCGGGGATGGTACAGACTCCGCGACTGTATTCCATTCCGGCGGCGAAGCCGGCGGGTACGTATCGAATTTTCATTCTGGGCGAGTCGGCGGCGATGGGAGATCCCGACAGCGCGTACGGATTCAGCCGTTATCTGGAAGTCATGCTGCGGGAGCGGTTTCCCTCGATGAAATTCGAGGTGGTGAATACCGGCAGCGTGGCGATCAACTCGCACGTGGTGTTGCGGATCGCCGAGGGGTTGGCGGATCAGAAGCCGGATCTGTTCATTATCTATTCGGGGAATAACGAAGTGGTAGGACCGTATGGTCCGGGCACGATGCTGACTTCGGGTGGCATGAGTATGCCTGTGGTTCGAAGCAGCATTTTCTTCCGCTCGACTCGCATTGGCCAACTGGTCACGAAGCTGGGGACCAAGAAACGCGAATGGCACGGGATGGAGATGTTTCTCGATCAGCAGGTGCCAGCTGCCTCGCCGCTGATGCAGCAAGCGTACGCCAATTACGAAGAGAATCTGCGGGACACGATCAGGATCGCTCAGAGCGCAGGCGCCAAGATTGTCGTTTCGACTGTAGCCACGAACTTGAAGGACTGTGCCCCGTTTGCGTCGCTGCACCGCAAAAATCTGAGCCAGGACGATCTGAAGAAATGGTCAGCGCTGGTGCAGCAGGGAAGTGATCTGGATGCGGCGAATTCTCCGGCGGAGGCGCTGAAGCAGTATCAGGCGGCGGCCGCCATCGATGACGAACACGCCGAACTCGAGTTCCGCATGGCGCGCGACACCTTGGGGTTGGGAGATTACAAAGCTGCACGAGAGCATTTCTTGCGGGCACGGGATCTCGATACGCTGCGCTTTCGTGCCGACAGCCAGGTCAACGAGATCAACCGCTCGGTGGCGGCCTCAACGCGAGTGGCGCTGGTGGACACGGAGAAGATTCTATCGGAGGCCGCACGAGACGGGATCATCGGCACGGATCTGATCTATGAACATGTACACATGACGCCGGAAGGCAACTACCTGTTAGCGAGGGCGATGTTTGCCGAGATTGCGCCCAGACTTCCGCAAGGAACTCCGGCATCTGAGCCTCCGTCGGAAGCGACCTGCGAACGATTGCTAGCGCTTACCGGATATGATCGCTGGCGGCTGGCCAACGAGATGTTCGGCCGGTTACAGAAGGCTCCCTTCACAAATCAGTTGAATCACTCGGAACAACTCTTCCACTTTGCCTGGGGTGCAAAGCCTCCGAACGAGAATCCCAACGACACGGTGGCCGAGTATCAATGGGCGATCGCGCGCCATCCAGATGATCCGATGCTCCATTTGCGCTTCGGCGGCTTCCTGTTTCCCTACAATCGCAACGCGGCGGGGGAACAGATCGGGATGGCCCAACCTTGGGACGGGTACCCGATGTTTCTGCCGGATGGAAGACAAATCCGGTAGGCATGGTTGCGCGGAGACCTAGTCCGACTGCCGCCGGGCAGACCGCCGAAGGGCGGCTGTCCCCGCATTTCCAATGTGCCGGGCTTATCGCCTGCCGATGGGGTTCTGTGTCAGTTTGGCCGTGGAACCTGAGTGGAGGAAGCACTCCGCACGGGAGAATTTGCGTCTTTCGAGGGGAGGAGGTCGCGACCGAATGCCGCGATGCTGACGGTGGTCAACGCAATGCTCCAGATCGCGAAGAAAAACCAGCCGGCATCGGAAATCAGAAAATCGCTCATCATGATTCAACCTCTTCCGGAGCGTGAGGCCGCCGGAAAGCAGCCTCGCGCTAGCGCGGTGAGCTCTCGGTCCCTGCCCGAGAGCTCACCGATGGACTACTGCTCGGGAGGAGCAGGGGCTTCCTGATTCATGTGCTTCTGCATGCGCGCTTCGTGGCTGGCCTCCATCTGCTTGAGCTGGGTCTTCTGGTCCGCAGTCAGCAGTTGGTACAGTTCATTGTGGATGCGAGTCTCCTGCACGGTCATAGCGGCTTGAAGCTGGGCCTTCTGTGCGGCTAAGGCTGCAACCTTGGCCTGGTCGAACGTGCCCTCGACGTACTGGCGAAGCTGCTGGTCGATCTGGCGCTCCTGCTGGTGGAGGGCCTTCATATTCGAATGCTCTTTCTCGTGGATGGCCTTCATTTGCGTCTTCTGATCATCGGTGAGATTGAGCTTCTGGGCCAAGAAGCCCATCCTGTGACCTTCCATGCCGAAACCATGTCCATGCATAGGTGGTGGCGGCGGTGCGTCATCCGCAGTCTGGGACTTCGCGATTACTGAGCCCATCAGAACTGCCAGAGCGGCAATCAGCAAGCGGAAACGAATCGATGTCATGAGTAATTCCTCTTTTTCGTCCGGGTGTCCGGGATATTGCGTACATTGATGGAAACACGAGTTGCCGGAGAAAAGCGGTAAAAAGTCGGTCAACCGGAGTAAAGTTTTGTAACGGCGCAACATTAGGAGGACGAGGTTTCCAAATGTTCCCCCAGGCGGGCAGGATGCCCGCGCGACAGCCGGCCAGTAGCCGCTGCTACGTCTGGACTACGGTTGACAATTCTTTACCACTGTCATGGGTTTGCAGGTGCACAATTAAACTGCAATGGAACGCATTCTTGTTATCGATGACGATGTAGAACTCTGTCACCTCGTCGGGGAATATCTGCGCGCTGAAGGATTCACAATCGAGTGCGTGCATGACGGCGAAAGCGGACTGAAAAAGGCCACGGCTGGGGAGTATTTGCTGGCTGTGCTCGACGTCATGTTGCCGGGGATCAATGGTTTTGAAGTGCTGCGGAGAATCCGCGCAACTTCACGATTGCCGGTGTTGCTGCTGACAGCGCGCGGAGAGGATGTTGACCGGATCGTGGGGCTGGAGATCGGGGCGGACGATTATCTGCCCAAGCCATTTAATCCGCGGGAACTGGTAGCACGGATTCGAGCAGTGTTGCGGAGGACGCGAGGGGATGGCGGCGGGCCTGCAGCGCCTGAAACGGTGACCGTCGGCGATGTGGAACTGGATCCCGCGACGCGGACCGTTCGTCTGGAAGGAAAGCCGGTTGATCTGACCTCGGTGGAGTTTAACCTGCTGGAGGTGCTGTTGCGTGAGGCGGGCCGCGTGGTGCCGCGCGAGAGGCTGGTGAACGCGGTGCTGAGCCGGAAATTCTCGCCGTTTGATCGCAGCATCGACATGCACGTCAGCAAGGTCCGCAAGAAACTGGGCGACACGGAGAACGACGAGCACATCAAAACGGTGCGAGGGGTGGGGTATATTTTTGCGCGTCCCCGGGAGAAGGTGAAGGCTTGAAGTTGGCCTCAGGCGTCGGGCGTCAGGCGTCGGGTACCAAACCTCCGACATCAATCCGCTCTGCGTCCTCCGTTCCTGTTGAGGTTCGACTGCTAGTTCGAGTTTGCGAGTGCATTTATGAAGAGTCTATTTTGGCGAATCTTTTTGTCGTTCTGGATCGCGCAGGCGCTGTTCCTCGTACTGGCGATCCTGGTGACGATTGTCTTTCGGCCTCGCAGTTCAACCTGGGAAGCTTTGCGGACCTCCGTTCTGAACGATGCGGTGAGTGCTTACGAAGAGCATGGAGACGAGGGGCTCCACAACTACCTGGAGAATCTCGACCACACTCAGCATGTGCGGGCCTATCTTTTCGACGACCAGGGCAACGAGCTTTCGAAGCGCCCCGCTCCGGACTGGGCGATGCGGGTGGCATCGGGGGGGCCCCGAATGCCACATGACGGCTTCCTGTTTCCTGCGCCGCCGGTGCAACGAGACTCACGTGCGTCGTCTGACGGTAAGCATCGCTACACGGTTGTGCTGGGGCTCCCACCGGGCCCGAGAGTTTTCATCGGGCCAAGGGGAGTACCGTTCACGGGGCTGATCATCGGAGTGGTCACGTCGGGGCTGGTTTGCTATCTGCTCGCGTGGTATCTGACCAAACCGATCGTGCGTTTGCGAACAGCGGCGCGGCAGTTGGCGGCGGGGGACTTGACAGCTCGAACCGGAGCACCGGCCAGCATGCGGCGCGATGAAGTTGCCGGGTTGATGCGCGACTTTGACGCAATGGCAGAGCGGATCGAAACGCTGTTGAAAGCGCAATCTCGGCTGCTGAATGACATCTCGCATGAATTGCGCTCGCCGCTGGCGCGGTTGAACGTGGCGCTGGGATTGGCCAGGCAGCGGGCGGGCGTGGAGAGCACCGACATGCTCGACCGGATTGAACTGGAGGCCAGCCGACTGAATGAGCTGATCGGCAGGATTCTTACGCTAGCGCGGCTGGAGGATGGAGAGCAAATCGTGCCACAGACTCCAGTGCCGCTGGACGAGATTGTATTGAGCGTGACCGAAGATGCGGAGTTTGAAGCGCAGGCACGGCGCTGTCACGTGCATGTATCGATTCCGGAGGGTGATTGGAAGGTGCGGGGCAATGCGTCCCTGTTGCACAGCGCGGTTGAGAACGTCGTGCGAAATGCCATCCGGTACACGCAGGAGGGAACGTCGGTCGGTGTGGAGCTCGCGAGCGAAGCGAAGGCCGGAGCCTATGAAGCTATAGTGCGCGTGAGCGACTCGGGGCCCGGGGTTCCATCGGAGGCGTTGGCGAAACTGTTCGAGCCCTTCTATCGGCTCGATGACGCGCGTGGGCGTCAGACCGGAGGAGTGGGGCTCGGACTGGCGATCACTGAACGGGCGGTGCGGTTCCACGGGGGAAAAGTTGCGGCCTGCAATCGAGACGGAAAAGGGCTAGTGGTTGAAATTCGCCTGCCGTTGATTGCGGATGGAGCACGGACCCGGGAGCAGACTGAGCCGATGTCCGCTGTCGAACAAGCATAACGAGGGTAGACACGGCAGAAAAATGCATCGGTCCTTCGCGGCAAAAGCCGCCGCTTCAGGATGACAGGGCGCTTGGATAGCTCTTGGCCTTGAATGATCCCCAAAGCCCCCCAATCTGAAGCAAGCAGGCAACTCCCGACGTGTCCCACGGTTCCAACCAACCGGGCGGGGAGATTGCTCTTCCTGCGCATTCCTGATACACAAGTAGATTGAGAATTTCTGCATTTCAGACTACACATGCCCGGGTAGCGGGCGGGTGCGTGCGCTCGCGCAAAGCTCACCTCAACATGGAGACGAACGAGAGAATGTTGAAACGATTTTGGCTGCTCGGGTTATTGGGGTTGATTTCAGTAGCATTGCTGGTGGCTTGCGGGAGCAATTACGACTCATCGTCCAATGGGCTGGTGCTGGTGGGGAGTCAGGGATCGAACGTGATCCAGACTTTCAGCTTCAATCTGAATAGTGGACACGTATCGTCATTAGCCAATTCGACCAATGATACGGGAAACAAGACGTGCCTTTTGAACGGGTCGCCGTCATCGATGGTAGTGGAACCGGCGGGGAAATATGCCTACGTGATCTTCAATACAGACAGCCAATGCTCTAATACGATGCAGGGCATCGCGGTGTTCCAGATCAAATCCGACGGGACGATAGCGCCCGTCGGTGAGCTAGTGGGGGCGGGTGCGGTTTCATTGTCGGTGGATGCCGCGGGCAAGTTCCTGTTTGCTGCTGAGGGAAGCGGAGTAGGAGTGTTTGCGATAGGTAGTGACGGCAAGCTTACTTCGGTGGGCGGGGCTACCTTCAGCGGATTGATGTCTCAAAGCCCCAACATCGTTGCGGTTGCGGCAACTCCGACCGTTTTCCCGGGCATAGGGGTAAACGGAACGCAGAATTCGGTATGTTCCGTCCCCGGGAATAGTCCGCCAACGTCACAGTATCTATATGCAGTGGATTCGAATAATTACGTCGTGTGGGAACTCTCAGTTGACACCTCCACAGGTGCCTTGGTTAATCCGCCCGGTGCCACTGCTCCGCTTGCCTTTGGTACTGACGCAGTGCCGGCCGGGGTTGCGGTGGATCCTTGCGACCGGTTTGTGTACGTTACCGGGAGTCTTCATAACAAGATTAGTGCATACACCATCTGCACAACAGTGATCGCGAACGGAGACTGTCCATTTGCCAATGGATCGCTCGTCGAGATTTCGGGCTCGCCGATTTCTGTCGCTGGCAGCGCGAACGGGTTAGGGCCGCTGGTGGTCGACCCTTATGGCAATAATGTTTACGTTGTGGGCACGCTTTCGAACACACTTTCAGGCTTTAACATCAGTCCGGTGTCCGGGAGTTTGACGCCTCTTAACCCGGCGACGGTCGCGACTGGTACGAATCCGAAATCGATTGCCATTCGCGGGGATGACAACTGGCTGTTTGTGACGAATTACCAGTCGGCATCGGTCTCGCAGTATTCCATTACGCCTGCGACCGGCGCTCTGTCGGTGCTGCCTACGATTGAGACGGACAACTATCCCGTTGGCGTGGCAGTGAAGTGAAGCAGGGACTAGAGATCAGTTCATTTTTTTTGGGTTTGCAAATAGAGCAGTTAAGGGGCAGTCGCTCACTGGCCCCTGATCCCTTCCCCCTGCCTTACGTTGGCACCTTCAGAATCAGGTATCCACCTACCAGAACGAAGATCAGATCAGGGGCCCATGCCGCCAGGGCGGCGGGGAGCAGGCTCTGGTTTCCCATCGCTTCGAAGAACCGCGTGACCACGATATAGAAGACGACGACACCGATGCCCACGGCGACACCGGTGATCGCTCCCTTTTTCCCCGTCGACAGAGAAAAGGGAATCGCAAGGATCGCGACGATCAGCGTGATCAGCGGGTAAGAGAGCTTCTCGTGCAGTTGCATTCTCAGGCGGACAACATCGAATCCGCTCTGCTGCAGGTCGCGAATGTAGCGACGCAGTTCGGTATAGTTCATTTCGTTGTACTGCTTCACTTCCTTCTTGAAATATCCGGGCGTCTCGTGCAATTCGGGGAAGGTAGCCACCTCGAAGGGGCGATAATTCGCGATCGCCGACACTTTGAGGGAGCGGTCCCAGCCTTGCTCATAGACCCAGCGGTTGAGGTTGTCAGCCCAATGAGCGCGATCCGCATGGATGCGGCGGGTAATGGTGAAGCTCGCTTTGTCGAGCGCAAATACACTGATGTTGCCGAATTGATCGCGATCCGGATCGAACAACTGATAGTAGTAGATGTCGTTGCTCTGGCCGAAAATCCATTTGCGGTCGGGGCGCAGATAGGTCTGCGCAGGTTTGCCCTTGATCTGGTTGTGGAGGGCCTCCTGACGCTTGTTGGTATGGGGCAGATAGAACTGGTCGGCGAGGAATAGTGCTGTAGCCAGTACGGCTGCTGCGGCGATCACCGGAGTAACAATCCGGTAGATGCTGGTTCCGGTGGCCTTGATTGCCGTAATTTCGTTGGATCTCTCCATCAAGCCGAACGTAACCAGGACGGCCATCAGCATGACCAGTGGGGCCACGTTGTAGAGCAGATAGGGCGCAACGTTGAGCAAATATTCAGCGACGACCAGTGTGGGAACCTTGTTTCGCAGGATATCGCCGAGCAACTCGAAGAGAGTGAATACGAGCACCAGTACAGTGAAAGTGGACAGGATCATCCCCAGGTGTACGAAGAAATCACGGAGTACGTAGTCGTCAAGCAGGGTAGGGAAGCTGGCGCTGAAGACACGGCGGCGAGTGGAGGCGCGCTCGAAGGCGTTTTCTCGGCGGCTGCGGCCGACGCCGTTGAGCCGCGCGGAATCCTTCTGTCTCGACAAGCGGAACGAGGCAAGTTCAAAGGGCCGCTTTTCGGCGCGAAGCAGCAGAAACACTGCGAGGCCCAGGAACACCAGATCGGCGAGCCACGCGCCGAACCATGGCGAGATACGTCCCTGCCGAGCCAGCGAGACTCCGATCAGCGAAACCACGTAGTAAGCGAACACCAGGAGGATAGTGAGGACGAATCCGCCAGATTTGCCACTTTTCTTGGAAGAGAGTCCCAAAGGAATTCCCACCAGAGCCAGCACAAGGCAGGCGGTCGGCAGCGCGAAGCGGCGATGGAATTCGATCGAGTACCAGCGCGCCGAGATGGGATCAGGGCCGATGGCTTTCTGGTGCAGCGTCTGGGTATCCATCTCGCCTGCGGGCTGCGATTCTTCTGCCCTGTTTTCTGCGGAAGGCAATTCGATGGGAATATCGGTCTGTTCGAAGGTCGAAATTTGATAATGATCGGGATCTTTGGGATCGGTCTCGTGCTCCGAGCCGTCGACCAGGTGGAGATGGAGGCGGTCGGGGCCCTCGCTAATGACGACGCCCTCTTTGGCTAGAGTGATGCGAGGATTAGCGGCGTCAGTGAGATCGGCCATGAAGACGCCCTTCCACACAGCCGCACCTTGGGCATTCTTGACGTCCTGGACGTAGACAACGATTTTGGGAAATCCTTCATAGAAGACGCGCGGCTGGATTTCGAAAGAGACTTGCGAGCCCTTAAGCCGGTCTTCGAGGTGTCCGAGGGCAGCTTGCGCGCGGGGCGCAACATACACACCGTTTACCAGAGCGAGAAGCCAGGCGCCGAGGACGAAAATCGAGAGTATCCGGAGGAAGCTCCATACACCCAGGCCGCTGGCGCGCATAGCGGTGATTTCGCTATCGGCGGCAAGACGGCTAAGGCCGATGAGGATTCCAACCAGAACACTCATGGGGAGCGTGTAAGTGAACGCGAGAGGGATCGTGAAAGAGAAGATTTCAAGCACGCTGGGCAGCGGAGCGCTGGCACGGACCACAAGTTCGAGAATATGGCCCAGATCACGGGTGAAAAGGACGAAGGTGAAGATGGCGACGCCGATGAGAGAGTGCGCCGCGACTTCGGCCAGTATGTAGCGGGTGAGAATCCGCATGGGAGACCACTGAAGGCGAGGATAGCATGGGAGGGGGCGACGGAGGATTAGGTGGCGGGGTGCGCGGGTGAGTCGCCCGCCCGACAGCCGACGGGATGCCGGCGCTCCGAGCTGGCTTGGGACTTCTTTCGATGGTTGCCCTCTAGCGACGTCCAGCTTGGCTTCGTTTTCGCGGGACGGCCCCTTCGACTTGGCTCAGGGCAGGCGAAGGCGGCCGTCTCCACATGAGCTTTTTCCGGATTACACAGCTTTGAAGAACAATGCGGCCAGCGGCGGCAATGTTAGTTTCAGCGAGAATGGGCGGCCGTGCACGGGGCTTTCGTCAGCGTGAACACCTCCCATGTTGCCGATGCCGCTGCCGGCGTATTCGCGAGCGTCGCTGTTGAGCAGTTCGCGCCAGTAGCCACCGTGGGGGACTCCGACGCGGTACCCGGTGCGGGGTACGGGGGTGAAGTTGCATACGACCAGCACGGTGTCTCGCGGATTCTCGCTTTTCCGAAGAAGGGAAAGCGTACTGGTGGCGTTGTCGTTGGCGTCGATCCATTCGAATCCGGCCGGATTGTTATCGAGTACGTGCATGGCGGGTTCGCTGCGATAGAAGCGGTTTAACTGCTCCATCCAAGCTTGAACTCCGCGATGGACCTGATACTGCAACACGTGCCATTCCAGGCTACTGTCGTGCGCCCACTCGCGCACCTGCCCGAACTCGCAGCCCATGAAGAGAAGCTTCTTGCCGGATTGCGCATACATGTAGCCGTAGAGCAGACGCAGGTTGGCGAACTTCTGCCATTCGTCGCCCGGCATCTTGCCGATCAGCGATCCTTTGCCGTGCACCACTTCATCGTGCGACAGCGGCAGCACAAAATTTTCATGCCAGGAATACAGCATGCGGAAGGTCAGCAGGTTGTGGTGATACTTGCGGTGGATGGGATCGTTCTGGAAATACTTCAGCGTGTCGTGCATCCAGCCCATGTCCCACTTCATCGCCGAAGCCGAGGCCACCGATGTAAACGGGTTTTGATACCATCGGCCAAGCTCGTCGACTCCTCCGCCGTGGTTTGAATGTCGGGATGCTCTTTGTAGGCTTCTTGATTGAAGCGGCGCAGGAAGTCGATAGCTTCGAGATTTTCGCGGCCGCCGAATTTGTTGGGGATCCACTCGCCCTCTTTGCGCGAGTAATCGAGGTAGAGCATGGAGGCGACCGCGTCCACGCGCAGGCCGTCGACGTGGTACTTGTCGAGCCAGAACATCGCACTCGACATCAGGAAGCTGCGGACTTCGGGGCGGCCGTAGTTGAAGATGTGCGTCTTCCAATCGGGATGGAATCCCTGGCGCGAGTCGGCGTGTTCGTAGAGATGCGTGCCGTCGAAATAGGCGAGGCCGTGCGCGTCGGAAGGGAAGTGCGAGGGAACCCAGTCGAGAATGACGCCGATGCCGTGCTGGTGCAGGTAGTCGACCAGGTACATGAAATCCTGCGGTGTGCCGTAGCGCGAAGTGGGAGCGAAGTATCCGGTCGTCTGGTATCCCCAGGATCCGTAGAAAGGGTGCTCCATGACGGGGAGGAACTCGACGTGGGTGAAGCCCATCTGGTCCGACGTATTGGGCGAGGCGGGGTGCGGTCTCGCGATAGGTGAGGGGCCGGTTGTGTTCTTCCGGGACGCGCATCCACGAGCCGAGGTGGACTTCGTAAATCGACTGTGGAGCGCTGCAGCGAGTTGCGTTCGGCGCGCTTTTGCATCCAGTCGTTGTCATTCCATTGATAGTCGAGATCCCATACGACTGAGGCGGTGCGGGGAGGCTTCTCGTGCAGCAGGCCGATGGGATCGGCTTTGTCGACGCGGTATCCGTGACGGTTCGATTCGATGTGAAATTTGTAGAGCGCTCCGTGGCTCGCGCCGGGAATGAAGCCCTCCCAGATGCCCGAGGAACCTCCGCGGGCCGAGTTTATGCGTTTTGGGATCCCATCCGTTGAAAGCTGCCGACGACCGAAACCGAACGCGCGTTTGGTGCCCAAACACTGAAGACGGCCCCGGACTGGCTGTCGTGAGTGACGAGGTGGGCGCCCATCTTGTCGTAAATCCGGTAGTGGCTGCCCTCGTTGAAAAGGTAGAGGTCGTGGTCGGTGAGAAGCTGCGGGGCGGTGAGGGTGGATTCAGGGCTCATGGCGATATGGGTGACTGGTGAGTCTTAGTTTACAGAAGCGACCGACTATTCGCACGGTGGCAGTCTATCTTCTGGGGATCGTCGACCTATGCTCGACTGAGCCGAAGACGGTTCCCAGAAGGGTTCTGGCTTTATCGCGTGCTAGACTGACTGCTCAGCCATGCCCGTCCTGCGCGTCATCCTTCTTTGGCATCAGCACCAGCCTTTTTATAAAGACCTGGTCACGGGCGAATACCGCCTGCCGTGGACGCGACTGCACGGGCTCAAAGACTATTACGGCATGGTGAAGTTGCTGGATGAGTTTCCGAAGGTTCATCAGAACTTCAATCTTGTGCCGTCGCTCATGATGCAGATTCAGGATTACGTTGCCGGGACGGCACAGGATCCGTTCCTGGATGTCGCAGCCAAGCCTGCCAAGGATCTTTCGGATGAAGAGCGCCGGTTTGCGCTGCAATACCTGTTTCAGGCGAATCCGCAGAATCTGATCGGACGTTATCCGCGGTACCGCGAGTTGTGGGAGCGGTTTCGCGAGCATGGGGATCATCCGGAGCGGGCGGAACGATATTTCCAGGCGCAGGATTTCACCGACCTTCAGGTGCTTTCGCAGATCGCATGGTTTGACGAATTTTTTCTGGAAGAGAAAGACGTTGCGGCGCTGGTCAAGAAAGGAGCACAACTACTCGCTGGACGATCAGAAATTTGTGATGGCGCGGGAGCGGGAGTTGCTGGGCCGGGTACTGCCGGCGCATGCCGAGGCTGCGAAGAAGGGTTCCATCGAAATATCGGCAACGCCGTTCTATCATCCGATTCTGCCGCTGGTATGCGACACGAAGTGTGGGAGCGATCTCGTCGCCGGGATTGCCTCTGCCGCAAAACCGGTTTCGCCATCCGGAAGACGCTCGCGAACAACTGGTTCGAGGACTCGACCTGCACGAGAAGATGTTTGGTGTGCGTCCGAAGGGAATATGGCCATCGGAGGGCAGCGTTTCCGAGGAAGTATTGGCGATCGCGCATAACCTGGGCGTGCAGTGGATGGCTACCGACGAAGGAGTGCTGGGGCGCAGCACCGGAGTATTCTTTGCGCGCGATGGGGGCGGGCGGCTACCGGCGCATCTGGCGGAGAAGCTCTACAACATTCATCGCTACGAGAATGGCTCGACCGCGATGCACATGGTGTTTCGCGATCACACGATTTCGGATCTGATCGGATTTGTGTATTCGGGTATGCCTCCGGCCGAAGCGGCGCAGCACTTGATCACCAACATCAAAGAGGCGGCCAGCCCGGTGCTTGAGAAGGGCCGTGATGCCGTCGTCTCGATCATTCTCGATGGCGAGAATGCGTGGGAATACTATCCGAAATCGGGACGCGAGTTTTTGCGCCGGTTCTACGATGGGCTGCAGCGGGAGCCGGGACTGGAGGCGGTCACGATCTCAGAGGCGATTGCGCGCCACAAAGACTTCGGAAAGATGACGTCGCTGACCCCGGGCTCGTGGATCAACGCGAATTTCAATGTCTGGATTGGAGCGCCGGAAGATAACCGCGCTTGGGACTATCTGCATCACGCGCGCGAGTACTACGCGCAGAATGCGGCGCGTGCGAGCGAGGCACAACGCAAGCTGGCTTTTGACGAGATTCTGATCGCCGAGGGCAGCGACTGGAACTGGTGGTATGGACCGGAGCATCACTCGGCGAACGACCGCGATTTCGACGAACTCTACCGCAAGCATCTCTCGAACGTCTATCAGGCGCTGGGCGCAACGCCGCCGGATTACCTAGCGCAGCCCATTACTGGGCTCGAAGTCCGGCCTTCGTTTGTGCCGCAGACGGCGTATATCCACCCACGAGTGACGGGCGACAAGGTGCGGTATTTCGAATGGATGGGCGCCGCCATGTATACGGCCGATCATCGCGCCGGGGCAATGCACGGCAAGCAGTTTCTGCTGGACTCCGTCTATGCAGGGATCGACGCTACCTGTCTCTATGGGCGCCTGGATTTTGCCGGGAACGTCCCCGTCGCCGACTTTGAGATCGTGGTCAATGTGGAGTCTTGGGCCAGTGGCGAATCGCGACCGCGGCGCATGCTGCGAGTCGACGCCGCTGCGAGCGCAGGTAAGGTCAAAGACTGGAGAATCGAGAATGGAGTTGCGGAGCGCGTGCTGGCGTCCTCGGTTCAGGCAGACGATCACGTGAAAGTCGCGCTCTTGCGAAACTTCGAATTTAAGTTGCCGTTGAACTGGCTGTTGGCGGTTCCTTCCAGCGGGTCCGAGAAGACCGGGGAGAAGAAATCCGGCGCACCGGTAGCACCGACCAGCAAACTACGGCTGCGATTCAGTCTGTGGCAGAACCGGCTGCCGGTGGATTCGCTGCCGCTGGAAGGATGGATTGAACTACAGGTGGTGAGCGAAGGGGAGTTGCTGTTTGGAGCGTAGTCAGATGTTCCGGTTCATGGCTCTAGGAGCACTGAGTTTTCGACCCTTCCCACAAGTCCTCGATCAAAAGTGACGATCTGCATTCCTTCTGCATTGGCAAATGCCGCCAGGTATGCGTCGGCCCAGAGCTTTGGATCTGGATGATGGCGCCGCGACATCATGCGGAATCCAGCTTCCAGATTTGGGGGCTCACCGAGGAAGGCCACTCGGTCATCATCCAGCCAACGATCATAGGCGGACCATGCCTCAGCCTGAGTCATAGAGTCATCCTTCATGACGGCGCGGGTAGTTAACAAACGAAGCAGGCTGATCTGACTAAACCGACAGAAGCCGATCCGGTCCGCCCCGTCCAGCCCCTGAAACCATATTCGCGCAACGCCATGGTGCTCGTGCCCTTCCCATGTGAGAGCGAGCCACACGTTCACATCAGGGAAAAGGAATGATTTGGAAGATCTTGGCATTGTCAAGGCTGGTCGAGCCCGGTCGCTTGGAACGAACGATTGGAAGTGTAACTCTGTTTGGCCGCGGCTTGCGGCCTTTCAACTCCTGCTCTACTCCGCGCAGGATTAGGTCCTTGACAGATCTGCCTTCACTTGCCGCCTTCCCTTTTAGCTCGCGGTACAACGAATCGGGGATGTCTACCGTTGTTCTCACACCACGATTATGCCATATTTATGGCTGGATATCAAAAGGTAATCCCGACACAAAACTTGAAAACTGAAGCTCAGAGCATCGCACTCTGGGCTTCTATCTAGAGAGAGAGATTGACAGCCATTACTTGCTGCCGCCGCTTGGCGCTGAAGCGGTGACCGCTGGACTTGCCATGGGCGGAGTCGTCGTCATCGGACGATTCAGTTCCAGAGTCAGTTCGGTACCGGCAGGTATGACGGCGGAACGATGCTTGACGAGCCAGTGACCCGTGGTTGCACCGGCGCCGACAGCGCCACCGATCAGGATTCCGGGAGGGCCGCCGATCAATCCGCCGACGAGCATGCCACCGGCAGTGCCGGCACCTTGTTCAAGGGTGTCCCCGCGACTGTGTCCTGAACCCTTAAACTGGCCTTCCCGATTCACATCACTGCCTTTGATATTCGCGTCCGTCAGTGTGGCGTCGAGGTAATAACGTTCGCCGGTGGGAAGGATTACGGCTTCGGGGAGGATACCGATTGTGGGCTTGCCCGAGATGCGGCGCGGCTCGCTCACCTTGGTGACGCGGCCTTCGACCGTGGCGCCAACGGGAATTAAGGTTTGGCCGTTGACGATCACTGGCTGCGTGATGCTGCCGTGGAAGGGATCGCCGACCTTATTGCTGAAGGTTGCAATCGTGGTGTCGAGGCGAACCATCAGAGCCGTTCCGGCAGGAACCGGGGCTGGGGTCTGGGCTGCTAATGTCATTGCCAGCAGCGAGCAGGGCAGCAGCATCCACGTCTTCATAGGTACCTCCAAAGTCCAAATCTTCACTTTGACTGTAGACCAGGCATGGCGGGGGGACAAGCGGCGGACAGTACATAGGGAACCAGCGGAGATAAGAGGTCGAAGAGGATGGCCTAAAGGACAGGTTCCAATCGGGAAATCACGTTGGTGATTTTGTCTGCTGTCACGTTTCATTGATGTCCATCCGATATAATCGTGGGTTTCACCAACAGTGTGGCGAAGACCGGCGTGGGCTACCAGCCGGCGCGGGATAACCTTTAACGGCGATCGTCCGACTGGACCTAGGATCCGGATAGCGTTATCGAAATCATAAAGTTGAGGAAAAAACATCAATGTCGAATATTGCAGGCATTCACGCACGAGAAGTTCTTGATTCACGCGGCAACCCCACGGTCGAAGCAGAAGTTTTCCTGGCGGATGGCTCCATGGGTCGGGCCATTGTCCCTAGCGGCGCGTCCACGGGTGAGCATGAAGCGGTCGAACTACGCGACGACGATACGAACCGCTTCATGGGCAAAGGAGTGCTGAAGGCCGTCGAGAATGTGAATGGTGAGATCGCCGAGGCGCTGGCGAACTGGGATGGATTCGATCAACGCGGACTGGACGCCAGGATGATCGAATTGGATGGCACCGAGAACAAAGGGCGTCTCGGGGCGAACGCGATTCTGGCGGTTTCGATGGCGACTGCGCGAGCGTCGGCGAATAGCCTGGATATTCCTCTATATCGCTATCTCGGAGGTGCTGGCGCCAACACCTTGCCTACGCCGATGATGAACATCTTGAACGGCGGGGCGCATGCCGACAACAACGTCGACTTCCAGGAGTTTATGGTGATGCCCGTGGGTGCACGGACTTTTTCGGAAGCGCTGCGCTGGGGTGTGGAAGTCTTTCACATGTTGAAGGGAGTGCTTAAGAAACGTGGCTACAACACCGCTGTCGGCGACGAAGGTGGATTCGCTCCATCGGTGAAATCGAACGTTGAGGCGATTGAAGTGGTATTGGAGGCGATCGCCAAGGCCGGATACAAGCCGGGAGAGGAAATTGGGATTGCGCTCGACCCAGCGGCCAGCGAGTTCTATCAGGACGGGAAGTACGTGTTCAAGAAGTCGGACAAGTCGAGCAAGAGTTCCGACGAAATGGTGAAGTACTGGGCAAAGTGGGTGAATGATTATCCGATCGTGTCGCTCGAGGACGGTCTGGCCGAGAACGACTGGGACGGATGGCAAAATCTGACCAAGGAGATCGGCGGGAAGATCCAGTTGGTGGGCGATGATCTGTTTGTGACCAACGTCCAGTTCCTGCAAGAGGGCATTGACAAGGGCGTGGCAAATTCCATTCTAATCAAGGTCAATCAGATCGGCACGGTCAGCGAAACCCTCGATGCAATCGACCTGGCACGGAGGAATGCGTACACGTCGGTGATTTCGCATCGCTCGGGCGAGACGGAAGATACGTTTATAGCCGACTTGGCTGTGGCCACCGGAGCCGGGCAGATCAAGACAGGATCAGCTTCGCGCACGGATCGCATTGCGAAGTACAACCAACTGCTGCGGATTGAGCAGGAGTTGGGAGGAACGTCGAGGTTCCTGGGGTTAGCGGCGCTGAATTATCGCGGATAAATCGAGGTTGAGGAGTGGTTATGAGGTTCCGCACGGTTGTGTTGGCGATCTTACTGTGTCTGGCTGTATCGCGATTGCTGGGTCAGGCAGGGGCTGCGACTGGCTCTGAAACTCCAGCCACTCCCGAAGACATTCGAAAGCTGTTGGATGTTATGCAGATTCGTAATCAGATGAAGCTCATCATGCAACAGGTGTCCCAGCAGATTAGGTCCATGGAGCACGACCAGATCAAAAAGAGCGAACCCAGCGTGAGCGATGAGGACATCGCCAAGATCGATGCGATCTCCGATGAAGTGCTGAAGGGAGTTTCAGTCGAGGGGTTGCTCGACGATATGATCCCGGTTTACCAGAAACATCTGAACAGGTCGGACGTGAACGCCATGGTTGGGTTCTACTCAACGCCTACCGGTCAGAAGATATTGAGGGAAATGCCGGCAATGACCACGGAAGGCATGCAAGCCATGCAGCCACGCCTGCGGCAGATGATGGCCGATGCCAATTCCCAAATTGAGAAGAAGGTAAAGGAGCAGATGCAGGAGAAGAAAAATACGGCCAAGCCCAACACCGTAAAAAATTAAAGGAAACGTGTCGTTCCATGACGACTGCAGCGATCCGTTGCCTAAGGAGCTTGAGGATCTATTCTGGGAAGACAACCTCGAAACCACTGCGGCTTAAAGCCGGAGAGTATCGCAGCTATTTACGGCACGACTGTAGGTCGTGCCCTTCCCGATTTTCTTTTGCAATAGAGCTAGGAGCCAGGAGCTGGAAGCTTATTTATGTCTCGTCCTAAACCGCTCGTTCTCATCATTCTTGACGGCTGGGGATATCGGGCCGAAACCAAAGCCAACGCTATCGCTCTCGCGCGTAAGCCTACTTACGACCGGCTATTGCGGGAGTATCCCAACACGCTCATTCACACCAGCGGGCCTTACGTCGGATTGCCCGAAGGGCAGATGGGCAACAGCGAGGTAGGTCACCTCAATATCGGCGCGGGGCGCATTGTCCACATGGACATTACGCGAATCGATCTGATGATCCAGAACGGCGAATTGTTCTCACATCCCGTGCTGCTTAATGCCATGAAACATGCGCGCACCGGTGAGCGGCGGCTGCACCTGTTTGGACTGATTTCCGACGGCGGCGTGCATTCGCAGCAGGCGCACCTTTATGCACTGCTGAAGATGGCGAAGCAGAACGGGGTGGACCGCGTCTTCGTGCATGCTTTCATGGACGGGCGCGACACATTGCCCACCAATGGCGCTGGGTACCTCGAGCAGTTGCAGCAGAAGATGCGCGAGTATAACTGCGGCAAGATCGCGACGGTCAACGGACGTTACTACGCTATGGACCGAGATCGTCGGTGGGAGCGCATTGCGAAAGCCTACAACGCGATGGTGTCTGCCGACGCCGAGGGAGGGAAGCAGGCCGATCCGGTGCAGGGAATGAAGGAGTCCTATAACAAGGGAGTGACCGACGAATTTGTGATCCCATTCGTCTGTACCGACAGCAGTGGGCAGGCTCTGGCCACGATTCGCGACGACGATTCCTGCATCTGTTTCAATTTCCGCGCGGATCGCGTCCGGCAGATCACGCGTACGCTGACACGCAACAGCGGGCTCAACGAGAAAGGCGGCAGCGATCTGCCAGGAGCGTTTGATCTCGACGCCACGATCCCGCGCGACCGGGTGCCGAAAAATCTCCACTACGTTTGCATGACGCAGTATGACAAGAACTTCACTCTGCCGGTAGTGATTCCACCGGAGTCGATGGCGAACATTCTGGCCAACGTGATGGGCGGGATGAACATGCGGAACCTGCGCGTAGCCGAGACCGAGAAGTACGCACACGTCACGTACTTTTTTAATGGCGGAATTGAGCAGCCATTTCCTGGGGAGGACCGTGTGCTGGTGCCGTCGCCCAAGGTCGCTACCTACGATCTGAAGCCGGAGATGAGTGCTTCGGGCATCGCCGATGCGGTGGTGAAGGCCACTGCGGACGGCACGTTCGATGTGGTCATTGTGAACTTTGCGAATGCCGACATGGTTGGGCACTCGGGCAAGATCGAGCCCACGGTCAAGGCGGTCGAAACGGTGGATGCGTGCCTGGGACGGATTGACGCGGCGGTTCGCGCAAAAGGTGGCGCGATGCTGATCACGGCCGATCACGGGAATGCCGAGTTGATGATCGATCCGGCGACTGGAGGGCCACACACGGCGCATACCACGAATCCGGTGCCGTTCATCGTGGTTTCGGAAGATGCGAAGCAGTTCACGCTGAAGCCGAATGGATCGTTGCGGGACATCTCGCCGACGCTGCTCGGTATGTTGAAAGTTGACGAGCCTAAGGACATGACGGGAGCGGACATGCGGGTTTTTTCGAAATCGGCGCGCGAGAATCGCAGTGGAAAAGAAACGGGACGCCTGGCAAGGCGTCCCCTGTAGTCTTCGGCCAGACTAGTTCGTCATTAACGCGGGAGCGGTGGCCAACAATCCTGCGGCCAGCTCCAGGTCGTGCAAGTCTTCACGGCTAAAGTCCTGCGCAAATTTCGGGTCAAGCCCTTTGCGCGAGATCTGAATCACTCCGACCACCGCCGAGTCTCGATCCATAATCGGTACCGACATCAGCTTCTGAATCGGAGCTGGCGCCGCGATTTCGTCGTTGTTCTCGGGCTTGATCGTCTCAAAGATGCTCGCGTGTTTGACACGGGCGAAGTTGTTAAAGATTTCCGCCTTCTTGCTGAGAGCGGTGTGCGCCGCCACCGCTTTGCTGGACAGCGGAATCGCACCTGTGGTGCGCAGGTACTCGGGAAAAACAAAGCGCAGCAATCCCCCCTCGAGGCGCATTAAGGCGACCTCGGTGTACTGCACTCGGAAAATCTTGGCAAGCACCATACACAAATCGAGCGCTGATACTCCCTGGCCCAGGACTGATCCGAGGGGAAGCAGATGCTCGGGAAGGACAATTTCTTCCATCATCGCCTGATCATTATTTTGGGTCATAGATGTCCCGCAACGCCCCAATCGCGAGGGGCAAACACTGACTGTATCGCATTTTCAACGCCATCAGACACTTCCCAAAGTAACGGCGTTGAAATCCCGTAAGTGCTTTATTTTTGGCGAATACCTGGAGTGGTGGGTCGTCTTGGGGTAACGTCGGCTTGCGCCCTTACTCGCCGCAAACAATCATTCTGCTGACACTTTTTGTCACTGACCCCAAGCGGACCCTCCTTCTGCGGCCAAACTCGTTTACACTTCCAGCCATGAATAATCCGACGCAACCCAACCTGAAGTTGGTCAATGATCCGTCATATCGGGAGAATTATGCGAACAGCGTCCAGATGCGCGTGAACATATGGGACTTCTTCCTGATCTTCGGCACGCTACAGCAGCAAACTGAGACGCAGGTCGAGATCCGAAATTTCCAGGGGATTTATTTGAGCCCGCAGCAGGCGAAGGCGTTGCTGGGGCTGCTGCAGCAGAATGTCGCCAGCTACGAAGGGGCCTTTGGAGAGATCAAACTCGATCCGCGGATGACATCCGCCCGGGACCGGTGCACTAGAACCGTCGTAGAGACGTAGCTTGCTACGTCTCTGCGTACGTCCCCGGTACCCCAAGCGGAGGCAATGCTGGGCTACAGACGTTGCCGGCAACGTCTCTACGGGTAGAATGACTTCGCCCATGCGATCGAGCCGGCATCCTGCCCTGGTGTTCGTGGTGATTTTTGTCGCTCTCTTTTTGCTGCACGCACCTCTACTGCAATTACCTTATTTCTGGGATGAAGCTGGCTATTACGTTCCCGCGGCGCGGGATCTGCTTCTCAGCGGGAGTCTCATTCCTCACACTACCGTTTCGAATGCACATCCTCCGCTGGTCCTGGCGTGGATTGCAATGTGGTGGAAGTGCTTTGGCTACGCTCCCGCGGTAGCACGGTCGGCGATGCTCGTGATCGCGTCGTTCTCACTGCTTGGAGTATTTCGGCTGGCTGAAAGCGTGGCGAATACGCCGGTCGCCATCGGGGCGACGATGTGTACAGCGGTGTATCCAGTTTTCTTTGCGCAGAGTTCGTTAGCGCAGGTGGATCTGGCGGCGGCCGGATTGACAGTCTGGGGGCTACTGGCTTTTGTCGAACGCCGATGGAGAATGGCAGTCGATCTGGTTTTCCCTGGCAGCGCTGGCGAAGGAGACTGCGATTCTTGCTCCCCTCGCGCTTGTGGCGTGGGAGTTGGTCGGACGTTTTACGCAGAGAAGTGGAAGGCTACGCGGATTGTGGCAGGCGCCTGCGCCAGAATCCGATCGGAGGCAGGTTCTGGCGCTGCTGATTCCTGTTCTTCCGCTCGCTGCCTGGTACTGCTATCACTATGCTCGAACGGGATACGTTTTCGGCAATCCTGAGTTCTTTCGATACAACGTCGCCGCGACGCTGAATCCTCTGCGCTTTGTGCTGGCTCTGATATTGCGCCTGTGGCAGGCGTTTGGGTACATGCATCTATGGCTTCTCACAGGCGGAATGTTGCTGGCGATGCTCTTGGCGCCCGTTAAGGATGGCGACATTGAACGGCCTCGCATCTCGATTCCGGTGCAGGCGCTTTTTTTCGTTGTCGATTGCCGCCTACGTGGTCGCGATGGCGTTGATCGGCGGCGCGGTGCTGGCGCGGTATTTGCTTCCTGCGGTCCCGCTGGTGATCATTTTGTCGGTTTCCACGCTGCGACGGCGGCTCCGATATTGGATCTTAGCGGTGGCGATAGTTGCCGTTGCTTTCGTGGCGGCGTGGTTTTGGAATCCACCATACGGATTCTCTCCAGAAGACAATCTCGCCTATCGCGATTACGTGCTGCTGCATGAAGACGCCGAGCGGTTCCTGGAAGCGCGATATCCGATGGCGCACGTGATGACGGCCTGGCCAGCTTCGGATGAGCTGACCCGTCCTTGGTTGGGCTATACGACGAGACCCCTGAAGGTCGTGCGGATCGAAGATTTCTCGCTGGAACAGGTTGTCTCGGCTGCCGAGTTCCGCTCGAATTTTGATGTTGCGCTCGTGTTTTCCACGAAGTATGAGCCTACGCATCCCCTGCTGGAGCGATGGCAAGGCTGGACAAAACTGAAGCGGAGATTTTTTGGGTACGAGCGGGACTTGCCGCCCGGTGCGACGGCTCGCATTCTCGGCGGGCGCATTGTTTTCTCGGAGGAGCGCAAGGGACAATGGGTCGCGGTGATTGAGATGGAGAAAGAAGAAATCCTGAACGCGCGTCGTCACGAAAGCTGCATGCGAGTTGCCTTACCTTCAGGCACGCCCTGAGTCAGCGCTGCATCAGATGACACGAGTGGGTTTTGATTACGAGCCACACTTCCTTGCCAGGCGCGAGTTCCAGCGAATCGCGCGCTGCCAGGGTGAGGTGAACTTCCATCTCAACACGGCACTTTACACGGGCGGAGACGATTACATCGTGCTGCTCCAGGGATTGAATACGGCCGGGTATCAAGTTGCGGGCGCTCAGGCCAATCGGCGGGGAAGTGGCCAGCAGGATATCCCCGGCGCGAATCCCGATGCGGAGTGTTGACCCCACGCCGCCGCGTACCAACGGCGTTTCCAGGAGAACTCCGCCAGCGTCTCCTGCGATGCGGCAAGTCATCGTGCCGCGCTCGGGGCGGACTGCCTCCACGACGGCGTCGAAAACATTCTCGAAGCCGGCTAACTGCGCGACCGTTTCCATATGCGGCGCACTCAGTACCTCGTGTGGCGTACCCTGAGCGACGATGTGTCCGGCCTCCAATACGATCAGCCGCTCTCCCAGGGCGAAAACTTCTTCCCGGCTGTGAGTGACATACAGGATGGGGATGTTGTGGGCGCGATTCCACTCGCGGAGATCGTCAATGATCTTTGCCTTCGTGGGCGCGTCCAGTGCGGCCAGAGGCTCGTCCAATAGCAGGAATTCGGGATCTGTCACCAATGTGCGTGCAAGGGCGACACGCTGGCTTTCTCCGCCTGAAATGTCACGAGCCTTGCGGCGGGCAAGTTCACCGATCCGGAATGCTTCGAGCAGCGCCGTTGTCCGGCAGGTGCGATCCACTGGCGGCACATGGGCCAATCCATATTCCACATTCCGCTCGACGGTCATGTGCGGGAACAACGCCAGGCTTTGAAATACGTAACCTACGCGCCGTTGTGCGGTCGTCACATCGACCCGAACGGACGAGTCGAACAGGACCCGATCGGCGAGCGAGATGCGTCCTGTGTCGGGCGTGGTGAGTCCTGCGAGGCAATCGAGCAGGGTGGTTTTGCCGGCGCCAGATGCGCCGAAAAGGATGGTGATGCCTGGCGTCACATCCAACGCGACGTCCAGAAGAAATTCATTGCCGCGTGATTGGAGGCGCTTTTGAAATTTCGCGTGCAAAAAAGCAGCACTGGGCACCGGAACGCTCCGCGAGATCGTGGTTACTTCGACCGCAGT
Source organism: Terriglobia bacterium (assembly GCA_963743105.1). Taxonomy (GTDB): domain Bacteria; phylum Acidobacteriota; class Terriglobia; order Terriglobales; family Acidobacteriaceae; genus Sulfotelmatobacter. The sequence continues at coordinate 77,430 of CAVUOS010000050.1, forward strand.
GCGGATGTCGGTCATTGCCCTTTATTTTATGGGATGAATGACCCAGGCCCGACGATTTAGACCGTAGACCAGCGCCAGCAGGGCGAAACACACGATCAGGAGGACTAATGCTGTCTGATTTGCTCCCGCGTAGTCGGAGGACTGCACCCGGTCGATAGATATCGATGGACACGGTGCGAGTAATGCCGGGGATGTTCCCGCCGACCATCAGTACGACTCCGAATTCCCCCATCGTGTGGGCGAACGACAAAGCCGCACCGGTGATGAGCCCGGGAGCGGAAAGGGGCGCGATTACGCGCAGAAAGGTGCGCAGAGGGGAAGCGCCAAGCGTAGCCGAAGCGGAGATCAGTTTCTTGTCGACCGCTGAAAAAGATGCCGCAAATGGCTGCACCGCGAAAGGAAGGCTGTAGAGGATCGAACCGATGACCAGACCCGTGAAAGTGAATGCCAGGGTGTGTCCGGTGAGAGCGATCCACCAACGTCCTAATGGGCTGCGCGGCCCGAGCGCGACCAGCACATAGAATCCCAGCACAGTAGGGGGAAGCACTATCGGGAGGGCGATGACAGCTTCCAACAGGAACTTCCATCGCCAGCGCGAGAAGGCGATCCAATAGGCGATGGGGAGTCCAGGCAGCAGCAGAATGAACGAGACAGTGAACGCCAGCTGCAGAGTCAGGCGGAATGTCTGCCAGTCGATGCCCATGCGATGCGCTGAATGATAGCAACAATGGAGACGTTTGTATCCAATCGGGGTGTGGGGCCGGGACGGCCTCCCGACAGCCGGCCAGGATGTCGGCGCTACCGGCTGGCCGGAGGGATGATTCCGTTCATGCGGAGATATTCCACCATCTGACCGTAGTGATCGTAAGCGTGCCAGGAAACAACACAGGCCAGTCCCAGGCGCGTGACCTTCCCTTCGCCAAAAGGACTCCTCACGGTATCCGTGAGATTCGTTTCGTTGATGGTCGCGATGGCCTTGTGGACGTACGCGAAGGAGTCCTTCAGATACTTCAGAATGTCAGCTTTCGATGCGATCGATGCGGGGCCCGCCTCGCCGTTGAGTTCGATGGGTGGCTTCTCTTCCATGAGGGCCGCGCCGAGTTCGAAGTTCACAGCTGCGACATGCTTGATCTGTTGGGCGAAGGTGCGAACGCCTTTGAATTCGCCGTTGGTCGGGGCGAATCCGAACTTATCCTCTGGCATGGCTTCGGCTGCGGGGATGAATTCCTGCTCCGTGTTGTAGACGGTGCGGTCGAGAACCTGGGTGACAGTGCGACGCTCTTCCTTCGGCTTGGCTGCCTGGGCAGCCAGACTGGCAATCAGCAAAAAAGCAATTACTGTCACTTTTGTCTTCATAGATCCCCCGGTTAGTCTCTGACGACTGCTGGAGCCATCTCCAGTTCTGCCGCGGTCAACCGATGGCGGCGGATGGTAGAAAGCCCAACCACCATCGCCAGCGCCGACCATGCGAGCGCTTCAGGAACGCCCTGACGCGCCGCAACCGCTCCCCATAATGCGCTGCCGATCGCCATGCCTCCTTGCAGAACCAGCAGGTACATCGAGAGTGCCCGCGCCCGCATCCACGACGGGCACATGGTCTGGGCTACTACATTAAAGCACGCCAGAATGCCGATCCAGGCGGCTCCAGCGGTAAACAATACCAGACATAGCCATTCAAAGATATGAACTTGTCCGGCGGCGAAAGTCATCATCGCGAACAGGACCGTGGCGCCCGCAACGAGACCGTCGACCGAATATTGCAGACGCAGTCGCGGGAGAACCGCTGCTCCGGCAAGCGCTCCGAGTCCGAAGCAGGTCAGCAGAAATCCGTATCCCTGCGCGCCGTGAGGCTGGCAAACGACCGGAAGCAACGCCAGCAGGGAACTCGCGCCGATGCTGAACGCGCCGGTGCGTATGAGAACGGATCTCACCTGGGGCGCACCCTGTACATAGCGGAGGCCCTCTGCGATGGCCGCGCTGACCCGCCGAGTAGGCTGCGGCACATGAGGGGTGCGATTCCATGTGTACAAGAACAGGATCACTCCGAAGAAGGACGCGGCATTCAGCAGGAAGGACCACCCGGATCCGGCGGCGGCAACCACAATCCCGCCGAGTGCGGGCCCAGCAGCACGCGCCACGTTGAATCCCGCCGAGTTTAAGGCGACGGCGGACACGTAGCGGGCCGGCGACACAACCTCAGGCGTGATCGCTTGCCACGCGGGATCATTCATCACCGCGCCCACGCCCATCAGGAACGTGAACAGAAGCAGAACCCATGGATTCACCGCGCCTGCCAGCGTCAGGATGCCTAGAGCTGCGGCCGCGAAGACCATCCACCCCTGGGTGAAGAGGAGAAGCCTGCGGCGGTCAACCATGTCAGCCAATGCACCCGCAGGAAGCACGACCAGAAAAACGGGAATTGAGGCGGCGGCTTGCACCAGGCCCACCATCAGAGGGGAAGTTGTGAGTTGGGTCATCAGCCAGCCGGCGCCCACGTTCTGCATCCAGGTGCCAGTGTATGAAATGACCGCGGCGATCCAGAGGGAGCGAAACAAAGGCTCGCGGAGCGGCCCCCAAGCCGAGTTGGGCCGCTGGATTCCTACCGCGGGAATTGAGATGTGATCCGCCAACTGTGCTTCCCTCTAATCGTTTCTACTCTTAGCTAGTCTTGGCCGTTCGAAACGGCCACTGAGAGTCCTTCCAGGCCCGAATCATGTAAATGAGAACACCCGACAGAAGGATCACAACCGCATAGCGCATCTCCTTCTGCCAGTTTTCCCGCTTGAACAATATGAAAAGAAATCCAGCGCTCGCCAGTAACGCCGGTAGTGGATACAACCACATGCGAAACGGTCGGGGAAGTTCCGGACGGCGGATCCTTAGCACAATGGAACCTACCGCCTGCACCAGGAACTGCAGAATCAGGCGGATCACAACCAGCGCAGCGATCGCGTCCTTTAGCCGTAGAAAACAGAACGCTGCCGCTACGACTCCGAGCGCAAGCAGGGAAACATGCGGGAAGCGATGCACCGGATGAACCTTTGCAAAGGCCCGGAAATAATTGCCGTCCTTTGCCGCCGCGTATGGAACCCGCGAGTAGCCCAGCATGAGCGAAAAAACGGACGCAAACGCTGTAGCGATCACGAGCCCTGTGACGAGACTGGCCGCCCAGCTTCCATAAATCCTCTGCATGAACAACGACACAACATACAATCCTGTGTTGTTCTGTCCGGCGGCCATCATCTCGCGCCAGGGCACCACAGCCAGAATGCACAGGTTCATCATTAGATATAGACAGGCCACGAGGAGAATGGAAAGCAGCAGGGCGCGAGGAATGTTCCTTCCGGGGTCCTCGATCTCGTCCCCAAGAAAACAAACGTTGTAGTATCCCCAGTAATCGTAGGCCGCGACCAGCAGGGCCAGGCTGAGTCCATTCCAGAAATGATGCGAGAGTGTAAACGCGCCAGGGGGAAAGTCGAAGGCGCGCGCGGCGTTGAAGTGAGTCAGTCCGGCGAAGATGATCCAGAGAATCGTTCCCATTACAGCGAACCACAGCACTTTGGACATGCGCCCGATCACTGTGATCTGCCGGTACAGGAGAAATACCGTCAAGAAGCAGATAACTACGGCGACCGCGGTTCCGGGAGTTACAATCCAGCTCACTTGCAGCGAGCCTGCCCACGGCAGGTGCAGGGCTGCGTCATGATGAGCGTATACGGTATCGAGATCCGGCCAGTAGTACGCCGCGTAGCCTGCCAGGCCAATGCAGCCGGTGGCAATTGAGAGTGGAGCGCTGAACGATACCTGCCAGATGAAGAGGAAGGAAATGAGGCGTCCCCATTTCTGGGAACCGTATATTTCGCGTAGGTAGCGGTACGATCCGCCGGACATCGGCAGAGCCGCGCCCAATTCGGCGGTTACGAGTCCGTCACAGACAGCGAGCAACGCGCCCGCGATCCAACCCAGCAGCGCCTGTGGGCCGCCCATGGCCGCAATGACCAGTGGCATGGTGATAAACGGTCCGACGCCGATCATGTCGATCATGTTCATCGCCGTGGCGCTCCACAGGCCCATGCCGCGGATGAGGGTTGGAGAAGCCGGGGATTGTGCAGGAGTTTCCATATTCGTAGAGACGTTGCTCGCAACGTCTTCTCACCACGAAGAAGAAAGACGTAGCAAGCTACGTCTCTACGGCTGATTATTCTGAACTAAATGCGCTTCTCCTTTTCACGGATAAAGCTCGAGGTCAACGGCCTAAGCGAGGCAGGGAGACTACCATCGTCAATGCTTACGCCCACGTGAACGTATCCATCAGTATTCTCGAGCAGTTGAACTTCGATCGTATATTCCTTGCCATGGAACTCAAGTCGATAGGCTTGCGCGACCGTTAGTTCCCGCACGAGCACCGCACAAGACTTCGCGCTCCATTTCGTCACTTCTGCGTCTAGGACGGGACGCCATTGCTCTCGCGGCTTCACAGTTTCACTAGCCCCCGCACCCTAGCCTCTGGTCACTGGTTTCCTGCGCTGAGAATATTCACGAAGAGACGCACGGCTCCCGGGACGCCTGCAGGAAGCTGGCGGAAGAAGGCATATCCGGTGTAGATGTAAATCCCCTTGCCATATTGCGCGCGCAACAGGCCGCCCTTCTGCGGTGCTTCCCCGGGATCGTGACAGGCCAGCAGCGGCGTGAAGTGATCGTCCCATTTGCTCATGAAGTAGAGCCCGCGCTCCTGGACCCATCCGTTGAAATCTTCCTGGGTGATGGTGTTCGGGTAATGGAAGATCGGGTCCTGCGGGGCAAGGATGTCTACGGGAGCTTCTTCGACTGACACGCGAGCGCGGCTCAAGTCCGCGAAATACGGCGCGAATTTGCCGCTGAAGTCTCCAGCGGTGGTGTTGTATTGCACGACGAGAGTTCCGCCAGCCTCGACTAAGTCCAGCAATTTCTTGTTATTCGCGACGACGTCTTTCTGCGTATCGTAAGCGCGGATGCCGAGGACGATGGTTCCAAATTTGCTCAGGTCCTCAGTTGCAAGATGCTCGGCCGGGATCATCGTGACGTCCATCCCAACCTGCTTGAGGATGGTTGGAATGTCGTCGCCGGCGCCCATGATGTAGCCGACTTTCAGGTCGTGGGGAACCTGCACATCCACGATGCTGACCCGCTGCCGTGCCGGTTGATAGTAGTAGAAGCTGCCGAGATCGTCGCGCGCGACCAGCGTGTAGCCCTCGCTGTACTTCTCGCCTTCCGATTCGAGGACGGCGCGGATCGTGGCGCGGCCCTGCTGCAATCCGGCGGGAAAGACTTTGAATTGGATTTCCTGTTTTTCTCCGCGATGGGTGAAGTTGACGGCCGACTGGGCGGGTTCGGATCGCCAGCCGTCTGGCAGCTCCAGGCGCAAATCACCGCGAACCTTGCGAGTGAGATCACTGGTCACGCCTACGGTAACCGTGGTGGTCTTGCCGTTGTGAGTGGAAATTACCTGCGTGCCGGGCTCAAGGGCCACAGAAAAGGCAGGAACCACGGCAAGCGGACGCGCCCGCTGCTTCCCGGCGTCGTCAAGAAAGGGAGTAACGACGGGAACCGCAATACCGTTGTGCGCGCGAGTTTCTCCTGCTCCTCCAACGGTGTACTCGACTCGGGCCTGCAATGCAGGAGGGGGAAAGGGAAGTGTCGCGTATTCTTCGTTGTCGACGTGATGGATGCCTTCGGTATCGGGATCATCGCGATGCCAGTAAGGACGCGTGTAGGCGGTGTCTTTCGGAGCGCGCAGCCGGAAGTCGGCGTGTAGGTCTTTACCGGGAGCAACCGTCTCTGGCCGCGTCTTCCCGTTAATCGTGTTCCATCCCGCGGGCACTTCGAGCTTGATGTGATCAATCGTCAAGGGCAGCTTCGAGCCGTTGTGCAGAGTAACGCCGACCATGAACTCTTCTCCGGGAGCGACGGTGGTCAACGCGTCGTCTTCCTTGGGAACTCCGGTATTGAGGCCCTCATTGGAAGAGACGTTCGCAGCGAGTGTGACGCCAAGGGCTAGATTCAGAGCGGTTTCGGCCTGCTGCTGTTTCTCGGCGGTGCGCGTCAGCAAATCGAGCTTGGTGCTGGGGGGCAAACTGCTGGCGTTGATTTCGGTGCTCAGCCGGGTCAATTGGGCTACAAGTTTTGTCAAAGGCTGAGCCGACATCGACGGATCGGTCCCGTTTGCCGCTTTCGATGCCTCAGCGACCAACTTGGCGATCTCGGCCAGTTTGGATCGAACGCCGGGGAGCTTGGCTTCAGACATGTCGAATTGCGAGCTAATTGCTTGCCAGCTTGTGTCGATTCCGTCGAAAAAGTCCTGCTCGTGTCCGGCTTTCTGTTCGGGCAAGACGGAGTCCACGCGGCGGTAAAAGGTGAATCGGTCGCCGTCATCAACGGTCCAGTTGGCTGCGCCCTGTGAAAGCTGATGCCGCAGGCCTTTCATCGCGAACTGTACATAGGACATCCCCAGTTCTGGATTGCGCTGCCCCGTGTTGAACTTCACGGTCCAGTCCGGATCCGGGCAGGTCATCGAACCCCACGGGCAGACGTTGCCGATGTAGAGTTTTTTGGGCTGCCACGCCTCCAGGCCTTGCGCGATCTGTTCGGGAAAACGCTTAGGATCGGCAGCAGCATGGAACGCCTCTTTCGTCAGGATGGCGGATGCCTGGTGATTTCCATGACCATCGCGCTCGGTCCCCGAAAAACGCGCAACCAGCACATCGGGGCGAAACGTTCGAATGACACGAACCATGTCCGCGAGAGCGACGTCATGACCGCCCCACTTGGCGAAAGTTTCATCGGGGTTCTTCGAGAATCCGAAATCGGCGACTCGGGAGAATCGGTCCTGCACACCGTAATGCTGGTCGGAGGCGAGAAGTTCTTCCGTTCGCAGCACGCCGAGAACGTCGGACAGGTTGCTGCCGACTTTGTTCTGTCCGCCCTCACCGCGATTCATCGTCATCAGCAACGTAGTTACTCCGTGGCCGCGGGCCTGGAGTGTCAGCAGGCCGCCATCTTCGTCGTCGGGATGAGCTACAACCTGCATCAGCCGTGCGGTGGTGCCGAGGCGCAGAAGCTCGAGGCGTAGTCCGGCAACACCTTCGTCTTGAGCGATGTCGGCGGGCACGCCTTGATACAGCAGACCGGGAGGCTGCGCGAATCTTTCAGCAATCGCCGAGGCAGAGGAATGTTTCGGACTTTCTTTGCCGCTCGCGGCTAACGGAGCCTGCGCTGGTGCGGTAAGACCGAAGATGATGAGCAGGCAAAAGAGCTTGCACCCGGAAAGGTGCAGGTTCTGAAGATTAGCAGGAGCGCTGCGGGGAGATCGCCGCAACAGGCTGACGGGTCCGGGATGTCTCACGCTACAAGGATGGGGCCTAACCCCGCTCCGACGCAAATTCTTTCCGCGGTATGGTCGCACTTCATTAGACTCGCAGGGGAAGGTGCGGTTAGCAGCGACTCAAACGTCGCACAAATCGGCAGCACTCTTCAGCGAGGCCAGTGGGTCTCCTGTGGGGATGAATTCATGAGCGACGTAGCCGCGGAAGCCCGAGTCGGCTATGGCTCGCATCACCGCGTCCCATTGAATTTCCTGGGTGCCGTTTAATTCATGACGGCCGGGAACGCCGCCGGTGTGAAAGTGCCCAATCCACTGGATATTGCTGCGAATCGTATCGATCAGGTCGCCTTCCATGATCTGCATATGGTAGATGTCGTACAGTAGTTTGACGCTCGGCGAGTTGACTTCCTGCATCACGCGCACTCCCCAAGCGGTGTGATCGCACATATAGTCGTGGTGATCCCGTTTACTGTTGAGCAACTCCAGGCAGACGGTTACGCCGTTATCTTCCGCAATCTTTTTGACACGATTCAGCCCTGCAATCGTGTTGCGCGCGCCTTCCTCATCGGAAAGGCCGGCGCGATTACCCGAGAACGTAATGACATTGGGAACGCCAGCTTTCGCCGCTCGGGGAATGTTTGTTCGAAAAGCCTGCTCAATGGCAGCGTGATTCTCGGTGCGGTTCATGGCCTTGTTGATCTCTCCGCCGCCTGCGTATCCCATAGTGCAGATCAGACCATAGCGACGCGGGACCTCATAGTCGTCGGGTTGCAGAAGATCGACCCCTTGCAGGCCGATACTCGCCGCAGACTGCGCCAACCGATCGATGGACATCTGCCGGTAGCACCACTGGCAGACCGACTGGCGAATGCGACCCTTGCGGGCCATCCCGGAGGCCACGCCCGCTTGCAGCGGAATTCGGGACGCCGCCAGGCTTATGATTGAGGACTGGAGAATTGCCCGTCTGGTGAGTTTTGCCATGTGAAAGGTTACTAGCGGCTTTCCTTCAACATTGCCTGGCAATTGCTAGCCTGCGTAAGCACCTGGTTGAAGGCGGTTTCCTTGCGCAAGTCCTTGAGCAAAGGATCGTCTAACAACGCCCCGTAGGCGCAATAGTTCTGCTGCACAGCGGCTTTCAGTAGACGAAGCGCTGGCTCGTTCTGACCGCAGGCTGCCATGAGAGCGCCGACGTGGTACCAGGCTTCAGCGTCGGGCTCGATCATCACCGACCCTTCGTTGTCGCGGACAATTTTCGCCAGATCGGCGGGACGCGGCGTTGCCGTGCAAGCCTCCATCAACTCGCGATGGTATGAGGCGGCCTTGCCCATATTCTTGGCTGCGTTGTGCGCTTCGCCAACATTGCCCTCCGCCAGGTAGATGTATGGTGTGACCCACGCAGCCCACTCCGATCCAGCATCGAGGTGGACGAAGTCCATGGCACGATCGGTCTTGCCCATTTCGAGGAACGACCACGCGCAGGAACGGAAAAAGAAGTTGCCAGGATCAAGTTGCCGGGCTGCATTGCATTCCTGGGTCGACCGGTCGAGGATGCCTGCATAGCGCAGGACGTACGCAAGCGCGAAGTGAGCGTCGGCGCTCTGCGGGCGCCGCCTTACCAAGTCTGTAGCTGCATCGTATGCGCGGCCAAGTTCGCCGCGCTCGACGCGGTTCGTGATCAGGCTGCTGGCGGCCATGACTCGGTTCGGATCGAGGGAAGTCGCTCTTTCGTATGCCGAATTCGACCGCTGGAACATCTCTTCGCCGCCCCCGCCGTAAATCGAGTCGAAGTAGTATCTCTGGCCTAACGCTTCCCAGGCTGGAGCATAGGTTGGATCGATACCAACTGCCCATTCCAGCATCTTGATGGCTTCTTTATTCGGGGCTGGATCGTGGGGCACGGCGACGCTGCGCAGGTAGAAATCGTAAGCCTGCTGGTTCTTCGGGCGAGAGGCAGCGGCTTCGACTGCACCTCCGGCGCCTCCCAAAATCGGCAGTAAGCCGTGCTGGACCTGCGTGGTCAATTGTTCCTGCAAGCCAATCAGGTTCTCTGCTTTTTCGGTGACGGTAGTCTGCCAGAGCAGGCGGTCGGTGGGAACGTCAATCGCCTCCAAGGTGACCAGTAGCTGGTCGCCTTGCTTTCGGAAGGAGCCGGTTAATATCCGTCCCACCCGCATCTCTTGCCCGACCTTCTTCGGATCGAGATCGAGAGCGACATACTTCCGACTCACCGATGATGGGCGGACTTCTAGCGTCCGTGAATAGGTGAGCACGCTGGTGAGTTCGTCGGCGAGAGCAAATCGAAGGTAGTCGACGTTGAAATCGCCATTCATGTTTTGCAGCGGTAAGACCGCGATGGCGTTTCGCTGCTCTGCGTTAGCGAGTTCGCGATGCTTATACCACCAGGCACCCACAGCCGCCAGCACAGTCACCAGCAACGCCGCGGTTCCAATCAGCAGATACGTTTGCAGGCGTGTGTTGCGGCCGAAGGTCTTCGTAGCGGCCCGCAACCTGGCAGTATGCGTTCCGCTTTTCAGCTGGCCTGACTCGCTCTCACGCTTGAGCAGCGCCAGATCCGACTTCAATTCGGCCGCACTCTGGTAACGATGGTTGCGGTCTTTCTCCATCGCCTTGCCGATGATGCCCTCCAGTTCGACGGGAATCTTCGGATTCAGATCGCGTGGAGGTGTCGGCTTGGCATGCAGCACCGCATCCAGTGTGACCAGCGAATTCGCGCCGGTGAAGGGCTTCTTGCCCGTGGACATCTCGTAGAGCACGACACCGAAGGAGAACAGGTCGCTACGGGCATCAACGGTCTCGCTGCGGGCCTGCTCCGGTGACATGTAGACAGCAGTGCCGGGGATCACGCCAACCGCGGTCAGCGAATTATCGGCGCCGGCATCGTCTTCAGTGCCGAGGTTGTGAACAAGTTTGGCCAGCCCGAAGTCGAGCACTTTCACCTGCCCGGTTGGGGTCAGGAAGATGTTCGCTGGCTTGATGTCGCGGTGGACGATGTTCTTGGCGTGCGAGGCCATCAGGGCGTCAGCCACCTGGACTCCTACGTCGAGCACCTTGTCGACGGGCATGGGTTGGCCGGCGATGTGCTGCTTGAGGCTCTCACCCTCGAGCCTCTCCATCACGATAAAGGGGTGGCCGTGGTTGTCTTCGATCCCGTGGATGGTGCAGATGTTGGGATGATTGAGTAGAGAAGCGGCTCGAGCCTCGCGGCTGAATCGCTCCAGAGACTTAGGGTCGCCGGCGAGATTTTCAGGGATGAACTTCAAGGCGACGTGCCGCCCGAGTTTAAGGTCCTCGGCCTCATAGACCACACCCATACCTCCTCCCCCGAGCTTGCCGAGGATGCGGTAGTGGGATACTTGCTGGCCGATCATATGAGCGCTGGACGCTGCCCGGCGATGGTCGCGGTAATGTTAGGCCGCTCGCCGATTCCGGTCAACTGCGATGTTCGAGGTTTGCTGCAAGGCATGAGAACAGTTCGGCTTCGGGTGAACGCTCCATTTTGGAACTCCGGTTCAACTTTCCTGAAATTGGCTTCCGCTACGTCCGTTGGTTTGATGCTCAAGCTGCCAGCATGGTTTGGAGAGACTAACATGGGATTGGGCCCTCGACATTCCAGCGAAGAGGGGTCCAGCAAGGAGAAGTCTCACCGTGGAAACCGAGCATTTACCCGACTCGCCGCTTCGTGTTTTTGCGGCAGATTTGCATGAAGCCATCCGCCGCCGTGCCGAAGAGATTTACACTCAAAGCGGCCGCACACCCGGCCGTGACGTGCAGAACTGGACGCAGGCTGAGCGTGAGATCATGGAGCAAGCTGCGGAGCGAAACCGGCGCTCTGCCATTATCGTCAGGGTCAACGGCGTGCAGTATGTGGGCGAGTACCGCTCTGAGTTGGCGGATGGGTACGCCCCGGGCGAATTCGGAGTGGGAGCCTCGGTTCCGGTCCGGCTAAAGGGCGACAAGATGTACGTAAAACGGCCGAACGGCAAGGAACTTGAGACCACGATCGTAAAGAAGATCAGTTAGGCTTGGCGGATCATTCGAGGCGAATTGATATAGTGCAGGCATGTTGAGTCTGCTCGCCCCGATTCGAAAAGCGCGCATCCATCCGACGCTGCTCACGACGTTGCAGCATCTGGGAGCGGCAGGCCTCTTCTTTCTGGCAATCCTCGATAGTTCTCCACTCCCTACATTTGGTGGCCCCGATATCCTCACCGCTGTGCTTGCGGCAAGTCATCGGCCGTTGTGGTGGGAATACGCCGCTGCGGCAACGGCGGGATCGGTTATTGGTGCATATCTAACCTTCCGACTGGCGCGCACTGCGGGGTCGGCTTACCTCGACAAGAAATTCAAGCAGGGCAAGCTCTCGAAGTTCCTGAAACTGTTTCAACATTGGGGCACGGGGACGTTGATTGCTTCCACGGCGATTCCGCTGCCCTCTCCCACCTCTCTATTTTTCGCGGCTGCTGGTGCGGGGGACTATCCACTCGGAAGATTCTTAGCAATTGTGACAGTTTGTCGCTGCGTGAGATATTTCACCATAGCCTTCGTCGCCGGACACTATGGGCGCCACTTCCTTCGAGTTCTACGGCATCCGGCGCAGCATTGGGGATGGATCGCTATCGGAGTGGTTTCGGCGATGGTTCTGCTCGCCGGTGGGATTTTGGTAAGCCGGCGTCTGGAAACCGCTGGCTTGGACAGCGCGAAAACAGGTGTACAATCGCCAGCTATCTGACTTGGTACTCTTTCGCGGGGACGCAAAGAAAGGCAAAGGGTCGAGAGAAATGAATGCCAAAGGCAAGTTTCTAGTTGGAGTTCTGACTGCTCTTGCAATGATGTTGCTGACATTTGCATTGCCCAGAGGGGGCGCGATGCGGGATGCAGCAGTGGTGCAGTTTCCCATGACCGTGGGAATCTGGGCGATCTTCGTGCTGCTGTTTGTGAAGCTGAAGTAGCGTTGTTTGGAAATCGGGGGTCGCACTGTAAATCGTCACAAAGGTTTCCCTTCGTGCACCCTCGCGTCCTTGGTGGTTAATGGGGTGGGGCGTTCACTCCAGATATAGCGCCGCCGAGGCGCCGACCCATTCCATGTTTTTGTTCTGATCGACGCCCATCATGAGTCCGCGGCCCATGCGGATGATCGTCATTACCGGCTTCAGTTCTTCCAGCCAGATATACATGACGCGCACTTCTGCTTTCGTGCCGCCGAACGGAGTCTCAATCACAGGTTCGAAACTCAGACGCTCCTGCAGAATGTAGTAAGGACGTTTGTCGGCTGGAATGGCCGTGATGTCCTCTTTTTTGGGCGCGATGATGACGCCCAGACCAGCAAAGGAGTAAAGCGGCTTCAGGGCGTAGTTTTCGAGATCGGCGGGAGTCTCCTTGAGTTGGTCGAGGAACCATGTCTTTGGCACCGAGTCATGCTTCAGATACGGGATAGAGAACTTGCTGATGCGGAAATACCAGTTCGGGTGTCCGGCCCATTCGACGTCGAGATCGTCGCGCCAGTCGAACGCTAGCTTAATGTTCTTGCGTTCCAGTTCATCCACGATGGCGCGGTTATAGATCCGCTTGATTGGAATCCGCCTGCCGCCGCGTTCGTAATAAAGGCGCGACCCTTCCTTCTTGATATCAACAATATCGACAGCTCGCACACCGAGCATCTTTTCAGTGAGAAGAAAATCAGGGAGTGTCTTCTGGTGAGCAGGATCGATTTCCATCAGAATTACATTGTCGGGATCGTGCGAGCTAACGATTGCTCGCCGGAGAAAGTCGCGGTATGAGCTGGGTTCAAGTCCGCTCAGCAAGTACTTCAGCCCGCCGGAGTCCGGCTTCAGGCCGTAAACACTGATGTAGGCCTCGGCCAACGGCCCCTGGTAGGCGTAGAGGGAAGGGAAGGCCTGCAGTTCGACCAGCTTAGGTTGCAATTGGCCACCAGCATCGCGAACCAATCCGAAATCGACTTGCACGAACATCGGATGGGGGGCCTCATTCGGGACATTGAACTCACCGGGAACGGCCTCGTCGGATTTTGCGCGATATTGAGGATTGTCGACAAGTTGCCGGATCAAGGCTTCGCCGTCGCGCGCCATGCGATCGATCAATTCCTTGGGGAAGAAACAGGGCGTCTCTGAGAGACGGAACTGAACATGCGTCCCACATATCTCATCAATGCGATGCAGAAATGCCTGGTATTTCCCCGGGGTGAAGTTGTGATTGAACTGCCTGCGTAGCGAGGGAATCATAGTGAGGCAGTATCGAACGGCTTACTCGCGAATGTCCATGTTCTGGATGAGTCCATCTGTCAGCGTGTAGACGTGCTCGACCATGCGATCCAGCAGCACTTTGCCGGATAGATCACGCACAACCTGATGAACGCCAACAACAATTCTGCCGACAGAGTCGACGTCGAATGTCTTTGGCTCGACGCGCGGATCAACCATGGTCCACTGGCGTGTCCAGTAAGCGCGGACACCAACGTGGCCGTGCACGGTGCCGCCCTCCATGCCGTTCGGCCATGCGACGTCAGGCCTCATAGTCGCCAATGCGCCGTCAAGATCGCGTGCATTGAAAGCTGCATAAGCCCGTTGCAGCAGTCTTGAAGATGAAGTTTCTTTATTTTCGGAAACGGGCACGGGCTATGCCTCCACTGAGAACTTTCCTTCGCGCATGATCTGCTGGTCATCGACCCAGATGTTGAACTTTCGCCCGACTACATCGATGTGCGTTGTGGAGTCCCAATCCGCGCCGGTGTGTGCGCCGTAGGGGTTTCCGAAGGCAATGTGCACGCCGGGATATTTCTCATCCTGCAGGATCTGTCCGATGACATCTTTCAAATCGATGTTCGTGCCGATGGCGAACTCGCCAACGCGATCGCTGTTGGCGTCGGTGTGCGTGTACTTCCAGAAGTCGTCTTGGAGTTCTCGATTCTCGGAATGGGCTTCGGTAAGGCGATTGCCCTTCACGTGGATGGTCAGCGGATTGTCGCGCAGGTTGCCGAACTTGGCGCAGAGGTAATCGCCCACAACTCCGTCGATCACGAATTTCCCGTTCACTTCTCCCGGAGTAGTAAAGATCTCGCCGCCGGGAAGATTGCCCCACTTTTCCGGCGAGATAATGCCGCTGGTCTTGAGCCACTTGTAATTGGGATTCAAGGCGGCCGTGAGGTCTGTGCCGGCAGCGGTCGTGGCGCGAATCTGCGACGCCTTGCGCACCATTTCGACGACCTTCTGGCTTAATCGGTCCACGCGCTGAAAATCGGCGCGCATGCCTTCCAGCATGATCTGGCGGTTGATGTTGACCATATGCGCGTGTCGGATTTTGCGCCGGTTCACGACGTCCGTCATCTGAATGCGCGAGCGCAACTCGTTGCGCTGCGCCTGGACAGCAAAGATCGAAACCTGGCTTTGTTCGAGGTCAGCAAGAATCTCGCGGGGCAGGTCAATCAGCGGACGGTCAGCCAGTTCTTCCAGAATCCATGCCTGATACGGTGCGCCAAGCTTTTCGAGTTCTGCGACGATCGCGGCTGCGATTTCCAGCGTCGCCTCATCGGTGATCACGCAAACGCGTTCGCTTGGCTGAATCCGCAGGCAGACATTTACGGCATTACGGGCCCCGGGGGTGAACTCGGGGTCAAAGGGAAGTTGGTTCAGATTGATGTGATCAGGACGTACAGAAGTACTCATTACCCTGCTTTCGTCACGGCTGCCGGTTCTGTGCTCTCTGCCAGTCCGGCTTCCGTTTCTTCAATGATGTAGTCGACTACTTTTTTCAGATCCCCAGTCTCTTGAAAAACGCGCAATTGACGGTCGGCGCCGCTGCCGTTCTCGAGAATCTTGTAGATGTACTCGAGTTCCTCGCGCGAATCCAGTTCATCGACCACGTCGTCGACGAATTGCAGATATTCGTGCACCAGTTCGCGTGCGGGAACCTCTTTCTGCTTGCCGAAATCGATCAGCTTGCCGTCGAGTCCATAACGTGCGGCGCGCCATTTGTTTTCCATGATCAAGGCGCGGCGATAAAGGCGGAATCCCTGATTCGCTGTATAGAGCTTGTAGAGTTTCGCCACGGTCGCCTGAATCAGTGCGGCAATCGCAATGGTCTCGTCGGCGCGCATGGGAATGTCGCAGACGCGAAACTCGATGGTGTTGAAGAATGGATGCGGCCGGATGTCCCACCAGATCTTTTTTGCGTTATCGATACAGTTGGTCTTGATCAGCAGCTTAATGAAATTTTCGTACTCGCCCCAGCTTGGGAAATAGTCCGGAATATTCGTGCGCGGGAACTTGTCGAACACCTTGCAGCGGTAGGATTTCAGGCCGGTGTTCATGCCCAGCCAGAAAGGCGAGTTGGTCGAGAGCGCGAGGATATGCGGCAGGAAGTAACGCGCGTGATTCATCATGTGAATCGCGGTCTCGCGATCGTCGATTCCGATATGGACATGCAACCCGAAAATCAGGTTGGCCCGCGCCACCAACTGCATGTCTTCGACGATGTTCTTGTACCGCTCGTCAGGATGAATCTCCTGCGTCCGCCAATCGGAAAAGGGATGCGTTGCCACTGATGCCAGCTTCAAGCCATTTTCCCCGGCCAGTCGGATGATGTTGCGGCGCAGCGTGCGTAATTCGGTCTTCGCCTCCTTGATATTTTTGCAGACGCTCGTTCCCACCTCGACCACGGATTGGTGCATCTCCGCCTTCACCCGCTCCTGAAGTATCATCTTGCCCTTCTCCAGGATTTCGGCGTGAATGTGCGAGCGCAGATCGCGCGTGACCGGATCTATGGTCTGATACTCTTCTTCGATTCCGATAGTGAACGTCGGCAGCATAAAAAGTGTGGCGCGGGCGCTTCCGCCCGCGAAGTCTGACCAGGAAGTCGAATGCTGTGCATACTTCGCAGCTTGCGCACAGGACGAAGAACTAGGCGGAAACATTATAGCAATGCGGGAGAGCGTCGCAGGGGCAATTACCTCAGTCCCATTCCCGGTTTTCCTTAACCCGCTGTCTCACGATCTTCTTCAGCAGAGCGTCGGGCAAGGGCTTATCGGAAGGGAATTGAATGGTGCCCTTTGAAGTCCGGTACGGCTTCAGTTTCTTTGCGAACCTCTCGATGACGCCGGAACCAGTAGGAAAAAGGCTGCAGTGCTTGGCGAAGGCGGCATAGCCGACAAGCATTCCTTTGTACTTGAACATCGGGATGCGATAGCTGATCACTTCCGTCGTATCCTTCGGGACGACAGACTTGATGACTGCTCGAATGTGCCTCAGGGTGCTGCGGGCTGGCTCGGGTGTGCCCGCCAGATATTCATCCACCGTCTTTACAGCAGACCCAGATTTCATCACGACAGAGCTCTCGGTTGAATTCGTTTGCAGCGAAACCTGAGATGGCTTGCGCCCTAATGGGACCCACAGTAACATTCTCGTCCGCAGTGGCTCAATCTCGAATTTCCGTTCTCGATCTTTTGGACCGGTTGGAGAAGTTTTACGGCCCGCAAGAACCTGCCTTCCCAGTCGACCCTTATGAGTTTCTTGTCTGGTGGCACTGCGGGTATCCGGCAAGCGACGCGGCTTGCGAAAAGGGCTGGAAGAGCCTGAAGCAGCAGGTTGGGATCGAACCGCACCAACTGCTTGCCACCAGCCCTGCGAAAATCGCAGCAGCGCTGAAGGACGGAGGTATGGTCCCTGAGGTGCGAGCCCAACGCCTCAAAGAAATCGCCATGCGGGTCAAGGATGAGTTTGGAGGCGATCTTCGTTCAGCTTTGACCGGACCATTGGCGAAAGTGCGGAAGACTCTGAAAAGTTTCCCTGGAATAGCCGATCCGGGGGCCGATCGTATCCTGCTGTTTGCGGGAATTACGCCTCTAGCCGCGATCCCCTCGAATTGTGTCCACGTACTAATTCGAATTTTGCAGGGGCCCGAGGGAGAGAACTACACCGCCAGCTATCGCGAAGCCCAGCGTGCCATCGCCGCCGAAGTCCCGGAGAAGGTCGACGCTCGGACGCGGGCCTACCTGCTGCTGAAAACACACGGGCAGCACATCTGTAAACGAACGAATCCGAAGTGCGAGGAGTGCCCAGTCAAAACGAAGTGCGCTTTTTTGGCGCAAAGCTGAGATTTCGATGCGGGCAACTACTTTGATTTTGCAGCCGTTGGTTTCTCGACCGGCGTGCCCGCTAGAAAACCTGCCCAGCGTAATTCCTTTGCCGGACTCGCCCCGCTCTGCGCCATCTTGACCGCCATCTCTGCGACGGCATTCACGATCCAGTCAAAATTCTCCTGGCCCACTGACGTGATTTCCGCATCCGGTGCCGGATTCAAGAAGTCAATCGCATAGGGAACGCCTTCTTCGACCGCGAACTCAACCGTGTTGAGGTCGTACCCCAACGTACGACATAGAGCCAGTGAGTCATTCTCGATGCGGTCCCGCAGAGCTGGAGAAGACGGCGGTGGATTCCCCTTTACATAGCGCTCATGAAAAGGCGCCTTGGGGTCGTACTTCATGATGTGGACCTTCTCCTGTCCCACCACATAGCAGCGGTAATACTCATCGAACTCGACACCGCGCTGCAACGTCATGCAGAGGTCACCGGTCTGGTTGTAGTGATGGAAGAATTCCTCCGGAGAATGGACTTTGTAGACGTGCTTCCAGCCGCCCCCGGAATAGGGCTTGAGGAAGGCAGGGAAGCCGACGTAATCAAAGATCTCCTGCCAGTTCAGCGGGAAGATCAAGTTGCGCATCGACTGCTCGGTGGTGCCTTCGGGATGCTTATTGTGCGGCAGAATCACCGTAGGCGGGATCGCGATTCCCATCTTGTGTGCCAGTGAATAGTTGAAGAACTTGTCGTCGGCGGTCCACCAGAACGGATTGTTGACGACAATCGTTCCATGCAGCGCCGCGTTTTTCAGGTAGGCGCGATAGAACTGAATGTCCTGCGAGATACGGTCGATGATGACGGCGTACTGCTTTGGCTCGTCCATGCGGATGCCGCCGATCTTCACAAACTCCGCCGTGACGCCCTCGACCTTCATTGAGTTGATCTTGTCCACCACCGCGGGCGGGAAGGTGTTCTCCATGCCGAATAAAATGCCGATCTTTTTCATTACTCACTCCGTAGAGACATCGGTTGCAACGTCTCCTGCGTATGGACGAAACGGACGTAGCGAGCCACGTCTATCAAGATCAGAAATACTTCCCCGCCATTCTCAGCCACAACGGCCAGTCATGCTTCAAATTGTCATTCCATACGTCCAACCAATGGGGAATCGCTTTGCCGTTCAGGATTGCCGAGAACTTTATGTTTGCATCCAGACAAATGTCCCAATCCGCCGAACCTAGAACGATCTTCATCTGCCGGTATCGGCTCAGGAACCAATCGTCGGTCAGATTGGGCACGAAGTCTGGTGGATTGTTGAAGTAACAATCGTCATCGTAGTACCCATCCAGAAACTTATGGATATCGAACGCGCCGCTCATGCTCACGCAATGGGTCACGATGTCGGGATGCTTTAGGGCGAAATTCACACAGTGGTAGCCGCCGAAGCTGCAGCCCGTCACTCCCAGTTGCCACGCCTGGTTCTTCCAGCGGATAAAGGGCAGAAATTCGTGCAGGATGTAGCGCTCGTACTGCAAATGGCGCATCACTCGCACGCGCGGATGCACGCCCTTGTTGTACCAGCTTTCTGTATCGATGGCATCAGGGCAGAACACTTGGATCTCGCCGCGCTCGATCTTGGGCGCGAGAGTACCGATCATGCCCCGGTCCTCATACTCAAAGAACTTTCCCATGGAAGTGGGGAAGACGAGCAGAGGCATCCCGGCGTGCCCGAAAACAAGCGCCTCCATATCGCGGTGCAATTCCTGGCTGTAGCCTTTGTGATATTCGCGATTCATCAGAACCGGTTGTGAAGACTCACTGCTGAACGCCCCCTTCTTGCAGCCGAAGTATCTTACCCGATGAAACGCGAAAAACCCTAGGCAGGATGTTTCCCTGCATGTGGTGGCCAATAAGCCGCCCTGACCAGCAGCCAAAGAAAAAGCCCGCCCTCCGAGGCGGGCTTGCGATAGGGGAACAACTGCGATCTATGATCCGTTCGAGCAGACGAACAGCGACGAATTCCCCTGGAAGCTGAACCAGTGATTTACGGAAGTAGTGGCCGGGGCCCCGAAGTAGGGAAGCGTGACCAGGTCCTGAAGATTGTAAGTGAACCCATGCAGCGAATAGGGAACGGCCCCGTAGTTCGAGAATCCCTCTTCGGGATCGCCATTTTCCAGGATGCCGCAGGGCGTATTGTTTCCGTTGTAGTTCACAGTCAGCGGATCGTCAGCCCACTCGCCAATTTCATGCGAAAGCGCAGATACATCCTGCGAAAATGCGCCGACGTGGTCGACGTAGGTAGCCTCGGCATACGCCTGAGGGTTGCTGATGCTGCCTTCCGAGCTATGGTATCCGCCGATGCAGCAGCCGCCCTCGGTCAGGTAGGTGTTGTAAAGCAGGAAGATGGGAAACTGGTTGGGCTGAATTCCCAATTTGCTAAGGATCGTTGGAACCTGCGAGTCAAACCAGTTGATGTCCACTTCTGCAGCGGTGAAGCCGAACGGGCTGCCCGTCTTGCCGTAGGTGCGCGAGGGGCTCAGACTCTGCTCCGCCAGCACCGTCGGGCTCAGGAGCAGGTGCGAGTTGGGATGCGTGGAGACTGTGCCCCAGAAGTTCGCGCGTTGGTAGGCATCGATATACTGTGTGGTCCCGACGTTGACTCCGCCCTGAACATAGGTCGTAGTCGCGTCGAAAAGCGGGGATTGCAACGTGTTGTTGGTGACTGTTTTCCCGTTCGAGAGCACGTGCGACGGATCGAATGTGGTTTTCGTCCCATTGCGATTCGTGATGGTGATTTTCACGGGAATGATGTAGGTAGTGATCGTTGCGGTCGTGTTGGCGGAGGGCGTGGTGCCGACCATGTTGTAGGTGTACTTCGTCCCGTTGTAGGTGAAGGAGCCATTCCAGCTCTTGAGAGAAGCAGGGGGAGGGGCAATTGCCGGATGCAGGTGCGGAGGCATGACCGCATACCGGGCATGGGGCTTCTCGACTGGTGCATCTTGGGCAAGCGCGCTTCCGTTCAGACCCAGGCATGTCAGCAAGTACAGAACGGCGATTGAACTGAGGGAGGCACAACTTCTTCTAGTCATGATTCGACTTTTCTCCTTGGGAGGTTACTTCTGATCGACGCAGGCGGGCCCGGCAGGTATGAGATCCCATCTGGATCGGCAGAGGATCCAGTTTCCATTCGGGCCCGGTGCAGAGTTTCCTAGTTGCGAGTAGAACGCCAGTCCGTGTGCAAATGTTTTAAATCAGTGTTTTGTTCTGTTTTTGTAAACGGGTTGGCGGAAATTAAATCACGTTTCAAATCGACGGGGGTAATGGGAGGGCCTAAGACCAACTGAGAGAGCCGTTATCTTCCGGTCCGAGGATGCGGACGAGGGTCAAAGAGGCTTCAAATGGATGACGACGAAGGCTCGCGATTTCCGCCAAGACTATTTCGGTTTCTGGTACCAGAAGATCGCCAGAGCCACCAAGGCGACAGTGATGATCCAGAGGACGAGATCTTTAGCCCGGTTCTTTTCTCTCTCTTCAGCCATAAGTGCAGTACAGCATACCTGAAATCCTGGTTCAAGTGCTCTTCTGATTTCCAGGCAGGATATGCCATTACGGTTTTGATACCGCAGCGGCAGAGGGTTCTCGCCGCTTATAGTCCTTGAACTTGACGATCTCGCGCAAATGAATCGATTGCACTCCGAAACGAAGTGTGTCATCCACCCGCGTGTACGCCGGGAACCAGTAGCCGTCGACCAGTTGCCGGTATCCGACAAAGGTGGGACGAACCTCAATTGGATCTTTCTTCTTGCGTGGAATTTGTTCGGGCACACTCTTCCCGCATAACTTCGCCACCTGCAGATCGCGATTGTCGACCCATACACGCCCCTGGAAATAGCGTTTGTTCTTCTCCTCCTTCACAGGTTCAACATGAAAGACGTAGGTGTCGAGATCGTCGACATGCTGCTGGCCCGCGTACGTGAGCTTGTAGTCCGGCAATTGATCTGTGGTCAGTATCCATTGCATGAATACGCGGATGTCATCTGCGTCTTGCGCGGAGAGTTGTAAGCCTTGGAGGGTCGGCACTTCCGAAAAGGTGACGTTTTCAATTCGCTTGCCTTTATCGTCGTATGACACGTTAGTGATTTCGTGGAACTGGCCATCGACCGCAATGCCGTTCAGCGTCTGCACTAGCACGTCTTGGGTGTAGATGTAGTGGGATCTTGCGTCCCTGACCTTGGTCTCCTGTGCGGCAAACTTCTGAATCAACTCCTGCGCCGTCGTTCCTTTCAGGGGACTGTTATCGAGTACACCGTCTCCGTCGGCACAATTGGTCTGTGCCCGAGCGAAACCAACTAGAGCATAAGTAATCAGAATCGAGATGAGCGCGTAGTTGAGGCGGCATCGGGCGTGACGAGTTGTGCAGACGAGTGCGCGCATTCTTTCCTCCAACCGCAGCGTTCCAGCGGGAACCATACACCGAGCAGAGCGCCGCAGGCAACTCAAGGAAAAATACGGGTTTGCGAAATGTGAAAAGTCTTGCGTTTCGCCTCAAGGATCAGCTGCAATCTACAGAAAATGAACACGTTTTGGTTGGCATTATGCTTGCTCTATCGGTAAATGGATTGTGCAAGGAACACCTATGAAACCACTAATCGTCCTGGCCGTGATTCTTTGCTCGGCTGCTGCCTTTGGTCAAGCCTCTGCTTTGTCGAATCAGGTGACGCCAATCCAGATCGTCGATCATCCTCAGCACGCTTCGCTCACTCCCATGGCTTGCGAGCATCCGCTCGTCGGCGCAGCCTCGGATGCATACTCCTATGCTCAAGGAGAACGTCCCTTGTGGGAGTTCGGCCCGGTTTCTGAGCCGGTGCCATTGGGCGACGTCGCCCGTGCCTACCGCAAGGAGAAAGAGACGGCGAAGAAAGCGGAACTCGTTCTGGAAAAGCAAGGATCGTAGCTCTCAAGCCTCAGCAACTTGTTTTACTCTCCACGAACTGGCGTTCGCCCGCCCCGTGAACCGTACTCCTCGGCCCGAGGACAATCCCGCATTGTGCGTCATTCACAAAACGATTCCCCCATCTCCCGCATCCCACAGATAGAATCAAGTTTCATAGATAGAATTGAAGGTTTGAAGAACTAGCCGCTCTCTGTCGGGTATCTGCGGAAGCGTTTACTTTTCCCAAAAGGGAGGAAATGCAGGGATGAAGCGCTGCAAGACGCACCTGGTGCGCGTGTGTTTGATCGTATTGGCTTCGGTTCCGGCCTATTGTCAACGAGGAACCTTCGGAATTGATATTGGGCAGACATCGGATAAGTTCGACTCACTGTCTTCAGTCAGCGGTTTAGAGTTCGGCATTGACGGGCAGGTGACCGTCATCAAAGGCAATGCAAAGAAGGGCGGCCCGAGTCTGGTCGCTGGCGGTGAGATTCGCCTGCCCAACGATACCGCCAATCACGCTCGGGAGTATGCGCTGTTTGCAGGACCGCGGTTTAAGGCTCGTGACCTCTCCATCGGGTTCAATGTTCAGGTCCGGAAGATCGTTCTTCCCACGTCCGTCGTGAACAACCAGTTCTTTGCTCGCGACGATATGGAGTTGCTCGAGCTTCCGCTGGTTCTCAGATATAACTTCCTGAGCAATAAACATGCATGGGTTGAGGTCCAGGGCGCACCGGAGTTTTCGCCGCGTTTCCGCAGGCATTCTTCGACCACACTGCCCAATCCGCATCTGGATCACGGCTATTTTATCCAAGGAAGCGTTGGCTACACGTTCGGCATATGGTACGCGAAAGCGACCTACGAGAACCGCTATTTCAAGTTCGTGCCCGATCAGGGGAATCCAAATAACCTCTACAACTGGAAGAGCAACCTCATCTCCGGGGGGGTCGGGTTCTCCTTCTGATCTCAGCTTGCGGCGGTGAAGATGGAGTACTGGTGTGTCCCGGCGATTCGCTTCAGACGGCCGGTTTCGTTCAACACGGCTTCCAGTTGGGGATTGTGGTAGACGACGTACACCGGCCGAGGATGCGCGTCTATCAAGTTTCGCAGGTTCGCGAGGGCACGCCGCAGACCTGATTCCGGGAACGGGTTGAAGAGGTAGATTACGAGGCCGCCTTCCGGTAGCGTGAATGTGGTTGCATCGGCGCGGATGGATTCCATCGCGAAGCACTTCTGCGATTCACTGTGATAGTGCGCAAGATTCTGCTGCGCGATCCCATTCAAAGAGGGAAGGAGTTCAACACCCAGAATGCGGCGGAAGGGATAATCGGACGCCATGAGCAGAGTTCGCCCCTTGCCGGAACCGAGATCGATGAACGTGAAGTCTTTGAAATTGATGTTTGCGTGTTGCGCCAGAGCATCGATCATTTCGTGGAACAGTTCACGTTCAGTAGGCTGATAGGGTGAGTTGAAAACGCCAAGCAGACGGTCGCGCCAGCCAACTGCTCCACTGGTGGTATTCACCCGGTAATCCCAGTCATAGTCGGCATCTCCAAAACGCGAGCGCAAGCGGGAAGGTGTGGAGTCACGAAGGAACTCCCAGAGCGTCACGAGAAAATCCCGCGAACCGCGAATGACGCCGGAGCGGCTGACGCTGCCACTCCAGTAGCTGCAGGCGGCCGAGAAGATTCCAGGTGGTGGTGTCGAGAACATTCGAAAGCATTGTCCCAGAAAACCGGAGACAACTTCTGATTTCCAGTTACAAAATCTCGTGTGCACCAACGTGCGCTGCGCTCGCGGAGCGGAGGCTTCGATTGCGCTCAGGGCAGGCCTCTGCGTCCGCTCCAACATGTTATGGGCAGAAGAGCGAGGGCTTAGCCTTTAACGTGGAATTTTGGGGCGCCCCGTTTGTAGTCCGGTGGCATGCCCTTCGTGATGAAGAGAAAATCATCCGGGTTCGCCACCAGCACCTGGCCGTCCAGTGACAGTTCGTACGGGTTGCCGTCCGGGTCAACGGGAAGGCCACGCCAATGCTCGGCGTTGACGACTTCCCAGAGGCTGGTGGGAATGCGTCCATTGGCCTGTACAAAGCGAGTGACGGCGTTCTGAAGATTCGTCACATCTTCATCGACCTGGATCGATCGCAGGTGCTCGACGGCGTTCTCCCGGATGTTTGGTTCCTGGCTTGATTCGTAGGCGGCGCTCCACAGCAGTCGAGCCGTGTTGAAATCCTGCGCGTGCTCAGCCATATTTGCGGCCAGGATCTTCATGAAGGGATGCGCACCTGGAATCTTCGAACCCTCGTCGAAGACTTCACCCGCTCTTCTGAAGTCATGGAGTTCGGTGTAGTAGACAAAGCCCAAATCGTAGTAGAGCCTCCAGTTGCCGGGATTGTGCTCGATACCGTATTGCATCAACTGGACGGCGCGCTTGGGCTGGCCGGCGCCATTCGGCGGCGCTGGGGCTAGAAAGCTGGCGCCAAACTGATACGCAGGTAAAAGATGGGGGTCGAGCGCCGCCGTGATTTCGAGCAAAGGCGCAAGCTCGTTATAAGTCCGTTCGCGATTGAAGTGACGATGGCCGAAGTATTGCACGGTGCGCGTCCAGTAAATACAAGCCATCAATCCGTTGAAGCCAAGGCTGGCGCGCTGGACCATTTTCGGAGAACTGATGTACAGGGCATCATCAGCGATATCGCGGGGGCGAATTCGGTCGATGTTCTGCAGCAGGAGAACGCTGGCGGCCAGTGAGGCGATCAGGCAAATTCCGGCAACCAGCGTAGTACGTTTCCGCGAACTCATTTCAAATCCCTGCGGTCGAAGATGAGAACGGCCCCACTCAGCGCCATCGCCGCATAGAACACCGTGTACAACGTATTCTGCAATACGAGTTGCCACCCGATCGGTTGCTGGTGCGCGACCGCGCTGATCACGTTCAAGGCGGAGAAGTTGGGAACCAGGTAAGCGGCGCCTGTGGCAATCCAACGGGTCAGGCCATGGGTCAGCGTGGCGAATCCTCGGAGATCATCGGCGAAGCTGCCGATGACGAAAAGCGAAAACGCGAATACCGCCGACAGCAATGGAGACGAGAACGATGAGAACAGCAGCGCCAGTGCGCAGATGATCAGGAATTCGAGAATGATGAAGTAAAGGGCGATGAAAATCGAGGAGTCGGCCGCAGAGAATCTGTGAGCGACATAGAGCAGGGCACCGAAGACACCCAAAGCCATGAACAACGTATTCACGACCAGTGTTCCTGCCAGCCCGAAGAACTTTCCGACGATGAACTCCCAGCGCCGCACCGGTCGTGAGAGCACGGTGTACAGCGTGCGCTTTTCGATCTCTTTGGAGACCAATCCTATCCCGACGAAAATGGCAATCACGACTCCGAACAGCGACACCGCGGTCAGCCCGAGGTTGATGACCACTAACCGCTCGATCTCAATCGAAATCTGTCCGATGAAAATAGCCGCTGCAGAAATCACCACAGCGAATGCAATCAGGTTGTAGAGAACGCGGTCGCGAACGGCTTCGCGAAACGTATTAGACGCGATGTGAGCAATACGCGCGTTCATGCCAAGGTCCCCGCAGTGGTCTGAGAATGCTGCAATTTCTCGACAAAGTAAGACT
>CAVUOS010000051.1:0-113300 GCA_963743105.1 Terriglobia bacterium
CGCGTTGCAAAATGTGAGCCCATCAACCCGCCCGGGATAGAACCAATCAGCAACGACAGGACCAGGCCTAATTCACATTCCCCAGACGGAAGTGAAGAAGCCCGGTAACGCCCGTGAGCACGAACGGCGTGCACAATGTCGGTACCGACATTGACCTTTGGCGGAGAGACTGTAAAACAACAGTAGCAACATCATAATGATGCTGCCCGAACCCACTGAAGTCATGCCTACCAGAAAACCAGCAACCAACCCGATCACCGCCATCCCCATGAAATTCTTCGTCGTCGGGGGACGGTTGGCGACTCTCTCTTCGATTTCTCTTCTGAAACAGCAACAGCGGTGGGAATCACGATGAGCAGGACGCCCACCGCGGTCTTGATAAAGCTGTTAACCCCGTCCCCATAGAGGTGCACGGATGTACATCAGCAGCTTTACGCCGCGATGGAACCCGGAATGCTACCGACGGCAAGAGCGATCATGACCTTGCGCCGGACTGTGCCCTTTTTCAGGTGCAAAAGTCCTGCCGGAATTTTCGTGAAAAAGTTGAAGAGCGCGTCGGAACCGACAGCGACGTAGGCGGTACCCTCAAGCCAAAGATCAGAACGGGGAGCAGCAGAACGCCGCCCCCCACCCCGCTCATGCCAATGAGGATCCCCCACACAAAGCCAACGAGAATTTTGGCTACTATCAGCGACATGGTCGTTCCCGTCTTCCCTTACTCTCCTGCCCTGTTTACTCCGATCAAGCCTTCGCGCTCCAGGTGCAGAATAATTTCCTGAGCGGCTTCTTCGGCAGACAGTTCGCCAGTGTTGATCGTTACGTCGGCATCCGCCGGAACTTCGTAGGGATCGGAAATCCCGGTGAATTCCTTCAAAATGCCGGCACGAGCCTTGGCATACAGGCCCTTGCGGTCGCGCTGTTCGCAGACTTCGACCGTGGTTGCGATGTGCACCAGGATAAACCCACCGTAAGGCTCGATCAGTTGACGTACATGTTTACGGGTCGCGTCATAAGGCGCGATCGGGGCGCAGATCGCTATGCCGCCGTTCTTCGTAATCTCCGAAGCGACATACCGATTCGGCGGATGTTGAGGTCGCGATGCTGGATTTAGTGCATGTAAATGCAACTCGAAGTAGGACTCAGCGATGACTTCCGGAACATGCTATTTGGGGGAACATGCTAACGAGACCTGCAAAATTGTTCCGGTGCCAATGACCCTGATTAGCCTCAGTGTACACCAACGGTTTGCACGTCTTTACCCCAGGCAAGTGCCATGCCGTGCAGGCTTTAGCTCTTGTACTGTAAATTGATAAGGATAAAGAATTAACCATTTGGCTTAGGGCGGGACCTGCCTTCGTGTTGAGCCGATGTGCAAGTTGTTGCGCAGGTTTAGACGATCTTTTTCACCAAACGTCGGACGGTTCGTGCAGGGCTTTGCATGATGCCGTCTTCCAGAAACGTGAGGCGAGCCGCGATGGAACGGACCTAGAATTTCAGTCTCCAATCGTGCTCCCGAACGCATAAAGCGGCGACGTAGCCATCGCCGGCCGATACTTCCTGTAGAGACCAGTGCATTGCTTCGGTGCTATCCGGTCGTGTAATAGAAGCAGGCATTCGCATCTCCCGGTTTTAGCGAGACTTCAAATTGGTGGAGAAGAAGCGATAAGCCCGTTCCCTGGGCCTTGATGTACGCTTCCTTGCGAGTCCAGCAGCGGTAGAAGGCGCGATGTCTCTGACTGCGCGAGTGCAGCAAGCTAATGCTGTTCCTCCTTTGAAAAGAATCGGCCGGGCGATCGCTGCGTGATCGAAATTCTTACGAACCTGTTCTACATCTCATGCTGACTGCCTTCCCCTGTGCAAAGGCAAGCAGCGCAACCGACCCCGATGAGAAACGTTGAACTCCAAAATGGCTTGGACTGGCCCGGGCTCAAGGATGGCTTGTCCTTGTCCGAGTAGCGGGCACTAACTCCTTCGGATCGGAAGCGGCATAGCTAGCCAGGATCGTTCGCAGCAAGCACGAGTAGCGGTGAAGTACTGACGATCCCGGAATGAAAACGTGTGGCCCGCCCCCGTTCGTCCGCTGAAAGGATCTGCTCCCATCTCCGTTCGGCTATGGCCACCGTGGCTAGGTCGATCCGCCAAAGATGAACCTCGTTCTGAGGGAAAGGATCCCTGTTCCCAGTTGAAACGCCGCGTTGGACGTTCAGTGAGTGGGTCACCCTACAAAGGGTAAAGCCAGTCTAAAGCAAAAGAGGCACGATGCCGTCCTAGTCAAGTATGTACGGTGGAGCGCCCGCCTTCGCGCCGAATCTCGGTTGTTGGGGCTCTCATGAGTCCAAGTGAATCTGTGAGGGCCTGATCAAAAACTCCGACTACTTGATTCAAGCCGTGACTCAACGCTTGCCAGGCGTCAAGTTCCGCGGAAATGGCACCCGAATTGCCTCTGGCGAGCATTTCGCGGTAGCAGTCTGGCCGGGTAGACTCTTGCGCTTTCTTTTGCCGACTCTCCCATCCTTCAGTAGAACGTCCTAAATCAGGCCTCGAACAAGGCCTTCCGCCGACTTAGATGTTGCATTCTCTCCAGTTTTGTCTGAGAATTAACTCTCCCTCCCTGCTGTATGGAGCTAATCTAGGTTTAGAGTAGCGCTTTCAGGAGCAAATCTAGTGAAGAGAACGGGCACTTGCCCTATCGCCTTCGTCGCTGTAAGTGAACTTGCCGTCGCCAAAGGGCGGCCTGCATCATTCGCCTTCTGTGCGAATGTTTGCATAGTCCGCTTTTTATCAGTTTTGCTGCTGACATTGGTCTTTGCCGGGCGCACCTGCTGTCCCTAAACTCAGTCACAACCTGGCACTATGACAATGCGCGGACTAGCGCGACACGAGCGAGACCGTGCTCACTCCATCGAATGTAAATAGCGCCAGTTTCGGGAAACTAACTACCTTGCCGGTAGATGGTTTCGTCGTAGCAAATCCACTCTACCTTCCGGGAGTAAACGTTCTGGGACAAGGTGTGCACAACATCGTGTACGTGGCCACTTTGCATGACAGCGTCTATGCGTTTGACGCTGACAGCACCAATAACGCGCCGTTGTGGATGACCAGCATTCTGAACTACAGCCCTGCTGGGGCGACATCGGTTCCTTCGAGCGTGAAGAAAGATTCAAATACCACCGGCTGGACCGAGGTGGGCATCGTCTCCACTCCTGTGATCGATCCTACCACCGGAACGCTTTACCTGGTTGCGGAGACGTATGAGAGTGGCAGTGTGGTGCATCGCCTTCACGCACTCGACGTCACCAGCGGAGTGGAAATACCGGGTGGCCCCATTACAATTGCCGCAACCTTCACGCTGAATGGAGTCACGACCACATTCATGGATCTTTATCAGATGAATCGGCCGGGACTGCTGCTGGCGAATGGCCACATCTACATCGGCTTTGGTTCTAATTGTTGTAACGACTACAGCCAGGGGTGGGTACTTTCATATAACGAGGCGACGCTACAGCAGGAAGGAGCGTATACCACCGAGCCCGGCAAAACGCTTGCTTCGATATGGCAAAAAGGAGCCGGAATTTCCGCGGACAGCAGTGGCAACATCTATGCTGAAACTGGAGAAGGCTATTATGCGGCGGGGACGAATTTGTCGACCAGCGTATTGAAGCTTAGCCAGAGTGGCATCGCTCTCGTTCTGACGGACTGGTTCACTCCCTATAATTACCAGTACCTCTCGCAAAACGATCTGGATTTAGCAAATGGGGTTGCTATTTTACCGGATCAGCCAGGGCCGTATCCCCATGAACTAGTCGCTGTAGGCAAGCAAGGCACAATCTATCTTTTCTAACCGCGACAATATGGGGAAGTTGTGTTCGACCTGCACCGCAGGAGACACCCAGATTGTCCAGGAAATCCCACTGAATAAGTCAAGGAAACACTACACCCGTTTATTGGAACAATATCTTATATTTCAGCGCTGCCAGGAGTCCAGTGACAGCTTACACCCTTAATAATGGAGCGCTCGTGATCCCGGCCTCGGCGCAGTCCGCCGCGCTCCCCGGTCCAAGTCACGCCGTGATTACGGCAAACGGAAATTCCAACGGAATCCTTTGGGTCATCAATGGGGGCAACACCCTGTTTGCCTTGGATGCGATTACGCTCAGCACGCTCTACAACAGCAACCAGGCTGCACATGGCCGAGAACGCGGCTGTTTTCGCTGGCCCATTTCGCAACGCCAATTGCTGCCGATGGAAAGATATTTGTCGGAACCCAAAACAGCCTCATCGTGTATGGACTACTCCCGCTTCCCAACTTACCTGACCTGACCGAGACTAGCTTGACAAATCCGCCCGCAACTGTTCTGGACGGCAGCACGTTCTCCGTCACCGACACCGTGCACAACACCGGCAGTGCGGCGGCCGCAGCTTCGACCACGCGCTACTACCTCTCAACCACGACCTCCAAGAGCGGCGCTCGTCAGCTGAATGGCAGCCGCGCTGTGCCCTCGCTGGCCCCCAGCGCCAGCGCAAGCGGCACTGTGACCGTTACGGTGAGTGCGGGCACGGCAGGTGGAACCTATTTCTTGCTGGCTTGCGCCGACGACACCCTCGTGGTCCCAGAAATAAACGAGAACAACAACTGCAAAGCCTCGGCCGCGCAAGTCACAGTGAGCGGTCCGGACCTCATCGAAACCGCAGTAAGTGATCCGCCCACCACCTTAACCACGGGCAGCACGTTCTCCGTCACCGACACCGTGCACAACACCGGCAGTGCGGCGGCCGCAGCTTCGACCACGCGCTACTACCTCTCAACCACGACCTCCAAGAGCGGCGCTCGTCAGCTGAATGGCAGCCGCGCTGTGCCCTCGCTGGCCCCCAGCGCCAGCGCAAGCGGCACTGTGACCGTTACGGTGAGTGCGGGCACGGCAGGTGGAACCTATTTCTTGCTGGCTTGCGCCGACGACACCCTCGTGGTCCCAGAAATAAACGAGAACAACAACTGCAAAGCCTCGGCCGCGCAAGTCACAGTGAGCGGTCCGGACCTCATCGAAACCGCAGTAAGTGATCCGCCCACCACCTTAACCACGGGTGGCACGTTCTCCGTCACCGACACCGTGCACAACACCGGCAGTGCGGCGGCCGCAGCTTCGACCACGCGCTACTACCTCTCAACCACGACCTCCAAGAGCGGCGCTCGTCGCTGAATGGCAGCCGCGCTGTGCCCTCGCTGGCCCCCAGCGCCAGCGCAAGCGGCACTGTGACCGTTACGGTGAGTGCGGGCACGGCAGGTGGAACCTATTTCTTGCTGGCTTGCGCCGACGACACCCTCGTGGTCCCAGAAATAAACGAGAACAACAACTGCAAAGCCTCGGCCGCGCAAGTCACAGTGAGCGGTCCGGACCTCATCGAAACCGCAGTAAGTGATCCGCCCACCACCTTAACCACGGGTGGCACGTTCTCCGTCACCGACACCGTGCACAACACCGGCAGTGCGGCGGCCGCAGCTTCGACCACGCGCTACTACCTCTCAACCACGACCTCCAAGAGCGGCGCTCGTCAGCTGAATGGCAGCCGCGCTGTGCCCTCGCTGGCCCCCAGCGCCAGCGCAAGCGGCACTGTGACCGTTACGGTGAGTGCGGGCACGGCAGGTGGAACCTATTTCTTGCTGGCTTGCGCCGACGACACCCTCGTGGTCCCAGAAATAAACGAGAACAACAACTGCAAAGCCTCGGCCGCGCAAGTCACAGTGAGCGGTCCGGACCTCATCGAAACCGCAGTAAGTGATCCGCCCACCACCTTAACCACGGGTGGCACGTTCTCCGTCACCGACACCGTGCACAACACCGGCAGTGCGGCGGCCGCAGCTTCGACCACGCGCTACTACCTCTCAACCACGACCTCCAAGAGCGGCAGCAGCATCCTCCTGACGGGCAGTCGCTCAGTACCTTCGCTCGCACCCGCAGCAACGTCCAACGGCAACGGCTCCGTCACCGTCCCGTCCACGCTGCCCCGCGGGACGTATTTCTTGCTGGCGTGCTCGGATGACACAAAACTCGTTTTAGAAACCAACGAAAGCAACAACTGCAAGGCCTCGGCCACCACGACCACGTACTAAACCAGCGCGGTTTTGCATCATCACACCGAATCTGTCAAGAAAGGTTTGCTAGTGTCCCAAACTCCGCACAGAACTCAGAACCCCTGTTGCTAGGCGATTACACAAGTTGAGAGCTGGTCGGAACCGGCAATATCCAGCTTGGGAACTTAACATTCCCGCTAAGTCACTGAGTCCTTTAGGGGAAATTCCAGAAGAAACAGGTATATAAAGCTAAAACTCGCGGCTCTCTAGTGCTGAGTCAACTGCTGAGTAACTTCTCACTGGGTAGGTCCGGCGTACGGTTCAGAAAGGAATCTGCGTTGGCCGACCCAACTTCTGCATGATGAGTCTAGTCAACTGTGCAGGTGTCTTCTTTCGCAGGTCAATGTACACGATGTGCTTGTGCAAACCGGGAATCTCGGTGTCATCGAAACGGGCTGGCAGGATGTACTCTTCCTTGGACTCAATTGCTTTCTCGAACGCGCTGCGCCGCTCGTGTGTTGGCCAGACTTTGTCTGCGTAGTACTTCGAGATAAACATCACACAATACCGAGCAGAACTGCTATAGACCTTGTGCAGATGCTCGGTGAGATTCTTGCCCCAGAGCGTTGCTTCCTCGAAGTTGTCGTAGAACAGAGACACGTCGTTCTCCCTGAGAATATCGGCTACCTTCTCAAGGTACTCACGATCTTCGCCAGCGAAGGACAATACTATTTCGTAGGCTTCGCCGATGCCTGCTCCGGTTAGGCTCACGATCTTGTAGATCGTGCGGCCAGATACCTGCCCAGACGGTTGTGCGGCGAATCCGTCGTTCTTTACGTAGGTATTGAACATGGCCGCAAGTGCTTCGATCCGCTTCGGGTCACGTGCGATCACAGGATTCAGGCAGGTTTCCAGAAAGCGAACGAACTGCTTGTCGGAGACTTCAGCTATGCGAAGCCTTCTGTAGAGAAGTTCAGACTCATTGTAATCATAGTTGTTGACTGTGTGCTGCCAGATGTCGCCTGCGGCATTCTCGAACCGGCAGTCTTCCGAAGGCATCGAATCTAACGGCCATACCCTCTTCAAAAACGAAATCATGTCGAGCGCACCGTGAAACGGTTGCTCCTTGTCCAGAAGCAGCGCATCGACTATGTCGGTTCTGGTTAGCTCCGTGATCTTCCTCGGTGTCGGTTTGTCGGCGCTGTTCACGAGGTTACCTCGTGCCCACGATTCATCCCGTTAGCGAAAACTGATCCCTCGGCGACGATGATAGCAGGCCACGGACTCGGCGGAGGGTTGGCTGATCTTGTGGGCTAAAGGTTTCGGTTTGAGGGCCTGCGTCTGGCTTCTTCCTTGGCTTCCTGCGATTCTCCGCTTGCTCTTTCTTGGTGGCCCATCGACAGTTCTCCGGGCAGTACCCTTCATCGTTATTGATTCGGTCTATCGACATTCCTTTCGGCTTTACCCCCATGTCCTCAACGAATGCCCAGAATTTTCTACGCCATCTCTCTGAGACCTTAATTCCGCGTCCGCCGTAATCGGCAAACTGTGGGTGGTTCCTGTTCGTGCATCGCTCGATCATTTTGCGCCAACTGTTGTGCGTCGGCCTGTAGCAACCGCAAGTCAGTGCCTTACGATTACGCAGTTTTCGCTCCGTATGATAGGCGATACGGTGGCACAACATGCAACTTGTGAAGCAAACGGTCTTCCCGGACTCTGGGTGCTCTACTCTGCTGCCCCATACGCGCACCCCACACAAGGTCTGCATCTGGATGCGTCCGTGCGGAATCCTGCTGAAGCCGATCACGATTCCTGGATGATCGCGATCACCATTCCTGCCTGATTCCGATCAGCGTTCCTGAGCGAAAGCGATCACTATTCCTGGGGCAAGCCGATCAGCGGATCGGTGTGTCAGGAAAGGTGATCGGGATGGCCCGGAACGGGTTGTGGAAAAGTTCGTAGCACGCTGGACATTGAATCCAAGGGTAGCCTTGCCTCCGAGGAAGAGGAGGTGGAGGTGGCCGGAAGGAAACTGTCCATGCGTAAGACAAGTGAAGTGCTACGTCTGCATTATCGAGTTGAAACTGGGCCAGCGACAGATTGCCCGCAGCGTCCAGATCAGCCAGAGTACGGTGCATGATTATCTGGCTCGCTTTGTTGCCAGCGGGCTGAGTTGGCCGCTGCCGGTCGAGGTAGGAGAAGTTGAGTTGGAAGGAGCGCTGTTTCCCCCGGAAGCAGCGGTTGATCCGCCTGTGGGCCAGCGTCGGCTGCCGGACTTTGCTCACATCCACCAGGAACTACAGCAACACAAGCACACCACGCTGCAGTTGCTCTGGGAAGAATACCGGGCCGGGCATGCCGAAGGCTACGGTTATAGCCGGTTTTGTTATCACTATCAGCAATGGAAGCAGCAGCGCGACTTGGTGATGCGGCAGCAACACCACCCGGGAGAGAAGTTGTTTGTAGACTGGGCCGGCGCCCGGATTCCCGTCCACGATCCGGAGAATGGCATCATTCATGAAGCCGCGCTGTTTGTCGCCGTCCTGGGAGCCAGCAACTACACCTACGCTGAAGCTACCTGGAGCCAGGAGTTGCAACACTGGATTGGCGCGCACGTACACAGTTTTGAGTTTCTCGGCGGTGTGACTCGACTGGTGGTTCCCGACAATCCCAAGACGGGAGTGACGCGGGCCTGCCGCTACGACCCTGATCTGAATCCCACGTACCAGGAAATGGCCCGGCACTATGGCGTGGGCGTGTTGCCGGCGCGACCACGCAAGCCGCGCGACAAAGCCAAGGTCGAGGTGGGCGTGCAGATTGCCCAGCGCTGGATCGTGGCCGCTCTGCGCCACCGCAAGTTCTTTTCTTTATCCGAACTCAATCGGGCGATCCGCGAGCTGCTGGAGAAGTTGAATCACCGTCCTTTTCAGAAACGCCCGGGCTCGCGCCACAGCCTGTTTCTGGAACTCGATCAACCCGCTTTGCGATCTCTGCCTGAGCAGCGCTTTGACCTGGCTGCCTGGTCCCGGGCCACGGTCAACATCGACTATCACATTCAGTTCGACCACAGCTTTTACAGCGTGCCCTATTCCTTGGCGCGGCAGACCGTGGAAGTGCGCGCCACGCCCACCACGCTGGAAATCTTTCACCGGGGCCAACGCGTGGCTTCGCACGCGAGGGCTCACAAGCCTTACACCGCCGTAACTCATCCCGAGCATCGGCCGCGCTCTCACCAGGCTCATCTGGAGTGGCCGCCCTCGCGCATCGTGCAATGGGCCCGTAGCGTTGGTCCGTACACAGCGGAGGTAGTAGAGAAGATCCTGGATTCCTATCCCCACCCCGAGATGGGCTATCGCTCCTGCCTGGGAATCATTCGTCTGGGGCAGCGTTATCCGACACCTCGTGTGGAAGCAGCCGCCCAACGAGCCTTACTCAGCGGTGCCATCCGCTACAAAAGCCTGGAATCCATTCTGCGGCGCAATCTTGACCAGCAGCCTTTGGCGGTAGCCGCCGATCAGCGCACCACGACCCATTCCAACATCCGCGGAGCGGAATACTTTCAATAAATAAGGAGAGCACGCATGCTACATCAACCCACGATTGAGAAACTGCTGGCCATGCGTTTGGAACCCATGGTCCAGACCTGGCGCAGCTTCGAGCAGGATGACAACGCCGCCGCGCTTTCCTTCGAGGAGAAACTGGCCCTGATGGTGGACCAGCTCTGGACCTGGCGACAAAACCTGGCCCTGGAGCGGCGACTGCGTTACGCCAAACTCCGCGGTAATGCTTGTGTGGAAGACATCGACTACCGCAAAGCGCGCGGACTGGATCGCAACCTGGTGCGTTCTCTTGCAGCTGATTCAGGATGGGTCGCGCGCCACGAAAACATCTTTTTGGTCGGACCCACCGGCGTGGGAAAAAGCTATCTGGCTTCCGCCCTGGCCCACAAGGCCTGTCGCGACGGCTCCATGGTTCTGTTCACCCATGCCGCCGCTCTGTTCCGCGATCTGGCTTTGGCTCGCGCCGACGGCAGCTTGCGCAATCTGCTCACTCGCCTGGGTCGGGTGGATGTTCTGGTCATCGATGACTGGGCCATGGCCCCGTTGAGCGAAAGCGAACGCCGCGACTTCTGGGAAATCTCAGAAGAACGCTATCAGACCCGCTCCACCATCCTCACTTCCCAACTCCCCGTGGCCAAGTGGCACGAGCAGATCGGCGATCCCACGCTGGCCGATGGCATTCTCGACCGTCTCGTACACAACGCTCATCGCATCGAACTGCACGGCGAATCCATGCGCAAAACCAAAACCGTCAAAGCCGATAAACCCCAAACTCCATCGCAACCCTGAAGATAACTTCTGGCGCTTTACTCTCTGCCTTGGTTCACTATATGACTGATGCAGGGCAGGGGCTCAATCGCCGCCCCTGCCCCGCACCCCATCCCAGCTCTCACGGGCTCCGGCCTCCGCTTCGCTCCACACCAGTTTCTCTTGACCATTCCGATCACTTCCTCCACAATCATCTCGCCAGCGTCGCTGCGCTCCGATCCCCCTGATCGGAATCCCAGGAACGTTGATCGCCTTCCCTCTGGAATGCTGATCGCTTTAGCAGGAATCAGCAGCGTCCGCGCACCTTCGGCATAAACTTGCGACGGGAGCATCCGCAACTCGTCGTATTTCCCCGTCGAAGATTCGATCCGCGTACACGCAATTCTTGACCACACACACATCCGCAACAAAGAATGTTGACCTTTCCGAATCTCGTTTAACCGCAGGACGGTTAGCCTTCCGTATCTGTTTCCGGTTTCGTCCTTGAATCGTCGTTTGGATTGATCCGCCATGAGGAGGAATGAATCTACAAGGTCTAAGTAGGTAAATCGCTAAGTTGTTGAAAATAAACACCTAATTCCTCGGCGTAATCTCTGCGCCATTCCATGGCTGCTGGTCTCCTAATACATTTAGAATCAATGACTTGGGGTGAATCCCCGCCTTGCTTGGAGGCACAAAGCTACATTGGGTATAGGAATCGCTAAAGCAAACTGCCTAGCAATCCCTTGGTAATCGCTGTGCCAATCGCTGTGCAATGGCATGTTTCCTATCTCTAAATAGCGCATACACCTGCTAACTCTAGGCAATCCCATGGGTGCCCCCTGCGTCGGCTACGCATTGCCAAAGCGATGCCACCACACCACGAACTGAGCATCACTCCCTTTCTTACAACCAACTGCCTGCATTGTAGAGGTCTCTTCCGTGGCTGGTCTTCTGGTGTCCACTTCCGTAGTTAGTGCCGCGGCCCTGAGCGTACGCTGTACGCTGATGGCTTCGCCCTGCTGCCCGGAGACTGAGTTAACCACGCAGTGCCCCGGCATGGCTTTCCGTTTCTCCTCATCACTCCCCGCATTGGCTGGGCCGTAACGCTGTGTGCTCGCGATCCGGCCCATGACTCGGAGCGCCACGAGGGGAGAGAAGAGACAGGAGAGCAGAGCAGCCACCCAGCCGTGTGCTCTGCGGGTGCCGTGCGTGGGCCTTGCTGCCTCCCTATCGTAATTACGCGGGTATCTTCTTAGCTCAATGCCAAGCACAGCGCCATGGGCGTACAAGATGCGTACAGATTCCGGCGCGTGAGTGGTGGCAGCATAGAGGAGAAGACAGGGCAGGAGAGCAAAGCATCTTGCCCGGCCATGCCTTGACCGATCATGCAAGCATTCCGCGCCAGTGCTTTTACTGTTCCTAAATTGCGAGTTTTATTTTCCTTCAGCGGGATTTTGCCATATAGGAGGCATGGCAGAAACCTATCTAACACGTTAAAAAGGCTTCAGCTTAGCGTTCGCTTAGTCCATATCGGCCTTTTGATATGGTGACATCCTATGCCTTCGCTCCCTAAGTCTTTGCTCTGCAATGACTTACGCATTTGCTTCGCTCTGGTTCTTCCTAACCCGGATGTCATCATTTCGTTCCCATAGCACCCGCGTGGCTCCCAGCGCAGCACACGCACAGCAGTGGATGCACAAGGTGTCCGAATCATCCGTGTACGCTCTGAAACGTACATGACCTAAACCGCTGACGACCACGGATTCGGCCATCGACGGCAAAAGCCGTGCCCAGAGGCCATTCCAGCGATTACGGGCCCGCTGTGGGGCGAACAGGTAGCGAATGACCTTCTGGACCTATTCCGGCCTGCCCAGCGCGTCCTTAGGGCATTCTGGGACGCCCCGCAGTCACGTCACACCCGCAAGGTGACTTTGGTTATGTACCAACGGAGTTCTTTGTGTAGCATCCAGAGCCTCCCAAGAATCAAAGTGTGTGTAAGAAGTTGTTTTCAAAACGGGCCAATCTGTAAGGAACTGAGACGGAGGCGATATGGCTTCTCTTTACTACTTCGCCGCGTATACAGATTCGGGATGTCTCTGCGGTTGTGACCATCGGACACGCCACGGTGATCTCCGCCGTAGCCTGCAATCAGCCGCGGGAGGATACGTTGTCGCTGTCGAAGATGGGCAACTCAGCGAATAGAACAGCAGCGAAGAAAGAGAATTTCAACTCGCCATGTACCACGGCGAAATCATGGTACGCAGGATCATCCGGCTCTGGCCGAAACCCTCGCCACCGATTCCGAACTGATTACAAGGGCGAACAATTCTCACTTTGCACTTGTGATCTGGTAGTAAAACGTGTCCTGAGGCATCCCACGCGCCATCGGGGCAATCCGCTGTGCTTCGGTCTGGTATCGACGTGGCAGACCGCCAAGGGACTGCCGTGCAAAGTGCGCCGGATCGGATACACCGGAAATGCTCACTGGGGTAAAAACGTGTAATCGCCTTGGGATGCGGAACGACCTCGAGGGTAATGCGGCCCTCGACAGTCGACCAGAGACAAACGCTCAGATGTGGAACTTAATCGAAAGAAACCGAAATTTGAGTGAAAGTGGTTACGTCAACAACCTTGTTTCGGTATCTTTGCTTCGCTCTCTACTAGGGCCTGCTATGCGTGCGCGCCTGCTATTGGCGCACGGTCTGGGTTACTGACGCCGAACTCTTGGCGATGTTCGAGTTCCCGTAATATGTTGCCGTGACTTTGGTTGAGCCCACTGCCAGCGTGGACATTGTGAACTTTGCTTTCCCGCCGCTGAGTTGCGCCGTTCCCAGCACTGTCTTCCCCACAGCGAAGGTCACCGGGCCGGTTGGCATCACCGTGGGCGAGGTAATGGTCGCCGTGAACGTAACCGCCTGACCGGACGCAGACGGGTTCGGCGATGACGTGAGCGTGGCGGAGGTCGTGGTTTGTGTGACCACTTGGTTCACACGGCGGACGTACTGCTCAGATTGCTCGCGTCGCCCATATACACCGCCTTCAGCGGATAGGGATCGGCGTTTAGGTTGGATCTGGTCAGCACAGCTACGCCACTGGCGTTAAGCGTGACCGTGCCGATGTTGTGGCCCCAAGTGAAGTTCACTTTTCCTGTCGGCGGGACCGAACCCGAGGTCGTCACCGTCGCAGTCCAAGTAACTTTCTGCCCATACACCGAGGGATTCAGGCTCGAGACAAGCGTCGTCGGGGTCGCAGACTTGGTAGTGGAATTTACTACCTGCCGCAGCCCGGGCGAAGTACTGGCTGCGAAGTTGGTGTCCCCAGGATAGCTCGCCGTGATGTTGTAGATGCCCGCCGCCAGCGAAGAAGTCGTTAGCGAGGCTATCCCGCCGCTGAGCGGGGCTGTCCCCAGAACAACCGAGCCGTTCTTGAACGTGATGGTCTCTCCGTTTGGCGGAGCGCCAGCACTCGAACTCACGGTGGCGGTGAACGTCACTGCCTGACCGACCACAGACGGATTGAGCGACGAAACCAGCGTGGTGGTGGTAGAAGCAATGATTAACTGTCTTAGCGTGGACGACGTGCTGCCCGTATTGTTTGCGTCGCCATTGTACTTAGCAGAAATAGAATACGTTCCTACAGCAGAGAAAGACGTAGTCAGTGACGCGGTGGTTCCTTTGAGCGCGGTCCGTTCCCAGCGTCTGCGATCCGGAATAAAAAATCACCGACCCGGTGACGGTGCCGCCGAACTGGCCGCTGACGGTTGCCGTGAATGTAACAGACTGGTTGGTGGCGGCCGGGTTAAGGGATGAAGTCAGAGCAGTCGTGGTGGTAGCAAGGCGCACCGTCTGAATGAGCGGGGCCGACTTGCTCGGAGCGAAGCCGCTGCCGCCCAGATAAGATGCAATAATCGAGTCCGAGCCCGAGGGTAGAGTAGAAACCGGGATCGAGACGCTGCCGTTTACCAGCGTGCCGGTTCCGACAACGGTCGCGCCGTAAAGGATTTGGACGTTCCCGTCGGCGTGCCGGAATCGGATGTAACGGTCGCTGCGAACGTTACAGACTGCCCAAAGACTGACGGTTAAGCAGAGACTTCAGGGTGGTGGTAGTGGGGGCTCCGGATGAAGCGGTGTTGTTCAGCAGCACGCTTACGGTGCCGGAGGCGAAATTTGCCAGGACGATATCGGGCTTGCCATCGCCGTTCAAATCCGCGAGCGGCGATGGGCCCTCGGGTACGATCCGCCCGAGGCAAACGGACACTGGCCGGGGCTCAAAAGGCAAAATACCGTGTGCCCATCACTCCCCAGCAGAACGCTTCGTATGATTGTTGCTCCTCCAGGCATTGGCCACGACGAGGTCGGGCTTGGCCGTCGCCGTTCACATCGGCAACCGCTACTCCGAAGGCCCCCACCCCCGCCGAGTCGTAGGCGACCGCTGGCTGGAAGGTTCCGAACCCCGTTGCCCAGCAAGACTGCCACTGACCCCTCTCCCAGACCATATACGGGACAGCCGCCCTACCCGCAGTTCGCCACCACCAAGTCGGGTTTGTTGTCGCCGTTCACGTCGGCAACCGCTACTGACAGCGGTCCAAGCCCGCCCGAACTGTAAGTGGAGACCGGCTGCAACGTTCCGTCGGCTATTACCGAGTAATACGCCGACGTTGTTCGCGCTGGCGTAGTAGCCATTCGCCGCTATGACGTCGGGCTTCCCATCGCCATTCAGATCGGCAGCCGCGATCGAGTTATCTCCAGAGCCCCCAGAATAGTAATTTCTAGAGGGATCCCACCCACATTCAGTGGAAGCAAAGGTACCATCGCCGTTGCCCAGCAGCACGAAAACGCTGGTATAACAGGCGGCAAGATCCACCAGCAAGTCGGGTTTACCGTCAGCGCTCACATCTGCAACCGCAACGGAACCAGCCCAACCCTTGGCTCGCAGCAGCCAAATAGTAGGTCACTGCCGGTTGGAAAGTGCCGTCGCCGTCGCCCAGCAGCACAGCGCCACCACCGGCGTCGCTGTTCATCACCGCTAGGTCCGGCTTGCCATCGTTGTTCAGCATCCGCGATTGCCACCGAGCCCCCCGCGGTGGTCCCTCTCTCACCGGAGTCATACCTCGCCGCCGGTTGGACGGTGCCATCGCCATTTCCCAGCAGCACGCCGATCGACCCGTTGTTGAGCAGGACTAGGTCCGGTTTGCCGTCGCCGTTCAGATCCGCCACGGCGACCGAAACCGGGCTGTCCCTCCCGAATTGTAGGGTAACCGCCGGCAGGAAAAGCGACGACTCCGAAACAGTGGAAGTGGCACTCTTCGACTTACAGACTGCTGCCGCATGTCGCCGGTTTTGAGCAGGAATCTGACCAACAACCGTCGGAGCAACAACTGTAGAAACGATAACTGCAAGAACTGCGACGAAGTGCAAAACAAAACGCCAGACCTCAACCTGAGAAGTGAGCTTGCGGGTCATGGGAGAACTCCTGAACCGCGGGACAATCGAGGTCTGGAGAATCGTCAGGAAATCTGTCTCGAGACGATTTACAGGCCTGGAGAGTCTGTGGAAGATTCTGACCGTGGCCAGAGCGACGGTCACGATGAAGTATACGCACGAAAAGCAGCCATGTCGGTGACCGCGGTCACTGCAGTTCAGGGGATGCTTACGGCGCGGATGATTGGCGGACCCGGAGGGATACCCCTCACGGGGTATCCCCCGGACGGACCCGGACGAGCGCTCATTAGCGCATCCGGTTCTTCTCGCAGATGAATAGCGGCCAGGCCCAGCAGGGCGCGGTGCTTGAGGTTCTTGGTGATGTCGAGCAGTGCGGCGACTTCTTCGCGG
This sequence comes from Terriglobia bacterium, assembly GCA_963743105.1. Taxonomy (GTDB): domain Bacteria; phylum Acidobacteriota; class Terriglobia; order Terriglobales; family Acidobacteriaceae; genus Sulfotelmatobacter. Next base: position 16,212 of record CAVUOS010000051.1, read on the forward strand.
CTCCAGACCACGGGTAGTTTGCGGCGTATCTTGGGCTTGGTAACTTCGGTGTCGAACCAGCGTTGCTTGAGCGTACGGACGTACAGAAACCGCAGTGCCGAGACGTGAACCTGGATGCTATGCCAGGCCAGCTTGCGCTCGTTCAGCAGGTAGAGCTGATAGATACGAACATGCTCAGGCCCAAGCTTGTCAGGGGACTGATGAAAGTGGCGCGCGAAGTCGGCTACGGTTGCCGTATAGGTACGAATGGTTCGAGGAGTGAAATTACGCAGCCGCAGTTCTTCCAGCATGCGTTCGCAAGTGCAGTCATGTATACCTCCTTCAAGGTATCCATCACTGTACTTACGCACCCTCGCTACAACACCTGCCGCGTCAGCGGCTTAGTCCAAATCTCGATAGCACTCAAAGTGCCCGGAGTAGGGATTCTGAGTTAACGGCCTGATAACATCAAGCATGAATATTTAGGCGCAAGTCATGGCTGACCTCAAGCTAAGCACTCGGAAACTGAATGCCCTTCAATATGCGTCCTTGCAGAACGCGCTTCGCCTGCACTTCGACTCGGTGTTTCTTGCGAAAGGGCGTTCTTTTGCATCAGCATTCGCCATTTCGGTGATTGCAAGTGAGGAGTTCGGCAAGGCGTTTGGGCTTGCCGAAATAGACTTTCAAGCTCGCCTCAACAAAGGACAACTTTACGCCGAGGACCCGAAGTTCGTGAGAGCGTTGCTTTCAGATCACAAACTCAAGCAAGGATGGTTCGTAAGGTCTCTCTACGACATCTTTGATCCCAAGGGTGTTTTTAGGCGATACCAGACCATACAAAACGCCAAGAACAATGCGCTTTACGCTGGCGTGAGAAGAGGAAACCATCAAATCGTGCGTCCGTTCCTGATATCCGCATCAAAGGCAAAGCAGCAAATACGAACTGTTAATAATGCGCTTATAGACGCCGTCGAAGGTACGCTGAATGGAACGCATTATTACGAACCAGTAGCAGACCAAGTGTTCAGCAGTCGTCGACTCCTCAATAAGCTACTGAGGGCGGCCAAAACGGTGCGCTAGGAACCTCAAAATGGTCTCTTCGGCCTTCTCTTCGGCCAGGGTGACATTTTCATTCTGCTGTTAGGGTGACATTTTCACGTTGCTACAACACATTGAACGGGCCGAATCAGTCGGCGGTCTACCCGGTATTTTTGGAGCGGCTCTTGCGTGCGAGGACGCCCGCCGGACAGCGTTCAACACGGTCGCGCCACCAGCTTTAAGCATCAGCCAGACTGCCTAGTGTGTAGCTCCTTGCTGCGCGCTGAGGTGAACCACGAATGTGTCGCAGCGGTAGTGGCCCTTGTCGTCCTTGCCCATGTTGTCAGCCAATCAGAACTCCAAACGAAGAAGTTCCCCGTCTGTGATACTGCGCCGATTGTGTTGGAACAGTTGAAATACGTGGATGATCCGCTGTTGTACGTGTGAGCGGCGCGAATGTAGTTGCCGCCCTGCGTAATGCCGAACACCTCGCCGTACAGTGGGCCAGGGAAGGTGCAGCCCAGGTACAGATTTCCGCTCTTGTTGCACCCGGCCCCGCCAAACTCCGTTCGAACGTTCTGAACGTTGGTCATCCAGAACGGATAACTGTCATTGGGGTCCGCTGCATTGTTGGAATAGTGGTTGTCGGTTCCGGGCGTCAGATCGGGGGTCGTGTTCAACGGAGAAGGATAGGGGATCGGTAAACGTGCGCTTGCCCGTCTGTGGCCACGTCGTTGAATTGTAGATATGGCTAAAGCCTTCCACCATATGTCCAGAGCAATTGGCGGTGTGCGATGAGGTGTAACAGCGAGTGACGTTCGTTGTACCGACTTCCCAGAAGTACGGATGTGAGGTACCCTGTGTGCATCCGCCCTTTATGCATTTGGACATGGCGATACGCACGTATTTCCCGTCCAGCGACATGTAGACACCGTGAATTTTGAACTGATCGGGAAGACTCATGGGCACGCATCCAGTAGACGTGCACAGCTTGGCGTTCTTGGTATCGTAGCGATAACACTGGCCTGAAGGAGCGTCGTAGACAACCACATCGGTGCCGGTGTCCTGTCCCCCTTTTTGGTTCGAGAATCCCTGGGCAAAACGCTTGTTTCCCGAACTCACGGTTATAGTAGAGCGCCAGATCCCATGCCCGATGTCGTAGGGGTTCGCCATTCCCGGGCAAGTCGCAAAATCGAACACTTTCTTCCCGGTTGCGGAAATTGAGGTCGTTCCGGAGAGCTCAGGTTGAAGAGAGTTGTCCCATTGCCATCAACGCCGGCAATAGAACTGCGTTTTGGCACCGCCCACATTGTGTCCGGGTTGACCCGCTGAAAGAGGAACTTCCACTCCAGCGTACCTGGTTTGTCCCAATATTCCACGGGGTTGCGTTAAGAACCTGCATGGTTGAAGGATTAAACGAAACCGGATATCTCGAGCCGTTGTTGTCGACCACGAGGAGATAAGTGTCATTCGTGTTGAAGACGTTGTCTCCGTTCGAACCGCTGGGAGTGGTAGAAAAGTTTCCTTTCCGAATGTGTTGCCATCGGTCACGCGCACGACCGGCAGCTTGAAATCGGAGGGAGTTACGAGTGCATTCTTTCCCTTGCCGACGCTCGGTGGAGGATTGAGATTGTTGGTTTTAATGAGATCGCTACGAGCACATCCGTAATTAGGCGCGGCACAGTTCACCGTGTTCTCAGGGCTTGCTGCAGCACCGAAATCCTGAGCGCGAGTTGATGCGACAGAAAAGAGTGCGCAAACGGCGTAGATGACTACATAAGCTTGATTCGACACACGCATGAGGCCTCCTTCACTTCGGATAGTTGGAGCATCTCCGTCACGCACACTGAGAGTGCGACGACGGACGGATTCATCCATCAGTTGCGATCTTGCGTTTGACTCCGTTGCCGGGACCGGACTCAAAAGGTGGGTTTTTCCGGGGGCAACGGCTTGCAGTGAAATTGGAACCGCGACTACATCGAACGAGCAGAAAGTTAGAACAGGACGCTCACGGAGTCAATCGTGATTGGCACTTGTGAGTGTGAATATGAACTTATGAGTTCCAGTTCGGAAAGACCAGGCTGCTCTCCCCAACTCCGGGCAGCAACCCAGGATGATGTGCTCGCGGTACTCAGATGACCGATGGAAACTTCACTTTTCGCACGGCCATTGCGCTTGCGTGAAGAGCGCGCCGTCAATGCCAATGGTTTGTCCGCTGATGAACGACGCTCCCTCGCTGGCCAGAAAAAGCACAACAGGACGAATGTCAGCTAGCCACCCACGCGGCGCATCGGGGCGAGCGCGGCGCCGAACAGCGGCGGCGTCGCGAGAAAAGTTAACCATTTCCACCGGGCAGTGGGCTCAACAAAGGTCACGGCAACGTATTACGGGAACTCGAACATCGCCAAGAGTTCGGCGTCGGTGACCAGACAACAATAATAGCGGCGGGGCGCCCCCGCTGCAGTTGATCCCCGGGGTGGGTCCCGTGGTGGCGAGGGCGATAGTCTCTGCCATCGCGAACGGAGCTACCTTTTCACAAGGGACGGGAGATCCAGGCCCTGAAAAGCTGTTCATCAGTCAACCGTTCTTGCCTAGTTCTCACAACTATTCCCATTGTCATGGACTAGATTGTGACATCGCTCGCAAAGTGTAATCAGGTTTTCCTCGAATCATCGCCCGACTGGCTGCGAAACTGCTTGTGGTGGACCTGCAGGTGTCTGCATGAACCGCAGACTTGGCATCTCCAGCCATCGCGCTCGCAGTACTTGTTTTCTCAGCTCGTTCGTAGGCTCGGGATCAAGCCGCAGGCGCGGTCGCTTGGGTCGAATCCGGTTCACGAAGCCTTGGTCAGGTCCTTCGTGCAGAAAAGCCTGCCGTTGTTCGCCAGGCAGGAATTTGAAGAACCGTGACATGGAACAGCAGCAGCGTCTGGGTCCTCATTTTCGAGGTTCGCTCCTGCCAGGAAGTCCGCACAGATCATCTCCAGACAGTAGCCTCGCGACTTGTCCGTGCCCAGCATCAAAGCCGCCGTCTCAATCGCCTGCTCGACCACCGGAATCTGGGTCTTGTACAGCTTGAAGTAGATAATCTCCCACGGTTCCGATTCCCGCCCCGTTAGTTCCTTCTCCACTTCCCGCTTGAACTGATCCTTCGGCAGCGAGCGCGCCTTGTGCAGCCAGGTTGCACAATCGAACTCCTGCCCATCCCTCCTGGCCACTTTCGCCAACTCCAGTCCCTTCGTCCATCCCACTTCCTTCAGTTCCTTCCTGGCCTGCGGCGGCAGGTGCTCATGGATCGACATGAGGTAGTAAGCCTTCCGCCGGGACTCCGGGAACCGCCTCGCCAGAAACTCGTCAAACGACTTCAGTGTTCTCCAGCCGCCAGTACTGTCCCGCCCGCACTTCGCACAGGTATCGCCCCAGTTCTACGAACCGGGTGTCCCGCTCGGCTTCAGACCTGTCGCTCCCAGGCCAGGATCTCGTCGATCTTGGTCAGAACGAACAGGGCCCGTTTGCGATTGAGCTTGGGCAGCATGGGCGGATTCCTAGTACGTAAGCTCGTCAAGCCAACCAAGGTCGTCTGCTCCTGGACGCCGCACCAGCGCCGCTTCGGTCAGATCCGGCCGCCCCAGGCACAGCCCTATATAAGGACAGCTGGTGCAGGGGTTCTGGGGGAAGCGGATACCACTGTGGGGCAGGAACTCGGCGGCTTCGATCCTGCCGGATCGAGTCCTGGACCAGATGGCCGAACTCTTCGCGCTGTTCGTCGCTGATGGTGGTCCGGAAGTACTGAATCTCGACCAGCCGCTTGCGGACAAACACCACCTGAGCCACGTCTGCGATCCCGGTGACCCAGGAATAGCAAACCAGCTGAGGATCCAAGGCCAGCAATCCGGCAGGTTCCTCCGGATAGCGGCTGGCAGTGGTCTTCCACTCGAGCAGGCAGCGGGTGCCGTCGAGCTCTCCGATGGCATCGACGTAGGCCACGAAGTCGTTCTGCCCGGCCAAGGGCTTGGTGAACTTGATCTGCAAGTTGCGCCGAGGCTGGCGGATGCGAATCCGGTCGTCCTGGGCGAAGCGATCGAGCAGCTGCACGCCCGATTGCAGCATGCGGTCCCAGCTGTCCCGCTCGGAATAGTGGAGACCGCTGTCCTGCAGTGCGACCACTCCCGGTAGAGCACCGCGGCGGCATCCTGCCGCTGGAAGTAGGCGCCCACGGCCTGCTCGAACGCCCGGCCGAACAGCATGGCCGCCCGGGTGTCTTTCTCCTTCCAGCCATCGAGGTAGCGATGCTTGTAGCGGCGTGGGCAGGACAGATACTGGCTGATCTGGGTATAGCTGTAGGTCATGAGGAGACCTCCGAGTCTGCGAGATCATTGTCGGTAAAGACGGACAGTTCTTCCCAGCGGGTCGCCGGCGCGAAGCCGTCGAAGTTGAGGACGGAAGTGCCGTGCACGGTGACTTCGCTGACCTTGACCACGCCCCACAGGTCGACCAGGCTCTTGTCGTCGATCTCATTCTCGCCCAAGCAGTTCGGCGTCGTAGCCGAAATCGCGCAGGAACCAGCTCAGCTTCCACATCGCCCTGGGCGTGCAGTACAGGCGGCCGGTCATGAAACATCCGGTCAGATGCTTTGGGCTTGAGGACGGCGAAGCGGATCTCGTAATAGGGTTTCTGCTTGTGCCAGCGATACTGGGCCCGATCCACCCGGACCAGGAAGATCCCGTCCGGAACCGAGTGAATCGCCGAGACGATCCGCCGGGCGGAGAGACTCGAAATAGCGCCTCATGCTGCACCTTCCTTGTTGCTCGGGATAGCTGTTGAGCTGGCAGAGCAGGGCATTGCGGTCTTTCTCGGCCCAGTCGGCCAGGTGGGCGACGAAGCTTCGACCTGCTCGCGGGTGGCTTCGCGGAGGGTCTTGGTGCCGCAGAAATCGACGGCGTAGGACTTGACCAGGTTGGCATCGAGTTGGTGCTGGCGGATCAGCTGGCAGAGGCGGTCGCGGACCTTGGGGCCGCCGTAGTTTCCGTTCTTGCCATTGACCGGCTGGGCGGGAGCTTCTTCGACTCGCGAGGAGGCGGAGCTGGTTCGGCAAAGGAGCCGATTTCCTCGACCGAGCAGATGCCGATGCCGTAGGCCTTGCGCAGGGCCCGGTTGACCGCCCGGGTCTCGGCCACGCGCATCTCGGCGCCGTGGACCAGGGGAGAGACATTGGACGGATCGGCATCGCCGTAGCCGACGAATCCTCGGCAGTTCCGTGACTTGTAAACCGTTGCTTTGAATGCCCAGCGTTGGGCGGGGCAGGATCACAGAAGTCGTCGACGCGGCTGAACATGGGCTGTGGGCACCGATTGCGACGGTGCGAAACCCAACAAGCCTGTGTGGGTGACGTACCAGTGGTTACCTAGGTAAAGCAAATCCCCACAAGCAACCGAAAAATTGTGCTCTTCTACAATACCCGCCAATGTGACGCAAGCTTCTCGGGTTACGTTGGTCCAGGTTCTTCGGGAAAGGCGTACGACTGTTTACATCCGCCTTCGGGTTTTTCATCGTAGAGCTCCTTCTGCGGGCGCTCCGGATGTCTATACTTAGGCGCCTACGTATAAATTATACATAGGCGCCTAAGTAGTCAAGTGCTTTTCGTTTCTGTTAAGCTTGATCGGTGCGAGCTAATGCCTAAGAAGAAAAATTCGAACGCCGTCGCCCTCGGGAGACTTGGCGGTTCCAAAGGCGGTAAAATTTGCGCGGCTCGGCTGACGCCGGAAGAAAGAAGCGGAGATCGCACGTAAGGCCGTCCTCGCGCGATGGGCGAAAGCCAAGGAAGGGGCCGCAACAAAAAGGAGCGACAAGAAAAGGCCGAATTTCGTCGGACCTCAACAAGGCGGAGCCGAACACGTTACTTCCAATTTGCGATCTATTTTGCCCGATAGCTCCTCCGCTAGGCGCGCACCACCCATTCGCCGCAAGTTCACTGCGTTTCAAGAAAACTGCCGCCGGATACCGGTGGCTGACTATTTTTGCGCTGGCATTCGATATTGGGCCATCGTTCCGCAACGGCGCTACACCGCTTATCCTTCCTGCTCCGCGCAGTGCAAGATGAGGTGGCGATGAGCTAGCCGCCGACTTCGAACAAGCATGCCCCAGCAACGCGGACTACTGGTGCGTCCGAGATGCCGTCAACGTCTCCCCACTCGGCGCGGTCGGACGCGCCAACCGCACCCCCCACCCCCACACCCCCACGCGCCGAACGCTCTGCCAAGATAGCTTCCCACTCGCTGGAGATGAAAAAGCTCAATCTGCGTATTCCGCCAGTCAGGAGGAGAATCCACAATACCGTGCGTTCTTCACCCGTCTCTCGGCTACCGCATCCGGACTGTCGTTGCCCAAATCTCAGAAAAAGAAACGAAAAGTGTCACCGTCTACTGGACGAGTAAAACTGGACGAGTAAACCATTGCCGCGGTGATCCCCAGTTGCTAGAATGGCCCCGGGCCAGGCGGTTGAAACGTAAGACGTCAGGAACACTGGCTCCCTCGATCCAGAATGAATCTGTTTCGGAAAAACTGCTTAAGAAACATAGGATTGGTTTCGATGGCTCCGACTACCGACTGAGGTAGCGAGAGCTCACATTCATTCTGGTCAGTGCCCTGCAGGTCATTTATGTCCCGCAGTGATCGAGGGGAACATGCCAAACCCTCCGCTTTCAGCAGATCCAAAACTCGTTACGACCGTTGGGGAAACGTTCGCTGACGGCTCGGTGCTTGAACTTGTTACGTCTGCCTCCTCTGGTCGACTTCTTCTTCTCTTCTTCAGTACAGCACGAGTACAGCGCGAAAAAGAAAATCGCAACGCGTATTGAGCATCCCCACCGCGTCTACCAGCCGCCCAACTTGGACGAGGCGATGTGGCGAGCGATCCGCCTGCCGCACGACACGAAACTCTGCGGATCAACTCGGAAACTTCTTCGTCGAGTCCGGGAGCTTTTCGAAGCCCATGCAGGTCTGCCACAACGGGAGTCCGCGTTGGTGACAGCTTGGGCCGCGAGCTCATGGTTTCCGGAGTGCCTGTCGAGTTCGCCAAGTCTGCTGATTTCGGGTCCGGATATGGGCCACGCGATTAGACTTTTTCGGCTCTGCATTGCGTGTGCCGCCGCCCTGTTGTGCTGGGTGATCTCAGCCGCGCTGCTTTCCTAGCGCTTGCGCCGATGGGGGCTACGTTTCTGGTCAATCAGCCTGACTTGGCGCCTCGGATGCGCGCTCTGTGGAGCACTTCCAACTACCGGGTTGTGCACGTTTTCGGAAGGGGCAAAGTCCGCTCGGTTGCCAGCTCTAAAGCGGCCTTTTTGGGATGGCATATGCGCGGGAAGACGAAGGCGTATACCTGGCGCTTCCACCCACACGTTGCGACGTCCCTGCGTTAGACGAGCGCCAACTGGAGGCGATTGCGCAGGAGCTGCAGCCGCAGCAGCTGGACTATCGCTTGCGAAACCTCGACGCGGTGCGAAACTTCTCTCCCAGCTAGCTCGGTTCGACTTTCGTGGGCAGTGAAGTCGCTCGCAACCTCGCGGCTAGCGTACTTGGTGACGCTGAGATTGCTGAGTCAATTGCACCGTGTCTTCGATGCTTGGAGGAAGACCAGCTCGCACAACGCGGTTGTGACGTTCACTTAACCATGATCGAGGTAAACGTGGGCTCCCTGCCACGCGGACCGGAGATTGGCCTCACCCGGTGGGCGACTGAGCTCGTCAACACCCTTATGCGTAGCCGCGGCGAGATTTTGGAATACAACGCGGCCGAGATCGGATGGAAAGCTGAGGAACTTCGGTTTTCGTCACGATCGCAATGGGCACGGCGCGGTCTTGCAGTTCTCCGAGACAACCGCCTTCTTCTTCACCAGCTGGCGGCGCGGTTGAGCTTGAATCTACGCCCTGTCGCCAACTGTGCGCTTTGCTCTCCGCAGAAATCTGATACCAAAAGACTTATGTAGGGTATGCAGGTTTTGTAGGATTTATACCTTTTTCCAACCTGAGGAGGTGAAAGCGAGGCCCATAAAAAAAACTCAACTTAGTCGACGGGAGCAGGCTAGGTACCTGGTGCTGGTGCAGGATCTCCGGGCTGCCGGCCTTGATTGTGAATTCCCAGCGAATTGCCGGAGGCCTCGAATGATCTGGATATCTGCGTGGCTCCGCAGGGGAGGAAACCTGTTGTGCGAACTGCCCACTGCGGTTGGTACGCGATTCATGTGCGCGTAGTTTCTCTGCGAAGTAATTTGATATTGGAAAACCTTGATCTAGCGTCCGAGTGGGATGCGGAATTGATTGCCGTGTGCGCCAACGCGAAAGGGCTCTACGGTGACCCGGCCGCATTCGACTTTACCGAAAGGGAGACACTCAACGACAGGATTGAAAACGGGGCTGCACTTTCATGATCGCGGAGATGTCGCTGAGGGTTGGCTGGTCGCGAGCGGTCACAAACGGATTCCGGAGAAGTTCCGAGATCGGATGATCACGAAAGTTGGCGTCACGTTCACAGATCAGTTCGGACACATGTACTCCGTGCAGGCGGAGGCCTCCCTGCAGAGAAGTGCGCACTCGAGGAGATCCGACTCCCGAGTGCGGAGGTCGCCAGGGCTGTCTGAGATCGGCGATCCCCGGAGCGAGATCTGGTCTGGTGAAGTGCCTGCAAGCAGGCTCAGTGGGCAACCTGAGGGACGTGGGAGCCGAGTATCAACGGCGACGAATGAAGACGACAGGTCTGTCCCGCGATCATAGTTGGCGTCGGCTTCTGCGGATGATTCAGAACTGCCATTTTTCGCTGTCGCGTCTTAGACCAGGGTGGAAACGATTCGCCTTGCGTTTTAGGCAATGGGAGTGCCAGGAGCTGTGCTGAGGGCAAGCATCAAGGGTCACGGCGAAGTTTTGCTGTCAGATGAGAGGGAAGCCTAAAGATGGCGGGTCCGAGATGGAACTTCGGATCACAAGTGCTATGGACACCATACTGCGGTATCAATCGTCTCTGAAACGCGACTTTTACCGGGCCATCCAGATGCTACACAGTTTACAGAACGGGAAAACTCGCGGGAATGCGCCTCCGGATCCGAAAGCAGTCCAAGGGAAGCGTTAACTACATTTTGGGGCAGATTTTGCCAAACGAACCCACTAAGTGTGTTTGTTTGCAACGGCAAGAAACGAGGGCCTGCGAATGCCCAGCAGCTCCAGGGTTCATCTTTGCTAGAGGATTTGCTGAACGTGTGGCACCACGGGCTACTACCGAGCCTGTTCCGCCACCCGGATGTGAGGCTCCACCAGACGAAGCAGTTCGTCCTTCAACAAAGGCCCGCTTGCCAGCAGACCAGACAGAAGGGGATCGCGGTGATTGGCGGTCATGCTGGTTTTGTCGAGCGTGCTCACAAAGCCTCCTGCACTCCTCACCAAAGCCGCTCCCGCGGCGACGTCCCACTCGTTCTTGGGAGTCAGCGTGAAAGTAACATCGGCGAGTCCTGCCGAAACCAGCGCCAGCTTATAGGCCACCGACCCATGGGGCGAATTTTGAATCGCCGTTCTGAAACTGCTTCCACTCGCCGCGCTTCACTTCGCTGCGGCTGGCCAGAATCAGCGGCACCTTCAGGGCCGTCCGCTGGCTGGGCGTGCCGGCTTGCCCGTTGTAGAGCACGCCGGTATCGATCGGCTCCGAGGAAAATTTCATTGGTTGCGGGATTACAGATTCCTCCGGCGACGGGCGTGCCGTCCTCCACGAATCCGATGGAGACACAGAACTCCGGAATGCCTGCAACAAACTCGCGCGTGCCGTCGAGCGGATCAACCACCCAGACTCGGCTCTTGTCGAGCCGCGACAGGTCGTCCGCGCTCTCTTCGGAAAGCCAGCCTTCGCCGTCGCGCAGCAGATTCTGGCGCAGCACGGCGTCGACGGCGCGATCGGCTTCGGTGACAGGATCGTGTCCGATCTTGTATTCCGTCTCAATTGCGCCCGGCGTGAAACGGGCAAATACAGCGCGGGCGGCTTCAATGGCGGCCTCAATGCGGGCGAGAATGTCCGAATAGGCAGAGGTCATGTCGTCCTTGAAAAAATGGATCGTCTCTAGAATGTGGGCCACAACATGCGGGCTCCGGTGACCAGCAGCAAGCGCAGAGTATTCGACGCAGCCACAGCATGGGAACCCGAGTTGCCAGATGCGAACCCAGCAGGCCGCCCGGAATCGAGCCAATCAGCAGCGACACGACCAACCGGGGATCAACGTTGCCATAGTCGGAAGTGCAGAATCCGGTCACGCCCGTTAGCATCACCGCATGCACGATGTCCGTCCCAACGTTCACCTTGGGCGGAAAACTGTAGAACAGCAGCAACAGCATCATGATGATGCTGCCCGATCCCACCGAAGTCATGCCCACCAGAAACCCGGCAACCAGGCCGATCACGGCCATGCCGGCGAAACCCTTCATCGTCGGCGGACGGTTCGCGACGCTGCTCTTCGATTTGCTTCTGGAACAGCAACAGAGTGGGAATGATGATCAGAAGCACTCCAACTGCAGTCTTGATGAAGTTGTTGACGCCGTCGCCGTAGAGCGTGCGGATGTGCATCAGCAGATTCACTCCGGCGATCGAGCCGGGAATGCTGCCCACCGCCAGAGCGATCACCACTTTGCTGCGAACCGTGCCTTTCTTCAGGTGCATCAGGCTCGGCCGGAATTTTGGTGAAGAAGTTGAACAGCGCGTCGGAACCGACCGCCACGATCGGCGGGACCCGCAAGCCAAAGATCAGCACGGGGAGCAGCAACACGCCGCCCCCCACGCCGGTCATTCCGATCAGAGTACCCGACGACAAAGCCGACCAGGATTTTGGCTGCCAGTAGCGTCACATGGCCGATTCGTCGTTGTGTTAGGCCGCTGCTCCATTTACTCCGATGAAGCCCTCGCGCTCCAGGTGCAGAATAATTTCCTGCGCGGCTTCTTCGGGCTGACAGTTCGCCAGTGTTGATGGTTACCTCGGCATCCGCTGGGACTTCATACGGGATCGGAGATTCCGGTGAACTCCTTGAGGATGCCCGCGCGAGCCTTGGCGTACAGGCCCTTGCGGTCGCGCTGTTCGCAGACTTCGACCGGCGTGGCGATGTGCACCAGGATGAATCCGCCATAGGGCTCGATCATCTGGCGCACGTGCTTGCGCGTCGCGTCATACGGCGCGATGGGAGCGCAGATGGCGATGCCACCGTTCTTGGTGATTTCCGACGCCACATAGCCAATGCGCCGGATGTTGATGTCGCGGTGCTCCTTCGAGAATCCAAGTTCCGACGAAAGATGCTTGCGCACCAGGTCGCCGTCGAGCAAGGTCACCGGACGTCCGCCAACTTCCAGGAACTTGGTCAGCAGCACGTTGGCGATGGTGGATTTGCCGGAGCCCGAAAGTCCGGTGAAGAAGATCGTCACGCCTTGCTTGGCGCGAGGCGGAAAGCTGCGCCGCAATTCGTTGACAACTTCGGGATAGGTGAACCATCCGGGAATGTCACGCCCTTCATTCAGCCGATCTGACGCAGTTCGGTGCCGGAGATGTTCAGAACGCTTGATCGCCCTTCTTCACTTCGTCATCGGGAACGTAACGATCCTCGTCTTCCAGATAGACCATCATGCTGAAGGGGACCATGGTGACGCCGATATCCGCCTCGTGCTTCTTGAATACTTCCTGTGCCTCGTACGGACCGTAGAACGGCTTGCCGTCGGTGTCTTTGCCCGGCCCCGCATGATCACGCCCAACAATGAAATGGGTGCAGCCGTGGTTCTTGCGAATCAGTGCGTGCCAGATCGCCTCTCGCGGTCCGCCCATGCGCATGGCAAGGGGCAACAGAGAGAGCTTCTGCGTTCCCTGCGGATACTTCGAGCTCAGCAACTGATAACAGCGTACGCGCGTGTAGTAATCGACGTCCCCCGGCTTCGTCATTCCGACGACGGGATGGATCAAAAGGTTGGCTTCCACTTGCTTGGCGGCACGGAATGTCAGTTCGACGTGCGCGCGGTGCATGGGATTTCGAGTCTGGAACGCCACAACGCGCCGCCATCCCAGGCGGGCAAACTCATTGCGCAATTCCGCGGGAGTAAAGCGCAAAGTGCGGAAGTCGTAGTGGGAGGGCAGCTGCAGACCCTTCGACCCGCCCTCCCACGTACCAGGGATTGGCAAGGTTCATTGCGTAGTTTGCGCCCGGGTGTGCCTTACTGGTGCTGTTGAACACGGCCTTGGCTTCGGCGGCGCGGTCCGGTTGCCAGACTTCTTCCACGTGCAGCACCGCGAGCATCACGCCCTCCGGATCGCGCAGCGCCACTTTGCTGCTGCCCGGACGTCAGTTTCTTGGCAAATTCTTCCGTCACGTCCAAAGTGATCGGCATCGGCCACAAGGTCCCGCTGGTCAGCCGCATGTTGTGGCAGACGCCTTCGTAGTCGGCCTTGGTCATAAAGCCGCGCAGCGGAGAGAATCCTCCGCTCATCAGCAGTTCGAGGTCGCAGAGTTGGCGGGCCGTAAGGTCCCAGGACGGCCATTCGCGAGAATGGGCTTTCAGTTCTACGGCTTTTTCCGGTGGTGCAAGCAGATCGGTCAGTTCACCACCGTGAGGAGCAATCAGATGACTAGTCGAAGCGGACAAGAGCGTGAGCCTCCCAGATTCGTTGATTTGGATTTATTGCATGTAGATTCAGCGTTTCGCAGAAGGAATCAATTGATGACTTCCCGGACTGCAATTCGGGGATACAGACGAGACTTCAATCGTTGCTGCTCTAGCGACTGTGTACGGTTATTGTACTGTAAGTTGATAAGGATAAAAGCTTAAACTTTTGTTTTTGCGCCTCAGCGGTGGCATCAACCCATATTTTGTGTGCAAATCCCTGCGCAGTTTGGCCAACGAGCTTCCCGGGATAGGATCGCTGAATCTCTGCTGCCTCCGACTGCTGGCAAGTGGCCAATTGGACGAATCCTATGTGTCGTCCTTTTGCACCGTAACTGCCGCCGCAAATCGCGGACCCATCGGCACGTCGCACACCATCCATCGTCCAGCCTCTGCGGGATCCGGCCTTGTTCCGAGAAGCGCGTCACGATCGCTCTCAGCGATCGAAACGTCGAACTGGTGTAGTGGCAGCGAAAGGCCGTTCCCTTTCGCCTTGATATAGGCTTCCTTCCTGGTCCAGCATCGGAAAAAGGCGGCCTGCAATTCATCCCCGCGAAGAGGCCGCAGGGCCTGACGCTCGCGTTCGGAGAAAAATCGTTCCGCCAGTCGTTGTGCCTCGATTTTACGGTCCAGGTTCTCCACATCTACCCCGATTGCACGGCGCTTCACAAATCCCATAAGCGCCAGACCGTCGGTGTGAGAGACATTGAAGCTCAAGTCGCTGTCACCCTCATGGGCCGGCTTTCCCTGAGCCGTGTAGCGGAAGCGCACCTCCTGCGGACTACTTCCAAGATAAAAAGCCAACAGAGAGCGCAGGGTTCCGCGAGTCAGAACAAATTCGCGACGCGGCCGTTCGATGCGGAATCGGCGGGCCCTATCTTGCTCCTCCCTCGAAAGCAGGCTGTAACAAGCGCTCAGTCCTTCGGCGCGGACATCGAGTCGGCGTTGCCACATATGGACAACTCCCGGCCCCAATTCAGACGGATAGCCGATGCTCGTCGCGTCCCGAACTTCGTCGATCCGCACCTCCGTCATGGATGCCATCACCACGCAGCCTTGTCCGTCCTGCTCATCGGATGCAACCCACATTAGGGCATCGCAACCGCAAGCTTATATGGAGAATGTTTCTCGCTCGTTACAACCACCCAAGATCAGCGACTCTGTTGTCGAGATTCTTAGTTCTTAGCATTGCCGCGCAGGGCTCTAACCCAGGTGCCGAACGCGAGTCCATAAGCCAGGCAGAACGGGCTTCAATGCTTTCGGCTACCAGATCCTGCTGTTGGGGTACGCGGAGGGTGATAGCTGTAGTTGATACCAGAGCCATGTCCAGTTTGCTCAGGATGGAGGCGCGGCGCTTGCGCGCTGGCCTTGGCGCTTCGTTGACTTGATTGGGCCTGAGCATGCACCGTGTTCTGATGCTCGAGCCGTTCGAGCTCTCGCTCCCGTCCTGATTGCGATTTCGACAGCAACGGGCTGGAACCGCTCGACCGCGCATGTCCCTTCGCCTGGGTTTGCGCCAGTGAGTGGTGCGGATGCGATGAGCCCGTATGGTACTTCTTGGGCGGATTTTCGGTTCCCCAGGAAGCTGGCACCAATAGCAGCATTGCGCCAACTGTCATTCCCACATTTTTCATCGCCATGATCTCCCTTTTAGCTGCCTGAGCGAAAGGCTCGGGTTTGATGCCTAAGTCGAACGCGCTGTTGCCGAGTGCGAGGCGTAATAGGGCTCGCGGTCGGCTTCAAGTTTACGGCCCTGCTGGCTGAATCGCGGTAGATGCAGCACACCGATCCGCTGCGCGGCGAACTGCAAAGTGGTCGCCAGAACCCCCAATCCATACTTCACACTGCGGCGGAAGTTGATCGACGACGCCTCCTCAAAATACTTCGTCGGACACGAGACTTCTCCGATGCGGAAACCAAAGTGCACGCATTGCGCCAGCATCTGGTTGTCGAAGACAAAGTCGTCGGAATTCTCCAGCAGCGGCAACCCCGTCAGCACCTGGCGGCTGAAGGCGCGGTAACCCGTGTGGTATTCGGAAAGCTTTACCCGCAGAAACAGGTTCTCAAACGCGGTGAGCAGGCGGTTAGAGATGTACTTGTAGAGCGGCATACCGCCCAACAGGGCGCGGCCTCCGATGATGCGCGAACCTAAAACCACATCGTAAACGTCATAGGCGATCATGCTGGCCATGGCTGTGATCAGCAGCGGCGTGTACTGGTAGTCCGGGTGGAGCATGATAACGACGTCGGCACCCGCGGTTAAGGCTTCGCGGTAGCAGGTCTGTTGATTCCGTCCATAACCATAGTTGCGATCGTGCTGGAAGACCAGCAGCCCGAGCCGGCGGCCGAGTGCCACCGTCTGGTCGCGGCTGTGGTCGTCGACCAGGATGCGGATGTCGACGAGATCGGGGATCTCTCCCACCGTGGCTTCCAGAGTCTTCTCCGCGTTATACGCGGGCATGACGACAGCTATGCGTTTGCCGTTAATCATTGCGAGACTTCGAGGAGGTACCTTGCTAGTTTAGCCGAGAATTGGATTCACGGCGAAAAAGCCATGCTTAAACTCGTGAAATTCACTGTGCATTTTCCGCCAAAGGTTCGCTTTCACCAGTGCCCAGACAGTGTGGTTAAATAGAGCTCAGGCGTGAATTTTTTGGAGACTCTCCCTCGTCATGACCACCCGGCAATGCAAGATCGCTGGGCGGGATGCGTGTCGGTAATCGTGCCGGTCTACAACGAGGTACTCCACCTCGAAGAGTTGTTGCAGGCCGTTCTCGCTTCTCCCGTCAAGAAAGAAGTCGTTATCGTCGACGATGGTTCGACCGACGGTACTCGTGAGAAATTGCTTGCCCTTTCGCCGCGCGAAGACGTCACCATTGTTTTCCACGAAAGGAACTGCGGCAAAGGCGCTTCGATTCGCACCGCCCTCACCTACGCTCGCGGCGAATATGTTCTCATCCAGGATTCGGACCTTGAATACGATCCCAAGGACTATCCTGCGCTGTTAGAGCCTTTGCAGCAGGGGAGAGCGAATGTTGTTTATGGGGTCAGGCCCGATCGCCCTGAGCGGGGGCTCCGCTTTTTTCTCGGCGCCAAGCTGTTAACCCACCTCACGAACTTTCTCTACGGCACCAGGATTCACGACGAGGCTACCTGCTACAAAGCCTTTCGACGCCTGTTGCTTGCGCAAT
The DNA here is from genome assembly GCA_963743105.1 of Terriglobia bacterium. Classification (GTDB taxonomy): domain Bacteria; phylum Acidobacteriota; class Terriglobia; order Terriglobales; family Acidobacteriaceae; genus Sulfotelmatobacter. The sequence continues at coordinate 33,085 of CAVUOS010000051.1, forward strand.
TGCGACTGGAGTGCCGGCGCTTTGAGTTTTGTCCGGAAGTGACATCCAAGATTTGCCGTATGGGAGAAAAGATCGAGGAGGTGCCGATCTCGTACCGTCCCCGATCCGCGGAAGAGGGAAAGAAGATCCGCCTTTCCGACGGCTGGCTGGCCGTCTGGACTCTGATCCGTTACCGCTTCGTTTCGCGCCGCCGCTGGCTTCGCCATTCGCAGGTACCGCCACCGGCTCCGTTTGCGGTTAGTTTTTCGCGAGTGGCGGAATAGCCAGGCGGGACGGGTTCAGAGGGGCATTGTTTTTCGGAAGCCCTGGTGTTTCGCTTCTTTTGCCTGCATGATCGCCGATGATCGGCTTCCTGACATCGCCGCTTTTAAGAATTCCCGCCAGATTTCGCGTCCATCGACCCGTCCCGACGCGTGCAGCGGAGGATGCTTCCATGCCCGGAACCTAGAAGGTTGCCGGAAGCGACTAACTTCCTTTCTTCAATTGCTGCTTCCAACCCAACACCCTCGCCTTAGCTCCCTCGGCCTCGGCCTCAGCGATCATTCCTTTTTTCTGGTACAGAACGGATAGGCTGGTGTGCGCGAGCACGTCGTCCGGATCTATCTCGGCGATCTTCGTGGCCACTTCAATCGCCTCATCGAAGCGCTGCAAATCCTGCAGCGCCCGTGCCAGTCCGTGCATGGCCTCGGTAAAAGTCGGGTCGATGTTCAACGACTCTTGATAGGCCGCAACCGCCTTCTCCGGGTGTCCCTCGGCCATCAGGTCGAGAGCCGAATAGTATAAGTCTTCAGCTTTTTGGCGGGCGTTTAGGTCAGTCATGCAGAAGATCGAGGCAGAGCTTGGATTCTAACATGGGGTAGATTATGTCGATTCCCGCCCGGGGAGGTCTCTGTGGGGACAGCCGCCTAAGCCTGCCCTAAGCGAAATCGAGGAGGCTGTCCCGCCGCGCTAGCGGCGTTCCTTTCGTGACTGTCATTCTGCATCCGTTCTGGCTATCATTGGGGCAACATGCGCAACAAGATCCGCTTCCTCTGGAACGCGACTCGTGGCCATCGTTTGGCTCCCTGGCGTAGTCCGTATCTTCTCTGGCGCATCGAAACCTACACGGGCGTGAAGATGAAGCAGATTGGCTTCGTGGAGTTTTGGGAATTCATGTGGCGCGAGCGCAGCGAACTCTGGCGATTCCTGCGCTGGACCGGAGAAATGGAACGCTACGCCCATCCCAAACCAAAGAGCTCGTGAGTTCTTCGGCGCTGACCTCATCCAAACCAGCATGTTCGAGACGCCACAAAACGATTCGCGTTCGACTCTTCAGGTATTTCTGGGATTCCTTCTGGGCGTCGTCATCGATTTGGCCTGCTTCTTCTCATCAGTCATGCTGGGCTTTGCGCTCGCCGTGCACCGGACGTGGATGTTCTCGGTGTTGAATGGAATCGCCTTGCTTGAAGCCGGCGTCGTCGCCTTGCGTTATGTTCGGGAGTCGAGCTACGCCTTCGGTGTGGTGATCGCGTTGTCCCTGGGACTATTGCTGGATACGGCCTGCGGAATCTTTCTTCACTAGCGGCATCGGAACTTATGCTCCCTTGCCCGCTGCAGTTGCCCCTCCGAGTAGAACGCTGACCTCGGCCCCCTTGCCAGCTCCCGTGAGTTGCGCCGCCGGCGCCCGGTTCGCAACGATCTCCAGATATCCCATGCTCCCGAGGATTCCAAACACCTCCCCGGGACCGCCTTCAGCATAGGCGCTGCGAATTTCCGTGATCTCTTTGCTTCCCACAACAATCTTGAACGCCGCTTTGCCGGAAAATAGCGCCGGTGCATCCTCCGGAGTGATGTTCGTGATCAGGTTCCCGAAGCGATCCACCTTCAGCACCACCCCCCGCAATTTGTTCTCGCCAGCAGGCTTCGGTTTTGGCGCGGCGAACTTCACGTAGTCTTCAATCTCGTCCCCAAACTTGTGCGAATCCACCATCTTCGCCAGATAAGCAGCGACTGGCGCAAAAACGTCCCGAGCATGAAAGGTATTGCTCACCGGCTGGTGGAAATAGTGGTCGGAGGTGACGTGCCGCACGTGAATACGCTCTTCCTTCGCGTACACCATCGACAGCACGCCATTGTCGGGCGCAACAAAGTGATAGCCATCGCTCGACGCGATAATCGGCCGCCGCGTCGTGCCCACACCCGGGTCGACCACCACCATATGCACAGTCCCGGTCGGGAAATACGAATACGTTTGCGAGATCGCGATCGCTCCGTCGAGTACATCAAAGGCCTGCACTGCGTGCGAAATATCGACAATCGCCGCCTCCGGCACGATGTCGAGAATGACGCCCTTCACGGCGCCCACAAAATGGTCATTAGTCCCAAAATCAGTAGTAAGGGTAATAATCGGACGATGCGCCAACTTGATCCTCGCTGGAAGACAGAATTATCCCTGTACCGGCGAAGTTAATTTGCCGGAGAGCTGTGCGTCAAGGCACTGAGGTAATAGGGAAGCGGCGTACAAACCACCCGCTTCTGCTATACTGTTCTTGACGCTTTTTCCACGGTTTGCTTGTGACGCGGTGGTCCTGCTTCTTTTGACCAGCTTCATCTCCGCCTTTCCTGCCCGCCGTTTAGTTAGCGCAAATTCCAAACTCAAATGTGAGCGGCGTTGCGGCTCTTGACGTGTGTCAGAGTGTGCGTGACAAACGGCCCCTCTAGAAAGAAAAAAGATCGAATGACTACGTTTTCAGAACTGCCCGTATCTTCTGCATTGCAGGAGAAGCTGGCGGCAGCTCAATTCACCAACTTAACCCCCATCCAGGAAGGCGCGATTCCTTCCGCTCTCGAAGGCCGAGACGTCATCGGCACCGCCCAAACGGGCACCGGTAAGACCCTCGCATTTCTCATCCCGCTGATTGAAACGCTTCAGCGCGAGCCGTCGAGCCACACCACCGCACTGGTCCTGCTTCCGACCCGTGAGCTCGCCATGCAGGTTCACGAACAGTACGAGCAACTGCGCAACCGCAGAATGCCAAAGGCGGCCCTCGTCATCGGAGGCGTCTCGGAGAAGGCCCAGATTCAAAGCCTACGAGCCGGTTCGCAATTGGTGATTGCCACCCCCGGGCGCCTGCAGGATCTGATGAATCGCAAATTTGCCGACCTGCGGCACGTGTCGATTCTCGTGCTCGACGAAGCCGACCGCATGCTCGACATGGGCTTCTTACCCGCGATCCGGCGAATCTTGTCGGTGCTCCCCGCGAAGCGACAGACTCTGTGCTTCTCGGCTACCATGGAACAATCCGTTGCGGGCCTGGTAAACGACTACATGCGCGATCCGGTGCGGGTTGCTCTTGGCTCCGTGCTGAAGCCCGCCGAAAGCGTGCAACTCAGGGCATACGAAGTGCGGCCCGGCGAAAAGATCGATGTTCTCCGCCAACTGCTCTACGCAGAGAAGGGCCAGACCTTGATCTTCACCCGCACGAAACGTGGCGCCGAAAGGTTAGCTAAAGACTTAGTGCGCGACGGCTTCAACGCCGGTGTGATTCACGGCGACCGCTCGCAATCCCAAAGGAACGCGGCCCTGAGTGGGTTTCAGGAAGGCCGCTATCAAGTGCTTGTAGCAACGGATGTCGCGTCCCGTGGGCTGCATGTCGACGAGGTCGCCCACGTCATCAACTATGACCTACCGAAGATGGCCGAAGACTTCATCCATCGCGTGGGACGTACCGGCAGAGCAGGTCTGCAAGGGCAAGCCTCGAGTCTGGTTGCAGGAGCCGAAGTCATTGAACTCCGCCAGATCGAGCGCACTCTGAAACTGCGGATCGAACGCGTCCAGAGCGACACCTCATTGTCCGCGCAGCCCAGGCGCGTGATTCAAAATACTCTGGCTTCGCGAACTTTGACCGCCTTACCCGGAGAAGTATTCGTCTGAAGAAGCAAGCGATCGCTGACGCGTCTGGCTTCAGCGATCGTAGCTACAAAATTACCGGCCCGCGAATCCCAAACTGCTCGATACGTCCAGGGTCGACACGCAGCTCATCAACGAGGTATTTCTACGTGAGCTTCTGTGCCCGCTGTGGTGAAAAAAAACCTTCAACCACGGAGGATGCAGAGGCTCACGGAGGAAATCTTGGCTTTCTAATCCTCCCGCAAGGCCTGCATCGGCTGAATAGATGCCGCCCTGCGCGCCGGCAAAAGCGCCGCCGCCAAGCCGATTGCCGGAAGCATAAGCACAACGGAGGCATAGGTCCAGGCGTCCAAAGGCCGCACCTCGTACAAGAAGCTCTGAATCAGGCGTGCCGCCGGAAAGGCCAAAAGCAGACCTATGGCGAGTCCGATCCCGATTACGATCGAGCCCTGACGGAAGACCATTTGCGCCACACTCTGCCGGGTCGCACCCAGCGCCATGCGAACGCCGATCTCGCGGCGGCGATAGCCCACGAGCTGCGATAACACCCCGTAAAGTCCGGCGATTACCATCGCGACGGCAAGCCCCGCAAAAGAGCCGACCAGATACAATCCCAGCCGTTGGCTGAAGGTGTTCTGGTCGACCGTTTCCTGCATAGTCTGAAAGCTGTCCAGCGCGATGCCGGGGGCGACCTGATGGAATACCGAACGCATTTCCGAGGCGACCGGAATGTTGCTCCTGGTTTTGACGGCGAAGTGAACAATCGTCTTCAAGAGCGCCTGGTAAAAGAGCGATGTGGTTGGAACCTGTTGCTGCGGGAGCATGAGGAACGGTTGAACATCAGCGCCGACGTTGTGGTCCGCCTGGTCGCCAAGAATCCCGACGATCGTATACGGCTTGAGCATTCCCGTGTCCTTGCCTCCAACATCGATTTGCATTCCCAAAGGATCCTTGCCCTTGAAGTATTTTCGGGCGAGGGCTTCGTTGATGACTGTTACAAAAGGAGCAGAGGCAACGTCATCGTCGGTAATCATGCGTCCGCGTATGACGGGGGTTCCGAGAGTTCTGGCGTAGTCGCCACTCACGGCCGTGACCCGCGCCACGCCCGGATTCGCGGGATCATCCGGCTGCCCGACAATCTTGAAGTCCGAACTTAAATCCCATCCCGAAAGAGGCGACGCCGTGACCAGTGCAGCACTTTCGATCCCGGGCACTCGGCGCATGCGCTCGAGAACCGGTTGATAGGTGAGAGTGGCGACTGAGGCTGGCGCGTTTGCTGTGTCCTCCGACACGGCCAGCGCGGAAAAACCTGCGGCATCGGCGGGCATGGCGGTGAAGGTCGTGATGTTCGCGGTCTCAAAGCCCAGCCGCGCTTTTCCCAGATTCCAGAGTGTGTGAAAGAGCAATCCGGTTCCTACGAGGAGGAGGGTAGAAAGAGCGACTTCGCCGGCAACCAGGGCTCCACTGAGCTTTCCCCCTACCGTGCGCGAGCCGATGCCTCGCGAAGCGGCTTGCAGCGCAGCTTGAGGATTCGCACGTCCCACTAGAAGCGCTGGCAGCAGCGATGACAGCAACGTTGTGAGGACGGCGATTGCGCCCAGCGCCAGCACGATGGTCCAGTGAATCGCGATCGAATCGGCGCGTGGGATGGTTCCGTCGGGTAGCTTTCGAATCCCCATCATGGCCAGCTGCGCGAGCAGTAGCCCGGCTCCACCACCCAGCAGACTTAGCGACAAACCTTCGGCCAGCATTTGACTGACGAGCCTTGCTCGGCCGGCGCCGAGGGCTGTCCGCACGGCGAATTCCTGCTGGCGCGCCAGGCAACGGGCAATCAGTAGGTTGGAGACATTGGCGCAGGCGATAAGCAGGACCAGCGCCAGTGCGCCAAAGAGAGCATAGAGAACCGGGCGCACCGGCCCTGTGAGCAATTTCTGGTACGAGAAGGCGCGAAATTTGATTTCTGGATGGGAATCATCTCGGGGAATGTGAGCAGCAATCGCATCAAATTCGTGCTGCGCCTGGGCAATCGTGACCCCCGAACGAAGCTCGCCCACCACGTTGAAAAAGTTATAGCCCCGATCCTTCAACATAGCCGCCGTAGGCTGCAGCGGCACCCATATTCCCTTCTGAAGATCCGCCCCCACTTGTTCGGGGAAGTGGAAGCTCTGCGGCATCACGCCAACGATAGTGTGCGCCCTGCCGCTGATTTTGACCGCTTGACCGACAATGCCGGGATCGGCATGAAAGCTTTGACGCCACAGTTCCTCCGAGAGCACTACCGCCAGCGGTCCATCGGTTTGGCCCTCGGCGTCGATGAACGTGCGCCCTAGCAGGGGCCGTGCGCCGAGCATGGGAAAGAGATTTGTCGTTACATGCGGTGCCACAATGCTCTGCGAACTGTCCTGAGTTTCAAGAACGCTGACGTCTTCCGTGTACCCGGCGGCGTCCTGCAGCAGTGTCGACTGAGTATGAATGTCGCGGTAGTTCAGCCATGAGGTGGAGGTAAAAGACGCGTCATCGCCCGCGGGACCGATATAGACCAGGCGATCGGAATGCGCATAAGGCAATGGCCGCAGCAGAACGCTCTCGATTACCGTGAAGATTGCGGTGTTCGCGCCAATACCTAGAGCGAGAGTGAGGATCGCAAGCGCAGCCATTCCTGGCATCTTGCGCAACTGCCGCAGCGCGTATCGCACGTCGTTGAACAGAGTCTGCACGGACACCTCCGGCACACGAGTCCAGTCCAAGGCTGGCACTTTCATCGCCAAAGATGACAAGGAATATCCCAATTGTTATCAAACAATTCCGCGCGGCTATGTGGATCGATGCTAGGCGTGCCTGATCAAAAGCGGAGTGAATTGTCCGAAATCGAACAGAGCGAGAATGGCAACATCTAGCTTTTTCTACTCGTACCGCAGCGCCTCAATCGGATGCATCCGCGCCGCCTTCAGGGCAGGGAAGAAGCCGGACACGATCCCAACCATCGAGAGAATCGTGAACGAGATAATCATCACGCCCATCGATGCATGCAGGAAGATCGCGCCTTCATGATCTGTGGTCTTGTAGAACTCGTCGTATAACGGCATTGGCGGAATCACCCACGTCAGGAACTGTGCCACCAGCATACCGATGGCTCCGCCAACAAACGTCAACACCAGAGCTTCCAGTAAGAACTGCACCAGAATATGCCGCGGCCGCGCCCCGACCGCCTTGCGCAGGCCGATCTCCCGAGTCCGCTCCGTCACCGAAACCAGCATGATGTTCATCACGCCAATCCCGCCCACCGCCAGCGTGCAGACTCCAATCAGCCCCAGCACCGCCTGCAGTCCGTACGAGAAGGCATTGATCATGCCGCGGTCTTCGATCGTGTCCCACTCCGGCGTCGCCTTGTCGTCTTTCGGATCAAAATGATGCCGCCGCGCAATGACTTCCCGTGCAGCCATCAACGCCTTCTTGTTCAGTTCGGGCGCAGTCGGCTGGATGATGATTTCGTCAGGATCCCGCAAATTCTTCAGGTCGCGCATCAGAGCAAAGGGAATGAACGCGTTTTCATTGTCAGGTCCTTGATACATCGAGTCCTGAATCTTGTTGCGCATGGTCCCGATCACTTCGAAATCCAGCCCGCCAATTTCGACGTGCTGTCCAGCGCCCGGTGCTCCCTGAAACACTTTCTTTGCCGCCTGATATCCCAGGATTACCACGCGCCGATGATCGGCGAAATCCGTCTCGTTGAAGTAGCGTCCGTCGTCGAGATCGAGTTTGCGCATCTGCCCGTACGGCATATCCACGCCGCGCACCATGATCGAAACTACTCGGGTGCCGATCTTGAACCCGAAGTCGCGATCGATTTCGCCACTTACCGCTCGGATGATCGGAACTTCGTCCCGAATCGCTTCCACATCTTCAAGCTCGTACTTGACCGCTTTGCCCGCCCGCTGGCCGCCCGCTTGCATACTGGTCTGCCCTGGCCACATCACGATGACGTTGTTCCCCATGTTCAGAAATGCGCTGAGCACACAGCCACCAAGCCCCTGCCCGTAAGCCAGTAGCAACACGACCGACACCAGCCCCCACCCGATGCCCAGCATGGTCAGTGCTGACCGCGTCCGATCGCGCATCAAAGCCTGCCATCCCTGCAATACAAGTTCTTTAAGAAACATGGCGGAAACGAAGGAGACACGCTTTCTGGCCCGGGGAGCACGGATCGGCGCCACGGCCGGTACTTCGAACCGGCGCACCGTCAGTGTCTTTGGGCTCTCCGTCGTTAGTGGTGGGACCGCGCTCATCGCCGTGCCTCCTTCGATCTCTACTCGATGTGAATATCGCCCGATCCCGTGTGTACTCGCAGCAATGGCCCGCCGCCGCGTACTTTCCCATGGATCGATTTGTGCGAATCTCCGACGCGCCCCTGTACGGTCATCTCCACCGGAGCACCGACATCGATGGAACCGGAACTGGTTGAAATGTCCGCGTCAAACGCGGCATTCGATGGCAACCGCAGGCGCACATTCCCCGACCCGGTGCGAGCATCCCAGGCACCGCTCGGCTTACCTTCGGCAGTGATTTCACCGCTGCCGGTTTCACCGTGGAAGCTGCCCTGCACGCCTCTCGCCGTGATGTTTCCCGAACCCGTATGCATGTCGATATCGCCCGGTCCGGTCTCTTCGATCTCGACATCGCCGCTGCCGGTGCCGCCTCTCACGGTTCCCACAACCTGCTGTGCTCGCACATTGCCCGATCCGGTTTGCACCCGGATCTCGCCCTGCAGGTTCGCAAGTCTCACGTCGCCCGACCCCGTTTGCGCCTCGGCGTTGCCGCGCGTGCCCTCGATCGTCTGATCGCCCGAGCCACTCTTTGTGCGGACAGTTGTATCCGCAGGCACAGTGATGTCGTAATCGATGGCAATATTCCGGTAATTCACGTATTCGATGTGAATACTGTTGCCACTCTGCCGGATCGGCGGATTCTGTTCGATGGCGTGCACATCTTCGTCTCGCCGTCCTCCAAACCAGTGGTCGCCGACATAAATCTTGCCGTGAATCTGCACCGACCCCGACGAACCGGCCCGCACCTTCACATCGCCCGAGTGCGTCAGCACTTCCAGATCGACCGGCCCACTGACCGAGAGCGTCTTGTCGAAGGTTCCCTGCGGTGTCGAACCGAACGCCGCTGCGGATGTGAACAACACGACCAGCGCAATCGTGATCAACAGCCCCAACTTCGATCCGCTGGACTCAAAAGTCGATGGGAGAACTTGATTTTTCTTATTCATAGCGTAGCGACTCCACAGGTGTCATGTCCGCGGCGCGCTGGGCTGGATACATGCCCGCCGTCACGGTGATCAACGAAAGCGTAAGGATCGAAACCACAATTGAAATCGGCGAAACAATCGGATGGGGCACAAAATCTGGCAGGGGCACGACGACCATCGCAACGCAGATGCCGATTCCAACGCTGAGCCCCAGAATTCCGCTAACGATCGTCAACATCGCGGACTCGGCAAAGAATTGCCGCAAGATGTCGCGCTTGGTAGCGCCTATCGCCTTGCGTGTCCCAATCTCCCGCGTGCGCTCGGTAACCGAAACCAGCATGATATTCATCACGCCAATTCCGCCCAGGCACAGCGTCACGACGGCGACGCATCCAAAGAAAAGGGTTACGACTCCAAAAATCTTCGCCAATTGCTTGGCGCCATCCATCGTGTCCCAGATGAACATCGCATCTTTGTCGGCAGCATCGAAATGTCGAACCCGTCCGATCGTTCGCCGTACCTGCAACACTGCTGCCTCATGCTCTTCGGGATCGCCAACCTCAAACACGATGTCATCCAGATATCCGCGAGTGATGCCGGCTCCAGGTTTTTCCGGGGGAGGGAAGTCCCGTGACACCGCCGAATACGGCGCAAATAAGTAATCGTTGTCCGGCCCACTGTAATTCGAATTCTGCTTCTTCTCGGCCAGCACTCCGACAACTGAGTAGGGAACGCTCTTCACCAGCACAGTCGCGCCAATCGCCGGCTGCCCGGGAAACAATTGCCGGTATGCTTTCGATCCGAGCACCAGCACGCGCCGCCCTTCTCGCTCATCGTCGTCTGTAATTAAGCGGCCCTCAGTAACCTTGAGCGACCGGAAATCCTGGTACGACGGCCACATCCCGACGACGCCGCGATTGGCGAGATTGAATTGGCTGACTTCCGGAATGGTTCTGCGCAATTCGGGGCTGACGTTCTTGACCAGATAGCATTCGTCACGGATCAACTCGGCGTCATCCACATTCAGCCGGATCTCCCGCCCCGCGGCACGTCCGCCAACCTGAGTGCTCGTCCGGCCGCCCCACACGATCACCAGGTCCTTGCCCAGCGACTCCATGTGCTTCTTCTGATCCACGACGAAGCCGCGTCCCAGCCCAACCAGAATAATCACGGACGCGATCCCCCATACCAGCCCAAACATCGTGAGGAACGTCCGCAGCTTATGAGCCCGGAATGTGGCGACAGCCTGTCGAAAAATCTCTGAGAGAGTCACGGCCCGACCTCTTGCATGAGGCGTACGACTTAAAGCTGGTTCCTATACAACTCAGACCTCAGAACTACAGGCTGGTTAGCCGGAGTCCGAGGCCTGAGATCTCGCGCCACGTTTTACTGCAGTACAACTTGATCGCCTTCCTTCAGCCCGCTCAGAACTTCTGTCTTCGCGCCGTTCGAAATCCCGATGTTGACGGCAACCTTATTCTTGCCTTCCTTACCCTTCGGATCGGGAATCTCGACGGACGCCTTCTTGTCCTTGTCGTACAGAATCGCGCCTTCGGGAATCTGTAGCACATTCTTATGCTCGTCCAGGATGATCTCCGCATTCGCGGTCATCTCAGCTTTGAGTTCGCCGCCTGGATTCTGGATCGATACGCGGACTTCAAACGTAGTGACGTTATCCTTCTCCACACCCATCGGAGAAATCTTCGTCACCTTGCCGTCGAAGGTCTTGTCCTTGAAAGATTCGACCTTGATGCGAGCCCGCTGTCCGAGATAAACCTTCCCGATGTCGCTCTCGTCGACTTTGCCTTTCACATAAACTTCGCTCGTATCTCCAAGAGTCATCACCAGGGTCGCCGACGATCCCAACACCAGGATGGAGCTCACCGCATCGCCCATTTGCACGTCGCGCGAGAGCACAATGCCATCAATGGGCGAAATGATGTCCGTATAGCTGAGCTGCTCTTCCAACTGCTTCAGATTCGCCTGGTCCTGAGCAACATTCGCCTGGGACTGGGCGATCTTTGCCTTGAGCACCGTGACTTGCGCCTTCGAGACGTTCTGCTTGTTGAGCGCCATTTCGTAATTCTTCTGCGCATCTTCCAGTGCCGAGGTCGAAACCACTCCATCCTTCGCCATATTGACAGCGCGTTCGTAAGCGCGCTTCAGCAACGGCACATCGGGTCCTTCAGCATCGACTTTGGCGCGCTCGAAGTCCGCCTGCGAACTTTTCAAGTTGGCCTCGGCTGCTTCAAGGCCTGCCTTGGATTGCTCCACCTGGGCCTCGATCTCGACCTTGTCGAGCTGCGCCAGCAGTTGGCCCTTCTTTACGCGGTCGCCGTAGTCCACCAGCAACTTCTTCACAATGCCGCTGGCCTTGGATTTCACTTCGACCTTCGTGATGGGAGTGACCTTGCCGGTCGCCACCACACTCTTGGCCAAGTCTCCCTTTTCCACCTTGGCGAGCTTCGAAGGATCGATCTTGGTACCGCCGCGCGTCGCTGCAAATACTCCAATCGCGATCAGCAGGACGATTCCCAGTCCAACGCCGCCCCAAATCATCAGTTTGCGGCGCTTCTTTTTGCCATTAGTGCCGTTACCGTTCACAGATCCTCCTCGATATTCCACAAGTTGGAGATTGGGAGCCATCTTGCCGCCCTTACCATCTATTACGCGGCCCCCGCTGAATTAGTTCCGAAGAATTGCTGGCTGCGATGCGAAAAGAAAGCGCCACGTTGCCAACTAGCCCGCTTTCTTCCGATTAGACCCGCCTCTCATAAAAAGGATAGCGGAATCGACAGCGGATTTTTGTGATGCTAAACACGTTCCAGAAGCAAATGCCGGCCAAGTAACCTAGTCCGATTACGATGACGCAGTACCCAAGACCCATACCCAAGACCTGTGACTGAGCACTCGCCCTGCCCCTGACCCCTGTCCCCTGCTAAAATTACCCCTCAATGGTCGCCTATGTGCTGCTCCGGGTCTTTCTGATCCTTCTCCTGGTAGCAGCGAATGCGTTCTTTGCCGCTGCCGAGTTTTCCCTCGTCAGCGTCCGCGATACTCGCATCCAGCAACTCATCGATGCCGGACGCATCGGCGCCCGCATAGTCCAGCGCCTCCACCAGCACCTCGACGAAGTCGTCAATGGTGTCCAACTCGGCATCACCATGGTCAGCCTCACGCTCGGCTGGATCGGCGAACCCATGGTCGCCCGCTTGGTCGAAGGCATGCCGATCGTTCAACGCTTGCCCCACGTCGCCATCTACGCCCATACCATCGCATTCGCCATCGCCTTCACCCTGATCACGTACCTGCACGTGATCTTAGGGGAACTTGTTCCGAAGACTCTCGCTCTGCAGCGCGCAGAGCAGATCGCCCTCGCGGTCGCTGCCCCCATGGAAGCCTTCCTCACTCTCACTCGCCCCGTTCTCTTCTTCATGCGCCGCTCGGGCGGACTGGTTTTAAGACTGTTCGGCGCAACACCGGCACGCCGCGGAGGCGCTGTCCACTCCCCCGATGAACTCAAATTAATCGTTACCGCCAGCCGCCAGTTCGGGCAAATCCCCGAGTTTCAGGAAGAGATGATCCACAGCGCCATCGAACTCGACAGCATTACTGTCCGCGAAGTGATGGTCGCCCGCCCCGATATCTTTTCCTTACCCTCGGACTTGATGCTAGACGAAGCCTTGGCCAAGGTCGTCGAAGGCCAGCACTCCCGCATCCCGATTTACGATCCGCAGCGCGGCCCTGAGCACATTGTCGGCGTCCTGTACTACAAAGACCTCATGCGCTGGATGCGCCTCCGCCTTAGCAACCTGGGCCAGACTACGGCCACGCGCATATCCCGAATGCAGATCGGCCAGATCATGCACGATGTGGTGGTTGTTCCGGAGACAAAAGTCCTGGCGGAACTGCTCGCGGAATTTAAAGAGCGCCGCCGTCATCTCGCTGTGGTTGTCGACGAATTCGGATCGACCGCCGGAGTGATCACGGTCGAAGACATCCTGGAACAGTTGGTGGGTAACATCGAAGACGAATTCGACGTCTCTCCCAGCGAACCTGCGTTAGAAGACGAATCTGTAATGGTGCTGGAAGGCTCAGTCAACATCCGCGACCTGGAAATGGACTATGCCCTCACGCTGCCGCGCGACGCCGGATTCGAAACCCTGGCAGGTTTCATGCTAGCCCGCCTGCAGCGCATTCCCAATATTCGCGACCATTTCGAATACGAGGGCCGTCGATACACGGTCGAGGAATTGGAAGGCCACCGCATCGCAAGGGTAAGAATAGAAAAGACCGCGAATGTGGAAGGAGAGGCCGAAGCCGCCAAACAAGGCGGAGATTAGTCGCGCCGGCGTCCCGCCCGCGCGCACCAGAATTAAGACGAGCAACATGAGGAATTGTCATCCTGAGCGGAGCCCGACGGCGAGCAAAGCGAGCCGTCGCGCGCAGTCGAAGGATCCCTACTGCCTGTACGCGCTGCCGCATCAATGCATTCTCAAGAAGAATTAAGTCACCGAGAACCGATAACTGAAAAGCCTCCTCCAACGCGTCCTCTACACCCTCCCAGTCATCTGGCTGGTGGTCAGCCTGGTTTTCCTCCTCATCCACCTGGTCCCCGGAGACCCCATCCAGCAAATGCTAGGCGAAGGCGCCCCGGCCGCCGATATCGCCGCGACCCGCCACGCTTTTGGCCTTGACGCTCCGCTAGGCGAGCAATACATACGTTACTGGAAAGGCGTCCTCCACGGAGACCTCGGCCGCTCCATCCGCTACAACCAGACAGTCACGAAGCTTCTGGCCCAGCGCTATCCCTACACACTCCGACTCACGCTGGCGAGCCTCTTTGTGGCGATCGTCCTCTCGATTCCCGCCGGAGTTCGATCCGCCCGCCGCCGCAACCGTTGGGACGACCGCCTGCTCTCGGTCGTGAGCCTCTTCGGCCTCTCGTTCCCGAACTTCGCGCTGGGACCAATCCTGATTCTTCTATTCGCGATCAAAGCCGGATGGCTCCCAGTCTCCGGCGCCGGATCATTCGCCAATCTCGTACTCCCCGCAATCACCATGGGTAGCGCCCTGGCCGCGATCCTTACCCGCATGGTGCGGACGTCCATGCTCGAAGAACTCAGCCAGGACTACATCCGCACCGCCCGCGCCAAAGGTCTCCCGGAGCGGACCGTGGTTTACCGCCACGCCCTTCGCAACGCGATCATTCCAGTGCTGACGGTCCTCGGTTTGCAGTTCGGAGCGTTACTAGCTGGCGCTATAGTGACCGAAAAGATCTTCTCCTGGCCCGGCATCGGCCGCCTGACCATCGACGCCATCTCCAACCGCGATTACTACGTGGTGCAGGGCTGCATCCTGGCGATTGGCCTGACGTATGTCGCGGTGAATTTCCTTACCGATGTTCTCTACTCGGTTGCGAATCCCAGGATCAGACAGTAGTGGAGCGCAGGTTCCACGCATCCAAACTGCTTGGAGGACCGAAATGAAGCGAAGCAAAACTAAATACTGTCTGATAGTTCTGCTGGCCTTGTTGTCGCACTCGGCACCGCTACTTTCGCAATCGCAATCACCAGTGGTGAATTCGAAGAGCCATAAGAACCGGATTTTACGTGTTGACGGCCAAGTCGCGCCATTCAAGGCGTGGCTGGAGCAAGACGTCCTTTGGATTATCACTACTGAGGAGAAAGCTGCTTTCAAGGCGCTTCAAAACGACGAAGAGCGCGACGAATTTGTCGAAGCGTTTTGGTTTCGCCGTGATCCGACACCCGACACCTACGAGAACGAGTTCAAAGAGGAGCACTATCGTCGAATTGCCTACGCGAATGATCATTTCGGTTCGCAGGACCCGGACTGGAAGACGGATCGAGGGCGGATCTACGTTGTCTATGGCCAGCCCGACCGCATAACCACCTATTCCGCTCAAGATAGCCGCCCGCCAGCGCAAGACAGCCAGGATTATAAGGGGTTGCCAAGTGAGACTTGGAATTATCGCTATCTGGAAGGAGCAGGAATGGATGTTGTGATCGACTTTGTCGACATTTGTAGTTGTGGCGATTATCGAATGAGGATGCCGGACGATCTCCGGATGCACTGCTCTATATTCCAGAGGCCGGCGTAATCGATAAAAGGCCTGGAAAAACCAATGCTGATCCTTACCTGCAAAAGGTAATTAGTCCGACGCTCAAATTCCGGGATCTTGAGGCAATGCTGGAATCCGAGTCGAAGGTACGAGCGATTCCACTCGAAGTCAGCAGCCAAATTGCAAAGGCCACTGATGTCACCTCAATCGTTCACATCACGATCTCGCTGCACAGAGCCAAGACTTCTCCCCTGGGCACAGAAGTGACGCCCTCGTCAACCCTGAACGTCGTTGGACGAGTTAAGACATTGACCGGACACCTAGTAGAGCTTTTTGAGGGTGAGGTTACTGTGAACCAATCGAGTCCGTACGGCCTTCACGTGCAGAAAAGCATTCCGTTGTTGAACGCTCGCTACCGACTCGAAATAGCGGCTGAAATCGCTCACACTGACGAAGCAACAACATGGACCGGCATACTCAATGTCAGGCCGTAGCCGAGTGCCCCATCCTTCGCGTACTTTGTTCTTTGCGAAGTGTCGGCACCATGCTGCCTGCGACGAAAGCCTTGCTCTTGACTGTATATACAAACACGATAATATGTATATACGGATGAGGTGACATTATGGCTGTGACCATGACCACAATCCGTCTGGATACGGACCTGGCCGACGAGGCTGTAAAGGTGCTCAAGGCAAAATCCCGCACCGACGCCGTTCACATCGCCCTCCGCGAAATCGTTGCACTGAAGCGTTTCAAAGCCTTGATGAAGAAGAACTCCGGCAAGCTGAAGTTCTCCGGACTTGATGAGTGATATCGTCATCTTCGACACATCGATCCTGGTCGACGAGGTCCGCACAGGGTGCCACCGCAAAAGGATCGAATCGGTGAGCGGCTTGGTCCGCACGTCCTCGGTCGTCCTCGCGGAGCTGTGGCGCGGTGTGATCGGGCCGTCGGAACAGAAATTCCTCCGCTCTATGGCGAGAAACCATCCGATCCTAACCCCGACGCAAAAGAACTGGCTGGAGTCTGGCGAGATTCTGGCCGACATTCGCGCCGATCAAGGCTTCGATCCGCACACACTACGCGAGCTGCACTTCGATGTTCTCATCGCCGTCACCGCGCGCTCCCAGGGTGCCCGACTCATCACAACCAATCGGATAGACTTTGAGCTGATCAATCGTTATCGCGAGATCAAACTGGAAGTGTGGTAACACGGGTATTGTGCAATTCGTCTCTGCCGGCGGTCGATAAACGAATTTCCCTGGTGGCCGCCGTGCTTACGCTTTTGACTCTAGCTGTACAGGAATGCAAATTGAAAGAGCAAGAGACGGGACACGACCTTAGCCCCGTCTCTTGCCCAAACTAAACTACGCTGCCTGCACCACTTTCTTCATCCGCTCTTCCAGTTCTTTCGGCGCCACGTCTTCCACGTGCGTAGCGACGCCCCACAGGTGTCCAAACGGATCCTGGATGAAACCGGAGCGGTCGCCGTAAAACTGGTCCTCCACCGGCTTCAGGATTTTTGCGCCTTCCGCCGCCGCGCGCTTCACGACGGTATCGACGTCGGGCAGGTACACGTAGAGGCTCACCGGGCTTTGGCCAATCGTCGTTGCACTGGTGTGCCCCTGGCCCATCGCGGGATTCTCGTCGGCCAGCATGATATGCGAGTTCCCGATCTTCAATTCGGCGTGACCGACTTTCCCGTCCGGACCATTCATGCGAAGCACTTCCGTCGCGCCGAAAACCTTCTTGTAGTATTCGATCGCTTGCCCGGCGCCCTTAACGATCAGGTATGGTGTGATGGTGTTGTAATCTTTAGGAATATACGAGACTTTACTCATGATCTTTCCTCCTTGAAATGTAGGCTAAAGGGTGGAGGTTTCGGCGCGCACTTGCGGAAGGGATTTTACGATCCCGCTGTTTCTCTTATAAGAACACAACCAAATTTCAATCTCAAGGCCAGTTCACGACGATTTAATATTCCACTGTGTCGACTGACGCCATCTCGGTGCACCGTCGCGTCGCCAGTAATGCCCGCCACCATCCATTGGCAGCAACTGGGGTGGTATTAGTCGTCGTCTTCTTGGTCTTCGCTCTATTCGCGCCCTGGATTGCGCGGCAAGATCCCGCCGCCATCGACCTTCCTGGACGACTCAATTTGCCGTCACGCGCCCACTGGTTCGGCACCGATGAACTCGGACGCGACATCCTCTCCCGCGTCATCTACGGCGCGCGCATCTCCATGCTCGTAGGAAGTTGCGTGGTCGCAATTTCGCTTGCCCTCGGCCTGATCGTCGGCTCCATCGCCGGCTACTACGGAGGCGCGATCGACCGCTTTTTCAATGTCATTGTGATGAATGCTTTCCTTTCATTTCCTGGAATTCTTCTGGCGATCGCCTTCGTCGCTTTCCGCGGTCCCGGCATTTTCAACCTCGTCCTCGCTCTCTCCCTCGGCGGATGGGTCGGCTACGCCCGCTTGGTTCGCGGGCAAGTTCTCGCCGCCCGTGAGCGCGAATTCGTCGAGGCTGCTCGCGCCCTTGGCGCCAGTGACCTGCGCGTCATAGTGCGCCACATTCTGCCCAACATCATTCAGCCAGTCGTGGTGCAGGCCGCGATCGGCATGGCTGGAGCCATCCTCGCCGAAGCGACCATGAGCTTCCTCGGACTCGGTGTTCCTCCACCAACTGCCAGTTGGGGCACCATGCTCAACGATGGCCGCGCCCATCTCTTCGACGCGCCCCACCTCGTACTCTTTCCGGCTCTCGCCGTGATGCTCGCCGTCCTCAGCTTCAACTTTATCGGCGACGCTCTCCGCGACTATCTCGACCCCCGCTCCCGGATCGAAGCCGGACTATAATTTCCGTGGTCGGGCAACTTTTTCTGGCAGGCAGCGTTCCATATTGCAAGGAAGCGTGCATGACTTACGCCCGCGTTATCTCGCTTGTACTCCTCTCCTGTTTCCTGGCGGCGTGCGGCTCCACCGCACCGGCGAAGAAAATTGACGGTGTTTGGAACGCCAACCTGCAAAATCCTGACAGCTCCGGGGCCTATACATTTATGGCCACTCTTACCCAAAGCACTGGATCCAATGTTGACGTCAGCAATTTCGTTTTTACCGCTGCTGCCCCGTGTTTCACAGATCCAATGGGTCAGACTGCCACGTTTAACGCCACCGGGCACTCCGGCGGATACGAGACTGGCCCATTCGGGATGAACATTGCCATGGCACGCGGAATCATGGTGGAAAACACTCTGACCCTCGCCGGCACCCGCAACAGCGATGGCAAGATTTCAGGAACCTGGACCCTTACAGGCCTGTCGGGATGCTCTGGCGGCGGCAGTTATACCATGACCGCCCCGCGTCCCCTGTAGGATCAGGCCGTCACCAGAGGATTGTTCCTCTGCGTCCCTCGGTGTCCCTCTGTGTTGACAGGCTCTGCCTCAACCGCTCCCTCTACCGTCAGGAGCCCACGGTAAGTCACTGGTGCGGCGGACGATAGTAGTCCCGCAACATTTCTTGACACACCGTGTTTCTTTCGACGTGGCCACATTGCAGTTGGAAGCACCGAACTCAGACCAACGGAGAGAAAACTCATGCACAGCACCCTCAAGATCTCGTTTCTTGGCACAGCGCTTGCCATTCTCGCGCTGCCAGTTGTGGCCCAGAGCACGACAGCGGTAACTGGCGAGAGCATTCAAGACCGAAAAGAGAACCAGCAAGATCGCATCGCCAACGGCGTCAAGAGCGGGGAACTGACCGCCGCTGAAACCTCTAACCTGGAAAAGAAAGAAGCTGCGGTCAACCAGGAAGAGCGCGACATGCGCGAACTCGACAATGGCAAACTGACCACTGCCGACAAGAAGACCCTGACGCAACAGCAGAATCAAGTCTCCAAACAAATTTACCAGGACAAGCATGATTCCGCCGTCCAGAACACCGATCCCAAGAGTGAAGTCGGTAAGCGAGCCGAGAACCAGCAGGACCGGATTGCGCAGGGTGTCAAAAGCGGACAACTGACAGCCGGCGAAGCCGGGCACCTCGAAAACAACGAAGCCAAGATCAACAAAGAGGTCCGCAACGACCGCGCTGCTAACGGCGGCAAACTAACTCCGCAAGAGCGCGCCAAGGTGAACCACCAGCAGAACCGCCAGTCACGCCAAATCTATCGCGACAAGCACAACAGTCGCCATCAGTGAGCGAGTTTCACCAAAGCAAGAAAACGAACAAAGCAATGCCGTGTTGAGCCCCCGGTACCAGCCGGGGGCATTTTTTGCGTCGATAAAATCACTGGCTCCATCCCCGCACATCTGCCAGAATCGCTACCGAGCGGTTCCAGGAGATCGACTATTTCTGCCAGCACGCAAACTGCCAGCCTGACACCCGCCCTGACGGACGTTCCAGGCGAGCATTACGTCGCGATCTACGATGAGCAGTGCGAAATCTGCCAGGCGTTCGTGTCCTGGCTTTGTCTGCTCGACCGCAAGCGGTGGGTACTGGCGCTGCCGATTGCTCCTGAAGTTCTTTCCCGCGTTCATCCGGATCTCGAGGTGGACGCCTGTCTCCGCGAACTCCACGTCATCACACCCAACGGCGCAATTCACCGCGGTTGGGACGCCGTCGCCACGCTGGCGCGCTTATTCCCTCCGACCTGGTGGATCGGCGCGTTGGGAGCCATCCCACCGTTTCGCTGGATAGGCAACGTGGCTTACCGCTTTGTAGCTCGCAATCGTTACGCGGTCAGCAAGTGCCGGGGTGGAGCTTGCCGCGTCGCGTGTCCCGATGAAGTGAAGAAGAAAGCTTTCTTCGGGACGTTCTGGAGTTGCTACCTCATCGGCCTCTCGATTCGGCTGCCCCTGATTATCATTGCCGGAATTCGCGACTTTCTTCGCCAGTGCTCCGCTCACGCTCATACTTTCCGTCGAAAAGTTGACTTTCCCGGCGGCAAATTGTCCATCCTGTTTCTCGGCGGTATTCCGTGCGACGTAGTGCCGATCTTGTTTGGCGAGCTCTTTACCGCCGTGCTCTACGATGGGATACTCATCGATCCCGGCTCTCCCCGCATGCGCAACTCTCTCGCCCGCCATCTGCGCCGGTTGACCAACGTAGCTGTCACGGCCGTGGTCGCCACACACCATCACGAAGAGCATGTGGGAAATTTGAACTGGGCCTCTCAGAAATTGTCGGTGCCGTTGTACCTTTCCGGGCCGACCGCTGCCTTGCTCAAATCTCCCTGGAAGTTGCCGTTCGTGCGCGCCGCCATTATTGGTCAGCCTGATCCACTGCTCCCGCCCTACGAGATCCTTTCCGATCGCATCGCCGCGGCCCACGGTGACTTGGAGGTGCTGGCGACCCCCGGCCATTGCGATGACCACATTGTTCTGTATGATCGCCGCGAAAGAATCCTGATCGCCGGCGATGCCTTCATGGGGAGCTATTTCGCCACTCCGAATCCCGACGTCGACAGCTTGCAGTGGATCGCGACTCTGGAGCTGTTGCTCAATCTGGAGATCAACGTTCTGGTCGAAGGTCACGGGCATGTGTACACGCTTCGCTCGGATTTCCCCGATATCCCCGGCGTCGTGATCCGCGAAGATCCCCGTGCCGCGCTCGAAAAGAAACTCGTTTATCTGCGCTGGCTACGGGAACAGATCGAGTCGGGCAGACGCGAGGGCCTAACGCCTGCCGCCGTCGAAGCCACGTGCTTCCCATGGGGAACCGGGCGCGCCTGGGAGAGTTTTTCAAAGAACGAACTGATCCGTTTCCTGAGCCTGGGCCACTTTTCGCGGTCCGAACTGGTTCGAAGCTTTGTGCGCACCCCGTCACAAGGGGAAATGCGCCCCACCGTTTTTCAGGCCCGCATCTACCAGCGACCGGGCGATACTTCCAGGCAAATCTAGTCTACTTGTGCAAACCTCTCAAAAGAGTGGAAATCCAGCGCTTGACACAGAATTGCAAATTGCAATATAACTATAGCGATTTGAGAAGTAGTTCGGAGCGTCACCCGTGAAGCTGGGCGAAAAAATCCGCTACCTGCGCGAGGTCGAGGGGTCGCTTCGTGGTCTCGGCCGGCCCATGACGCAACTGGAACTGGTCCGCGCCATCCGCCAGGAAATGGGCAGAGGGAAGGGGATCAGCCAGTCCTATCTGTCGCAAATTGAAAGCGGTTCGCGTCCGCACATGACGCAATCTTCGCGCGCCCTGCTGGCGAAGTTCTTTAAGGTGCATCCCGGTTTTCTGGTGGATGATCCCGAGGGCTACCACACTGAATTGACCTCGGACCTACGAACGGTTGAGGGCCAGATTGACGTCTGGTTGCTGCAGGGTTCCGAACGGTTCGCCGGAGATCCGGAGATCAGCCATGTGCTGATCAAGGCGGCGCGCGAGAAAGACACGCGCCGTAGTTTGCTGCTGCTGGGCGCGATTCTCGACACGCCGGGCTTGGCGGATCGTCTGCTCGAGGCTTTGCGTCCGGAGTTGGCGGCCGCGGGAAATCATCAGCATCATCATCGCGCGGAAGGGAGGCGAATCCGATGACCTGGTCTGATTTTTATCTGATCTGTTTCGCGGTCGGTTTCTGCTTCAGCTTCTTTTCGTTCGTATTCGGGAGTTCGCGCTTTGGAAAGCTCCATCTACCGCACTTCCACGGCCATGGCGTCGGGCATTTGCCGACGGTGCACGGGCCTGTTGCTCACGGTCCAGCGGTCGGTGGCCACGCCCATGGTCCAGCCGCGACTCAGGCGCATGGACCAACTCATGCCGCTCGCGGTGCGAGCGTTTCGCCGTTCAACCCGCCATCCATCGCCGCGTTTCTGGCGTGGTTCGGCGGAACCGGTTACCTGCTGACGCGCTTCTCGGCGCTGTGGGTGGGTCTTGCACTGCTGCTGGCCGTCGTCGCCGGCCTCATCGGTGGGTCGATCATTTTCTTATTCCTGACCAAGATTCTGATGTCGGACCAGGAATATCTCGATCCGGCCGACTTCGAAATGGTCGGGGTGCTGGGCAAGCTTTCGGTACCCATCCGTGAAGGCGGCACCGGCGAATTGATCTACCCGCAGATGGGCACGCGCCGCGTCTGCGGCGCGCGCAGCGACGACGGTGCCGTCCTTGCGAAAGGTGCCGAGGTGGTTGTCACGCGCTACGAAAAGGGAATTGCCTACGTTCACCTGTGGAGCGAACTGTCCGGCGAACTGGATGAGGCAAGTACCGCCGGGAAATCCGAGTAGCAATCGCGGGGAAGAAAAAGAGGGAGAGGGGAAGAAATGAGTCGCGTTTGGCATAAACCGGCAGCCCTGCTGATGTGGTTGGCGCTGCCCACCGCTGCCTGGCTCTACTGGCAAGTATGGAATCAGTTGCCCGCGCGCATGGCGGTGCACTTCGATGCGAACTGGCAGCCCAACGGTTACACCTCACGCGAAGGGGCAGTTCAGTTGGGGCTCGAGATCCTTGCGGTCATGCTGGTGTTATTCACGCTCGCGACATTGATTATCGACGCGCTCAAGCCGGCCGCATTTTGGCCCGCTTTGGTGATTTCCTATGCCGTGCTGGGATTTTGCTGGTACGCCAATTACTCGATCGTCGAATTCAATTTGAACGCGGAGCGGCAGCATTCCGAATTGATGGGAGCGTTCAGCAAAAGTGGTTCCCAGTTCTTGGTCGCAAGCTGCTTACCCCGAGTGTTCGCGCAAGGCGCGAACTTGGGTGGTTGAGAACTGACAACTGAGAACTGGGAACTGCTTTTCTGGAGGAGGCGTTATGTTCGAAGGTCTTTCGCATATGGCGGTGATTTGGATTTTTGTTTCGCTGGCCGTCATGGTGGTCCTGTTTCTGATCAGCGCCATGGCGAGGCTTTATCGCAAAGCCGGTCCCCACGAAGCCTTGATCGTCTATGGCATGGGTGGAACCCGCGTCGTTAAGGGGCACGGCTCAGTCGTACTACCGATGGTACAAGTCTGCCGCGGCCTGTCACTCGAACTCATGTCGTTCGACGTGGCTCCGCAGCAGGATCTCTATACCAAGCAGGGTGTCGCGGTGACGGTGGAAGCCGTGGCGCAGATCAAGGTGAAATCCGACGACGAGTCGATTCGTACCGCGGCCGAGCAATTCCTAACCAAGACCGACCAGGAACGCGAAGGCCTGATACGCCTGGTGATGGAAGGCCACCTGCGTGGCATCATCGGCCAGCTTACGGTCGAAGAAATCGTCAAGCAGCCCGAGATGGTTTCCGACCGCATGCGCTCCACTTGTGCCGACGACATGAACAAGATGGGCCTGGAGGTCATCTCGTTCACCATCAAGGAAGTCCGCGACAAGAACGAGTACATCACCAACATGGGACGCCCCGACGTCGCTCGCATCAAGCGCGATGCCGACGTCGCCGCCGCAGAGGCCGATCGTGACACGGCAATCAAGCGCGCTCTGGCCCAGCGGGAGTCGGCGGTCGCGAGAGCGCAAGCCGATCAGGAACGCGTCGCCGCTGAGACCGCGTCTCTCGCCAAGCAAGCCGAGGCTCAGCGCGATCTCGAAGTGAAAAAAGCGCAATACCTGGAAGTCACCAAGCGCCAGCAGGCGCAAGCCGACAAGGCTTATGACATCCAGACCAACATCATGCAGCAGCAAGTCATCGCCGAGCAGGTGAAGGTTCAGCAGGTCGAGAAAGAGCAGCAGGTCAAGGTGCAAGAAGCCGAGATCAACCGCCGCGAGAAGGAACTGATCGCGACGGTGCTCAAGCAGGCCGAGATCGAGCGTCAGCGGATCGAAACTTTGGCGAACGCCGAGAAGTCGCGCCTGATGGCCGAAGCCGAAGGACACGCTTCTTCGATTCGCCAGCAAGGTGAAGCCGAAGCCGAGATTATCTTCAAGAAAGGTGAAGCCGAGGCCAAGGCAATGAATGTGAAAGCTGAGGCTTTCCAGGAGTACAACCAGGCGGCCGTGATCGACAGGTTGTTCGCCAGCATGCCGGAAGTGGTCAGAGCGCTTGCCAGTCCGCTTGCCAACGTCGACAAGATCACGATTGTCTCAACCGGCAACGGCGATGCGTCGGGGATGAACAAAATCACCGGCGACATTACCAAGATGGCGGCGCAAGTGCCAGCGTTGTTCGAGACGCTCTCTGGCATGCCGCTGTCAGAGTTGCTGGGCAAGGTAAGGCTGATCGGCGACAAAGCCCCGAAGCCGGGCGATAAGCCGAAAGCCTAGCGAGGGGTCCGGGGAGCTCGTGTGGTTTGTTGTGGGGACGGGCGCCTTCGCCCGTCCCGCGAGCGAAGCGAGGCGGAAGGGAAGTGAGTGGAGTGAGTTATGACCAGCAAGCCAAAATACGCAGGACTGGGAATCGCGCTGGGAGCCGCACTAGGCGCGGTCGCAGGAGTGATGGCGGGCAACATGGGTGTCTGGCTCGCGATTGGAGTCGCCATCGGTCTCGTCATCGGCCTTTCGTCCCGCCGCAAGACGACGGAGTGCCCGCAATGCGCAGCAATCCATCGCTCGCATCAACTGGGAAGCAGTGCCAACTCGCAAGTTGGCTAGGAGCTGAAGAAGGGAGTTCACCATGGCACTACTAGAGCGAGTCGCAACCTTAGTCCGGGCAAATCTCAACGACCTCATCGACAAAGCCGAAGAGCCGGAAAAAATGATCAAACAGGTAATCCTTGATATGCAGAACCAGCTTCTGCAGGTCAAGACGCAGGTCGCGATCGCTATCGCTGACCAGCACCTGCTGGAGAAGAAGCAGAAAGAGAATGCCGACAAAGTTGCGGAGTGGATGCGCAAGGCCGAGCTTGCCGTCGACAAGAAAGAAGACGACCTGGCGCGTGCCTCGTTGCTCCGCGTGGAAAGCTACCGCGAATTGAGCGAGAACTTCACCCAGCAAGTCGCCGATCAGAGGGCGCAGGTGGAAAATCTCAAGACCGCGTTGCGTCAACTGGAGCAGAAGCTGGCAGAGGCCGAAGCCAAAGCCGACGTTCTGGTCGCGCAGCAACGTCGCGCCCGCGCTGTCGGTAAAGCCAGTGATGCGCGCATTGCCTCCGGCGATGGCTCCAAGGCCGCCGCCTTCGATCGCATGAAGCGCAAAGTCGCGCACTCGGAAGCCATGAGCCAGGCGAAATCGGAAATCGCCGCCGACAACATCGAAGACCGTCTCGCAGCGCTGGAAAAGCAGGACCGCATCGAGCAGTTACTGGTGGAGTTGAAGTCGAAGCGAGGCGCGTAACCCGGTTTGGCAAACAGGGTGACTCACTGAACACCCGCAGCCCTTCTGTCATGCTGAGCGGTAATTACTTTTTGTCGCGATTCCTCGCGACGCTCGGCATGACACT
Source organism: Terriglobia bacterium (assembly GCA_963743105.1). Taxonomy (GTDB): domain Bacteria; phylum Acidobacteriota; class Terriglobia; order Terriglobales; family Acidobacteriaceae; genus Sulfotelmatobacter. The sequence continues at coordinate 58,618 of CAVUOS010000051.1, forward strand.
GAGCGGGGTCGCCCGTTACTTCGTCGCCCTGAATGTCTTCACCACGATTGCGTTCGGCTGCACGCCCACGGGAATCAGCGTCAGCAGCGAATACTCGCTCGGTTCCAGCTTCCGCGGCCGGCGCTTCTGGATCACGGTGACGTCGCCCGACTCGGTACCGATCACGAGCAGATAATTCTGATCCGGCGTCAGCGCCAGCCCGTCGGGGTGGCTGCCGACATTGAGCGTCGCGACCCGCCGCCCCATGTCGATATCGAAAACCGCCACGCTGTTCGATCCAAAGTTTGAGACGTACAGCCGCGAATTGTCCAGCGTCACCAAGCCCTTCGAAGGATGTTGCCCGATCTCCGGGCTGCCGCCCACTTCGTTGTTCCCGGTCTCAATGATCGAGATGCTGTCAGCATCGAAGTTGCACACGATCATCTCGCCGCCATCCGGCTTGAGCGTCAGGCTGACCGGAGTGCGCCCCACATCGAGCAGCGCCAGCACGCGATCCTCTTTCCTTTGCTGGGCCTTGGGGTCCGAACTTGCGAGTTGAATCGATGCCACCTGCGACGATCCTGAGCAGGAAACGAATGCCTTACTCGAATCCGGCAGGATCGCAACGTCTTCCGGTTGCTCGCAGACAGGCAATGTCGTCCGCACTCGCAGCTGATTGGCATCGATCAGCGACACCGTATTGTCCCCACGATTCGAAACCACCACCGTCGCCCCATCGGGCGAAACGCGCGCCATCCCCGGCGAAGCACCAACGCGCACGTTCCCGACTACCACCCGCTTCTCCAGGTCGATCACACTGACATTCGATGATCCCGAGTTCGCTACATAGCCGCGCTTGCCGTCGCTCGATACATCGATGAAATAAGGACGCCCATGTACACCGATGGTGGCCACCACCAAGTTGCTCTCGGCGTCGATTACGCTCACGTTGCTCGATGCCGTATTGACGACGTAGATCTCATTCTTCTTGCTATTCGCGGCAACGCCAGTCGGTTCGCTGCCCACGTGGAGAGTTTTGGCCAGCCGAAAAAACCGCAAATCAATCACGCTGACGGTATTGCTCTTGCCATTTGTAACGTAGGCGAACTCGCGAAAAGCAGGACCGTAGTCGGGAAGCGTCTGCTCGCGGAAATACCACCATCCCAGTCCTCCGAGGATGGGTAACAGCACAGCGATAAACAGGAGCTTTCGCAAGGCGGTGTGAGTTAGAGAAGGAAAAGCTTAGCAGAAAGGCTGCAACAAATAACGAGGTCTGTTGCGAGCTCGCTCACCGCGCGGGGTCATTCCAGCGGTCCACCAGCGGCTTGAGCGCCTTGCGGGCGCGGCGCAAATCGGCCTGCCAGGCCCGCTTCCGCACGGGAAAGATCAACACGCCGAAGTGCGTCGGCGAGTCTGCGTCCGGTGGACTTCTTCCCTTTGACAGGTACGCTGCGCGTCACTTTCAAATAAAATCAGGCTAACTGAGATGGTTCAACCTACTTCGCCGCCACCGTCTCCCTGACCCCAATCTCCGGCACGCTCCGTCCCACAACGGCCGCGATCTGCCGCACCTGCTTCATCAGTTCATCGAACTGATCCGGGAACAGCGACTGCGGCCCATCCGACAGCGCCTGATCCGGCTGCGTATGCACTTCCACCATGAGCCCGTCAGCGCCCACGGCCACTGCTGCGCGCGACAGCGGCGTAACTTTATTTCGCTTACCGGTGCCGTGGCTTGGATCGACTAATATCGGCAGGTGGCTCAACCGCTGCACAGCGGGCACAACGCTCAGGTCCAACGTGTTGCGCGTGTGGTCGGCGAACGTGCGTACTCCACGCTCGCACAGCGCGACGTTGTAATTGCCCTCGCTAAGAATGTACTCTGCCGCCATCAGGAACTCTTCCAGCGTGGCCGACATGCCGCGCTTTAGCAGCACTGGCTTGCGGGCGCGCCCAGCGCGCTTGAGCAGAGAGAAGTTCTGCATGTTGCGGGCCCCGATCTGGATCATGTCGGCATACTCTTCGACCAGATCGAGCGATTCGTGGTCGATAGCCTCGGTGATAATTCTCATTCCAAACTGCTTGCGAATCTCGGCCATGATCTGCAACGCTTCCTCGCCGAGCCCCTGGAATGAGTAGGGCGAAGTGCGCGGCTTGTAAGCGCCGCCACGGAAGAACTGCGCCCCGGCTCGATGCACGCGCTCGGCCACGGCGAACGCTTGTTCACGGCTCTCGATGGCGCACGGTCCAGCAACAATCGCCAGGCCCGCCCCGCCAATCGTGGCGGCCGATCCCGGGAATCGGATGACCGTGTTTTCTTCCTTCACATCCCGGCTAACCAACTTGTATGGCTTCGAAACCTGTATGACTTCCTGCACACCCGGCATCTCTTCGAGCGTGCCCTGTTCGATTTCGCCCTTATTGCCCGTAATGCCAATGGCGGTGCGGGTCGCTCCCGGCATCGGATGGGCGCGATAACCAAGCTTCTCGATTTTTTCGCAAACGCCGCGCACCTGCTCTTCGGTGGCCTGCGCGTTCATGACGACCAGCATAGAATTCACCCTGGAAAGGACAATGTGGGGACAGCCGCCCCCGGCTGTCCGTCGAGCGAAGCTCGACTTGGCGGCCGCAGGAGAAGCCGCACCCTTAAGTGTACCGTTGCCCAGACCTGCCCGCAAATAGAGCAAGACGCCAGACTGATTCATAGGCATCTATACTTCTTTCATGCCCCGATCCATGGCGCAGGAACAGGACCTTCTCAAGCGGCCCGCACCAAAGCGCCCGCCCCGCCTGACTTCCCGCCGCATCGGCATTCACACATCGACCGCGGGAGGCGTGCAGAACGCCGCCGAGCGCGCCTACCGGTTGGGCTGCAATACCCTACAAATCTTCTCCTCCAGCCCACGCCGCTGGGCTCCTTATGAATTAGGCGAGCCACAATGTGCCGAGATGAATCGGTTGCGCGCTCGATACGACCTGAAGCCGCTGGTCATCCACACCAATTATCTGGTGAACCTCGCCAGCTCGAATGAACGCTTTCTGCAGATGTCGCTCGAGGCCTTTCGCGGCGAAGTCGTCCGCGCTTTGTCTCTCTGCGCCGATTATCTTGTTTTGCATCCCGGATCGTTTCGCGGCGCCGACCGCGAGCAGGGATTGCTGCGCACCGCCGCCGCGATCGCTGCCTCGACCCAGGGTCTGGATCTAACAAAAGGCGGCCTGACCATCCTGATTGAGAACACCGCCGGCGCCGAGTTCTCCCTCGGCGGCAGCTTCGAGCAGGTCGCGGAAGTTCTGGAGCGGCTGGAGGGAATCGTCCCCGTAGGCGCTTGCATTGATACTTGCCACACCCACGTTGCCGGATACGACATTGTTAGCGAAGAGGGCCTGTATCAGACCCTGCAGCATCTCGATGCGACGATCGGGCTCAACCGCGTGAAGGTCTGGCACTGCAACGACGCCAAAGCTCCACGCGGATCAAAACTCGACCGGCACCAGCACGTCGGGAAGGGAATGATCGGCACGGAAGCGTTCCGCCGTCTGCTCAACGATCTGCGACTGGCGCACGCTGCCTTCATCGCCGAAACTCCCATTGACAAGCCCGGCGATGACCGCAGAAATGTCGATGCCCTAAAGAAGCTAGTCGTAGAGACATAGCTTGCTACGTCTCTGCCGGCACCCGTCCGTGTTGCTAGTGGCGAGAGAGACGTTGCAAGCAACGTCTCTACAGCCGATACTCTCCTGCATGAAACTCTACCGTTGCCGCGAGCACTTCGTCGTCGAGCATGCCGATCAATACTACGAAATCAAATCGTCGTCCTGGGACGAGATTATTGCTCGCGAAAATCTCTTCGATCATCTTACCCGCGAGATTTCGCAAGTGAATCGAACCCAAGCCACTTCTCCGCAGGGCATTCTCCCGCCCATCGGCAGCCAGGAAGTCTGGGCGGCCGGAGTGACTTATTACCGCAGCCGCGACGCCCGCATGGAAGAATCGAAAAGCGCAGGCGGCGGCGACTTCTACGATCGCGTCTATTCCGCCGCCCGCCCGGAATTGTTCTTCAAAGCAACTCCGCATCGCGTGGTCGGGACGGGCGCGGACGTGGCGATCCGCAGCGACGCGTCCTGGTCGGTACCCGAGCCCGAGTTGGTCCTGTTCATTACCCCCGGCGGCAAGATCGCCGGGTACACCATCGGGAACGACATGAGTTCCCGCGATATCGAGGGCGAGAATCCTCTCTACCTGCCGCAAGCCAAGGTGTACGACCGAAGCTGCGCTCTGGGCCCATGCCTGCTGGTTTCTGACGATGCTTTGCCTGCATCCACCGACATCCGCATCGAAATTCGACGGGAAGGTAAAGTGGCATTCTCCGGCGCGACCGCACTCAAAGAGATGAAGCGAACGCCTGATGAACTAGCGCGTTATCTCTACCACAGCAGCAGCTTTCCTTTCGGTTGCTTCCTCTTCACCGGAACTGGCATCGTGCCGCCGGACTCGTTCACGCTGCGTCATGGCGATGAAATCAGCATCACGATCCCACCGATCGGCACTCTGTCGAATGTGGTTGGGTAGCGGACAACGAAGTCGCACGAAGGTTCTTGCTCCAGGTTTTTCCTTCGTGATCCTTCATGCCCTTTGTGGTTCAAGGTTTTGCGGATGCCGCATTCCACCCTGCCAAAGGTCCCACTTTGTGACCCCCCGTGTAAAATAAAGAACTATTCCGTGGTGGTGTTTCCACACTATGGCGATCGAAGAAAAATCTGCGAACGCTGTGACCAACGGCTCCGGTGCCGGCTCCCCCGCGCCTCGTCCGAATGACGAGCGCTATGACGCCCAAACCGTCGAAAAGAAGTGGTTCGAGCGCTGGCAGCAGGATGCCTCCCTCTACGCTGCCGAGCCCAACTCAACCAGGAAGAAATATTACGTCCTCGAGATGCTGCCCTATCCCTCGGGCGCGCTGCACATGGGCCACGTGCGCAACTACGCGATCGGCGACGCGCTCGCCCGCTACATGTGGATGAACGGCTACAACGTTCTCCATCCCATGGGATGGGATTCCTTCGGCTTGCCCGCGGAGAATGCCGCCATCTCGAATAACACGCCGCCGCGCGAATGGACGCTCCGCAACATCGCCAACATGAAGGCGCAGATGAAGCGCCTGGGCTTCGCCTACGACTGGTCGCGCGAAGTCACCACCTGCCTGCCCGATTACTACCGCTGGAACCAGTGGTTCTTCCTCAAGCTCTACGAGCAAGGATTGGTCTATCGCAAAAAGAGCAAGGTGAACTGGTGCCCGAAGTGCGCGACGGTGTTGGCCAACGAACAGGTCGTAAACGGATGTTGCTGGCGTCACGAAGACACGCTCGTCGAGCAGCGCGAATTGGAGCAGTGGTTCGTCCGCACGACCAAATATGCTGAAGAGTTATTGCGTGATCTCGGCCGCCTCGAGGGCTGGCCCGAGAAAGTCCGCACCATGCAGCGCAACTGGATCGGCCGCAGCGAAGGTGCGCTCGTAGATTTCCAGCTTGAGGGCAACGCTGGGCCAGCAGGATCGAAAATCAGTGTGTTCACTACGCGCATCGACACGATCTTCGGTGCGACGTCGGTGCAGCTTGCGCCTGAGCACCCGTTGGTCGCTGATTTCACGCGTTACAATCAGCCGCTCGGCGCCGCGGTGCAGGAGTTAATCGCCGAACAGCGCAAGGCCAAAGAGACCGGAGACATCGGCGAGATTGAAAAGCACGGCGTGAACACGCACCGCTATGCCATCAATCCTTTCAACGGCGAACGCATTCCCATCTGGATCGCCAACTACATCCTGATGGATTACGGCACCGGCGCCATCATGAGCGTTCCCGCGCACGACGACCGCGACTACGATTTCGCCAAGAAATACAAGCTCGAGATCCGGCTCGTGATCCTTCCTGTGACCGACGATCCGGAAGAGACCATGGCTGAGCCGAAGTTGCCCTTCACCACGCATGACGGCATGGTGATCAACTCCGGCCCCTACAGCGGCGTGAGTTGCGCCGAGGCCGTGAAGACGATGACCGCGTTCGCGGAGGAGAAGGGGTTCGGCAAGGCGACCGTCACCTACCGGCTGAAAGACTGGGGCATTTCGCGCCAGCGCTACTGGGGCACACCGATCCCCATGCTCTATTGCGAGAAAGACGGCATCGTTCCCGTGCCCGAGAAAGACTTGCCGGTGATCTTGCCCGAGAACGTGAAGGTCACTCTGGCCGGCGGATCGCCGCTAGGCGAAGTTCCGGAGTTCGTCAACGCCACATGTCCGAAGTGCGGCGGCCCCGCCCGTCGCGAGACCGACACGATGGATACGTTCGTCGACTCCTCGTGGTACTTCTACCGCTACACCGACGCGCACAACGACCGCGCGCCCTTCGACGGAAAGATCGCGCAGTATTGGTTCGGCGATCGCGGCATCGATCAGTACATCGGAGGCGTCGAGCACGCCATCTTGCACTTGATCTATTCGCGATTCTGGACCAAGTTCATGCGCGATCTCGGCATGATCACCAACGACGAGCCCGTCGAGCGCCTCTTCACCCAGGGCATGGTGATCAAAGAGGGCCGGAAGATGTCCAAGAACTTGGGCAACGTCGTCTCGCCCGACGAGATGGTCGCCCGCTACGGCGCCGACGCAGCACGCTTGTACAGCTTGTTCGCCGCGCCGCCCGACCGCGACCTCGACTGGCAGGATACGGGCATCGAAGGCATCCAGCGATTCCTCGGACGCGTCTACCGCTTCTTCATGCGGAATGCGCACCCGGCTCATCCCGATTGGCGCAAGCCGCTTCCGGCCGATTTGTCTCCGGAGCCTCGTGCCATCCAGCGCAAGCTGCACCAGACGATCAAGCGAGTCAGCGACGACTTCCAGGGACGCTGGCATTTCAACACTTGCATCTCGGCGATCATGGAATTAGTGAATACGTTGTACGCCGCGGAAGAGGCGATTGCGCGCAACGCCGTGCCCGTACCGTTTCTGGCAGAGGTACAACGAAGCCTCGTTCTTTTGCTCGCTCCCTTTGCTCCCTATCTGGCTCATGAACTCTGGGAGATGTTGGGCGAAAAGGGAAACCTGCTCAAAGCTCCTTGGCCGAAATACGACGCGGAGTTAGCCAAGGAAGAAGAAATCGAGATCCCCGTACAGGTGAACGGCAAGCTGCGCAGTCGCGTGACGGTGCCCGCGGACGCCGACGAGGCCTTCGTGATCGAGCGCGCACTTGCCGATGAGAAGGTGAAGGCCGCCATTGCCGGCAAGCAGATCGTGAAGAAGATCTACGTCCCCGGCAAGATGGTCAACCTCGTCGTCAGGTAACCGCCCTCCAGCTGTCATCCTGAGCGAAGTGGTTGCTGCGCGAATGCGCAGCAACCACGCAGTCGAAGGATCCCTACCGGCCGGCACACCCTCGGGCGTTTCTGGGCATTCTCACAACGAATCCGCGGTATCCTTGTCTGCAGATGCCCATCTCTCCCACGCTCGAGGGCTTCCGCGTCGCATTCCGTCGCCCATTGCTGACGTTCGCCGAAATTACCTGGCGCTGGGTCGTCGGCACCACGGCAACGATACTCTTCTTCTTCGGCCTCTTCGAATATCTCGACACGCTCCCGGTAACGAACGGCGAACTGCTTTTTCTGCGGACGCGCAATCCGTTTCTCCTATCCCAAGCGATTGCTCATATCCTGCGTGGCCACTTGAGCCGCGGCCTGCTTTCGCTGATCCTTGCCGCGCTGTTGGTGGCGGTCATCTGGATTATCGCCGCTTCCTTGGGCCGGATCGCGACGGTCGAGGCAATGCTCGAATACTTCCGCGCCCGATTCCCAGCCGATACGACAGGTGTCGGAGAGAACCACGTAATACGCAACTCTGCGCAGGGAAGGTTTGTCGCGCTACTGCGGCTCAATTTCCTGCGCGTTTCCGTGGTCCTCGCAGGACTTGTCGGACTCGCAGGCGCCGCGATTATTTCTGGTTCCACCTCATCTCCCACTCATCCCCGGCCAGGCCTGGTATTCCTGCTGTTTGTACCCCTTGTTGGGGTCGTCTGCGTGATTTGGTATGAGCTGAACTGGCTGCTCTCGCTGGCTGCGTTGTTCGTCGTGCGCGATAGAGACGACGTTATAGGCGCGATCTCGAGTTCAGTCGCACTGTGCCGCGAGCGCACCGGAGCCATCTTTGCGGTAAGCACCTGGACGAGCGTGGCACACCTTATCGCCTTCGTAGGCGCGAGCACGGTGGTCTCAGTTCCCCTCGCGCTAGCAGCAGTTCTGCCCTGGCGCTTGGTCGCCCTGGGAGGGTTTGCTGTGACCCTGGCCTATCTCGCCGTTGCGGACTGGCTCTACACCGCGCGTCTGGCCGGATACGTCTGCATCGCCGAAATCCCTGACGCACTTCTTGCTCCGCCCCCTCCAATCATCCCGTCGCCCGCGGCTCCCGCTGCGACCATCGACCGAGACGAGTTGATTCTGAGCGATGTCCCCATTCCACAGCCTAGTACGTAAAACTCAGTTGCGATGGACCACTAGAAGGTAAAGCCGGCGAGGATTCGCAGTTACTTTGCCCGATTCGCAAGCGAAGAAAGGAACGAGTGGGCAGAAATGTGGGGGCAGCCGCCCCCGGCTGTCCGGCGGAGCAAAGCTCCGCAGCCTCTCGCCGTGGGTCGACTTCCGGTTGCCTTCAGAATCCCTTCGCTTTCAGCATCGTATCCAGATCCTCCGGATGCAGCGCCCGCGTCATCGCCTCTTCGCGGAGCAAATCCTGCGTAAACACAAGTTGTGCGAGCGACTCCTCCAGCGTGAATGATCCCTGCTTGCGCGTGATCGTGATCTCCTGATGCAGATGTTGCAGCGCATTCTTGCGAATATGCTGCCGCGCCCCATAGCCAAGGATCAGCAACTCCGCCGCCGGAACTCGTCCCCCGTTGCGTTTGGGAATCAGCGTCTGCGTGAGCATCGCCGCTAGGGCCATGGCCATCTCTGCCCGCACCGTATGCTGCCGCTCCTGCGGAAACGAATCCGCGATACGCGACACAGTCGACGCTGCATCGGTCGTATGCAAAGTCGTGAACACCAGATGCCCAGTCTCCGCCGCCGATAGAGCGATGCGCGCCGTCTCCGAATCCCGCATCTCCCCCACCACGATCACGTCAGGCGCCTGCCGCATCGCCGCGCGTAGCGCAGTTGGGAAGTCGGGCGCATCGACTCCAATCTCCACCTGCTCGATCACGCTCTTGTTGTGAGAATGTTCGTACTCAATCGGATCCTCAATCGTAACGATGTGCCGCGCGTCCCGCTGGTTGATCTCGTTCACCAGCGCGGCCAACGTGGTGGTCTTTCCGGAGCCCGTCGCGCCGCCAATAATCACCAACCCGCGCTGCAGCCCGGCAATTGCACCAACGCCCGGGGGCAAACGAAGCTCGCTGAGAGCAGGCACCTTCGAAGGCAGCGCCCGCACCGTCGCCGCCGCCCGTCCGCGCTCCCGGTGCAGATTGATGCGAAATCGCCCCACTCCCTCCAATCGATACGACGAATCGGCGATCCCGCACTGCTGATACTCCTCGCGCGCATGCGCCGCCAGGGCAGGAAACACCGCTGCCTCAATCTCCTCTCCGGTTAAGGTCTTGTCTTCAATCGACGACAGAACTCCCTCCACCCGAATCGAGGCTGGAGCGTTCGGTACCAGCAACAAGTCGCTTCCGCTGCGCAAGACGAGCTCGCCCAGCCAACGCCGGAGCTCGGCTGCCTCATGGTGACTGGTTTCCGAATGAATCACTTGAACCGGGCCGGAATTTCCTTCTGCTGTCATGGTTCTCTTTGGATGCAAGAACCGAGCCGTTGGAACCGCTCTGACCCGGTTGCACAATAATAGGGAACGAAAAATCAAAAATGTTTGCGCAAAATCAGAATGAATTCTTTTTCGGGTGCCCCACTTCTCCCCGATTTTGGGAGAAGTGGGGTTTTTGGTCGCTGTAACTGAACCCCTCTTGACCCTGGCCCATCAGGCGCGTAGCCTCCCTGACTGTCATTCCGCTTCGCCCAGGAGGCTCCTCATGACGCCACTCGCCGCTCTATGGCTGCCGATCGCACTCTCCGCAGTCATCGTATTCGTCGCTGGTTCCATCATGCACATGCTGCTGCCGTACCATCGCAGCGATTATCGTCAGCTTCCCGAGGAAGACAAAGTTCTCCCCACCCTCCGCTCCGCTGGCCTCAAACCCGGACTCTACATCTTCCCCTTCGGCACGCACAAAGACCTGAAGTCGCCTGCGATGACAGAAAAATTCAACCAGGGACCAGTCGGCATGATGACCATCCGGCCCAATGGCCCACCGGTCATGCCGAAGTTCCTCGGCCTGTGGTTCGGCCACTGCCTGCTGATCGGATTCTTCGTAGCCTATCTCGCGGTGCATACCATTCCGCCGCACACGCACTATCGCGCAGTCTTCCGCATAGTCGGCACCGCCGCCTTCTTAGCTTACGGTCTGGGCACCATAAGCAACGCCATCTGGAAAGGACAGACCTGGAGTTTCACCATCAAAGAAGTTCTCGACGGCCTGGTCTACGCCCTGCTAACGGCGGGAACTTTCGGCTGGCTCTGGCCAAGATAGTTTGTGTAGGGGCGGACGCAGCTTGCCCTGAGCGCAGTCGAAGGGTCCGCCCCGAGAGCCTGAGTGAAGCGAAGAGGAGCGTGCGACGGCCGAAGCTTTCGTGAACGCCATCAGAATTAAATGGATGTGCGAAGCGCGTGCATCAGCGCTTGAGGAATTCCACCGGCTGGACGCTGGTGGAGACAGCAAAGACGCGAACGGAGCTACGGTGGAAGAGCGGCCCTTTCAGGGCCGCGTCAGAGCCAATGGGAAGAAATCGGGCTTTAGCCCAGCGTCCTAACTCTCCTCCCGCGGCCGCATATTCCCCGTCCGCAGATACCGGTTATGCCACCCCAGCGACTCGTTTAGCAAATGCGGAGTATGTTTTCCGTAAGAAAGCTGCTCCGACCGCGCCAGATAATCCTGTAACAGCGGCTTGTACTCCGGCGCCGCGCACTTCTCGATAACCAACTTCGCCCGCTCCTTCGGCGAGAGTCCCCGCAGATCCGCCAGTCCCTGCTCGGTCACCAGCACCTGTGTGTCGTGCTCGGTGTGATCCACATGCGAAACCATCGGCACGATGGTCGAGATCGTTCCCTTCTTCGCCGACGAAGGCGCCATAAAGATCGACAAATATCCATTCCGCGCAAAGTCCCCCGAGCCTCCAATGCCGTTCTGAATCCTCGATCCCATCACATGCGTCGAGTTGACATTGCCGTAAATGTCCGCCTCGATCATCCCATTCATCGCAATCACGCCCAGCCGCCGGATGATCCCCGGATTATTCGAAATATCCTGCGGCCGCAGCACGATTCTTTCGCGGTACGAAGCCATATCGGCATTGACTTCGTCCAGCATCGCCGGACTGAGTGAGAATGCGGTTGCTGAAGCCGATGTTAGCTTCCCCGACTTCAGCAGCCGGATCATACCGTCCTGAATCACTTCGGTATAAGAAGTCAGTCCCTCAAACGGCCCTTCTTCCAGCCCGAACAACACAGCATTCGCGATATTGCCCACGCCCGATTGCAGCGGAAGCAGGTTGGCCGGCATGCGACCCTTCTTCACTTCCCAGCTGAGAAATTCCAGTATGTGCCCCGCAATTTTCTTCGATGCCTCATCCGGCGCCTTGAACGCACTGTTCCGGTCCGGAGAATCCGTCAGCACGATCCCCACAATCTTCTCCGGGGGGATATTCAGATACGGCGAGCCAATCCGCTGGCCCGGCTTGGTGAGCGGAATCGGTTTGCGATTCGGCGGTGGTTCCAGCCCGTAATAAATGTCGTGCATCCCCTCCAGCGCCATTGGCTGCCAGGAATTCACTTCGAGAATGATTCTCTCCGCGCAATCGATCCACGTCTTGTTGTTCCCGATGGACGAGCTGGGCACCACGCGCCCATCCTCCAAAATCGCGGCCACTTCGATCAGCGCCACATCCATCTTGCCCAGAAATCCGTACTCCACAAACTGCGCCACATGGCTCAAATGGATGTCCATGTAATCCATCTCGCCCGCATTGATCCGTTTCCGCGTCTCCGGATCCGACTGATACGGCAACCGCAGATGAATTCCCCCAGCCATGGCCAGCGCCCCATCCAGCTCAGGCCCAGTCGAAGCGCCGGTAAACACGCTGACCTGAAACTTCTGCCCGTGGAAATGCGCGTCCGCAATCCGGTGCGCCAACTCGATGGGCACTGCCTTGGGATATCCAGACCCGGTAAACCCGCTCATCCCGATCTGGTCGCCAGACTGGATCAACCCTGCCGCATCCTCGGCGCTCATGATCTTCGATTCAAGTTTCGGGTTCAAAACGCGTGTGGCAGGCGCAGAAATAGACATAAAAGCCCCCTCACAGATATGAAAAAAGATTCTTTCCTACACTATGGGGATCAGTTGGAAGGGTCTGTGATATCAATCACAAGCAGCTGTGCGAGGGGGCCCCGACGAAATCCACTTCGGGAAATATGCGGAGCGGCAGTCTTTCGCAGGTCCAACAAAAAGGCTATTTTCCGGCCCAGCAAGAAGGCCACCGCTCCGGATTAAGTTCAGTTCTCGTTCAGACTCGGCAAATGCCTCCTGAAAGCCGCACTTTCTGGCACTCGGCTGTTATACCTCGACGACGCCGGCGAAATCCGAGCGGGTTGGTTGTGCGCCGCCGGGTGTTCCCACACAAACGGGTCGATCGTGGGAATGCCGGTAGTCGCATTCGGTGTCTGGTTGATGTAGGAGCCTCCCACGATCTGGCCACGCTCGTATGAAGTGCCCCCGTTTGCTGTAACAATTCCAATGTGAGTTCTCAGTTGATTCTTGGTTTCAGCCTTTCAGCCGGGATCAGAGCAGGGGAGGCCCACTGAGAGTCCCCTGCTCCAGCTTCCAGTCCGTCTCTCACGACTAGTGTTTCACTGCTGGGAGATATTGCCTCGCAAATCTCGAGCGCCACGCTGCGAGATTGTCCTTTACGGTGTGAGTTCTTCCAGTTGAGGCGGCAGCCACGCTTCGCTGCGGCGCTCGGCTCTGCGATGCCGGATTGGCCGCCGTTTTGTCACCACCGCCGCAGCTTGGGCCTTCATCGTCGTAAGGAATCAACAACACCAGATGCCCGAGGTCCGCGTCGTCATCCGGTGTAAAACCAACCGGAGCCGCTTTGGCCAGGATCTCTCCGCGATCATTGATGTTGAAAGCGTTGGTCAATTGCCAGCCGGAATCGGAGGCAATCAACGTATTAAGGTCTTCCATCGGCCCACCCTCTTCCCACACAAACGCGTGCAGGAAATTCCGGCAGTCCGATGACCCGCCGACGACCTGTCCGCGCGTGTTCAGACCACGTCCCCGGCTGCATGCATCTCCATCGACGGTTCCGAGATCAAGGATCTTGCCGTTTTTCCAGACAACCGCATCGTGAATATCAGGTGTCGGAAGGTCAGCTGAGCCGACAATCAGTCCCGCATCATTGATCCAGATCGCTTCGGAGTTATCGCCGCCCAGTGTGCCGAGATCGCTCATTGTTCCGTTTTCCCACACAAATGCGTGGGCTACCAGATCACCACTCAGATCGGACATTCCGATAATTTGGCCACGATGATTCGCGCATTGTCCGAATCCGATCGTTCCTCCCAATCCGCCCAGATCGGTCATCGCTCCGTTCTTCCAGACGAAGGGATCAAACGTCGGTAGACCGGTCAGGTCGTTAGGGGTTCCGCTCACGAAGGAACTTCCCACCACCACGTTGTGTGGCTGTCCGCTACAACTCGCGCTTGGTATAGCGTCTGGCCCACCAAGCGTGCCGATGTCGCGCATCGTGCCATTTTCCCAGACGAAAGTGTGGATCTGGGTTCCAGTGAAGAAGAAGGGAAAAGAGAACGGATCTGGAATTCCGTTGTCCGAAAATCCGACGACTTGCCCGCTATCGTTGATGTAGATGCCTAGGCTCTCGGTCCCTCCTGGCAAGACTCCCAGATCAAGAACGTCATGTTGCTTCCAGAGGGTCGCCCGAAATTCCGGAATGCCAATACTCGGATCTGTCGCTCCGATCTGCGACTGGCCGGTGACCCAGCCGCGTGCGTTAATCGAACCGCCTGCGCTGTTGTTGTTTCCCGGAAGCGCACCGATGTCCGTCATCACCCCACCCTTCCAACGAAAGGCGTGCGCGAAAAAGCAATCCGGCTCAAAGCAGAAAAATGACGCGTTGGGATCGCTCAGTGCGGTGTCTGCGTGCGAGGTCACGACCCCGGAATTGTTGAGCAGGCTGAAGCCGTCTCCGTTCACCGACCCGTAGCTGTGTGGTCCGCCTAGTGTTCCCAAATCGACCAGTCGGTATCGCGTGTGCTGCTGCGCGATCACTCCGCCTGGCATTACGAACCCAGCGACACTGAACATGGCGCAAACGATTACTCGTTTCCAATGCCTCATTTTTTCCTCCTATGAACGTAGATTGACTTTCAGCGCTTTGACCGGAGGGAAGGAAGACTGTCAAGTCGCGGAACTTGCACGCACTCTGCTCGACGCCTCGCCTCCGCGTCAACCGAACTTTCCCCGAATTCGACGCCTGAACTCTCAACTCTTCTTTATCCTTGACTTTGCCGCGTGTCCTGAACTGTTCTCAATCCCCCAAATTGATGCGAAAGTGCTAAACTTTCGGCCAATCGTGCTCGGGGGAGAATTCTGTGGGACCTTCTTCCACCAGACAATCCAGCTTGCATTTCGGGCTTTTCTCGGTCGATCTCAGTTCGGCCACTCTCTATCGCAGCGGCCGCAAGATCGCCTTGCAGGAGAAACCCTATCTGATTCTCGCCATGCTGCTCGACCGCCCGGGAGAGCTCATCACTCGCGAAGACATTCGTAAGCAGCTCTGGCCGGAAGGAACCTTCGTCGATTTCAATGAAGGCATCGATACTGCTCTCAAGAAGCTTCGTTATGCGCTCGGGGACTCTGCCCAGAACCCCATCTTTATCGAAACCATCCCGCGCCGGGGATATCGGTTCATCGCTCCAGTTTCGAATGGAGCCGACGATGCGTATCGAGTGCCCGAGACTGACCGCCAGTTGCTGCCCTCCGCCGCCTCTGCTCCGGTCAAGGGCAGGTCGCGAAGATATCTCATCCCTCTCGTTAGCATCCTCGTGTTGTCAGTAGTAGGCTACGGAGTCTTTCGGAGAGTATCCCGCTCCCGCGAATTCGATATACGCCATGTGCAAATGACAAAGGTCACTGATAACGGCCAAGTGCAGGCGGTGGCCATCTCTCCCGACGGTCGTTATCTAGCCTACGCACGCGGTGACGAGATTCGACAGTCTCTATGGCTGCGAGAGATCAGTACACGTGCCGATGCGCAGATTCTCTCCGATGGTCCCGGTGTCCACGGCCTCACGTTTTCTCCAGACGGAAACTCGCTTTATGTCGTCCGCTCGGACACAAACGATCCCTCATTCAAGTACTTGTACGTACTTCCTACACACGGCGGCGCGGTCACCAAGCTCATCACCGACGTGGATTCCCCGGTTTCCTTTTCGCCCGACGGGAAGCAGTTCGTTTATGAACGCTGTGTGCCGCCTCGCAAATACATCGAACTGAAAATTGCGAGCGCGGACGGGAGCAATGACCACGTGCTCACCTTGATTCAAGACGGCAGTGCCATGCTCTACCAGCCTGGTCCAAATTGGTCGCCTGATGGTCGATATATCGCAGTTCCTGTAGTCTTGGCCAACTCCCAACTACGTTGGGTTCTGGATATGGTCTCCGCGACAGACGGAAGCATCCGCGAGATGTACTCCAGCCCGAACCCCCAATTTCTTGGGCGCCCGGTTTGGCTTCCGAACGGTAAGGTCTTGTTGTTCACCCATGTTG
Source organism: Terriglobia bacterium (assembly GCA_963743105.1). GTDB lineage: Bacteria > Acidobacteriota > Terriglobia > Terriglobales > Acidobacteriaceae > Sulfotelmatobacter. Next base: position 74,533 of record CAVUOS010000051.1, read on the forward strand.
ACAATTCGGGCGGGCGCTATCAACTCTGGACTCTATCTTTTCCCGAAGGCCGCGCTCAGCCCCTGACCCACGACCTCGCCGATTACGGCCAGGACCTCGATACGACGCGCGACGGCCGCACCTTTGCCAGTACCAGCTTGAACGTCGTGTCTCACCCGTGGGCGGCTCCTGCGTCCGACCTGTCGCAGGCCCGCCAGGTTCCGACCGATGCGCTGCCTGTGAGGGGCATTGCCGAGGCGCCGGACGGGAAAGTTCTCGTGACCAGCGCCGACAATGTGGCGTGGGTGATGAACACCGATGGGACTCAGCGCACTCGTTTTACCGATATCGAACCTGTTTTTGAGCCGGCATCTTGCGGGCGCTTCGTCTTGTTCCGGATCGACCATGGGGATTCCGCAATTGTGCGCTTCGACCTCGACGGTTCGAATCCCACTGTGCTGGCCCACGGAGAAATCGATTCCCCCACTTGTTCTACCGATGGAACCGCAATCCTTTACTACACCTGGAATCCGCCCCAGAAACTCTGGAAGGTCCCGCTCGAAGGCGGCCCGCCCCAATATCTGGCAAACGGTCTCGGAGATCTCCTTGCAAATACGATCGACATTTCCCCCGATGGCAAGTACCTTGTCTATCCTTACACCCAGTTCGGCCGCGTTCCGTCCGAAGGTTGGAAACTCGCCGTGATTCCAGTCAATGGAGGACCGCCAGTCCGACAGTTTGCAGTTCCCTCAGAAGCCGGCGGAGTGAGAGTCCGCTGGTCCGCTAGCGGTAAAGCCTTGCTCTATGTCGTCACACATGACGGAGTTTCCAATCTCTGGGAACAGCCGCTTTCCGGAGGGAACCCGAAACAACTCACCCGCTTTACCGCTAGCCAGATCTTCGATTTCAACTGGACTCTTGACCGCACACGGTTGTTGATGTCTCGAGGCACTGAGAACCGCGATGCCGTCCTTCTGACCGATCTCGCCGTCCGTTGAAGATCAGTATAAGTTTCGCCCACGTCGCCGCACTTTTTACGGACGATTCTCGAACTCGTTCCGGTACGCCTCCCACCGCTTCTTTACGTCCCCCATGATTGCCTGATACTCAGGATCGGATCTCAGGCTGTCGTAGTTCTTGTCCCTCTGAAACCACGGATAGCACAGGTTTCCCAATTCCACCGTGCGCCTGAGAAACGCCATCGCGTCCTGACGGTCACCGAGCAGAGCATAGACTCCTCCGGTCCAATATGCCTGGTCTCCATCGAGGACCTGCTCCGGGCGAGTCTGAAAAATTCGCTGATCGATCTTGTTCCTCTGGTTGCGCGACGCATACAGAAACGCGGCCATGATTCCCGCCGTATAGTCGCTCGATTTTCCGGAAAGCCTCACCGCTCGTTCAAGATTCCCTTCGGCTTCGTCGAACTTGCCCTCGTAGTACAGCATGCTGCCGAAATACGCGAGCGCCTTGTACTGGTCCGGGTTCTTGGAGACAACTTCCCGCATCTCCTGTTCCGCTTCTCCCGCTCTTCCCAGATACAAGAGCATGCGTGCGTGCATCCAGTGAGGCTGCGGGGGCAGCGGATTCAATTCCACCACGCGCCGGTATCCTTGCTCGGCCAATTCGATCAACCCAGCGTAGTAGTAAGCGTACGCCAGCATCTGCCAGGCCAACTCGCTGTTGGGAGCCAGCGACACGGCATGCCTCAGTGTCGGGATCGCTTCCTTCTCGCGCCCTTGCTCACTGTACACGCCGCCCAGCGCGACCAGCGCCTCGGCCGATTCTGGGTTTAGGCTCACTGCAGTCTTGGCAAACGCTTCCGCTTTCCGCAGGTTTGCATCGGCTCCCTCGGTAAAGTTCGCTCCCTGGAAGGCATGCATCTGCGCCAGAAGCGCGTAAGCGTCCACGAAATTCTTGTCGAGTGCAGTCGCCTCTGCCAGCAAGCGCTCGCCGTTCTCCAGGCTGTCGAGCCGCGAGTACACCAGATAGTCATTTAAGTACACTCGCGCCTGCAAATAGTCGTTATAAGCCTCGGCATTCGCGGTCGCCGGCTGCTGGATCGCCTTCTGCTCCGTTGGCGAGATCTGAATCCGCAAGCCCTCCACCACTTTGCTGGCAACCTCGTCCTCAAAGCTCAAAATGTCCGCACTCTTCAAGTCGTAGCGCTGCGACCATTTCGTCGTTCCGGTTCGTCCATCGATCAGTTGCACGGTCACGCGTGTCACTCCCGCCGCGCGCTGGTATGTTCCCTCCAGCACATTCTGCACGCCCATCGCCTTGGCCACTTCCACCGGATCCGGACTCTCCTTCGCATACTTCAGCACCGACGTGGTCGGCCTCACCGCCAGGTTCTGCAACGAAGTCAGCCGGCTGATAATCGCGTCCGTGATCCCCACTCCCCAACTGTTGTCCGCCGACCCAGAAATGTCGCGCAATGGAAGAACCGCCATGGTTTCTACGTTCGGCTCCAATACCACGTTGCCGACGTGCTGGTTCCGTGGACGTTCGTACACACGCCACCCGATTACTCCCAGAATTGCGAGCACTACGACTGCTCCGGGGGCCCACTCCCAACGGGCCCGCCCCCTCCGCCTTGTCTTATCCGGCTTTGCGCTCGAAACCTGAAACTTCTGCGAGTCCGTGTCCCGCTTCATCCGTTTCAGATCAGCCTTCAACTCTGCCGCCGACTGATACCGCGTCTCCCGATCCTTGTCGAGCGCCTTCGAGATAATCTGTTCAATCTTCGGCGGCAAATCCGGATTTAACCGCACCGGATCCACCGGAACTTTGTGCAGAATCGAATCAAAGATCGCCCCGGATGTATCGCCGCGGAACGGTAGAGTTCCGGTCACCATTTCGTAAAGCACCACCCCGAACGAGAACAGATCAGTACGCGCGTCCAGCTCCAGCCCTCGGATCTGCTCCGGCGACATGTAGGCAACGGTCCCGATCGTGCTGCCCGGGCTGGTCAAATGCTCCTCAGCCAGCACTGTCGCCGTCGCGGCAATTCCCGGATCGTCGTACTTCTGCGGACTCATCTTCGCCAGCCCGAAATCCAGAATCTTCGCGTGCCCCCGCTTGGTCACGAAGATATTCGCAGGCTTGATATCCCGATGCACGATCCCTTCCGCATGCGCCGCATCCAGCGCATCTGCCACATCCAGCCCGATCTCTAGTACTCGATCGAGTTCCATCGCACGGTTGCCGATCATGTGCTTGAGCGTCACGCCATCGAGATACTCCATTACGATGAACGGCCGCCCATCCTGCTCATCGATCTCGTGCACGGTGCAGATGTTGGGATGATTCAGTGCTGACGCGGCTTTCGCCTCTCGCTGGAACCGGCTCAGAGCCTGCGGATCGCGAGCCACGTTCTCCGGCAGGAACTTGAGGGCGACGAATCGCCCCAGCTTGATGTCCTCAGCCTTATATACGACGCCCATCCCGCCGCCTCCAAGCTTCTCGACGATGCGGTAATGCGAGATGGTTTGCCCAAGCAGTTGAGGCGGTGTTGTCATTGAGCGAAATACTAGGTGGTTCGCCGTTCACGGTCAACCAAACGGGAACGCTGGTAGGGGTCGTTGATCACGGACTCCCTGATACAATCAAACTAATCAAAGGACACATCCCTCCGCCAAAGAGCGCGGTCTCCTGTGCAACCTGATGACTCTTAGGACAGGGGACCCCACAATGGCACCCTCCAGTAAAACAGCCACATCTATCAGGGATTTTCTCGACAATGCCAGCCTCTCCAAACTCAAGGTTTGTCCGATTTGTGACGCTTGGCTCAACAACGTGACGTTCTCTTTCGATGGTTCCGCGTGGGAAGTACCACTCCCCATATGCCCATGTTGCGGCGTGGATACGACGAAAGCGGCGTGAGCCATCAGAACAGGCTCCTGCCGGGCACTCTCGTCTGAGCGCAAGACGTCTTGAATGGAGCATTTGCGGCTCTTGCCAAGGAATAGCGGCGATCACTTGCCGGCGCATTCGACCCTGTCATAATCCATTCATGCTGCCGACCCTGCGCCAGGACCTCACCTTCGCGCTCCGCCAATTTCGTCGCAGCCCCGCCTTCACTCTCACCGTAATCTTTACGCTGGCACTTGGCATTGCAGCGACGACTGCCATCTTCAGTTTGGTCGATGGCATCCTCCTCCGGCCTCTGCCGTTTCCCGAACCGGATCGTCTGGTCGCGATCAACACGCTGGAATTCGCTCCAGGAGTCTCGCCGACGAATCTTGCAGCGGCCGATTACCAGGCAAGTTCCTATCCCAACTTCTTCGACTGGCGACAGCAGAATCACACGTTTACATCGCTCGCTTCCTACGACTATCAGACGCGCCTCTTCAGCAAAGCCGATGGCGAAAACGCACAAGTGATCCGCTGCGGTCGTGTCTCCGCCAATCTGTTTTCCACCTTGGGAGTAGCACCGGTTCTCGGCCGCACCTTCGCTCCAGACGAAGACCAGCCCGGCCATCGCGTCGTGATCCTCAGCCACGACCTCTGGGTTTCGGTGTTCGGGTCGTCGCCAGATGTCATCGGACAGACGGTGATGATCAGTCATTTGCCCTACGCGGTTGTGGGCGTGATGCCTGCCGGCTTTCACTACGCCACGGGCGAGCCGGGATTTTTCTGGTCAACCTACGCCATCGATGCGGAAGGACCAACACCGCTCACGTCGTTCCGCGATGAAGATCGGCTCGCTATCGTGGGTCGGCTCAAACCTGGAGTCTCTATCGACCGCGCACTCGCCGACCTAAACACAATTCAGCGAGGGCTTGCGCAACGCTACTCCGAAGATCACTATCGCCCGGCTGTCTTCATTCAACCTTTGCTGAACGAAGCCATTGCCGAATTTTGCCCGCTCTTAACCGTGTTGCTCGCATCCGTGGGAGCAGTCCTGCTGATCGGCTGCACCAATGTCGCCGGACTGCTTCTCGCCCGCGCTGCCGCCCGCCGCTCCGAGATCGCCGTGCGTACCGCCCTGGGCGCGAGCCGTTTCCGCGTAGTGCGGCAGCTTCTCGTCGAGGCGCTGCTGCTGGCGCTCGCAGGCGGCGCCGTCGGAATCCTGGCCTCGTTCTTGATGCTGCGTCTCGGGCTTCGCTGGGTCCCGAGCGACACTCCCCGCCTCTACGATGTTTCCCTCAACGCCAGGGTGTTGGCATTCGCGGTCCTTCTCTCGGCCGCTACCGCCCTGATTTTCGGATTGATTCCAGCCTGGAAAATGTCGCGCTCTGATCCCGCCCATACTCTCCGCGACTGCGGCGCAACCATGACCTCCGGGCGCCGCCGCAATCGCCTGCATCATGGCTTGGTAGTCGCCGAAACTGCTCTCGGCTTCTGCCTTCTCATCGGCTCGGGCCTGCTCATCAAGAGCCTGCTCAACATGCTTCACCTCGATTCCGGCTTCGATACAAACCGCACCGTGTTCTTCGATATTGCTCTTAGCCAAGCGCGTTACCCTGATCCCAGCAAAGTTCCTTTTTTCGAAAAGGCTCTCCCGGAGTTTGCTGCCATCCCAGGAGTAGAAAGAGTTGCCGCCGGCAATCCTCTTCCCGGCAGGGGGTCACGCGGTAACTGGTCCAGCTTCACCGTTACCGGTCGCGTCAATTCACCGATCGATCCGCCAGCCGCAACTGCCACCGCTGTCACGCCCGGCTTTTTTGAAACTCTCTCGATTCCTCTGCTGCGAGGCCGCACTTTCAGTCCGCATGACAATCTGGCGACCGCTGCTCCAGTCGCCATCGTGAATCGCAGGTTTGTGCAGAATTATTTTCCCAACGAAGATCCGATAGGACACTTCTTCACCCCGCAGTTTGACCGCACGGGAGAACCCGTCGTCGCTCGCCAGATCATCGGTGTTGTCGGTGATACAAGAAATGGCGATCCCTGGGACACCTACCAGCCAACTTTCTACCTTCCATATGCCCAGAATCCCACTCACCAGCGGCCAAACGTTGTAATGAAAGTCGCTGGGGATCCGCTGAGATACGAAAGCACAGTTCGCAAGATCGTCGACAGTTTCGACCGGTTGGCTCCTATGTTCAGCTACACTACCTTCGCCCAAAGTTTGCAGTGGCAGATCGCGCAGCCCCGTTTCGAAGCAGCTTTGGTCTCAGCATTCGCGGCGATCGCGCTGCTGCTCTCAGCTCTAGGCCTTTATGCGGTCCTGTCGTTTGTGGTGTCAGAGAGAATGCGTGAACTGGGGTTGCGGATGGCTTTCGGAGCTTCGCGCTCAAACATTCTGGGAATGGTGCTGCAGCGCGCGCTGCTACTCGGTGTGACGGGAATCGTCGCGGGAGGGATCGCCTCAGTCTTGGGCGGGAGACTCGTCAGCGATCTCCTGTTCCAAGTCCAGCCTCTCGATGCTTCGATTTACGTGGTGGTCGCGCTGGTGTTGCTGATAGTTTCAATGGTCGCGGCATTGGCACCTGCGCTCCGGGCCGCCTGGCTCGATCCCATGCGTACTCTTCGAGAGGACTAGGCTTCCGATTCATTCGAGCACCGCTCGAGAGAATAATGTCGAGTTGTCATCCTGAGGCGCATTGTTCGCGCCGGAGGACCAATGCAACCTGCCTACGGCGCCGCCGAAGTGGAGTTCACCCTCTTCCTCGAAACTGAATAATCCTCCTCCGATCCCGCTTCGAAGGCCTACCCACCGGTAGAGTCTCAAACTCCCTCGCAGCCCGTCGCTCGGCCGCCACTTTCGCCCGCATCTCCTTACTGGCTTCCGTTTCCCGATACAGCTTCTGTGCCTCGGAAGCCGGACCGCGCACATCGCTCAGCCCGAGCACTTCGATTTCAAACTCGCCCCCGTCATTCGTGATGCGCAGCATGTCCCCGACCCGCACCTCCCGCGCCGCCTTCGCCGCCTGCCCGTTCGACAGAATTCTCGCTAAATCGCAACTCTTCTTGGCCAGCGTCCGTGTCTTAAAGAACCGCGCCGCCCACAACCACGCATCCATCCGAATCCCGGTCATAGCTCCATCCTATCTCGCAAGGCGTCCGCAAAAATCCAGGCATACATCAACCTGGATTCCGGCTCTTCCTGAGCCTTACAACCGGGATTCCACAAGCCACTACCATCCCGTCCCGGAGGGACACCTGAAAATAGCCCGGCGTTTCGAACGCCGGGTAAGCCGCGGAATAGAAGACGCGTCCCGGAGGGACGCCTGAAACATCTCCCTGACCGCCGCCCGAAAACAAAACCAAGCCGAACACCTCGAATATCATTCCCAGAATGGGACTTGGGCGGCGGAAGCCCGATCTTGGCCCTAAACGTGATAACCAATCTCCCGGAGTATCTCGGAAGACTCGGTTAGAGGAATTCGCTAAGTCCTTTATCCGGAATATTTTACCCGCAACTCGCTGAGGCTCTGAGATTCTTCAGAGATTTTCCCGTAACTCGCTGATTCCACTAGATTGGGAGGGAGGGGTGGGGTATTTACCAATAAGTAATAACCCATTTTCGAAATCATTTTCCCCCGGTCTTACAAATAAATACTTGACCCGAGTTCCCTTTGCAGCTACATTAACGAGTTCTTGGGATCCCTCGGCTTGCTGCCCGTCTAAATCTGTCTCGCAGCGCCTTACGAAGCTAAGCCCAGAAAATCGAGCATCTTCAGGGTTCCTTGGCGCATCTATCAAATAAGTGAGTTTTTACGCTAACTCCTTTACAACCTACTCGGAATCAGTGACATAGGTCGGAAGCTGGGGTTTCCGGTCATCCCCCGGTGTGAAAGGACGAAGGCGGAAGGCCACAATTCATAAAGCAAGGAGAACTATCACACATGCGCTCTGATCGTGTGTTTGATGCTTTACAGACCTTACGGAATCGTTATATGCTCTGTCAGCTTGCCTCCAAGGCCACGCGGAAGTTCCATCGGCCCAGTACCAGAATCCAGGAAACCATGAATGGCGTGCTGGATCGGATCGCTGACTCGGAGCGGCAGGCAGTTTTGTCGGAACCAGAGAATGTAGCCGAGGCACAACGGCGGGCTGCTTAACCAGCCCCGCCTTCCTCCACGGCGTTGTTGTTTGTATCTTTCCTGAGTCCCCTCCTTTGAAAATCTCCCGTTGACACTACCGAATACGCTCTAGTGCACGGGTTTAGGTGAATCATGACCATAGCTGAACTGAAAGAAAAGAACATCACCGAGCTGACCAAGATCGCAAGGACCTTGGATCTGCCCGGTGCCAGCGGTATGCGCAAGCAGGACCTCATCTTCAAAATCCTGCAGGCGCAGAGCGAAAAAGAAGGCCACATTTTCGCCGAGGGCGTCCTTGAGATTTTGCCTGACGGCTACGGCTTCCTTCGCTCGCCCGACTACAATTACCTCCCGGGCCCCGACGATATCTACGTCTCTCCGTCCCAGATCCGCAAGTTTGACCTCAAGACCGGCGACACCATCAGCGGACAGGTGCGACCTCCTCACGAAGGCGAAAAGTATTTCGCACTGGTCAAGATCGAAGCCGTTAACTTTGAGTCCCCGGACGAAGCCCGTAACAAGATTCTCTTCGATAACCTGACGCCTCTGTATCCTCAAGAGCGCATCAAGCTCGAAACCGCTCGCGACAATGCCAGCGCCCGCGTCATGGATCTGCTCACGCCGCTCGGCAAAGGCCAGCGCGGCTTGATCGTTTCCCCTCCGCGCGCCGGCAAGACGATGCTCCTGCAGAACGTGGCCAACTCAATTACCACAAATCATCCGGAAGTTGTTTTGATGGTGCTGCTGATCGACGAGCGCCCGGAAGAAGTCACCGACATGCAGCGCTCAGTGAAAGGCGAAGTCATCTCCTCGACCTTCGACGAGCCCGCTGCGCGTCACGTACAGGTCGCCGAAATGGTGATCGAAAAGGCGAAGAGATTAGTCGAGCACAAACGCGACGTCGTGATCCTGCTTGACTCGATCACGCGTCTGGCTCGCGCCTACAACACAATCGTTCCGCCCAGCGGCAAAGTCCTCTCCGGCGGCGTCGACTCCAACGCATTGCAGCGTCCGAAGCGCTTCTTCGGATCTGCCCGCAACATCGAAGAAGGCGGCTCGCTCACAATCATCGCCACAGCCTTGATCGATACCGGTTCCCGGATGGACGACGTGATCTTCGAAGAATTCAAAGGTACGGGCAACAGCGAAATCATTCTCGAGCGTAAGCTTGTCGACAAGCGCGTGTTCCCAGCGATCGACATCCAGCGCTCCGGCACACGAAAAGAAGAACTGCTGATTCCGAAGGAAGACCTCTCGCGAATCTGGGTTCTGCGCAAAGTCCTGAACCCGCTCTCGCCGGTAGAAGCCATGGAGTTGCTGATCGACAAACTCAGCAAGACCAAAGGTAACGCCGAATTCCTTGCGAACATGAGCGCGCTGTAATCGATTCGAAAGTTGGACCGAGCCAGAGCTCCCAAAGCCCTGGCTTTTGTTTTCCTGTGCGCCTCAGTGCCCTCTGTGGTGAGAGTTTTTCTATAGATCAGTGGAGCCCTTACTGCGTGCACCTTCGCCTGCCCTGAGCACGGTCGAAGGGGCCTTCGTGGTTAATGCTTCTTCGGACGTATAATTTCGCTGAGCAGTGCTCGCCAACTCTCCGCGAGGTTTTCCGTGCGACTCAGACTCTGTGTACTAACATTATTGTCGCTCTTCTTCTGCTATCCGGCATTCACTCAAGAATCCGTTCCGCACACGCAACAAGATGTCAACCAGCCCTTCGATGACGACGAAGCTCGCTCCCGCATCGCGCACGACATGGAGAAGAAAGCCGCCAAGCAGCGCGTCGCCGCACTCAAGACCGACACCGACAAGTTGCTGAAGCTCTCCCTGGAACTCAAGGAATACGTCGACAAGTCGGATGAGAATGTTCTTTCGCTCGACGTAATCAAGAAAGCGGAAGCAATCGAAAAACTCGCCAAAAGCGTCCGTGACAAAATGAAAGGTCCGAACTAGCGCGCTCACATAGGGACAGCAGCCTTGGTCGTCATGGTTGACGTTTCGCTAACCTCAAAAAGGTTGCCCGCCACTTTCAGTTGTATGCCCGAACCGAGCGAAACTCCATCCCGCAGTGCGTGTTTCCATTTCAAGAACCCGCTGCATGCGGATCGGAGGGAACCTTATGAAACGCGCGATCGCTGGAATTTTGTTGTTAGTAGGAATGAGTGTGGCGCCGGCTCTTGCCTGGGATGGTGACCGCGGCGTGCGCCGCGACATACGCCGCGATGAAGCCAAAATAGCCCATGACCGCCGCGAGTTACGCCGCGACCTGTACCACGGCAACTACGCCGCCGCACGCCACGAGCGCCGCGAACTTCGCCGCGAATACCGCGACGTCAACCGTGACCGCCGCGAACTCTACCGCGACCGCTACTAGGGGTCTGTGGGGACAGCCGCCTTCGGCTGTCCGTTTTGCATAGCTCGACTGCAAATTGTTTGCGGCAAGAGAAGACGCCATCCGAGACGATTTCGGATGGCGGTCTGTTGCCACTGACTTCTAACTGCCCGACTTAATCCGCATCCCGTAGAACGACCGGTACACGAAGGAGAACGACACCACGAAGAAAGCCAGCGCCAGCACCCGAGTCAGCGTCGTGCCCTGATCGCTGGCCAGTCGCACGGCCAGTTCCACCGCCAGCAGTCCGAACAGCGTAGTGAACTTGATGACCGGGTTCATCGCCACCGAAGACGTGTCTTTGAAGGGATCGCCCACCGTGTCGCCGATCACCGTCGCATCGTGCAGGGGTGTGCCTTTCTGCTTCAACTCGACTTCGACAATCTTCTTGGCGTTGTCCCAGGCAGCGCCCGCATTGGCCATGAAAATGGCCTGATACAAGCCGAAAATTGCGATCGAGATCAGATAGCCCACGAAGAAGAATGGATCCACGAAGGCGAAGGCCAGAGTGCCGAAAAACACCGCAATAAAGATATTCAACATCCCTTTTTGCGCATACTGCGTGCAGATCGCAACCACCTTCTTGCTGTCTGAGACGGACGCTTTCTCCACGCCTTCGAGTTTGATGTTCGCCTTGATGAACTCGACGGCCCGGTAAGCGCCGGTCGTCACGGCCTGTGTCGACGCGCCGGTGAACCAGTAAATCATCGCGCCCCCGGTGATCAGGCCGAGGAAGAACGGCGCGTACAGCAGCGAGAGCTTGCCTACGCCCTCAGTGTCGGTGAGCCCGTTCGTCAGCGCCATGATGATGGAAAAAATCATGGTCGTTGCGCCCACAACAGCCGTTCCGATCAGCACCGGCTTCGCCGTCGCCTTAAACGTGTTGCCCGCGCCGTCGTTGGCCTCGAGCAGGTGCTTGGCGCGCTCGAAGTTCACGTCGATGTTGAAGTCCTTTTTGACCTCGGCCTGAACATTGGGCACCGCTTCGATCAGCGACAGCTCATATACAGACTGCGCGTTGTCGGTCACCGGGCCGTACGAATCGACTGCGATCGTCACGGGACCCATTCCGAGGAATCCGAAGGCCACAAGTCCGAACGCGAACACGGCAGGAGCCAGCATTCCCGCGGCGAGCGCCAGACCCATTGTGCTCATGTAATAGGCAACTGCCATCAGCATCATCATGGCGAGCCCGAGGTAGTATCCGGAGAAGTTGCCCGCAACGAATCCGGACAGGATTCCCAGGGATGCTCCACCCTCTTGCGCGGAAATGACAACTTCTTTCACGTGCCGCGACTCAACCGAGGTAAACGCTTTTACCAGTTCTGGAATCAGCGCCCCCGCAAGCGTTCCGCACGAGATGATGGTTGACAGCTTCCACCACTGCGAGCCATCGGCTCCGAGGTTTGGAATGATGAAGTAAGAAATCAGGTAGGTAAGTGCAATCGAGACAATCGAGGTAATCCACACCAACGAGGTCAACGGAGCCTCGAAGTTCATCTCGTTGGCCGATCCATATTTCGCTTTCGCAATCGCTCCATTCAGGAAGTAGGAAAACGAGCTCGACACCAGCATCATCACGCGCATTACAAAGATCCACACCAGCAACTGCACCTGCACGTTCGAATCTTTCACGCCCAGCAGAATGAACGTGATCAGCGCCACGCCAGTCACTCCGTAGGTCTCGAAACCGTCTGCCGATGGTCCTACCGAATCGCCCGCGTTATCGCCCGTGCAATCGGCAATCACGCCCGGGTTGCGTGCGTCGTCTTCCTTAATCTTGAACACAATCTTCATCAAGTCTGACCCTATGTCGGCGATCTTGGTGAAGATGCCGCCGGCGATGCGCAGCGCCGCCGCGCCCAGCGATTCGCCAATCGCGAATCCGATGAAGCAGGGCCCTGCATAATCTCCCGGAACAAACAGCAGGATGAACAACATGATTAGCAGTTCGACCGAGATCAGCATCATGCCGATGCTCATGCCCGCTTCGAGCGGAATCTGGTACACGGGATACGGCTTGCCGGGCAGCGAGGCGAACGCCGTCCGTGAATTTGCGAACGTGTTCACCCGGATCCCGAACCAAGCCACGCCGTAGCTGCCTGCAATTCCGACCAGACTGAACCCGAGAATAATTGGGAGGGTCAGTGCTACGGACTTGCCCGGCACCGGGGACAACCATCCGAAGTAGGCGCCAATGATGACCGCTATAAAGACCCACAGCAACAAAATGAATTTGCCTTGCGTAACCAGATAGGTCTTGCAGGTTTCGTAAATCAGCTCTGAGATTTCCCGCATGGACCGATGAACGGGCAGGTTTTTCAGCCGCATGTAGATCGCCATGCCAAAGCCCAGCCCGAAAAGACAAAACAAAATGCCGATCAGCAACAGCTTGTGACCGTCGATGGCGCCATTGAAAAAGCTGACCGTGTCCAGCTTAGGCAGCTTCAGAGCAGCTTCCCCGCCAGCCTCGCCGGCGGGTTCTGCGAATGCCGTAGCCGCGCCCGCCATTAGCAGCGCAACTGCGGCCGGGAGTTTCGTCGCCATGCGGCGGAGAGAGAACGCAGCAGTGGCAAGCCAGGTATGCATATGAGTCCTCCGTATTAAAACGGTATTTCGAGACAACGTGTTTGGGTACATCCGATTCCGGAAACGCGTGCCCCATCGGCCGCTGGGCGTCAAGTGGAGCTCTTCCGATCACGCTTCCACCGCAAGACCTAAGGAGTGTTGGAGCTTGGCCGCGTCGGGTCTCGCGCCGGGTCTATGAAGCACAAGTCATCTAAGGAGTAGGGAAATTAGCTCTCTACTCCCGGCTTCCCAGCGCAAAACGGGCATTTATAACACGTTGGATAGTCAGGGTCAAACCTATAACGAAGGTGGCAGAGCCGGGATTCCCAGTTCGGGCGAAAACTCGCTTTTTGCTAACAGCTATCCTCCACAGGTGGAGCAAGCAATCAGCGTATAGATGATTGTGAACGAGCCCCCTTCGAAAGAGACGACCTGCGAATCACCGTGAAGAGCGGCCCTCAACGGCCGCATTAGAGTCGCCGGTTTAGCGCCCGCTCAATGACGCGTTGTACATCGCGTCCAGCAGATCCTGCGAATGCCCGTCATAGTCGGCATCCAGCGACCACATGAACGTTCCGCCCAACCCGCGCTGCCAATCCGCATACCACACGCGAAAATAGGTCGAGAACGCGTCGTCGTAGGTGATGTACCCATTCCCGCCATTCGCCCGCAACATGTAGGGAACCAGCGCCACCGGATCGTAGTACGTTTGCCAGCCATGTTGGTTGATCAACGGCTTGAAATCCGTGCCGTAATTTCCAGACTCGACTGCGTTGTCGCAGGCACCATCCGGCGTCCAAGCTGAGTTCGGGCACAATCCAAACTCCTCGTGGATGTTGCGGTAGTGATAGCCGTAAAACGGCGTGCCCATGTTGAGCTTCTTCCCCGGCATGCGCTTAAGGAAGATGTTGGCCGCACCTTGTACGCTGCCGCCCGGCTGGCACTCATAAGGAGCCGGATCGCGCCCATTCCAGAAGATCGGAGAGTTCAGCTGGCCATATGCCGTCCACGGCCCCGCGCAGTCATACATCATGATGTTGACGTAGTCGAGCGACAGTTGCAGATGCATCAAGTCATACCCATACCCGCCCCACGGCGCGGCATCGATCGACAACACATAGTGCGGATTCGACTCCCGCAGCTTCGCCATCAGCGTGACCAGGAGCTTCCGGTCCGCGCTCGTCACCGGATACTCCCAATCAATATCCACTCCGTCGTACCCATACTGCTGCTCCATAGCGGCAATGTTGTCGACCAGTGTCTGAACGGCGCCGCTGGCCTCGAGCCCCGGAAAATCACCGCCCAGCAAAAGCATTACCTTCACACCCGCTGCGTGCGCGCGGTGATTCAATGCTGGCTCGATAAATCCATCCGGCACCGACAAGTTGCCATACGCATCGAACGACACGCCCGCATGATTGATGTGCGTCAGCTTGTGATACGGAATCTGCGGCGCTCCATAAGCGGGAGTCTGATACTTGCTCCAATACCCGTAGTCGCCCACCACCCGTTTCGTCAGATGATGCGGCAGCGCATCTTGTGCGCTCAGGCAGGGAACTGAGATGCCAGTTGTAATTGCGATGAGAAGAAGCGAAGCAAAACGGGGAAGAAACAGCGAAGAAGAGGTCATCGCTTTACTCCGGTGAGAAAGTCTGAGGCCGAAGCGCGGGAGCTGCAATCCCGGCCCAAAGTTCGAGAATCTTACCACGAAACCAACGGTTAGAGGTGGAACAGCGGCCCTTCAGGGCCGCGTAAAGCGTCCAGAGTGACTGGCTTCAGCCCATGTGTTCACCGCGTCGCGCCCTACTGCAGCGTCACGTTCATCCCCAGGTTATGAGCCACGAACGACCACTCATCTGCCGTCTGATCGATGACTTTCGAGATCGGCTTTCCCGCCCCATGTCCCGCTTTGGTTTCAATCCGAATCAGTACGGGAGCCGTTCCTGCCTGGTCCGCCTGCATGGTCGCCGCGAACTTAAAGCTGTGTCCCGGCACCACGCGGTCATCGTGATCCGCGGTCGCAATCATTGTCGGAGGATACTTCGTCCCCGATTTCAAATTGTGCAGCGGTGAGTACGCGTATAGCGCCTTGAAATCGTCGGCATTATCAGAGGACCCAAAGTCTGAAGTCCACGCCCACCCGATCGTGAACTTCTGAAAGCGCAGCATGTCCATCACTCCCACCAGCGGCAGAGTTGCCCCGAACAGATCCGGACGCTGCGTCAAACACGCTCCCACCAGCAGTCCGCCATTGCTCCCGCCGCGGATCGCCAGCTTCGGCGTCGAAGTGTACTTGTTCGCGATGAGCCATTCCGCCGCCGCGATGAAGTCATCAAAGACGTTTTGCTTCTTCGCCTTCGTTCCCGCCTGATGCCAATCCTCTCCATACTCTCCGCCTCCGCGCAGGTTTGGCTGAGCGTAGATGCCTCCCATCTCCAGCCAAACCACAGTGGGAATGGAAAATCCAGGAGTCAGCGAGATATCGAATCCGCCGTAGGCGTACAGCAGCGTCGGATTTTGCCCATCCAGCTTTAGTCCTTTCTTGTAGGTCAAGAACATGGGAATACGCGTTCCATCCTTGCTGTTGTAGAACACCTGCTTGGTCTCGTACTTCGTCGCATCGAAGTCGACCTTCGGCTGCTTGAAGATGGAACTCTTCCCCGTCTCCGGATCATAGCGATAAATCGTGGTCGGCGAGATGAAGCTGGTGAACGAATAGAACGTCTCCTTATCTTTTCTCTTCCCTCCGAATCCTGCTGCCGTCCCGATCCCCGGCAGATCCACGGTGCGCAGCAACTTTCCTTGCAGGTCATAAACCCGCACCTCGGTCTTTGCGTCCTTCAGATAACCGAGCAGGAACACATTGTCGACTACACCGGCATTCTCCAGCTTGTCTGGGCCCTGCTGTACCAGCGTCTTCCACTTCGACTTCTCCGGATGCTGCGTATCGATCGCGATCAACTTCCCGCGTGGCGCATCCAGATCGGTTTGAATCCAAAATACCGGACCATCGTTGTCGATGAACTGGTACTGCGCGTCGAAATCGTCCAGTAACTTCACGACCTCCGAATCCGGTTTTGTCAGATCCTTGTAGTAAAGGCGGTTTTTCGGAGATGTTCCCTGAAACACAAAGATGACTAAATAATGACCATCGTTCGTCACCTGGCCGCCAAAGCCCAACTCCTTGTTATCCGGCCGCTCGTAAATCAGCCTATCCTCGGATTGCGGCGTGCCCAGCTTGTGGTAAAAGAGCTTCTGAAAGTAATTCGTATCGCGGAGCGCCGTTCCCTTCGGCTCGTCATAGCGGCTGTAGTAAAAGCCTTTCCCGTCCTTCATCCACGAAGCGCCGGAAAATTTCACCCACTTGATCAGATCCGGAAGGTCCTTGCCCGTATCCACGTCGCGCACGTGCCACTCCTGCCAATCCGATCCCGAAGCCGCCGTCCCGTACGCCATGAGCTTGCCGTCATCGGTAATGGCCTCGCCCCCGAGCGCCACAGTCCCGTCCGATGACAACGTATTTGGATCGAGCAACTGCCGCGGCTCCGCGTTCAACGACTCCGCCACCAGCAGCACATTCTGGTTCTGCAGCCCGTTGTTGTGCTGATAGAAATATCGTCCGCCCTGCTGCTGCGGCACGGTGAAGCGCTCGAAGTTCCACAATTTCATCATCCGATCGCGGATCGCCTTGCGATACGGAATCTGCTCCAGATATCCAAACGTGAGCTTGTTCTGCTCCTCGACCCACGCATGCGTGTCGGCCGAGTCCGTGTCCTCCAGCCAGCGATACGGATCCGGCACCTTTACCCCGTGATAGTCATCCACCTGATCGACAGTCTTCGCCTTTGGATACGCCAGAGCGCCACCGTCTTGTGCGGCTAGATCGGCCGTCGCCAGACCAAGAAAGACCAAACAAATCACACTTGCCCGCTTGGATGTCATCGCAACCCTCGCAGAAAATCCCCATCTCGAACACAACAGCTTTTACTGACTGAATCGCACACCGTCAAGGGGAAAATCGAGCCGGTGCCCCACCCTTGTCTCACATCAGAAATTTCCCATTGACTCTACTCCCCCGCGCGGGTTGATATGATTTCCTCCGCTTAGGAGTATGCATGCCCAAAATCACTCCCTTCCTCTGGTTCGACAGCCAGGCCGAAGAGGCCATGAACTTCTACGTCTCAATCTTCAAAAACTCAAAAGCGGGACGCATCACGCGCTCCGGAAGCTCCGTAATGTCGGTAGCCTTCGAACTCGAAGGCCAGCTCTTCATGGCGCTGAACGGAGGCCCGACGTTCCAGTTCACGCCGGCCATCTCCTTATTTGTAGATTGCGAAACCCAAGAAGAAGTCGACGACCTGTGGCGCAAGCTGGGCGAAGGCGGAATGCCTGGCCGCTGTGGCTGGCTCACCGATAAATTCGGGCTCTCCTGGCAGATCATTCCAAAAGGACTGGGCGAGATGTTGTCTGATCCCGATCCCGCCCGTTCCCAACGTGTGATGAAGGCTATGCTGCAGATGGACAAAATTGATATCGGAGGTCTCAAGCGAGCCTATGCCGGCGAGTAAAGGAAAGAGCGGTAAGAAGAAGAGCAAGAAGAATTCCCGAGAGTCCGTCCCAACGCGCAAGACGGCGAGCACAATTGCAACCACCATCGCACCCTGGCTCTGCGTGCGTGGAGGCGCTCGCGCCGTCGAATTCTACAGAGCAGCTTTTGGTGCGGTTGAATTGTTCCGCATGGGAGACGGGGAGAGTGTGGTTGCCAGGTTGTCGGTCGAGGGTGCCGAATTCTGGCTCAGCGACGAATCCCCCGAGCACCACAACTACAGCCCCGAATCGCTAGGCGGCATCACGATCAGAATCATCCTCACTGTCGCCGATCCCGACGCCGTTTTCGCCAGAGCCATCAAAGCCGGCGCAAAGGAAGTCTATCCAGTAACCGAAGAGCACGACTGGCGCCTCGGCCGTGTTGTCGATCCCTTCGGACATCACTGGGAAATTGGCCGCCCGCTGTCTTGACTCGCAACCCAGAGGCATCAACCACAAAGGACAAGAAGGAGCACGAAGGAAACGAAGGAAAGCGAGGCCGTACAGCGGAACGTCGCCGCAATCTCCCCTAAACCCTGCATCCGACTCAGCATTTCATGTCCGGACCTGCCAACCCCCAAATTCCCGCGCCGCATCTGACTTTCTGCGATCTGGCTTCCGCTCACTGGCCCGCTCCCCACATTCCAATCGCACAGATCCTTTATGTGTTTCTGGTTGTTTCCTCCTCGCCGCAAACGTGAAATCTTCGGTCTGAATCCAGCGCAGTGGATCTACTTCCATACCAATAGATTTATTTGCTGCAGGAACTTCCGCAAAGCCCGAATACGAACGAAGATATTCCCCTCCCGATGATGGGCTTTACCCTACCTGGATTAGGCCGTACGCTGCGCCCTCCGCGGTTCAACGAAACGGCTGCTTCCGCAATCAACTACTGGGGTGGCGGCGGAGGCCCCTGATCCGGAGGAGGTGCTGGAGGCGTCTTCTCCCCCGCATCCCCTTTGATCAGCGGATCGGTACTGTTCCCGGCGCTCTTCTGCAGATCGGTCTTCACTTCTACTTTCTGACGCGCCGACGGGTTGATCTGCGTCTCGAACGTCTGATATCCCGGCAATGCGATCTTAATCGTGTGTTGTCCCGGAGCAACCAGCATTCCTCGACCCATCCCCTGAAATTCTGCTACATGTCCCACGAATAATCCGTCAACAAACACAGCCGCCCGCGAAGGATTTACCGCAATCTTCACAGTCGCCGTCTCGGTAGGCATGGCGCCCGTCGGCCCTTTCTCCATCGCCACTCGCACCACTCGCTTCTCCCCCGGTTTGAGGTCCACGCGCTCGACGAAGTCACGATACCCATTCTGGCGCACCGTGATCACGTGTTCGCCCGGCAGCAACAGAATCTTCTTCGATCCGTTCAGTTCCTTCAGATATCCGACATACTGTCCGTCGACCCAAACACCGGACGTCTTTTCCACCTTTGACTTCCCCTCAAATTCAATTTCTCCCATCACCTCGTTTCCCGCGTAGATCGCGGGAGCGACCAGCAGAGCCACAATAATCAACAGCATCCACACGTGCAGTTTCATAGGCCCCTTCCCTGCGCTGTCCGAATGGAGGTTCGCGCGCACAGAGTCCTCAATGTCAGATGCGGTTGAAGCCATATTGTCTGACGCAAAAGAATCCGGCATTCCATTTCTTGTTGCCCTGTAAGGTGAATTCCCTAGCAGACTGCTAAGTTTGGTTCTCCTTTAAAAGGGACGGCTTTCACCGCTCCGTAAGTGCCGCGAAATCACGTCGGACTTCAACCGCTGAGGAAAACTTCACAATCTTGTTGTAACTCCCCATCGTCACGAACCGCCGCAGCTCAGCAAAGATGCTACAATTTGCGCCCACGCGCGAGGTGCACCGTGCCCAACCCACTCGTCCTGCTCCACGGTTACAGCAGCAGCGGACAAGCCTTCTCCACCTGGAGAAATGCCCTGCTGGCTGCGGGAAGAAAAATCGAAGAGGTTTCCGTCGGCAATTACGTCACCTTAAACAATGAAGTTACGGTCGACGACCTCGCCAACGGATTCCAGCATGCCTTGCACGACAAGGGGCTCGACAAGACTCCCTTCGACGCCATGGTGCATTCCACCGGTATGCTGGTGATGCGCTCCTGGCTCACTGCCTCCAACACACAAACCTCGCGCAAGGGTTTGCTCAAACATCTCGTGGCCCTCGCGCCCGCTACCTTCGGTTCTCCTCTGGCCGCCAAGGGTCGAAGCCTGCTGGGCAGAATATTCATGGGCAGCAAGCAATTTGGCCCCGATTTCCTCGCTTCAGGAAACCTTGTTCTCAGCAATCTAGAATTGGGTAGCGCCTACACTTGGGACCTCGCCCATAAAGATCTCATCAACACCAAGCTGTACGGGCCTGGCAACGACACTCCATACGTGTTCGTCTTTGACGGAACCGACGACTATGGCAAACTGGCGGAAATTTTCCTTCCTGGCGATCAGAAGGGAAGCGACGGCGTCGTGCGCTGGTCGGCCGTCGCTCTCAATACTCGCAAAATCACCTTGAACCTCGGCCAGCCCAGCGTGCAGTGGGCTGACTGGAGCAACCTGCTCGACATCCCGCTTATTCCTGTGGTCGGTCTCAACCACGGCCAGATCCTGAGCCAGCCTCCCCAGGCACTCATCGACCTTGTCCTCAAGGCCCTCAACGTCAATAGCAAAGACGACTTCGACAAGTTTCACGCCACCGATGTCGCCAATGCTCAGGTCGTCCAACAAGGCTGGGCTAAGCTGAAGGCCAACCGTTGGCAGCAATTCGTTGTGCATGCCACCGACAGCCACGGCAATCCCATCACCGACTACTCCGTTGAAATCATTGTTAAAAAAGCCGACGGCAGCGAAACTTCCCTCCCCGACTTTGAGGCCGATGTCCACCCCTACCTCGCCGACACCAGCTACCGCTGCTTTCATGTGCAGCTCGATACTCTGCCGCCTCTCGCCGGCAAACGTCTGATCGCCCGCATCATCGCCTCCTCCGGTACCGAGCTCGTTGGGTATCAAGGCTTCGGTTTAAATGCCGCGGCCCCGAACTTCGGCCCCTTCGACCTCGACCTTTCCGACTACGACGGCACTAAGGCCGGCAAACCAGCTCTTTTCTATGCTTTTACGACGACACTGCTGGAAATTATCTTGAACCGTGAACCCGTTCCACCGGTGAATATCTTCCAGTGGTTGCCGTAAACCGCCGGGGGAAGTGGAGCGCTAGTACCATCGGGCTATGCTCCCGAACGAACGGGCCATTCCTTTCGTGGCGTAACTCCTCTAAAGTAACTGGTATTAAATCTCCAAAAGCGTGCGGACGGCCCTCGAGTTGGTTCCGTGCCTTCCCTGCAAAGGCACCCATCGTTGGACTCTCGCCAAGGCTTCGAGATTGGTGCGCGAGTCGAATACCAAGGAGTGCAGGAAAGAATGTCGCAAGAAATTGTCCGCTGCCCCTATTGTGTGCAGGGCAGCGAATTCCAGCCTATGTGCCGGCGACCGGAGAATACCTTCGCCTGCCTAAATTGCGGCCACACCTCGACGCCCGAGGATTCCTCTCCGCGGTGTTCTTGCCCGAGGTGCCGAGAGGTAAGCCGCATCACAAACCGCCTGTCGCGCGACCGTGCGACCGAAATAATCGTCAGTCACGTCGTATCATCTTAGTAAATACAGCAAACCCTGTATTCGAATTTTTGCCCAAGTCGAGAAGGATGGAGTGTCTGTGATGTCGTGTCTGTGTTGATGTCCCAATTTCCTGCAGCAAGGATGTGCGGCGATCGCGATTGCATCCTGTGCGTGATTGCTCCTTGTACCCTGAACCGAAATGGCGAAATCCGCTTTGGATCATAACCACTCGCTCGATCGAACCCTGCCGAAAGCGCCTACCGGGATCCAAGGTCTCGATGAGATCACCCAGGGAGGTCTTCCGCGTGGCAGACCCACCCTCGTGTGTGGAAGTGCGGGATGCGGGAAGACTCTGCTGTCCATGGAATTCCTGGTGCGCGGTGCCACCGAGTATGGCGAGCCCGGCGTTTTCATGGCTTTCGAAGAGAGTACAGAGGAGTTGGCGCAGAACGTCCGCTCTCTCGGCTTCGACCTCAACAAACTCCTCAGACAGAAGAAGTTGGCCCTCGATTTCGTCCGCGTAGAGAGAAGCGAAATCGAAGAAACCGGTGAGTACGACCTCGAAGGATTGTTCATCCGTCTGAATGCCGCCATCGATTCCATTGGCGCCAAGCGCGTTGTGCTCGACACCATTGAGGCGCTCTTTTCCGGATTGCAGAACGAAGGCATTCTCCGCGCCGAGTTGCGCCGTCTGTTCCGTTGGCTGAAAGACAAGGGTGTGACCGCGGTCATCACCGGCGAGCGCGGAGACGGTACCCTCACTCGGCGTGGCCTTGAGGAATACGTCTCCGACTGCGTCATCCTCCTCGATCATCGCGTGACCGATCAGGTCTCCACCCGTCGTATGCGGATCGTGAAATACCGCGGTACTACTCATGGCACAAATGAATATCCTTTCCTGATCGACGAAGACGGTTTCAGTGTTCTGCCCATCACTTCCCTGGGCCTGCAGCACGAGGTGAGCATCGAGCGCATTTCGACCGGCGTGCCGCGCCTCGACGGTATGCTCGGCGGCAAAGGCTTCTATCGCGGCAGCACGATCCTGGTTGCGGGTACCGCTGGTACGGGCAAGACGAGCCTGGCGGCCCATTTTGTTGCGGCTGCTTGCGCGCGGGGTGAGCGTTGCGTGTACTTTGCCTTTGAGGAATCACCCGGCCAGTTGATCCGTAACATGCGTTCGATTGGGCTCAATCTGGGCCCCTGCGTCAAGGACGGGCTTCTGCACATCCACTCGAGCCGCGCAACCTTCTATGGCTTGGAGATGCATCTTGCGCTGATTCACAAGCTCGTGCAGCAGGTGAAGCCCGACATCGTCGTGGTCGACCCCATCGGTTCCCTCGTGGGCGCCGGCAGCACGCGTGACGCCAACTCGATGGTTATCCGTCTCATAGATTTCCTCAAGCTCAAGGGCATTACGGCAATTGTGACGAATCTGACCTCTGGCGGCGAAGCCCTGGAGCGCACCGAAGTTGAGATCTCCTCGATTGTCGATTCCTGGATTCTTCTGCGCGATATTGAACTCGGCGGCGAACGCAATCGGGCTATGTACGTGCTTAAGTCGCGCGGCATGAATCACTCCAATCAATTGCGCGAGTTCCTTTTGACCGATCGCGGCGTAGACTTGCTCGACGTCTATGTCGGACCGGAGGGCGTGCTGACCGGATCCTCCCGGGTTTCCCTGGAGGCGCGCGAGAGATCTGCCGTCATTGCGCTGCAGCAAGAGGTCACGCGCAAGGAACGCGAACGTCAACTAAAACGTGAGGCGCTGGAGGCAAGAATTGTTGCCATGCGCAAGGAATTTGAGGTCGAAGACGCTGAGAGAACCCTGCTCGCCTCGCAGGAATTGGCTCGCAAACAGAGAGTGGACGAGGAACGGCGGACGATGGCGGTCAGACGGCAGGCTGACGAAGCCAATGGCTCCGCACGTCCTAACAGAAAGCAGGGCTCGCGATGACCAAAACTACAAGATCGCAGACCAAAGCACCTCTCAGTCTCGAAGAAACTGCGCGTAGCGCCTCCAAGGAAGATGCCGAAAAATGGGATCTGCGACTCTACGTGGCCGGACAGACGCCGCGCTCCATCGCCGCCTTTGCCAACCTCAAACGCATCTGCGAGGAGCATCTTGCCGGACATTACACCATTGAAGTTATCGATTTAATGAAGCATCCACAACTGGCGGCTGGGGACCAGATTCTTGCCATCCCCACCCTGGTGCGCAAGTTGCCCCAGCCGATCCGCAAAATTGTGGGCGACCTTCGCGATACCGAGCGCGCTCTCGTCGGTCTCCAACTGCGTCCTGGGAAAGGGTAATAAAATAGAGAGTCGCATTGGATGAATTTTGAGAGATAATGGCGGCAATAGTTGTAGTCAGGATGTTTACACATGGGGAATAACGTCGTAATTCCTGCAGATACTCTTACGGAAGATGGCGCGCAGATCATAGATGCGATCCGCACCGGGTGCGTCGATGCTTTCGTGGTTGAGGACCCGCAAGGCCATGCAGTCTACACCCTGCAGAGCGCAGACCTGCCCTACAGCACGCTGGTGCGGCGCATGCAGCAGGGTGCGGCCATGCTCGACGCGAATGGCGAAATCATCTACTGCAATTCCAGCCTCGCAGCGCTGTTCGGGAGGTCGATCGAATCGCTGATCGGCGCTCGCCTCAAAGACCTCGTTCACCCGGATGATGTCCCGGTGTTTCAGCAATATCTTGAAGGAGCGCGACCCGACGCCAGCGAAGGGGAAGTGCGTCTTCGCAAAATGGATGAGAGCGTTCTGGACGCCCGATTGTCGCTCACCACTCTGTCGCGCGATGCATCTGTGACTGGCGTTCTGGTCACCGACCTCACCACGGAAAAGGCAAACACCGAACTCGCCTCCCGCATTCAAAGGCTTCAGGACGAAGAGCGGCGCAGCATCGCCCGAGAACTCCACGATAGCGTCGGACAGCTGCTCGCTGCCATTACGATGAGTCTCGCTTCGGCGCGAACCGAAGCTTCGAAGTCGAGTAACGCAGTCGCCGCGATGCTCGACGACAGCTCTGTAATGGTCGCGCAAGTCAGCCGGGAGATTCGAACCATCTCGCACTTACTGCATCCCCCGCTCCTCGACGTGGCCGGACTTTGCTCGGCCATCCGCTGGTACGTCGACGGGTTCTCTGAACGCAGCCACATCCGAGTCGATCTCGACATGGCGTCCGATCTCGGCCGTTTGTCCACCGAAGCTGAAATCGCAGTGTTCCGCGTCGTGCAGGAATGCCTTACCAATGTCTACCGTCACTCGGGCAGTGACACATGTTCGTTAAAGCTGGAGCGAGAGCAGGATGCGCTGCGGCTCGAGGTCCGCGACTGCGGCCGTGGAATGCCGAAGATCATCAACGGAACTCGGACCTCGGGGTTAGGTCTCCGAGGGATGGAAGAACGGCTGCGCCAGCTCGGTGGCAACCTGGAAATCCAGTCAGCCGAGAGCGGAACGACAATCATTGCATCTCTGCCTGTTGCGGAAACAGACGCTGAAGGCGCAGCCTGATCGATCTCAAATAATATTGTGCCTTTGCGGAGAGCAAGCCCTGCAGCATTCCGCCTGAACCGAGAACTCTACTCCGCTCCTCGCACCGGCGCGACTTTGATGCTGTTGGCGCCGCAGTCGCGCAGTCCTTCACATGCTCTCGGCTGCAGCTGCTTGTCGAAGCAGAGGTCGATTCCCGTCAGATAGTTGTTCCCGCAACTCACCGCCAAATCCTCCGCCCTCAGACGAGGATTTGTCACGATAAACGCCTCCTTTAATTGCTGTGGCGTGATGGAGAATCCCTGCGTCGGACTCGCCAGCCGCGCAGGCACCTTCACCGCCTGAAAGGCCTGCCGCACCAGTTTGAAATACGCGTCGGCATCAAGGCCGCTGCAGGTGCCGTGCGTCGTCCATTCGTGCACGACCAGCCCAGTATCCGGCATGATGTCCGCCATCCGCGACGGATCCGATAATCCCGGCGCCGTCGAACAGTTCTCCGGATACCCATCCGCAGACTGCGGCCACAGCCCGTGCACCACAAAACCAAACTTTCCCGACGTGCACTCCGGCTTCGTCGGATGACTATGACAAAACTCAGGCGACCACGACAGTGCCAGTACATAGTAGTCGAACGCCCCCGGTTGTCCGGTCGCGTGCTGCTTCTGCCGGTGCCGGTTCGAGCCCAGAAGCATTCCTGCTGCAATCAGGAGAAACAAGAACAACAGAGAAATCGGCGCCTGAGTTCTTTTCCTCATGACTGACGCCCCTCGCTAATCTTATACAGCACGCTTGGTGGAGAACCCACTACCGGATATACTCCCCGGCATGTCGAGGCGCCACGGATGTCTCGCCAACATCTTCAAACTCATCCTGCTGTGCCTGATTGTTTTCTACGGCGCCGTAGGACTCACCAATCCCTGGGCCTTCCACATCGGGGGACGCTCGACGCCGCTCCTGTACTGGTCCGGATATGGCAAGCTGGTCACGAAGTCCGGAACGTATCCGCTCTACGTCCTCTTCTACCCGTCCGCTCACTTTTCAAGACTCCGCCTCGATGGCCTGCGCCCGACTGGCGGCCTACGTGGAACGGCCTCGTTGTGTACTGCTCCCGGCGTTGCGGAAAACCTGCAGCTCAGCGGAACCATCTACGGCGGCTGGAGCAGCACCCAGGACGCGCTGATGGAGTTCCGCTTGCTGGACTATAAGATTTTCGACGTCGGCCAGCACCAGGGATACTTCGACCTGTATGGCCGATGGCGCGGTTCCGATCTCGTAATGGATGATCGCGGCGAATGGAGCGCCAAATTCCGCTCCGGCCCGAAAATCGAGCATGCGTCGGTAACACTGGACTACGGCAGCCTCTCCGACTTCAGAAGCGCGTGTTCGAGCGCGACGAACTTTCCGACGCGTCCGGAAGTCGATGGCGGAGTGCCGTTGATCGGGGCCCACCCTTGGCAAATCGCGCAAGTGATGTGCAGCCGGCCAATTGCGCCTATGAAGCTGCCCCCACCCCATCTCGCCATTTTTCGGCGAGATGAGATGGGGTCTTCGACTCCTTGAAAAAGGGGCATTGCCTCTTTTAGTTGTCAGCCCGGTAGAAGAAATAGTCGGCCGTGTAGGGCACGAGCTGAGTCTGACCAACGGTGCAGGCGGTGGTAGGAACAGCTCCGCCGTTGGTGTTCAGACGTTGGATGAAGGTCGTTTTGAACAGAAGGTTACCGCCCGTGGGCCCCTTCGCGTTCCCGACCGACTGCAACGACAGGCATTGAATCGAGCCGGTATGAGAACAACCCGCGATTTCAGAGCTGGGGTCGATGCCGTTCACCTTTACCGCCCACACCCTGCTGCTATCGAGGGAACTCTGCCACGTCGCGTTTCCACCTAGGGGGACGGTAACGCCCGGCTTGGGGTTTGCATTGATGCTCTGGAAGTGAGTGATGATCTGAAATTGCTGCCCGAAAAGATCCGTAAAGAGTGTGGCTTCGGGGCGGGCGGTTGGATTCCAGGCAGTGCCGCCGGTGGTCGTAGGCAGGCAAGTATAACCCTGGCTGCCGAAAGCGTGGCCTACCAAATACGGGGAGTTTCCCGCCGGCACTGCAATGGTGTCGGGAACGGTCGGCACCGTGACTTGCGCCGCGGCCTGGGTGATCGTGCCGAAGGCACATGCGAGCACGAGAGCGGCTGCGAACAGAATCCGCTCTGGCGCATTCTTACTGGCTTGCTGATTGAACTTGTTCATTGTTTTGTTCTCCAAATGTTTTGATCTGTTGCTGCAAGGTGAAAAGGATTGCGGTTATGAAAACAACTGTCCCAGAGCTTGAGTCCGTACAAAATCATACGTATCAAACTAGCCGTATATCTGGAATGTTGCTTATCCCTCGGCGATTACTCCGAAGGCGCAATCGCCCTCACTAGTCATGACGAGATCTCAGCGGAATTTGCTTTTTTTGAGTCGCGCACTCACGCGCCGGCAAATACACGGCTAACACTGCGCATCGCACCAGAAAATTGTTTGTGGTTGGAGGAATTACTGCCAAACGGGCTTCGGACGAGAGTTCCTCTCAAGGAGTGTGGGAACCGGCGTCTGACTCAGATCACGGTCTTTCATCGCGGAATGGCAAACCATGCAGGATCGTTGCGTGCTGCTTCCTTCTTCAGAAACCAGAGCGTACGTCAGCCCGTGTACGGACCACGTAACCACCCTGTAACCCTCAACTGTTGCGTAGTGGAAACTTACTTTCGTGAAATCGATCTTGATCCCACCGGAAGCTACTGCAACCGAATCGGGCGTAACGATCAAAGATGCCGCGGTGGTCCGCAGCGTTGGCATCTTCACCTGGTAAGCGATGAAGGCAGCCGCCTTGCCGTGAACTCGAACCAGTTGTGCGCCCTGCAGAAGATAAGGACGTTCGTCGCCTGATTCGATGGCAGTAGCCGGCAAGGCCACCAAGAACGGTGACTTTGCTTTCAACCATTCGTTAAGTTCCTGCTGCGAACTGGAGTGCACGTCGAGCGCGAGCCTTCCCTGTGCGTATTGCCTGTGGGTATCTACGGCGAACTGCGCAAACTTCGCCCCAGAGATCGGTCTCGCCGATGACCAGGGCGCTGCGACAAGCACTCCGACAATCACCACAAGCGCCAGCACTGGAACGAGCCACCTTGCGAACGCCCAATTCGACAGCCGTGCGGGCACGCAGCCAGGCACGGACAGAGCGCGGCGAGCCGCCTCTCTCTCTCGAACAGTGTTTTCCCCGGGATCGTTCGCAGAGACACCGCGTCGAAGCGCGGGCCCACAGTGGTCGCAGCACGCGGCATGGGCGATCAACTGCGCAGCCTTCGACTCCGGCCACAATCCTGCCGCTACTTCACACCAGTCTGCGTCGCTAAGGTTGGGACAGTGAGTCTCCGGCGGAACCGCCCAACGGACCGGTCCAGTCGCGAACCGGTTCACGAGCCGCCGGTATTTCCACACCTTCCAGCCGCATTCCGCGCACGAATCAACGTGCTGCTGGGCTTCCCGCACAGCGGCCGGAGAGAGCTCTCCCGTCCCCGTCCCTGTCTCGCCAGACCAGGGCACAAGCGCATCGAGCTCTCTGTTATCGAGGTGTTTGTCCCATGGACGTCCCAAGTTCAGACACTCCTCTAAATATCTATACGAGTTCCTGAGGAACTTTGCTTTTCGCTTCTGCGCTGGTCATTGGCGAATCCGCAGGCGTGCCCAGGATCCGGTCCCGCATGGAATGCTTCATTCGTTCAATGACGCTGCCCACTCCCTTGGTACTCAATTCAATGCCTGGCAGGGAAGCGATCTCCCGAGCACTCATTCCTTGCCGAAAGTAAAGCCAGAAGATGGTACGGTCACGCTCCCGGTCCGGCCCGGTCAGGCAACGCTTCAAATGCTCATCGATCTCACTCAGGAATAATTGGAACGCAATTCTTTCCTCGCTCCCGTGAATCTCAATCCCGGCCTCGGGATCGACATCGCTGGTGGAAACATGAGGCTCGTCCCCACCCGCCGACTGACTATGCCCGTGCTTGAAGTAGTCGTGAGTCGCATTGGCGGCAATTCTCTTCAGGTATCCCAGGATGCCTTCGGGACTCTGCACAGCAAAGTCTCGCAACAGGCTGCGCCCTCCTTCCCAAAGCTTCAGATAAGTCACCTGAGCCAAATCCTCCACCAGGCCGTGCGATGGCCTTCCCCACGGAGCAGCAGCGCGCGTAATCATCATGCGAATGGGTTTTCGCACCCGTGACACGAACTCCTCCCATGCCTCGTCATCACGAGGCCCAGCGCATAGGCAAACAATCTCCTTCAGGGACAGGGACGAGTATCGCGTCGATATGGGAGAGTTCAACATCTGACGGCAGTTTGACGATGAATCTGAGTATGAAGGCGAGGCCTGACACCCTGGCGAATCTCAGTTCGAAGGTGTGCCCCGCTCTCACCTATTAGACGACGGCGACTTTCCTCGATCGTCAAAGGCTTGTCATTAAGCTGTTAACAATATGTGAATTGGGGGAGTCGGAGCCGCTTGTTGGAGATCCTCGGCTTCAGCCGGGGAAGTGTGACGTGAAGAGAGAAGAGAAGGCGTGCGGCAACAGAAGCTGATCGGCAGATACCAAGCCCCAGCCGCGAAGCGGCGAAAAAATACAGCCCAGGGCGCCAGCCCTGGGCATGTCAGACAATAGGGGAATCGAGTCCCGTAGGGACGACAGAACCCTGGCTCACATCACAACGAGAGACAACATCCCCGCAAGGACACCACTCTCAGCCATCAGGACGCACCCCAAGATCGCGGCATTCGCTCAAGCTCCCGGCGTCGCGTCCCTTCAAAAAACCGATAACGTTCCTTTTGTTCCCACGTTTCAAGCGTCTTTTTTGATCCAGGACGAAGGAGACTCACCAGTTCGCCTGGTGTCGGCGTCGTCCGATAGCAGTGGAACGACAAATTTGAGAGCGGCAATTTCCTTTCGGATGCGCTCGATCGCCACCTCCTTCTGTCGTAGAATTTCGTAAACATCCTTCATAACGCACCTCCGCGTGAAGTAATTCTACCAGTCGGGCTCGAAAGGTACAGAGAACCCTGCGGACAGACGGGCCGTGCCCCGTTCTCCGTTAGCGGAAGTTATGCCCAGCGATAGAACTGCCCCACTCAAGCCAAAGCCAGGCTTGAGTGTGCCACCCCCTCGCATTGAGTTTCAAAAGCAGACAGAATTTACAATTCCCGAATCGAAACTGCAGTAGGATGCCCATGCGAATGAGTACATTGAAGGAGACTTGACGTGGCAATTCCGTGGATCAAGAAGGTGCGAGAGGGTGGGGAACTGAGTGTCTTTAACAAGGCGAATACGTGGACGGATGCGGTGAATGCGGCCATGGAAGCGTTCAACCGGCTCTCATTCGGAGTAACTCTGGTCAAGGCTAAAGACGAGAAATCGGCGAATATTGTTCTGGTGCTCGCGAACGGGCACACGGACTACACCTATCAGGGAACAACGGTGACGCCGGGCGCCGACTTCAGCCCTGCACGCCTTCATGGCAAGACTCGTGCTTTTTACTATGACGCGTCTCCGAAAGAGATTTTTTTTGCCGCGACCTTTCTTCCGGGCAAGGTGAATGGGACAAAGAAACAGAAAGAAGTGATCGTGGTCCACGAGTTGATTCATGCGGCTGGAATGGACGAGCACGATGACCGCGGCATCATGTTCGCGAACATGGGCGAATCCGGCGATGGCCTGATCGAATATCTACATGACAAGAGTTCGAAGACCATGCCGCCAATTCGCGTCGGCGGGCAAACTGCATGCATCATGAAAATGCTCTGGTCCGGCGGGGCCGCCTGTAAAGCCAGCTGATAACTTGCGTGGATGGTGGCCCACACTAGACGTCGCGCCTTTTGCGACGTCTAGTGGGGGGACTTTGATTCCACCCGTGTTCGGCCACCCGCAAGCATGGAAGTGCCCGACTGGAACTAGAGGTGAGATTGAGTGGGCCACCGGCCACATAACCCGCAATGACTCTCGACGCCTTCCGCCAATCCCTGACCGCCGCCGAGCCGCCAGACGGACTCACGCACGCTCTCGCCGGATTATGGTGGGACGCCAAGGGCGACTGGACACGAGCGCACGAATCGGCTCAACAGGACGAGGGTCCCGACGGTTCCTGGGTTCACGCCTACCTCCATCGCAAAGAAGGCGATCAGGCAAACGCAGCCTACTGGTACCGCCGCGCCGGCAAGCCGGTTTGCCAAGACCCGCTAGATACAGAATGGATGACTATCACTAAGGCATTGTTGGAAGGGAACCGAGGAAACTAAGAAACGCCGTGCGAAAAACTCGGGAAGCCGAGGGAACTAAGAACCCGGCGCGGAAAGTTCCGAGGGTGGCTGTGATCTTTCGAGAGGGCACAGCCACCCCGCCCCTTTTGCTTCCTGCCAAATCAGAAGTTAACCCGAATGCCCATCTCCATCGCTCGCGGGGTAGTACCTTCGATCGAGAGCTGCCCGAAAGTCGCTGGTGCATTGGTAAGGGAGAGGCTTGGATCCAGCAGTTGGTTGTGGTTCAGAATGTTGTTTACATTGAGAGAGGCCTCAACGTTGAAGCGTTCTGCAATTCGGAGATTTTTCTTTATCCCGAAGTTCAAATTCCAGTACGCCAGGCCGCGGAAGGTTCCGTACCCACCGCTTCTGCCATCAACCCCCAAGATCAAAGGACGAGTCGAATTGAAGACGGCCGTGGGATTTCCAAAGATAGTGAAGGTTCCATCGATATTGTGAACCGACGCGGAGGGTGTACCTGTGGTCAGGACACAGTTCGC
Source organism: Terriglobia bacterium (assembly GCA_963743105.1). Classification (GTDB taxonomy): domain Bacteria; phylum Acidobacteriota; class Terriglobia; order Terriglobales; family Acidobacteriaceae; genus Sulfotelmatobacter. The sequence continues at coordinate 105,993 of CAVUOS010000051.1, forward strand.
GTCGGTGTTGATATTGATGCCATCGGCGGAGCCAAATTCCTGTGCCCCGCTATAACCATTGCCAGCAGAACCCAAAACGGTGCCGCAGTTCAGCGGCGCACCGCTGCCAGCTGCGAAAACAAACGAAGGGGTCCAGCCCCCTAAAAGATGTCCCAGGATACCTTGCTGACTACGATAGAACGGCACCTGGTAAACCAGGAGCATCGTGTTTACGATTTTGCGATCAGAGGGTTGGGTTCCGTACTGCTCATCGAAGTTGAACGAGTCGACCGAAACCTGACCGCTGGTGGCCTGAACGACACCTCCCGTCCCGAGTGCCTTGCTCCAAGTGAGATTGTTCTGCAAAGTGACGCCATGCCAATCGTTGATTTTTACCGTGGCAAAGGCAGCATTGTAATTGCCATGCCCAAGACTCGTGCCCATCGCGATATTGCTTGTAATTTGCCCTGCAGTGTTCATCATGCTGATGGGGAAGTTAAATCCGGGCGCGCTTCCTCCGGTGTCCAAGTTAGACCAAAGGGAGAAGACCGCTTGGTTTTGGAACTGGGTAAATTCGTTGGTGACCACCGCGGCGGTGCAAAACGGGGGGGTGCAATAACCGGTTCCGGCAAGCGCGGTCTCGAAGAAAGGCTGCGGGGAAAGATTCGCGAGGGTGCTCGCTGCAGTTGCCGCGTTGCAGGCACCGATTGAGGTTGTACAACCCATTGCCTTTTCGATGTTGGCGTAGGCCTCTTTGAATTGCTGTCCGCCCAGGGTCATCATGTAAGGCACTGAATTTAGATTGGCGGACACAACTTCGTTGTGGATCCAACGGCTTATGCCGCCAACTTCCAGAGAGACCTTGCTCGTAATTTGGTGTTGAACAGTGAGATCAAACGAGTCAACTGAATTCGGCCGGAAGCGCGGGTCCGTGGGCGAAGCGGTAGCAGCCGCAGCGTTTCCCCCGACACCCGGGAAGAATGGTTGCGGGAGGGTCTGGCTTGCCTGTGGAATGGGGGCCGAGGTGCCATCGGTTCCAATGCGGAAGGCATTCGACGCAGTGATAGGTCCCGTGTTGCCACATGTTCCGTTGGAAAAAACAAACAAGCAATTCACCGGCTGGATCAGGCCGGGGCTGAGTAGCGGACCCAGCACCAGGCCCACGCCATTCACCCGCCCATAGATTCGACCGTATCCGCCACGGAACACCGTGTTCTTTCCGCCAAAACTCGGGTTCCAGGCTACAGCGATGCGGGGGCTGAACGCATGGTAGAAGGGATCGAACTCGTAGCTAGGGTGTCCGACAACATTGCCGATCAGGGCAAAACCGATTTGCGGATTGAAAACCTGCCCCTGGAGTGCCGCAGCCTTGCGTTGCCCCAAGTACGATTCAGTATCCATCTCGCGGCCGTCTGGACCCACGAACATGACCTGCTTTCCGCTCTCTTCCTTCGGGGGCATCTCCAGTGCCCAGCCCAAGCCATACGTGACGGTAAGCGACGGCTTGATATGCCAGGTGTCATTGAAATAGAGGTTGTAGTAAGGAATCGTGACCTTGTCGAATGCCGGAACGAGCGGTGGGTTCAAGGTTAGATTGGAACCGGTGCGTGTATATGCCTGCTGCGTGTCGGTCACGATACCCAGGATCGCGGCCGCCTCGCGGCTGAGAGGGGGGCCGCTGAAAGCAGCACCTAGTGACGTCATATCCACGTTGCCGGAACCGGCAGAATCCCCCAGCAGGTAGACGGGGTAGTAATTGATGCCCGCGCCATTGTCGGTACGCTGGTGGTAGTTCCAGTTACGCTGGTATTGACCGCCGAATTGAAACAGGTGGTTGCCTTTCAGCATGCTAACGTCGTCACGGAAAAAATGATCTTTCCCATCCCAGAAGCGCGTGCGCGTCTGCTGGGTGTTGACGTTGTAAGGAGCGGCCACGTCATTTCGCTTCTCGCCAAACGGCTCGAGAGCGGCGCCTAAGGTCGAAAACTGGGGTGGATCGCCCTGCGATCCCCATTGCCACCAGTTGCGGAGAAAGCTGTAGTGGAAGTCATTGGTAATGTTCGAACTGATGTTCGTAGTCAGCCCAATGACGAGATACCAGGGCACCTGCGGGCGGTTGGTGAGCGACACTGGGGTACCCAACTTATCGCCGGGAAAAAATCCCCCAATGTCAATCTGATCGTCGGTCGCACGCGTGAGATGGTAATAACGGTAGCTCGACATGAGGTGCCACTTCTCGCCGAAATCGTGGTCAAGGCGTACCACTGCGAAGTTGTCGTTCTGCGGAATCGCGAGGTTCGCCCTGAAGGCGAGTGTGTTGACCCCGTCGCAAAACGCGTCGCCAGTGAGCGCACCACAGCCCGCGCCCGGAGTGGGTGGGGGCATAAACTGATTCCACAACTGCTGCGAAAAGGAATTTATCCCGATACCCCGGGGATCAAGGGCGTTCAGGTCGTAAGTTGTCGCAGGGTTGGCAGGATCGTGCAAGATGCCGTTGCGCATGTCAGTGCTGGGAACGAGTTTGGTGATTGTCTCCGAATTGGGCCAGCGCGCGCCCTGGTAATTGAAAAAGAAAAAGGTTTTGCCGCCGAGGATGTCTTTGGGAATGATCGGTCCGCCAACCGCCCCTCCGAACCAGCTCCTATGCCAGTTCGGCACCGGCGTTTTTGGCGTTGATTGATTATTTTCCCAAGTGTTCGCCGAAAAGTTGTTGTCCAAGTAATAGTCGTAAACCGTACCATGCCAGGTGTTGGTGCCGCGTTTGGTAACGATCGACACCTCCATGCCGGAAGAATTGTTGAAGTCGGCGGTCTGGTTGGCAGTTGCGACCTTGAACTCTTCCACGCTGTCGACGGGGGTTGGCATCACGCCTGACGGCTGGCCTCCGTTGATCCCGGCGTTGGCTCCACTGATTGGATTATTCTTGTTCGAAAACAATCCACCCGCCGGATCGTCACCGAAATTCGGGTTGTAGACACCCGAACTACCATCCATGTCGTTGCTGTTGTTCCCGCCATCGAGCGTGAAGGCTGTTTGGTCCACCACCGTGCCGGCAGCACTGCCATCAGGGCTGACGCCAGGTTGCAGAGTGATGAAAGAACTGGTGTCGCGACCGAGGGTGGGCAAATTTTCCAAAGCCGCATTGGTGACGGTATTGCCGATGGTGGCATTCATGGTCTGCAACTCGATGCTGGTCGCGGCCACGTCCACCACAACACTGCTGCCTCCGACCTTTAAACTCATGTTCGCGGTGGTTACGGTGCCGACCCTGACCGCGGTTTGGGTTCTGCTGGTGGAGAAGCCTTGCTTTGTGACGGACACGTCGTAGGTGCCGGGCGTCACGTCGACGAAGATGAATCGTCCAGCGTCGTTGGTGGTGGCGGTACGGGAGTTCTTTGTAGCAGTGTCGGTAAGTGTTACCGAGGCGCCGTTCACAAGTGCATTGCTTTGATCTGTCACCGTGCCGGCAACCGTCCCGGCGTTGCTTGACTGCGTCCAACTGGGAACAGCACTCCACAGCGCAAACAAAGTTAGAGAGAGAAACATGGTTACGCGAATCGACAAACTCTGATTGGGGATGGGCACGAGAGCCTCCTAGCAAGGGATTTGGTTGGCTACACGCAATTTTGTCCGACTTGGCAGTCAGACAGCCGTAATAGGCCGACACGCTACCACTTTGGAGAGTCGAAAAACAAGTAACAATCACTATCTTCACGGCCGCGCGAAGTAAGTGCTTGATAACATAACAGCGATGAAACGTTAGACATTCGTCTATCTCTGGCGTAAAGAGGGCGCACGTTGTTACCGTTTGGAGAATCTTAGCAGCGCAATTCGCGGGTCACTGAATTGGCAGATGGCGCTGGCTCTTCATTCTGAAGCGCGGACTCGGAGAAGCTGCCAGAGAATTACGAGCGTTTTTCTAGCGTTTAGATTCCGGCTCCGACATCAGCGACGTTTGCACACACTCGGAAATCAGGCTCGGAGCGTACCGCATCCTCGTTTGTACTTTGCGTATAGGAAAAACAAAACTCTATTTCAGAAGAGAGCGACACTAAGATACCCTTGATTGAAATCAAGGGGTGCCTTATCCTTTCGGCCGGGTGGCCCATCCTTTCGCGCAGTTTGCGAAAGGGTGGGAAATTCCGCACGCTGATCCCTTGGGATTTTGACTTTTGTCGCTCGCTTTGAATCGCCGCCCTAACGCCCGGCCATCTTCTCCCGCAGCCGCTTCTCGGCGTCGGCGCCCCAATAGCCGCATTCCAGGCGGATGAATACTGACGTGTAGGGAATCGTCATGCTCGTCTTCAGCACCAGGACGTGGAACGTTTTGCCGGCTTCATCCAGCTTGGAAATGATTTCCTCGTGCGGGAGAGATTGCGCTTCGGTCTTTCCCAGAAGACTGCTCAGGGCTTCGCGATAAGCGGTCACGCCCGCAGCGTCCGTCTCAGGCACAACCTTCAGCTCCGCATCGGTGAAGATCACAGGCCGCACATGTTTCGCCTTGCTGAGCTGATCGAGAACGGTCCTCACCACATCGAGTTGATTGGCGTCAGTCTCGACTGTTTCAACGCCCGCGCTAGTCTGCAACGGGTAGGCAGAGTCGACTACCGCGATCCAGTTGCGATGGCCCAGGAGTGGCAACTCTTCGTTGAGTCGCTCCCGCCAGTCGCCAGATCGGCCGGATTGGCCGTGGCCGGCGCCCACAAGTGCAACCAGGCAGGCCGCCGCAAGAAGGAATTGTCTTGTGAATCGCACGAGTGCCTCCAATCAGTACTCAGAAGCTGTCTCACCAATGGTTTTGTGGAACGGCACGGCTTCAGCCGTGCCGTTTAGGCCCGCAAACGACGCGGGCTTTAGCTCCTGAGGGAACGCAATTTAAGCTTTTCGTCGACGCACCGCTCCGGTACCTCGGTGGTGAAAACGCCAACGGCTAACGACCAGCTGCTGACGACGCTTCTTTCACTCCCAGCTGCCAGAACAAAAAAGAATAGACATCCATGAACTCTTCGATCTGCTTCGTCACGGGCTTTCCGGCGCCATGCCCGGCCTTCGATTCGATCCGCAATAAGATTGGACGCGTCTTGCTCGAACCATTCTTTGCTTCCGCCTGCATCAGTGCGGCCATCTTTTTCGCGTGCATAGGATCGACGCGGGTGTCGAAATCCCCCGTCATAAATAGGATCGCGGGATACTCCGTCCCCGCTTTCACGTGCTGATAAGGCGAGTACGCGTAGAGCCACTTGAACTGATCAGGATTTTCGGCGCTGCCGTATTCAGGGATCCAGAGTTTGGCGATCTGGAAGTTCTGGTAGCGCAGCATGTCGAGCAGCGGAACCTGGCAGACTACGGCGCGGAACAGGTCGGGGCGCTGCGTCATCATGGCGCCCATCAGCAGGCCGCCGTTCGATCCGCCCTGAATCGCGAGGTGATTCTTGTCGGTATATTTTTCAGAGATCAGATGCTCGGCGGCGGCGATCATGTCGTCGAAGACGTTCTGCTTCTTGGCGAGCATGCCGGCGCGGTGCCAGTCTTCGCCGAACTCGGCGCCGCCTCGCAGGTTCGCGACCGCGAAGACGCCTCCGTGCTCCATCCAGAGGTAGGCGGTGCGACTGAAGCTGGGCGTCAGGCTGATGTTGAAGCCGCCATAGGCCGTGAGTAGCGTGGGATTCTTGCCGTTCTTCACCAGGCCTTTTTTATGGACGACGAACATCGGGACGCGCGTGCCGTCCTTCGACTTGTACCACTCCTGCGCGACTTCGTAGGCGGAAGGGTCGATCGAGGGAGCGTCGACTTTGGACCAGAGGGCGCTGATGAAGGCGGCATTCGCCTCAGGTGTCTTACCGCTGATCGGCTTCAAGTCGAGGAGGTAAACGCTCGGAGGCACGGTAAAGGAATGGAATCCGAAGAACACTTCGTCGTGATTCCATTTTCCGCCAGTCCCAAAAACTGTGCCGATGCCGGGCAGGGAAATGTCGTTGATCTTCTTGCCGTCGAGATCGAAGATCTTCAACTGCGAGGTCGCGTTCTGCTCGTACTGCGCGAAGAGCTTGCCGTCGTAGACGGATACGCCCTGCAATACGGCATCGCTCTGCGGAATGATTTCCTTCCACGCCTGGCGATCGAAGTTGCCGGCATCGGTGACGAACGCTTGATAACGCGGCGCATCTTCATTCGTCACGATGTACACCTTGTCCTCGTACACCTCGGCCCCATAAGTGAAATCCTTCCCGGTGGTCAGACGCGAGGGAGGATTCTTCCCCTTGGTGTCCATCAGGAAAAGTTCAGACTTGGTCCATCCCTGCGAGACGTGGATCAACAGCCAGCGGCCATCGTTTGAGAGGAAGACGCTGGGCCAGTCTTCGGGATCGCGTCCTTCGCCGAAGATGAGGTCGTCGGTCTCGGGATCGGTGCCGAGTTCGTGGAAATAGACATGCCGGTTGTACATCTCCTGCCCGTCAGGAACGTCTCCTTTTTTCGGATACCGCGTGTAGTAGAAGCCGGAGTTGTTGTGCAACCACGCAATCGATGCCGCGCGAGTCCGCTCGATGATATCGGGAAGCTGAGTGCCGGTCTTCGTCTCGACAATGTGCAGTGTCGACATCTCCGACCCGCTCGGCGAAGTTCCATAAGCGACGTACTTGCCGTTGTCCGACGGCTGGAACCAGTCGAGCGCAATGGTGCCGTCGGCCGCGAGCTGGTTGGCGTCCACAAGAACGCGGTCAGGCCCGTTCACTTCGTCGCGTACATACAGGACCGGCTGATTCTGCATCCCCTCGCGCTTGGTATAGAAGTAGTGCTTGCCGGCAATGACCGGCGCGGTGATGCTGCCGATCGAAAGCAACTCAGTCAGCCGCTTATGGATGGCGTCCCGCCCAGGCAGCGGATCCAGCAGCGCGCGAGTGTAGGCCATTTCGTCTACCACCCACTTCTGCGTCTCCGGAGAATTGCCATCCTCCAGCCAGCGATAGTTATCGACGACTTTCGTTCCGTGATAGACGTCGACCGCCGGCTTGATCTCTGCCTTCGGAGGCGCTGCAGAAGTGGTTGAAGAAGTGGAAGAAGACTGGGAATCGCTGGCATAAACCGCGGCCATCGCAATAGAAGAGAGAGAGAAGACAAAAAAGAGCCACAGAAAAACGCCCTCCCGCCATACCCACCTCGAATGGATCCAGGGAAAGCGTATCAGACCCCGCAGCATGCTCGCATCGAACCGGCGCAAAATGCTATGATGATCAAGTCAAATTGTGTCCCGCTACACTCCTCAGTAGCTCAATGGCAGAGCATCCGGCTGTTAACCGGAGGGTTGTAGGTTCGAGTCCTACCTGAGGA
>CAVUOS010000052.1:0-100453 GCA_963743105.1 Terriglobia bacterium
TGTCGCTGTCCAGCGTTGATTTTGATCTCTTGTCTTTCTTGGATTTCTTGCTCATCGTTTTTCTTATTTCCTCGGTGTCGGGCGCGCCTGTTTAGGGGCCAGCCTGTATTCCGGGGGGCTGAAGTAGGAGAGCGTCGCCGCCTTTACTCGGGCCTGGAGCTTCAAAAGGCAATATGTGGGCCAATCTGGACGCCTTCGAGCACAACAACTTACAGGAATGATGCCGATCCCACGCCCCAATACGGGCAGGCATGCTTTGGTCATGGGCGCGGAAACATAGCAATACCGATCGCGGCGCGGCCCCCGACTAACCTTTAACAGATGCAAGCAGAGATCAAGTCATTTCGCCTGGAGGACGCAGGTTGGGATGCGTTTTACGATTCTCGATCATTAACAAAGAGGATCTCGTCGAAGTCCGTGAATTCTGGCACACGTTTGGAACTTCGACACCTTGAACAATTCCACCGGAACTGCAATTTTCGAGTGAGTCGTAGTCAATACGCCAGGATTGAGATCGCCTTGCAACGGCGGTAGCCTACAAGACGTCCTGAACCGTTATCGCCGTGGACTGGAATTCTGGGGAGTGACTGCAATCTGATTACAGCTGCATTGGGACTACACTTCGTCTGGTCTAATTCGCAGCGCTGGTCGTGAAAACTGCCCAAACACTCGCCTGTCTATTAACTGTCCAATAAGGATTCCCTAACGTTCCTTACAAGGCTTTTAGGGCCACCCGCGTCTTGTAAGTTGTTGAAATTCCGTATTCCTGTGGGCTCATAACCCAAAGCTTGGTGCCTTACGTGCGGGACCCCACACTGCCACGTTCCCATGATCTGGCACACAGCTGGCACACCGTATTGCCAAGAATCCCCGCAAAATCGCGGTGGTTGACTGATTCACAGTCAGTCGACCTTCGGATTCAACTCGCTTTTCGCGTATACGAGTTTTCTGACATCGACGCTAAGAGAAAGAAACAGGCGGCTTGCGTCGGCCGCCTGCATACTACAAGTGCCGTAGACAGCCTGATACTCGCTTGCCGCGGCTCGGGCGATGAGATCAGCTACCGCTTCCAGGCGCCGGCGTCCTCGCGCAAATCGCCGATATCAAACTAGTAAACCGCGAGGCGCTTGATGCCGTTTGGTGATACTTCCACTTCTCTAAGTCCTTTGTGCTCAGTTACCGGCTTCGAACGCCGGATTCTCCGCCAGGGCTTCTCCGGATTGTTTTGCGTTCACTCGTAGCGGGAATTCAGAAAAGGGGACGTGCAAGAATGGACGGCGCCAAATAGGGTCTTGAAATGGGGTGGTACGACTACCTCTGTTCGTCGGGGGTGCCAGGAGCCCCGGCGTGGTCTTGGTCTCCTTTGATGCTGGCCTTCACTGAGCCATTCTTAGCGTTTTAAGCACCTATTTCATGCTATCTAATAGCACATAAGAAGATGTTCTGGCCCCAAGGCGCACGCTTGGAAGCTCGGCTTCGTGAATCAGGTGTGCTCAGACCGAACCCGCTTGTCGATTGAAAACATTAGACTTAAATGTCGTTGACTTGCACGGGAAAGAGCACAGGGTATCGCCGCAAGTGGTCGAATGACATCATGAAATATTTTCCTCCGTTAAAAAGTCGATGGACGGCCTTGAGATGACCGCCGGGGGTAGCCAAATTGCCGCAATCTTTGCCTGCTGACCGACTGACGCTGACCGGAAGTGCGGCAGTCAGCGATATCTGTTCTGCTCAATTCACCTGGTCTCTCTCCTGGCCTGGCCACCGGACGGAAGGCTTTGGTCGTATCGATTCCGTTTTTTTGATGGGGTACTTGACTGGACAATGCCGGCGAAAAATCCCAGTCGTTAATTGGAGGCGTGTTTTCTTGTCATCTATCCCTTAGGGTAAGCCGTTACGGCCATACCAGGCAGGTTATTTTCGGGTGCGAGTCGTACAGAAATGATGACGAGACGGACAGGCGTGGGGGAAGTTCGATCATGTGTGCTTTCTCTAGGGGCGGTTAGATATACGCACAAGGAGACGCTATGAAATATGCCGTGGCTGTACTGCTTGTGGCTCTTCAGTTGTCATCGCAATTGGTGGGTGAACAGGATGGTAATTCGACAAAACATGGTGCGAAGCCTACCGGGCAAACTATCAGTGCATCGTTTGACAAGACCGGTCAACATCCTGGGACCGCTGCGGTCGGAGGCCCAGCAGAAATTACTTGTTCAAGTGCTGTGAGCGATATCCCAAATCCACAACCCAGGCCGAGTTGCTTGATTCAAGCTCCAGGGTACGGTGGAAACCTCAATCTAGGACAATCGGTAGGGGCTAGTGGCGCCGGTACAATCGTCTTGAATTGCAACGGTCAAGGCAACGTACTCAGGTGCACCGCAAGCGTTCAATGATGGTTTGTTCAGGCTGAATGACAAGGGACCGCAAGCCGATTGCGAGAAATGTTTGACCTGGTTAACGGCCGTTACCCGAGGGCTCAAGCGCCATCTAGGGACGGAACACTCCCGCAAACAGTCGGCGTCCAAGTAGTTCAATGAGGTTAATCATCGAACTGACTTCGTCACGCCCGACGCGAACCTTACGGCCAACTGCGGAGTCTGGGTCTTTTGACTTCTGAACACATTCGGCGTCCATGACGCCCATTTTATGGGCCAGAAGGTGCCGCTTCTGAAAAAGCATGCATACCCCGTCCCAATGATCCGAAGGAAGGCAGTCGGCAAAATCAAAGCTAAACAGTTCCTGCACTTTTTTTCTTGCGGCCCGAGGGTTCTGAAAACGGATATCAGCAACCCCTTTCTGCGAACAGATCTCCCGCCCGAAACCATCAAATCCGGCGACGATAGTTGATAGCGCTTCTTTGATGAGATGATCGGCCAAGTCCGCGCCTGTCGATTCGGAAAGCTCCAATTCCTTATTCGCGAGTTCAAGATTCTTCAAAAGCATCTGAAGAGAATTGTGTATGCCACAATCGGGACACCACGCGCAGTCCTTAGCTGGGCACTCTCGTCCAATGTAGCCGTCCTTATCCGGCTTGAGTTCGATAGTGAACGAGTCTCCAAAATCGTTACGATTGCTCATAGATAGTGCGGCACCAATAGCGATTCAATTCACTTGTAACAGCATATTCACGGTACCAGCCGGACACACTGGGTCAAGTGCAAGCAATGCGGAAAGCTTGGAGGAAGGAACGGATTCCTATATCACAAACTGCGGTTCCAGATCAGTGATTCTAAACGAAAATCGGAATTCAGAACAGAACGCGGAGAGGACATTAGTTAATTGATGGACACCAAATGGGCACCACGTTCTAAGCCAGAGAAGTTGCTTCTGTCGCTCGTGAGAAACTTGGATTCCGACTCCCCGTTGTACCTTCTTGTTGGTGTCCATTTGGTGTCCGGTCTGCCGAGTCCCAGAAAGAATCACGGGAATTTTATAGACTATAGAGAATCCGGCTATCCCCTACCGCATGAGTGATTTGTGCAGTCTAAGTGGCTTTACCTCTATAACTTGCCAAGAATGACCCGCAAGAATTCGGCTTACAGGCCTGGTACTCGCTGAGTGATCCCGACAATTTGTTGACTGGCGACACCGTGGTTGAGAGTTTCTAACGAGAAGTTCACGGCCGCACCATCGTCACGGCTGACTGTCGGTCAGTCGCTCACCGTCAGTTGTCAAGACTTGGGGCCAAGTCTGGCGGGCGACCGCTCCAGCGGCGACCTTGGCGAGGTCAGAGATCTAAGTCCAAGTCGCTCTATTGCCGCTGATAGCAGCCGGTGTCTATTTTCTTGGATTTGACTCGCGGTGAGCCTTCAAGATCAAGTTCTCCCATCTGAATTTCTCGCGTTGTGCCAGCAGCGAGGCCGGGAGAATCGGATTTTAGATGAAAGTCATTCTTGCCTGGATCAACGAAACGCGGATCCGAAAACTGGGAATGTCGGTCATTGCCAGTAGCCTCGACGTACTTGTCGAACCCCGTCACGGTATTTGACGCCCCTGCCCATGTGCTCGCCTGTGCCCCGGAGGCACAGTAGTAAAGGTTGTGATCGATCGTTGCGGGCGGCCTGTTCTTATCGAGCTGAGATTTGTTCAGCATCATAAGGCAGCGAGGTCCCGCATACACTATGTTGTTCTCGAAAATATTATTTGCCATGTTCCATTGCATTTGAAATTCGCCGGAGCCGGTTGCCGACGTGTCATTTTCGTAGAGAGTGTTGTTGGCCACGATGCAATGATCGGTGTGTCCGCGGTCGGGCGCATAGCCTCCGATGGAAACACCCGCAGTGTGGCTGTGATAGATAAGGTTGTTCCGAGCCGTGATGTAGCTCGTGGCACGGTCTTTATGCTCGCTGGCCAATTCGATTCCGAAGTCCACGTCGTGCATAACGTTCTGTTCGATCAGGATTCTGGTGCCGCCGTCCACGTAGATGCCATCGGAAGACTCATCGTTGCGGTATGCAGGGTTGCCCTTCGACGTGATGTTATAAACCAAATTGCCACTCACCAATCCGTCGCGTGCTTGATCGACTTCGGGGTCGGGGGCCGTGCGCTCAAAACCGATGACGTCGATTCCGATGTTGTTGTTGTCGTGGACGACATTGTGCGTGATCCGGAAGTTCGTGACGTTTCCGTTCACAACCACCGACTCGCTCGAACCTGTCTTCAGGTGATGCACCTCATTACCGTCAATCACCAGATCAGTGATCGGAGTCTTGGCGTCGGTACCGTATACGGCAATGCCAAATCCGTTGCCACCACTTCCGGGGGCATCGCGGCCCGGAAAAGTCTGCTGAATGTGATGGACGTTGTTTTTCAGAAGCTCTATGTGCGAGCCAGACCCAATGACGCTTATGCCCAACGGCGCAAGGCGATGTTCAGCAGTATGAAAGTTACGGATTTCGAAACCCTCGATCCTTACGTAACTCTGATTGTGGATGGTAAGGACAGCCTGCCGTCCTGAGGGAGTGAAGTGCTCTGCGTCCAGAATCGCCGTTTCGCCAGGATAACTTCTGAATGTGATGAATCCATCGCTCGCGTTGCCGGATGCATTGATGCTTACGAGTTCCTCGTAGATCCCACCGCGCACGTTAACGGTGCTGCCCGCGCGGGCAGTGTCCGCGGCGTGTTGAACAGTGCGCCATGGCGCGGTTTCAGTACCGGGATTTGAATCGCTTCCTGCGGTGGACACGTAAAACGACGAATTCACTTGGCCGGAAGCTTGGCCGGCGCATGCTAGTAACAAAATGAAAATGGAATATTTCATACTCAGCCTCTCATGAAAGCGCTTGATTGAGCGTCAGGCCTCGGATCGGTTCGCCTCCGCCTTTCGTGGTCTACACCAATGGCTGCTCAGGTTTGTAATTGTGGCGCAGCGTCAATGAGCCATCGGAGTTGACCTTCTGGCGGCACGCCCAACGGACCGGATAACGCACGCCTTTAACCTCGAGTTCACCTTTCAGCCGTAGTCCCTCCCATTGCGCGCCTGAGGGCAGCATGAGCATGACTTGATGAACGCCGGTCGGCTTCGGGTACCCGGCGTCGACGCAGCCGGAAACGTTGATCTTATGATCCTCGCTGAAAACACTCAGCCGAAGCACGCCAGGGACAGGGGCGATGCCGTCGTTCGCAAGTCCGATCACTAGGCCAGCGACTCCATCCCGTGTGAATGTCCAGATGAACGACGGGCGAATGCGGTAGCCGATCTGGCGAGCGATCCCGTCAATTGGCTCAGGAAACTTGTCGTAGTAGCTGAGAATGTTGGCAGCGGATTGGTTGTGCCAACTCCAAAGCGACAGATAGTTGACGCCGACATCTGCTGCGTGGGTGATGATTTGTTCGTTGTAAGTAATTCCGTCTTCGTCAATCTGCAGTTCCTTTGGGTCGCCGGTGGTGAAACCAACTTCACAGATCGCAGCGGCCCAAGGCGGACGATAGCTCAGCGCCTCGATCTGAGTGTTCTCGATGAAGATCGTGTCGGTACGCAGCCAATTACCCGTCCGCATCGTGCGATCGACGAGGTCGGAATTGCCGACGTTGCTGAAGTCGGGCTGCGTGTTCGTGGCCAGCGGGACTTTGGTCCAGTGTTCGAGTTGCGTTTCGAACATGGCCGACCAAGTCCGTTCTGCAACCAATTGGCTCGGAAAAGGATTGCCCTCGAAGGGCCATGTGTGCCCTTCGCCCCAAAAGCCGTACATCATTGTGTCCACGAACTCGACTTGCGGATGACCGTTGAGTTCGTCGGCCAGCAACCCGTTCAATTCGCGAAATGCAGCTTGATACGCTGGGTGATCATATTGAGGCACCCGGTTATCTTTCCGGTAGCGCATTTCCGCAGGATTGCCCTTCCACTCGCCTTTGAGCTTTACGTAGGGAACCTTGTTTAGAAGGAAATCCGGCATCCCTGGATCGGGAAAATCTGGATTCTCGAGCATGACCCGGAAACCGATGCGCTTGGTGTAGCGCCGAGCGAGATCGAAGGTGATCTTCCACGACTCGGGGAAGTCGAGCCGCCCAGGTTGTTTCTGGACATCACGCCAGTTGGGGCGGATGTAGACTTTCTGCGCGAAGGGGAGCTTGATCAGATCTTCGAGTGTGCGTTCGGGAGTTTGGCCGGGGACGTGGAGTGGTCCGGTGTCGTCGGACACATAGACGATGAGACCCATCCCATAGTTGCTGACGATGTCTTTCGAGGGCGAAGTGATCATCGCGACATCGCTGTCGGGAACCACAGCCCCGGGCCCATACTGCGGGAACGGTCCTTGGTAGAGCCGATCGAAAATGGGAGGCCCTGATCCCCAATCATATTTGTCCCAGTTGTGTTCAGGAATGTAGGCCTTGGCGGCGGCGCTATACAGGCCGACCGAGAGTCCTGCGGCGGCAGCGGACTTCAAGAACCCGCGTCGGTGCATGAATGCTCCTAAAACGGCGCAACGAACCTTGTCTTCGCTTTGCGGCGTGTAGCTACTGCGGAGTTGCCTCCAGCAGAAGGTGTTTCGAAAAATCCGCAGACAGGTGCGCGACTGGCCCGCGAACGATACCGAAATCTTTCCCGTCCACATAATCGACGACGTGATATGCGCGATCATCCAAGCCGCGCAACTCCAGAGTGCCTTTCCAGTTTCCGGCGAAGAACGCGTAGTACATCTTCTTATCCTTGCGGATGACGTGGGCCTCAGGCCGATCGAAACCAACGTCGTAGAGCGCGCCCAGATATTGACCGCGCGAAAGACCCTTCTGGCGGTAAAGCTCCAGCCATCTTTGGAAGCTTTTCGCATGTTCCGGCGTTAGGTCGAAACGGCCATGTTTCTCGACGAGAGAAGGCAGCACGAATTGCGTGCCCACCACTCCTCCAATACCAAGAGTCGATGCGAAATCATCGTGATTGTCGCTCAACTCCACGTGATCCCCAAAGTAAGGAACATCGTCGCCCATGAGGCCTTTGATGGTTTTGCCTTTGGTGCGGACCTGAAAAGAACTTCTCGGATCTGATGCCACTGACATATTGAAATGCGGCATGGTGAAAAAAGAATACGCAGTTCCGCAGGGGCAGAATTCCACCAGCGATCCGGGCTTGGCTTTTTGTGCGGCATCGTAGATTTCGCTGAAAAAATCCGGCAAAGCTTCAACCGAGTCCTCGGGGCGCTTATGGTGGTGGGCAGGGTTGTAACAGGCAGGAACGCCGTTCATATGCTGGCCGTCGAGTTTGAGACCGTCAAATCCCCAATCGACAAGGATCTTGCGCACCAATTCTTTGTGATACTCCACAACTCGCGAGTTGGCAGGGCAGAGATAATAGGAATTCCACCATGAAATCTTGCGCCGCGAACCGTCGTGGTTTTCCAAGGCCAGATCCGGTTCATCCGTGAGCAACTTGGAATCCGGAACCGCGCTGAGTGGAGACCACCAGAGCTGCGCCTTGAATCCCTCCTGGTGGATCCGTTCCACCATTGCTTTGATGTCGGCATCGCCGTGGGGAAACTTCTTCGGATCGAGCTGCCAGTCGCCATAGTTGTTTTGCCAACCATCGTCGAGCGTGACCCAGGTAAATCCCATGCGCTTAACTGTCGGCAGCGTGTCATAGACCTGCTGCGGCTTGAAGTCGCGCCCATATCCCCAGGCGCACCAGATCGCTCCGAAAGCGCTTTCGGGAGCTTTGGCCATCTGGAATCCTTGTTTCAACATGAACCGTCGGTAGGTAAGCAGCGTCTGGAAGTAGTCTCCGTTGTGCACGGTAACGAACGTGCGAAAGGTGTGAAAGCTTTCGCCGGACGCCAGGGACTGTTCGTGACGATATTGCACGCTGACCTGGGCCTGCCTTGCATTGGGCATGGAGACTGGCAGCGAAATCAGACGTGGTCGCGGTTCGACGTGGCCTATTCCGATGCCTGCATCTCTGCGCCACACGTCTACGATCGGCGTGCCGCCTCCATAATCGCTCGCGTTCATGCCGAGATAGTTCTGCTGGGAGAATCCTGAGTGCAGTGGGACGATCCAGTTCGGACGACGCTCGTAGGAGCCGCTCTGAAACGACCAGAAGGGCACATCCGCCGGGCTGCGCTGCGCATCGATCGTATATTTGTTGCTGGTCCACTCCAGAATCTTCAGTTGTGACTTGGCAGTATTCGTGTAGCTGACATCGAAGACCGCAAGATTCGGGAATTCGTCGTAAATAGTGACGGAGAGACTCTTTCTCAGTACACCGGACGTACCCGTAACGGTGAGTCTCTCTCCCGCACCATAAGCGTCGGTAACCCGCTCGCGCGTCTGCGAGCTCAAAGCAAAGTCATACCAGGAGCGTTCAGCGCCTTTGAGAGTCTCGGAAGCGGAAAACGCGCCCAGTGGAATATCCTTTTCTCCAAATCGTGCAATCACGCGGCTGTGCATGTTTTGGTCAAACTCGATCCGCAGACTGGGACTTTGGATTTGAGCCACGGACGCACGACGCGCCGCGGATGGATCAAGCCGCGCTGAAGACTGGCCCACCGCCAATAGTGCTGTGAAGATGAGCAATGAACAAAACGCTTTGGTCATGGTTCCACCGTCAAAAGCCATGATGGAGGTTCGAACGCAGAGTGAGTGAACCGTCCTCGTTGAGCTTCTGCCGACAAGCCCATTGGACTGGGTAACGCATGCCTTTCACCTCGATCTCGGCTCTGAGTTTCAAACCTGCAAACTTTGTTTCCTTGGGCAGCACAAACTGCGCCTGCCGGAGCTTTCCGGGCAGAGGATAACCAGCATCCAGGGATCCGCCCGTCAGAATTTTGCCGTCTTCGCTCTCTACGGTTACTCGAAGTACGCCCGGAACCCCAGCGATGCCATCATTCGCAAAAGCAACAATTAGTCCCAGGTAGCCACCGTCGTCATAGCTCCAAATCATCGACGGCCTGACGCGATAGCCAATTCGACGGTTGATCTGATCGAACGCCTTAGGAAATGCCTGGTAATAGCTTTGCAAGTTCTTGGCGCTGATCGCGTGAAAATTCCAAAGCGACCAGTAGTTCGCACCCACGTCGATTACGTGAGCAATCATGTTTTCCGCTGGTGATAGCCCTTCCTCCAACGGGAACGAGTCCGGACTCTTCGCAGGAATCCCTTGCTCAAGCGCTGCGGCCACCCACGGCGGACGATTGCTCAGAGTTTCGATTTGCTCGTTCTCAATAAAGATGGTGTCGCTACGAATCCAGTTATAACTGCGAATTGTACGGTCGAGGACTTCGGAATTGCCGACGCGGCTGTAATCGGGTTGAGTGTTGGTCATCAGCGGAGTCTTGGTAAAGTGCTCCTGCTGAACTTCGAACATTTTAACCCAGGTCTTTTCCGCGGTTTGGTAGTCGGGAAACGGAGTGTTGACGAAAGGCCAAGTGTGTCCTTCGCCCCAGAATCCATATAAAAAGGTATCCACAAACTCGACGATGGGATTGCCATTGAATTCCGCCGCTAGAAGGCCGACCAGTTCACCGAATGCCTGTTGGAAAAAAGGATGATCGAACCGGGGCTGATACCGCGAATATTGATTCTCTATAAAGCGCGCAGCCGCCTTCTTTTCTTTCTCATGAGGAACAAGGTCAACTGTTGGTACCTTGTCGAGAACGAAATCCGGGAGCGCAGGCTGGTGCTTGTAGTCAGGAGCGCTCATCTGAATGCGAAGTCCAACCCGTTTGTTGTTCTTCTTGGCAAGATCGAAAATGAGCTTCACGTAATCAGGCAACTCGAGTCGACCGGGTCGCCGCTGTACCTCGCGCCAAGTCGGCCGTATGTAAAGCTGCTGCCCCAAGGGAAAGCGAACCAGGTCTTCGATGGCCTGGGGAATGTTCTCCGATTTAATTTCGTCCGTGCCACTGTCGGCCGTGATGTATGTGATCAGTCCCTTGCCATAGTTCGGCACGACTTCTTCTGAAGGAGTTGTAGTCATCACCACATCATCAGTCGGGATGAGTGCCTCAGGCGGGTACTGTGGAAAGGGCCCCTGATTGAGGCGGTCGACTACCGGAGGACCGGAACCAAAGTCGTATTTGTCCCAGTTGTGGGCAGGGACGAACCCGTGAGCTTCGGTAGTTCCAAGTTCAGCAGCAACGGCCAATGCAACACTGCTTTTCAGAAAGTCTCTTCGCTGCATCGAAGTTGTGTCCTCTCCCTGCCAATCGGGCCTAAGCTAGCCTAGATTGGCAACAGTGCTTCCGACCTGTTTCTCTTTATATCGTTTTACTTCGTTTTGTCCAGTCCTAAAGATTGACATTTCCATTGACTGAGAACAATCAAACGTGTCGTTGAAGAAATCGGGACACAGGGCGAGCGAAGCCGCCGGACTCAACCGGCAGTCGCGTTGACCGGCGTCTGAAGCGCCGAAGGAGGTCGTCGTGAAAACGACTCACAGCAGAGGCTCGTTCTGCGGAAACGGCCTTCGAGGAAGTAAAACATCTCATTTCGTTCGACAGCGAAACCCTGTGCGCAGAATTCATCCCGGCAAAAACCGGCGACTCGGACAAAACCATCCGCTGACTGTCGGTAGTCTCAAGCACATAATAAATGGGCGGATGAGGCAAATCATGTGAGCCTCTGGTGTGCGCGTCAAGCGAAGTATCTCGCATGTTCGTACCCTGCCAATGGTTGGGTTATGGTAGAACCCAAGACGCCGCCCACTTTTCGCTTTCTCTCTGCCTATGTGTTGTCCCTGTGCTAATTCGAATTTAAGCGGAACCCGCCTTCGTTTGTATTCTGCGTCCGGTGCTAGATTCTGTGTTTCGATCTGCGGAAGTTAAGGCTTTTGTCAGAAGGAGCCGTTGATTCCACAGCAACTTACGTGTTTTCAATATGTTGAAACGTTCGACTCCCCCTCGCTTCCGCCATCTGAACTGCTGCGACAGGATCGTTTCCAGCGTTGTTTCCGCGGATCAGGGTCGTTGTCCCTCAGCGGCTGAAGCCGAATCACCGGTGACTCGGGGGCGGCACGGCTGAAGCCGTGCCCTTCCCAAAGACTGTTTTTTCAAAGAAGCGGGCTCTTTTGACATGCTGTTGCCGTAGAACGGAGCTAGGGATGCTTCGACTGCGGCTGAGCTTCGCGTTCGCGAAGCTCAGTCCTCGCTCAGCATGACAGGGTTGCGGGATCTCAGGGCCGCATAAGCTCAACTCAGCGCGATTTTTTCTTTTTTCTTTGAGCGGACAATTCTTCCAAGAGATATTTCAGAGACGCACATTCGCGAATGACCGCTTCCAGCTTCGGAATCGTGGTCTGCAGTTCCTTGTCTTCGACCACGCCGTCTGCAAGCGTTTCTCCGACACTTTCCAGCGCTTCTCCGACTTCTCGAATGAGCTTCGTTACGGCGGCTAACTCTTTGCCAAGGTTCACATCAAGCCTGGGCAGCTTGAAGGCCACGCGTCCAGCTTGGCTTTCGAGAAAATCCAGCGCTTCATAGTTGTTGAGCAGGACGCACATCTGTGGCAACAGGTGCGCCGGGACGTGGCGTTCTCCGCGCATCCAGTACATGAGCGAGCGGTAGTTGGTTCCGAGCTGTTGGGCGAGGAGGCGCACGTCGTATTCGGCTTTGGCTTCCACTACCCGGCTTATCAGAGATGAGAGATCGTGAGCAGGCAAGTCGGACCTCAAGGTGAAGGTATCGTTCAAAAACAGCGTTCATTTTGAACGGTAAAGACGCCCATTCTAGCTGAATTGATTGGGCTTCCGGCATGGAATACAGTGGTGATCGTTCGGGCGGCTTTAGCAGCAAGACAGAGGCATCGCTCGATCAAAGAGTTCAGGTCCCAGACGTTCAGAAGTCTATGAAAACAATTGACAACCTGAAAGTCGAGAATTACCTTTCAGGGTCGCCAAAAATCTATCGATCCGCAGTCATTGGCTGATCCGGCCAACCCGCCGAGAGGAGGCCCAATGTCGAAGAAGTGGTACAACTACATCGTTTCCGTTGACGAGGACGCTGCGCAACAAGCCCAGAATACTTCTGGTGTGACCCCGAACGCGAAGTCGGCGGCACAAAGCGTTGCCGAGATCGCATCGACCATCGCCCCGGAGCCTCAGTTTACGAGTCCCATTTCCGATCCGACTTCGTTCGAGGAGATCTATAAGGCGGCCGAAATTCCGCCGGCGGCGAAAGGGTATTCGATCCTCAAAGTGTCGCAGATGCTGGAGAGCGAGCACATCCGGAATCTGCCGTCGGATGTTCGGAAGTCGTCGATTCTGGTTGCGCTGGACGCCGCGGGCGTGGAAATCAAAGACGTGATCCAGGATGCGATTCGGCGGGATCGCGCACTGGATACCTACGAGCGGGTGCAGCAACGTGCCGCCGAGGAATTGGAATCGCGCAAGACGAAAGAGAACGGCGAGATTCAGGCGCAGATCGACAAGTATGTGACCGAACAGCGGGCGAAGATTCAGGCGAACAACGACGCGATCTCGCGTGAAAAAGAGCGCTTCGCCGGCTGGCGGCTGAAAAAACAGCAAGAGGAAAAGAAGATAGCGGAGGCAGTCGGATACTTCGTCACGGAAAACCCGATTACTACCGGAGACGTGAATGCGGTTCCGTCCCCGTCTCCAACCAAGGCAACTCAGCGTTCGTGAGGCAGGAGGCTTTTTATGTTTCAACGTCTTAGCAGAATGATTCGGTCCTTTGTCGGTTTCTTTATTTCCGTAGCGGAAGATCCGGAGCTGATTCTGCAGCAGAACATCCGTGACATGAACGATCAAGTGCCCCGGATGAACGAGAGCATCGCCATGGTGAAGGCCAATGTGACGCTGCTCGAAAGAGAAGAAGCGAAGTACAAGACGGACATGGCGAACTTGACCGCCAAGATCAAGGCCGCGATTCAGGCCAGTCGCGACGACATCGCCGGCCAATATGCCGCGCAGCTGGAGCAGCTGAAGGGCGCTTTCGCGAGAAACCAGGGACAGTTGGCGACTGCGCGCGCTGCCTTCGACAAAGCCATGGCCGTGAAGCAGGCTTTTATGCGCGAGAAGGACCGGAAGACGCAGGAAGCTCTCAACGCCATCGCCGACTATCGCCGCTCCCAGTGGCAGAAGAAGGTTGCCGATGCGATGGAGCAATTCGAGGTCGCCGGCATCAGCCAGACGCACGACGAGATGGTGCGCAAGATCGAGGAGACGACTGCCGTCAACGAAGCTCGCATGGATATGGCGATGAGCAACGTCGACCAGCAGAAGGTGAAGATTGACGACGAGGCAGAGAAGCTCCAGGCCAGCGAACTGGTAAAGCAGTTCAAGATCGAGATGGGCATGGCCGCGCCGGAAGCGGCTTCGGGCGCGGCGAAGACGATTGCAGCGAAGGAGCCGCAGAAGACGACTTAAGATTTTGGCGGAGTGATTCTCTCGAAGGCGCTGCGGACCGGAATGTTCAGATGATCCGTGCGAAGGAGGAGGGAGGAAGGTTATGGCAGTCAAAATTGAACGAGGTGGATGGGTCCTTATATTCCTGATTGGCGCAGCCATCGTGGGCTACAGCCTGAATCGATATGGCTTGATCGATTTCAGCAAGTTCATTCCGGGCGGCAAGAGTGCGTCCGCTAGTGGCGAGACGATTGACGCTTCCAAGCCACTGCTTATACCGGCATCTTCGACAAGCAGCGATGCAGAGGTGCGGGTACGCGTCAATGTGTGGGTGGGATGCGTCGGAGGCCTGGTGGCCAATGGCGGGCTGGACACGCAGCCGGACTCGATCTTCGGCAAGAAGGGCCTGAAGGTCAGTTTCAAGATCATCGATGATTGGACGGAAGGGGCGGCGGCCCTGGCCACGAACAATGTGGATGTCATGCTGACGACGGCCGACGTTTATGCCAAGGATTACGCCCAGTTCAAGGAGAAGGGATTCGGGTCGCATGCTTTCCTAATGGTGGACTGGTCGCGCGGCGCCGACGGCGTGATCGGCAAGCAGGGGATCAACAGCATCGAAGATCTCGCAGGCAAGACTGTTGCATTCGCTCCTTACACACCGTCGCATTTCCTGCTCTATAACGGGCTGAAGACCTCTGGATTGAGCACGGAACAACGCAACGAGATTTTCAATAAAGCCGTACATACCAAGGATGGCATTGAGCCGGCGACTCTGTTTGCGCAGGAGAAAGTGGATGCAGCGGTCGCCTGGGATCCGGATATGAGCGATGCGGTGGCGAAGCGCTCGGGAGCGAAGAAGATTTACGACACAAAGATCGCCAACCGACTCATTGCCGACATCCTGGTGGTCAGTGACAGCTTTTCCGCAAAGCACCCGGATACCGTGTTGAAGTTCGCCCAAGGCTGGCTCGAGGGAGTGGAGTTCATCAAGTCGCAGCCAGAGCGGGCTTACAACCTGATCGGGACGGTGAAGGATTTCAACATTCCGGCAGATCTGGCAAAGACCATGCTCGGAGGCGTGAAGCTCGCCGATTACGCCGACAATCGCGCGTTCATGGGATCGGCCGGATCGAATCCTGACTACGACAACATCCTGAGCATGGCGCAGGATATGTATCGTGAGCTCAGAATCATCAAGCACACGTTCAATCCTGAGGACAGTTTGGACCGGCGATATGTCGAGAAACTGGCGAACAACTTCTCCATGGCATCGACTGAAGCGCCGATTGAATACAAGGAACCGGGGAAAGGCGCGACGCCGATTGCGACCCAGCATCGGTCAATTTACTTCGATCCCAACTCTTCTCACATGAGCATGGACTCGCGGGCGATTGTGGACGAACTTGCCGGAACGATGCGGGCCTATGAGAACACGGTGGTGGATATTGAGGGGAACACGGATTCGACAGGGTCGCGACCCTATAACATCCAGCTTTCGCACGCCCGGGCAGATGAGGTGAGGAACTATCTGGAGCAGAAGTATGGATTTCCGTCAGCGCGGTTGCGCACTGCGGGGAATGGACCCGACAAGCCGATCGACAGCAACGCGACTCCGGAGGGCCGCGAGAAGAATCGCCGCACCGACATCAAGGTCTATGCCAACCCGTCGAGCTAGCGAAAAGGGCGAGCGCGATGAGGATTCACGATGAGTGAGAGAAACCAGTGGTTCACGATTCGCAAAGAAGTAGCCCCTTGGGTCCGATGGGCCTTTCCATTCATCAGTTGGGGCACCATCGTATTGCTCTGGATACTTGTGCCTTATTGGCAGGGGCCGCATGTTTCCTTGCTGCCGCGGCCCATGGGGGTAATTCGCGCTTTTGGAATGCTCTGGTCCGAGTACGACCTGCTCGGAAACGTGTTCATGAGCTGGTGGCGGATTGCCCAGGCGTTTTTCTGGTGCGCGGTCGTGGCCATCCCGCTGGGCATTCTGATGTCCAGCTACCGCTGGCTGTTCGAACTCATCAACCCCGTTGCCGCGCCCATGCGCGCGATGCCGCTCACTGCATTTCTTCCCGCGTTCATCGCTCTTTTTGGTATCGATGAAACCGAAAAAATCGCTTTCTTGTGGTTCGGAATGTTTTTCTACTTGCTGGCAGTGGTCGTTGAAGAGGTCAATCGGGTAGACAACTCTCTACTGGAAACGGCTTACACCCTGGGAGCAAGGCAGAGGCATGCGTTGTGGCTCGTGTTTCGGGCGTCGTTTCCGGCAATTTTCTCCTCATTCCGAATCCTTTATGACATCGGCTGGACCTACGTGATTCTGGCGGAGATGCTGAACGCCCGCAAGGGCGTCGGCTACATGGTCGAGGCCGCGCGCAAAGTTCTGGATTTCGACCGAGTCTATGCTGGCATCATCGCAATTGGCGTCGCCGCATTCCTGTTCCGCTTCTTGTTGACGTTCCTGGAGAGCAAGTTGTTCCCGTGGCGCAAGGCGAGTGCAGCTCTCGCAGGAACGGGAGCACCCGTGCCAAGTGCCACTGCGCACTTGAAGGCGGCAAAACATGGAGCATAAGAAGTCAAAGATCACTGTACGGAACGTGAGCCGCACGTTCCCCGCGGCCGACGGGAAATGCGTTAACGCCCTCGATAATATTAATTTCGAGATCCAAGATGCCTATTCTTCAGCTGGACGCGATGTCGGAGAGTTCCGTGTCCTCCTCGGCCCCTCCGGCTGCGGAAAGTCCACCCTGTTGCGCCTCATCGCAGGCCTGGACCGGGCAGATTCCGGCGAGGTGTTGGTCAACGAAGAGGCGGTGAAAGGCCCGGGGAAGGATCGCGGCATGGTTTTTCAGAAATACACCTCGTTTCCCTGGCTCACGGTGGCTGGTAACATAGCGTACGGCTTGAAGATCAACGGTGTCCCGGAAGGAAAAAGAAAAGAAACCGTGGCACAGTTGATTGAGGAAATCGGGCTGAGCGGGTTTGAAGACGCCTATCCGGAGACCCTTTCCGGCGGCATGCAACAGAGGGTCGCGATCGCGCGCACTCTGGCGCTACGTCCGTCGGTGATTCTGATGGACGAGCCCTTCGGCGCGCTCGATGCGCAGACCCGCAGCGAGATGCAGCAGCTCTTGCTGAAGGTGTGGGACGAAACTGCGAGCACAATCCTCTTCGTGACGCATGATGTGGAGGAAGCGATCTACCTGGCGGACCGGATCTTCATTATGAGCGCGCATCCGGGAACGATCGTCGAAGATGTGCAGGTGCCCTTTGATCGCCCGCGCGATTTGGGCTTGAAGCAACGAAATGAATTTCATGATCTGCAAAATTACGTTCTCGGCCGCTTGCGGAAGGCTCCCGGGAACGGGCAGGTGCGGGTGAGTGTTTAAATGCCTCTCGCCGATCCCCAGGATCAGCAAAGCACGCAGCCGGTCGACCCGACCAACTACGTCAAAGCTGCTTTTCACTGGCAGTACAACTGGATTACTCTGGCCGGCGCGGCGGCGTTTGCGCTGATCAGCGGCACGGCTCTGCCCATCCTGCTCGCCGCTGGATTTGAACTGATGTATCTCGCGATCGTGCCGCAAAGCTCGCGCTTTCGCCGGCTGGTACGGTCGTGGCAACTCGCGGACGAGCAGTTGAAGCATCAGCAGAGGCTCAATGAGATGCTGCGGAACCTGTCTCCGGAGATGCAGAGCCGGTATATCCACTGCGCACAGATTTGCGGATCGATTCGGGCGAACTTTGCCCAGCTGTCCTCGCAATCGCAGATTTTCCTGCAGCAGATCGACACCAGCTTGCAGGGACTCCTGAACGGATACGCTCGCCTGCTGGTCGCTGCGGCGCAACAGCAGCAGTATATGAAGAGCACCGTGAGGGATGAGATCAAGCGCGAGATCGCGACGCTGCAGAAGAATATGAGCGGCGAACCGCAACGGGTACAGGAGATCAATCAGAAACGTATCGAGATTTTGAACAAGCGTTTAGAGAAGTTCGACAAGATTGCTGAGAACTGCAAGGTCGTGGACGCGCAGATTGCGGCCGTGGAGGATGTGCTGCTGCTGGTCCGAGATCAGTCGGTCACCATGCGCGATCCGCAGCAGGTCAGTGATCGGCTCGACAGTCTGGTTCACGATGTCGAGCAGACGGAACAGACGGTGCAGCAGGTGGAAACGATTTTCAGCGATTTGTCGCCGGATTTGAACGGGCTGATGTCGCTGGATGACAATACGACGACTTCCGGGCCAAATCGCGTGCGCATTCAGAACTAGTGACAAGGAGCCGTTAGCGCAAAGATGAGCGTCCCTCAGGGACTAGAGCCAGCATTTTCGGCGGCCCAGGCGGCACGGCTGAAGCCGTGCCCTTTCAAAACTGATTTCTGAGATAGGTTCCAGATGGCAGACAGCCCTACCAAGACCGGGAAGTACCTGGACGCGCTACCTGCGTGGGCGCGAGAGCTTTCCGAGAAGTATTATTCCCGGTCGTTTGCGATGTTTGTTCTTTACGGGAACGTGCGTGACCTGGTGCCTTTGCGAATGCAGGAGGGCACCACCAGCTTTGTTTCTTTGGAAGACTTTTTGTCGCGGGCACTATTTGGCCAGCGCGATCTGATCCTGCACTACGACCGCGGAGGTTTGAGTTTTGGGAACTCCGCGACACAGGCCGACTTCCGACGAGCGCTGGAGGGGTACGACAGCTTTCACGGCACGAACTTTTCTCAGGGCGGGCTGCCGCGCAATCCCGACGCGGTGTTGAACCTGCTCGATAATTATCTGCGACTGCGTATCGCAGACGGAAAAAAGATTGGTCTGGTGATCGATTTCGCGGAGACCATTGCGCCTGCGGGTGATGTTTCCTCGATGTCGGCGGAGGATCGGAACTCGCTGGTCATTTTCAAGCGCTGGGCGCGAAACGCTGCATTTCTCGATGGTGACGTCACCATCTGTCTCATCTCAGAGAATCAGATCGAGTTGAATCAGGGAATCGTGCAACATCCGGGCGTTGGGTCCATCGCAATCCCGCTGCCTGATGATGCGGAGCGAATGGAATTCATTCGCATACAGCTGAAGTCCCGCGAATTGCCTGCGGGGTCTGAAGTCACCGATGAGACACTGGCCAAGTTGGGGGCTGGGCTGAAGAGGGTTCAACTTCAGGGGCTAATTTCTCATGCGGTGGAGAACCGCCAGCCGCTCACGCTGAAATTCTTGTCGCAGAAGAAGAAAGATTTGATCGAGGCCGAATCCGGCGGGCTTCTCGAGTTTGTGCAGAGCCGGTTTGATCTATCGTTTGTCGCAGGGAACGATCAGGCTAAGCGCAAGCTGCAGGATGCCGCCGCTGCCATACGCGCCGGCAATACCGACGTGTTGCCGATGGGATACGTCATCTGCGGGCCGGTCGGGACGGGCAAGACTTTCATTACTACCTGCTTCGCCGGTGAAGTGGGCATTCCGGCGGTGACGCTTAAGAATTTCCGCAGCATGTGGCAAGGCGTGACCGAGGGAAATCTGGAGCGGGTGCTGACCTTGTTGAAGGCAATGAGCCCGATTGCCGTGATCGTGGACGAGGCCGACGCACAACTGGGCGATCGATCCAACTCGGGCGACAGCGGCGTGGGGAACCGCGTCTTTGCGCAGATTGCGCAATTCATGGGCAATACGGAATACCGCGGACGGGTAATCTGGTTTCTGCTGACCTGCCGGCCTGATCTTTTGCCTGTGGACCTGAAGCGGCAAGGGCGCGCGGAAGAGCACATCGCACTGTTTTATCCGGACACGCCGGAGGAACGGCTTGCCCTGTTGCGCGCAATGCAGCGGAAGATTGGGATGAAGGCCTTTCCGGAGGATATCGAGAAATCCTTCCTCAATCGCGCTGGAGGACTGTCGGGGGCAGATATCGAGGCAGTATTAGTGCGGAGTCACATGCGCAGCAGTCTGCAGAACAAGTCTGCAGTCGATGCGCAGGACCTCGAGGCGGCGCTGGAAGATTTCATTCCTCCTTACTATCCGACAGAGATTGATCTGCAAAATATGGTTGCCGTGCTGGAATGCACGAGCAAGAGCCTGCTTCCCAAGCAATACCGCGACCTGGAACGCGCCGAACTGATTCGGCGGACCAACGAACTGCTGGCAGCTTCGCGGAGAATGTCGGAGAACTAGAGCGAAATGCTTCCATCAGGGCTGACACCCGCGTCTTAGTCTGCTGCCATTCCCTGCGCTTCGGGCTCCATCTGTTGGGGCAGGACAAGCGAGTCCACCTTCTCGCCCCTGAGTTGTGATTCCATCGCCGCCAGTTGCGCCTCGATATCCTGTTCGGCTTTGCGCTTGCGGATCACTTCCTCGCGGTAGCGGCGGAGGAAATAGTCAATCGTCTCGACGCGAATCCTGATCGAGCCTGTTGGCTTGTTCTCGTCGAGATCCTTGAAGCAGAAATAGGGCGTGCCTGACTGTTCGATGATGCCTTCGACCACGCCATAGATCGGTGCATCGTGTCCGCACTTGAAGCTGGAAATTTCCAGCGCGACCAGGTTGGGATGCCGTGCCGTAAACTTTGCGGCCCAAACCTTGTGGTTGGTGCTGCAAGAGTAAGAATTCTTCCAGGCGTCAGTAATGTCGAGCGGACTGGTGATCAGGCCGGCGCGTACTTCTTCGCCGAAGAGGCGATCCAGTAAGTCTTCGTCGAGCGGCAGAGTGCTCTGCGAGAAGATGGGATAACCCAGCTTCTGGAATTCATCGAGAATTTCGTGGTTCAAGCCGGGATCGTGATGGTAGGGGCGCCCGAGCATGACTATGCCAATACGATCCTCGCGCTCGAGCTGATCGAGTACCTGACGCGCCCGCCCGCGGATGTTGGTTTCGTATTCCTTCAGGGCAGCGAATCCTGACTCGACGGCGCGATCGTTTTCTTCCAGCGAGAGCCCCAGAATCGGCTGCAAGGCCTGCAGCATTTGGTGAGCGAACAGCTTCCGGTCCGAAAAGTTCAGCACCGGATCGATGTATTTCACGTTGTGCTCGGCGAAGACATCGTTTTCCTTAGTGAATGCGGCCTTCACAGTCTCAGGAGTTGCGGTCACCGTGGGACAGGCATTGGCGCCGACAATCTTCACCAGGGGCGAGTGCAGCACGTCATACATCGGGAAGAAGATCGCGTTCAGCGGCTTCTTGCGGTGTTTTTCCTGAATCAGGTTGTAGACGTGAGAAATTCCGATCTTGGCGGGGAAGCATGGGTCGATCGCGCCACGGCTCGCTCCCGCGCGGTAAAGCTCGGAACTGGTGTAGTCGGAGTAAATGATGTTCTCCGGTTGCACGCCGAGGCTTTCGAAATAGGCGTTGAACAACGGAGCATAGGTGTAAATATTCAGAACGCGCGGGATGCCGATGCGGAGTTTCTTGCGACTCTCCATCAGGGCGTGCCGTTCTTTGTCGCCTTTCTTCCAACCAGCCCAACCCTTGGTCGGCAACGGGTCAGCCACGCTCTTGGCATTCGTCGGCCGGAACACTTCCTTCGACGCGTAGTCGACGAAGTTGGGGTGCTGTGCGCGAATGGAGTCAAGGCCGGCTTTGATCCCTTTCATGTCATTGACATCTTCCACCATGCCCTTCTCGCAGGTGGCAATGATCAGGCGCTGCTCGCCGTGCATGAGCGGAACCTTGGTGACTTTCTGGATGGGCACGAAGCTGAGATCGTTCTTGGGTTGGGTGCGGATGTCGATGAAGGTTCGCAAGCAATCGTTCTTGCAGAAGTGGCAGCGCGTGTCTTCGTTGCGCGTGGTGCGGTACTCGATCTTGCGGACCGCATCGAGCCCGACGAACGTCGTCTGCTTACCGTTGCGCCACAAACGTAGTGACTCCTGGGCAGCCCCAATCGCGCCTGATTCTCCGCAATGCTCGTGAACGATGATCTCGGGCTGCTTACCCGTTGCACGGAAGCTGTTGCGGATGAAATCGACTTCAGCCTTTACGACCGCAAGATTGTTTTGCGTCCCGCCCTGTAGCACGAAGCGCGAACCCAACGCGGCAAGATTCGGAATGCTGGCAACGTAGAGGAATACGTTCTTTGGCAGCACCGCGGCGAGTCCCGCAAGAATTTCTTCCGCGCGCCAGCCTTGACGCTGGAAGTTCACGATGTCGGACTGCATGAAAACAGCGCAGCCGTAGCCGAACACCGGCATTGCCTGAGCAGAGAACGCGAGATCGGCATATTGATTGACGCTGAGTCCGAAGCCTTCGGCGGTGGATTGCAGGAAGTAGCCGTTGCCCGCAGAGCACTGCGTATTCAGCTTGAAATCCTTGACGCGTCCGTTGTGCAGGATGATGATCTTGATATCCTGCCCGCCCACGTCAACAATCACATGCGGATCTTCATAGAACTTCAAGGCCGACTCGGTGTGGGCAACCGTCTCCACCAGCGCCACATCGGCGTTGAGAACATCTTTCAGGATGTCCTTCGCGTACCCGGTGGTCGCAACGCCCAACACTTCCATTTTTGCGTTCTGGGCTTCGACCTGGGCGCGCAGGTTCTCGAACATCTCGATCGTGTCCTGGATCGGATTGCCATTCGAGAGCTGGTACGACTTGCATAAAATATCGCCGTTTTCGTCCAGCAACACAGCCTTCGTAGAGGTCGAACCGCCGTCAATTCCAATAAATCCGCCAACGGTACTGTTCTTTGCAAACACAGCGGGCGTGAACTTCTTCCGCCGGTAAGCTTCCTTGAAGACATCAAGATCCTCGGGCTTCTCGACCAGACCCTTCCCGCCGGACTTGGCCTTTTCTTCCTGGCGGCCGTAATCGATGTAGTGGATCAGCTTCTCGTAACCGCAGTAGCAGCCAATGCAATCGTCTTCACTCCGGCCAAACTCAACTGCACCCAAAGCGGCGAAGTACTGCGCGTTCTGCGGAACCTTGATCAGATCCTCTGGCTTCGCGCCATCGGGAATCTGAACCTTGCGCTCCTGCCACATGCGCGGGATGTTGGCCTGCCAGGCTTCCCGCATGCCGCGAATGAAGCTATTGGGGCCACCCAGCAGCAGCACATGTGGGCGCAGAGTATGGCCGCGCGTGAGAACGCTCAGGTTCTGCAGCACAATCGCTTCGAACAGCGAAGCCATCAACTCGTCGGGCGGTGTCCCGACTTTCTGCAGACCGTTGATGTCGGTCTCCGCGAACACGCCACACTTGCCGGCAACCTTGTGCAATTTGATTCCGTGATACCTCTGCTGCGCGAGCAGTTCCGTGGGAATCTTCAGCTTGGCATTGATTTTGTCGATCACCGCGCCCGTACCGCCGGCGCATTTATCATTCATCGATGGAATCTTCTTCTTGCGGCCACTCTCCGCGTCATCTTTGAAGACGATGATTTTTGCATCCTGCCCGCCCAGTTCAATGACGGAATAAACTTCCGGGTGAAGTTTCTCAACCGCAAGCGATACGGCGGTGACCTCCTGAACGAACTTCGCGCCAATTTGATCTGCAATTCCGTTTCCACCGGAGCCGGTCATGAAGATGCGCGTGTTGTGGCGGTTGATGCCAGCGTCGGCTTCCATTCGCTTCAGGAACTCGAGCGTCTTTTCCGGCTGCTTGGTCTCGTGACGCTGATAGTCCTGCCAGAGAACCTTGTCAGTCGCAGCGTCGACGACCACGGCCTTCACAGTCGTCGAGCCCACATCGAGTCCAACAAAGAACTCGGTCTTCTGGTCATGTGCATGGTGCGCATGACGGATCTGCTGGATCGACGGCGGGGGCACCTCAAGCGGTGCAATCTGGATCAGCTGCGGGCCCTTATGATCGTGCATTGAGTTCCTCTCGAACTATAAGTCGGATCGATGGTTGTGACGCAATCTGTCGAGTTCCCAGGTCTCGCAAAACCGGCGAGACCCGGGGCACCCACATTATTCCAAACCCCAAACTTAGTCTCCGGACATCGCCGGGGCTGTTTCGACCCGCACTCGCGAACGTTTCCAGAAGTGCGTGTCTTTGTTGATCCGATCATTGACGTGTAGTACGAATTGGGCTGCGGTTCCGGCGACTCCCTCGCGGTGCGGCACGTGATAGAACGGCCGCTTCAGTTCCGGATGCTCGTCGATGTACTCGCGGATCTGGCTCATGGTCTTGCCGGTCGACTTGAGGCATTCTTCGAACTCGGCCTTAGCCTTGACCTTCGCCTCGCCGAGCGCCATCTGGACACGACTGTGCGCATTGACCTCGCCCTCGCCGGAAGTCTCAATGGGCAGGAAGATCATGTCTTTGAATTTGTTGATCACCGCCGACTGCACCCCATCGGACTGCGACGACGGCATGCATCCGAATGGCTTCAGTGCCAGCACCATGTGGCAGAGCTTGTGCACGGTGTAGTAGACGTTCTTGCCGACTTCGAGGTGCCCCTCGCCGCCACGCGCAAACTGGTTGTAGAAGGGATGCGCCAGTTCGGCCAATTCCGTCTGCGGAGCCAGGTGATGGGTGATGCCTCCCATATTCTTCGCCGTGCGGTGGTAGAAGAAACCCCACATCCTCTCGCCCGCGCCAATGCCCCACAACTTCTTGCGCAGGCCGATGTAGTTCGCGAAATTCTTTTTCAGCTCGTACCACTTCGGGTCCCGGTGAGGACGATTGACCGGCCATTTAGCAATCGCGTGCGCCTTGGCCTGGTACATCAGGTAGGCGACCCAAGTGGCAATGGGCTCGACCAGCACCTGCGCCCCTTCGCGCTCCAGGAATTCGAACATGTGGAAGTTGCCGTCGCCCTCGGTGGTCTGCGCCCAGAATTCGCCGGTGATCTTCACCAGCGGCTTCACGCGGGTGCGATCCACCTCGATTGAGTTCATCTTTTCGCGCGCAGTCTTGAGGGCATTCAGGTAGTCCTTGCCCCACATATGCTCGTGCCATTTGCCAAAGACATTGAAAGTGTTGCGCAGGATCTTGTTGCTCTTGAATTTCGGCTTAGCCCAATCGGGAGCGCTCTTTTCGATCTCGAACGACTTGCGATTCTTCAGGTCTTCGCATAGCCCGTCGACCATCTCGTGGAACACGCGATCAGTCTCGCCCTTATTCGCTTCGTAGGGGCGAACCTGATAGATGAGATCGTTGATCACATCCCCCAGATGCATCGCGTTCAGCATGCCGAAACCAAAATCGACGGAGAATTTCAGCCCCGGCTCGCCCGAGGCAGCCTTGATGCCATCGCTGTCCTTGAACAGGAGGACGCGGAATCCGTCGAATCCTGCGTTCTTCAGTGCGAAGCGGTACTCGGCCTCGTACATGCCAAAGCGGCACGGACCGCAGGAGCCGGCCGTGAAGAAGACGTAGTTGTCTAGAATCTGCTGGCGCGTGAGGCCTTCTTTCTCGAGGAACTGCAGATACTGCACCAGATTGCCCACGGTGAAGTAGGTCGGGTTGCATTGCCCGTTGTTGCCGAATTCCTTGCCGGTCTGGAAGGCCGGGACGTCGGGCACAGGAAGCTTCTCGCAGCGATATCCGCAGCCTTGAAAGACGGCGCGTATCAGATCTTCATGCTTCCAGGTGAACCCTCCGAACAGAATCGTGGTATGAGGGCGTTGCTCGGCCGTGAAGGCGCGCTCGACGGGACGGTGAAAGTGTTCGGGCCGGTCGAGCCCGGCAATCTTGCGTAGGCGCGCGCGCTCGGCTGCGAGGCGCTGCTTGATTTCGGCATCATTCTCAATCTGGACGAAATTCGTCGTCGCCATATCTTCCTCCGGCGGTAAAAACTAACATGCAGTGATTTTGGTTGTTGAGGGATTGAGGACAGTTTCGGAACCGTACAGGTTGGACGCAAGGCAGGGCGCTGGAGACACTCAGAAGAGCAGTTCTCCCGCGAACGTCACATCTGCTGCTGAACCGCATCCAAACTCCAAAGACTGGCTAGGGGCCCGGAGTCATGCAATCTGTGAAAGCAGACTCGATCGAGATCGATCTGAAGTGTCCGCGTTTAGAAACGGACGGCTGAGAGGCGGTTGCCTCGTTCTTTTCCCCAAACAGGTTTGCGAGGACGAAGAAGCTTAATTAACCCTTTTTGTAGCAGAAACCCGGCTTCGGCGGCAAGTCGGGAATGATTAGGGCGATGAAAATTTCACAATCCTAACCAAGGCCGCTCGGGTGGGCCTTGATCAAATTTCATCGTCCCTCCATGCAAATCATTTAAAATCACTGCGATTTGCGGCGCAGGTTCGAGGGTCAGTTCCAGGTCGTAGGTGGATGAACCTATGTTTGGCCGCGGGCACGATTCATGTCAAAACCGAACATCAAACCAAAACAGCAATGCAAGTGGGACCTGGTCAGCCTGGGCGAGGTGATGTTGCGACTCGATCCCGGCGACGAACGTATTTCCACCACGCGCCATTTTCGCGTGTGGGAAGGCGGCGGTGAGTACAACGTGGCACGAGGACTGCGCCGCTGCTTTGGTCTGGAGACAGCCATCGTCACCGCGCTCGCCGATAATCCTGTCGGACGCCTCGTCGAAGACCTCATGCTGCAAGGCGGCGTTTCGCAACAGTACGTGCGTTGGTTCCCGTACGATGGGGTTGGACGCACGGTCCGTAACGGGTTGAATTTCACGGAGCGTGGATTCGGAATGCGCGCCGCGCTAGGATGCTCCGACCGAGGGCATACAGCCGTGTCGAAGCTGAATCCCGGCGAAGTCGATTGGGAGCAGATTTTCTCCAAAGATGGTGCGCGCTGGTTTCACACAGGAGGAATCTTTTGCGCGTTGTCTGAAACCACGCCGCTGGTCGCTCTGGAAGCCATGCAAGCCGCCAAACAAAGCGGCACAATCGTCTCCTATGATTTGAACTATCGGGCCTCGCTTTGGAAGTCGATCGGTGGGAAGGCGAAGTCCCAGGAAGTGAATCGTCGCCTGGCTCCTTTCGTGGATGTCATGCTTGGCAACGAGGAAGACTTTACGGCGGCGCTCGGCTTCTCCGTGTCAGGTCTCGACGCGCATCACTCAAAGATCGAAGCTGGCGGGTTTAAGAAGATGATCGAAACGGTCGTGAAGGAGTATCCGTCAATGGCAGTCATTGCCACCACGCTGCGTAATGCAAAGACGGCTACGCGGAATGATTGGGGAGCCCTGTGTTATCACGACGGGGAGTTCTTCGAGGCTCCGATGCGGGAAGATCTGGAGATTTACGACCGCGTGGGGGGCGGCGACTCCTTCGCTTCCGGACTCATTTATGGATTCCTGTCAGACAAGGGTCCGCAATGGGCGGTAGAATGTGGCGCGGCGCACGGGGCGCTGGCCATGACCACTCCCGGCGACACGACCATGGCGACGCTGCCCGAAGTTTTGCAGGCGATGTCTTCGCGGACGGCTAGAATCGAGCGTTGACTCGGAAAGCGAGGCTGAATGCCAATTACCGAACTCAGCATTGAAGATGTCATCCGCAAGGTTGGGGAAATTGGGATCATTCCCGTTGTGCGCGCCTCATCGGTCGAAGAGGCGAACCGCGCTGTCGAAGCGATTTGCGCCGGAGGCATCCCGGTTGTGGAAATCACAATGACTGTTCCCAACGCGATTACTGTGATTCGCGAACTAGTGCAGCGCTGCGGTGG
The DNA here is from genome assembly GCA_963743105.1 of Terriglobia bacterium. Lineage (GTDB taxonomy): Bacteria > Acidobacteriota > Terriglobia > Terriglobales > Acidobacteriaceae > Sulfotelmatobacter. The sequence continues at coordinate 27,358 of CAVUOS010000052.1, forward strand.
AGACGTTTTGATCGGAGCCGGCACAGTCACCAATGCTGAGCAAGCGGAGTCGTGCGTGCGCGCTGGAGCACAATTCCTGGTGAGTCCGGGATTGTCGACTTCGGTATTGTCGGTTGCACGGGTTAACAACCGGCTGGCGATTCCGGGGGCGTTGACTCCCACTGAGTTGATGAATGCGCAAGAGCAGGGGGCACGGCTGGTCAAAATCTTTCCGTGCGGAAACGTGGGCGGGCCGAAATACCTGAAGTCGCTGAAAGCACCGTTCCCACAGGCTCAGCTGATTCCGACCGGGGGAGTAAACACGGCCAATGCCGCTGAGTTCATTGCCGCGGGCGCGTATGCACTTGGTGTGGGTGCGGACTTGGTTGATGCCGCGGCACTGCGGGAAGGAAATCTGGAGAAGATCACGTCAGCCGCGAAGGAACTGGTGCAAGCCGTTGCTGCGGCCCGCCCGGCAAAAGCCGAGAAGAAGGCCAGCTAAAACCTGGCTTCAAGAATGGTCGTAAGGCTTGGCGTGCCGACCTTGGAGGCTAAAGCCGTCACTCAAAACAAAGTGGTTATCGCAGCGCTGAAGCGCTGCGCCACCCACAACTTCAATTGCCGGATCGACTTTTTCTGCAGCCTGTTAAGCCGTGCCCTTCCAAATCACGATCGCGCCGGCATTTTTCAGCAGCCTGCAAGACCGCGCCCCTAAGAGCCATGTATGAGACAAGCTCTCGTCTCATTGATTTACCCCGCTGGCCAGCACGCCGCCGTCTACCGGTAAAATTACCCCCGTCACGAAACTTGCGGCGTCGGAAGCGAGGAAGACCGCTGCTCCCACGAGTTCTTCCAGTTCTCCAAAGCGATTCATCGGCGTGCGCATGATGACCTCGCGGCCTCGTCCGGTACCCACAAGAAGCTTCTCACTTAAGGGAGTTCGAAAATATCCGGGAGCGATCGCGTTCACGCAGATTCCATGCTTCGCCCATTCGATCGCGAGCGATTTCGTCAACGACGCGACCGCAGATTTGCTGGCGCTATATGCAGCTACTTCGAAGAGAGCGAGAAACGATCCCATCGAGGCGATGTTAATGATTCGCCCGTAACCCCGTTCGATCATGTGCTTGCCGAAAACCTGAGAAGTGCGAAGCGTGCCGGTCAGGTTGGTCTCCATAATTCGCGTCCAGTCTTCTTCGGGATAATCCAGCGTCGGAGCGCGTTTGGTGATTCCAGCCGCATTCACAAGGATGTCCACCTTACCGAATGCGGCCACGCATTCTCGCAGCAGTTTCTCGAGCGAACCGCGATCAGCCACATCACATGTGACCCGCAAGGATCTGCGACCGAGTTTCTCGATCTCATCGGCGAGTGTGCTTACCAGTTCCATCCGGCGCGCGCTCGAGGCAACGTCGGCGCCGCCCTGTGCGAGACCGAGAGCAACCGTCCTGCCGATCCCCGAACTGCCTCCTACAACCACCGCAACTTTTCCCGCCAGATCCAGCTTCGCGTACATAGTTCCTCGGTTTTCTAAGGGTGAGTTGCAGGCTCACCAGTTAAACATCGTTCCATCCAATTTGCGGTTCACCGGCAAGTACGCCCGCTCATAGGGAAATTTCTCGCCCATTTTCTCGTCGTAATCGACACCGAGTCCGGGCGCATCGCCGGGATACAAATATCCGGCGTTGAACGAATACGAGTGCGGAAACACCTCATCGGTCTCGCGCGTGTGCCGCATGTATTCCTGGATTCCAAAGTTGTTGATGGAAATATCGAAGTGCAGTGCCGCGGCCATGGCCACCGGAGAGAGGTCGGTCGCCCCATGGCTGCCGGTGCGCACGTGGTAAACCTCGGCCAGCGCGGCAATCTTTCGCAAGTGCGTCAGGCCGCCGCCGTGGACGACCGTCATGCGCAAGTAATCGATGAGTTGCTCGGTGATAAGAATATGCGTATCCCAAATTGAATTGAAGACCTCACCCACGGCCAAGGGAGTCGTGGTGTGCTTGCGAATCAGCCGAAATCCTTCCTGCAACTCTGCTGTCACCGCATCCTCGAGCCAGAACAGATGGTATGGTTCCAGGCTTTTGCCCAGACGCGCCGCTTCGATGGGAGTGAGCCGGTGATGAACGTCGTGCAGCAAATGCAGGTCATCGCCGAACTTCAGGCGCAGGGCCTCAAATAATTTAGGCACATGCAGCAGATATTTTTCGGTGGACCACACGTTTTCCGGCGGCAAGCCCTTCTCCGCAGGCTCGTAGAACATCTTGTCTTTCGCAACGCCATAGGTCGACGGCAGCCCGGGAATGCCTGACTGGGCGCGAATCGCAAGATATCCCTGCTGCTTGTACTTGGCAACCTCGTCCACAGTCTCGTCGATGTCGCGCCCATTGGCGTGACCGTAGACTAGGACTCCCGTGCGGCTCTTCCCACCAAGCAGGTTGTACACCGGAGTATTCAGCGCCTTGCCTTTGATGTCCCAGAGCGCCATGTCGACGGCAGCGATGGCAGTCATCGTGACCGGACCGCGCCGCCAGTAAGCGCCACGATAGAGGTATTGCCAAACGTCTTCGATCTGCGAGGGATCGCGTCCGATGAGGCACGGGATCAGATGATCCGAGAGGTAGGAGGCCACGGCCAACTCGCGCCCGTTTAGAGTCGCGTCGCCTAGCCCATAGATTCCCTCGTCAGTGAAAATCTTTAGCGTGACGAAGTTCCGTCCCGGGGAGCAGACGAACACTCTTGCATCAGTGACCTTCACAGCGTCTCCTTGCCGACCCACGAGTGTACCGAAACCTCAAATTCGACGCACGACGCCTCGCTCGGTGGCTTCGTTATTCCGGAGCAGCAGCAGGACCAGGATCATCCCGATGAAGGGGATGATCCCGAGAACGATCACGATTGGATCGAAGGCATGCGTGCCCATAGCCTGGCGCGCATCAGAAACGTGGCCGACCAGCAGGAAGGCCACGATTGTTCCAAATCCCGTGCCAGTTCCTCCCAGCCCACTTACCGATGCCACCGACCCACTTTCAAACAAGTCCGAGGGCAGCGTGTTCGCCATGATCGTGAAACCCGCATAGGTAAAGGTCACGATGGAAAACAGAAGCGCGATCAGGTATTTGTTCGTGGTGAAGATCGTGGGAATGAGCAGCGTCATCCCAATCCCGCCGTAGATGATCGGGAGCTTGCGCGCGAAGCTCAACGACCTTCCCCGTCGGACCAAATATCCAGAAAGCCAGCCCGCAAAGAAGCTCCCCGCATCGGCGACGACAAACGGAATCCCCACCGTGATCACACTGCTCTTCAATTCGATCCCCTTAGCGACGAGGTAAATCGGAAACCACTCCGTGATGAAAAAGAAGACGGGGTCGGTCGATGTTTTGGCGATGATTGTTCCCCAGGTCTGGGGCAGCTTCAACAGATCACGCCATCTCGGACGCAACGCCCCTGTTTGAGATTCCGATTCCAGCCGGTCAGCCGAGATCATTTCGCGCTCCTGCGGGCTGATCCTGGTATGGGCGTCTGGGGGATAGTAGAGCCATCGCCACGCGATCAGCCACAGAAATCCCAGCACGCCGGGCACCGCAACCGCAGGACGCCATCCCCAGCGAAAATAGATCCCGAGAACGATCAAGGGAGCGACTGCCGCACCGATGGACGACCCGCTGTCGAACAGGGCCGTCGCCAACGCCCGCTCACGTTTCGGAAACCATTCCGACACAGCTTTTGTGGCAGCCGGCCAATTCGCTGATTCCCCCGCTCCCAGCAGGAAACGGAAGGTCATGAGGCTGTAGAAGCCTCTGGCCAGCGAAGTCAACATCGAAATGAGCGAATAGCAGATCACGGTCACAGTGAGGCCACGCCGTGTGCCGATGCGGTCCATCATCTTGCCAAACGCACTCTGGCCCAATGAGTACGCTATGCGAAACGCAATGGCGAGTTTCGCGTAATCCGAATTCGTCCAGTGGAACTCCAGCTTTAAATACGGAGCGAGAACGGCAAGAGTCTGGCGGTCGATGTAGTTGATGACGGTGGAAGCGAACAGCAGGCCGCCAATCCACCAGCGTAGGGACGGAATCGGCTTGGATGCTTTCGCCATCTATTCGGCGGTTGAGTTAGATCTCGCTGCCAACAGCTCGTTCCCACACGCTCGCTGCGCTCGCGGGGCGGACGAAGGCGTCCGCCCCTACACAACCAACGTCGGACTCACATCTCTGCTCTTTCCAAGCGCGGCGCCAATATCTGCACGAAGCCCAGCGCCACCAGATACGCGGTGCCGGCCAGAAGAAAGATCGGCACATAGGATCCCGTCCGCTGCAAGATGTAGCCCACCATCTTGGCAATGCCCATGCCGCCGATCGTGCCTAGTAATGTGCCGAAACCGACCACCGAGGCCACAGCTCGACGGGGAAACATATCCGAAACGAGAGTGTAGATGTTGGCAGACCATCCTTGATGCGCACCGGCCGCCAACGCCACCAGGCAAACCGCTAGCCACGGGTTGCCGGTGCGCGCAGCGAGCATGATCGGCGTTACGGCCACAGCGCACACCAGCATCGCGGTTTTGCGGCTGGCATTCACGCTCCATCCTCTTTTCAGAAGCCTCGATGAGAGCCAGCCTCCGCCAATGCTTCCGACGCTGGCCCCGCTATAAATCACGAAGAGAGGAAGCGTCATGCCTTTCAAATCGAGCTTCAAATTGCGGTTCAAGAAGTCGGGCATCCAGAACAGGTACACCCACCAGATCGGGTCGGTAAAAAACTTTCCCAGACCGACCGCCCAGGCCTGCCGCAGTGTCACTAGTACCCGCCACGGAACAGGCGCCGTGACCGGGTCCGCGGGATCGCTCCGAATCAGCACCAGTTCTCCAGGTGAGACCATTTTGCTTTCCTCCGGGCGTCGATACAGAGCCAGCCAGGCTGCGACCCACAGGAATCCGAGTGCCCCTGTGGCGATGAATGCCATCCGCCATCCGTATCGCAATGTAAGCCAGCGCACGACTATTGGCGTGACAATCGCGCCTACATTCGTCCCGGAATTAAAGATCCCGGTGGCCATGGCCCGCTCTCGTTTTGGAAACCACTCAGCCACCGCCTTGATCGAACCGGGAAAGCTGCCTGCTTCGCCGATACCGAGGCTAAAGCGAGCGGCTGCAAACTGGAAAACCGATCCCGCAGCCGCGTGCGCCATCGCAGAAATGCTCCAGAATAAAACTGCCAGCGAAAATCCTGTGCGCGTGCCGAGCCGGTCGATCAGCTTTCCGACCACCAGCGAGCCAATGCCATATGCCATGGTGAAGGCGAGAATGATGTTGCTGTAGCCAATCTCTGTCCATCCGAGTTGCCCCTGCAGTGTGGGCTTGAGTAAACCGATGACCTGCCGGTCCATGTAGTTCACAGTGGCGGCGAAAAACAGCAGCGCGCAGACTATCCAGCGCACTCGCCCGACATTCTGCGGCGTGCTTTCTTGAAGGGCGTCAGGAAGCGATGTGGGAAATTGGGAGGTCAATGGCTCCCGCAGGCTTCGCAACCATCGGGCGATTCTGACGGCGAAGCGGAACTGATATAGTCATCGCTTACTTGATCTAAAGACGCGGCCATGAAGGCTTTCCTCGACGATAACTTCCTGCTTTCCAACGATGTCTCGCAGAAACTCTATCATCATTACGCTGCGCCGCAGCCGATTCTTGACTACCACTGCCACCTGCCGGCCAAAGACATCGCGGAGAACCGGCGCTTCGCCAATCTTTTTGAGATCTGGCTCGACGGCGACCACTATAAATGGCGGGCGATGCGGGCCAACGGGGTCGCCGAAAGATATATCACCGGCGATGCACCTGCTTACGAGAAGTTTCTGGCCTGGGCGCGAACCGTCCCTTACACACTGCGCAACCCGCTCTACCACTGGACTCACCTCGAACTACAGCGCTATTTCGGAATCACCGACCTGCTCGATGAGAACTCTGCCAAGTCGATTTGGGAACGTGCCAATTCCGCACTCGCGCAGGAACTGACAGCACACGGAATTTTGCAAAAGTTCCGAGTAGAGATTGTATGTACAACCGACGATCCGACCGACGACCTTTGCCATCACCGGGCGATCGCGAACTCAAATCTGAGCACTGGGGTGTTTCCGGCATTCCGTCCCGACAAAGCATTAACCATCGGCATCCCGGAATTTTTGACCTGGACCGACAAGCTCGCGAAGGCCGCTAATATCGACATCCGAAACCTAAGCGGCTTTCTCGATGCACTTCGCAAGCGCCACGATGATTTCCATGCCTCAGGCTGCCGCTTATCCGACCACGGACTGGATCACTGCTTCGCCACGCCATGTTCTGAAAAATCCGCTGCCAGCATTTTCGAAAATGCGCGCGATGGTAAAACCATCAGCGAAGAAGAGGTCACTCAGTTTGCTTCGTTCATGATGTTGTTCTTCGCGCGGCTTGATGCGGAAAAAGGATGGACCAAGCAACTCCATCTCGGAGCCCTGCGCAATGTGAACTCCCCCGCCCGCAAGGCGATTGGGCCCGATACCGGGTACGACACGGTCGGAGATTTCCCCCAGATCCGTCCGCTGGCTGCGTACCTGGATCTCCTCGCGCGAGAGAATGCTCTGCCGCGGATGATCCTCTACAACAACAACCCTGCCGACACTTTTGCCTTCGCGACCTTGATCGGCTGTTTCCAGGACGGCGCCGAGCCCGGAAAACTTCAGTACGGGAGCGCATGGTGGTTTCTCGATCAGAAGGAAGGGATAACGGCGCAATTGAACGCGCTATCGAATGTTGGACTGCTGTCGCGCTTCGTCGGCATGGTCACCGACTCACGTTCGTTCATGTCCTACCCACGCCATGAATATTTCCGGCGCGTTCTCTGCGACGTCATTGGCCAGGAAGTAGTCTCCGGTGAACTGCCCAATAACGACGCACTCCTGGGACGCATAATCCAGGATGTGTGCTATCGAAATGCACGGAATTACCTGAACCTTCCAGTCTCAAATTCCGAAATAGATCGGTTAAAATAATCGCGAGCCGATAGTTGAGCTTTTCCTGAAATCCCAGCAGTGAGAGGGTCGTAGTGCGCTTCGCGGGACTCATACCTCGGTCTTTCGGTTTTCTATCCAATGTTCTGATCGGTTCCCTCCTGATCTCTCTGTCATTTGCGGGTGCGGCGAGTGCAGAAAATGCTGCCTTCGATCTGATTGGCCCCAAGGTCGAGGTCCGGGTTCAGCGCGGGGGCAAGACCCTGCCCATCGCGGAAGTTCCTAACCTTCAGCCCGGCGATCGTCTGTGGCTGCATCCGGACCTACCCGACAGCCAGTCTGTCCGCTATCTGATGATCATTGCGTTTCTGCGCGGCGCGACCAATCCACCGCCGGATTCCTGGTTTACCCGTGTCGAGACCTGGACTCGGACCGCTCACGAAGAAGGAGTTTTCGTCACCATCCCCGAAGAGGCGGAAGAGGCCCTGATTTTCCTTGCCCCGGAGACAGGAGGTGCTTTCGGCACGTTGCGCGCGGCGGTTCGAGGCAAGCCCGGAGCGTTTGTCCGCGCGGCGCAGGACCTGCAACAGGCGAGTCTCGATCGCCAGCGGGTCGAAAAGTACATGGATGAGGTTCGGGAAGTTTATACCGCGGATCCGGAGCAACTGAAGGCACACACGGCAATGCTGGCTCGCAGCCTGAATATCCGGCTTGATCAGCAATGTTTCGACAAGCCGAGTTCGCAGCAGGTTTCCTGCCTTACGCAAAACACCGATCAACTTGTGCTGGATGATGCCCACAGCCAGACCATGGTGGCGACGCTGACCTCCGGTCCCTCGTCGGATCTTCTGGCGCAGATCAGTGCCACGCCCGGCGCCCGCGGCGGATACTACAGTCCTTACATCGGAGCGGTGGTTGATGTGGTCCGGATTCTTGGGACCGCGCACACGGCGCAGTATCAATACATTCCGGCGCTGGCGTTACCGAAGAAGAACGAACTCAATCTGCGCCTGAACAATCCTCCATCGTTCCGCAATCCCAAGTCGGTAATCGTGATTGGTCTGCCGCCGGTTCGAACCGCCCCGCCTCCGCCGCTTCGCGCGGTTGATGCGGCGCAGGTGCTGTGCGCGGGAAAGCCCTCGCTCCTGCTTACTGCAGATGGCGCTCCGCTGGTGTTCGCATCCGAACTCGCCCACGATATGGTTCTTCATGTGGAGGCGAAATCAGGACCTCCGATCGACTTGCCGGCGAAGCCGGATCCCGTGCTCGGAGGTTTTACTATCGACACCCATCCCCTGGAGGCGGCCGATCTCGACGTCGAAGTGGTCGGCACTCTGCGCGGCCAGTGGGGCTTCCACAGCTTCGACGGGCCACACTATAAGCTGCGCACGTCGCGCCCGGCGCAGTGGATCGTGGCGTCGAAAGATGCCAGCGCGCTTATCGTCGGCCGCGAGGATACGCTGCATCTCCAGTCGCAGGCTGCCTGCTGCGTCAGCGAAGTGACTTTCAAAGACGAGCAGGGAAAAATCCTTTCGACGGACTGGAAGAATTCCAAGCCGGATGAACTCGAAGTGAAGGTGCCCCTGCAGAAAGCCAGTGCCGGCTGGCTGACCATGCAGATCAAGAAGTTTGGGCTGCATGAGGTCGATGAAATTCCTCTCCACACCTACGCGGAGGCGGCCCGGCTCGATATATTCGGCATTCACGCCGGGGATACGGATGGCCTGTTGAAGGGCACTCGACTGGATCAAGTCGCCAGCCTTGAATTCAGCGGGATTGAGTTCAAGCCGGCCGCATTAACGCGCGCCAACCAACAGGACGAGCTCAAGGTCACGACGGTGGATGTCACGGCAAAAACCAAGCTGCGGCCCGGTGACTCCATTGTCGCGCACGTTACCCTGAAAGATGGTCGCATCCTCGACCTGAAGAGTGAAGTCGACATACAACGGCCTGCCATCAACATTCTTACCAAGAGCATCCAACTCGAACCGGCTGCGCCGCCAGCTGTGCGCCTCGGCAGCCAGGAAGAACTTCCACAGGATGGACACTTGAGCTTTTTCCTTAGGACTCAGGTGCCGGAGACATTTCCGCCCAGCGAGAAGATCGAAGTAGCCACCGCCGACGAGTCATTTCGCGTTTTGCTGAGTTTCAAAGATGGCAACCTGACCATGCAGGACGCGAAAACGGTTCTCGCCGTGCTCGAGCCCATGAAGCTGCTTGGACCCTCAGCTTTCGGTCCGTTGAAGATTCGTCCCGTGAGCGGTGATGGTATCAACGGCGACTGGCAGCCGCTCGTGAACTTGGTGCGCATCCCAATGCTGAAAGCAGTTCGTTGCGTGCCCGAGCCAGAAGAGCAATGCACGCTGAGCGGCGATAAGCTCTTCCTGCTCGATTCGGTCAGCGCCGATGCCGACTTTGTCGAATCTGTCAAAGTCCCTGAAGGCTTCGTCGAAGACGCACTGGCGATCCCGCCTCCGAAAGGCAAGACGCTCTACATCAAGCTGCGGGATGATCCGGCAACGATCGATACGGTCGCTCTGCCGGTGCCGCAACCGCAACCATAGCCGCCAAGCACCACGAATGATTAGTGCTCGACCGGTTGGTCCGGAATACCATGAACCCACCGAGCGTATTAGCCCGCCCTCGGCCTCCGGTATCGAATCGCGCTTTGAATGTCCTGAAGAGAGCAGGTAAAATCGCCTGCAATTTCTGGGTGGTGCGAAGACACTCAGGTTAAATTCGTCTTCTGGATTTGCAGAGCGAGAGCAAAGGAGAACTACGATGCTCGACAGCAAAATCTCACGACGTACAATGATGCAATTAGGAGTTGGAGCCGCGACGGCAGGTGTCGTCCCAGTTTCCAAGCCGTTAGCTTATGCTTCCGCCGTCGGCGCCGTTAATAGTGGTTTGGATCTCCCAGGCGGTCCGCAACTTCGGGACTCAATCCAGGCGGCTTACGCCTTCCTACGTCAGATGATGGATGCATACGCGCAGGGTTCTACCGTACGCCTGTGCCAGAGTTATTGTGATCAGATTGCAGGCGGCACGTTCATTAGCACAGCATTCACCTATGACAATGCGCTGCTTGCCCTCGCGTTTCTTGCCCGCGGGCGCTCGGATGACATCGCGCGCGCCATGATCATCGGCAATGCTTTGCTGTATGCGCAACAAACCGATCCTGCCCGCGATGGGCGCCTTCGCCAGGCGTACATGGCGGGAACGCCTGACAGCCATGGTGTTTTCGTGACGCCGGGCCTCTCTTTCTTTCAGGGCAGCGCTGTCGGCGATGTCGCATGGGCAGGGATCGCGCTCGCTCAACTTTATGTTCGCACCCGCATGCAGACATACCTTGAGGGCGCGCTGCGTGCTGCGACCTTCATCGAGACCACAACACGCGATAATACGAATGTCCCGCCGGGCGGATATTTCTTCGGCAACGGCCAAACGAACAAATCGACGGAACACAATATTGACGTGTACGCTTTGTTCACGATGTTGGCGCAGCTCTCAGGCGACAACTCGTGGCTGGACGGTGCCGCCCACGCAAGAGCGTTTGTGGAAGCTATGTTCGATGCGCCCTCTGGACACTTCTGGACCGGCACATCAGATCCGACGCACATTTTCTTCAATAACAGTCCGGAAGATGTTCAGACGTGGTCGTATCTGGCATTTCAGGACCCCAATTTTGCGATCACGCTTGATTGGGTCAAAACCAATCTCGCGACCACTGACACAACCTTCGCGTTCAACAATGGTTGGGGCGTCAACGGCAGTTTGCGGCTACGTGTATCCGGCATGACCTATGCCAGCCTGAGCAAACTCGGAACTGTGCTGGGAGACAATACGGTGGATGCCGATGCTGTCTGGCTGGAAGGCACCGGCCACTTGATCTCCGCCTTGCTGCAGCGCCGCTTGCCAGCCAAGAATGACCTTCCGAGCTTTCACGGCGATGTGGCTCTCGCTGCTACATTGCTCGAGAACGTGCAGGTTGCACAAAACAGCCTGGGCGCTGGGCAGACGGTTAACGGCCAGCCCCTCGTTGTGGGCCAAGGCATTACGGCCGCAACGAGCATTCTGAACACCGGCTTTGGCTTCAACTATTTCCCGTTCCTTCACATCGGTGCGACCTCTTGGTATGTGATGGCCGGGCAAGCGGCAAATCCGCTACAACGTATGCCTTCTTTTCGCGGCTTTTGATCGCTGCGCGCGCGAGTGGGCTTCTAGATGGCGAACATACTCTACGGAGTCAATGGTGAAGGCGCCGGACACTCCACCCGCGCCAGAGAGGTCCTCACACATCTGGTCGCGCAGGGCCACAACCTCCACGTTGCCTCATTCGATCGCGGCCTGCAGAACCTGAAAGACGGTTTCAACGTCACCGAGATCTACGGGTTCCGGTTCGCTTATGTCAACAACCGCGTCCGCTACAAGCGCACCATTGCGAAGAATCTGTTGACGGTGCCGCACGCTGCAAAGAGTCTTTCGCGGCTCAGCGAGTTGGTCGAGCAGAAGAAGATCAATCTAGTCATCACTGATTTCGAGCCGCTCACCTCGCACGTCGGTCACAAGCAGCGCCTGCCAGTCATCTCCATCGATAACCAGCATTGCCTCACGAATGCCGAGGTGTCGTATCCGAAGCAGTACCGGCGCGATGCGGCCGCCGCTAAACTTGTGACCAAGCTGATGACGCCTCGGGCCAACGCCTACCTCGTGATCTCTTTCTTCAATGCTCCAATTCGCACGCGCAACACGTTCCTGTTCCCACCTTTATTGCGCCAGCAGATACTTGACGCAAGGCCCAGCGAAGGCGACCACGTGCTGGTCTATGTCACCTCGCCTGCGCCGGCTCTGGCGAAGTTGCTGGGATCAGTTCGCTGCCGCTTTATTGCATATGGGTTTGGGCGCGAGGGCTCGGATGGGAACATCATCTTCAAGAAGCCTTCCCTCGACGGCTTCTTCTCCGATCTCGTCAGCGCTCGCGCCATCATCGCCAACTCTGGTTTCTCGCTCGTGACCGAAGCGCTGCATCTGGGCAAGCCCTATCTGGCTGTACCTGTGAGCCATCAATTCGAGCAGATATTCAACGCTTATTGGCTCGAGAAGTCGGGATACGGAGCCTACTGGGAGGAGTTGAACAAGGAGCGGGTGGAATCGTTTCTGTTCAACCTGCCTCACTATCGCGAGTCTCTAGCCAGCTATCCACGGCAGGGGAATCAGGCTCTACTGCAAAAGCTGGACGGCCTAATCCGAGACTTTACAAAGGCTTAGCCGAGTCCTGCGCCGGTACGAAAGTAACTCGAATCGGCCGAAGCTCTCCGCTACGATCTTCCGAGTACTCCGTGTCCCCAGACGGATCTGGGAGGCCTTTTGATGCGAAGACTTTTTGTCCTATCAGCGGCGAGCCTGTTTCTGTGCTCAATGTCGTATGCCCAGGAACAGCAGACCTCTGCCCAGGATCCTCCATCCCCCGCCCCTACGCTGTCGCTCGGCGAAATCGCGCGCCAAGTGAAGCTGAAGAAGCAGCAGAGAGAAGCTCAACTAAAAGCAAAGGAAGCGGCGAATCAGGACGCGCAGGCCTCCGAAGCAACACTGGCCGCGCCGACGGCCAAGACGGCTCGCCTCGTTACCAACGACGATGCACCCGAGCACGCCACTGTGACTGCGGTGTCGACGCATCCAACCAGTTCCGCCCCGGCGGATTCCCAGCCTGAGAGCGGCGACCACCAAGCAAAGGGCGAGAACTGGAAGTCACAGATCTTGAATCAGAAGAACGCGATCGCCGCGCTGCAGCAGGACATCAAGAGTATCGGCGACTCCATTCATTTCGCGGGCGCAAACTGCGTCGCCAATTGCGCCCAGTGGAATGAGCGGCAGCAGCAGAAGCAACAGGAAGTCGACACCATGAAGGCACAACTGGAGGAACAACAGAAGGCGCTGGAAGCGATGCAGGAATCGGCGCGCAAAGAAGGCTTCGGAAGTTCGGTGTACGATCCGTAAAACCAGGCGTCGGGCCTCAGGCGTCGACCAACATCCCTTCCCCGACCTCAGAACCTTGCCAATCCGACGCGGGAGTGCAGCGAACCAGGAGAAATCCGCTGTTGCTCCCATTAGCAGCAATCTCTTTTCACTTTTACACTCCCCAAAATTCCCGCGTCATGCGAAATTAGTTCATGCCCCTGGTTGTTCGACCATCGCCCATTCACGCTGTTGGCGTCTACACGACTACTGCGATCCGCAAAGGAACTCGTATCGTCGAATACGACGGCGAACGCATTACTCCGGAAGAAGCCGACCGCCGCTACGATGGGGTCTCTCGCACTTACTTGTACGGACTGGAAGATGGGAAGACGGTCATCGACGGACACGGGCTTGGTGCTTACTTGAACCATTCCTGCGATCCCAATTGCGAAGTCGATGAGATCAAGGGGCGGGTATGGATTTTTGCTCTCCGCGATATCGCCCCCGGCGAAGAACTCGTATGGGATTACAACCTCTACGATGATGAAGATCCCGCCCCATGTCACTGCGGCTCGAGGAAGTGCCGGGGCACGATGTACTCGCGCGAATGGATGGCCAAAATGCGCCGCCGGGAAGCCCGGAAGAAGAAAAGGACTCTAGCGGAATCTTTGGATGGCAGGGAGAAACCGTCGGACTATGCGGTTTCAAGCCCCGGGCTACGGAATGTGAAAGAGCAGAACGAAAGCGCAGGATAGCCGCTTCCTCAGGGGTTTAAACCGGTGTCTTGTTGTGGCCTCAAGCGGCACGGCTAAAGCCCTTCTCTATCCGAGCCAATTTTCGGACAAGCTTCCACTCACCACCGAGGACACACAAGGATCACAGAGGAACCTCTGTGGTACTCTGTGCCCTCTGTGGTAAAGGTTCTTTAGCGGTGTTCGGGCGCCTTTCCGTGCTCCCTCCATCCCTCGACGATCAGGTACAGCACGGGAATGAAAAGCAAATTCAAGAACGTCGACATGATCATGCCGCCGAAGACCGTGGTCCCGACCGAATGCCGGCCATTCTCTCCGGCGCCCGTCGCGACAACGAGAGGCACGACGCCGAGAATGAAGGCCAGCGACGTCATCAGGATGGGCCGCAAGCGGATCGTCGCCGCCTGCACCGCCGCTTCGACGAGAGGCAATCCACGCTCGCGCAATTGCTCTGAGAATTCGACGATCAGAATTGCATTCTTGCTGGAGAGTCCCACCAGCATGACCAACCCTACCTGGCAGTAGACGTCATTCTGCAGTCCGCGAATCCACTGCGCACCCAAGGCGCCCAGCAGAGCCATGGGAACCGCCAGCAGCACAATGAACGGCAGGACGAAACTTTCGTATTGCGCTGACAGAGTCAGATAGACGACCAGAGTTCCCAGGCCAAACAGAATCAGTGACGTACCTCCGGCCTGTAACTCCTCGAGCGATAAGCCGGTCCAGCTATAGGAAAAGCCCTTCGGCAGTTTCTTCGCGAGATCTTCCATCGCGGCGATCGCCTGACCAGAACTGTATCCCGGCGCCGCCGATCCATCGATTTCCGCCGACCGGAACAAGTTGTAATGGCTGATCACCTGTGGAGTTGTAGTCTGGCTGATGCTGATAAGGTTATCCAGCGGAACCATGGCTCCGGTGTCCGAGCGAACGTAAAACTGCCTCATATCTTTGGCCGTCGCCCGGAATTGTTTATCCGCCTGCACATAGACTCGATATGAACGGTTGTTGAAGTCAAAATCGTTCACGTATGCGGAGCCCATGTACACGCCGAGCGTGTCCGTAATCTGCGACAAAGGCACGTGCAGGCTCTTCGCTTTTTCGCGATCGATCGTGACCAGATACTGCGGATCGTTCGCCGTGAACGGTGTGTACAGGCCGACCAGATCCTTTCTTTGTGCGGCATCACGAATCAATCCTTGCGTGGCCCCGGCGAGTTCGTCGAGTTTGTGCGCCGCCTGATCCTGAACCTGGAACTGAAATCCACCGAACCGTCCCAACCCCTGCACGGCGGGTGGGAGCGTGGCAAACACGATGGCTCCAGGGACGCCAAATAGCTGAGGACGAACGCGGTTCAGGATGGCAGTGGCTGTATGTTCTTTCCCTTTCCGCTGCGAGTAGGGACGAAGGGACGAGAAGATCAATCCCTGGTTCGCCGCGGCACCTGCGAAGCTGAATCCAGCGACGGAGAAGGTGCTCTGCACTTCGGGTATCCCCGCCAACATGTGCGTCACCTGCTGGCCGACGGACTTCGTATATTCCAGCGAGGCTCCCGACGGCGCCTGGATCACGATGATGAAGTACCCCTGATCCTCATCCGGCACAAATCCCGTGGGTACCCTCGTGAATACAAGATACGTGAGCCCCAAGCCGGCAAAAAACAGCACCGACATCACCAGTTTGTACTCCAGAACGTAGTGCAGCAGACTGCGGTACCCGCGGGTGAGGGCAGCGACCCCCTCGTCGAACTTTCGCAGCCACCACCACTTCTGTCGGTGAGGACCGCTCAGAAGAATCGCGCCCAATACCGGAGCCAGGGTGAGTGCGTTAAAGGCGGAAATGGTAATGGAAAATGCGATGGTCAGCGCAAACTGGCGAAATAGAATACCGGTCGTCCCCGGGAAAAAAGCAACGGGGACAAAGACGGCAACCAGTACCAATGAGGTGGCGATGACAGCGCTGGTAATCTCGGCGGTTGCTGCCGCCGCTGCTTTGCGCGAGTCGTGTTCGCCCTCGGCCATATGACGCTCAATGTTTTCAATCACGACGATTGCGTCGTCGACGACCAGGCCGGTAGCGAGTGTGATGCCGAACAACGTCAGCGTGTTGATGGAGAAACCGAGTAACTTCACAAAAACGAAGGTGCCGATAAGCGAAACCGGAGTGGCGATAAAATGAATCATCGTCGTCCTCCAGTCGCCGAGAAAGATAAAGATCACCAGAATGACCAGTAAGATCGCCGAACCAACCGTGAAGATCACGTCGCGAATGGACTCGCTCACCGCATCGGTCGTATCGAATGCAACTTGGTAGCGCATCCCGGGCGGAAAGCTTTTGGACAGCCGTTCCAGTTCGGCGATGGCTTGCCGGTCGACGTCGAGGGCGTTCGCGGTGGAAAGCTGCAAGACTGCAATGCCCACCGAATCCTGCCCGTTGAATTGCAGAGCCGACGCATAGGTCTCGGCGCCTAGCTCGGCGCGACCCACATCCTTCAGCCGCACCAGCGTGCCGTCGGCATTCGTTTTCAAGATAATGTTGTCGAACTGCGCCGCCTCGCTTAGACGCCCAACGGCCCGCACGCTCACCTGATAATCTTGCCCCGGGATGGCCGGCTGCTGCCCCACTTGCCCGGCAGCCACCTCCACGTTCTGCTCCGACAGTGCACTCACCACGTCGGGCGCCGTCAACCCGCGTCCCGCCATCCGTACCGGGTCCAGCCACAGCCGCATCGAGTATTTGCGTTCGCCGAAGATGATTACGTCCGCGACGCCCGGAATGCGCTTCATAGCATCCCGCACGTACACGTCGAGATAATTGCTCATGAATAGCGTGGGATAGTTGTGTTCCTTGTCCGAAAAGACGGCCGCGCCAAACACAAAGTTCTGCGACGTCTTCGAGGTCGTAATGCCCACCGCTTTGACCGCCCCCGGCAGGCGTCCCTGAGCTGTGTTCACTCGATTCTGAATGTCGACGGTTGCGAGGTCCGGATTCCGCGTCAGGTCAAACGTCACTAGCACTTGGCTAGTCCCATCATTCCCGCTGGTCGACGTGATGTACTTCATCCCCTCCGCGCCATTAATCTGCTGCTCCAGTGGAATCGTGACCGCGCTCTCCACCGTCTGCGCGCTGGCGCCGATGTAGACGCTGGTAACGCCCACCTGGGGCGGTGCCAAGTTCGGAAACTGCGCGATCGGCAGCGAAGGGATCACCGCAGATCCGGCCAAGACAATCAGCAGCGCACAGACTGTGGCGAATACTGGACGTCGTATGAAGAAATTAACGAACATGAGAGATCAGCCCTCGAACACAGCACTTGGCACCTAGCAGTTAGCATTTAGTCCGAAAAAATCTGTTTCTTTCTAGCGGGCTTTGGTGGCTAAATGCCAAGTGCTAAGTGCCAAGTGCTAACGCAAACCCTCGGTATGTCCCAGCAATTCAGCTAACTCATCGGAACTACCGGCGCGCCATCCAACAGAAACTGGGTCCCAGAGACAATCACCTTGTCTCCGGGCTTAATGCCGTCTCGCACCTCGTAGTTATTGCCAACGGTCTCGCCGATTGTCAGCGGCCTCTGCTTCGCCACGAACGAGCCGCCGCTCTGGGGCTCAGCCACGAACGCAAAATACTGCCCCGCGAGCCGGGTTACGGCCAGAATTGGAACCTCCGGGTTCTGGTGCGTCCCCCAAACCAGCCGGGCGCGAATAAACTGGGACTGCCGCAGAGCGTCATTTCCGTTGGCAATGCGCGCCTTGACCAGAACCGTCTGAGTTGTGTTGTCCACCTGCGGAGAGATGAAGGTCACTCGCGTGCCCGCAAGAACCTTGCCGATGCTGTCCAGGATCTGCACTGGAAGATTCATCTTCAGTTGCGCCGAGCGCTCGACGGGCACATAGACGTAAGCTTCGAGGCTTCCCGGCTGATCTACCGTGGTCAACTGCGTCGAATTCGTGACCCGGTCGCCGATTCGCACAGGAATATCCCCGACAATGCCGCCTCGCGGAGCCACCACTTTGTAGTAGTGAAGCTGCACTTCCTGCTCGCGCACCTGCGCACCGAGCGCATCCATCTGGGCCTGGGCGGCGTCCATTGCGGCTTTTGCCTGGTCGAGATCCTGCTTGCTCACGACGCCGGCGGCTGCCAATCCCTTGGCCCGCTCGTATTGCTGGGTGGTCCAACTGAGAGTTGCCTGCTGCGCCGTCCGCGCACCCTCGAGGCTCTTAACCGTCGCCTGCTGTTTGAGGGGGTCGATTTCCATCAATGCGGTCCCGGCAGAAACAGCCTCGCCCGCGTGGACGAAGATTTGCGTGATCTGCCCATCAACCTGGGGCATTATCACCGCCGAATCGCGCGACTTCAGGGTTGCCACGTATTCGGAAGCATCGTTCACAGGCAGAGCTTTGGCTTCCATGACCTTCACGGGCATGGCCTGCATCCCGGCGGCCTGCGGACCTTGACCGGGGTTCTTCGAACATGCGAGTACCGTTGCGAATGCCGCAGAGGTACACACCGTCGCCATTTTTAGGAATTTCATGACGGGGCATTGTACTCCCGAAAATCGATTTTCTCTGTGATCCGAAACCGCCTTGTCTTTTCGGAAGGGCGTATCACACGCACTAAGAGAGGGGAGCATGCGCTACCGACATAAGGTCGAGCGTCGCTCGACGGACGGCCGAGGGCGGCTGTCCCCACAAAAACCAGACTTATTACGCAATCATCTTTCCCAGAATTTCCTTCACGATCTTCGCCGCCACGTTGGCGGTCATCCCATCCAAATCGCGCACCGGGTTGTACTCGACCACATCGGCGCCCACGATGGCTCCTTCAATCGCGTGCAAGTGAGCGATCGCTTCACGTACTGACATCCCGCCCGGTTCGCGATGCGAAACTCCCGGCGCGAAGGCCGGGTCCAGCACGTCCATATCGAACGAGATGTAGACCGGCCCGACCGCCTTCAGCTTCGCGTAAGCGGGAAGTCCTCCCATCTCAACGACCTCAACTCCGAATCTCTTCGCCTGCTCGCGCTGATGCTGGGTAGCTGTCCTGATCCCCACCTGCATCAGCCGTCTTGCTAGGCCGGACTCCATGATTCGCGCAAACGGACAAGCATGCGACAGGCGGTTTCCGTCGAACTCGTCGTACAAGTCTGGGTGTGCGTCAAAGTGAAAGATTGTCAGGTCCGGATATCTGCTCGCAAAGGCTTTCACGATGGGATAAGTAATCGAGTGGTCGCCGCCCACCGAGACGAGCTTGCGCCCCTCATCGAGCAAGTTGCCCATGCCTGACTCGATCGCCTCGAATGCGTCGTTCTCTGGGAACGCAAGATCTCCCGCATCGTCAAAAGCTCCCGCAGCCCCAAGATCCGCACCTGACTCGGTCCACCGATTGGAAGCATCGCAGCGCATCGTTTCGCGAATTTTGGGCGGAGCCTCTCCCGCACCTCGCAGATACGAAGACTGGCCGTCAAACGGAATGCCCAGCAGGGTCGTGACACCATTCATTTTTTCGGTCATTCAGTTTCCTTGTCAGGAATCGTCGTGCCTCATGCGGCCATTCGGGAGAGGCTCGACGTAGTACGGCAACCACTTTACTCCGATGGAGCTTTTGGGTTTCCCCCGCATCCTTTATCCTAGAACCAGCACTCTTATGACTCCGAAATCTGAGACTTCCGGCACGGTCGTCGACCGCGCCTCGACCAACGGTTCCAACCCAGAACGCGAACGCGTTTTCAATTCCTACCGCCAGTGGGGATACCTCGAAGGCGATCTCGACCCGCTCGGCTTCCTCCGCCCCCGCCCCACACCTGAACTCGAACACGAGGGCGAGTACGCTCGTGAGGCTCGGGCCATCTATTCCAGCACAATCGGCGTCGAGATCAACCACATCTATTCCCCCGAGCGACGCAACTGGATCTACGAGCGCATGGAATCCGGTCTGCAGCCGAACGACGAGGAGATCGACCGTCCGCGCATTCTCGATTTGCTGACTCGGGCCGACATCTTCGAGCAAGTGATGCAGCAGCGATATCTGGGCAGCAAACGCTTCTCGCTCGAAGGCACGACCGCTCTCATCCCGCTGGTGGACGAGGTGCTTGATACAGCCTCACAGCTGGGTGCTATCGAACTCGTGATGGGCATGAGCCATCGGGGCCGCCTGAACATCATCGCTCATGTTGCCAAGCGCCCGCCGGAAGAGATCTTCGCTGGATTCGAAGATGTCGACCCGCGCAGTGTGCTTGGCTCAGGGGACGTGAAGTACCACATGGGCGCAACGGGCGAATACGCCACGCGAAGTGGCGGCAAGGTTCACATTCATCTGGTCTCAAATCCGAGTCATCTCGAAGCTGTCGACCCTGTGACTGTAGGCCGCACGCGCGCGAAGCAGGACCGCACCGGCGAAGGCGGACGCGAGAAATACCTTCCACTGTTGGTTCACGGCGATGCCGCGTTCGCCGGCCAGGGAATTCTGGCCGAGACCATGAATTATGCCGATCTTCCGGGATACACCGTCGGGGGCACGATTCACGTGGTGGTTAATAATCTTCTCGGTTTCACCACGAGTTACACCGAAGAGCATTCGACGCGCTTTGCCGCCTGCATCGCGCGGCGCCAGTCGATCCCTATCTTCCACGTCAACGCTGAGGATGTCGATGCTGTCGTCCGCGTCGCCCGCCTGGCCACGGAATTCCGCTATCAGTTTGGCACCGACGTTGTGATCGATCTCATCGGCTACCGCAGACATGGTCACAGCGAGGTCGACGATCCCACCATCACGCAGCCCCTGCTCTACAAAAAAATCAAGGATCACCCGGCCCTCTGGGAAATCTACGCGGATGATATCGGCGAGACGGAAGGGCAGGCGAAAGCCGACGCCATCCGTGCCGAGTTCGAGCCCGCGCAGAAGAAAGCCGGCAGCATCAAGCACAAGCCGCTTCTGCGTGAACTCCCGAAGTATTGGGACAAGTACTTCGGAGGCCTCCATCGCGATGAGTATGAAGTCGCGACCCACCTCCCGTCTGAAGAGTTGGCAGAACTCAACACGCGGCTAACCACCTATCCGGAGGGCTTTCACATTCACCCGAAGGTGAAAAAGCTGCTCGAGCAGCGCGCCGAGATGGTAGCCGGCAAGCGCCCCGTGGATTACGGCATGGCTGAGGCCCTGGCCTTCGCAAGCTTAGTGAAAGCCGGCACGCACGTCCGCATGTCAGGACAGGATTCACGTCGCGGCACTTTCAACCAGCGCCACTCCGTGCTGATCGACATTGAGAACGAAAACGAATACGTTCCGCTGGAGAACATCTCCGCCGATCAAGCTCGCTGCGAAATTTACAACTCGACACTCTCCGAGGCTGGCGTCCTCGGTTTCGAGTATGGATATAGCCGCGACTATCCCGAATCGCTGGTCCTCTGGGAAGCCCAGTTCGGAGACTTCGTCAACGTTGCGCAGGCGATTATCGACCAGTTCATCAGCGCCGGAGAAGCGAAGTGGAATCTCCTATCCGGTCTGGTGATGCTGCTGCCGCATGGCTACGAAGGCCAGGGACCGGAACACTCCAGCGCACGAATCGAGCGCTTCATCCAGTCGGCCGCGAAGCACAACATCCAGATCGCTCAGCCCTCGAATGCTGCACAGTATTTCCATCTCTTGCGCCGGCAGGCATTGCGTTATTGGCGCAAGCCGTTGGTCGTTTTTACGCCAAAAAGCATGCTCCGTCACCCAGACGCGAGTTCTTCGATTGAAGACTTCACGCATAAGAATTTCCTGAACGTCATTCCCGACACGACTGTCGGAGCGGCGGAACGGATCCTGATCTGCACCGGCAAAATCGGCCACGAACTCGAAGCCGAGCGGAAGAAGAGGAAGGACACGAGCACGGCAATTGTTTTCCTGGAGCAGATGTATCCCTTCCCCGAACGGGAGGTTATCGCGGAATTCGATCGCCACGGCAAGAACGCCGACATCGTCTGGGTGCAGGAAGAGCCTGCGAACATGGGAGCCATGTTCAACATGCTCCCGCGCTTGAAACGAATCGCAGGTGACCGCCCGGTCCTGACTGTAAAACGCAGCTCCGGCGCAAGCCCGGCAACAGGAAGTGCGAAAGCGCACGAAGTCGAACAAAAGACCCTGCTGACGCTGGCGTTCACCATCAAGTAATCAGCAAAGCTCGCGTAGGGACACCGCCTCGGCTGTCCACCGAAGCACAGCGAGCGCTAGAGGGTCTTCAGGCATGCAAAGTTCCAACCAAGAGGGAACGCGCCGGGGCAGATTTATCACTTGTGCTCGCGTCGCCTTAAATAGTCGATGAACATCTGCTCGACCGGCTTGTCGTAAGCGATAAGCACGTGGCGGACCGGCCGTCCGCTGACGAAGTGACAGACTTCCTCGGCGAGGTTCTTGGCGTGGTCGCCGGCGCGCTCCAGCGATTGCGTCATGAAAATCACCTGCAGACTCGCTTGCCGGTGAACATTCTCCGGATTCTCGATGTGACGCAGGAAAATGAGATTCCGCAGGCGATCCATCTCGGCGTCGGCCCGCAGCACTTCCACCGCCTTGCCAACATCTCGCTGGGAAAAGGCCTCCCCGCAATCGGTGAGCATCTTTTCGAGCAGCGTCGCCATCTGCGTCAGATCCCGGGTATCTTCCCGGTCGATCCGCCCGCTCACGGACTGCGCGCTGTTCGCAAAACTAAGCAGCAGATCGCCAATGCGCTCCAGCCCGATCATGAACTTCATGCAGGCAAGAAGCTCCCGCGCTTCCGCAGGCCCGACTTCGGTGATGGCGCTGGTGACACCGTTGTCGATCTCTAGGTCGAGAGTATCGAGTTCGCGCTCGCGTTGGCGCAACGAACCGAGCAATGCGCTGGAGCCGGTGGCAATTCCCTCCGCAGCAGCGCCGGCCGCCTCCTTCGCCATGTTGCAGGCCTCGACCGTGCGGCGGACGATGTAATGATGAGCCGGTTCAGGATTCGCGCTCGCAGTACTCATGGGTGTGTCCGCCGGGCGAGAACGCGGGCGACGCGGAGCTCGTGTAGGACCGTCGCCGTTACTCTGCCAACTTTGGGATCGGATTGCCAACGACTGAGCATAGACCGTTTGATCCAATCTGCGGTTAATAGGCTGTGAATTTTGCACCATTTTCGGGATGACGTTAGCAAGGCCTGGGATCACACCCGCAGAATCGCTTCCGTGCTATCCTCGCGTTGCAATTTCCGTAAACGTTTACGGTGATCTTAAATTCAGTTCGGGAGACGAACTCGAATGACTCGTGCCTTGCAATTTTCCTTCTTACTCGCGATCGGAATCAGCTTTATGGCACCGACCTGTGCCGTCGCCCAGTGGACCCCGATGAATCCCGTCCGAAAAGTTCAACAGGAACCCGATGGCGTTCTCTTCACCATGGGAACCGGAACGTTAAAGGTGCAGGTCTGCTCGGACTCCATCATTCGCGTTCTGTATTCGCCAACCGCAACGTTTCCCAAACGAACGGACTTTGTCGTGATCAAAGACAGCTGGCCCGCCGCGAAGTGGGACATGCAGTCGTCAGACGACGCCGTCACAATTTCCACTTCCTTGCTGAAGCTCTCCATCACGCGGAAAGACGGTGCGATTGCATATGCGGAGGCGAATGGAAGCCCTCTGGTACAGGAAGCCTCCCGCAGTATGCGCGCCGAAAAGGTCAATGGTGAAGACACTTATCGCGCTGAATCGTTCATCAATGTTTACGGTTCGCATGAAGGACTCTACGGCCTGGGGCAGCACCAGTCCGGCGTGTGGAACTATCGCGGGGAGTCGGTCGACATCGTGCAGGACAACAGCAACATCTCGGTGCCGCTGATGGTTTCCAGCAAGGGATACGGCATCTTCTGGAACAATATGTCGCGCAGCCGGTTCAACAACCGGTTCGCGAATTATCTGTACATCAGCTCCGAAGTTGCCGACGTTATCGACTATTACTTTCTTTACGGGCCCGACCTCGACAAGATCATCGCCGGGTACCGCGAGCTGACCGGGCAGGCTCCCATGTTCGGCAAATGGGCGTACGGATTCTGGCAGTGCAAGAACCGCTACAAATCGCAGGACGAAATCCTGGGAGTCGCGAAAAAGTATCGCGACCTGCACATCCCCGTGGACAACATCGTGCAGGACTGGTTCTGGTGGAATCGCAAGGGAGAATTCGTTTTCAATAAGAACTATCCCGATCCGAAAGGGATGATCGATCAACTCCACAACGAAAATTTCCACCTGATGATTTCCATTTGGCCCTTCTTCGAGCCGGGCTCGACGAACTATGACTACATGAATAGCAAAGGATGGTTTGTCGACAAATTCAAATTCGCCAAGCCGCCATTCCATACCGATGCCATGGCCGTTTATGACGCAACCAGTCCCGAGGCCCGCAAATATTACTGGGATCTGGTGAACAAGGGCCTGTTCAGCATCGGCGCCGATGCATGGTGGATGGATACGACCGAGCCGGAAACCGAAGGGCAGGAAGAGAACATCCTGCTGCATCACAAGCTCGCGGCTGGCAGTGGCGATCGTTACGTGAATGCTTACCCGCTACTGGACACAGGGGCGGTATATCAGGGGCAGCGGAGTGCGTCGGACAAGAAGCGGGTTTACATTTTGTCTCGTTCGGCATTTGCCGGATCGCAGCGTAATGCGGTGACCGCCTGGTCGGGAGACATCAACTCCGACTGGTTCAGCTATCGCCGCCAGATCCCGGCGGGATTGAACTTTGCTGTTTCCGGAGTTCCGTACTGGACTACTGATATCGGAGGATTTGTATCCGGAAGCCCCGCCGATCCAGCGTTCCGCGAGTTGTTCGTGCGCTGGTTCCAGTACGCGACGTTCAATCCAATCCTTCGCGTCCATGGCACGCGAAATCCCGACGAGAATGAACTGTGGTCGTACGGGCCCGACGCGCAAAACATTCTGGTGAACTTCGACCGCCTGCGCTACCGCATGCTGCCCTACATCTATTCGCTGGCGTGGAGAACCACCAATGAGAGCTATACACCGATGCGGCCGCTGGTCATGGATTTCCGCTCCGATCCTCGCGCCGGCAACATCGGCGACCAATTCATGTACGGGCCGGCATTCCTGGTGAATCCCGTGACCGAGCCCTCTTCCACGACTCGACCTGTCTACCTACCCCAAGCCAGGTGGTACGACTTCTGGACGGGCACTACCATCGATGGTGGTCGCATGATCAACGCCATTACTCCCCTTGAGCGGCTGCCCTTATACGTTCGCGCCGGATCGATTCTGCCGCTCGGGCCGGACCAAGAGTGGTCCACAGAAAAACCCGCCGACCCAATCGAGTTGCGCATTTATCCGGGGGCGGATGGGGACTTCGCTATCTACGAAGACGAGAACGACACCTACAACTACGAGAAGGGCGCCTATGCAACCATCCCGTTACATTGGAACGATGCCGCCCACACGCTGACCATCGCGGATCGCAAGGGGCAGTTCCCGGGCATGCTGGAAAATCGCACGTTCCGCGTGGTCTTCGTCCGAGAAAACCACGGAGTGGGTGTGAGCTCCGCGGATCAAACGGACAAGGTTGTTGAGTACTCCGGCAAGCAAACTACGCTGACTCAATAAGGAATGTGAAGGGCCACGGACCGTGTGGGGACGGCCGCCTTCGGCCGTCCAGCGAGCGAAGCGAGCGCGCCGACCACGGACGCATCCACAGCGTACATTCATTGCTCTTGACAAGCGTTCTTCGCGGTGCCAATATGGCGTTATACGACATGTCGCCCAAGGACACAATAGAGGCCCTGCCCCTGACCGAACCAGTCCTCCTGATCCTGCTGAGCCTGGCGGGGCAACCGCAGCACGGCTACGCGATCCTGAAAGACGTGGAGCGCATGAGCGATGGCCGCGTTGTCCTCAGCACCGGCACGTTGTACGGCGCTCTCCGCCGATTGCTTGACGACGATTGGATCGAGCGCTTCGAGGAAGAAGACAGTTCCAGGGGCCGTCAGGCATACCGTCTGACGGCACACGGACGCCGCAATCTGCAAATGGAGATTGACCGGATGAAGCACATCACACGGCTGGCGACTCTGCGGGTGGCGACGAAAGAGAGCTGATTGATGCTCACCGTTTATCGAAAACTCCTGCGTCTGTATCCAGCCGCACATCGGCAACGGTTCGGCGAAGAGATGCTGGCGGTCCTGGTCGAAGAACGCAACGAAAATACCGGAAGAAAGCTGACAGCCCGGGGCAGCCTTTTCCTGCGCGAGACTACGGGTCTACTCAGGGGCGCACTTCGCGAGCGTTTCCGGGGGTTAACAGCGATTCACGATGAACTGTCGTTTGCAACTGGGAGGTTTAATATGCGTAACGGCTTCCGTTTTCCAAAAACAACGATTGTGTTCATGGCGCTGATTCTTGGCGGTGTTCTCACCGCCATAAAAAAGGGCGAAGACATCGCAACATCGGTGCCCCATGATATTGGGCCAATCGCCCCCCTTCACATTCAGCCCGTGCACTCGATTCTGTTAGGGGGGATGCCGCTTTTCTTCGCTTTCTTCTATGCCGCGGGATTGATCGGGTGGGCGATTCTGTTTGCGCTTCGACGCTCGGGTGTCCATCGACTGGCAGACATGTCAGGCCAAACGAAGTAGGCTGGCGAAATTCTGGCACGCTTGGTGGGAAGCGGTCCTGCCTTGTACACTCAGGGCCGCAATCCCAACATCCATGAAATTGCGCCGACCCTCTTTTCCCCTCCAGATCACGTTCCTGCTCCTGGCATGCGGTCCGGGCCGTGCACAGGACTCCACGATTCAACCCGCGGTCTCGGAATACGTAAAGGCCGAGATGCAGCGGCAGCACATTCCCGGCTTGTCCCTAGTGGTTGCAAAAAACGGGAAGATCGTATTCGCCGAGGGATTCGGCTTGGCCAACGTGGAATTGCAGGTCCCGGTCAAGCCAGAAACCATCTTTCAGTCGGGTTCGGTAGGCAAGCAATTCACCGCCACAGCGGTCATGATGTTGGTGGAAGAGGGCAAGATCGGCCTCGACGATCCGCTGACCAAGTACTTCAAGAACGCTCCAAAGGCCTGGGATGATGCCACGGTGCGCGAGTTGCTGAGCCATACTGCGGGCTTTGGTGACTACCCGAAGAACTTCGACTTTCGAAAAAACTGGACCGAGGCTGAACAACTGCAACTCGTCGAAAGCATTCCGCTGGCCTACGAACCAGGAACGAAGTGGGCGTACAGCAATCTCGGATATCTCACGCTCGGAATTCTGATTCACCGTATAACAGGCGAGTTCTACGGAGACTTCCTGCAAGAGCGTATCTTTCGTCCGCTGGAGATGAACTCGACCCGCATCATCAGTGAAATCGACATCGTTCCCAACCGCGCCGCCGGATACCGCCTGATGAAAGGTGAATTGAAAAATCAGGAGTGGGTCGCTCCCATGATCAACACCACTGCGGATGGCAGCCTCTACTTTTCGGTTCTCGATCTGGCCAACTGGGACGCGGCGCTCTACACCGAGAAGCTATTGAAGAAGTCCAGTCTCGATCAGATGTGGACCATCGTGAAGCTCAAAGATGGCCAACCCAACAAAGGCCACTACGGTTTCGGCTGGTTCATCGACGACCGGCACGGACATCGCTGCATTCATCACGACGGCGCGTGGCAGGGATTCCAGACCGCAATTGACCGCTATGTCGACGATCAATTGACAGTAGTTGCGCTTTCGAACCTGTCAGGCGCGGAACCGGGCAAGATCACGCAGCATGTGGCGGAGATGTATTTGGCAGCCAAGTAGTTTCGGTCAGGCGCCGCGGGCTTCGAGTTGCATCCGCATTCCATACTTCGGGCGCAGCGTGATCAGAGGCTCTGGCTCGACGCGCTGATTCGATACAAGCTTCAGCTTCCACTTCTGCCCCAACGTCGCCAGCAACAGCACTCCTTCCATCCAGGCAAAAGACTCGCCGATGCACTGGCGGAATCCCGCTCCGAATGGAAAGTAAGTGAATTTCGCGCGTCGGGCTCTGGCCTCGGGTGTAAAACGTTCGGGATCAAAACGCAGTGGATCAGGAAAGAATCGCGGGTCCCGATGCGTAATGAACTGGCTCATCAGAACGGTAGTCTTGGCAGGCAGGAAAAATTCTCCCAATTGAAAATCATTGAGCGCGTATCGCCCCATCGCCCACGCCGGCGGATACAAGCGCATCGATTCCGCCATCACCATCTCCACATAACGCAGCCGGGGAATGTCTTCGTAAGTCGGCAACCGACCTTGCAGTTCCCGATCAATTTCCTCGTGGAATCGACGCTCGCAATCACGATTCTGCGAGAGCAGATACCACGTCCAGGACAGCGCGTTCGCCACCGTTTCGTACCCCGCGAGGAAGATGGTGATCACCTGATCGCGCAGTGACTTCTCTGTCTCCGGACTGCGGTCAGGCGAGGCGGCGAGCATCAGATCCAGCAACGTGCCGCCCTCGGAGCGCCGATCCCGGTGCGCTTCGATCATCCGATGGACGACCGCATCAATCCGCTTGCGGGCACGCACAAACGCCGCAAGACCCGGAGGCCTCACATGCACCAGCCACTCCGCCGCGGGCAGCATCACCAGAAAGTTGTACAGGCCCATGATGTGGTTAATGGCATCGGCCAGTTCGTGGACTTCATCCCGAAGATCGGTAGCAAACAACGTCTCTGCCACCACATTCAGCGCAAGGTGCATCATGTCAATGGCGACGTTTCGCTCCCCGCCATCGCGCCATTGATCGCGCAGACGCGCAGCTTCTCGCACCATGACACTGGCATATTCCGGGATACGCTGCCTATGAAACGCAGGTTGCGCCACCTGCCGCTGCGCGCGATGCTGAGCCCCTTCGCTGGTGATCATGCCTTCACCCAGCAGCATCTTGCTGCGGCGGACCGTCCGTTCCTTCACAAAGTTTTCGTTCTGCACCACCAGCACTTCGCGGATGTATTCGGGATTGTTCAGGAAGACAATGTGGTTCCACCCGATCTTGTAATGGGCGATGTCGCCGTATTCCTGAACGAGATGTTGGAACAGGAGAATCGGGTTCGCAGGTCGAAACCGGCGCCAGGCGAACCACAGCAGATTGCGCTCAAAGCCGGGCGGGAAGCGATATCCTGCCTGCCCGGCAGGCTCCCGGACGTCATTCCGTGCAGCAGTTGCCATCGCTTCAGTTTACTCGAGGCGGGCCTTTGACCGCCGACGCTGGTATCCACCCGTCCTTGAATTGGAATGACATCGGAATCACTTGGGCTGCGCAACGGACTTTTGCAACTCATCAAGTTCCGCCAAGAGCTGAGCACTGTGCGTGACCGGATTGACACTCAGGAAAGTCTTTGCGATCTTTCCGGCTGGGTCGATGAGGAACGTGTTTCTCGCCGCGAACTTTACCACGCCAAAGTTGGTTAACGATCCGTACGAATCAGTCACTTTGTGATCCGTATCGGCCAGCAACTTGAAATCCAGCCCTTCCTTGGTGCAGAACTTTTTGTGGGACTCGACGCTGTCGAGACTCACTCCCAGCACAACCGCATCCCGTTCGGCATATTTCGGCTGATCGACTTGAAAGTTGTGGGCTTCGCGCGA
Organism: Terriglobia bacterium; assembly: GCA_963743105.1. Taxonomy (GTDB): domain Bacteria; phylum Acidobacteriota; class Terriglobia; order Terriglobales; family Acidobacteriaceae; genus Sulfotelmatobacter. Next base: position 56,630 of record CAVUOS010000052.1, read on the forward strand.
GCAGCCCGGAGTCTGGTCCTTGGGATAGAAATAAAGGACCACCCACTTGCCGCGGTAGTCCTTCAGGCTGACAGATGTCCCCTCTTGCGATGGCAGGGTGAAATCCGGAGCGCTGGCGCCTTCGGACGGTTTCACCGATCGCGACAAAAGCCGCGGAACCACAAGCACTGCGACCATCACGACCAGTACCAACAAAATGATCCGGAGCATAAGGAACCTCCCGCGCAGGGCGATCCGATTCTAACCCAGGCAGTTCGCCGCGGCCTCAGACAAAGCGTAAACCACGAAGGACACGAAGTTTCACAAAGGAACATTGTTGGCTGGGTTTCCTTAGTGAACCTTCGTGTCCTTCGTGGTTCAAGCCCTTCTCCAGCAAGAATCCCCGCGATTGAATTATGATGGACTATTCGCCAATCCTTGGGGGAGAAATCAGACGTGGCTCAGACCGAAACTGACGGCCTAGAAGTGTTGGAAACCCGCGAGTGGGTAGATTCTCTGGATTATGTTCTGTCGCACGGAGGCCCCAACCGGGCCGGCCGTCTGCTGCAGCAACTGGCGTTGCATGCCCGGCGTGAGGCCGGCATCAACCTGCCGTTCACGGCAACGACGCCCTATCAGAACACGATTCCCGTGCGTCAGCAGCCCCCATTTCCAGGCAGCCAGGAGATGGAGCGGCGCATCAAGAGCCTGGTCCGCTGGAACGCGCTGGCCATGGTCGTGCGCGCCAACAAGATCCAGGAAGGCATCGGCGGCCACATCTCGACCTTCGCCTCAGCCGCAACGCTATATGAAGTCGCCTTCAACCATTTTTTCCGCGCGCAAACCGAAACCAACGACCGTGACATCGTCTATTTCCAGGGACACGCTGCTCCCGGAATCTATTCCCGCGCGTATCTGGAAGGCCGCATCTCCAAAGAGAAGCTGCAGAATTTTCGCCGCGAGTTGAACCCCGGCGGAGGACTCTCCTCCTACCCGCATCCCTGGCTCATGCCTGACTTCTGGGAGTTCCCCACGGTCTCCATGGGCCTGGGCCCGATTCAGGCGATCTATCACGCCCGCTTCATCAAATATTTGGAGAATCGCGGACTCAAGCAGTCCTCCGGCGGCAAAGTCTGGGCATTCCTGGGCGACGGCGAAATGGACGAACCCGAGTCACTCGGTTCGATCACCCTGGCCTCGCGCGAGAAACTCGACAATCTCATCTTCGTAGTGAACTGCAACCTGCAGCGCCTCGATGGCCCGGTGCGCGGCAACGGCAAGATCATCCAGGAACTGGAAGCGATCTTCCGCGGCGCCGGCTGGAACGTGATCAAGTGCATCTGGGGCTCCGATTGGGACAGCCTCATCGCAAATGACCGCGACGGCCTCCTGGTCAAGCGTCTGGGCGAAGTCAGCGACGGACAGTATCAGAAATACTTCGTCGAGAGTGGCGCCTACTTCCGCCAAAACTTGTTCGGAACCGATCCCCGGCTCCTGAAGATGGTCGAGCACCTTTCCGACGACCAACTCGCCCGCATGCGGTTGGGTGGACACGATCCCATCAAAGTGCACGCAGCGTATCGCGCCGCGGTCGATCATACCGGCGCTCCGACGATCATTCTCGCCAAGACCATCAAGGGCTACGGCCTCGGTGAAGCTGGTGAGGGCAAGAACATCACGCACCAGCAGAAAAAACTGAACGACGAAGAGCTGGAGATGTTCCGCTCGCGCTTCGGGATTCCCATCCCCGACGACGAGCTCCATGGGGCGCCGTTCTACCGCCCGTCGGACGACAGCGCCGAAATCAAGTACATGCAGGCACGCCGCCAGCAGCTCGGCGGATTCATGCCGCAGCGTAAAGTCCGCGCAACGCCCATGAAGCCTTTTCCCGACTCGCACTTCGAAGAGTTCCACAAGGGCACCGACGGCCGCGAAGTGTCAACCACCATGGTGTTCGTGCGCTTGCTCTCGAAGTTGCTGCGCGACCCGGAGCAGGGCAAGTACATTGTCCCCATCGTTCCCGACGAGGCGCGCACCTTCGGCATGGAAGCGCTCTTCCGTCAGGTCGGAATTTATTCCAGCGTCGGCCAGAACTACGAGCCCGTCGACATGGACACGTTGCTCTACTACAAAGAAGCAAAGAACGGACAGATTCTCGAAGAAGGAATCACTGAATCGGGCTCCATGTGCTCGCTCATCGCGGCGGGCTGCGCGTACGCGAACCACGGGATCAACACGATTCCGTTCTTCATCTATTACTCCATGTTCGGGTTCCAGCGCATCGGTGACCTGATCTGGGCCGCCGCCGACATGCGCTGCCGCGGATTCCTCGTCGGAGGCACCGCCGGTCGCACCACGCTCGCTGGCGAAGGCCTGCAGCACCAGGACGGCCACAGTCACGTACTGGCGCTCCCTGTGCCGAATCTGCTGGCCTACGATCCGGCATTCGCCTACGAAATCGCCGTCATCATTCAGGATGGCATCAAGCGCATGTATATCGATCAGGAATCGATCTTTTATTACCTGACCGTCACCAACGAGCCGCTCCCTATGCCTGAGATGCCTGCGGGCGATCAGGTTCGCGAAGGCGTCTTGAAGGGCCTGTATCGCTTCAAAACTTCCGCTAAGCCGGATGCCAAGCTGCGGGCACAACTGCTGGGTAGCGGCACGATCATGTTCGAAGTGCTCAAGGCGCAGCAGATTCTAGAAGAAAAATTTGGAGTCGGAGCTGACGTCTGGAGCGTCACAAGCTACAAGGAACTTTATCGCGATGCGAACGACTCTGAGCGCTGGAACATGCTGCATCCCGGAGAGCCTGCTAGAGTTCCTTACGTGACCCAGACCTTGAAGGATGCGCAGGGGCCGTTCATTGCGGCATCGGATTACATGAAGGTGTTGCCGGAAAGCATCAGCAAGTGGGTGCCCGGGCAGCTTGTATCGCTGGGGACTGACGGGTTCGGACGCAGCGAGAGCCGCGCGGCATTGCGCGACTTCTTCGAGGTCGATGCGAAGCACATCGTGCTGGCGACATTAGTCGCGTTAGCGCGCGAGAAAAAAGTCGGCACCGACGTTGTGAAGCGGGCAATCGGCGAGCTGGAAATTAATCCGGAGAAGGCAAACCCGGCAATCAGTTAAGCTACCGCATCGCGTAGAGACGTAGCTTGCTACATCTCTGCCGACGGTGCCGTTGAATTCGGGGCTCCCGGCGCTCCAGGCAGAGACGTTGCAAGCAACATCTCTACGAAATGATCTTACAAGAGGACTAATACGCGGTGATTGAATTCAAACTTCCGGAGTTGGGAGAAAACATCGAGCAAGGCGACCTGGTACGCCTGATGGTCGCGCCGGGTGCGGCGGTTAGCGCCGGCCAGTCGGTCATGGAACTCGAAACCGACAAGGCGGTCGTGGAGGTGCCTTCGTCCGTCAGCGGAACCGTGCAGGAAATTCGTGTCAAAGAAGGCGACAAGATCAAAGTCGGCCAAGTGATCTTCACGGTCGACGGCGCGGAAGCTAAATCTTCCTCGGCGCCCAGCCAGGCTGCAGCTCCGGCCGCCGCACCGGCTCCCAAGGAGCAGCCAGCGGCTCCGCCCCCCTCGAAGGCAGTTGCAGCACCACCGCCGCAGCCAGCGGCACCCAGCGTCGCACCGAGTGCCACTGGGGCCAGCGAATTCAAACTTCCTGAACTCGGCGAAAACATTTCGCAAGGCGATCTCGTGCGCCTGATGATCGCACCCGGCGCCAAGGTTTCCGAAGGCCAGCCGATCATGGAGTTGGAGACGGACAAGGCCGTAGTGGAAGTTCCCTCTTCAGTCAGCGGCGTGGTGAAGGAAGTTAAGGTAAAGGAAGGCGAGAAGATCAAAGTTGGACAGCTGATCTTCACGCTGGAAGGTGGCGCACCAGCTTCTCAGCCAGCCGGGCCACGGAACGCTCCGGTCGAGCACGTTTCCGGACAGCACGGCGCTCGTCTGGCATTTCAAGCTGCTATTCGCGCAGAGGGGAAAACCGAAGAGCAAGCCCTGCCGCCGGACCAGCCACAGCAGGTTGTTCCGTCGTTCAGTATGCCAGCGCAGCTTGGCAAAGTCGCTGGAACCGAGCAACGGCAGCCTGTTCCCGCAGCACCGCATGTTCGTCGCCTCGCCCGCGAAGTCGGCGTGGACATCTATGAGGTAAAGGGCACTGGCCCCGGTGGTCGCATCAGCGAAGATGACGTGAAGGCTCACACGAAAGCGATGCTCTCCGCCGTGGCTACTGCAACAGCGACGCCGCGCGCCGGGCACTTCGCGCAGCCGCAGCTTCCCGATTTCGCGAAGTGGGGCAAGATCGAACGCGTCTCGATGCGTGGGGTTCGCCGCAAGACCGCTGAGCATCTGGCCGAGGCCTGGAATACCGTTCCCCATGTCACGCAGCATGACCGCGCGGATATTACCGAACTCGAGCAGTTGCGGGCGCGTTTCGCTCCCAAGGCCCAGGAGGCCGGCGGCAAGATGACCGTGACCGCGATCGCACTCAAAGTCTGCGCCGCAGCCCTCAAGGTCTTCCCGCAATTCAATGCCAGCATCGACATTGAGAAAGAAGAGATTGTTTACAAGCAGTACATCAACATCGGAGTGGCAGCCGACACCGATCGCGGCTTGCTGGTTCCTGTGATTCGCGACGTCGAAAAAAAGAACATCGTGGAACTCGCAGTGGAGTTGTCGCAGCTTTCGAAGAAGGCGCGCGAGAAGAAGTTGACCCCCGCGGATATGGAAGGCGGCACGTTCACCATCACCAACCTGGGCGGAATTGGCGGCGTCGGATTCACACCGATTGTGAATTTCCCGGAGGTGGCGATCCTCGGCCTTTCGCGTTCGCGCATGGAACCGGAGTGGATCAACGGAAAGTTCGAGCCGCGGCTGATTCTGCCGCTGTCGCTGTCGTATGACCACCGACTGATCGATGGCGCGGATGCGGCGCGATTCCTGCGCTGGATTTCCGAGGCGTTTGAACAGCCGTTCCTGCTGTCGGTCCAGGGATGAGAACAAATAAAATCGTAGAGACGTAGTTTGCTACGTCTCTGCTGGCAGCATCGGCGAACTTTGAGGTAGCGGCGCTGCCTGCAGAGACGTTGCAAGCAACGTCTCTACGGAACGTTATTCATTCACACATGTCAGATAGCCAATCCCTCAATATTGCAGTGATCGGCGGTGGTCCCGGCGGATACGCTGCCGCGTTTCTCGCCGCCGATCTTGGCATGAGCGTCACGCTCATCGACCCCGAGCTGAATCCCGGAGGCGTGTGCCTTTACCGCGGGTGTATTCCTTCGAAGGCCTTGCTGCATGTGGCCAAGCTTTTGGAGGAGGCGCATCAGGCGAAAGATTGGGGGATTGAGTTCAGTGCACCGAAGATCGATCTCGGCCGCCTTCGCTCATTCAAAGAGAATGTCGTCAAGAAATTGACTGGTGGCCTGGGGGTACTCTCGAAGCAGCGCAAAGTTCGCTACGTCCAGGGCCGCGCCGCGTTTGAGAACTCAACGACACTGAGCGTGACCAAGACTGGATGGCTCGCAGGAGTCTCTGACCTTCGATCGCATATCATCGCAACCGGTTCTCGCCCGGCGATCGTTCCCACGTTGAAGCTCGACACGCCGCGCATGATGGACTCTACCGGCGCGCTCAATCTTGAAGACATTCCCGGAAGCTTGCTGGTAGTCGGCGGCGGCTACATCGGCCTGGAACTTGGATCTGTATACGCCGCGCTGGGCACACGCGTGACCGTAGTCGAAATGCTTCCCGGCCTTCTGCCCGGCGCGGATCGAGATCTGGTGCTGCCGCTGCACAAGCGACTGGAAAAGATGTTTGAAGGAATTCTTTTGAACACAACGGTCTCTTCCGTAAAAGATGAGGGCAACGGCATTCGCGCCACCCTGAAAGCACAAGACGGCAATGCGCACGAGAAAGCGTTCGATCGCGTGCTGGTTTCGGTGGGACGCAAGCCGAATTCCGAGATTCCCGGCCTCGATAAGACGCGGGTGCAAGTCGGCGAGCGCGGGTTCATTCAGGTGAACAAGCAACTCCAGACGGATGATCCTTCCATCTACGCGATCGGCGATGTTGTCGGTGAGCCCATGCTGGCGCACAAGGCATCGCACGAAGGCCGTGTCGCGGTCGAAGCCATCGCCGGGCACAAAGTTGCGTTCGAGCCAAACGCCATTCCGGCGGTCGTTTTCACCGATCCGGAAGTTGCGTGGTGCGGACTGACTGAGACGCAGGCGCAAAAAGAAAATCGCGAAGTGAAGGTTGCGAAATTCCCCTGGGCTGCATCCGGGCGCGCGATCACCCTGGACCGCCCTGAGGGCATGACCAAGTTGATCATCGATCCACACACGGAACGAGTGCTCGGCGTTGGAATCGTCGGCGTCGGCGCTGGGGAGATGATCGCCGAGGGTGTGCTTGCCATCGAGATGGCTGCACTGGCCAGCGATGTCGCTCTGAGCATCCATCCCCATCCGACACTTTCGGAAACGGTGATGGAATCCGCCGAAGTTTTCTTCGGCACCAGCACGCATATCTATCGCCCGAAGCGGGGATGAGTTTCCACGCTGGTCTGGTTTCGCCGCTCCACTTCGATACAATGAGTGCCTGCCGCCTCACGTAGTCGGCGCACCCGCATAGAAACTGGCGGGAGAGGATCATGTTTTCTTTCCGCACTTTACTCGTATCCGTCTTGTACCTTGCCGTCTGCACGCTTTCGCCAGCGCAGTCGATTACTCAGGCCTTGCAACCTGCTCCTGCGGCGAGCACAAACGCACCAACCGATCCGCTGGGACGCAACACTCCTTCCAATTCGGAGCTTGGATTTCTGAAGGCGGCGACCGCTGGAGACTACAGCATCGCTGCCCAATATTTACAAATGAGCGCGGCCCGTCGCCAGTCGGAGGGCGAGCACACTGCAGAAAAGCTGAAATTCGTTTTGGATAGGGCCTTCACTGGTAACTACGGCCGGTTTAACCAGCCCGAAGGAACTCCTCAGGAAGGCGTCGCTCTTGGCCACCAGAAACTCGGAACCATGTCGGCTGGCGACGTGGAAACCGATCTCGATCTGGTTCGCGTCTCTGATCCTAGCGCCGGAAAGATCTGGCTGATCTCGGCCGACACTCTCACCAAGCTTCCAGAGCTGTACGACCAGGTGAAGGCACGCCAGGTGGAAAGCAAGCTGCCGAGCATTCTGGTTAAGCATCAGGTTGCTGGGATGCCTCTCTGGCAATGGGTGGCATTGCTGTTGTCGATCCCGATTGCAGCAGCGTTAGGCTGGTTGATTCTGGCGGTAATGGAAATCCCCCTGCGCTGGTGGGCTCGGCACCGCGGACACTTGGACGTAGCCAACTGGCGCTCGGTCTCCGGACCGGCATGGTTGCTGACGGGCACGCTCATTCATCAAGTGTTCGTCGTCTATCTGCGCACGCCCCTGTTGTTGCGGCATTACTACTTCCAGATCACATCCACTGCGCTGATTTTGAGTGCGGTCTGGATCGTGTGGCGTGTGGTGCGGTGGTCGCTGTACCGCGTTCGCCTCCGCGCCCTGGCCCGCGGGCATGCGGGAACGGGATCGCTCATGCTCCTGGGCGAGCGGATTCTGAAGGCTGTGATTTTCGTTCTTGGGGTTCTCGCCATGCTCGGGAACCTGGGCTTCAACATGAGCACAGCGCTGGCCGGGCTTGGCATCGGCGGCCTAGCCATCGGCTTTGGCGCGCAGAAGACGATTGAGAATCTCTTCGGCGGAGTTTCTGTTCTGGGGGATGAGGTCTTCCGCGTCGGCGATGTCTGCCGCTTCGGCGATCGCACCGGCGTCGTCGAGGATATCGGTCTGCGTTCGACGCGCATCCGTACCGAGGAACGCACGCTGTTGGCGATTCCGAACGGCACGGTGGCAACCATCAATCTGGAGAATCTGAGTCGCCGCGACAAACTCCTATTCAAGACGAACCTCAGCCTGCGCTCGGAGACGAAGTCCGATCACCTACGCTTCATCCTTTCCGAGGTGCGGCGCCTGCTTTACAGCCATCCCAAAGTCGAGAGCAGCACGGTTCGCGTGCGGCTCACCGACATTGCCGGCGCGGCACCCAGTGTCGAAGTCATGGCCTATGTCATGACTCAGGATTTCAACGAATTCGCTGCGGTTCGCGAAGACGTTTTGCTGCGCGTGATGGACGTGGTGGAGAGTTCGGGCAGCGGGCTTGCGCTTCCCGCGCAGACTTTGTATCTGGGCCGCGACGCAGGCCTGGTGAAAGAAAAAGTCGAGAACGCCGTGCACAAGGTCGCAGAACTCCGCGATGGAAATAAGTTGCCCTTCCCGGACTACCACAAAGAAGAGATCTCGTCATTCAAAGGGTCGATCGATTATCCGCCGAAGGAATCGACGCTGCGGAAGAGCGAGGACGGATCGGGTAAAACACGCTGAGCGCTGGCCTCGCTGTCAGTGGCCAGTGCGAGATGCGCTCGCGACAGCCGGCGGAACGCCAGCGCTACCCTGACTCCGCCGTCCGGCTAGCCACTTAAGGAATGAATGCGTCGGTAGATAGATGCACAAAGGTATGACGACTAAGTACCCGAGTAAGTACGCCCATCCTGGCATTGCGTGTTGCTCGTGGAAGAATGGCCCTCGCGCCCAGTTCACATCCTGCTCGGGACGCCAGAAGTAGTTGATCGGCACGACAATCCACGCCGTGAGCGTCTGGAACTTCCATCCGCGATTGTCGTAACCCAACTTCCAGATCGCCCATAACAGCAGCGGCGGAGCCACGACGTGAAACAAGCTGATCAGGCGAATAAGAAGAGGTAGATGCGGATCGAACATGTACTCGGTGCCGCCAATCAGATGGTGTCCAGTCAGCAGCGCGCCTGCGAGATCGATCGTATAGAGCGACTGAAACAATAACAGTCCGCAAGCGACCCAGGAAAAGATCAGCGGGCTCTCCAGCCACAGCCCGATTCCGATCAGGAAGTTGCCGATGTCGCAGAAGAAGAGAAAGTTCTGCGCGCCGTACTGCCGCCAATACACGGGAATCCATACGATCAGCCAGAGTGTCCAGCCGATTTTGAGCCAGAGGGGCAATCGCATGGCCGTCATTTTAAGCGAATTACCAGCGTAACTTGATGACTCTTACGGCGTTACCTACGATTACTTCATGGGTTACCAAGCTCTTCTCTTCTGTCCCGATGACAAGACGGCTCGCACTGTGACGCAGGTTCTCAGCGAGCTGGAATTTACCGTCGAGGCCTGCATCGAGCCTTTCGCTGCAGTCAAGAAGCTGATGGGCCAACACTTCGACGCTGTCGTGGTGGACTGCGATAACGAGCAGAATGCCACCCTGTTGTTCAAGAGCGCACGCAATTCGACGTCGAACCAGACCTCGCTTGCGGTTGCCGTCGTGGAGGGTCAGGCAGGAGTTGCCAAGGCATTTCGCATTGGCGCAAACCTTGTCCTGACCAAACCCATCAACATCGAGCAAGCAAAGGGAACGCTGCGCGTCGCGCGCGGGTTGTTGCGCAAAAGCGACCCGACCAAACCAGGATCAGCAACCGCGACGGGAAGTTTCGCAGTGCCGACACCGCCGCCGGCCGCCGCGCCCACACCTACGCCTGCACCCGCGCCGGCGAAGTCAACGGTTCCGAGGCCGCCATTAGGTGGGGCGAAACCGGCTGCGCCAGTTGCACCACGACCGGTTGTCCCGGCCGCAACTGCTGTGGCGCCTAAGCCACAACCTATAGCTCCGACAGTTCCGAAGCCGGCTGCACCGGCGGCATGGCCTGCTGCTGCATCAGTTGCTGCCAAGCCAACGCCTGCGGCTCCGAACGAGACTCCAGCGGCATCCGCGGCCGAGAAGCCTGTTGCGCCGGCCGCTCCGGTTGCGCCTCCAGCTTTGTACAGCGCGGCCGTCGCAACACCTGCACCGCCAAGGGTGTCTGCTCCCGCGCCGACGAGCGAATTCAAGCCACCAGTTTCGAGCAGGCTCAGTGCTCCGATGGCAGGCGGAACTGCGAGCGCACCCGCTCCGGCCCTTGAACCTCCGATGCCGAAGATCGAGGAAAAGCCGGCGCACGCAGCTGAAGATCTTTTCGAAAAGCCTGTGGAAGCGGCGCCCAGCGAGCCTTCTGCCTACGTCGGATCCGCCCCATCCTTCACTTTTGGTGGAGCGACGGCAGAGCCCGAATCCAGCGGTGGCAACAAAAAGGCAATCATTGGAATTGCAGCGTTGCTGCTCATCGTGGCCGGCGGCTACTTGGGATGGTCCCATTTTAAGGGGACCAACAGTGCGACGCCACAGCCCGTCGCCATCACCTCTGCGCCGGTCTCGACTCCGGCAGTTCCGGCGCCAAAGCCGACAGCGGCTCAGCCGACTCCTGCGACTTTAGCGATCACGACACCCGCGCCAGTTTCACAGCCCAACATCACTCTGGGGACGTCGCCGAAGTCTTCGGATGACGAGAACGAATCCAGTGCCGGAGGGAAGAGCTCACGAGCTACCACCAAACCGGTGAACACCGCTTCTGCACCAGCGAAGCCCGATGTCGCAGAAATCTCTGAGGCTCCGGCTTTTGTAGTTAAGGGCGGAAAAGTTCCAAAGGTTGAGGCCAAGCCAATCGCCACGCCCGATGCACCGGCTCCAAGCATGATTGGAATGGGAGCGCCTGCTGCCGCGCCACTTCCTAACCTGGGCGCCACGGAGACCGGGCTCAAGCCAGTGCTGCAGACCCTGAGCGTTTCGCAGGGTGTTTCGCAGGGGCTGCTCTACAAAAAGGTCGCTCCGTCGTATCCTCCGAACGCCCTTCGTATGCACGTTGAAGGAACGGTCGAATTGCAGGCGACGATCTCGAAGGAAGGAAATATCACGCACATCAAGGTGGTGAGCGGAGACCCACAGCTGGCCAGAGCGGCAAGCGACGCCGTCAAGCAGTGGAAGTACAAGCCATATCTGTTGAACGGGGAGCCGCTAGAAATTCAGACGGGAGTCACAGTCAACTTCAAGCTGCCTCACTAAGTTCCCGCGAAAGATCTGCCGGGCATGCGAACGCCGCGTGCCCGGTTTTCTTTTGCGTCCGGAGGCAGACACCCCTGGTTCGAAAATATCAGATCAAGTCTTGCAAAATATTGGTTCCTTTGGAGTTGCTAGTCCTAGATTCATTATGTTACGCGCAAAATCTTGCGAACAAATAACTTACATGCAAAATATTCCAGAATAAGGAGTTAGAAGGTGATTGTGCCCGCATGAGCCGAGAACATTTTTCCAGCCAATAGTTCGCAAAATATTGAATCCAGGCGACTTGCCAACTCTCCATCGCAATTACGCCTGCAAAATCTTGTCAAAGAAGGACTTACACGCAAAATCTTCCAGAATAAGGACTTAGGCATCAGGCTTCAAGGGTTTCAGAGGTTTCAAGGTTCTCAATCAAACTGGGTTTGGCCCCCACCCTGAAAATTTGCCAGTTACCGAGTTTGCCTGGCTTTGCCTCTTCCCCGATCATTTACGAGTGCCACTGGGCACGATGACATTGTGGACTTTCTGCAGGCTCAGTCAAGGTTGTTCGTCACAAAGAATCGAGTTTTGGCTGTGGAAAACCCTCGAAACCGTTGCGGCGCAGACCGCCGCCGACCCTTTCGCATGGAACGAAAAGCGCGAAAGGAGTCCACCCGGAACACCGCAGAAAAGGAAAACTAAATTTCTGATGACCGCGTAACTCGACTCCCGCAAGCCCAATTCACTGATTTTAAATCGATCTTACGGCGCACCCGAACGTCATAACACATCTCTGATGTTTAGTTATGTCTTTTATTTTCTTTAGTTTACAACAATTTTTTTCTTGTAAGTCATCGCCCATTCCTTGCAGAATCCGAACCCATCAGGTCACCTTGAAGTCGCGACGTCGTGCGGATGGTGACCAAAGAAAGGCACCCGCATCCGGGTGGGAGGAAATTCCGATGCGCTTCGCTTCATCAGCAGTTACTCGCCTGTTCGGGTATCTGATCGCGATGAGTACGCTCGCTTTGGCCCAGTCAGGTACCACATCTCTCCGCGGAACTGTCACCGATTCGAGCATGGCCGCTGTCTCGGGAGCCAAAGTAACGCTGGCCAGTCCGGAGCGTGGCTTTGCACGTATGGTCACAACCAACCCCACCGGCAATTACGAATTTCTGCAACTGCAGCCGGGGACTTACGAACTCAAAGTCGAGATGTCGGGCTTCCGCAACGCGGAGCAGAAGCAGATCCACTTACTCGTTGACACGCCTGCAACAGTCAACATGAAGCTCGAGGTGGGCGCAGCGAGCGAGACGGTCGAGGTCACCGGCGAAGCGCCGGTGATCAATACCACAGACGCGTCGGTGGGGAATGCTTTCAATGAAGCACAGGTCAAGTCGCTGCCGATGGAAGGGCGGAACGTCCCTGATCTGCTTTCGTTGCAGGCGGGCGTTGCCTACATTGGCAATCGAAGCGATATTGACAAGACGGTTGACACGCGGAGCGGCGCGGTCAACGGTGCGCGCAGCGATCAAAGCAACATCACGCTCGACGGTGTGGACGTCAACGACAATGCCGCCGGCGACGCCTTCACCTCCGTGCTTCCGATCACCGCCGATTCGGTGCAGGAATTCCGGGTTACCACCAGCAACTACAACGCTGACGAAGGACGATCTTCAGGCGCCCAGGTCTCTCTCGTAACCAAAAGCGGAACCAATAGTTTCCATGGTGCTCTTTACGAATATCACCGCAACACCGTCACCAGCGCCAACGATTACTTCGTCAAGCAGTCGCAGCTCGCGTCAGGGCAACCGAATGAACCCCCGAAGCTGATCCGCAACATTTTCGGTGCAGCGGTCGGCGGGCCGATCATCAAGAACCGGCTTTTCTTCTTTGCCAATTACGAGGGTGCGCGGCAGCGGGAAGAAAACAGTGCATTGCGCGTGGTCCCGACGGATGCGTTGCGCGACGGCGTCATGATGTATCAGTGTGACGATGCCAGCGCGTGCCCTGCTTCCAATGTTCAAGGTGTGAGCCAACAAACTTACGCTGTTCCGGCAGGCTTTTTCGGTCTCTCACCAAACAATCTCATCATGATGGATCCCGTCACCCAGGCTCCCAAAGGTCCAAATGCTACGATGCTCGCCTATTTCCAGAGCTTCCCGCATCCGAATGACAATTCGGTGGGCTATGGTGTCAATTTTTCGGGGTACCGCTTCAAGGGACCGATCGCCAAGGACAACGACTGGTACATCGCGCGCGTCGATTACAGGCTGAATGCCAGCGGCACTCATACCCTCTACTGGCGCGGCGGGTTGCGCAATGACACCCAAAACGATGTTCCCTATCTGCCCGGCACGCCACCGCTGCGGAATTTTGTGGACTACAGCAAGGGATTCGCGGTCGGCTATTCCGCCACACTCAGCAACACTCTGCTCAACACTTTCCGCTGGGGTTTTACGCGCCAGAGCCAAGGCATTATCGGGAACAATGACGCACAGCCTTTCATCTTCTTTCGCACGCTGAATAATAATGAGACCGGTGACTCGTCCGACCTCGCAGTGGTGCGCAGCACGGACTTCCAGCTTCCCATCCACAACCTGCTGGACGATGTTTCCTGGTCAAGAGGGAAACACACCCTGCAATTCGGGACGAACCTGGGCTTCGCCCGTCAACCTGGAACGAGCTTCGTGAATTCCTTCAGCCAGGGTGTGACCAATGCCTCATGGCTGGACGTGGGCGGAATGGCAACCACCGGAAAGAAGGACCATATGGATCCAGGTCCCTGGGGTTTCCCGGCAGTCTCGGACGATTTTGCCCAAGGTTACGACTATCCACTGGCGGCTCTGCTGGGCATGGTGACGGAGGTCGACGCCCAGTACAACTTCGAGCGCTCGGGAGCGGCGTTGTCCGAAGGCGAAGCCGTGAAAAGGCGCTTTGCTCAGAACTACTACGAGTTCTATGGGCAAGATACCTGGAAAGTCCGTCCGAACCTCACCGTCACGTTGGGACTTCGTTACTCTCTGTTCTCTCCTCCCTGGGAAACAAATGGACTTCAAGTTGCCCCCACCATCAGCTTGAGCGATTGGTTCAACCAGCGCCGCGAGGGAATGCTGCAGGGAATTCCTTCCAACCAAAATCCGTTGCTCTCGTTTGATCTCGCTGGTCCGGCCAACGGGAAAGCGGGGTTTTATCACTGGGACAAGAAGGACTTTGCTCCGCGCATCGCCATCGCCTGGAGTCCCGAACCCAAGACCAGCGTGCGAGCCGGGTTCGGCATGGTCTACGATCACCTCGGCCAAACATTGCTGAGCACCTTTGACCAGCAAGGATCGTTCGGGATGTCGACCAGCTTGAGTAACCTCGGCGGCCACCAAACTCTCGAGAGTGCGCCCCGGCTCACGGACCTCCACACCATCCCCACTACCGACTATAACGGAGATCAAATCTTCTCACCCAGTCCGGGCGGTCAGTTTCCCACGCAGTTCCCACCCGACGCATTTCAAGTCTATTGGGGAATGGATGACAAGCTGAAAACGCCCTATTCCTACATGCTGGACTTCTCGGTGGGACACCAGCTCTCACATGGCTTCGCGCTCCAAGCCACCTACGTGGGTCGACTGGCTCGTCGGCTGTTGACCCAAACCGATTTGGCCATGCCGCTGGACCTGGTAGATCCGAAAACTGGCATGGATTACTTCAAGGCGATCCGCCCGCTTTCGGAAGCCGCCCGCAATGGCGTAGCCAGCGACAACTTTGATCCATCCACGATTGGCGCGGCGGCCCAATATTGGGCGGACGTTATCCAACCCTTACAGCCTGGTGGAATGTACACAATGGAGAGCTGCACGAGCACCGGGAATCCGATGCCTACTGCAAGCGCGGCTCAGGCCGTTTATGACCTGAACTGTCCATTCGTCGGAACCGTAGGAGAAACAACCACGATCCAGGCTCTGGATCAGGGTGGCATCGCGGATTTTACGAACCCCAACGTCTTCTACCAGGGAATTGGCGCCAGTGAACCGAATGCCGGTACGCAAACGGGATATACCTTTCTCAGCCCGCAGTTCGCATCTTTGTACGCATGGAGATCGAATAGCAATTCCAGCTACCACGCACTGCAGATCAACTTGCGCAAGGCCATGTCGCAGGGCGTACAGTTTGACTTCAACTACACGTTCTCCAAGTCGATCGACTTGGCGTCCGACGCTCAGAGGATCCAAGGTACAACTGGAGGATTGGGCGGGCAGGTCATCAACGTTTGGGACCCGAATCAGCATCGCGGAGTGTCAGACTTCGATACCACTCACCAGATCAACGCAAACTGGATTGCTGAATTGCCTTTTGGACGAGGAAAAATGATCGCCCACGATTCAGGACGGGCCCTGGACGCCGTGATTGGCGGTTGGGAGCTTTCCGGCGTCGCCCGTTGGACCAGCGGTTTCCCGGTGAGCGTTACGAACGGTGCCAATTGGCCCACCAACTGGGAACTGAGCGGGTTCGCAGAGACAATCGGAACGCCAAAGACCCACAAAACCGTAGCGGCGGACGGAAGCGTAAACCTGTTCGCAGATCCCCAGGGCCCGAACGGCGTCGGCGCTTTCCGCGCACTCTTCCCCGGCGAGAGCGGCCAACGCAACACACTGCGTGGCGACGGTTTTGCCGGCCTGGACCTGGGCTTGAGTAAGCTGTGGAAAGTACATGAGTCTCAGGCGATCCGCTTCCGCTGGGAAGTCTTCAACGCGTTGAACCTGAACCGGTTCAACGTGCGATCCCTCTCTCTGTCGCTTACGAACGCGAGCACGTTCGGCAACTACACCGGCCTGCTCACTAGTCCGCGCGTGATGCAGTTCGCGCTGCGTTACGAGTTTTAACCCCTCCTCGGAGCGGCTGTCGTGATCCTCGGCAGCCGCTCCGATACGGCGGCTCTTCGCGTCACTACAGCATTTCGCGATCACAGCTGGCGTTCGTTTGGTGTTGCGCTGGGTGCCGACGAGCAGATGGGTGGCACAGTGACCGAAGTGATGATTCCGAAAAGATTGACTTTTACTGAACGTCCACGATCTTCAGAGTCGTCACCTGTCTGACCCATCGCGCCATTCTCTTCTCATCCGGGATCACAATCCGGTAGGGTCCCTCTTTGTCACTGAGGGGTTGCCCGTCCCGCAAGAACACGAGCAAAGCCTGCTTGTCGGTGAACGCAGGGTCCAACTCTGGAAGCGCGATGACAGCCCGATAACCGTCGGCTGCCTCTACGAGCAGACAGTTGGTGAGTCGCTTACCTTTCATCGATTCTCCGAAGGTGACACCAGCCTTTTCCAGCACGCTTTTGAGCGTCACCCCTTCGAAGTTCACGGGTCCAGATGAATGTTCGGCCGCGGCAACCCGTATGTGAGGCAGCGCTTCGAGGTCCGCGCGGCTGAGAAGCACCTGTTTCCCAGTATCATTCTGCACGGTTAACTGCTGGCATTGGAGAACAGCACTGCTGAAGACGATAGCGAGCAATGCCGCAAACAGGAAAGATTTCTTCATGTTATACCCTTAGAATCATGACTTCGGTTGCTTTAATGAGGGCAGCGGCGGTCTGACCTGGCTTGAGGTTCATTTCCCGAGCCGAGCTTGCCGTGATGATCGCAGTAATCTGCTGATCTCCAATGGAGAGCTTGACCTCTGCCATGAGGCCGCTGATCCGGACTCCGTCGATCCGGCCTACAAGTTGATTCCTTCCGCTGACGCGCCGGATAACGAGGGCCCTTTCGGGCCCCGTTTTCCCTCTGGTCCGGTAGAGCAAGCGGTCCACTTCGCTCTGCGGTATCCGATGGTGTCCTCCTGCCGTCTTGACGCTCTTAATCTTCCGTTTGTAAATCCACTGCTTGATCGTGGGGAAGCTGATCCGAAGTTCTAAAGCCGCTTCGCGCAGCTTCAGCAAGCCTTCATTCTTCTCTTTCGAGCGGCGACGTATTTTGGTAATTGTGGGCATTTAGAAGAAATCCTACAGTCACTGAACCCGGTTTTCAAAACCGACAGCAACCTCACAAAGGTTGATGAGCTTCCTGGCTTCGTCTGCCCCATGAGCACACATAATCGCTTATGATTGGACATAATAATCGTATGACATATACACTGGCGACTATTGACCGCTAGCTTGCCAGCATTTCAGGTCCGCAAACAACGGATTGGGGCATTTCTGAACAATTACCAGGAGTCACATGTTAAGGGGAAAACTTCAGCTCACGGCGGTATTGCTCCTGCTGACGTCAGAGATTGCACTCGGACAGGCCGGTACCGCCGATTTGACGGGGATCGTGTCGGACAGCGCTGGAGCACTCCTCCCCGCGGCGAAGGTCACAGCTACGGATACGCAGACGGGTGTCTCGACCGAGACGACGTCGGGCGCAGGCGGCATCTTCGTCTTTACGAATCTGCGCCCTAGCGTTTATACGGTTGCGGCCGAAGCCGGAGGTTTTCAGAAGCTTGTGCGAACTGGGGTGACTCTCGTTACTGGCGAACGGACGCGAGTCGACCTGACACTAGCCGTTGGAAGTGTCAAGGAAAGTGTCACGATCGCGGGCGATGCGCCGTTGTTGCAGACAGAGTCCGGGAGTATCACGCAATCGATCGATAATGAAAAGATCGTCGAATTACCCTTGAATGGCCGAACATTCATCTCATTGGCGACGCTATCGCCAGGTGTCACTCTTCCTCCCGGTACGCAGTTACCAAGAATCAATGGCGGCCGGCCGCGAACCAATGAGTACCTGTTCGACGGAATCAGTGCTCTGCAGCCAGAGCCAGGGCAAGTCGTGTTTTTCCCGATCATCGATTCCATTCAGGAATTCAACGTCCAGACAAATGGGGTTCCGGCCGAATTTGGCAGGTTCAACGGAGGAGTAGTCAACCTCTCCACGCGAAGCGGAACCAATGGGTTTCACGGTAGCGTCTACGAGTTCTTTCGCAATGAGAACTTGAATGCGCGGAACTACTTTGCTCGTGCGCCCCAGACAAAGCCGGAATTTCGCCGTAATCAGTATGGAGCAGCCTTAGGTGGCCCGATTGTGAAGAACCACACGTTCTTCTTTGTTGACTACCAGGGCACGAAACAAGCTATCGGCACGGTTCGTACCTCGACCGTTCCAACCGTTCTGGAGCGGCAAGGAAATTTCACCGAACTGTACGGCTCTACAACCCCAGTGCTGTTCGATCCTGCGACCACCGTTCAGGTTTCGGGCGGAGCCACGCGCTCTCCTTTTACGCCCACGAATGTTATCCCCGTTGACCGGATCGATCCAGCGGCGTCAGTTGTGCTGAATCGCTATCCCTTGCCAACGAAGTCTGGAACAGCCAACAACTTCACACTCGTCGGAAACGACCAGGACCACCAAAATCAATTCGATACACGCGTAGACCACAAGTTCTCCGACCGAAACCAAACGTTTGGCCGCTACTCATACTTTCATGACGTGGATCAGCCTGTCCCGTTCCTCCCGGACGGGAGCGGCAACATCACGACTGGCGTCATAGGCCTGACCGATACGCTCGGGCAGCAAGTTGCGGGTAGCTATGTCCACACCTTCAACTCCAAAACGCTAAATGACCTGCGGTTCGGCTACACCCGGCGCTCGTTCCAACGCCGCGGGGTCCAACTCGACTCATCTCCATCGGAGAGTTTGCAAATTCCGGGCATCCCAACTAACGGAGCATTCAATAATGCTTTGCCGCTCTTTAATATTGCGGGGTATCAGCAAATAGGATCGCCCTCCAATACGAACTCGAATTTCCGCACCGATGTGACGGAACTCGTCGATTCGGTTTCACACTTGATGGGAAATCATGCGATCAAGTTTGGGCTGGACTTTCGCTGGGAGCGTCTCGATGTAATTCAGCCCCCAAATCCCACCGGTTCATTTGCCTTTTCGCAGTTGTTCACTAACCTCCCCGCTACAGCCACCACCAATACCACTGGAGGCGATCCCTTGGCGAGTTTCCTTCTCGGGCAAGTGCAGACGTTCTCGATTGATCTTCAAGGAAAGATCCTGCGTCCCCGTGCTCACATTCAGGAATACTTTGTCCAAGACGATTGGAAGGCAACCCGTCGCCTCACCTTGAACGCTGGGGTTCGCTGGACGCTCAATTTTCCCTCGACCGAAGTTGACAACCAAGGCGCCATCTTCAACACCGAAACCCAGCAACTCGATTACCTGGGGAAGGATGGAAATCCGAACACTGCGCGAGAATTGCACTGGCATGACTTTGGCCCACGTCTCGGGCTCTCGTACATGCTGCAGGAAAAAACGGTCATCCGCGCCGGTTATGGTCTGGTGTGGATTGAGCAAACCGGAATCACCACGCCGTTCACGGTTCCACAGTTCCCGTTCCTGCAGACGACTAGTCAACGCACCTTGGACAGTATCAACCCGGCATTTGTGCTCTCTAGCGGCCCGAGTGTGTCTCCGATTCCGCTGACTCCCGACGCGGGTCTTGGACAGGGCGTGTTCACAGTGACTCGGGATCTCGGCTCCGGGTATGCGCAACAATGGAACCTCGCGGTTCAACGCGAACTGACTCGCAATATGTCGTTTGAAGTCGCCTACGTGGGTTCGCACATTACGCATGTGGGAATTCCTGATGTGAACATCAATCAGCTCACCGTCGACCAGTTGGCAACTGGAGCGCCGTTGTTACAGAAAGTTACGAATCCCTTCTTTGGTCAGATTCCACGATCATCTTCTTTAGGAGATCCCACCATCGCGGCAGGGCAATTATTGAAACCGTTCCCAGAATTTCTGACTGTAGCGCCGTACCGAAACAACGTGGGTAGCACGGTTTACCATGGACTTGAAGCCAAGTTGGAGCAAAGACTCTTTCACGGATTGTCTTATCTGGTGAGCTACACCCACTCCAAGCTGATTGATACCGCGTCATCCGTGTTCGATGCATCTATCCTGACCGGACCCATTGCCAATTTTCCCGTCGCGGACAGTTTCAATCTCCGTCGGGAACGGGACTCGTCGACCGGGGATATTCCCAACGTGTTTGTTGCAAGTTCGACCTGGGAACTCCCGGTTGGCCATGGCCACAGCCTGAATCCATCGGGTGTTTGGGGAGTTCTGGCGAACGGATGGCAGATCACTGGAATTGTCCTGCTTCAATCGGGCATGCCGTTCGCTATCACGCAGACCACGAACTTCAATTCTTTTGCAGGATTCGGAGTGCAGCGCCCGAATGTTGTGGCTTCACCGAACTTACCTTCAGATCAGCGCAGCCCGGACAAATGGTTCAATATAGCGGCATTTCAGGAAGCGCCACAATTTACCCTAGGCAACGCCTCGCGGAATCCGGTGCGCGGCCCTGACTACAGGGATGCGGATATTGCGTTTATCAAGCACACGCGACTGCGAGAACAGATGGACCTAGAGTTTCGTGCCGAGATATTCAATCTGACAAACACGCCGGCATTTGGTCAGCCGAATGGTGTACTTCCTCCCAGCACTCAAACGAGCAAGAGTGCCTTCGCAACCATCACGGCTACTGCAGCAGATCCTCGCGTAATCCAGTTTGGGCTCAAGTTTAACTACTGAACGCCGGGCAACGTCTGTTACCTGTAGCGCGAGGATGAATCATCGAATTATAGTTTGGCGGTGAGTGTCCGCTTGCGGCAACTCGCGTCAAGAATGGAAACCGGGCCGGTAAGGGATTACACTTGTGTGATGAGTCAGCGCGATTCGCGCAGACTGTGGGAGGGTGAGAGTATGCCGCCCTTGGTTCTCCGGACGATCCTCAAGAAATTCCTCATCGTGCTTTCCTGCGCTGTGGCTGTTTGTTTTTCCGCCACGCTGGCTTTGGCACAGCACACCGGCGTTCGAACCGGTGGAGCACCCATTTACACACCGACTCCACCGATTTCCCGGGTCCCGATTTCTTCAGCGCCGATTATCCGCGCGCCCATTGTCCAACCACCGATGGTCCACGCACCGATCATCCGCGCGCCGGTTGCTTACGCACCGATTACCACTCCTCGGATCCCGATGGGGCCGACTGCGGGCGCAATCGGCGTGGTTGGGTTTCGCCCTCCTTGGCATCCGATTCGCCGATTTCCGCCGGCGTTCATCGTTTATCATTCCGCCTTTTTTCCTGGGGGACCATTCTGGGGATCGAACTCCTGTTGGTGGGCGACCTGTGACCTCTTCTGGCCTTGGCCGGTCGGTTACACAACTGTCTCGTCTCCTGCTCCAACGAATTATGTGTCGCAAGTGTACGAGACTACGGTAAATGTCTACGGGCAAGAGAGAGAGGATTTTCCGCAGCTTTTCTTGAAAGATGGAACCATTCTCAGCGTCACCGATTACTGGGTCGTCGACGGCCAACTTCACTTCATGATGATGGAGGGGAATGGGATGAAACCCGCGGAACACGTGATTCCGTTCGACGCGCTGGATTTGCAGACGACCGTGGACGCAAATACGCAGAGAGGATTTCGCTTTATGTTGCGCAACGAACCATTCGAGCAGTATGTGCGCGACCACCCGGAAGGCCCGCCACCGATTGTAACGTCCCCTCGTGAGTAGTTTTTGCTCCTCTCGCGTCCTACAACTCGGAATTAGAGCTGGGCTTTGCTGTGGGAAGCAAGAAGAGCATTCACCACAAAGGACACGAAGGGGGAAGATTACTTCGCGGGCTTACAAGCGATTTCTTTATTGCGACTGCAGCGCTTCGTCGATTACCACCTTGCCGTTCTTGGTGGCGCTGATGACCTTGTGGATGGGAGCGTATCCGCTGAGTGTGATGTCGAGGACATAGTTGCCGGGATCGACCATCACGTCAACGGGTGAGGTCTTATCGAGCATGCGCTGGTTGATGGCGACCTGAGCGCCCTTGGGCTGGGTGCGAATGGAGAGCGTAGCCTGACCGGGCTGGCCTTTGCCGCCGAACAACCTCGACATCTTGCCGCCGACGGTTTTGATGCTGTCGATGTTGCCCAGGGGCTGCAGGGTCGGAGAGAAGTTGAGTGTCTGGCCGAGAGTGAACTGGCCATTCAAGGTCTCGTCGAGATAACCGGTCAGGCGAACCAGCACCAAGTGCTGACCCTTGTCGACGCTGACCTGCGCGGGCGTTTTTGCGTTCATGTCATGGCCATCGACGTAGACACTAGCCCCGGGCGGATCGCTCTTGACTACCAGCGTCGCCACCAATTGCGCGAGATGGATTTGCGCCGTAGCGCGGTTTCCTGAGGTGATTGTGACAGTCCGTGTATCGGTGGAATAACCGGGCTTGCTGATGGTGATCGAATGCTGGCCGGGCTGAATATTGGTCAGAGCGAAGGGCGTGACCCAACTCGCATCGGTGGCTCCGTCAAGCTGTACTTGAGCGCCCTGTGGCGTGGAATCAATAGCTAGTTGTCCGGGAATGATGACGGGCGCGGCCGTGGCCTTTTTTTTTGCGCTCTTTGACTTCGATCGAGCCGCCTGTTGCGTTGCGGTGGTCTCCGGTTCCTCGACCTCGATGGGCTGAGCGGGAGCAGGAGCGGGTGCGGCATCGTTCTTTGGAGCCGGGGGTGCTGGCTCGGGCTGCACCGGGGATTCGGAGACGGCCGTAGAACGGGGCGCTCCGGCATCCTCGTCGCTTTGGCTATGAACGTAGTATGTGACCGCGAGTGCAATCACGAGAATGAGGATGCCGGCGCCGCCCAAGGCATAGAGATACAGCTTGGGCGGAACGCCTTTGATCTCTTTGATCGCCTTCGTCGCCACTTCGCGCGGCTGTACTTTGGGCTTCTCGTCGACTTTCCGTCCGCCTCGAAAAGGTGCGACGGCTGCCATTTCTGGCTGCACTGGAGCCGTCTCTATTGGCGGAGGCGGCGGAGGCGCGACGTAGACTTCCTTCAATGGAGGAAGTTCAGAAATTTCGGAGAAGCTTGTACCGGTTGCGCCGGCAGGGCCGCCTTCGGCCATCATCGGATCGACTGCGATCTTCGGGGCGGCGTGGTCAGATTGAGGCTCGAAGGTTTCTACCTGGGGCTCATCCGCAACCGCGGCCGACATGCAGGCGGGAGGCTGCTCGGACTCCACGTTGATCTGCGGTGCGCTGGCAAACGTCTGGTCCGAAAGATCCAGTTCCTGAATCTCGGCGGGCGCAACGTTCGCTTCGGGTAGGGAGATTGACGGCGCGCTCGATCCCATGCCCGCTGCGGCAGCTGCCGCTTTTGGCACGGCCAGCTTTGAAGGTTTGGCTAGAGTTGAAGGCCGAGATTCGGAAACGGGCGCGGCAGGTCGAGGCGTTGGCGCGGGCGGCTTTGGCTGAGAGGTCGAGGCCGGCACAGAAGGACGCGTCGCAACCGGAGCTGGTGCCTTCGGAGACGCCGCGCTTACAAACTTTGATTGTGCTGCCGACTTCGCCTGATTGGGAACTGCGATTCCTTTTGGAGCTTCGGGCTTCTTGCCGGCTACCGGTTTCGACTCCTTGCACTTCTCGAGATCATCAAGCAGCTCCCGGCCGCTCTGGTAGCGCCTGGACGGATCTTTTTCCACCGCCTTCATGATGAGGTTGCTAAGCAGCGGGTGGATCTTAGGATTCACATGGATGGGCGCAACCGGAGTGCTCTCCAGTATGCTCTGCCGGAGCGATTCGATGTCTTCGCGGTCGAAGGCTTTGCGCTCGGTCACCATCTCATAGAACATGGCGCCGAGACTGTAAAGATTGGAGCGGCCATCCATCGCTTCGCCACGAACCTGTTCGGGGGACATGTAGTGCAGGAACGAAGGAAGTCCCTGGCTGACGTGCTGCGCAAAGTTGCCGACGCTCGAAATGCCGAAGCTCAGAATTTTGACGGTGCCGTCCCATCCGCACATGATCTTGGCGGGCTCGAGGCTGTAGTGCACGAGCTTATGCGAGTTCGCATGATCGAGGCCGCTGGTGAGCTGGCGTCCGATGTCGAGCAGGTCCCAGATGGAGAATCCTTCTTTGCGGGCCAGCATGGTGGCAATGCTGTTACCCTGCACGTATTCCATGGCGGCGCAGAACTGGCCTTCGATTTCGCCGGCGCCGTAAACCTTGCTGACATTGGGGCTGCTGAGAACGTTGGTGCTCTCGGCCTCGGCCAATAGCGCGCGCTCCAGCGCGTCGGCCTGATCACCAAACATACTCAACTGGATCGCCTTCAGGGCGATGGTCTGATTGCTCTCTGGGTCGTTGGCCTTATATACCGTGCCAGTCGGCGATTTCGCCAGTTCACTGAGGATTTCGAAGTGGCCGATTTTCGTAGACATTGCTTCCTTGCTCCAAGCCGTCACAGGCGCTATTGCTGCATCGCGCAATACATACTTGCGGCGGCGAACATCCGAGGACCGAGCATGGTTAGGATATCGCCGCGCGTGCGGCGGTTCGAGTTACCAAAGTAAGCCGAAATTCAGGCGGCTCAGACGCGGGCTTCGCCTTCGCTGGACAGCCGAGGCGGCTGTCCCTACGTCAGCTCTCGCGGGCTTGAAGACTTCACTACGGCGCTGATGCGGTCGGAGAGGTGCGCTAGATAGGAAATCAGCTCAGGCGGTTCGTGGACTTTGAAATCAACCCCAAGCCATAACAGATGGATGGCGATTGATTCCCAGGAATGAGATCCCGTTTTGAGGAGGCAGGAACTGGCACCGGTTGCTTCCAGGGTGCCGGCGGCAGGCGGCACTCGCTTCGCGATCACCTCGACTGGCGCGAGCAACGTTACCTGGGCTCGGCAGGGATAGGGTACCTGTGAGAGCGATTTCGAGACGAAGGCGACGAAATCTCCTTCCGGCGCCTTGCGGGGCTTGAACTGTGTCGAGGTCCTGATCTTGCCATCGATGCGATCGACGCGGAAGGTTCGCCAGTCTTCCCGGCCGACATCCCACGCCACCAGATACCAGCGATAGCCGGTATGCACCAGCTTGTGTGGCTCGATGATACGCGCGCTGGCACTGCCGGCGCGGTCGTTATAGCGAAACCTGATCTTTTCGTGATCGCGGCATGCACCAGCGATCGCGGACAAGCGGCCGGCATCGACCACTGTCCCGCGGCTGCCTAACTGGACGATAGAACCGTGCAGCGCTGCCACGCGATTTCGTAACCGTGGCGGAAGGACTTGCTCGAGTTTCAGTAGAGCGCGAACCGACGAGTCTTCCATACCGCTGACGGTTCCGCTCGCCGCGGTGCGCAATCCCAGGGCAACGGCCACGGCCTCGTCGTCGTCGAGCAGCAACGGCGGTAAGTTCGCTCCCGCTCCAAGCTGATATCCTCCGGCGACGCCTGCAGTCGAATGAACCGGATAGCCGAGGCTACGCAAGCGATCGACATCGCGCCTCAGGGTCCGCCCAGTTACGTCCAATCGGCGGGAGAGTTCCGCTCCAGACCAGTAGCGTTGTGCCTGGAAGAGCGAAAGGAGGCGAAGCAGCCGGGCTGACGTCTGCAGCATGAAAATGATTGTGCCATGAATCGAGGACTGAAACTGTCCTCAATTGCTGATACGGTGTCGGGCATCGATTGCGCCGATACGAATAAGGCGGATCGACTCTTGAGAACGGAGATGAAAATGAAGCTTACAGACTTCTTTCTTGCCGAACTGGAACGCGAGGCGAGCAGCAGCCGCCTGGCGCTGCAACGCGTGCCGGAGGACCACAACGACTGGAAACCACATCCGAAGTCCATGCCTCTCGGCTACCTGGCTTCGCTGGTCGCGACCATGCCGTCGTGGATTGTCAGCATGGTGAAGCAGGATGAGCTCGATCTGAAATCACCGGCCGCCGCGAAATTCAAACCTCTGGAGTGGCGCAAGCGCGAAGAACTTATAGCAGCGCTCGATGCGGCGGTTGCGGAAGCGCGAGAGGCGTTGCAGAACACCACCGACGACCATTTGCTGACCTCGTGGAGGTTCGTCGTGGGCGGTCATGTGGTGAGCGAGAGTCCTCGTCAACATATGATTGCCGACTCCGTCTTCAGCCACCTGGCTCATCATCGAGGACAACTCACTGTGTATTTGCGGCTAAACGATTCTTCGGTTCCGGCCCTCTACGGCCCTTCGGCCGATGAGGGCCGGATTAATTAACGCAGGCGGTCGGCGTCAGGCTGCGGGTCTGACGCCGGGCGCGGCTTTGGTTCGGGGCCGGTTAAAAGGCGTCAACCATTAAGGTTCACGAAGGAAATCGAGGCGTAACTTTGGCCTGGTCTCGACGGTTTTACTTGAGACGTGTGATTTGGGATGACATTTGTCACCCGGGTGCAGTGACGATCTCCACTTGTGGGCGGAGCGGAGCTCCGGGGAGTATAGAGGCGTCACTTCATTGACGGAGAGGCGCTTTCAGGCCTTACATACCCAGTCCGGCATGATTGTCGATATGGAACGCTATCGTCTATCCTTGTGGGGGTCGGCCGTACTCACCTTCTGCGGTCAGTCTCCTGCTCGCCTCGGAGTTCACTCATGACCTTAGCTCGGTTCGTCACGAAGAACGCGTTCCGAAACAAGCGGCGCAGCATCTTGACGGTGTTTAGCATCGCGTTTTCGCTCCTACTGCTCACGCTCATGATGTCAATCTGGCGTGCGTTTTACCTCGACCAGGGTAGCGCTGAATCCGCGGAGAGGCTCATCGTGAGGCATCGCGTGTCTCTCACCTTCTCGCTGCCCGGTTACTACCGCGAGAAGATCCGCTCCATTCCAGGAGTGGTTGCGGTCGTACCGGTCTCCTGGTTCGGCGGGATTTACAAAGACCAGAAGCCTGAAAATTTCTTCGCGCAGTTCGGCACAGATCCCGAGGAGTTTTTTAAAGTCTACCGCGATATGGCTATGCCTGAGGACCAGTTAAAGGCCTGGCAACGCGATCGCCAGGGATTAATCGTAGATGACACCCTGGCGCAAAAATACGGCTGGAAGCTCGGCGACCGCATCGTACTGCAGGGAACGATCTACCCCATAAATCTCGAACTGAATATACGCGGTATCTTTCATTCGATGCCTGACAATAAGTCC
The DNA here is from genome assembly GCA_963743105.1 of Terriglobia bacterium. Classification (GTDB taxonomy): domain Bacteria; phylum Acidobacteriota; class Terriglobia; order Terriglobales; family Acidobacteriaceae; genus Sulfotelmatobacter. The sequence goes on from CAVUOS010000052.1 coordinate 83,584, forward strand.
GTGTACTTCAATAGCAAGTACGTGGAGGAAGCCGTCAGCTGGTTCAAGGGTCAGGCGGGTACGTTCGGTATCCTGGCTGATTCTCCTGGGGATGTGAGCAAGATCGCCGCTGCTGTCGATGACATGTTCCGCAACTCCCCTCAGCAGACCAAGGCGGAAACCGAGAAGGCATTCGGACTCGAGTTCGTGGCCATGATGGGCAACGTGAAAGCGTTCATTCTCAGTATCTGCTCGGCTGTAGTATTCGCCACATTACTCGTATCCGCCAATACCATGGCGATGTCGATCCGCGAGCGCACGCGCGAAGTGGCGGTGCTCAAGACGCTCGGATTCACTCGAATCAGTGTTTTGGTTCTCTTTGTCGGCGAGGCCGTGGCTGTGTCGCTCGTCGGCGGCCTGATCGGAATTTGCATGGGATCGGGTCTAGTCTGGCTTGCAACTCATTCTCCGCAATTTGTCAGCTTCTTCACCTTAAGAGTGACCCCGGGAATCTGGGTCGCTGCGATCCTTACATCTGGGCTGGTCGGGTTGTTGAGTGCTGCAGTCCCTTCCTATACGGCATCGAAGGTGAATATCGTCGACGGGCTCCGGCACATTGGGTGATCTATGACGCTCGGCAGTTTCGTTGTGCGCAATACGTTCCGCAATAAGCGGCGCAGTTTGCTGACCATGATCAGCATCAGTTTCTCGCTGTTGCTGCTGACCATGATGATCTGCATCTGGCGTTCGTTCTATGTGGATCAGGTGGCGCCCGAGGCGGCGCGACGACTGATCATCCGTGATCGCGTGTCGCTGGCATTTTTCTTGCCGGAGTACTACCGGGAGAAGATCCGCGCGGTGAAGGGAATCAATGCGGTGACTCCGCTCACCTGGTACGGAGGGCGCTACATCGACGATCGTCCCGAGCACTTTTTCGCTCAGATGGCGACCGACCCAGAAGAATATCTGAAGGTGGCGTCGGACAAAATCATTTCGGAGGAGCAGGTGAAAGCTTGGCAGCATGACCGCACGGGATGCATCGTCGATGTCACGCTGGCGAACAAATATGGGTGGAAGATCGGCGATCGGGTCATGCTGCAGGCCAATATTTTCCCAGCGAATCTGGAGCTGACGGTTCGTGGCATTTATCACCGCGATCCGCCGCAGAATGCGTTGTACTTCAACGCCAAGTATCTGGAAGAGGCTGTGCCGTGGTTCAAGGGACAAGCGGGATGGTACGCAGCCCAGGTGGATTCGGCCGAGCACGTGGCGCAAGCTTCAAGAGTGATCGATGACATGTTCCGTAACTCGCCGCTACAAACCAAGACTGAGAGCGAGAAGGCGTTTCAGCTCGGTTTCGTGGCGTCTCTGGGGAATGTGAAAGCGTTCATTCTCAGCATTTGCGGGGCAGTCGTGTTCGCCATCATGCTGGTCTCAGCCAATACCATGGCGATGTCGGTTCGCAGCCGGACTCGCGAAGTGGCCGTGCTCAAAACGCTCGGGTTCACGCGGCAGCGGGTGCTCTCGATTTTCATTAGCGAGTCGGTGGCGCTGGCTCTTGCCGGCGGAGTGTTGGGCATTGTAGTGGCAATCCCCGTCATTTCGGGGTTAACGCACCGCTTCATCGGACTGGGGATCCCGCTCGATATGAAGGTTAACCCGCCCGCTGCGGGACTCTCTTTACTAATTGCACTGATTCTTGGGGTCGTCAGCGGATGCGTGCCGGCTTACCGGGTATCCCGCTTAAACATCGTGGACGCGCTGCGGCACATTGGGTGAGTGGAGATTTCGACTATGGCGATACCAATCAGCTACAACATCCGCAACCTGATACTCAGGAAGGGCCTGACCGTAATGACTGCGCTGGGCATCGCGCTCACTGTGACCACGGCGATCTTTCTAATGGCGTTGGTCGCGGGGCTGGACCGAGCGTTCGTGAGCAGCGGGAGTTCGAAGAATGTGCTCGTGTTGCGGAAAGGATCGGAGGCCGAGTTATCGGGCGGGTTCGACGCCTCTCTGTTCCCGACGTTGAAGACTCTGCCTGGAATCGCAAAAGATAGCAAAGGGGAGCCGATGGTCTCGGGCGAGTGGGTGGTGGTCATCGTGCTTCCGCGCAGAGACGGGACGGGCGAGGTCAACGTGACGGTGCGCGGGATGATGCCCGACGGACTCGAGATGCGCCAGACGCCCGATGATCCGGGAAAGCAGCCCCCTGTGAAATTGGTTGAAGGCCGCTGGTTTCAAACCGGGCAGCGCGAGGTGGTAGTGAGCAAGTCGATTCGCGACCGCTTCACTCATGCCAATATCGGCGACACCATGGAATTCGGCAAGGGATCGTGGAAGGTCGTCGGAGTATTTGATGCCGGCGGATCTGCGTATGAATCGGAAGTGTGGGGCGATGTGAACCAGATGGGTGCTGACTTCGATCGCCTGGGCGGGTTCGCATCGGCTTATCTAAGGGCGACCGATCTGATAGCGGCCGAGGCTTTGAAGAACCGGGTCAGCGACGATCAGCGGTTGAAGCTCGAGGGCATGCTGGAGAACGAGTACTACGCGAAACAGACAAGTTCCGGCACGCCCATCAAAGTAATTGGCTGGGTCGTCGGCGTAATTATGGCGGTCGGCTCGATCTTCGCGGCCATGAATACAATGTACGCCGCAGTGGCATATCGCGGACGGGAGATTGCTACTCTGCGGGTGATTGGCTTCTCGCGGCCAGCAATCCTTACCTCATTCGTGTTCGAGTCTCTTCTGATTGCTTTCCTGGGAGCGCTGGCCGGCATCGTGCTAATGCTTCCCTTCAACGGAATGCAGACGGGAACATCGAATGCTGTAACGTTCAGCGAGGTCGTTTTCGCCTTGCGAATTACTCCGGCTGTTGCAACGCGCGCCATCGTCTTTGCTCTTGTCATGGGACTTGTCGGCGGATTGGCGCCGGCATGGCATGCAGCAAGACAGAATATTCTGAATGCGCTGCGAGGTTAGGCGAACTTGCAAGCAACTAGAAGCTTAACGATTCTTATGGCGATTGATACGAAACACGAAGATCTGCGGAGCTTACGCATCGACCGTTCGCAAAGAAGCGACAATGGCGGAGAACCACCTGCATGGGCGCGGCGCTACATCGTTATCGGGATTGCAGTCGTCGTGCTGCTAGGAGTCATCACTCTAGCGTACCGGGCTTTTTCTTCGACGATCCCGGAAGTAGAGGTGGTCCGCGCGGCAGCGCAAGCCAGCAATGACGCAGCGGGCAGCACAGTCCTGTCCGCCACCGGATACATCGTGGCGCACCACAAGATTGAGGCGAATTCGAAGGTGACGGGACGGGTCGCTTGGATCGGCGTGGAAAAAGGCGATCAGGTGAAAGAGGGACAAGTTCTGGTTCGCCTGGAAGACCAGGAATTCCGTGCGCAGTATGAGCAGGCGGCCGGCGCAGCCGAGAGCGCGCGAGCGCAGCTACTGCAATTAGAGCATGGTTCGCGGCCGGAAGAGATCCAACAGACCGAACACAACTTAAGCGAAGCACGGGCTACAGCAGCCAACGACCAGATATCTTTAGAACGCATCAAGAAACTTTTTGACCAAGGTGTCATGTCTAAGCAGGCCTTGGATGATGCGTCGGCGAAGTATGAGGCCAGTCAACAACGCGTGCATTCTCTGGAGCAGAACTATCAGCTGGCGAAGATCGGACCACGTGTCGAGGAAATCGCGCGCGCCAAGGGCGCGCTCATGCAGGCCGAAGGGCAAGCTGGGTACGCCAAGTCCCAGCTTGACGCAACCGTGATCCGAGCTCCAATTACGGGCACCATTCTTGATCGCAGCGTGGAAAAGGGCGAACTGCTAACAGGACAGTTTGCCAGCGCGGCGCGACCGGTCTTTTCCATGGCGGATCTGAAAGATCTGCAAGTGGAACTCGATATCGCGCAGGCCGATTTTGCGCGGCTCGGGCCGAAGCAAAAGGCCATCGTTACCGTCGACGCCTTCCCCGACCGCAAGTACCGTGGGGTGATCGCCGAGATTTCTCCCGAGGCCAATCGTCAAAAAGCCACCGTGCAGGTTAAGGTGCAAATTCAGGATCCGGATGAGTATCTGCGTCCGGAAATGAATTCGACCGTGAAGTTCATTGCCGATGAGACTTCGCAGAAACCCAGCGCGTCGGGACCTGCCGGCGTGTTCGTGCCATCCACGGCGATGCGAGATCGAGACGGCAAGAAGATCGTCTACATCGCCTACAGCGGAAGAGCGGTAGCTCGTGAGATTCACGTCGTAAGCCAGCGCGCCGATGGAGCGCTGGTCGACGGATTGGTGGGGGGGAAAGCGTGGTCACTAGCGCGCCAGCCACTTTGAAAGATGGTGACAAAATCAAAATTAAGGGGCAATCATGAGCACAGTTGCAGAACCGAACGTTGCCACTAGTACGAAAGTCGTTCAAGTCCGCGGCGTCAGTAAGATCTTCAAGCGGGATGCGTTTCAGGTGACCGCGCTTGACGACGTCTCAATCGATATCGCCAAGGGCGAGTTTCTCGCGCTAATGGGACCGTCGGGATCTGGCAAGACAACGCTGCTGAACATGATTGCAGCGATCGACCGGCCGACGTCCGGCGAACTGCTGGTGCAAGGGCAGGACATCTTTCGCTTCAACGACAGCCAGATTGCCCGCTGGCGCAACGAGCACATCGGGTATGTATTTCAGACGTTCAATCTGATTCCAGTACTCACGGCTTTTGAAAACGTGGAGCTGCCGCTGTTGCTCACCAAGCTCAATTCGCAGCAGCGGCGCGATCACGTCATGACGGCGCTGAAACTGGTCGGACTGGAGGATCGCGTTCATCACCTGCCCAAGCAGCTCTCCGGCGGGCAGGAACAACGCGTGGCAATCGCGCGCGCCATCGTCAGCGATCCAACACTATTGCTGGCGGACGAGCCAACCGGCGATCTGGACAGCCATTCGGCGACAGAGGTTCTGGAGATTTTGAAGCGGCTGAACGAGGACTTCCACAAGACCATTGTGATGGTCACGCACGACCCGCATGCGGCTTCTTACGCACACGTGACGCGGCACCTGGAAAAGGGGATGTTGTTGCCGCCGGAAGACGGTCCGACTCGCTAGAAGATTTGAGAAGCGCAGCGGATACTCTTGCAGAGGATGGGACGCTGATCGAGGCAACCTCGACGAATACGCCGACGCAGCGTAAGGATCCGGTGCTAGCTAGGAGACGAGCCCTACCTGGCCACCGGCAGCGGAGGGCGAAGCGGGCACGTCGGCTACCCACCGCCATGCCCTTCTGCCATTTGAAACGACCGCTTCCGCTTCGCCATATTCCACCAGGCGGTTCAAGACTGTCGTCACTGACGCCATGGGATCTTTGTGGCGAGCGAGCAAATCCGGCAGCTTTTCCTGGAAGTAGTCGCAGATATCGCGCGAATTCATGGCGCGGCCGGCTTCCATCAGAATCATTCGACAAGCCTTCGTGAAACCTGGCTGACGCCCATTACTTTTGCGGTCAACCAGCTCCATCAACTCTTCGTTGAGTACGCCGTCCCCGAAGAGATTCGCCAAACCGGAGATGGTTTGTTTTACCGTGCCGATGCGTTTCATGATCTCGGCACGCTGTTGCATTAACTGCCGCAGTTCATCGTGAGCCTGACGGATCACTTCCTGCACGTGGCCGACGTCGTATCTGTCGATCGGCCTCAGAGAGCCATTGGACCTTTCCACATTCTCCATACTTCCCCCAGAAACGTTGGACGCCCAGAAAGCGCTGTCCCACAAGTTCCATGGACTCGTTTGCCGCGGAGGCAGACGTCCGAAGAGCGATGCGGCCACAACCCCGCTTATTGCTCTATACGCCCGATGCTGCTGTGGCGTTCCGTCGATCTCCGCAAGAATCGAGGTCCACCGGATTTAGTTGATTAGACGAGGAAAATACGAAAGGGTTAACAAATAATGCATTACTTTTCGCAGGAGAGCGCTGTTAATTTTACAGATTTATTGCAGGACGTTGACAAGCAGATGACCGTCGGAGTGGTAGCCGTCTCCAGTGGCGTTTTTCGCGTCCCGTACCAGGTTCGATGGCAAGTAATAACTAAACATTCTGGCGTTGTTAGACTTCTGCAGGCTGCGCCGATGTTGTCGCGCTCACCGTCGACAGCGCGGCCAATCTTGCTCATGACATTACTATTGCGCTAGTCCTTGGGGAGTCCGATATGGTGGTTTCCTGCGCCGGCCCAGACCTCCTGCCGGTTGCGCGTAATCAGTAGGGGATATCTTCGGTTGAGCAATAGCACTCAGCATACACAGCGAGACAGAGTTGGGGCGAGCCGCTAGTCATACGCTACGACATACGTAAAGACTTGGGCTGCGCTCCGGCATGCCCACGCATTCAGGTGTTGTCACTCGGGGGAGGTGACAAGTGTTTAGCCTGGTCGACTTGCAGTCACGATAAGAGTAACCTTGGCCGGGTCTCGTAGTGGCCGAAGCAGGTCCGTGGAGGAATCAACATGGACAAGTCAATCGCTGATCTGATCGAGGTGATTATTTCCGATGGTAAGAAATTTGCTGCCTTTTTTGGTCTGCTGGCATGTTGTTTGGGCTTCGGCTTGTTGGCCGTTTGGCTTGTGCCGAGACTGTTGCATGTCACGACCAGCAAAGTAACTATCTCATCCAAGGGCAGCGAGATTGAACTTAAGTCATCGACTCAGGAACAGGATCAGTTTTACCTGATTGTCAGTCCGCAGATGGGTTGGCAGCCGGGACACATCTATCTGAAAAAGGGCACGAAGGTCGACATTGTTGCCGACGGAAGAGTCAATACGGATTTCCAGGGAATCTTCGATCAAGTGGAAAAGCGCATCGCTCTCGAGAGAGACATGGTGAAGGCTCATCCGGGCCTCCTGCAAGATAGTAATCACGTCCCAGAGGAGTACTTCTCCGAAGAACAATGGCAGAGCCTCGCACCACGTCACTATTGGAGTGGCCCACAGGGGGACTTTGTGATTGCGCCAACTTCTTTTAGGGGACGCCAGAAGTATAAGATTGCTCCGGACCTCAGCTACGGCGCCCTGTTGGGTACGATTATGGATCGCGAGGACCTCGACTCGAATGGGCAACCACCGAATGATGCCCGCAATCCCTTTCTGATAGGTACAAGGTGGCCAGACCCGACGAAGGAAGAAGGCGCTCCGGCAACAGGATGGTTGTGGTTTGCGGTTAACGAAGTTGTTGAACCGCAATCGTTGTATCCCAAGGCCAAAGGAATGAGCGTGCCCGACATGTTTACGTTGGATAATCTTGGGTTCTATCGAGTGGTGGTGACAATCCCCCACTGATGGGCAACATCGCTCGAAGGCTTGGGGACACCCCGCATTTCTGCAGCTGAACAGCGGTGTTGTTGCCCAGGCCTGAAGTGGTTGTCGTCTTTCGTTAAAAGTGAGACTGGCGTCGAAGTGGATCTGTTGATTCGAGGTAAGGACAGTCTGCCCACAAAGCTTCCACGGACTAGCTTCCCGTTGGGCGCGCGCGCACCTTCAATCGTGTGAACTCGGTGGAAAGCAAAGCTGGGCCACCCATCGGAGCTAGCTACTGGTGTTTTTGACGATCTCGCGCAATAGGGCTTTCCACACGAAAGTGATGGCGGCTGTGACCATGCGATTGGCCCGCCATTTCATACCCGAACTCCTGCTTGCATCCGAAGAGATCTTTAGCGAACCCAGGGGCATTGCTAGCCAGCGCCAACAAGAGGATTAGAAGAGCGGATCGAGACATTTCGCACTTTCACAATTGCGTTAATTACCTTCTTATCTTCCCCCCGTGGCGCGCAGATGGGTCACGCGGGCGAGGTCGGTTTTTAGCAGAGGCTGTTCCGAATGTGGCTAGGTTGGTTTGACACTCTCAATTTGGGAAATACTTATCGACAACACCCCTACTAAACTTCTCTCCCCAGATTCCGATGGTAACCATGTGTTAGCAGCAGCAAAACCGGCCCTCGCACCTTTGCGCGTTCTCCTGGTGGGCGATCACGAGGAAGACTTTTTTCTGATTCGCGAGATGCTGGAGCGCAATCGAATTCTGATCGCGGCCGATCTGGAACACGCTTCCACCCTCGAAGAGGCTAGAGAGATGATGCAGCACCGGCCATATGGACTGGTGCTCTTCGAACACGATGCCGACGACGCCGAGGCGGTTGGCCTCGTGACAGACCTGCTTCATGACGGACGCTCGGTTCCATTCATTCTGCTAACCGAGGATGCGGACGAGAAGATGGTGGCCGACATCATCGGATCAGGTACGTGGAACTGCCTGGCGAAGTCGCGTCTTGACGGAGCAACGCTGGTGCGCACGATTCACAATACGGTTGCTTTGCACAGCCTCCAACTGGAACAACACAGCGCGGAAGAATCCCTGCGGAAGCTATCGCGGGCTGTTGAACAGTCGGCCGACACCGTCGTGATTACCGACTGCCAGGGTGTTATCGAATACGTGAATCCTGCGTTCGAAGCGTTGACCGGCTATAGCCGCGACGAGACACGCGGACAGACCCCGCGGATTCTGAAATCGGGAGAACAGGGTCCTGAGATCTATCAGGAAATGTGGAAGACAATGCTCGCCGGGAACGTGTTTCGCGGGATCCTGGTGAATCGCAAGAAGAATGGCGAGCTTTATTACGTCGAGGAGAGCGTCTGTCCGATACGCGATGCGGATGGGAAAATCACTCATTTTATTTCCAACGGACGCGATTTGACCGAGAGACTGCGACTCGAGGCGCAATTGCTGCAAGCCCAGAAGATGGACGCGATCGGCCGCCTGGCGGGAGGCGTCGCGCACGACTTTAACAATCTGCTAACCATCATCACTAGCTATTCGGAACTCGCCCTGGATTCAGTTGTCCACAACAGCCCGCTAGAAACCAAGATTCAGGAAATCCTGCAAGCGGCGCGGCGTGCCGCCGAGTTGACGCGACAACTACTCGCCTTTAGCAGAAAACAACCGCAGGCGTTGCGCGTGGTCGAACTCAATGCGGTGGTCAGCAATATTGCCAAAACGCTTCCGCGATTAATCGGAGAGGACATCGAATTCACTTTTTCTCCCGGCGAGGGTCTCGGGCGCGTGCGAATCGACCCCGTTCAACTCGAGCAGGTGCTCATGAATCTCGCAGCGAACGCGCGCGACGCGATGCCGCAGGGTGGCCATCTGCGAATCGAGACGTCCGACGTTCGCCTGGACGACGAGTACATTCATGGAAAACCTGCCGTCATCCCGAAAGGACACTATGCGCTCATTACCGTGAGTGACGACGGACATGGCATTCCTGCGGAAGACTTGCCGCACATCTTTGAGCCCTTCTACACGACCAAACCATCGGGCAAGGGGACCGGCCTTGGGCTGGCGACGGTTTATGGCATCGTGAAGCAGAACCATGGTTTCATATGGGTCTACGCGGAAGCGGGATCAGGCACCGTCTTCAAAATTTATCTGCCGTGCGCGAATGAGCGGCATCATCCGAGCGACATCGCACAGCCTGAATCTCACAGCGAATTGGGGGGATCGGAAACGATCCTGCTGGTCGAAGACGAAGCGGCTGTGCGGCGCGCAACGGCGGAATTTCTGCGCCTGCAGGGATACAACGTAATCGAAGCCAGGGATGGGCTCGACGCTCTCGCGTTGGCGCAAGAACAGAAAACGATTCATGTGGTGGTCAGCGATGTCGTCATGCCTCGGATGAGCGGAGGTGCTCTGGCGAAGGAAGTTGCGCGGCTGCGTCCGGGCACGCAGTTTCTCTTCGTTTCCGGCTACGCGGGAAAGACTATTCTCGACCACAAGGTGGTGGATTTGGAAACGAACTTCCTCCAGAAGCCGTATACCCTGAGACAACTATCTTCCAAGATTCGCAAGGCGCTGGACAGTGCACCGCCTGGTGGACAGGTAGAGTGACCTTAGCTTGAACTTTGGGTATTTTCTTCGTGGCGAGGACGCCGGCGCTACGGTCGCGCGCTCGGTATAATACTGACGGTCCGGTCCATGCTGCCAAGCGCAAGATGCGCCCTTTCCCTTGATTTTTTTTCAAACGCACCCGGCACAGATTCTTGCGGGCGTGTTCCTGGCCGTCCTCTGCGGTTCCGTTGTCTACTCGTTCATGCAGATCATCGCAGCATTGCGTTATCTGCGGGTTCGGCCTCCGACGCTGCAGGGTGCCGAGCCGATCAGCATCCTGAAGCCGCTGGCCGGACTGGATCTTGATCTGGAATCGAATCTGCGGACGTTCTTTGAGCAGGACTATCCAGCCTTTGAAATTCTGTTTGCGGTTCGGAACGAGAGCGATTTTGCAGTGCAGGTTGTGTCGCGACTACAAATTGAGTATTCGAAGATTCCTTCGCGCCTTATCATCACGGGCGAACCGCCGTATCCGAATGCAAAAGTCTACAGCCTGGAACGCATGATGGCGGCCGCTGCGAATGATCTGCTGGTGATGAGCGACAGCGATATTCGGGTGACCCCGGATCTTCTGCGCACCGCCGCTGCTGAATTTCAGGGACGCGCGACTCGGTGTGGCTACCTGCCCTTACCGCGCCGTTCCCGGGCGAAGCTTCTGGTCACGCCTGGAGGCGACGGGAATGAACACCGATTTCTGGGGCGGAGCGCTGGTGGCGCGGATGCTCGAAGGCATGCGGTTTGCGGTTGGGCCGACGATTGTTGCCCGACGGCGCGTTCTGCAGTCGATCGGCGGCTTTGCTCGTTTGAAAGACTATCTGGCAGAAGATTTCGTCATGGGAAAATTCGCCGCCGATGCTGGTCACGGCGTGATCTTGTCCTCTTATGTCGTCGAACATCACATCGGAAGCGCGAGTTTCACCGAGAATATGGCTCACCGGCTGCGATGGGCGCGCAGCACGCGCCGGTCCCGCCCGGCGGGATACATCGGGCAATTGTTCACCATGCCTTTGCCGCTGGCGTTGATCGTGTGTACCTTCTCGCCGGCATGGTGGCCAGTTCTGCCTGTCGCTCTGGCGGTGCGCGCAGTCGCGGCTTATGTGGTTTCGGCGCGTGTGCTACGCGCAAAGGTCAACTGGGCGCTGCTGACGATCGAAGATCTGATCGGATTTTTCTTCTGGATAGCAGGATTTTTTGGCAACACGATTTCCTGGCGCGGACGCCGCTACCGGCTCTCTGCCGATGGCCGTTTCGAATTGATCACCGAGCCGGCAACCAACAACTGAAACTACGAAGTCCGGATCAATCTGCCCTTTCTCAATTCGAAGCGATCACCCCGCCATGTTACGGTGTGGCCCCAAAAACTCGTAATCCACACACCGACCGCGATGAGATCCCGCAGAGGCAACAGCCACATTTGGCCGGATAGTTGGCTATCTTTGAGGACGGACTTTCCGACGGCGAGTGCAACCAGAATCCGCAGAAGCAGTACCGCTCCTAGTACTGCCCAGGACCAACGTGCGGCGTGGGCTAAGATCAGATTCAGAAGCGCCCACATCAAGCCGAACGTTGCGGCCAGCCCAATGTATCCACCGAGCCGCGAATCGCGCACTCCCCGTGCCCATCGCATCTGGTGCGCCAGGAACCCGCCGAGGTCGTAAGGCGGAATGTGCGTCTCGACCACGACGTCCGAGAGCACAACCTTCAGGCCGAGACGGGCAATACGGTGTCCGAGTTCGTAGTCATCGGCCAGGTAATCAACGATCGCTCTGAATCCGCCGATCTGATTCAACTCTTTTCGTCGAAACGCCAGCGTCGATCCCAATCCAAAGCTCAGGCCGCCTTCGAGCAGCTGGGCAGCGAGAACGCCGGCGCTGAAATCCGTGCTGATGCCGAGCGCTTCCAGCCGCGAACCTAGCGTAGGCGCAGCAACTCCGCGATACAGGCAGGTGGCCATCCCCACCCGCGCGTCAGCCAGGGGTGCGATGACCCGTTGCAGGTAGTCGCGCTCGACTCGGATGTCGCTGTCGTTGACGATCAGGTATTCGTGACGAGCGGCCTGGACCATCTCTTCGAGATTGCTCACTTTTACGTTGGGGCCGAGTATGTTCGGGCAGATCACCAACCCGATGGCACGGTCTGGAAACTCCCGCTGCAAACGCTCCACGCTGCCGACAGCTGGATCGGCGGGATCACAGACGCCGAAAATGATTTCATATTCGGGGTAATCCTGTAGACAGTGAGTGCGGAAGCTCTCATAGATCTCGGGATCGATTCCCTTCAGCGGCTTCAGGATGGAAACCGGGGGTGCGTGGGTGGAGCGAGTGCCGGCTCGCGCTTTGCTCGCGAGAAAGAAGGTGGCCGCGCTATACAGACAAACGAAGTAGTAAATGCAACTGGAAAGGGAACCGAGAATGGCAACGATCTCGAGGATTCCGATTGTGTGCTGAATCATGCGCCAACGCCGGCCATCTATTCGTACCTGAGCGATTCAATGGGATCAAGGTTCGCTGCTTTCCAGGCCGGATAAATGCCAAATACCAATCCAACCCCAGCGGCGGAGCTGAATCCGAAGGTTACCCAGAACGTGGACATGTGTGCCGGCAGAGAGGGCCACAGCACTGGAATCACCCAGACCACGATCGCCCCGACCAGGATTCCGATCAAACCACCGACAGCTGTAAGCATGATAGCTTCCAGCGTGAACTGCAGGAGAATGTCGCGTTTGCGGGCACCGATCGCCTTTCGCACCCCGATCTCCCGCGTCCGCTCAGTCACGCTGACCAGCATGATGTTCATCACTCCTACGCCACCAACAACCAAACCAACACTCGAGATCGCGAACATACCGATGAACAAGCCGCCGGTGATCTGATTCCATACTTCGGTGATCGACTCAGAGGTGAAGATGGCAAAGTTGTCAGGCTTGTCAAAAGCAACTTTTCGTCTGCGCCGCAGGACCTGACGGATCTCGTCCATCGCCTTGGGCATGTCGTCGTGAGACGTGGCTTTGACCACAATCCAGTGCTGCTTCAACTCCGGGTGTAGCATTTTGAACGTTCGGAGCGGGAATATGACCCGATTGTCGATGGGATCCTTTCCCCCGCCGAACACCGACTGGATCTTGCCCAACGTGCCTATGACCTCAAACAACTGGCCTTCGATGTTTACCTCCTTGCCCAGCGGGTCCTCATCCCCAAACAATTCGTGGGTGGTGTCGTGGCACAGGATTACGACCGCGGTGCGATGCTCGTCATCGAATTCACTGATCCATCTCCCGCTGGTGAGAGGCAGATCCTCCACATCCAGCAGTGAAGCTGTACTGCCCTCGAGGAGGGTGTTCTTCGCCTTGCGACCCTGATACTTGACGGCGTAAGTGCCGCTGCCGATTTCTGGACGAAAGAGGCGAATCGAGGCTGCCACCGCGCGGACATGAGGCAAGTCACGAAGCGCCTCCGCGTCCTCGGCGGTCAACTCTCTTCGGGCCCGCATCTCATCTGACATTCGGCCAAAGGTGAAGGGCTCGAGATGGAAGGCGAAAATCACGTTGGATCCGATGGTGGCGAGGCGATCGCGAACGTTGTCGTCGAGGCCGCGGCCGATCGACGAGACTCCTATGACAACGGCAACACCAATCACAATGCCCAGCACGGTCAAGCCCGAGCGCAGCTTGTTGGTGCGGATCGTGTCCGTTGCCATCTGAACGATTTCGCCGAACTCGCTCTTGCGCATGATGGGCTGGCGATGGAGGGAATTATCGCCGAGTGCAGGCCATCTACTCGTACCGCAGAGATTCGATAGGGTCCAGATTCGCCGCTTTCCACGCCGGATAGATTCCGAACACCAGTCCAACCGCTGCGGCAGAGCTGAAACCAAAAGACACCCAGAACATTGACAAGCGCGCGGGGAGCGAAGGCCAGATCATGGGTATCACCCAGACGACCACGGCTCCGGCAAGGATGCCGATAACGCCTCCTACCGCGGTCAGCATGATCGCCTCGAGCGTGAACTGCAAAAGGATGTCGCGCTTGCGCGCGCCGATTGCCTTCCTGACGCCGATCTCCCGCGTGCGCTCGGTAACGCTGACCAGCATGATGTTCATGACCCCGACACCGCCCACCACCAGACCAACACTGGAAATCGCGAACATACCGATGAAGAGCGCGCCGGTAAGCTGGTTCCAAAAATCCGAAATGGAATCTGATGTGAATACGGCGAAGTTGTCCGGCTTGTCGAAAGCAACTTTTCGCCGCCGGCGCATTAGCTCTCGAATCTCGTCGATGGCCTTCGGGATGTCGTCATGCGAGGTGGTCTTCACGCTGATCCAGTGCTGCTTCAGCTCGGGATGAAGCGATTTGAACGTCTTCAGCGGAAAGAAGACGCGATTGTCGTTTGGATCTTTTCCTCCGCCGAACACGGATTTGATCTTCTTTACTGTCCCGACGACCTCGAAGAGCCGCCCTTCGATATTGACCTCTTTGCCTAGAGGCTCTTCTTCGCCAAAGAGTTCATGCTGGGTGTCGTAGCAGAGCACGACCACGGCGGAACGGTGTTGGTCATCGATGTCGGTAAACCACCGACCGCTGGCCATGGGCAAGTCAAATACATCTTTCACCGAGGCCGTGTCTCCCTCAAGAATTGTGTTCTTTACCTTCTTGTCCTGATATTTTACCGCGTAGGTACCGACGCCCAGTTCAGGACGGAACAAGCGGATTCCCGCCGATACCGCTTTCACATGTGGCAGCTCTTGAATCGCCTCTGCGTCCTCAAACGTCAGTTCCTTTCGAGTCCGCATTTCCTCACTCATGCGTCCGAAAACGAAGGGCTCAATGTGAAACACGAAAACGATATTCGACCCCATGCTGGCAACCAACTCGCGGACATTATCGTCGAGGCCGCGTCCAATCGAAGAGACGCCGATCACAACGGCAACGCCGATTACAATCCCGAGCACGGTTAGCGCGGAGCGCAGTTTGTTGCTGCGGATGGTGTCGGTTGCCATCTGGACAATCTCGCCGAATTCGGATTTGCGAATCATGGATGATTTGGTGATTGAGTGATTTTGTGATTGAGCGATTGAAAACTAGTCTAGCGCGCTGCAGTTTCAATTTCCCAACGACTCATCCCCCAACGACTCAATGGTCTACATCTCGAATCTCAACGCCACGATCGGGTCGAGCTTCGCCGCCTTGCGTGCGGGATAGACTCCGAAAAATACTCCCACGCTTGCCGCAACCGTCAATCCGGCGAAGACAGCCCAGAGCTTGATTGATGAAGGCATTCCAATGATTGCGGTAACGCCTTTGGCGAGGATTATGCCGCCAAGAACCCCGAGAGCTCCGCCCAAGAGCGCCAAAATCACCGACTCGATCAGGAATTGCAGCAGGACGTCGTCACGGCGCGCGCCGAGTGCCTTGCGAATGCCGATCTCGCGCGTTCGCTCGGTCACCGAGACCAGCATGATATTCATAATTACGATGCCGCCGACGACCAGCGAGACAGCGGCGATTCCGATGGTCGCCATGAAGAATGTGTTGCTGAGTCCTGACCAGATGCCCAGCAGGCTAGCGTTGGTCTCAATCTCAAAGCTGTCGTCTTGGCCGAGACGATCGTGGCGATGCGAGCGCAGTCCTACCCGCGCTTCGTCGATGGCCTGATTCAGGGGATTGCCGGTCGCCGAGGCCTTGCCCCATATCGCGATGCTGTGATTGTGAGCTCCATACTTCTTGAGATACACAGTGATGGGAATCAAGACGTAGTTGTCGGCGCTTTGGCCCAGGGTCTTTCCCTTCTTCTTGCCGACTCCGATGACCTGATAGGTCCAGCCATCGACTCTGATCTCTTTTCCCAGGGGATCGCCGCCTGCTAGCAGATGGTCCACAATGTCGGTTCCCACAACGGCGACCTGGATATGGTTATTCAGATCCGTGTCGCTGATCATGCGGCCGGACGTCAGATCGGTATCGAGGATTGTGGCAATCGAGGGAGTGATGCCCTGAATGTTGGTGTCGTTGATCGATTGCTCGTTGCGCTTTACTTTGCCGACGCCCTGCATCAATGCGCCCACGTACTGGCAGTGCTGGCAGGCATCGACCACCGCCTGGTAATCCTCCATGTCGAGGTTTTTGCGCTTCTCGGCTTCAAGAAAATGATCGACGTTGGTTTCAACCGCCGACATTTTCGCGACGATGAATACGTCGGCGCCGAGATTGAATATCTTCTTCGCGACGTAGTCGTTGATGCCGGAGACGAAGGTCACGACCGCGATGACTGCGCCGACGCCGATGACGACACCCAGCAGCGTCAGCACGGAGCGGAGCTTGTTCGCCCACAGCGATTGCAGGGCCACGCGGATGGCTTCAAGGTAATTCACGAAGGAATCAGACAGGCGTCGGACGTCAGCCCTCAGGCCCCGGAACTCACCCCGACATGGGACGTCAGGGGCAGAGAACGATGGCGGCGCGATATCAGTTTACAGTGAATTGTCAGCTCTCGCACCGATTTGCCTGCGATAGGCCTGCGAGATCCGAAGTCTCACGTCCTGGCGCTCCATCGTATAATGAATGATGTAGGCAGCCGGACCGGACGGCCGCTTCCCGCGCTTCGGTGCGAGGAGAGGAAAGTCCGAACTCCGCAGAGCAGTGTGCCGGATAACGTCCGGGACGCCCGGTTCAAGCCTGGCGGACGGAAAGTGCCACAGAAAATATACCGCCCCGGCAACGGGGTAAGGGTGAAAAGGTGCGGTAAGAGCGCACCGCCGCGGCAGTAATGTCGCGGGCAGGGCAAACCCCACACGGAGCAAGACCAAATAGGAAGGAAGTTCGCGGCTTTGGTTCTTTGAATCAGGCTGCGGACACGTGCCGGCTCGGTGCGTCAAACCTTCGGGTAGGTCGCTAGAGCCGGGCAGCAATGCCCGGCCCAGAGGAATGGCCGTCCCGCGGGAGCAATCCTGCGGACAGAATT